>CAVSRR010000006.1:0-701369 GCA_963730465.1 uncultured beta proteobacterium | reverse complement strand
TGTCCTCAAAGACGCCAGAACGTGCGGGGACCTCACCGGAAAAATTACTGCATCGACCGCCAGAGCCGCTGTTCGGACGGAGTCCACGGCCGGTTTCCCCGGGAGTTCAAATTCCCCAATTGCGTTCATGCCGTCGTTTAGCCTTGCGCGCCATCCGGAAGGCCGTGCAACGTAGCCATCCTTGGGTGGCGGCGGCGCGCTCTTTGGCTACCGCTCAGACAAACCGCCTGAACGACGGCAGTCGACCCGTAGCGGACTTCCAGGCTTCTCTCGGAAGCGAGCGGTCGACCCAATGAGCTAGCACGCTCGAAGATCGAGTCCAGATGCAAGCTACGAGGCATCTGGCTCTCAGCGCTATACCGGGTGACCCCTTAGCGCGGCGTTGCTCGCGTCCCGAGCGTGTTGTGCACGCTGGCCCGCGCGGGATCAAGGTCGGAAACTGTAATGACAAGCTCGAGGCGGCTGCGGTAGCTCGATGGCAGACCATGCTCGCGCGCACCAGCAATGACGAGTGCCTTGTACCAATGGTAAGGGCGAAGCGATGCGTCCTTGTCGATTGCGAAGTACGTGACGGCGGTGAGTGGCCCAGCTTCCGTCAATATGTTTACCGCCTTCTCCATGTAGCCGGCCCCGAGGCCTTCGGCCATGTCGAGCGCCGGTTTCTCTTCTGGGTCCAGCTCGAATACGACTCCCCAAACGACGTCCGATCGTTGGCCCGTAAATTCGGCGTCGCATTTGCCGGACCCGTCCGCCAACTGCGCTTGTCCCATCGAAGCACATGGCCCTCGAGTTGGCCGATTCCGATCGCGGTAGCGGAGGGTGCACGCTCGCGCAGCCGAGCCGTCAGCATATTGGAGCCATAGGCGAAATAGCGGATGCGAGGTCTCATCATCGCTCGTCGGGGACGAAGTCTGATCGTGGTCGCGCCGTGATCGTGCGTGCAATGAGTGTAAAGCTCGCCCGACACAGCCGTAGCACCATTCTTCGGGCTGCTTAACCTTTCGTCGTCTCGTAGAAGGTACCGAAAGCGGTCAATTCATCACTGACTGCTCTCGACCCGTTGCAGACTATGTGATTCCGAAAAGCAGTCGGTGAAGGCAGCTTGCGTCCGCGCACCGTTGTACTATGTCGCAACTTCGGAGGCACTTGGCTTCGCGCAAGTTGAGAAGGAAGTTCCTTACCGGACTGTTCGCTGGATTGAGTGTGGTATGGCCAATCCTGTCGGGGTTGCTCGGACTGATCGTCGCGGCCGGCTTGGTTGTCGGCCGAATAGAAGGCTGGTCGGTGCAGGAGTCGATCTATTTTGCCTTCGTCTCAGGTCTGACGATCGGCTACGGTGATCTTGCGCCCAAGTCACTGCTTCCGCGCGTGCTCGCGATATTTATTGGCGTGTGTGGCGTGCTGGTTACCGCGCTGGTGGCAGCGGTTGCCGTCAAGGCGTTGACAGCCGCAAGTGACGGCGGCGAGTGACAGTCACGTCCCGGGGCATTGGATTTACTATCCCTCGGTGACCCACGACACGACTTGGCGGGTGATTCGGGGGCGGTTTTCAGGCTTCATCAGCACGCCGTTCCCGCGTGACGACTGCTGACGCCGTCCTGTAACGATCCAGAATACCCGCAATACCTTGCGGAAGGGGCGTTGGATCTCCTATCCTCAGACTAACCGTTAGTCACGCCTATCCTGACGTCGCGCCACGCCAGCTACGCTCACTGGCGTGAGTGGGCGCCCGACCTCGGCTTCGGCCGTCGGGATCACACTGTGGACCCCGGGGATCGCCAACCGCCCGCCGATCTCGGATCCGCCAACGACGATGATTCCGACAATTACGAAGAAAGCGAGTCGTTTCAACATGATCATTTGGATTCTCCAATCTTAAAATTCGCGGGCAAGTCATCTGTGCCCTCAAGCTTTCCTAGCTCGACCTCTTTCGCCTTGGTTCTGTTCTTGAAGCTGAAATCAGTGGCTGCAACCTCATTTCCAGTTTTCCAATCCCTGATCTGAATGATGTATTGAGGTTGGCCGGCAAGGTCCTTCGTGGCGATGCTATACCGACAAGGATAGGGACGTTTCCCTTGTGCGATCCAGATCTGCCAATCAACTTCCTTTTTTCGAAGAGCCAGGTAATCGCACTCAACGCCGCCGATGACGCCACTGCCAAGGTCCTTTACGTCGACGACATCACGCATCAGCTCGTCGTAGGAATTCGACAACAGCAGGTTCGCGGCAGGGAGGTGCCGGTGATATGTCGTCCGCAACACATCGACCAGGTTATCAATCGTGCCCGGTATATCCCGTTGTGCGTACATGTTCCGGTTCTTGCCCAGCAAGGTCAATGTTTTCCCGTCAAAAGAAGTCTCGACATCGGCAAACCCGCCGGCACGCACGACACGGATCTTATCAGGCCGGTTAAGTGTCACGGCCCCTGAACTCACCAGTGCGAGTTTTTGTTCATCTTTGGTGACGACCTCGAGGGTGGCGTCGTATTTGAACGAGATCGCCTTCTGCGCCGCCAGATAATCGGACATGGCCTTGAGGATCTTCTTGGCATCAGCCTCATCGGCTCTCGCGTGCACGGACGTCCCCAACATAACCGTCAAGGACAATGCCAACGCGGACATGCCGCGCAAAGCATTTTTCACTGCTTTTCCTGTCGTCTTCTTCATCTAGGCGTACCCCGTGAAATGGAGCGCCGAACTCGGCCTCCGGAATGCTTGAACTTGGTGCAACATCCAGGGGATAGGAATTTGAAACCACCTTTTCCCCGTCTGCGACTATATCGCCGGCCCGACGTAGCGGTCAATGGCGCGGTGTTTTGTGAAAATTTCCCTCTCGCGGTGATTATTTGAGCCCTGTATCGGCCCGAATCGCTTCGACACTGTCTGACCGCTACACGCGAGCGCGGGCCGCGTGGGATCGTCAGGGCATTGCAGAACCGCTTTTGCCTTGAGGATCAGGCCCGCCTGGAACAGCGCCAGCGGCCGCGCCGGTGAACGCGGTGGCGCGCATAGGCAAGCCCAGGTGCGTGAGTATCCCTGACAATCACCGCAGGCTCTTCGATGGCGGCGATGATCTTCAGGTCGCCGCGACAATGCGGGTAGCGCTAAGATCGCTTGAATCGAAACGCGCCGGATACGGATCGCGACGGTCTGCTTTGGGGAAATATCGTCACTGACCGGTTGTGGCCGGTGACGGCCACTGTCCCGGGCTGGCCGAATGGCCGCACCCAGTAGGTAAGCAGCCACTTCGACACGAATGCGCGGGACCGGTGTGAGCCAGTGGTGGTTCTTCCAGAAAATTTTGCAATTTTTTTGGTGAAGCCCCGCGCGACATAGCCTCCCCTCTCCCACTCCACCCACCTACCCCACTTCGGTTCTGCTTCGTAGGTCCCAGCGAAGCATGCTTACCGTTGCTGTTGGGCGTAGAACGAGTGAATTCGCGCTGAGATAGGCGCGATCTACCGGCGGCGCCGCGAGGCGCCGTTCTCATTTGTAACTACGCTAAGGAGATAGCCAAATCGCATGCGCGAACCCACGACGGCACCGACTTCACCCAGCGCCGTCCGCGACTAAGCGAAGAAGCGGAGGGTGGCATGAGCACGATCGTCAAAGTCGTCCAAGGCAGCCCGGAGTGGCACGCTCACCGTGCGAAGTACCGAAACGCTTCAGAGACGCCAGTCGTGCTCGGTCTGTCGCCGTGGACCACGCCGCACCAGTTCTGGGAAATAAAAACAGGACGCGCGCCGCAGGCGGACGTCACGGCGGCGATGGCACACGGTACGGCAACTGAGCCTTTGGCTCGGGAGGCGTATGAGAAGCTCACCGGCTACGTCATGCAGCCGCTCGTCCTCGTGGACGGCGAGTACAGCGCGTCGCTCGACGGCATCACGCTCGACGGCGGGCTTGTGCTTGAAGTGAAATGCCCGAAATCCAAGTATTCGAGGATCCTGAATGAAGCAAAGGCCGGGCGAATACCAGTCGACATCTACTGGCAGTTGCAGCACCAGCTGCTGGTCAGCCAGGCCGATCTCGCGCACCTATTCGTCTATGCGAACGACGAAGGCATTCTCCTCGAGCAGAAGCCGGAGCCCGAGGTTTGGGACACCATCCGCAGCGAGTGGGCAACGTTCGTGCAGTTTGTGAACGAAGATCGGCCGCCGGCTCTAACCGATCGGGACGTCGTCATCAGGACCGACGCGGAGTGGCAGTCAGCAGCCGAGGTTTTCCTCGCGCTTAAGACCGAGGCCGACGCTGCGACGAGCCGACTCGATGAGGCGAAGGCCAAGCTGATCGGCCTCGCGCAGCACTCATCCGAAAAAGGCTTCGGCTTGAGCGTGTCGCGGTTCTGGAAAACGGGCAACGTCGATTACAAGCGCGTGCCCGAACTTTCTGGCATTGACCTGGAGATGTACCGCAGTGCCGGGCGCGAGGAGCTGCGGGTCAGCGTGACGAAGTAACGACGGACGGGGCTATGGCCAAGGAGCCGTAGCCCCGTTGTTGTTGCGTTCGACCCCCTCGTATCTAAAGCCCAACTCGTATTCCACGTTACCCCCGCGTTACCCGAGCAAAAACAAAAACGGCTCACCCGAAGGCAAGCCGTTGATTGAATTGGTTGCGGGGACAGGATTTGAACCTGTGACCTTCGGGTTATGAGGATTTGAACCTGTGACCTTCGGGTTATGAGCCCGACGAGCTGCCAGACTGCTCCACCCCGCGATTGGATTGCCATTATAGCGCAACAGCGGATTTCGGGTCAATCTGCCATTAGGCCTCGCAATCACCACGTCGCGCCTACAACGCCTCCGTCTCGGCAGTCCCAGGCCGCCACACCAAAAGCTTGCTTTCGATCTTGGTCACGGCGAAATCGAGTATCAGCGCGAAGATCGTCAGCACCAGGATGCCAGCGAAGACCGTGTCGATGTCGAATACGCCTTCGGCTTGGTGAATCAGATACCCGACGCCGCGCGCGGATCCGAGATATTCGCCGACCACCGCACCGACGAAGGCTAATCCGACCGACGTGTGCAGGCTGGAAAAGACCCAGCTCGTCGCGGAGGGAAGGTACACATGACGCAAAAGCTGCCGTCCTGACGCGCCGAGCATGCGCGCGTTGGCAAGGACGACCGGGCTCACTTCCTTGACGCCCTGGTAAACGTTGAAGAAGACGATGAAGAACACCAGGGTGACGCCAAAGACAACTTTCGATGTGATGCCAAGCCCGAACCACACCGCGAAGATCGGCGCGAGGATCACGCGCGGCATCGCGTTCATCGCCTTGATGTAGGGGTCCGCCAGGATCGACGCGGTCGGCGCCAACGCCAGCCAAAGCCCGAGGATCAGACCCAGGAGCGTGCCGATGGCAAACGCGAGCAGTGTTTCGAGCAGCGTCACGCCGAGGTGCAGGTAGATGCTGCCGCCCGCAAACCAGGCCCAGATGCGCTTGAACACTTCGATTGGCTGGCCGAAAAAGAATTTTGCCTTGGTCGGATCGTCGAAATAGAACGGCGGAATGAGACCCGGTTCGGTCATCAGATACCAGAAGACGAAGATTCCCGCGAGCAGCAGCACGTGATACAGCGCGAGGCGCGCGGGCGATGAACGCAGGCTCGGTCGCCGTGCGGACGCCGGGTCCTGCGACGGAACGCCCTCCTCGTCACCCGCGCTAGTTTTGCTTGCTTTGAGCATAGCCCTTCAGCACTTCGCTCTTCATCACGCGCCAGATATCGCTATGCAGCTCGACGAAGCGCGGCGTCATGCGGATTTCGTTGACGTCGCGCGGTCGCAGCAGATCGATGAGGAACTCGCCGATCGGTCTTGTTCCCGGGCCGGCCGACAGAACGATCACCCGATCGGACAGCGCGATCGCTTCCTCGAGATCGTGGGTGATGAAGAGGACGGACTTGCGATCAGCGGACCAGAGATCCAGCAGCTCGTTTTCCATGAGCTGCCGAGTCTGCACGTCGAGCGCGGAAAACGGCTCGTCCATCAGCATGATTTCGGGATCGAGGATGAGCATTTGCGCGAGCGCCACGCGCTTGCGCATGCCGCCGGACAGCTCGTGCGGATAGCGCTTCTCGAATCCACGCAAGCCGACGCGACCGAGCCACTCATCCGCGCGCCGCTCGGCTTCGGCATCGTCCACGCCTGCGAACTCGAGTCCGGCGAGAACGTTATCGCGCGCGTTGCGCCACGGCATGAGCGACTCGGCCTGGAACATGTAGCCGGCGCGCCGGTTGATGCCGGAAAGCGGCAAGCCCTGCACGCGGACGTGACCAGATGATGGTTGGAGCAGACCCGCCGCGACATTGAGCAACGTGGATTTGCCACAGCCGGTCGGCCCCACCACCGAGACGAATTCTCCCGGCGCGACGCTGAGCGTCGTGTCCTTGACCGCCGTGTAGCGCTCGCCCCTGCGCTCGCGCGATGCGAAGGCGCAGGTCACGCGATCGAGCAGGAGCGCCGGCGTCGGCTGCGTCGCGGCGGCGTTCATCGCTGAGAAGCCGCCTAATGCCCGTATTTGGCGAGCGCCTTTTGCGCGTAACTGTTGTCGAAGGTCTGACCGAGCTTGATTTCGGACGGCTTGACCGCGGGATTGAACGCCGCCAGATACTTGAGCGTGTTCTCCGCGCCCGCCATGTTGAACAGGCCGTCCGGCGAGAACGCGGCCTTCACCTTGTTGTAGCTCGCCAGATACGCTTCGCGGTTGTTGAGCAGGTATTCCGGCGGCACTGTAGACAGAACCTGATCGGGAGTCGCGTGTCTGCAGCCATATCAGCGCGCGCACCATGGCGTTGGTCAGCGCCTGCACTGTGTTCGGATTCTTCTGGATGAAGCTGATGGGCGCGTAGAGCGCAGCCGCAGGCATGTCGGCGCTGCCGAACACGGCCTCGGTTCCCTTGGCGGTGCGCGTGTCGGCGACGATGGTTACGGCGTTGCTCATTTCCAGCATGGTCATCACCGGATCGACGTTGGAGATCGCGTCGATCTGGCCGGTGGTGATGGCGGCGATCGCGCCCGCAGACGTGCCGACGCCGATGAACGAGACGTCGTCACCCTTGAGTCCATCCTTGGCGAGCAGGTGCAGCACCATGCGATTGGTGCTCGATCCCGGCGCGCTGACGCCGATCTTCATGCCCCTCAGGTCCTTGGGCGACTTGTAGACGGCGGCCTTCGACTTCGCGATGCCGACCGAAATCGCCGGATAGCGCCCCTGCAGGACGAAGCCCTGCATGTTGAGGCCCTTGGGCTGCTGGTCGATGGTGTTTTCCCACGCGCCCGACACGACATCGGCGCTGCCGCCGACGACCGCCTGCAGCGCCTTGGAGCCGCCGTCGAAATCGCTGATCTCGACGTCGAGACCTTCTTCCTTGAAGTAGTTGAGGCGCTCGGCGATGGTCAGCGGCAGATAGTAGAAGCCGGATTTGCCGCCGACGGCGATGCTGACCTTGGGCTTTTCGATCTTGCCTTGAGCCTGGGCGGCGAACGGCAGCAGCGAGGCAAGCGCGGCGCATGCGGCGCACGCGATTCTTGTGAACGGTTTCATTGGTTCCTCCGATATTTCGATGCGAATGACGCATGCTTGGCGTCTTAATTATTTTGAGGTACGTGAAAACACGCTATCAAGTCGCGAGTCTGATCCTAATATCGTCGTTCCCGCGAAAGCGGGAATCCATTTGTCGTTTGGACCGTCGCAACTGGATCCCCGCTTTCGTGGGGATGACGAGCCACGTTTTGCGTACGCAATCGTCCCGCTGACGGTGCTCAGTCAGTCATCAGAGTGACCGCAAACCCGTCCAGCGAGCGGCGATGCTCACATAGCGACTCGCGACTGTCAACGCGCACTCCCATCGATACGCACTGTCAACGCGTCGGCGCATCTTCGACTTGCGGCGGCGCGGATGCAGATCGGTCGATCTTGCCCGCCTTCACGACCTGCCCCGGAAGCTCGTGCGCGACGATCTGGCCAAGTCGGCGCGAGGCGGCGAGCAACGCGTCGAGATCGACGCCGGTCTCGTAACCCATGCTCTGCAGCATGTGCACCAGATCCTCGGTGCAGATGTTGCCGGTCGCTCCCGGCGCGAAAGGACAGCCGCCGAGCCCGCCGAGACAACCCTCATAGTGCGTGACGCCTGCGGCGATCCCCGCGACGACATTCGCGAGCCCCATGCCGCGCGTGTTGTGAAAGTGCAGCGCAAGATCGAGATCGGGCCAGCGTCCGCGCACGCGCTTCACCAGCGCTTCGACCTGGCGCGGATTGGCCATGCCGGTGGTATCCGCAAGCGTCACCGAATCGACGCCGAGGTCGACGTAGCGCGCGACGGCGTCCTCCACCTGCTGCTCCGGGATCACGCCTTCGAAAGGACATCCGAACGATGTCGCCAGCGCGCCGGCGATGGTCTGCCGATGCCCGCGCATGACGTCGAATACCTCGCCGAAGCCCGCAAACGATTCGGCGACGCTGCGCCGCACGTTCGCGCGGTTGTGCGTTTCCGACACCGAGACGACGAGCACGATCTCGTCGACGTCGGCGCCGAGCGCTCGCTCGGCGCCGCGCGCGTTCGGCACCAGCGCGACATAGGTCACGGCGGGATTGCGGTGAATGCCGGCCATCACGGCTTCGGCGTCGCGCAGATTCGGTATCGCCTTGGGAGACACGAACGAGGTCGCTTCGATCTTGGCGACACCGGTCGCCGACAATAGATCGATCAACTCGATCTTCTGTTCGGTCGGCACCCAGCCCGGCTCGATCTGGAGGCCGTCGCGGGCGACGACGTCGTGGATGTAGATGCGTTCCATGGCGCTGCCTCGATCCTAGATGGCGCCTGACGCGCGCAGACGCGCGATGTCGTCGCCGCTGTATCCTGCCGCGCGCAACACCTCGTCGGTGTGCTCACCCAGTGCCGGCCCGACCCAATCCATGCCGCCCGGCGTTTCCGACAGCTTGGGAACGATCCCCGGCATTTTGAGCGGCGTGCCGTCGGCAAGTTTCACCTGCCGGATCATTTCGCGCGCCAGGTACTGCGGATCGTCGACGATGTCGGCCGCGGTGTAGATCTTGCCGTGGGGAACGTCGGCCGCCTTGAGCGCGACGAGGATGTCCTCCGAGTTCGTGCGTCGCCGGCCCAATCGCCGATGGCGCCGTCGATCGCCGCGGTGCGCTTGACGCGGCCGAGGTTGGTCGCGAGTTCGGGATCGAGGCCCAAGATCGTCGCGGCCGATGGCATGCATGAGGCGCTTGTAGATGCTGTCGCCGTTGCCGGCGATGACCACGCTGTGCCCGTCGCGCGTCGTGTAGGTGTTGGAAGGCACGATATTGGTCAGTCCCGTCCCGATGCGGCCGCGAATGTCGCCGTGCAAATCGTAGTCGGGAATGAGGCTTTCCATCATGTTGAACACCGCCTCGTACAGCGCAACATCGACCACCTGCCCCTTCCCGCCGTGCGCGTCGCGATGGTGCAGCGCCATCAGCACGCCGATCACCCCGTGCAATGCGGCGAGCGCGTCGCCGATGCTGATGTTCATGCGCACCGGCGGCCGCTCGGGAAATCCGGTGATGTGGCGCATGCCACCCATGGATTCGCCCACCGCGCCGAAACCCGGCTGATCGCGATACGGACCGGTCTGGCCGAAGCCGGAGAGGCGCAACAGGATCAGTCCCGGATTGTCGGCGGCGAGCGCGTCGTAGCCGAGGCCCCACTTCTCCAGCGTGCCGGGACGAAAGTTCTCGATGATGATGTCGGCGTCACGCGCGAGGCGGCGTGCGACTTCCTGTCCTTCAGACCATGCGCAGGTTGGCTGTCACCGACTTCTTGTTGCGCGCCTGGACATACCACCATAGCGATGTGCCTTCGTGCAGCAGGCGCCATTGCCGCAGCGGATCGCCGCCGGGATCCTTGCCGGACGCAGGCGGCTCGATCTTGATCACCTCGGCGCCGAATTCGGCGAGCACCTTGCCGGCGAAGGGGCCCGCGATCAATTGACCGAGCTCGAGGACCTTGAGTCCCGCGAGCGGTCGGACGGTGGGTTTGGCGGATTCCATCGGGGCAGGTTTGCGCGACGGCGCGTGACGACTGCAGCGATGTGTTGCCTGTCGAAAGCCTGAACTCGAGCGTTATTCTACCAATACGCGAAGCAGGACGAACGACACGGATTCCCGCTTTCGCGGGAATGACGGTCGGGGCTTTCGCGACCGGACGGGCGCTTCCACGACGACGATCGCGCGCCGTTTTCGGAATGGCGATTGAGGGTTTCGCGCCGGACTTTCAGACGCCGCGGGCTCCGAGGACGTCCATGGCGACCGTCATCCCTCGCGAACGCGGGGATCCGATTTTGCGACTGTCGAAGATCCCATGGATTCCCGCTTTCGCGGGAATGACGAATTTGGAAGGGCTCTCGTGGAACGCGAGGATTTCGCGTGTTTCGCGCACTGCCGATTGGCGACTTCGTCGATCTGAGAACTCGGCCGCTTTCGCGGCGACCACCGCCGCCTAAATCGTGCCGCTTGCCCGTCGCTTGCGCAGCGCTTCCTCCAGCTTCGGCAGCTTGGCCGCCATCTCATCGCCGATGTACATCTGCGGGTCCGAAGGCGGGCTGACCTTCTGCTCCTGCTCGCGCGCGGCGATGCGCTCGCGCGCTTTCTCGAACGCCTTGACGAACGAATCCTCGAAGCGAAGCGCGTGCTGGAACAGCGCGTCGGCGAAGTAGGTCGCGTTGCTTTCGGTGCCGCAGCCGAACGACGTGCGATCCGTTGCGGACGCGGTCATGATGAGCGTGAATTCATCCTTCAGCGGGTCGATATAGCCGCCGGAATAGCACGCCGACACGATGATGATGCGCCACTTGATGCCCGCGTCGTCCAGCGACGCGCGCAAAAGCTCCGGCGTCAGCTGGTCGAGCTCGAGCGGCGGAAAATCGACCGCGAGGTGATGATCGCGGCCGCCATGGCTTTCGAGATATACCACGACCACGTCGTCGCTCGGGTCGATGGTGGCGCCGATTTCCTTGAGGGTCGCGCGCAGATTGGTGACCGTGGCCATCGGCTGCTCGAGCACGGTCTTTGGATTGTTGACCAGCACGATCGATCGGCCGTCGGTGTCGAAGCGCTCGTCGAAGAGCTCGCGCGCGAGATCCATGTCCTTGCGGAAGACGTCCTCGCCCGCGAAGGGCGCGAAGCCGACGAAATAGAGATCGGTGACGCCCGCCCGCTCGTCCTTGATGTCGTCGAGCGCCTGATCGAACAGATCCTGTTGCGCGCTTAAGACTGCTTCCGAAACGGGGCTCGGGTAGCGCGCATCGCGTGCCGGCTCGTCGTCCTGCGCCTCCCACCAGCCCATCTCCGGCAAGAATGCCGAGGAGAACCATAGCGGACTTGCCAGCAGAAGCGCCGCGGCGATCGATCGAAGCCAATAGTGTGGATTTTTGGGCGCGAGGCTGACCGCCGCCGCGCGCCAGAGCCAGAAGAAGGTCCAGATCAGGATCAGCTGCTCCGCGCGCACCGCCGCCCCGATCCACCACGCGCCCCAGCCCGACGCCACCGCGCTTCCGATGCGCGCTAACTGCAGAGGCCACTCGCTCGAAAGCAGAACGACCGGCAGCGCCAGCGCAAACGACGGTTGCCGAAGGATCAGCGCGAGCAGCGCCGCGATCAGCATCAGCACCGCGCCGTAGAATCCCTCGCTCATCAGTCCCGAAAAAACAAACATCGATCCGGGCTCGCGTCGGACCGTATCGACCGCAAGGTCCAGCCACGCGGAAACGGCGAACAGAATCAGGAGCTGTGGCACGCCGATGCGAAACCGAAGCTTGTTGACGGGCTGCCCGAAGACGAGAAGCGCCCCGCTCCACAGGTTCCTGCCGAGATCGCGCAGCCACGGGCTCATGAGTCGGACCCGTTCACGCGCGCGCGTGGTCGCTCAAATATGCCCTGACTCTCGCGGCATCCGCCGGCAGGGTCACGTACCGCTGAGGCAACGCCTCGAGACCTTCGTAGGCACTCGGTCGCGGCGGCTCTGAGCCCAGCGCCTCTCGAATCGTGACCGCGAACTTCGCCGGCAGCGCCGTCTCGATGCAGATGAGCGGCACGCCTTGCTCCCGATGCTCCAGCCCGACCTTGATGCCGTCCGCGGTATGCGGATCGACGACGATATCGTGACGCTCGGCCATCGTGCGGATGGTGTCGATCCGATCGGCGTGGGTGCTCCGCCCGGAGGCGAAGCCGGCGTTGCGCAATCGAGCGCCATAAGGCGCGCGCCCGAGGTCGAAGCCGCCTCGCAGCGCGACCTGCCGCCAAAGGTTGGCGACCATCTGCGGATCGCGCTGCACGAGATCGAATACGAAGCGCTCGAAGTTCGACGCCTTGGAAATATCCATCGACGGGACTGGATGTCTGCAGGGTCTCGAAGCTGCTGCGCACGCGGTAGATCCCGGTCCTGAAGAATTCATCGAGCACGTCGTTTTCGTTGGTCGCGACGATCAGGCGGTGGATCGGCAGCCCCATCTGCCTGGCGACGTGTCCGGCGAGCACGTTGCCGAAATTGCCGGACGGCACGGCGAAGGAGACACGCTCATCATTGCTCGTCGTGGCGCCGAAATAGCCCTTGAAATAGTAGACGACCTGCGCCGCGATGCGTGCCCAGTTGATGGAATTCACCGCCCCAAGATGAAACTGGCGCTTGAAATCGGCGTCGCCGGAGATCGACTTGACGATGTCCTGGCAGTCGTCGAACACGCCTTCGATGGCGATGTTGAAGATGTTGGCATCGGTGAGCGAATACATCTGTGCGGTCTGAAACGGGCTCATCTTCCCTTGGGGCGAAAGCATGAACACCGACAGGCCCTGCTTGCCTCGCATAGCGAGCTCCGCCGACGACCCGGTATCGCCCGAGGTCGCGCCGAGAATGTTCAGCGTCGCGTGTTCTCTCGCCAGGACGTGCTCGAATAGATTCGCGAGGAGCTGCAGCGCGATGTCCTTGAACGCGAGCGTCGGGCCGTTCGACGCGCGGAGGAGAAACAGACCGGGCTCAACCTGCAGCACGGGCGTGATCTCGTCGCTGCCGAAGGTCTCGGCGGTGTAGGTCCGATCGATGATCGATCGCAGATCCGCCGCGGGTATGTCGTCGGCGTAGCGCGAAAGCACCGCGAACGCGAGTTGGCGATAGTCGAGCGTACGCAGCTCCGCGAGCTCCGTCGCCGCAAAGCGAGGATAAGCTTCCGGCACCGCGAGGCCGCCGTCCGGCGCGAGACCCTCGATCAGGATGGCCGAGAACGGCTGCGGTGGCAGCGGTCCGAATCCGACGCTGCGGGTGCTGACGTAGCGCATTGTGTTAGCCGCGATTCAATTGCACACGGGGCAAGGGCGCGTGCCCCAGCGCCACGCGTCGTGGCGGCACATATGGCAGCGGCGCAGGTCGCAGCGATCGATGATTGCGAACTGCTCCAATATCGTCATTCCCGCGAACGCGGGAATCCAGCGTCTTTTGTACGAACGCCACTGGGTCCCCGCTTTCGCGGGACGACGTGTGCTTCGAACTCGGTTCGCCGTTTCGGGAATCAAGTGCCTGTCGCCGATCAATTCAGCTCCTCCATCCGAATGCGCACGACCCGGCCGTTGACCGTCGGCAGCGCCTCGATCTTCTCGATCGCGTCGACGACCTGGCGCTCGATCGAGAGATGGGTGAGCAGGATGATGTCGGTGCGGTCCTCGCCCTCGGACGGCTCCTTCTGGATCATGGCGTCGATCGATATCTCGCGGTCGGCGAGGATGCGCGTGATGTCCGCGAGCACGCCGGGCCGGTCGAGCACGGTCATGCGCAGGTAGTAGCTGGTCCGCACCTCGCCCATCGACAGGAATGGAATGTTGGAAAGCTGGTCCGGCTGGAACGCGAGATGCGGCACGCGATGCTCGGGGTCCGCGGTGTGCATGCGCGTAACGTCGACCAGGTCGGCGATGACGGCGCTCGCGGTCGGCTCGGCGCCTGCGCCCGGCCCGTAGTAAAGCGTCGCGCCGACGGCGTCGCCTTTCACCAGCACCGCGTTCATCGCACCCTCGACATTGGCGATCAGCCGTTTCGCCGGCACCAGCGTGGGATGAACCCTGAGCTCGATGCCCGCGCTCTGCGCGCTGCCGCCAACCGACGCGCGTCGAGTGATCCCCAGGAGCTTGATGCGATATCCGAGCTCCTCGGCGTAGCGGATGTCCTCGCGCGTGAGCTGCGTGATCCCCTCGGTGTAGACCTTGTCGAGCTGCATGGGAACGCCGAAGGCGATAGCCGACATGATGCAGAGCTTGTGCGCGGCGTCGATGCCTTCGACGTCGAAGGTGGGATCGGCTTCCGCGTAGCCGCGCGCCTGTGCCGCGGCTAGCGCGGTCGCGAAAGACGCGCCGGTCGAGCGCATTTCGGAGAGAATGAAATTGCTGGTTCCGTTGATGATGCCCGCGATCCATTCGATGCGGTTGGCGGTGAGACCCTCGCGCAGCGCCTTGATGATCGGTATGCCGCCGGCGACGGCCGCCTCGAACGCAACCATCACGCCGCGCCTTTTGCGCCGCCGCGAAAATTTCGTTGCCGTGGCCCGCGAGCAGCGCCTTGTTGGCGGTCACGACATGCTTGCCACGTCGAATAGCGCGAAGCACGTACGATTTGGCGGGCTCGATGCCCGCCGATCAGTTCGACGACGATATCGACATCGGGATCATCGATCACCGCATTCGGATCGGTGGTGAGGTGGACATCTTTCACGCCGCGCGTCACTTCCTCGGCGCACGAGCGAGCGTTCGCGTCGCGACCCGCGTGATGCGTATCGGTCGGCCGGCGCGGCGGGTGATCTCCTCCTCGTTGCGCCGGAGCACGGTCCATGTGCCGCGGCCCACGGTGCCCATGCCGAGCAATCCGACCTGCAACGGCTTCATGGAGGTCTGGGCCATCCTCGTCCGCTCAGAGCAAGCCGTCGTCGCGAAACATCTGCTTGATGCCGCGGATCGCCTGCCGGGTCCGGCTTTCGTTCTCGATCATGGCAAAGCGCACGTGCCCGTCGCCGAACTCGCCGAAGCCGATGCCGGGCGAGACGGACACCTTGGCCTGCGCGATGCAGTTTCTTGGTGAACTCTAGCGAGCCTTGCTCCTTGTATGCGTCGGGGATCTTCGCCCACACGTACATCGACGCCTTCGGGATATCGACCAGCCAGCCCGCCTCATGCAAGCCCTTGACCAGCACGTCGCGGCGCCGCTGATAGGTCATCGCGATCTCGCCGACGCAATCCTGCGGACCCTCGAGCGCGGCGATCGCCGCCACCTGGATCGGCGTGAACGTCCCGTAATCGTGGTAACCCTTGATGCGCGCCAGTGCGTTCACCAGATCCTTGTTGCCGACCATGAAGCCGATGCGCCATCCCGCCATGTTGTAGCTCTTGGACATCGTGAAGAATTCGACCGCGACGTCGCGCGCGCCGGGAACCTGCATGATCGACGGCGCCTTCCAGCCGTCGAAGCAGATGTCGGCATACGCAAGATCGTGCACGACGTAGATGCCGTGCTCCCGCGCGAGCGCGATGATCTTCTCGAAGAACGGAAGCTCGACGCACTGCGCGGTCGGATTGGCGGGAAAGTTGAGGATGAGCATCTTCGGCTTCGGAAAGCTCATCTTGATGGTGTGCTCGAGCTCGGCGAAGAAATCCACGTTTGGCGTCAGCGGAACCTGGCGGATGTCGGCGCCGGCGATCACCGGTCCGTAGATGTGGATCGGATAGCTCGGATTGGGCACCAGCACTGTATCGCCGCGCCCCAGGGTTGCCAGCGTCAGGTGGGCGATGCCCTCCTTCGACCCGATGGTGACGATTGCTTCGGTATCGGGATCGAATTCGACATCGTAGCGACGCTTGTACCACTGGCAGATCGCGCGGCGCAGGCGCGGTATGCCACGCGACACCGAATAGCCGTGCGTATCCGCACGCTGCACCGTCTCGACCAGCTTGGCGACGATGTGAGCGGGCGTCGGGCCGTCGGGATTGCCCATGCCGAAGTCGATGATGTCTTCGCCGCGACGGCGCGCCGCCATCTTGAGCTCGGCGGTGATGTTGAAGACGTATGGCGGGAGGCGCTCGATGCGCGGGAATTGCACTGAATCGGGGGAGAACGGGGACATGGCGGTCTTTCTGCGTAAGCGCCCGGAACCGTCCGAGCGACGTAGAAGCGGCTGAAGCTATAATCCTAGCGGATCAATGTACTTACCGCAATGCACAAAAGCGCAGCCCGGGCCCCTTTTCGCCGATGAAATTCCATCTGAGCACCGGCGCAGGCAATGTTTTTACCGGATACGGCGACGGCTACGTGCGCGTGGGCGTGATCGAGTATCGCGAAAATGTCGTCGTCACACCGGATCGGATCCTGACGGGGTGGTGCCCCGGTGGATTCGAAGCGCTGACCGCCGCCGATTTCGAGGCGATCGCCGCGATGCAGCCGGAAATTGTCCTTCTCGGAACCGGTGCGAAGCAGCGTTTTCCATCTCCGCGACTCTCGCGCGCGCTGATCGAGGCGCGCATTGGCCTCGACGTCATGGACACGCCGGCGGCGTGCCGTACCTTCAACATCCTTGC
This sequence comes from uncultured beta proteobacterium, assembly GCA_963730465.1. Taxonomy (GTDB): domain Bacteria; phylum Pseudomonadota; class Gammaproteobacteria; order Burkholderiales; family Casimicrobiaceae; genus PALSA-1003. The sequence goes on along the minus strand of CAVSRR010000006.1, from coordinate 684,779 downwards.
CGCCGAGGAGCGCAAGGTCGCGGTCGCCATACTATTGGACCCGCACGGCAAGTAAGCGCGCCTATAATGAATCGGGCCTGAGCGGCAACTCGCGCGCGACGCCCGGCGGGCGCTGCCAGACAGTGCCGAAACCATAGGGGGCGCCATGATTTCTCACCGCGTACTTCGTTTTAGCGCGATCGTTGCCGCGTGGGTCACCTTGACGTGCGTGGTTTCGACCCAGTCCGCGCGGGCCGACGAGACCTGCAACTCACCGTACACCTCCAAGCTGATCAAGGGCCAGGAAGATTACGTCTACGTCTGGACCCTGGGCGTGGAAGGCCTCGGCGACGGTTCGGACAAGCTGGTAACGGTCGACGTCGATCCCAAGTCCAAGACTTACGGCAAGGTTGTTGGCTCCGCCTCGGTCGGGTCCCGCGGCGAGGCGCACCACATGGGCTTCACCGACGACAGGCGCTTCCTTTGGGCGGGAGGACTGTCGAACAGCAAGATCTACGTGTTCGACATCGCATCTGAGCCGGCGCATCCCAAGCTCGTGCGGACCATCGCGGACCTCGCCGACAAGACAGGCTTCATCGGACCTCACACGTACTACGCGCTACCCGGGCGCATGGTCGTGCAGGCGCTCTCGAATGCCAAGGACAAGGGCGGCGTTACCGGAATGGCGCTGTACAACAACAAGGGCGAATTCATTACGTCGTACGCCATGCCCGTCGACAACGGCGGAGACGGCTACGCCTACGACCTCGCCGTCAATCCGAAAAAGAATGTAATGCTCACCTCGAGCTTCACCGGCTACGCCAACTACATGCGACCCTTAGGCGAGCTGATCAAGGATGCCGATGCGATGAAGCATTTCGGCAATACGATGGTGATGTGGGACTTGAAGTCGATGAAGCCGAAGAAAGTCTTCAGCGTGCCGGGCGCGCCGCTGGAGATCCGCTGGTCGCTCAATCCGGGAGACAACTGGGCGGTCAGCGCTACCGCGCTCACGTCCAAGCTCTGGCTCGTCAAGGAGGACGGCAAGGGCGAATGGCAGGCGAAGGAAGTGGCCACCATCGGCGACCCGTCGAAAATTCCGCTGCCGGTCGACATCAGCATCCGGCAGGACGGCAAGGGCCTGTGGGTCAACACCTTCATGGACGGAAAGACGCGCTACTTCGATCTGTCCAACCCCGAGCAGCCGAAGCAGACGTATGAAAAAGTCACCGGCAAGCAGGTCAACATGATCTCTCAGAGCTGGGACGGCAAGCGGGTGTACGTGACTTCGTCCCTGCTCGAGCATTGGGACAAGGCCGGCGCCGACAACGAGCAGTTCCTGCGCGGCTTCAGCTGGGACGGCAAGGAGCTGCAGCCGACTTTCGAGGTCGATTTCACCAAGGAAAAGCTGGGGCGCGCCCATCACATGAAGCTTGGATCCAAATCGCTGCGAGTCGCGAACGTCGATTCCATGACCAGAGAGCGCACTGCGCTTCAGTGAAGTCCGGCGAGGCGCACCGGAGACGGTGCCGCCCGGGCAAGCTTTCGAGCGCAAAACGGCTATCGACATGCGGCGAGTACTGATCCTTGCGTGCCTGTTCTGGGCACCGTTTGCATTGGGCCACGAAGGCGAGGAAGGCGAGCCGCTGCCAGCGCTCGACTTCGTGCCGCCGCCCGCGGGCAGCTACCAGCTTTACCGCATCATGGCGGCCCCCGACGGCACGGTCCTCGGCACCGACGATCGTGCGCAGCGGCTGTCCGTGTTCACGCACGGTCGCATCACCCTGCTGGGGTTCATTTACACAACCTGCATCGATCCGGACGGATGTCCTCTCGCCTACCGCGTGTTCGACACGCTCAAGCAATCCATCGCTGGCCGGCCCGGGCTCGGCAACAGCGTGCGTTTCGTGACCCTGTCGTTCGACCCGGCGCGGGACTCGCCCGCGGTCATGCGTCAATACGCCGGCAGCCGGGTCAGCGACGAGGGCGGAGGATTGCGCTGGTACTTTCTGACCACCCGATCGGCGCGGGAGCTGATGCCGCTCGTCGAAGGCTTCGGACAGGACATCCGCTATGCGATCGATCGCTCTACCGGCAAGCCGCGGATGGAGCTCTCGCATGTGCTCAAGGTTTTTCTCATCGACCGCGAGGGTTTTGTCCGGGAGATCTACAGCTCCACGTTTCTCCACCCGCAGACGGTGCTGAACGACATCGAGACGCTTGTCATGGAAGAACGCGGCGACGGCGCTGCGAGACCTGCGGTCCGGCATTAGCAGCGGCCTCTTTCCGGACGATCTGATCCGTACCACCGCGTGACCTAGGCGTCGGATGTCCGATTTGCCCGGCGACGCGGTTCGCTACTCTCCCATCTGCATCAGCATTCCGTGCTTTCGCGCGTAGCCGATCGCCAGCAGATACAGATTGACGCCGACGAACATGTACAAGGCGTCGATCGCCAGCGCATTCCAGAAAAGGTCGGCGCGGAAACGGTGCTCGAGCAGGACCGCGCGCATACCCTCGAAGACATAGCTGGTCGGCACTGCGTGAGCGATCGTCTGCAGCCAACCCGGCAGCACACCGATCGGATAGTAGACGCCCGACACCGGCGCCAGCAGGAAGATCGCCGCCCAGGCAAGCTCTTCCGCGCCCAGACCCCAGCGCAATACCATGCCCGAGACGGCAAGGCCGATCGCCCAGCCGCAGATGATCAAGTTGATGAAGAACGCGATCAGCGGAATGCCCAGTGAGAAGATCGAAAAACCGAACAGCAGCCACGCGAACACGCACGCGGCGCCCACGCCGATCAGGGTGCGGATAATGCTCATCACGAGTTGCGCGACGATCATTTCCGACGAACGCAGGGGACTCACAAAAAGATTGCCGAGATTGCGCGAATACATCTCCTCGAAGAAGGTCAGCGACACGCCGAGCTGTCCGCGAAACAGGATGTCCCACAGCAGCACGGCGCCGATGAACAGCCCTGGCGCGTCGGCTAGAAAGTTGCTCGTCGGACGCAGATACACTGTGACGAACGCCCACATGATCATGGTCACGGTGGGGTAGTAGGCCATCGACACCATGCGCGGCCATGATTTCAGCAGCAGGTATGCGTGGCGCTCGATCATCGCGCGGATGCGATTGGCCGAGGCGGCCGCGTCGGCGACGAGCGCAGCTCATGAAGCGATGCCTCCGCGATCCCGGTCCGCGCCGGGCGAGTATTCGGGATTGACCCGCTCGCGCGCGATATCCAGGAAGACGTCGTCCATGTTGCCGCGGCTGTATCGCTCGAGAAGCGACCGCGGCGAGCCCTGATCGACGACCAGACCTGCGCGCAGCATGATGACCTCGTTGCACATGCGCTCGACCTCGCCCATGTTGTGCGTCGCCAGCAGCATGGTGCAGCCGGAGCGCTTCTGATACTGCTCGAGCAGCGTTCGCACCCTGTCGCCGACGTCCGGATCGAGCGACGCCGTCGGCTCGTCGAGCAGCAGCACTTCGGGGCGATTGAGCAGCGCCTTGGCGAGACTAACGCGAGTCCGCTGGCCGGCGGACAGGTCACCGTAAGGGCGCGAGGTCAGCTCGTGCAAATCGAGCTCTTCCGCCAACTCGTCGACGCGCTCTTGCGGCCGCTCGACGCCGTAGAGACGCGCATAGACGCGAAGGTTCTCGGCAACCGTCAAGCGCTTCGGCAAATCGACATACGGCGAGGTAAAATTGATGCGCGGCAGCACGCGGTAAGGATGGCGCAGCATGTTCTCGCCGAGGATGCGAATCGAGCCCGCGGTGGGCGTGAGAACGCCGAGCAGCATCGACAGCGTCGTCGTCTTGCCCGCGCCGTTGCCTCCCAGCAACGCCGTCGTCGTGCCCTGGTGCACGTCGAAGCTGATGCCTCGGACGGCCTCGACATGCTTGAAGCTCTTGCGCAGATCGCGGACTTCGATAACGGCCGACGTGGCAACGGAACGTGACGTGGAAGTCGGCTCGGCTTGTGGAGTCGGCCGTGAAAGTGGGAAGACTTGGCATTCGTGTTGTTCGCTTCGCGCGCGTGGGATACCGCGGAAAGCGCCCGCGAATTGTAGTGCAGATTGATCGGCGCGCGGAGCACGCACTAGCACGCACGGTCCGGGAGAGCGCAATGTTCAAGGTCTACGGGATGTCCACGTCGGGCAACTGCCACAAGGTGCGCATGACGCTGGAGTCGCTCGCGCTCCCCTACCAATGGAACGAGATCGATTCGGTGAAGGGCCAAACGCGCACGCCGGAATTCCTGGCGATGAATCCGAACGGCAAGGTGCCGGTGCTCGAAATCGAGCCGGGCGTGTTCCTGCCGGAGTCCAACGCGATTCTCTGCTATCTGGCGGAAGGCACCCCGCTCTTTCCGGAAGACAGGCTGGGACGCGCGCGCATGCTGCAATGGCTGTTTTTCGAGCAATACAGCCACGAGCCCTACATCGCGGTCGCCCGCTTCCTGCGCAAGCTGCATCCCGATCCCGAGTCGGTGCGCGCGCTGGCCGACAGCAAGATGGACGGCGGATATCGCGCGCTCGCCGTGATGGACGATCACCTCGCACGCGAGCCCTTCTTTGCGGCCGGCCGCTACACCATCGCCGACATCGCGCTCTACGGCTATACGCACGTCGCGGGCGACGGAGGCTTCGACCTGACGCGCTTTCCCGCGATCGGCGCGTGGCTCGCGAGGGTCGAAGCGCAACCGGGCTACGTCCGCATGCCGAACTGACGCGTCACTGCGTCATCCCGGCGAATCAGGCCGCTCCCAACTCGCGCAGGTGCGCGATCGTGCTTCTGCCCAGCGCAGGCAACGCGTAGCCGCCTTCGAGCGACGACACGATGCGTCCCTTGGCGTGACGCGCGGCGACAGCGATAATCTCCGCGGTCACCCAGCCGAAATCCGCGTCCGTCAGCTTCAGGTTCGCGAGCGGATCCTCGCGATGGGCATCGAAGCCGGCGGAGACGAACAGGATCTCCGGTCGATGCGCCTCGAGCGCCGGCAGGCACTGCTCCTTGAACGCGGCGCGAAACAGGTCGCTGCCGCTGCCGGGCGCGAGCGGAACGTTGTACATGTTGGCGCCCAGCGGCTCGACGCCCGAATACGGATACAGCGGATACTGGAACGTTCCGACCATGATGACGTCGGTCGCTGCCCGCGAAAATATCCTCGGTGCCGTTGCCATGATGGACATCGAAATCGATCACCGCCGCCCGCGTCAGGCCGTGCCGCGCGAGCGCGTGCGCGACGCCGACCGCGATGTTGTTGAACAGGCAGAAGCCCATGGCGCGCTCGCGCGTCGCGTGGTGTCCCGGGCGGACGCACGGCACAGAACGCGGCGCTGCATTCGCCGCTCATCACCAGGTCGGTGCCGAGCACGACCGCGCCGGCGGCGTGGCGCGCGGCTTCGAGCGAATCGGGATTGAGCGCGGTATCCGGATCGAGATAGTGAATGCCGGATTCGGGGCTCGCCGCTTCGACCTCGTCGATGTAGCGGCCGGAGTGAACGCGCTCGAGCTCCTCGCGCGTCGCCGCCGGCGCGGTGTAGTGCGATACGAGTCCGTCGAGTCCCGCGCTGATGAGATGGTCGTTGATGGCGTCCAGGCGCTGCGGACATTCGGGATGGTACGGGCCCATGTCGTGCAGGTGACACGAGGGATGCGTGATGTACGCGATAGGCACGGTAATCCTGAGCTGAGTTCTGAGATGAGTCTGAAGTGCGGCAGCAGCCGATCGAGCCCGAAATGAGGAACTTATAGGCCGTCAGCGCACTTCTTCGCGGATGTGCGGAAAGTGTATCGCGACGGCCATATTCGTGACTAGGAGGCCAAGCTTGTCTATAGTGGCATCTTTCTTGCTGCGTTTGGCCCCGTGACCGTTCGCCCCGCCGAGACCCTTGCCATCCCCCTGACCGACCGCCTGACGGCCGTGCTGGGCGGGCTCGGCCGCATCGTCGTCGGCAAATCGTCGCAACTCAAGCTCGCGCTGGCCTGCATGCTTGCCCGCGGCCACCTGTTGATCGAGGACATTCCCGGCGTCGGCAAATCGACGCTGGCGCAGGCGATCGCCGGAACGCTGGGACTGCACTACGCGCGCGTCCAGTTCACCAGCGACCTGTTGCCGGCCGATGTGCTCGGCGTGTCGATCTTCGACCCCGAAACCCACGAGTTCCGGTTTCATGCCGGTCCCATTTTCCATTCCGTGGTGCTGGCCGACGAAATCAATCGCGCGCCGCCCGAAGACGCAAAGCGCGCTGCTCGAGGCGATGGAAGAGCGCCAGGTTTCGATCGACGGCGTGACGCGTCCGCTGCCGGAGCCTTTCTTCGTCATCGCTACCCAGAATCCGACCGAGCAGATCGGCGCGTATCCACTGCCGGAGTCGCAGCTCGACCGCTTCCTGATGTCGATCGAGCTGGGCTATCCCGACGCTGCGGCCGAGCGCGAGCTGCTGATTTCGGGCGACCGTCGCGCACACATCCTCGATCTCGAGCCGACGGCCGATCCAGCCACGCTGATGGCGTGGCAGCGCGAAGCCGCGGCGGTGCACGTAGCGCCTGCCCTCCTCGACTACGTGCAGGCGTTGCTGGCCGCGTCACGCACATCCAACGCCGCGTCGAGCCGCGCCCGGCGCATCACGGCCTCTCGCCGCGAGCCGGACTGTTGCTGGTTGCCGCGGCGCGCGCCTGGGCGCTGCTCGACGGACGGCCCATGGTGCTGCCCGAGGACGTGCAGGCTGTTTTCCCCGCGGTCGCCGGCCATCGCCTCGCCGGCAGCACGCGCGCCGGCGGACCGCACGCGCAGGCTTTGCTGCGCGCCGTCGCGCTGCCCTGACGTCCGGACAGCGTTTCTCACCCGAGTCGGAATGCGCTGACCATGCCTGAAATCGCGGGCTCGTCGGTGCGGGCGAATTCGTGGACCGAGCGCGTGCGCCAGCGCGTCTGGCGCCTCGCGCCGGACGACCTGGCGCGCGTCCTCCTTCGCCACAACCGCATCTACATCCTTCCGACGCCGCGCGGCATCGCGCTGATCGTCACGCTGGCGATCATGCTGGTGACGTCGATGAACTACGCGCTGTCGCTCGGTTATGCGCTGGCGTTCCTCGCAGGAGGCATGGTCGCATCGGCGCTGCTGGAGACGTTTCGCAACCTGTCCGGGCTCGCGGTATCGCCCTTGGGCGCAGGCGAAACCTTTGCCGGCGGCGAGCTGGAATTCACCCTTTCGCTCGCCAGCGGCTCCCGTCAGCGCACGGGCATAACGGTCGCGGGACGGCAGGGATGGACCGCCAGCGTCGATTTGCGCCGCGGCTCGACCCGCCCGGTCGCCCTTTTGGTCCCCGCGCCCAAGCGCGGACGGCAGGCATTGGGGCGGATCAGGCTTTCCTCCGATTTCTCCCTCGGGATCTGGCGCGGCTGGGCCTACGTCCATTTTCCGCTGACGGGAACGGTCTTCCCCGCGCCGGAGGGCAACGCGCCACCCTTGCCGCCCGGCCGCGACGGCTCCTTCGTCGGCAGGGCGTCGCGGCTCGCCGATACGGAGCTAGCCGGCCTTCGCGAATACGCCGCGCGGTGACGCGCAAAACCGCATTGCGTGGAAGGCCGTGGCGCGCGGCGCGGGCTGGTACACGAAGCAATTCGAAGGCACCGGCGGCGGCGGAACGGTGGAGCTGCACTGGGAGGACTTGCCGCCGAACCTCGACACTCGAAGCACGGCTTTCGCGGCTCACCGCGTGGATTCTCGCCGCGGAGCGAGCGGCGCGTCCGTTTTCACTGCACGTTCCGGGCACGACATTGCCGGCGGGCCAAGGCGCGGCGCACCGGCGCGCGGCGCTGACCGCGCTCGCGCTGTTTCCGGCGGCACACGATGCGTAAGCGCTGCGGCACGTTCCCCTTACGCCGGCGCAGGTTGGCTGGCTCGGTGCGTTGCTGATTTCCGCGCAATGGCCGCTTTGGGGCCACGTCGTGACCTGGAACGCAATCGGCGGCACTGCGCTGGTCCTCGCGCGCGTCGCCCTGCCGGCCGCGCTGGCGCGGCTTCACGGGCTATCGACGCTGGCTGCTGCCGCTCTTCGCTGTCGCGGGAGCGCTGGGCATACGCGCCCAGCTCGGCTATTTCCTCGCCCGCGACCCTTGCGTCGAATTTCTGTACCTGCTCGTCGGCATCAAGTTCATCGAGTCGCGCGATACGCGCGACGGAACGCTGCTGATCTGCCTCGCGCTCTTTCTTTCGATGACGCAATTCTTCTACGTCCAGACGATCGCGTCGGCGTTGTCGATGATCCCTGTCCTGCTCGCGCTCGGCGGCGCGCTCGCGTCGCTTCGCGCGAGCGCCTGGCGCGGCGGCCCCCGACTGGCGGACGCAACTCGACGCGACGATGCGGCTGTTGCTGCAAGGCATCCCGCTGGCCCTGCTGCTGTTCTTCGTCTTTCCGCGGATCGCGGGACCCTTGTGGGGCACGCCCTCCGAATCGGGAGCGCGCTCCGGCTTGTCCGACAGCATGAGTCCCGGATCGATCAGCGATCTGTCACTGTCCGATGACGTCGCCTTTCGCGTGGATTTCAAGGGACCGCCGCCGGCGCCGGCGCAGCGCTATTGGCGCGGACCGGTATTCTCGCGTTTCGACGGCAGGGAATGGCGCTCGGTGTACAAGCTCACACCGGGAACATTCGTCCCGCGCCAGGGGCGCACGATCGAATACACGGTAACGCTCGAACCGCACGGCAAGGTCTGGCTGTTCGCGCTCGAGCACCCGGCGTCGCTGCCGCGCTCGCCGAACGACGACCCGCTGGCGCCGCCGGCCTCGCAGATCGCCTACCTGAGCTACGATCAGCAACTCGTCGCGCGGTCACCGGTCTCCCAGGCGATCCGCTATACCCAGCGCTCGACGCTGCGCGACTCGTATCCCCAAGCCGAGGAGAGTACGCGCGATGAGCCTGCAATTGCCTTCCGCGAATCCGCGCACGCTCGCCTTCGCGCGGGAGATGCGCGCCAAATACGGCTCGGACCGCGCCTACATCAATGCCGTGCTCGACTGGTTCCGCACAGAGCCTTTCGTCTACACGCTGGCGCCGCAGGCTCCTCGGCCGCAATCCGGTCGATGAATTCCTCTTCGACACCCGCCGCGGATTCTGCGAGCACTATGCCGGCGCGTTCGCGGTGCTCCTCCGCGCCGCGGGTATTCCCGCTCGCGTCGTGACCGGTTATCAGGGCGGCGAAATGAATCCCGACGGCGACTACATGATCGTGCGCCAGTCCGACGCGCACGCGTGGGCCGAGGCCCTGCTCGACGGTCAATGGCAGCGCTTCGATCCCACCGCCGCCGTCGCGCCGTCGCGAATCGAGCGCGGCCTTGGTGCCGCGATGCCCGCCGACGAGCGCGTGCCCTACTTCGCGCGCCTGGAGATGACCTGGTTCAAGGATCTTCGCCTGCAGTGGGATGCCGTCAACTACCATTGGCAGCGCGGCATCGTCGGATTCAACCTCGAGCGCCAGCGCGATCTGCTGCGGGGATTCGGGTTCGAGGACGCGAAGGCCTGGCAGATCGTGGCGCTGGTCGCCGCGGCGGCGTTCGTCTGGGGCCTGCTGGTGCTCGGTGCGGGTCGGCTGCGCCAATCGCGCGTCGATGCGGAAGTCGCGTTGTGGAGCGCCCTGTGCCGAAGGCTCGGCCGCGCGGGCCTCGCGCGCTCGCCCGAAGAGGGGCCGCTCGCTTACATGTCACCGTGCCGCGCAGCGCTGGCCGCAGTGGGCGGGCGTACTCGAGCGCATCGGCGAGCGCTACGCGCGGCTGCATTACGGTCCGAGCAATCCGGAGCGCGAGCGCCTGCTCGCGGAGCTCAGCGCCGACGTCGGTGCGATTCCCGGGGCGCGCACCTTGAACCAGGCTTCGCGCTCGCGGACCGCCAATCGCGAGGCAGAGACAATCGACTAGGACCTGCGGCGACTGCTCGTCGCACATCTCAGGTCCCGGGAGCGCTACAACAAGCGCTTCGCGCGACAAGCCGCGCCGGCGCAGCCGCTCGCGCAACTTGTCAAGCGCCTCCGCCTGAATCTGCCGCACGCGCTCGCGCGTGACCCCGAGCTCGCGCGATAGCTTTTCCAGCGTCGCAACGTCGCGGCCGTTGAGTCCATAGCGGCGCTCGATGACGCTTCGCTGGCGCTCGGAGAGCTCGTCGAGCCACTGCCGCACCCAACCCTCGATCTCCGAGTTGTGCAGGATGAGCTCCGGGCTCGGCGCATCCTCGTCGGTGAGCTGATCGCCGAGCGATGCCCCCGCTTCCGAGTCGAACGGAGCGTCCAACGACGCGATGTGCTCGTTGTAGCCAAGAACCTTGCGCACCTGCTCGACCGGCTTGTCCAGCAGGTGCGCGACGTCGTCGACGGTCGGCTCGCGTCCCTCGCCCAGGACGCCGTGCGTTTCCAGGTGGCGCAGCGCGCGCAGGACGATATTGAGCTCCTTGACCACGTGCGCGGGCAGCCGGATGGTGCGCGACTGATTCATGATCGCGCGCTCGATCGATTGCCTGATCCACCACGTCGCATAGGTCGTGAAGCGGAAGCCGCGCTCCGGATCGAACTTCTCCAGCGCATGGATCAGGCCGAGGTTGCCTTCCTCGATCAGATCGCCCAGCGTCAGGCCGCGATTGAGGTAGTGCTTGGCGATGCTGACCACCAGCCGCAGGTTGTGCTCGATCATTTTCTGCCGCGCCTCGAAATCGCCGTCGCGATTCGCGCGCGCGTACTCGAGCTCCTGCACCGGCGTCAGGAGCGGGCTCTGTCCGATCTCGTTGAGATAGATCTGGGTGATGTCGTTGAGGAAGTCGGCGCCGACGCCGGTCTCGGGCACTTCGAGCGGCAGCTCCTGCGTGCGTGTGTCCGGCTCGGTCGCGGCCGGTATGTGTCCGTCATCGGTCGCCGACCGAGCCCTCATTCGGATGGGTAAGTCGCCGTCGCGCCGCGAGCTCATGCCGGTGGAAGAAATTTCGCGGGATCGACGGGCTTGCCCTGGCGACGAATCTCGAAATGAAGCATGACCTGGTCTGCGTCGGTATCGCCCATCTCGCCGATCTTTTGTCCCTTGCTCACCTGCTGGCCTTCCTTGACCAGGATTTCGCGGTTGTGCGCGTAGGCGGAAAGGTAGGTGTTGTTGTGCTTGATGATGACGAGCTTGCCGTAGCCGCGCAGCCCCGAGCCGGCGTAGACGACGCGACCGGCCGCGCTGGCGAGCACCGGTTGGCCGGCCTTGCCTGCGATGTCGATGCCCTTCAGATTCGCGGTTTCCGAAAACCCGCCGATGACCTTGCCCGTGGTCGGCCACGGCCCAATCGACCTTGGCGTCGTCGATCTCGGGCACGCGTGCGGACTCCGCGCGTGCGGGCGGAGGCGCTGCCTTCTCCGCGGAAGTACCTGCGGGTGCCGCAGCGGGCGGCGGCGCCGCGGCGACCGGTGGCGAAGTTGCGGGAACGGGCGCAGCAGCCGAGGCCGCCGGTGGTGCCGGCGCGGATGGCGCGTGCTCGATCTGCGCGAGCGCCTGCTCCGAATACGGAAGCTTCATCGCGCGCGGCTCGCTCTTGAGCGTCGGCGTGTTGCCGTGACCGGGCGTCGTCATCAGCGCGTGCGTCTCGTTGCTTGGCGCAAGCGAGGTCGAGGTGACGAGCGGTGTGGTGACGACGCCGCTCGCAGTTGGCGCTGCGCCCGAACCCGCTTGTCCGGGCGGGGACAGCACGAGCACCTGTCCGACACGTATCAGATTCGGATTCTCGATATTGTTCCACGCCGCGAGCTCGCGGTAGTCGACGCCGTGATCGAGCGCGATCTGCGCGAGCGTCTCGCCGCGCTTGACCGTATACGTCTGCGGTGGCGCCTCGGGCGGGCGCACGGGCGCGGCCTGCGGCGCAGGAGGCGGCGGCGGAACGACGGCCATGGGCGCGCGATCGTCGACAGGAGCCGGCGGCCGCGTCATGCATCCGGCGAGAACAAGCACCGCGGCGACGACAAGATGAAGGCAGCGTGAGCGGTCGTGCGGCGTCATTCTCTTGAAAGTCATGCGAGTCCGGGAAGCAGCGGGACGAATCTTACCGCGTCGTAGGTTTGTTCGCGGGCGCCGTCTTCCGCCTTGTCGATCACAGTAAGCCGCTGTACGCCGCGCAAGTCGTCATCGCGCGTCGCGAGCGGAAGCACCATCCTTCCGCCGACGCGAAGGTGGCGCAGCAGGGCTGTGGGCACCTTGGTCGCCGCCGCGGTGACGATGATGCCGTCGACCTCCAGATCTTCGCCAAGATCATTCGAGCCGTCACCGTGCTTGATGCGCACGTTCTCGACCTTGAGCGTTCGCAAATTGTGCCGCGCCTTGGCGACCAGCGACGCGATACGCTCGACCGTGTACACCTCGCTCGCGACCTGCGCCAGCACGGCGGTCTGGTAGCCGCAGCCGGTGCCGATCTCGAGCACGCGCGGCAGGTCGCGTCCCGCGCGCAGGAGCTCCGTCATGCGCGCGACGACGTAGGGCTGCGATATCGTTTGTCCCGCGCCGATGGGCAGCGGACTGTCTTCGTAGGCGCGAATGGCCAACGCTTCCTCGACGAAGATGTGCCGCGGAACCGCGCCCATCGCCGAGATGACGGCCTCGTCGCGAATGCCCTGCTCGCGCAGGCGCTCGACCATCCGCGCGCGGGTGCGCGCGGACGTCATGCCAATGCCCGCGAATTTTTCGACGCCCGCCGTCACGCGTTGGCGTCCATCTTCGTCTGCGCAGAAAGCCACGCCGCGATGCGCGGCAAATCGCCGTGGCTGGTCAGGTCGATCTGCAACGGCGTGATCGAGACGTAGCCGTGCTCGACCGCGTCGAAGTCGGTGCCCTCGCCCGCATCGGCCGCGGCGCCCGCCGCGCCGACCCAGTAGCAGGTCTCGCCGCGCGGCGTCTGGGTCTTGACCACCGATTCGGCCTTGTGCCTCTTGCCCAGCCGCGTCACTCTCTCGCCTTTGAGCTCATCGTAGGGCACGTCGGGAACGTTGACGTTGAGAAGCCACGCGCCCGAAGGCTGGCGCCGATGGCGATTCAGTATGTCGACGATCACTCTCGACGCCGTCTCGAAATGCTTGCCGGCCTTGTCGGCCAGCGACACCGCGATCGACGGAATGCCCAGAAGATAGCCCTCCATCGCGGCCGCCACGGTGCCCGAGTAGATCGTGTCGTCGCCCATGTTCGCGCCGTGGTTGATGCCGGAGATCACCATGTCGGGAAGCTCGTCGAGAAGCCCCGTAACCGCCAGATGGACGCAGTCGGTCGGCGTTCCATTGACGAAGAGGAATCCGCTGGGCGCGCGGCGAACGGTCAGGGGACGATCGAGCGTCAGCGAGTTCGACGCGCCGCTTCGATCGCGCTCAGGCGCAACGACGGTGATCTCGGCATGGGCGCCGACGTCGGCGGCCAGGCGTTCCAGTCCGGGAGAGAAATAGCCATCGTCGTTGGCTGAGGAGGATGCGCATGCTGGGATGTGTGGCTGTCCAAGGCGACGAGCAGGATCACGTCGCGCGAGCGCCATTATAGACGTGGGCGCTCCGCCTTGACGGCGTAACCGCGAATCGCGTCCGACGGGGCGCGGGACGCGACTCGCGTCCGCGCGCGTCCGATACCCACCGATGTGATTCGCGCCCGCTGACGCGACAGGCTCATCCGCCAGCGGGCGAGCCCGTGGCCGATGCATCGTGCGCGCGTACTGCAGGCCGCCGCCAAAAAGGCATGGCGGCGGCCGATCCGCGCGGATCTCGCGATTATGTCGCGCGCTGCGGATCCCGCCGGCCGCTATCCGCCCATCATCGCCTTGATGCGCCGATCCATTTCATCCGGAGAGACGTCTTCGATGTGGGTGGCGATTGTCCAGACGTGACCCGAGGGATCGACGAGCGTTCCGCTGCGGTCGCCGTAGAACTGGTCCTTGAGCGGCTCCTTCACCGTGGCTCCGGCGGCGATCGCCTTCGGGAACTGTGTGTTCACATCGGTGACGTAAAACATCAGGCCGACCGGCGCTCCACCGACGGTGAGCGGCGACTTGTGTCCCATCTCCGGGGTCTCGTCCGCGAGCATCACCATGCCCTCGCCGATCTTGATCTCGGCGTGGCCGATCTTGCCGTCGGGTCCGGGAAGCCGCATCACCTCGGTTGCGCCGAACGCGTTCTTGTAGAACTCGAGCATGCGTGCGGCGTCGCGAACGATCAGATAGGGCGTGACGCCGGCATATGCGCTGGGTATCGCTTGGACCATGGTGCATCTCCTTCCAGTGTGAATCGGCTGGGAATCCGATGTGAGTCAAACACGCGGCTCGCGCCGCGCAATCGAGGCCGCGCGCTCTTGCTGGCGCACGGGCTTGCGCTACCCGCTTACCAATCGCCTCCGTTTCGTACCAGGCCGACCGCGATTCCCTCGATGGCGAATGCCGTGGTCCTGGGATCGACGACGATCGGCGCGAACTTCGCGTTTTCGGGCAAAAGCACGATGTCGCGTCCGCGGCGCTTGAACCGCTTGACCGTCACTTCGTCGTTCAGGCGCGCGACCACGATCTGCCCGGAGTGCGCGTCGTTCTGCATGTGCACGGCAAGCAGATCACCGTCGCGAATGCCGACGTCCTGCATGCTCGTGCCGCGCACGCGCAGCAGGTAGTCTGCGCGCGGCGAGAAGAGCGCCGGGTCGACGCGAAAATGCGCCTCGACGTGCTCCTCGGCGAGTATCGGAGTCCCGGCGGCGACACGTCCCACCAGAGGCAGCGTTCCCTGCACCGGCTCACCGGGAATCTCGATGAGTCTCAGACCTCGCGACGCACCGGGTATCAGCTCGATCGCTCCTTTTTTGGCCAGCGCCTGAAGATGATCTTCAGCCGAGCTCGGCGTGGAAAAACCCAGCCCGCCGGCGATCTCCGCGCGCGTTGGCGGCATGCCACGCGTCTCGAGGAAGGCGCGAATCCAGTCCAATATCTGACGCTGCCGCGGCGTCAGTCGGCCCGGCGGCGCGTTCATGTCTTCCATCGGGTGGCGCGGAAACGTGCGCCTCGTGGTATGCGAGCTTCGCGGTCGGGCAGTCATCGGTTTGTGTACCCATTAAATATACGGTATGTGGAGTATAGCCCGGGCAGCGGCGCAGTCAAGGGGGTGCGCGCGTAGCTGGCGCATCTTGCAGTGTCGCTTGACGGTCCTCCGTTCGCCGGCATCTGATGGGGCGTTTTGCTTTCGTCCGGCAAAGACCTATAGTGGGCGGGCGGGTCGCAGATGTCCGGACGCTGTTCGCGTGACGCTCTCTGCATGAGCGCACGCTTTGGTTCGTTGCTCGCCATTCCCAGGGAAGGGGACCGCAGATGAAACTCAATATTGCCGTCGTCGCGTGCCTCGCGATTGCGACGCTGACGCTTCCGGCGGCGTTCGCGCAATCGGCCGTTGCCACCGCGACTTCCGACGTTGCGACTCAGGCTGAGCCGTCGAAAAAATCGATGTCCCGCAAGGAAGCGCGCGCGGTCCAGGAGAAAGCCGATGCGCGCCTGTGCCTCGAATTTCCGACCCAGATCATGATCGTCAAGTGTGCGGAGAAGTACCGGCTGGACAAGCGCGAGACCTGATCGCGCGCCCGCGCACCCGCTGACATGCGGGCGATCGAAGCCGACCGTCGCACCGCGACCTGGCGTGCTCAGCCGCTGTTGCGCAACCCGGCGGCGAGCCCGTTGATGGTGAGATGGATCCCCCGCTTGGTGCGCTCGTCGGTGTGGCCCGCACGGTAGCGCCGCAGGAGCTCGACCTGAAGATGATTCAGTGGATCGAGGTATGGGAAGCGATCGCGGATACTGCGCGTCAGCGTGGGGTTGTCGTACAGCAGCGTCTGCTGGCCGGTGATCGCGTACACCAGTTCGACCGTTCGCCGATGCTCCGCTGGCGATCGTTGAAAACACCTTGTCGCGAGTCGCCCGATCGGGAACGAGATCGGCATAGCGTGACGCAATCGCGAGATCGGTCTTCGCGAGCACCATCGCCATGTTCGAAATGACGCTCTTGAAGAACGGCCAGCGACCGTGCATCTCGGAGAGCAGCGGCAGCCCGTCGCGATGTCGCTCGAGCCATGCATCGACCGCCGCGCCGAAGCCATACCATCCGGGCAGCATCAGGCGGCACTGTCCCCAGCTGAACACCCACGGAATGGCGCGCAAATCCTCGATCCGCGACGATGCGGTGCGCGACGCCGGCCGGCTGCCGATGTTGAGCTCCGCGATCTCGGCGATGGGCGTCGCCGCGCGGAAGTAGTCGATGAACGCCGGCGTGTCGTAGACCAGCGCGCGATAGGCCTTCAACGCATGCGTCGCGAGATCGCTCATCGCCGCGTAATAGACTTCCGCGCGATCGCCGATTTGCTCGCTGTCGAGCAGGCTCGCCTCCAGCGTCGCTGCGACCAGCGTCTCGAGGTTTCGGCGCCCGAGGTCCGGATCGGAATACTTGCTGGCGATGATTTCGCCCTGCTCGGTGATGCGCAGTCCCGCCGGGAACGCTGCCCGCGGGCTGCGCCAGGATCGCCTCATAGCTCGGGCCGCCGCCGCGGCCGACGGTTCCTCCGCGGCCGTGAAACAGACGCAGCTCGATGCCCGCGCCGCGGAATACGTCGACCAGAGCGAGCTCGGCCCGATACAGCGCCCAATTTGCGGCGAAGTAGCCGCCATCCTTGTTGCTGTCCGAATAGCCGAGCATGACTTCCTGCCAGTCGCGGCGTCCGGCGAGCCACGCGCGGTAGCAGGGCAACGCGAATGCCGCGCGCATGATCTCGGACGAGCGCTCGAGGTCATCGATCGTCTCGAACAAGGGGATGATATTGAGTGCCAGGTCCCCGCCGCGCAGCAGTCCGGCTTCTTTCAGCAGAACGCCCACTTCGAGTAAGTCGCTGACGGAGGCACACTTAGAAATCACGTAGTTCGGCAGCGCGACCGGGCCGAAACGGTCATGGATGTCCGCCGCCGCGCGCAGGATTGCGAGCTCGGAAGCGGTGCGCGCCGAATATTCGATGTGCGGCGAGAAGAGGAGCCGCGCGCCGCTCAGCTCGCGTACGAGCAGGGCGATGCGATCGGCCTCGCCGAGCCGCGCGTAATCGTCGGCAGCGCCGGCCCGGGCAAGCAATTCGCCGACCACGCTTTCGTGCACGTCCGAGTTCTGCCGAAGGTCGAGCACCGCGAGATGAAATCCGAACACCTCGACCGCCCGGATCAGCGGATCCAGCCGGCCGGCAGCGATGAGCTCCGAGCCGTGACTGGCAAGCGATGTCCGGATGATCGACAGGTCGGCCACCATGTCCGCCGGCGTCACGTAGGGCTCGAGTGTCGCCTGCGGCGCGCGTGGCGCGACATACTGGGCAAGCGTTCGAGCGGTTTCGGCGACGCGCGCGTACACGCCGATCAATGCCTGACGATAGGGCTCGTCCTGGCGATGCGGATTGGAATCTCCGGCGGCCTTCGCCAGCGCGAGCAGCTCCGCGCTCGGCGTCACCAGGCGGGTGGAGAGCGACAGCTCGCCACCGAGATGGTGAACCTCATCGAGGTAGTGCGCGAAGGCGACGCCGGCCTGCGCGCGAATCGCATATTGCAGCGTCTCGGCGACGACGTTGGGGTTGCCGTCGCGGTCGCCGCCGATCCACGAGCCCAGGCGCAGAAAGGGGCGCAGGTGCGGCGCGTTGCCGGCGCCGAGACGGGACCGGAGGCTTCGCTCGATCGCGGCGTAGAGCTTTGGAACCTCGGCGAGAAAGGTGTAGCGGTAGTACGCGAGGCCGTTGTCGATCTCGTCGAAGACACGCAGCTTCGACAAGCGCAGCATCGACGTCTGCCACAATCCGAGTATTTCCCGGCGAAGGCCGGTTTCGAGTCCCTCGGTCTCATCGGGGGTCAAAACGACCCGATCGTGCCATTGCAACAGGCGCGCGATCTCGCGCTCGCTGTCGAGAATGCTCCGTCGTTGCACCTCGGTCGGATGCGCGGTCAACACGGGGCTCACGAGCGCATCGTCGAACCAGCGCGTGAGCGTATCGTTGCCGACCCTGGCCTCCGCGATGCGATCGAGTGCGTGCGCGAGGCTGCCGATCTGCGGCGCGGATCCCGCCAGCGCGTGCGCCCGGCGGCGACGGTTCTGGTGAACGTCCTCGGCGATGTTGACCAGGTGCGAGAAGTACGAAAACGCGCGGACGACGTCGATTGCCTGGATGATAGGCAGCGCATTGAGAAGCGTTTCGAGCTCGCTCTTGACCGCTGGCGCCTCCGCCGCGCCCGCGCGACGAAACCGGATGGCGGTCTGCCGGATCGCCTCGATGCACGCGAAGCCTTCTTCACCGGTCTGCGCACGAAGCACGTCACCGAGCACACGACCCAGCAGGCGCGTGTCTTCCTTGAGTGGAAGGTCCTTGTCGGCAGCAGTGTCCATTGCTGAATCCAGCAGCAACTCGGTGGCCATGACGTCGCGGCGCTGAGACGCTCCAACCGCGCAGTTGATTGTAGCGATTTTGAGCAATGCCGCCGCAACGATTGCTGCACCGTCGCGGTGCGCTACTCCTGAAGGTAGGCGTGCTTGAGCTCTTGCGCGAGCTTCCACACCGCGGACGCGTACAGCCGGCTGCGGTTATACCGCGTCAACACATACCAGTTGTTGAAGACCATCCAGTAGCTGGGCTCCCCGCTTTCCTCCTCGAGCATCAGCAGGCCGGTCGGATCGGAGCCAGGTGCCTCCGGAATGCCGGGCGCGCGCACACCGTCCTGCTGCCACGCATCGAGTGTCCGCTGCTCGGAGATGCCGCCGTCGAGCATACGCTCAACTGTCTCTCGCCTTTCGGTGTCGATCTCCGCCGGTTGCATCGCAGGATCGTCGGCAAGCCATCCGTGGCGCGCGAGGTAGTGGGCGACGCTGCCGATCGCGTCGTCCACGTCATTGGCCAGATCAATCGTTCCATCGTCATCATAGTCGAGCGCGTATTCGCGCAAGCTTCCGGGCATGAATTGCGGCAGTCCCTGCGCGCCCGCGTACGAGCCCTTCGGCTCGAGCGGAGAAATTCTCTGATCGCGCGTCTGCAACAGAAATTGCTTGAGCTCGTCGCGGAAAAACTCCGCTCGCCGCGGGTAATCGAATGCGAGGGTCGTCAATGCGTCGGCGACGCGGTAATTCCCTGTGTTGCGCCCGTAAAATGTCTCGACGCCGATGATGGCGGCGACGATCTCCGGCTCCACGCCGAATTCGCGCTGCGCGCGGTCCAGGGTCGCGGCGTTGCCCCGCCAGAATGTGACACCCGCGTCGATCCGCGCCGAGTTCAGAAAGCGCGGCGAGTACTCGTACCACTTTGGCGGCTCGACCATCGGTCGCGACATTGCATTGACGACGGTCGGCTGATAGCGAACCTTGGAAAAGAAGCGGCGGAGCGACGGCGCGTCGAAGTTGTAGTCGCGCACCATTTCGTCGATGAACTCACGCACGTCCTGCCTCTGTGCATAGTTCGGCGAAGCGACCGCGGGTGGCTTGGTGGCCATTGCGGGCGCCACCAGAAGCGATGCGAGCACGATGCAGCGTGTAGCACCGAGGGTCATGCCTCGCATCGCGATCATTGCGGCGCCGGCGTTCCTCGGCAGGCAGCGAATCACGGCCTCGCGCACGAGCATCGCCAGTTGCGCAATCATCGTCATGGGCGCCGAATGTTATCATTCATGCTTATGTCGCGTGGCCTCACGCGCACTGAGGGCGCGTTGGGGAAGGATCGACTTCCAGCGCCGCCGTGCTTCCATGCTCTACCCATATTTCCGCCCCCTGCTGTTCAAGTTCGATCCCGAGACGGCGCACGAGCTCGCCTTCGCCGGGCTCGATATCGCAACGTCGCTCGGCATTGCGCAGCGGGTCGCACTGCACGTCCCTCCTTCGCCGGTGGAGACGATGGGACTGTCGTTTCCCAATCGCGTCGGCTTGGCCGCGGGTCTCGACAAGAACGCCATCCACATCGATGGCCTCGCGACGTTCGGTTTCGGATTCATCGAATGCGGCACCGTGACACCGCGGCCGCAACCCGGCAATCCCAAGCCGAGGATCTTTCGGCTGCCGGAATCGGAAGCGATGATCAATCGCCTCGGCTTCAACAACCACGGCGTCGATCAGTTCATCACCAACGTCATGCGCTCCCGATTTGGCAGACCGGGTGTGAATGCGGGCATCCTCGGTCTCAACATCGGCAAGAATTTCGATACGCCGAATCATCTCGCCGCCAAGGACTACCTGACCTGCCTGCGGGCGGTGTATCCCTATGCGAGCTATGTCACGGTGAACATCTCGTCTCCGAACACCAAGGGCCTGCGCGAGCTGCAGGAAGGCGAGGCGCTCGAGAGCCTTCTCGGGAGCCTCAAGGCAGAGCAGACGAGGCTCACGCAAAGACATCGCAGGTATGTGCCCCTGGTCGTGAAAATCGCCCCCGATCTGTCACGCATCGAGGTCGAGCTGATCGCCGCGATGCTGATGCAATACAGGATCGACGGAGTCATTGCGACCAACACGACCGTCGACCATCGCGCGGTCGCGGGTCAGGAGCACGCCGAGCAGGACGGCGGCTTGTCCGGAAGGCCGCTCAAGGACAAGGCGACGGCGGTCATACGCGTGCTCGCCAAGGCGCTGGATGGGTCGATGCCGATTATTGGTGTCGGCGGCATCATGTCGGGTGCGGACGCCGCGGAAAAAATTTCCGCGGGAGCAACGCTGGTGCAGATCTACACCGGGCTTATCTACAAGGGGCCGGAGCTCGTCGTCGAGATCGCCGAAGCGCTCGCGGATCCGCCCGCGAAGGAAGCAGCGCCCGCCTGAGATCCGCGCACGGCGATCGCCTGGAGCGAATCGCGCAACGCGTCCCTATCGAGGTCGCGGCGCGACATTGAACTTCGTAGATTCGCGGCGGTGGCGCCGAGGTCGAGCGCGATGCGACGGCCTGACGGGACGAACTTAGGCGGCTTCCGTCGCCGCCGCTGCGTCGCTGCCGAACTTCTCCTCGAGCTTCGCGATCATGCTGACGAACGCGCGATCGACCAGCGGCGCGGCTTCGACCAATCGCGCACGATCGCCGCGGAAACGCTCGGCCAGCTCGTCGGCGGTGAGCGACACCGCCTTCTGGCCCTGGCGGTTGGTGAACAGATACGTTCCCCTGAGCGGGCTGACCCACGCCAGCTTGGCGAATGCGAGTTGCCCGTCTTCGCCCTCGAACTCGACCCACATGCCGCGCTCGAGGCTCGCCGCGACTTCGGCGAAGCGATCCTGGAGCGGCTCCGGCACGGGCTCGGGCTCCGGCGCCGGTGGCGCAGGAGTCATTGCCTCTGCGAGGGCGCGCGCCTTGTTCGCGGTTTCGACGTCGCCCTTCGCGGTCGCCTGCGCCGCGGCGACCGTGGCAGCTTCGGCGACGGCGACCGTTGGCAGCGGCGACGAGCCCAGGCTCGGCTTGACGGCCGCGGCATGCGCTTCCACCAGGTTGGACATGAACTGCTCGCGCTCGCCCGAGCCCCACGTCACGTTGTGCAGGCCGCCGTGAAGCTGCTTGAGCAGATTGCGCAGCATCGCCACCAGCCTCCGCCGGTCTTCGGTGGCGCGCTTCGGTTGAACGCTCCACACGAGGTCGTCGAGCGTTCCGAGCGCGGAGATCCACGCCTCGCTGTCCTCTCCTTCGCGAAGGTAGAGCTGGGTCAGCGTTCCGATCCATTTGTCGCGCAGGAACGAAGCCAGGAAATTCGGCGCCGGGAACTCGCGAAGGCGGCGCTCGATTTCCGCGCTCGAGACCATCTGCGCGATTTCCTGCTGGTCGCGCTGGTTGATCTGGTCCGCCGTCGACTGGATCGTGGCCTCGGCCGCCCGATCCTCGTTCGCGAGAAAAGCCTCCAGGTCGTGGCGCAGCTCGTCGAACAGACCGACGTCGTCGGCGAAGTCGTCGAGGACGCGATGAACGATTTGCTCGATCTTGCGATACAGCGGATCGTCCTGGCCCATCGTCGGCGACCAGCCGATGCCGGCCTCGGCGAGCGCGTTGACCAGGAGCCGCGACGGATGCGACTTCTTCGAGAAGAACGCGCCGTCGAGCATCGCCGCCTTCAGTACCGGGATCTGCAGACGACCGATCAATGCCTTGATGCTGTCGGGAAGGTCGCGCGTCTCGAAGATGAAATCGAAGAGCATCGCCACCAGCTCGATGGTCATGGCCTCGAGCTGATTGGCGCGCTCGCCGATCGGCGATTCCTGCAGGTCGCGCAGGACATTGTGCATGTCCTGCTGCAGCCCGGCGACGTGCACTGGCGACGCCGCCGAAATCGAATCCGCTCTCGCCGTGCTGCAGACGGCCCAGCGCCTCGCCCAGTTCAGGCGTGATCAGAATGCGCTGACCGGTCATCTGTCCCAATTGCGCCGCGGCGCCAGGGCCGAAGCTGAAAGGCCCCGGAGGAGGACCGCTCACCGACGTCGGTCCGGAACCGTCGAGCGAGGGCACCTGGATGCCGCCCGGCGGAAGACCGCCGGGCATCTGGCGCGCCGGAGCGCGAGCCATGCTGGCGCCGACGAGGCGTTGCAGCACCGCCATCAGGTCGACCTCCGCCGCCGCCGGTCCCGCAAGCGACTCGGTCTTGCCGTCGCCATGGCCGCCCCTGTCCGCCGACTGCGGGCGCGTGATCTGCGGAGCGGTGCTTGGGCAGGACTTGCAGCCCCTCGAGGTGCCGATTCAGATCGGCGTATATCGCATTGATGTCGCCGAGCGAGGTCTGGTTGAGCTCTTTGAGGATGGTGAGCTTGATGCGCTCGTCGCCGCCGATGCCATGAAGGGCCCGCGTGAACGCCTCGACGATCGTCGTCGGGGCGAGCGGATTGGCGGCGGTTTCGAGGTCGGGCCGGCCCAGCAGGAAGCCGACGCCGCGATTGAGCTCGCGAAGCTCGGACTCACATTGGTTTTCCACGACTCGGATGATGTTGCCGGAAAGAACCGATTCGTCCATCGCGCTGGTATCGACCAGCGTCAGCTTCTTCACGTCGACCTGGGCGAAATGCTCTTTGGGCTCGATTTTGCCGCTCATGCGCTCGTCGACGAGCTTGCGCAGATTGCGCTCGAAGTCGGACATCAGCCGGTCGCGTTCCTTGACCAGAACGCCCCGCGCGTCCAGGCAGAGCGTCTGCTCTTCGCGAACGTCGGACCGCTCGGCGCGCGCCATGAGCAAATCGGCGACTCGATCGAGCATCGATGTGAACGACAACAATAGCCTGTGAATGGCCAGGTCGCGGCAATCGCCGAGAATTCTGGCCAAGTCTTTAGGCATCTGTCGGCGAGCTGCCAACTCGCCGGAACTTGTTGTAGCTTTCACCCCTACCCTTTGCCGGATGTCGGGTCCGAGCACGGCGCGGATTGCGTGAGCCCCGTCTTCGCCGACGCGTTCGCCGCTGGCCCGGTTCGGGCCAAGTGAACGGCAACTTACTGTATCACGCGCGCTTTAGGGGCGCCAACGTTAAAAACCACCACTTATCCGCGGGAAAGGTCCGCCCAGGCCTTTTCCAGGCGTTTGTATGACACCGGCAGTGGGGTCCTCAGCTCCTGAGCAAAGAGCGAGACCTTGAGCTCCTCGATCTGCCAGCGAAACGCCTCCAGCGCCGGCTCTTCCTTGTGCGCCGCCTCCACGGCAGCGCGCCTGGCGACATAACGTTGCCAGAGCTCCGCGACCGCTTGCGCATGTTTGGCGTCGCGCGCCGGGTTTTCGGCATATTTCGCGAGGCGGCGCTCGAGCGCCTTGAGATAGCGTGGAAGGTGCGAGAGCTGGGGCCACGGCGTCCCGGAAAAAAAGCCGGCGTGGACCAGCGCGTCGCGTTGACTTCTCAGGTCTGCGGCGAGACGCGCTTGGCTCGACGGCAGTGCGCCTATCCGTTGAGCAAGCTTGTGGTACTCAATGGCGATCTCGGTCAGCAAGCGAAACGCGCTCTCGGCCACCGCCGGAAGGCGAACTCGCGCCCGCTTGACCTGCTCCGCATAAGCGTCGTCGGATCGGGGAAGCGGATCCTCTCCGATGAAGGCTCGATCGCAGATCGCCCCAATCACATCCGCGAGCAGTGCGTCCGTCGCCATGGCGGGCTTCAGCATCAGCGCGGTCTGGGCAAAACCCGGTGGCTGTTTTTCGAGCCGCTGCAGGGCGTCCTTGAATTGCCGCCGCATCAAGCGCAGCAGCGCGATCCGGGTCGAGGCATCGGACGCACCGCGCGTATCCAGCAGCTTCAGCGCAACGCTGTCACCCTGATCGACGAGCGCAGGGTAGCCGGTGATCTTCCTCCCGTCGCGCTCGATGACCAGCGATTCCGGAAGATCGCCGAAGTCCCAGGTCCGGATGCCGGCGCGCTCGAACTCCGGGCCGGCCGCGGAGAAGGTCAGCTGCGCGGCCTCTCCGAGTTGGGCCCTGAGCTCCGGCAGGTCGCGGCCGCTGCCGAGCTCGCGGCCGTTGGCGTCGACGACGACGACGTTGACTCGAAGATGCGCCGGCATCTCGGAGCCCGCCCAGACGTCGACGGGCATGGCGGACGCGAGGCGCTCGGCGCAGAACGCGCGCAATGCCTCGGAAAGCTCGCGCAGCGCTATGCGACCCTTGCGCCGGGCGAGAGGATGCCGTTGCGTGATCGGGTTGCGCTTCGAGAAACGCGGTGACGACCTCGGGCAACGGCGTCAGCCTCTGGCGCCACGCCTTGGGCAGCGCTTTCAGGTACCACGTGATCTTCTCGCGAATCATTCCGGGCACGAGCCACGACAGCTGTGCGGCATCGACCTGGTTGAGCAAGGCGAGCGGGACGGTCAGCGTCAATCCGTCGAGCGGATGCCCCGGCGAGAAGCGGTACTTGAGCGGCAGGCGCACGCCCGCCATCTCCAGCTGCTCCGGATAGAGCTCGTGGGTGACGCCGGCAGCGCCGTGACGCATCAAATCCTCGCGCGTCATGAAAAGCAGGCGCGGATCGCGGCGCTCCGCGTCGCGGCGCCAGCGCTCGAACGAAGCAACCGAGCAAACGTCGGCGGGAATGCGCGCCGCGTAGAACGCGTAGATCGACTCTTCATCGACCAGCACGTCCTGGCGACGAGCCTTGTGCTCCAGCTCCGCGATGTCCTCCAGCAGCTTGCGGTTGTGGGCGAGGAACGGTGCGACCGGCGATTGAGGAGACCAAACGCCTGCAACCAACGCCTCGCGCAGGAACACCTCGCGCGCGGCCGCGGGGTCGACGGCGCCGAACGACACGCGACGCCGCGCAACCAGGGTGAGCCCGTACAGCGAGACACGCTCCGCGCCGATCGACTTCACCGCGCGCCGCATCCCAACGCGGATCGAAGTACGTCCTGTCGACCCGGTCGCCGGCGACTTCCTCGATCCACTCGGGATCGACGCTCGCCGCGCAACGCGCGTACAGGCGCGTCGTCTCCGTCAACTCGGCGGCCAGCACCCATTTCGGCGGTTTTTTAGCGATGCCGGAGCCGGGATGCAGGACAAACCGGATGCCGCGGGCGCCGAGGTATTGTCCATCGCCGGCAACCGCCGGGTCGGCCTTGGTGCCGATGTTCGAGAGCAGCCCTGCCAGCAAAGCACGATGAATCGCGGCGTATCGCGCGTCATCGATCGCGGCAGGCAACGACTCGTTACCCTTCTTTTCCGGCACCTTCCAGCCGAGCTCGGCAACTTGCTCGCAGAGCTGCCGGTGCAGGTCGCGCCATTCGCGCAGCCTCAAGTAGGACACGAAATGCGCGCGACAGTGCTCGACCAGACGTCGATGCGTCATCCCGGCGGCAAGAGCGTCGGTGAAGAATTGCCACAACGCCACCAGACTCAGAAAATCCGAGCGCTCATCGCGGAAGCGCAAGTGCGCCTGATCCGCCGCCTGGCGCTTGTCCATGGGCCGGTCGCGCGGATCGGGCACTGCCAGCGCGCTCGCGATGACCAGCGCTTCGGCGAGACAGCCGCGTGCTTCGCGCGGCAAGCATGATGCGACCGATGCGCGGATCGACCGGCAGCCTGGCAAGCTCGCGCCCGAGCGGCGTGAGCGCGCGCTGCGTGTCGACGGCGCCGAGCTCCTGCAGCAACTGGTAGCCGTCGGCGATAGCGCGCGGGCCCGGAGGCTCCGGAAACGGAAACGAGGCGACGTCTCCGAGTTCGAGCGACGCCATCCGCAGGATCACCGCGGCGAGCGACGAGCGCAGGATCTCCGGCTCGGTGTACTTCGGCCGCGCATCGAAATCCGACCGCGTCGTAAAGGCGCACGCACATCCCCGCCGCGACGCGGCCGCAGCGTCCCGACGCGCTGATTGGCCGCGGCCTGCGATACCTTTTCGATCTGCAGCTGCGTCACCTTGTTGCGCAGCGAATAGCGCTTGACGCGCGCGAGACCCGAATCGATCACGTAGCGAATGCCCGGAACCGTGAGCGAGGTCTCGGCAACGTTGGTAGCGAGCACGACGCGGCGCCCGCGGCTCGGTGCGAAGACCTGCTGCTGCTGTTCCACCGACAAGCGCGCGAACAACGGCAGTACCTCCACCGACGACGCGTAGGGCCGTCGCGAGACGCTCCGCGACAGAAGCTCGGCCGTCTCGCGGATTTCGCGCTCGCCGGGCAGAAACACCAGGATGTCGCCCGGGCCCTTCCCGCCACAGGTCCTCGGCCGTCGCGACGATCGCTTCCTCGAGCGCCTCCTCGTCGTCCGCCTCGCCACCCGTCTCGTTATCGCCCGCGGGATCCTCGCCCGCACCCAACGGACGGTAGCGCACCTCGACCGGAAACATCCGCCCCTCGACGTCGATGACCGGAGCGCTCGTCGTGCCGTCGCCGAAGTGGCGCGCGAAGCGGTCGGCATCGAGCGTCGCCGAGGTGATGATGAGCTTGAGATCGGGACGCCGCGGCAGCAGCTGCTTCAAGTAGCCGAGCAGAAAATCGACGTTAAGGTTGCGCTCGTGCGCCTCGTCGATGATGATCGTGTCGTACGCGGCGAGCATGCGATCGGACTGCGTTTCCGCCAGCAGGATGCCGTCGGTCATCAGCTTGATGTAGGCATCCGGCTTCGTCTGATCGCTGAAGCGCACCTTGTAGCCGACGATCTCTCCCATCGGCGTTGCGAGCTCCTGCGCGATCCTGGTCGCGACGCTGCGCGCGGCGATCCTTCGCGGCTGCGTGTGTCCGATCATGCCGCGTATGCCGCGTCCGTGCTCCAGACAGATCTTCGGCAGCTGCGTGGTCTTGCCGGAGCCGGTCTCGCCGCAGACGATGATGACCTGATGGTCGCGCAAGCGCCGCGGCGATGTCGTCGCGCCGTGCCGACACGGGCAGCTCGGGCGGGTACGCGATCCTCGGCACGTGCGACGCGCGCCTCGACGCGCGCTCGCGCGATGCGGCGACCGCGTGCGCTACGCGCTCGATCTCGGCGGGCGGGACGGCACGCCGCCGCAGGCGGTCGATGCGTCGCATCAGCGACGCTCGATCTGCTGCCATGCAGTCGCCCAGCTCGGCGAGCAGCCGATCGGCATGCACGGCGTTGGATTGGGCGTTCATCATCGTCGACGCGTTCGGGGCGGCATTCTATCGCGGTCGCTCTGGCGCGCGGGTTATGATGACCGCCATCGGAAAACCCGCGGAGACACGACCCATGCTGCGCATGTTCATGCTGACCCTCGCCCTCACGACGCTTCGCCGCGGGAGCGCTCGACGCCAAGACGCTGCGCTGGGCCGGGCGCGGCGACATGCAAACGACCGACCCGCATTCGCAGAACGAGAACCTCACCAACAACATCAACATCCTGATCTACGAGCCGCTGATCCTGCGCGACAAGACATTGGGCCTGAAGCCGGCGCTGGCAACATCGTGGGAGCAGATCAGCCCGACCGTATGGCGCTTCAGGCTGCGCCCGGGCGTCAAGTTCCACGACGGCACGCCGTTCACCGCCGACGACGTGGTGTTTTCCTTTGAGCGCGCCCGCGCCGACACTTCTCAGCTGCGCGTGTACGCCAATGCATCGGGCATTCCGAAAAAGGTCGACGATCTGACCGTCGATTTCACGACCAACGGCCCGAACCCGATCGAGCTCGAGCACATCAACACCATCAACATCATGAGCCGCGCGTGGTGCGAAAAGAACCGCGCGACCAAGCCGCAGAACTACACGCAGAAGGAGGACATGATCACGGCGCACCAGGCCAACGGCACGGGGCCGTACATGCTCAAGGCGCGCGAGCCCGACATCAAGACCGTGCTGACCAAGAATCCGAACTGGTGGGGCATCAAGGAGGGCTGGTTCGAAGGCAACGCCGACGAGGTGATCTACC
Organism: uncultured beta proteobacterium; assembly: GCA_963730465.1. Lineage (GTDB taxonomy): Bacteria > Pseudomonadota > Gammaproteobacteria > Burkholderiales > Casimicrobiaceae > PALSA-1003. The sequence goes on along the minus strand of CAVSRR010000006.1, from coordinate 656,471 downwards.
TGCCCATCGTATCCGATGCCACGCGCGTCGCGGCGCTGATCTCCGGAGAAGTCGACCTGATCAACGATCCGCCGCCGCAGGACGTGCCGCGACTGAAACAGGATCCGAACATCAAGGTGCTCGAGGGATCCGAGAACCGCATCGTGTTCATCGGCATGGACCAGAAGCGCGACGAGCTCCTGTACTCGAGCGTCAAGGGCAAGAACCCGTTCAAGGACAAGCGCGTGCGGCAGGCGTTCTACCAGTCGATCGACATCGATGCCATCAAGGCGAACACGATGCGCGGCCTTGCGCAGCCGTCGGGCGCGCTCCTGCCGTCACCGGCGCAAACGACCCCGGAGCTCGAGAAGCGGCTTCCCTTCGATCGAGCCAAGGCGAAGCAGCTGATGGCCGAAGCGGGATACGGCGACGGCTTCGAAGTGACGCTGGACTGCCCCAACAATCGCTACGTCAACGACGAGAAAATCTGCCAGGCGCTGGCCGCGATGTGGGCCCAGATCGGCGTCCGCGTCACCGTCAACGCCATGCCGCGCGCCAACTATTTTCCCAAGCTGGAAAAGACCGATACGAGCCTGTACATGCTCGGCTGGGGCGGCGGGACCACAGACGCGATTTTCATCCTGCAACCGGTGCTGTCGACCTATAACGGCAAGGGAGACGGCGACTACAATTACGGCCGTTACACCAATCCGAAGCTCGATGAGCTGGTCGCCAAGATCAAGGTCGACATGAATCCCGAGGTCAGGCTCGGGGAGATTCACGACGCACTGGCGGCGCACAACGCCGAGATCAATCACCTTCCGCTGCATCGGCAGGTCATACCGTGGGCGGAGCGCAGCAACGTAACCGCAGTCCACCGCGCCGACAATCAGGTCATTCCGTACTGGGTGAAGATTCAGTAGAAGGCGCGGCGGGTGTCGCCCGGCACCGCCACGCGCGGGGCCGCGCGCCGATACCGGTCTTTACATGCCATCGTCGCGCGGCAGCGGCGGATCAGTCGGCCGCGACGGGGACTGCCGCGGCTTGGCTGCCCGGGTGCAGCAGATATCGCGTCGCAGCCCAGGCAAGCGCGAGCACGGTGGCCGTGGCGACCAGCGCCAGCACGGCGGCCTGCGCCGTCTGTTTTTGCGCGGCATCGCTGATGAAACCGATGATCAGCTGGACGGCGACCAGCGCCGGCGCAATGCGAAGATCGAATCGCAGCACCGTCGCATAGATCACCGTCGCCAACGCGCCGCCGATAGATGCCGGCGGTGATGATATCCATCCATTGATCCGCGTTGGCCGCGGCGACGCCGGCCTGCGCGAGCATCAGAACAAGCACGCCCAGCGCGCGCCGCCGCGTCCAGCCGGCGGTGAGGCGGTCGATCCAGTAAAGCGTGATCACGGTGACCGTCATCGCCATCAGGGCGGACGCCGCCGTTCCCGCGATGCGTCCCAGCCAGGGCACCCAGAGCTCCTCCGCCTTGTAGGAGGGCCACGTCGGCGCCATGTCCGGAGAAAGACGCCCGAGCAGCGCATCGACGCCCGACACGAACAGCGCCGCCGCGCCGCCGCGCATCCAGAGCATCGGCTGCGTCAATCCGGGCTCGACATGCGCGCGCGCAGCGAATGAGGCGACGCCAGCGAGAAGGCCGCAGACCAGCGCCGAGAGCACCGCCTTGAGCGCAGCGCCGGCCAGGTACAGGCTTATCTGGGTCGTCACCGGCTCGGCAGTCGACAGCTGCATGCCCAGCAGCGGCCACTGGTTGACGGTGTTGATCGCCGCCGCCGCAAGCATGATCAGGCTCGCGATCCAGAACGCGCGCCGGTCGAAGCGGCCGCGGCTCCAGGCGACGATAGACGAGACGAGCGCGGCGACGACCAGGACGATGAGCGCCATCGCGACCACGCTCTTGGCAACGGCGAGACGTCCCGCGCGATCGGTTTCGGCACGCTGCCACGCTTCGGGAACGAAGACATAACGGCCCTCGCCGACGACCTCGTCGCCGGCGATCTCGACGGCGACACGCGCCTCGCCGCCCTCGCCCGCGTCGACGCGCGGATCGGCGTAGGTGAACTTCCAGTCGTTGCGCGCGGGCTTCGAATCGTCGTTCACCGACACTTCGCGCAGCGTCGCCGGATCGAGACCGAAGCGCCGGGTGATTTCGCCCTCGGCGATGACTCGCGCCTGCTCGCGCGAGAGCTTCGCTCCCGGCCGCCTCTCGGGCAGCTGGTGCCTGACCTGCCGCACCGAGCCGTCGGCCGCGACGGTGACACGCCACTCTTCCGATCGATCGACCACGTCCGCGCCTTCGAACCTTGCATATCGGACTTCCCATAGCGGCGGGGCGAGCCAATTGCCGACCAGAGGCGCGTAAGCGTCGTGGCCGCCCTCGCGCCAGACGAACTTGTGCCAGAGCCATGTGCCGTCCTCGGAGGCAAGCCTGATCGCGGCAGCCTGCTTCCATTCGGGGCCCAGCGTCACGCCGCGATCCTTGAGCGCCGCGTCGGCGACGGCTTCGGCCTTTGCGCGATCGACCTGGAGCGGCGGCGCATCGCTGTGAAAGTCGCCGCCGAAGACGATGGCCAGCAGGCCCGCGACACCGAGCATGGGAAGCGCGCGCTGGATCAGCGTGGTCCAGCGTCCGGCGCCGGCGCGAACGCGCGCCGCCGCGGTGTCGATTGCCGCCGCGGTGCTTCGCCAGGCACCGTTTCGAAGCGCCTGCGGAAGATCGAGCCAGCGTCCTGCACGAACCCGATAGAGCAGAACGATCACCAGCGGCGTCAGGCCGGCGGCGATGACGAGCGCCTGGTTCAATCCGCTTCCGGAGCCCTCGACCAGGAACACCGGGATCGACATCAGGACGAGGTCGAAGACGGCGTGAAGGATCACTGTGGTCAGCAATCCGAAGCGCAAGAAGATGAGTCCCCAGATGAATGCCGGCACCACCAGCTCGACCAATCGCGAGTACGCGGGAAATCCCGGGTAGTTGGCGTGCGCGGCGCCGAACACGATTGCCTGCAGCACGAGCGCCAGGCCGATGAGCAATCCGCGATGGCCGAAGCGCTGCCCGAGCAGCGCGGCGATCGACAAGGGCACGGCGCGAAAGAGGCACTCCTCCATGAACCCGGCCTGCAACGCCATGCCGATCGGACCAAGCGCCGGCAGGGCGCTGCCGAGAATATTGGGATCGGTCAGCGACTCGGAGGGCTGCCACCATCCGAAGTAGCGGTTGGTCACGAAATAAAATGCCGCGATCACCGCCAGCTCGATCGGGCACCCATAGGTAGCCGCCGAGGGTGCGGCCGAGGATCGACGGCGTCGGCGCAGCCTGCGGGCGACCACACGCGCCAGAGCTGGGGATGGTCGGGAAACGCGCATGCGGGAGAGTCCCTCGGCCGCCATGAACACCAGTGCAAGAGCGACCGAGCCGGCGAGCAGGACGAGCACGGCGATGCCGACTTGCGATCCCCAGAAAACCCAGACCGGCTGCGCCGTGTCGTAGGAGAACCACGCTTGCGGCGCATTGGCGAGCATCGCCAGCGCATTGATGCCGGCGACGATCGCTCCCGCCACGAGCGCGCGCTTCCACAGCAGCGCGCGGCGGCGCAACAGCCACAAGGTGCCGAGAATGCAGCCCCCGATGCCGTACAGCGCCGCGGCGGCCAGCGACGCCACTTTGGCGATCGTCTCGTTGTCGGCACGCATCTCCAGGTAGCGAAGCGAAAACGCTTCCGGCACGAACACGTAGCGCGTGAGCTCGACCAGCCGGTCGCCGGCGACGGTGAGCCTCAACCGGAATTTACCGTCGCCGAGCGTCTCGTTCTCGCGCTCATAGACGAAGGAGTGATCGACGCGCCCGCTCGACCTGCGCACGTTGGATTGCTCCAGGAGCTTGTAAGGCGCGAAGTCGATCGCCCAGTCCTCGCGCGCGCGCGTTTCGGCGATGGTGCGCGCGGCATTCGCGTCGAGCGCAGCCCCGGGCTCGGCCTCGGGCAGCTTCAGCTGAAATCCATACGGCGTGCCGTCGGGGCGGAAGCGAATGCGCGCCTCGGCGGTCTCGTTCGGCTTGAACAGCCGCACCTCCCACCAGTACGGCGCGTAGATCTCGCCGGTCAGCAATTCGGCAAATCGGGACTTGCCGCCCGCTTCGAGCTCGACGAAGTTCTGGGTCGTGCCATCGTGGGTGAAAAGCGCCGAGCGGCGCGCGTCGGCGGGAGCGAGATCGAGCTTGCCGGAGAGCGCGCTGGCGCGATCGATCGCGTCGTCGCGCGTCATTTTCACGTCGAGCTTGATCAGCGGCAGCGCCTGCGGAAAAAATCGCCAGGCGAAAGCCGCCGACAACGCGGAGATCACCGCGAACGCGATCCAGAATGCGGGCTTGCGCGTGATGTCCGTCATGGCGTGGGAGCCGGCAGCGCTTGCAGCTGCCGGATGCGCGATGAGCCGCGGCGGACACCTGGGCCAGGTGCCTCAGTCGACCGCCTTGACCAGATCCTCGACGACTTTTTTGGCGTCGCCGAACACCATCATCGTCTTGTCCATGTAGAACAGCGGATTGTCGAGGCCGGCGTATCCGGAGGCCATCGACCGCTTGTTGACGATGACGGATTTCGCTTTGTACGCCTCGATGATAGGCATGCCGTAGATGGGACTGCCCTTTTGCTCCGCGAGCGGGTTGACGACGTCGTTGGCGCCGAGGATCAGCGCGACGTCGGCTTGGGCGAACTCGCTGTTGATGTCTTCCATTTCGAACACTTGCTCGTAGGGCACCTCGGCCTCGGCCAGCAGCACGTTCATGTGGCCGGGCATGCGGCCGGCGACCGGATGGATCGCGTACTTGACCGTCACACCTTTGGCCGTCAGCTTCGCCGCAAGTTCCTTCACCGCGTGCTGCGCGCGCGCCACGGCGAGCCCGTAGCCCGGGACGATGACCACCGTGTCGGCGTTGGACAGCAGGAAGGCCGCGTCCTCGGCGCTGCCGGTCTTGACCGGCTTTTTCTCCGCGTCGCCGGCGGCCGCGCTCGTCTCGCCGCCGAAGCCGCCCAGAATCACGCTGAAAAAAGAGCGGTTCATCGCCTTGCACATGATGTACGACAGGATCGCGCCGGACGAGCCGACCAGCGATCCGGCGATGATCAGCATCGGATTGTCGAGCGAGAACCCGATGCCCGCGGCCGCCCATCCGGAGTAGCTGTTGAGCATCGAGATCACGACCGGCATGTCGGCGCCGCCGATGGGAATGATGAGCAGGAAGCCGAGCAGGAACGCGAGCGCCGCCATGACGATGAACGGCATCCATTGCGCGGTCGGCGGCACCATGCAGAACCAGATGCCGAAGCCGATCATCGCGATGCCGATCGCGAGATTGACGAAATGCTGCCCGCCGAACGTGACCGGCGCGCTGCGGATGCGGCCCGACAGCTTGCCGAAGGCGATGACCGATCCCGAGAAGGTGATCGCACCGATGAAGGTGCCGATGAAAAGCTCGAGCTTGTGTCCGAACGTGATCGGCACATCGAGGCCCATCGCGGCCGGATTGTTGACCGCGGCGACGGCGATGAACACCGCGGCGAGGCCCACCAGCGAGTGCATTGCCGCGACCAGCTCCGGCATCTGCGTCATCTGCACGCGGCGCGCGACGATCGCGCCGATGGTGCCGCCCACGACCATGCCGCCGAGTATCGGGCAGCACGTTCTTGCTGCGCGAATAGACCAGCGCCAGCGTGACGAGCAAGGCGATCGTCATGCCGACCATGCCGTAGAGATTGCCCTTGCGCGCGGTGTGCGGCCCGGAGAGCCCCTTGAGCGCGAGGATGAAGCTCACCGCGGCGACGAGGTACGACAGTGCGAGTTGGTTGGCGCTCATGGTTTTCCCTCGTCTACTGTCCTTGGCCGCGCCGGCTCTCGGCTCTTTCTTCTTGAACATGTCCAGCATTCGCTGCGTCACCAGGAAGCCGCCGAAGACGTTGATCGACACGAGCGTCACCGCCGCGACGCCCGAGCCAGCCGCCCCAGTCGAGATCGGCGGCGCCGGCGGCCAGCATCGCGCCGACCAGGATGATGCTGGAGATCGCATTGGTGAGCGACATCAGCGGCGTGTGCAGCGCCGGCGTCACGCCCCAGACCACGTGATAGCCGACGAAGATCGCCAGCACGAATACGATGAGGTTGATGACGATCGGATCAACGCCTGAGGTCATGGTGCTCTCCCTCCCACTTGCTGCATTCGAAATAAGGTCAATGCGCGCCCATACGGACCGGAAACGCGTGACGAGCTAGGCTTTGGCGGTCAGCTGACCACCCTCGCACACCAGCGTCGCGGTGATGATCTCGTCGTCCCTCGGAACGTTGAAGTCCCCGGTCTTGGCGTTGAGCGACAGCGCGAGAAAATTGAGGACGTTTCGCGCGTAGAGCGCGCTCGCGTCAGCGGCCACGAGCGCAGCGAGGTTGCCGATGCCGACGATCTTGACGCCGTTCTTCACGACGGTGCGATCGAGCTCGGAGCCTTCGACATTGCCGCCCTGCTCCACCGCGAGGTCGATGATCACCGCGCCGGGCTTCATCGCGGCAACGGTGTCGGCGCGGATGAGCTTCGGCGCGGGACGCCCGGGTATGAGCGCGGTGGTGATGAGGATGTCGACGGTCTTGCAGCGCTCGGCGATCACGCCCGCCTGGCGCGCCATCCATTCCGGCGGCATCGGACGCGCGTAGCCGCCGACACCTTCCGCGATCTTTTTCTCTTCGTCGTTGACGTAGGGCACATCGACCCACTTGGCGCCCAGCGACTCGACCTGATCCTTGACCGACGGGCGCACGTCGGACGCCTCGATCACCGCGCCGAGGCGCTTTGCCGTCGCGATCGCCTGCAGGCCGGCGACGCCGACGCCGAGGATCAGCACGCGCGCGGCCTTGACCGTGCCGGCTGCCGTCATCAGCATCGGCATGAAGCGGCCGTATTCGTTGGCGGCGACGATTACCGCCTTGTAGCCGGCGATGTTCGCCTGCGACGACAGCACGTCCATCGATTGAGCACGCGTGATGCGCGGCAGCCGCTCCAGCGCGAATCCGGTGACGCCGGCACCGGCGTACGATTGCAGCGCCGCGGTGTCGAACGGATTGAGGAGCCCGATCAGCAGTGCGCCGCGCTTCAGGCGCGGCAATTCGTCGGCGGTTGGCCCGCGGACCTTGAGCACGATGTCCGCGCCAAGCGCCTCGCCCGCGTCCGCGATGCGCGCACCGGCGTTCTGAAAGTCCGCGTCCGGAATGCTCGAGAGCGCGCCAGCACCGGCTTCGACGACGATCGGATGCTTGCCACTCGCCGCGAGCTTCTTCACCGTCTCGGGCGTGACCGCGACGCGCGTCTCGCCGGGGCGGGTCTCGCGTGGAATGCCGATGATCATTGCGATGGCTCCCCTGCTTCAGTCTCGTTGCGGCCTTCATCCGGCGTTGCACGGCCGGTTTCACTCCGGCGGCTATCTTGCCACAAAAGGCTCTCGTACCTTCGTCGCCCGTTCCCGCGTCTACGCTATCGCGTCGGCAATGGCTTTGCCCAGCGCCACGGTCGTCGCCTTGCCCCCGAGGTCAGGCGTGCGCGGCGCGCGAGCATCCGCGAGCACGCGCTCGATCGCATCGACGATTCCGGCCGCTGCTTCCGGATGCCCGAGGTGCTCCAGCATCAGCGCCGCCGACCAGATCTGCCCGATCGGATTGGCGATGCCCTTGCCGGCGATATCCGGCGCCGATCCGTGCACGGGCTCGAAGGTCGAGGGATAGATGCGCTCGGGATTGATGTTCGCGGCCGGCGCGATGCCGATCGTGCCGCACACCGCGGGGCCGAGATCGGAAAGGATATCGCCGAACAGATTGGATCCGACGACGACGTCGAACCAATCCGGGTGCTGCACGAACTGGGCGGTAAGGATGTCGATGTGGAACTGGTCGGTGCGAATGCCGGGATACTGCGCCGCCATCGCGCGAAAGCGCTCGTCCCAGTACGGCATGGTGATCGAGATGCCGTTCGACTTGGTGGCCGAGGTCACGTGCTTCTTCGGACGCGTGGCTCCGAGCTCGAACGCGTACTTGAGAATGCGATCGACGCCGGTGCGCGTGAAGATCGTCTGCTGAAAGACGGTCTCGCGATCGGTGCCGTCGAAGACGCGGCCGCCGACGGAAGAATATTCGCCCTCGGTGTTCTCGCGCACGACGACGAAATCGATATCTCCCGGCTTCCGGTTCGCGAGCGGCGACGGGATGCCGGGCATCAGACGGCACGGCCGGAGGTTGACGTACTGGTCGAATCGCCGCCGCCACTGAATCAGCGATCCCCAGAGCGACACGTGATCGGGAACCAGCGCCGGCCAGCCCACCGCGCCGAAGAAGATGGCCTCGTGGCGATGGATCTGCTCGAACCAGTCCTCGGGCATCATGCGGCCGTGCTTGACGTAGTAGTCGCAGCTCCACGGAAGCTCGTCCCAGTCGAAGTGCGATGCCGAATTTTTTGCCGGCGGCCTCGAGCGCGCGCAGGCCTTCGGGTACGACTTCCTTGCCGATGCCGTCGCCGGGAATGACTGCGATGCGATGCGCTTTTGCCATGGGAGCGACGCGGATAAGTAACTGAAAGGGTCGGGAAAGGATCGATTGCGGCTGCGGCATAGTGTAACTTAACGCTCCGCAAAGTCAGCGCACCCACGCCCGTCTTTTCCCGCCTCTTCCCTCCTTTGAACCTGCACGATGCCCTCTGAAATCGCCTGGCAGTGGAGCCGATTCTCCGAGCTCACGCCGCACGCATTGTATGCGGCGCTTCGCGCGCGCAGCGATGTCTTCGTCGTCGAGCAGAACTGCGTGTTTCTCGACCTCGACGACGCCGATCAGGACGCGTGGCACCTCATGGGCTGGATCGGCCGTGGCCCCGGCAGGACATTGGCTGCGTACCTGCGTGTGCTGGCGCCTGGCTGCAAGTTCACCGAGGCGTCGATCGGCCGTGTGCTGACCACTCGTGATTTCCGGCGCACGGGCGTGGGGCGCGCGCTGATGACCGAAGGTGTGCGCAAATGCCTGGAGATCCATCCTGGGCACGCCATCAGGATCGGCGCGCAGCGTTATCTCTCGGATTTCTACGGCGGCTTCGGCTTTCGCGCCGCGTCCGAGCCTTATCTCGAAGACGGCATCGAGCACATCGAGATGTTGCGCGCGATTTGATCCCGGCCGACAGGATGGCCGGCTGGGATGGGGCATCATAGCGGTGTGCGTGCGCTTTGCGCTATGATCCGGCCCTCGCGCTTCGAACCCAGAGAAGATGAAACAGACCTTTCTCGATTTCGAGCAGCCCATCGCCGACCTGCAGGCCAAGATCGACGAGCTGCGCTATGTCCACGAAGACTCCGCGGTCGACATCTCCGACGAGATCAACCGCCTGAGCAAGAAGAGCCAGCTGCTGACCAAGGAGATCTACAGCAAGCTCTCATCCTGGCAGATCGCCCAGGTCGCGCGGCATCCTCAGCGTCCGTATACGCTCGACTACATCGCCGGAATGTTCACCGACTTTCACGAGCTGCACGGCGATCGCAGCTACGGAGACGACCAGGCGATCGTCGGCGGCATGGCGCGCTTCAACGGCGCGCCGTGCGTCGTGCTGGGTCACCAGAAGGGACGCGACACGAAGGAGAAGATCCATCGCAACTTCGGCATGCCGCGACCGGAGGGCTATCGCAAGGCACTGCGCCTGATGAAGCTCGCGGAGAAATTCGGCCTGCCGTTGTTCACGATGGTCGATACGCCGGGAGCGTTTCCGGGCATCGGCGCTGAGGAGCGCGGTCAGTCCGAGGCGATCGGGCGCAATCTCTACGAAATGGCGGGATTGCGAACGCCGATCATCGTGACGGTGATCGGCGAAGGCGGGTCGGGCGGCGCGCTGGCCATCGCCATCGGCGACACAACGCTGATGCTGCAGTACGCCACCTACTCGGTGATCTCTCCGGAAGGATGCGCGTCGATCCTCTGGAAATCAGCGTCGCACGCCGAGGAGGCCGCCGAGACGCTGGGCATCACCGCGCCGCGGCTGAAGACGCTCGGGCTGATCGACAAGGTCGTCAACGAGCCGGTCGGCGGCGCCCATCGCGATCATGCCGCGATGATGGTTACGCTGAAGAAAGCGCTGACCGAGGCGCTGCGCCAGGCGCAGGAGCAGCAGCTCGACACGCTGCTCGAAGCACGAGAGGACAAGATTCTCGGCTACGGCAAATTCAAGGAGTTGAGCGCCGGTTGACGTGCCGGGCCGCCAACGTTTCCGCGGTCACTCGAATGCCCCCGACAACGCCGCACTCCCGCCGGGAGAGCGGAGATTCCAATGCCTCCTCGACTCGATCGGCCCGCGGCGCGACGCGCGAAGCGGATCACAACGCGCACGGCGCGGTCGATGCCGTAAGTGCCGCGGTCGCCGACGCGCTCGACGCCCACGTTGCCGCCGACTCGCAGCTCGGCATCGCACTCTCGGGTGGCATCGATTCGATGGTACTGCTCGACGCGACGGTCCCCGTCGCGGCTGCCAGGCGCATTCAGATCTCGGCAATCCATATCCACCACGGCTTGTCGCCGAACGCCGACCGCTGGGAGCGCTTTTGCGTCGACCAGTGCGCAGCGCGTGGAGTCCCGCTGACTGTGCATCGGCTGACCATCGCGCGGAGACCCGGTCAAAGCCTCGAGGCTCTCGCGCGGGCGGGACGCTACGCGCATCTCATGGCGAGCTCCGTCGACGTCGTCGCATTGGCGCATCACGCCGATGATCAGGCGGAAACCGTCCTGCTGCAGCTGTTGCGCGGCGCGGGACCGCGAGGATTGTCCGCGATGCCCGCCTTCCGGCGCGGCGCGCCGGCGCTGCTGCGTCCGCTGCTCTCGCTCACGCGCGAAACGCTGGCGGATTATGCAAAGCGCCGAGACCTCGAATGGATCGAGGACGAAAGCAACGCGCGACACGCGTCACCGGCGAAATCTGCTGCGGCGCGAAGTCGCCCCGACGCTGGCCGCAGGCTTTGCCGGATATCCTGCCACGCTGGTGCGAGCGGCGTCGCATCAAGCCGAAGCGAGCGCGCTCCTCGACGAGCTCGCCGCGATCGATGCCGAGAGCGCGATCGATCACGCGGGACTCGATCGCGCGCACCTCGCAGGCCTGTCGACGCCGCGCGCCGCCAACCTTCTGCGCTGGTTCCTTCGCTGCGAGGGCTTGCGTCCGCCGACGGATGCGCGACTCGCCGACATGCTGCGGCAGTTGCGCGACGCGTCCGGCGACGCGCGGACCCGCATCGCGCACGACGGCGCCGAGATCGGCTGCTTTCGAGGGCGCGTCGTCGTGCATGCGCCCACCGTCGCGCCGTTTGCCGTCCGCTGGCAGGGCGCGACGGAACTGCAGCTGCCGGGCGGCATCCTCGCGTTCGAGCTGGCGGACAGCGAAGGCATTGCCGCGTTGAAGCTCGCGCAGGCCGAGGTGACGGTGCGTTCGCGCGAAGGTGGAGAACGCATCCGGCTCGCGCTGAATCGTCCCCGTCACATCGTCAAGAAACTGCTGCAGCGCGTCCAACCTGACCGTGTGGCAACGCCAGGCGCTTGCCGCTCGTGTGGTGTGGCGACGACGCTCGTTGCCATTCCCGGGCTCGGCGTCGACGTCTCGTTTCAGGCGGCCGCGGGCGAAAAAGGATGGCTCTTGAGCTGGCGACCCGTGCGCTGACCATGCGGATCCGGTTCATCCTGCACGGATAGCGCGACGGGCTCGCCGTCCTGCGACCGTGCTCCGAATGGCCCGTGCAAAGGCCGATTGACAAGCGAGCGTAACGCGCGGCTAAATTGCCCGCAAACTAATAACAACACTCAGAAGCTCGTCCTTACTGGAGGCATCAATGAAGCTTGGATTTTCAATCGCGCTCGCCGCCGCGGCAGCGCTCGCGTTCGGCAGCGCATCTGCACAGCAGCCTATCGTCATCAAGTTCAGCCACGTGGTCGCCCTCGATACGCCGAAAGGCAAAGGCGCCGAATACTTCAAGAAGCTGGCCGAAGAACGCACCAAGGGCCGCGTCAAGATCGAGATCTACCCGAACAGTCAGCTGTACAAGGATGGCGAGGAGATGGAAGCGCTGCAGCTGGGCTCGGTGCAGATATTGGCGCCTTCCGTCGCAAAATTCGGTCCGTTGGGCGTGCGCGAGTTCGAGGTGTTCGACCTTCCGTACATCTTCGACGACTTCTCGCAGTTGCATAAGGTGACCGAGGGCGCCGTCGGAAAGCTCTTGTTCCAGAAGCTGGAATCCAAGGGGATCATCGGTCTCGCCTACTGGGACAACGGCTTCAAGGATTTCAGCGCCAACAAGGCGCTCAGGCTTCCCGGCGATGTCAAGGGTCTCAAGATGCGGATCCAATCCTCGAAGGTGCTCGATTCGGAAATTCGAGCGCTCGGAGGCATCCCGCAGGTCATGGCCTTCTCCGAGGTCTACCAGGCACTGCAGACCGGCGTCGTCGATGGCACCGAGAATCCACCGTCGAACTTCTACACCCAAAAGATGAACGAAGTGCAGAAGTACCTGACCATGACCGACCACGGCGTCATCGAGTACGCCGTGATCGTCAACAAGAAGTTCTGGGACGGGTTGCCGGCCGACATCCGCACCATACTCGAGGGCGCGATGAAGGACGCGACCAAGTACGCCAACGACATCGCCAAGGAGGAGAACGACAAGGCGCTCGCGGCGGTCAAGGCAACAGGCAAGACCGAGATCATCGTGCTTGCGCCCGACGCCAAGGCGGCGTGGAAGAAGGCGATGGTACCGGTCCATCGCGAAATGGAGAGCCGCGTCGGGGCAGACATCATCAGCGAGGTGTACAAGGCGACGGGTTTCAAGCCATAGGAGGCAACCCGGCGGACGAATTCGTCGTGTGCTGACAACAGACGCCACTGCCGCGCAACCGCGCCGCAGTGGCGTTTTTGCATCCAGGGCACGCACACACCGCAACGGAACGGCATGCTGAAAGTGCTCGACCACCTCGAGGAATGGCTCATCGCGCTGCTCATGGGCGGCGCGACGCTGATCATCTTCATCGCGGTGATACACCGCTACGCGGCCGGCATGCCGATCCCGGTGCTGCAGGACTGGCTCCTGAGCCTTCACTTTTCGTGGGCGCAGGAGGCGTGCATCTACATGTTCGTGTGGATGGCGAAGTTCGGAGCGGCGTACGGCGTGCGCACCGGCATCCACGTCGGCGTCGACGTGATGATCAACCACCTCAACAAGAAGACCCGCGCGAAGTTCATCATTTTCGGCCTTCTCATGGGCGCGTTTTTTACCGGGGTCGTCGCCTCGTTTGGCGCGACCTTCGTCTGGCAGCTCGCCCACACCGACCAGACTTCACCCGACATGGAGCTGCCGATGTGGCTGGTGTACCTGGCCATTCCATGCGGCTCGGCGCTGATGTGCTTCCGCTTCCTGCAGGTCGCGTGGAATTTCTGGCGCACCGGCGAGCTGCCGCATCACGACCACATGAAAGTCGAGGGGATCGAGCTGCCGGACTTAGCCGCCGACAATCTCCATCCCCAGGCAGCGGCCACAAAGAACGGGCGATGAACTCGGTCATCATCTTCGGGTTGCTCATCGCGTTGATGGTCACGGGCATGCCGATCTCGATCGCGCTCGGGCTCACGGTGCTGACGTTCGTCTTCACCATGACCCAGGTCCCGATCGAGTCGATCGCGCTCAAGCTTTTCACGGGCATCGAGAAATGGGAGATCATGGCGATCCCGTTTTTCATCCTGGCCGGCAATTTCCTCACCTACGGCGGGGTGGCGAAACGGATGATCCAATTCGCCGTTTCGATGATCGGCCATCTTCACGGCGGACTGGCGCTGGCTGGCGTGGTCGCGTGCGCGATGTTCGCGCTGGTGTGCGGGTCGAGCGTGGCGACCGTCGTCGCGATCGGCTCGATCGTTTTGCCGGAGATGGTGAAGCACGGCTATCCGATGCGCTTCGGAGCGGGTGTCATCACCGTTGCGGGCTCGCTCGGCATCCTGATGCTGCCCTCGATTCCCAAGGTCATCTACGCCGTTGCCACCAATACCTCGATCGGCGCGCTGTTCGTCGCGGGCCTGCTGCCCGGGATCATGCTGACGACGATGCTGTGCACCGTCACGTGGTACATCGCGAAGAAGAACAACTACGCGCGCATGAAGCGCTCGACGTGGGGCGAGCGATGGAAGGCGTTCCGCGAGAGCATCTGGGGCCTGATGCTCGTCGTCATCATCATCGGCGGCATCTACTCGGGAATCTTCACCGCCACCGAGGCGGCGGCCGTCGCCGCGGTCTATTCGTTCTTCGTCTCGGCGTTTGTCTACAAGGCGATGCCGCTGCGCGATACCGGCAAGGTCCTTCTGCAATCCGCGAACATGAGCGCCATGCTGCTCTACATCATCACCAACGCGGCGCTTTTCTCGTTCATCCTCACCAACGAGAACATTCCGCACGCGCTCGCCGACTGGATCCTTGCCAAGGACCTGGGCTGGGTTGGATTCCTGCTGCTGGCCAACGTCCTGCTGTTGATCGCCGGCAACTTCATGGAGCCGTCATCCATCATCCTGATCATGGCGCCGATTCTGTACCCTGCCGCGATCGCCCTCGGCATCAATCCGGTGCACCTGGGCATTCTGATCGACGTCAACATGGAAGTGGGCTTGTGCCACCCGCCCGTCGGGCTCAATTTGTATGTCGCATCCGGCATCTCGCGCCTCGGCATCACCGAGCTCACCAAAGCCGTGATGCCCTGGTTGATCACGATGCTCGTCTTCCTGGTCATCGTCACCTACTGGCCCGGGCTATCGACCTGGCTGCCGCGCGCGATGGGAATGATGCCCTGACCTGGCAGCGCCAGCCGGGGATGGCTGCGGGCGGGCTCTAGGCCCGCCCTCGCATTTGGCGATGCTCGCCCGGCGGGTTTACGGCCCGGATCGGGCGCTCGAATCGTGATATAATCTTGAATTTCCTCGCATTTATTCCGGCGGAGCGCAAGAATGGCGGTAGAACGCACCCTTTCCATCATCAAACCCGATGCGGTGGCCAAAAATGTCATCGGGGCGATTTATACTCGTTTCGAGAAAGCGGGGCTCAAGATCGTCGCGGCCAGAATGACCTGGCTTTCCCGCGACGAAGCGGAAGGTTTCTATGCGGTGCATCGCGAACGTCCCTTCTTCGGCGATCTGGTCGATTTCATGATCTCGGGCCCGGTGATGATTCAAGTGCTCGAAGGCAAGAACGCGATCGCCCTGAACCGCGAGCTCATGGGCGCGACGGACCCTAAAAAGGCGGCGCCCGGGACGATACGCGCCGATTTCGCCGAATCGATCGACAATAACGCCGTGCATGGCTCCGACGCGCCGGAGACCGCGCGCAACGAAATCGACTACTTTTTCCCCGCGCTGGAAACGATGCGCGCGGCGAAGGCCTGACTGCATTGCCAAGCACCGGAGCCATGCCTTTCCTGTCCACGCCGGCGCCGCGAGCCTTGGCACGAACTTTCGCATGACCAACCTCCTCGACTTCGACCAAGCCGGCATGTCAGCGTTTTTCGCGGCGCGCGGCGACAAGCCGTTTCGCGCCAAGCAGGCCCTGCGCTGGATCCATCACGCGCTGGCCGACCGCGTCGACTCGATGACCGACCTCGCCAAGAGCACGCGCGACGCGCTGGTGGCCGACACCGAGATCCGGGCGCCGCTCGTCGTGCGTGACTCGATCGCCGGCGACGGCACTCGCAAGTGGCTGCTCGACGTCGGCGGCAGCAATGCCGTGGAAGCGGTTTACATCCCCGAGACGGACAGGGGCACGCTGTGCATTTCTTCGCAGGCCGGCTGCGCGCTCGACTGCTCGTTCTGCTCGACCGGCAAGCAGGGATTCAACCGCAATCTGTCCGTTGCCGAGATCATCGGACAGCTGTGGATGGCAAATCGCGCGCTCATTGCCAGCGAGGTTGCGGCGCCATGGAGCCGGCAGGGAAGGCATCCCATCACCAACGTCGTGATGATGGGCATGGGCGAACCCCTGGCCAACTACGACAATGTCGTCACCGCAATGCGCATCATGCTCGACGACAACGCCTACGGCCTCTCGCGCCGCCGCGTCACGCTGTCGACCTCGGGGATGGTGCCGGCGCTCGACCGGCTGCGCGACGATTGTCCGGTCGCTCTCGCGGTGAGCCTGCACGCGCCCAACGATGCGCTTCGCGACCAGCTCGTGCCCATCAACCGCAAGTATCCGATCGCGTCGCTCCTTGCCGCGTGCGTGCGCTACATCGAGCGTGCCCCGCGCGACTTCGTGACATTCGAATACGTGATGCTCGATCACATCAACGATGGGCCGGATCAGGCGCGCGAGCTTGCCGCGCTGGTGCGCGACGTGCCGTGCAAGTTCAACCTGATCCCCTTCAACCCTTTCCCGAACACCGAGTACCGGACCAGCTCGCGCAACCGCATCGTCGCGTTTCAGCGCGTGCTCCAGGACGCGGGATTGGTCGCGACCATACGCAAGACTCGCGGCGACGATATCGATGCCGCATGCGGTCAGCTTGCCGGCCAGGTCCACGACAGGACCAAGCGTCGCCTCCACCGCATTCAACCCGTCGCGAGGACCTGAGCCATGGCGATCAGCAATCGTAGGTCGCGCGCATTGACGACAATGCTCGTGCTGTCCTTGCTCGGCGGCTGCAGCAGCTCGCCGAAGACACCGGAGGCGCCGCCGCCGACGCCCACGCCGCCGCCTCAGCAGATGGCAAGCCCGGTGGAGAGGGCTCGCATGCATACCGAGCTCGCCGGCGGCTACTACGAGCGCGGGCAAATGGCGATCGCGATCGAGGAGCTCAACCTGGCGGTCGCCGCGGACGCCAACTACGCGCCGGCGTACAACACTTACGGGCTGGTTTATGCAGTGCTCGGAGACGACCGCAAGGCCGAGCAAAGCTTCCAGCGCGCGCTCCAGCTCGCACCCGCCGATTCGGACTTCCACCACAACTGGGGCTGGTACCTGTGCCAGCACAAGCGTGAACGCGAGGCGCTGGCGCAGTTCGAGATCGCCGTGAGCAACACGCTTTATCGCACGCCCGAGATCGCGCTGGTTAATGCAGGGCGTTGTGCACAGACCATCGGCGACATCCGCGCCGCCGACGCGTACTTCAAGCGCGCGCTGGCAGCGCAGCCCGGCAATGCGCTGGCGAGCTACGGACTCGCGCTGATCGCGTACAAGGAGGCGCGGTACGAGGAAGCGCGGCAGTGGATGAGGCCCGTCGTGCAAACGAACTCGCCCCCGCCCGACGCGCTTTATCTGGGAGTCTGCATCGAGCGCAAGCTTGGCGACAGCCAGGCCGAGTTGTCGTACGTTTCGCAACTGCGCAATCGCTATCCCGAATCCGCCGAAACCAGAGCCATCACCAGCGAGGCTTGCGAGTGACGGCAACCGAGGAGCACGTGCCGATGGACACCGGCGCGGCGCCGCCTGCGGCGTCCGCCGGCCCCGGCGCGCGCCTCAGGGCCGCGCGCGAGGCAGCGGGCCTCTCGCTCGACCAGGTGGCTCAGCAACTGAAACTCGCGCCGCGTCAGGTCAAGGCGCTCGAGGATGAGAGCTTCGGCGACTTGCCGGGACGAACCTTCAGCCGAGGCTTCGTACGCAACTACGCGCGCTTGCTGCACCTTGACGCGGGAGACCTTCTCGCGCATTTGCCCGATGCCGCGCAGGCGCCGGCGCTGGAGTCGCCGACCCTCCATTCGACCGGCACGATGATGGCCGAGCTGCCGAGCTCGTCGGCGCCCAAGGCAGGATTCGGCCGGTGGCTGATCCCGCTGATTCTCATCGGATGCATCGTCGGCGCCGCGGCGTACGAGTGGTATCGCGGGGGCCTCAGCAACATCGAACCCGTGCGCCCGGCCGCGAGCATCGCGGACCGTCACGCGCAGGACTCGACCGCGGCGCCGGCGACAGCGGCTTCGTCGATGACGCTCTCCAATCCGCTCGCGAGCATCTCGCCCGCTCAACCTCAACCCGCTGCCCCCGAGTCAGTGGCCGCCAACACCGACGCGACACCGCTCGCAACTCCGGACGCAAGCGTCGCGCCTGCCGCCGACGTGTCGGAGAACGCTCCTCTGGTCATCACCTACCAGGGTCCATCGTGGACCGAAGTGCGCGATGCTACCGGGCAGATCGTCGTGTCCCGGCTGATGGCACCGGGATCCGTCGAGCCGATCAAGGGGACGCCGCCGTTCGATATCATCCTCGGGAACGCGCACGTGGTGACAGTGGCATACCGCGGGAAGCCCATCGACCTTCTGCCGTATACGCGGCAAAACGTCGCCCGGCTTACGCTTCGATAGTCTTCTCACGTTTGCCGATGCCGATGAGCGCTCTCGAAAGCTTTGACGTCCCGATGACCCGCATGAGCGAGCCGCGCTTGCCGGACCTCGAGGGCGCCGCCGGAACCGTCGCCGCCGGCTCGGTCGCCTAGTCCGATGGCGGGAACACTTCAGGCCGTCCGCGGCATGAACGACGTGCTGCCCGACGCGGCGGCGTCGTGGCTGCGCTTCGACGCCGCCGTGCGCGATGTCGTGAGGCAGTACGGCTACCGCTACATGCAGGTGCCGCTGGTCGAGGTCACGCCCTTGTTCGCGCGCGCGATCGGCGAAGTCACCGACGTCGTCGAAAGAGAGATGTACACCTTTGACGACCGGCTGAACGGCGAGAGCCTGACGTTACGGCCGGAGGCGACCGCCGGCATCGTCCGCGCGGCCATCCAGCACAGCCTCATCTACGAGCGTCCGCAGCGCGTCTGGACCACCGGGCCGATGTTCCGACACGAGCGCCCGCAAAGGGGGCGCTATCGACAGTTCCATCAGTTCGACGTCGAAGCGCTCGGATTCGAGGGACCCGACGTCGATGTCGAGCACATGGTCATGCTGAGCCGTCTCTGGCGCGAGCTTGGCCTCGATGGCGTGGTGCTGCACATCAACTCCATCGGCGACGCCGAGGAGCGCCGAGCGCACCGTGCCGAGCTGGTCGAGTACTTCGGTGCGCACTCCGACGCCCTCGACGCGGATTCGCAGCGGCGTCTGCACACCAATCCCTTGCGCATCCTCGACAGCAAGAATCCCACGATGCAATCCCTGATTGACGGCGCTCCGCGCCTGCTCGATCGACTCGGGAGCGCAACGCGGACGCACTTCGACGGCGTGCAGCAGCTGCTCGACGACTCCGGGATCGCTTTCACCGTCAATCATCGTCTCGTGCGCGGCCTCGATTACTACAACCGCACCGTGTTCGAATGGATGACGGACCGACTTGGCGCGCAGGGCACGATCGGCGGCGGCGGCCGCTATGACGGACTCTTCGCGCAGCTCGGCGGAAAACCGACACCCGCGTGCGGCTTCGCGATCGGCATCGAACGGGTGCTCATGCTGATGCAGGACTGCCGGTCGTGCGAGTAACGATGCGCCCGACGCCTACGTCGTTCACGTCGGCGAGCGCGCAACGCGACTGGCCAATTCGGTCGCCGAGAATCTTCGCGACGCGGGCCTCGCGATCGTCGTTCATGCCGGCGGCGGCAACTTCGGATCGCAAATGCGGCGCGCCGACGCAAGCGGCGCGCGCTACGCGCTGATCGTCGGCGACGACGAGGCCGCCGCCAACGTCGTCTCCGTCAAGCCGCTGCGCGAAACCGGCGCCCAGGTTGCGCTGGCTCCGGGCGATCTGGCGAAGCGCATCGGCACGGTTGTGGACTCCGCGAAGCATTGAAGAGGCGCGGAGCCTCGAACTCATTTCTTGCCTTGTCGGAGACGCCTGAAGCGCTCCGCGGCTATTCAAACCTAGGAATCAAAGATGGCAGTCTACGATCTCGAAGAACAGGAAAAACTCGACGACCTCAAGGCGTGGTGGGCGCAAAACTCCAAATACGTCAGCGCAGCTGTCGTCGTTGTTGCCCTGGTGGTCATCGGCGTGCAGGGCTGGCGCTGGTACCAGCGCACGCAGGCGGAGCAGGCGAGCGTGCTCTACCAGGCGGTGAGCCAGGCCGCGAGAGCCAATGACGCAGCCAAGGCCAAGGAGCCGGCCACGCAGATCGTCGACCGCTTCGGCGGCACAGCGTACGCGCCGCGCGCGGCCTTGCTGTACGCCAAGCTCCTCTACGACAGCGGCGACAAGGCCGGCGCGCGTGCGCAGCTTCAGTGGGTCGTCGACCACGCGTCCGAGGACGATTTGAAGACAGTCGCGCGCTTCCGCCTGGCTCAGGCGATGCTCGACGAAAAGCAATACGACGACGCGCTCAAGATGCTCGACGTCAAAACCGACGACGCGTTCACGGGTGTCTTCGCCGATTTGAAGGGCGACATTCTTGCCGCGCAGGGGAAGAATGCCGAAGCAAAGGCTGCATACACAATCGCGCTGGCCAAGATCGATCCCCAGTCGCCCTATCGCGCGTTCGTTCAGGTGAAGTTCGACGCATTGGGCGGCGCGGAATGACGCGCAAGTCCCGAACCCTTTTCATGCTGGCCGCGATGGCGCTGGGTGGATGCCAATCGATGCCGTCGTGGATGCCGTCGTTCCCGTCGATACCACCGCCGAATCTTTCCTGGATCGGCATTGGCCGCTCGCCGGCAAAGCCGGGGCCGCTGCCTGCCTTCACGGCCAAGGTCACAGCCAAGGTCGACTGGCGGGTGGCGCTGGGCGCAAAAGGCGGCGAGAGCTTCTCCCCGGCGCTGCGTCCCGACGCGATTTACGCGGCCGCGCCTGACGGGACGATCATCAGCGTCGACCCCGCCACCGGGCGGCAGAATTGGCGCATCAAAACCGAGAAGCCGCTCTCCGCCGGGGTCGGGGCGAGCGCGACGGTGGTTGCGGTCGGCACCGCCAAGGGCGACGTTTTTGCTTTCGATTCCACGGGCAAGCCCCTGTGGAACGTGAAAGTCTCGACGGAGGTGGCGGGCCCACCCGAGGCCGCCGAAGGAAAGATCGTCGTCTGGACCCTCGACGGGCGCATCTACGCGCTATCGGAGACCGACGGCAGCCAGAAGTGGCTGTATCAGCGGACCCTTCCGGCGCTCACGGTGCGCCGCTTCGCCGGAGGCAACACCAGCCGGGGCGCCCTTTTCACCGGCACACCGGGTGGCAAGCTGCTCGCAATCGATCTGGGGACTGGCGCTACTCGGTTGGGACGCGAGCGTCGCAACCCCCAAGGGTGCGACGGAGCTCGAACGCATTGCCGATGTGACCAGCGCTCCCGTCGTCGACCAGAAGCAAGTGTGCGCCGCCGCCTTCCAGGGACGCGTTGCCTGTTTCGAGCTCGCGCGCGGCACGCTGATCTGGTCGCGCGACTTTTCCAGCCTCGGCGGCATCGCTGTCGATGAACGCTATCTCTACATCACCGACGACAAGGGCTCGATCCAGGCGCTCGACAAGACGACCGGCGCGTCCATCTGGAAACAGGACCTTCTGGCACCGCGCTTTCCCAGCGGGCCGGTCAAGGTTGGCGACACGGTCGGAGTCGTCGATGCCGAGGGTTACCTGCATCTGCTCGACCCGGACGATGGCACGCTGATCGGCCGAGTCGCGACCGACGGCGCCGCCGCGCTGTCGCAACCCGAAGCGGTCGGCAACGCCGCCATCTGGCAGTCGGCCAACGGCACGCTGATCAGCGCCAGCGTCGCGCGTTAGCGCCGACGCTTCTCCCATCGGGCCATCGCGGCCGACTCGCCCCACAACGACCGATGCTTCCAACGCTTGTGCTCGTCGGTCGACCCAATGTCGGCAAGTCGACGCTCTTCAACCGCCTGACCCAATCGCGCGATGCGCTGGTGGCGGATTTTCCCGGCCTGACGCGCGATCGCCATTTCGGGCGCGGCCGCGGCGCCGATCGCCCCTATCTTGGTAGTCGACACCGGCGGTTTCGAGCCCAAGGTCAAGAGCGGCATCATGCACGCGATGGCCAAGCAGACGCGTCAGGCGATCGCCGAGAGCGACGTGGTCATTTTCCTGGTCGACGGCCGCGAGGGCCTGACCGCGCAGGACAAGACGATCGCCGACCTGCTGCGGCGCTCGGGCCGCCCGGTCGTGCTCGCGGTCAACAAGTCGGAAGGTCTCGCGCCGGAGCGCGTGACGGCCGAATTCCACGAGCTCGCGCTCGGCGATCCGCTGCCGATCTCGTCGGCGCATGGCGAGAACGTGCGCGACCTCGTCGAGCATCGCGCTTGCGCGATGCCCCGCGCCGAGCGCGGACGACAATCCCGCGGCCGACGACAGCTCGCGGGTCAAGGTCGCCATCGTCGGCAGGCCGAACGTCGGCAAATCGACCCTGGTCAACACGCTGCTCGGCGAAGAGCGTGTCATCGCCTTCGACGAGCCGGGAACCACGCGCGACGCGCTCTACCTCGACTTCGATCGCGGCGGGCGCCAATACACGCTGATCGACACGGCGGGCGTGCGCCGCCGGGGCAAGGTCTGGGAGGCCATCGAGAAATTCTCGGTCATCAAGACCATGCAGGCGATCGAGGACGCCAACGTCGTCGTGCTGCTGCTCGACGCGCAGGCGGAAATCTCGGAGCAGGACGCGCACATCGCCGGCCACATTCTCGACGCTGGCCGGGCGCTGGTTATCGCGGTCAACAAATGGGACGACATCGGCGCCGACGCGCGCGCGGAGATCAAGCGTGAGCTCGGGCGCAAGCTCGGCTTTCTCGCCTTCGCCAAGATGCACACCATTTCAGCGCGCGACGGCAAGGGCATCGCGCCGCTGATGCGCTCGGTCGATGGCGCGTACGCGGCGGCCATGTCCAAGCTGCCGACGCCGAAGCTGACCCGTGCGCTTGCCGATGCGGTCGCCCAGCAGCAGCCACCGCGCGCGGGCATGGTGCGGCCGAAGATGCGCTATGCCCATCAGGGCGGCATGAACCCGCCGGTCATCGTCATCCACGGATCGGCTCTGGGAGCCATTCCCCAGACATACAAGCGCTTCCTGGAACATTTCTTCGTCGACGTGTTCAAACTGCAGGGAACGCCGCTTAGGATACAATTCAAGACCGGCGCCAACCCGTACGCGGGGTCTGCCGGCCGTCGCAAGCCCCGCCGTTCCAAATAGCACCGAGTGTCCGGCCAAGCGCCTGTACGAACCCACAGCGCCGAGGCCGGAGTCCTGGTTCCGATGCCCCCGGCTCGTGCCGGCGGCAAGCGACTCGGTCCGGGCAAAAGCAGCCGTTTCGAAGCTTCCAACCATAAGTGGAGCAACAACAATGAGCAACAAAGGGCAAATGCTACAAGACCCCTTCCTGAATACCCTTCGCAAGGAACACGTTCAGGTTTCGATCTATCTCGTGAACGGCATCAAGCTCCAGGGTCAGATCGAGTCCTTCGACCAGTACGTCGTCCTTCTGAAGAACACGGTCACGCAGATGGTGTACAAGCACGCCATCTCGACGGTCGTTCCGGCGCGCGCGATCACGATGCCGCCGCACGAAAACGATCGCGAAGCCTGATTAGCCGTTCGAGGCAGCCACGCCGGCTGGCCCTTCATCGGGCCGGCGGGTTCGCGTGCGTCTGCATTTCGACGCTGGCGTTCGCCGCATGATTCGCGGCCGGCTGGAGCGTGCGCGTGCTTGAGCGTCCCGAGGGGGGCGACCGGGCGCTGCTGGTCGAGATCGACTTCGGTGAAGGCAACCTTGCCGAGCGCCTCGAGGAGCTTCGGGCCCTCGCGCTGTCAGCGGGCGCCACCGTCACCGGCGTCGTCACCGCCCGCCGCGCGAAGCCGGATCCCGCGCTCTTCGCCGGTAGCGGCAAAGTCGACGAGATCGCCGCCCGCCGCGTCGAAAGCGGCGCCGACATCGTCATCTTCGATCACTCGCTGTCAGGGGCGCAGCAGCGCAATCTCGAACAAGCGCTCGACTGCCGCGTGGTCGATCGCGTGACGCTCATCCTGGACATCTTCGCGCAGCGCGCACAAAGCTCCGAGGGCCAGCTTCAGGTCGAGCTCGCGCAGCTCGCTCACCTGTCGACCCGCCTCGTTCGCGGATGGACCCACCTTGAACGGCAGAAGGGCGGCATAGGCTTGCGCGGGCCGGGTGAGACGCAGCTCGAGACCGACCGCCGACTGATCGGTCAGCGCGTCAAGCTGCTCAAGGACCGGCTGCAGCACGTCGCCCGCCAGCACGAGACCCAGCGCCGCGCGCGGCGGCGCGCCGAGGTTCGCAACGTCGCGCTGGTCGGCTATACCAATGCCGGCAAGTCGACCCTGTTCAATCGCCTGACCGGCGCCGAGCGCTACGCCGCGAACCAGCTCTTCGCGACGCTCGACACGACGTTGCGGCGCCTGGAATTGCGGTCGGCGCAACCCATCGTCGTCTCGGATACGGTGGGCTTCATCAAGGACCTCCCGCACGATCTCGTGGCGGCCTTTCGAGGCACCTTGAAGGAAACTGTCGATGCCGACCTGCTGCTGCATGTCATCGACGCAGCCCATCCCGATCGCGAGCGGCAGATCGCTGCCGTGGACGCGGTGCTGACCGAGATCGGCGCCGACGCGGTGCCGCGCATCCTCGTGCTCAACAAGTGCGATATTGGTGAGCTTCCGCCCGGAGTCGAACGCGACGAATATGGTAAAATTGCCTCTGTTCGTCTGAGCGCGCTGACCGGCGCGGGCGTGCCCGAATTGCGCGCCGCGCTGGCAGAGCGGTTCCCCCGTCCCATGGTTGGGGCGGCGACCGCCTGACGCGGCTCCAGACCTCCCGACAAGACCTTCCACCGCGCCCAAGCCCGCCGCAAGGCACTCGTCCCATGTCACTCAACGATCCGCAATGGGGTAAGCGCGGCCGCAGCGGCCCGCCGGATCTCGACGAGATCTGGCGCAACGTCAGCCGCCGCGTCTCCGAGCTGTTCGGGCGCACGACGCCTCCGGGCGACGGCGGTCCTCCGCGCCGCTCGCTGCCCATCGGCGGCGCCGGCATGCTCGTCGCGCTGGTGCTGATCGTCTGGCTCGCGAGCGGGTTCTATATCGTCGACGAAGGCCGCCGCGGCGTCGTGACGCACTTCGGACGCTTCACCGAGACGACGCTGCCCGGCCCGCGATGGCACCTTCCGTTCCCGATCGAGTCGGTCGAGATCGTCGACTTCTCCCAGGTGAAGACGGTCGAGATCGGCTACCGCAACAACAATCCCAAGAACAAGATCGCGCGCGAATCGCTGATGCTCACCGATGACGAGAACATCATCGACATCCAGTTCGCGGTTCAGTACGACCTGAAGAACGCCGCGGACTTTGTCTTCAACGCGCGCAAGCCCGAGGAGATCGTCGCGCAGGTCGCGGCGACCGCCATCAGCGAGGTCGTCGGCCGCAACAAGATGGACTTCGTGCTCTACGAAGGACGCGCCGAGATCGCGACCGAGACCGAAAAGCTGATGCAGATCATGCTCGACCGCTACGGCACCGGCGTCTTCGTCCGGAAAGTGACGCTGCAGAACACCCAGCCGCCGGAGCAGGTGCAGGCGGCGTTCGATGACGCGGTCAAGGCGAGCCAGGACCTCGAGCGTCAAAAGAACGAGGGCCAGGCCTACGCGAACAATGTCGTCCCGCTCGCGCGCGGCATGGCGTCGCGCCTGCTGCAGGAGGCGGACGGCTACAACGCAAGCGTGGTGCAACGAGCGGAAGGCGACGCGAGCCGCTTCAGGCAGGTGCTGGTCGAGTACAACAAGGCGCCGGCCGTTACACGCGAGCGGCTCTATCTCGACATGATGCAGTCGGTGCTCGGCAATTCGAGCAAGGTGCTGATCGATCAGAAGAACGGCAACAGCCTCCTGTATCTGCCCCTCGATCAGCTCCTGAGGCAGTCGCAGGCCTCGAGCGCCGGCGCCGGCGGCCGGCGCGGATGCGCGCGGCAGCGCCCGCGACGCCGGAGGCTTCCGTGACGCTGGACCCCACCCATAGCCGCGACCTTCCGCGAAGCCGCGATCGGGAGCTGCGATGAAAACGGCCGTGCCGATTCTCGCGCTGGTGGTCGCCTTCGTGCTGGTGCTTTCGCAGTCGCTGTACACGGTCGACCAGAAGCAATATGCGATCAAGTTCCAGCTCGGCGAATTCATCGACGCCAAGACCGAGGCGGGCCTGTATTTCAAGGTGCCGCTGGTGCAGAACATCAAGTTCTACGATCGCCGCATCCTGACCCTCGACGCTCCCGAGCCCGCGCGCATCACGACCTCGGAAAAGAAGCCTCTGCGGGTCGACTTCATCGCCTACTGGCGCATCGTCGACGTGCGCAAGTATTACCAGAGCGTGACCGGCGACGAGGAAGCCGCCAAGACGCGCCTGGGTCAGACGATCCGCGCCAACCTCGCGCAGGAGATCAACAAGCGCACCATCCACGAGACGATCTCGACCGAGCGCAACGCGATCATGAGCGAGACGCGGCTGAAGGCCGACGCCGAGGCGCGCACGATCGGCGTCGAGATCGTCGACGTGAGAATGCGCCGCGTCGAGCTGCCGGACGAAGTGCTGGCGCAGGTCTATCAGCGCATGGAGTCCGAGCGCAAGCGCGTGGCCAATGAATTGCGGTCGCAGGGCGGCGCCGAGTCGGAGAAGATCCGCGCAGACGCGGAGCGCCAGCGCGACGTGATCCTCGCCGACGCGTACAACAAGGCGCAAAAGACCAAGGGAGAAGGCGACGCCAAGGCGTCCGCGATCTACGCCGCCGCGTATGGCCAGAATCCGGAGTTCTACGCGTTCTACCGCAGCCTCGAGGCCTACAAGGCGACGTTCAAGAACAAGAGCGACGTCATGGTGCTCGACCCAAGCTCTGATTTCTTCCAGTATCTGAAGCAGTCGGGCGGCGGCCGGCCTGCGCAGAGCCGCCCCAACAAGTAAGCGTCGACTGGGGAGAGCGCGGTGCCGGAAAGTCTGCTGGCGGCTTGCGCCCTGGTGCTCGTGCTCGAGGGCGTCTTGCCCCTGGTCGCACCGCGCGCCTGGCGCGAGGCGTTTCGACGTCTGACCGAGTTATCCGACGGGCAGCTTCGCTTTATCGGACTGATTGCGATCGCCATCGGCGTCCTGACCTTGATCGCGGTGCTGTAACTTGATCGTCGTCCATGCGTAACTGGGTACTGCCGGAATACATCGAGGACATTCTGCCGCCCGAGGCCGAGGCCATCGAGCATCTGCGACGGACGCTGATCGATCACTTCCGCGCCAACGGATACCGGCTCGTGCAGCCGCCGCTGGTCGAGCATCTCGAGTCGCTGCTCACCGGAACCGGGCACGATCTCGAGCTTCAGACCTTCAAGGTGATCGATCCGCTTTCCGGACGGCTTCTCGGCGTGCGCGCCGACATCACGCCGCAGGTCGCGCGCATCGACGCGCACCTTTTGAACGAGCCGGGCGTGACGCGCCTCTGCTACGCCGGCAGCGTCCTGCGCACTGTCGCACCGGGGCTCGCGCGGACGCGCGAGGTCCTGCAGATCGGCGCCGAGCTCTACGGCGACGCCGAGATCGGCGCCGATTGCGAAGTACTGGGCCTGTTGCTCTCATCGCTCGTGCTCACCGGCGTGCGTGCGCCTGCACCTGGACCTCGGCCACGTCGGCGTATATCGCGCGCTCGCCAACAGCGCGCACATCGCCGGCAACAGCGCCGACACGGAGCTGTTCACGGCGCTGCGAACCAAGGATGTACCGGTGATCGCCGAACTCACCTCGCGCTTGCCTGCGGCGTGGCGCGACGCGTTCATGGCGCTGCCGACCCTTTACGGTCCCGCGGACGAGGTGCTGGCGGCAGCCCGCGAGCAGCTACCCGACATCCCGTCCATCGACGCAGCGCTTTCCGCGCTGACCGCGCTTGCGCGATCCGCGGTCCCGAGCGTCGACGCGGTTCATGTCGACCTCGCGGACCTGCGCGGCTATCACTACCAGACCGGCGCCAGCTTTTCGGTCTTCACCGGCGGCGAAGCCAACGCCATCGGACGCGGAGAGCGCTATGACGGCATCGGCAAAGCCTTCGGCCGCGCGCGGCCGGCGACCGGCTTCACACTCGATTTGCGTCAGCTCGCGGCCCTGGTCGCGCGCGAGCAGTAAGCGTCAGCGACACTCACGCCAGGCTACGGAGCGCTATGGGCAAGAACGTGGTCGTCATCGGCACCCAGTGGGGTGACGAAGGCAAGGGAAAGGTCGTCGACTGGCTGACCGAGCACGCCCAAGGCGTGGTGCGCTTTCAGGGCGGTCATAACGCCGGTCACACGCTCGTGATCGGCGACAGGAAGACCGTCCTGCGGTTGATCCCGTCGGGCATTCTCCGTCCCGATGTGCGTGTCTATATCGGCAACGGCGTCGTGCTGTCGCCGACGGCGTTGCTCCAGGAGATCGCAGAGCTCGAATCGGCTGGCATCGAGGTGCGCAGGCGCCTCTCGATCTCGCCGGCCTGCCCTCTCGTGCTGCCGCACCATGTCGCGCTCGACCAGGCGCGCGAGGCATCGATGGGCGAGACCAAGATCGGCACCACCGGTCGCGGCATAGGACCCGCCTATGAAGACAAGATTGCGCGGCGCGCGCTGCGCGTCCAGGACATGTTTCACCCGGACCGCTTCGCCGCCAAGCTCGAGCCGCTGCTCGAATACCACAACTTCGTCCTCACTCAATACCACAAGCGCGAGCCGGTTTCGTTCCGGGAGACACTGGATGAAGTCATGGCGCTCGCGCCGCAAATGAAACCGATGATCGCCGACGTGGCGGCGCTCATCCAGGACGCACGCCACCGCGGCGATTCGCTGCTGTTCGAGGGAGCGCAGGGTGCCCTGCTGGACATCGACCACGGCACCTATCCCTATGTCACCTCGTCGAACTGTCTTGCCGGCGCGGCGGCGCCGGGGTGCGGCATCGGCCCGCAGCTACTCGACTATGTGCTCGGGATCGTCAAGGCGTACACCACGCGCGTCGGCACCGGACCCTTCCCGACAGAGTTGACCGACGCGACTGGCGCAACGCTCGCGAAACGGGGCAATGAATTCGGCTCGGTGACCGGCAGACCTCGGCGTTGCGGCTGGCTCGATCTTCCGGCGCTCAAGCGCTCGCTGCAGCTCAACGGCGTCGACGGCTTGTGCATCACCAAGCTCGACGTGCTCGACGGGATCGGACCCATCCGGATCTGCACCGGATACACGACAGACGGCGCGAGGATCGACTTGCTGCCGACCGGCGCCGAAGCCGTCGCCGAATGCCACCCGGTCTACGAGGAGCTGCCGGGATGGGACCAGAACACCTTCGGCGTCAAGCGCTTCGACGACCTGCCGCACAACGCGCGCGCCTATCTGCGCCGGATCGAGCAGCTTGCCGGAGTGCCCATCGCGATGGTTTCGACCGGGCCCGAGCGCGACGAGACGATTCTGATGCATCATCCGTTTCATTGAGCCACGATAGCGCCACCATCGCAGCACGCCCTGGACCATGAGCCTCCACGTCAGCTGGGACGAGTACAACACGCTGGTCGAACGCCTCGCGCTGCAGGTCTACGAGTCGGGGTGGCGCTTCAACCAGATCATCTGCATCGCGCGCGGCGGCTTGCGCGTGGGCGACGTTCTTTCGCGTATCTACGAACTGCCGCTCGCGATCTTGTCGACGCACTCCTACGCCGCGGATGGAGGAACTACGCGCGGCGAACTGATCATCGCCGAGCACATGACGATGACCGCGCCGCGGCTCGGCGACCGCGTGCTGCTGGTCGATGACATGGTCGACTCGGGTCATACCCTGGCTGCGGTCTACAAGGAGTTGCCGCTGCGCTTTCCGCACATGACGGACATCCGCACTGCGGTCGTCTGGTACAAGGCACATTCGGTCTTCAAGCCGGACTACTACGTCGACCATCTCGCCGACAACCCGTGGATCCATCAGCCTTTCGAGGTCTACGACAATCTGCGGCCCGAAGGATTGAAGGCGAGGCTCGGCACGTGACGCGCGCGTCCGCCCGAAATTTCCCGACCGCGACTCCACCGGCAACTCTCAGGAGCTCCCCCATGTTTCGTCATGCGGTTCTTCGCGCTTTGCTTTTGCTTGCGATTGACTCCGTTGCGATCCAGCTCGGCATGGCGCCTGCGAGCGCCGCCGATTTCGGACCCGGATTCAGGACCCAATCCGTGGCCGTCGATGGCGGCACCGTTAGCGTGACGGTGGGCGGAAGCGGACCGCCGGTCCTTTTGATCCACGGGTACGCCGAGACGTCGCTCATGTGGAAGCCATTGGCGAAAGTTCTGGCGCCTAAATTTACCGTGATCGCCCCCGATCTGCCTGGCATCGGCAACTCGTCGATACCGGCGACGGGGATCGATATGAAGACATCGGCAGAGCGCATCCACGCTGCGATGCGCTCGCTGGGCTACTCGAAGGTGCGTGTGGTCGGGCACGACATCGGGCTCATGGTCGCCTACGGCTACGCGGCCCTGTATCCGCAGGAAGTCGAAAAACTCGCGCTCATGGACGCGTTCCTGCCCGGTGTCGCGGGCTGGGAAGCGATCTACAACAATCCCGGAATCTGGCACTTCCGTTTCTACGGCGCGACGCCGGAGGCGCTGGTGAAAGGACGCGAACGCATCTTCTTCGAGCACTTCTGGAATGACTTCGCGGCAGACAAGACCCATTCGATTCCCGAGGCGGACCGGCAGGCATACACGAAGGCGTACGCGCGTCCGGGCCGGATGGCGGCAGGATTTGCGTATTTCGCTTCGTTCCCGAAGACGGCGACCGATTTTGCGGAGCTCGCCAAGACCAAGCTCACCATGCCGGTCCTGTCGATCGGGGGCGAAAAAGCCAACGGAACCCCGCTCGCCGCCCAGGCGAAGCTCGTTGCCTCGGACGCCACGACCATTGTCCTCAAGAACACCGGGCATTGGATCATGGAAGAGAACCAGGACGAGACGATCGCGGCGCTGGTCGCGTTCCTCCAGTAGGAAGGCACTGAAATTCCGGAGACACGGCGATGCCAGACCGAACCTCACTGCTCGACGAACTACGCACTCAATATGAGGCGGCACGCAAGTCGACGAATGATCATTCCGACGTCGAGGGTTTCAAGGACATCGATGCCCGCATGCGGAAGGCATTTCGCTGGCTCGAAAAAGCGGTCACCTACCTCGATGGACTCAAGCCGGCCATCGATCACCGATTCGACCTGGGGCACGGCCTCGCGTTCGAGTCGCCGCGATTCGATCATGGGTCCGTCGGCCAGCACGAACGCCGCATCGTCGGTTTCCCCGTGCTCGATGAGATCAACCTCTACTACGAGGTCTCGGCCTCCAAGCCGATTTCCCTCGACGTCGCTCCTGGAAATGTCGCGCTGACGGAAAAGGCCCTCGACGACGCCGGGCTGCACTACGCGAGCCGACGCGTCGAAGACTCCGGCGGCAACGTGCGCAAGTGCGCGATTTCGGTGCCGCCGGCGATACCGGCCGCGGTCACGTTTCGCGTCGACTATCAAACCGGCATCGTGACGGTGACGCTATTCAACGTCGACCGGCTTGATCGCGTCGCACTGGAATTTCACAGCAACGCGATCGAGGAACCGATGCTGGAAGATCTCGTGCGCCTGATCCTCGGCCGCGACTCGGCGTTTCTGCGCCGTGCGCCGCTCGCGGGATTGCACGGACGGCCGCCGGCGAGCGCGTAAGGTCGGCCTATAGATGGACCAGCTAGGCGCGCTTTTCGAGACGTACGGTCTACCGTTGGTGTTCGGCTCCGTTTTCCTGGAGCAGATGGGTCCGCCGATTCCATCGGGTCCGCTGCTCATCGTCGCCGGCGCGCTGGCCACGGACGGGAGAGCATCGCTGCCGACGGTTGCCGCTCTCGCCTGGGTCGCATGCATGATCGGAAAGATCGTGCTGTATGTCGTAGGCAGACGCTATGGCCGGCAGGCGATGGACGCCGTGTGCCGATTCTCGATTTCACCGAACTCGCGCATACGCAAGACCGATGGCCACTTCGAGCGCTGGGGCGCGTCGCTGCTGGTCGTCGCCGAGTTCATTCCGGGCGTCAGGACGCTCGCCCCCTCCCTCGCCGGCGCTGAAAAAGTCGGGCCGATGCCGTTTCTGCTCTTCAGCGGGCTCGGCGCAGCGTTGTGGACGGCGCTTTATCTG
The DNA here is from genome assembly GCA_963730465.1 of uncultured beta proteobacterium. Lineage (GTDB taxonomy): Bacteria > Pseudomonadota > Gammaproteobacteria > Burkholderiales > Casimicrobiaceae > PALSA-1003. Next base: position 624,344 of record CAVSRR010000006.1, on the reverse strand, counting down.
GGCATCGGAGTGGTGTTCCGCGACCAGATCGATCGGATTCTCGTGTTCCTCCACGCGTCCGGCAGGATCGCAATCGCGGCCGGCGTGCTCGCCATCGCCGCTTATTTTCTCGTCAGATGGTGGCGGCGGCGAAAGTCGGCCAAGACCGCGGGGGTGACCCAGGCGGAACAGATCGTTCCGTAGGTGCCTTGTCCTCGGCGGGACCGTCATCGCTCCAAGCGGGCCCTCGAGCTGGCGCTTATGGATCCATTACGCGCGGCCGTTGACCCGCGTTTTCGATCAGGAGCCACGCAGTCGCCGCGCTTGCCAGCGCGAGCGCCGCCGAAATCAACATCGTCCATCGGAACCCCGAGACGAACGCGTCCTCGATGGCGCGCCTTGCCACCGTCGCAGCGTGAACATCCATGTTCGCCGGCAGTTGGATGGCCGCGAGCTTGCTGCGTTGCTGCTCCACCGCCTCGACGACATCGGGAGCCAGGCCGGCGTTCGCGAGCCGGCTGTGCAGGGTGCTGTTGAAGCTCGACACCATGATCAGACCGAACAATGCAACGGCGAGCAGTGACGCAACGCGAGATGCCGCGTTGTTGATCCCCGAGGCGGCGCCCGCAAAACCTACGTCCACGGCGTTCATGACCGTGGTTGTCAGGGGTGCAACGCTGATCGACATGCCAAGCCCGAGCACCACCGCGGCCGGGAAAAATGTGACCCAATAGCTCCCTCCGACGGAGGGCAGGGCGAAGAGCGCGAAGCCGGCGGCGGCGATAGTCGGCCCAATGACGAGCGGCGTCTTTGCCCCGTAACGGTCGATCAACCCTCCCGACCAGCGTGAGAGCCCGGCCATCAGGAGAATGAGCGGCAGCAGCGCGGCGCCCGCGGCCGTCGTGGAATAGCCTTGTACCTGGATGAGGTTCAGCGGCACGAAGAACAGGCTGCCGCCAAGCGCTGCGTACAGAAGCAAGGTGAGCAGGTTGGCGCCGACAAACGTCTTCGAGCGAAACAACTGCGGTGGCATCATCGGCGCCGCGCTGCGCATTTCCACTGCGAAGAACCCCGCCAGCGCCAGCATGCCGAGCAGCAGCGAAGCGAAGATTTCCGGATGAGACCATCCGACGTCGGACGATTCGATCAAGGCGAAGACGACGCCGCCAAGCCCGACTGTCACCAATAGCGCGCCTGGCCAGTCCGGACTGCCCTGTGCCTCGACGTTGCGGCTCTCGGGGACGCATCGAAGAGCGAGGACGATCACCACGACTGCCAACGGAATGTTGATGAAGAAAACTGCGCGCCACGACAGATGGTCGATAAGCCACCCCCCGAGCGCGGGCCCGAGCGCGGCGGTGATAGCGGTGGCGCCTGACCACGTCCCGATCGCTTTGCCGCGCTCGTTCTCGGCAAACGATGCGCTAATGATGGCAAGACTGCCGGGAACCAGCAGCGCGCCGCCGATGCCTTGAAAAGCGCGGGCAACGACGAGTGCGGATACGCTGCCGGCGAGGCCGCATCCGAGGGAGGACACGGCGAATAACGCAACACCGAGGAGAAAAACGCGGCGGCGCCCGAAGCGGTCGCCGGCGGCTCCGCCGACCAGGAGCAGCGCGGCGAGGAACAGCGCATAGGCTTCGATGACCCACTGGACATCGACGAGGCTCGCGTTGAGGTCGAACTGCAGCGCCGGAAGCGCTACGTTGACGACCGTGCTGTCGATAAACGCCATGCTGGATGCAAGGATCGTAGCCGCCAGTATCCATGGCGTTTTTTCCGGAGCGCACGGAGGCGCGCATGGCGCGGCGCGGATGGCCCCGGAATCGGAAGGAGGATGCGAGAGTGCGCCCATTGCTACTGCCGTGTGTCGCGCAGGGTCGGAGGCCGCAGCGCGGGAAACGCTTGTGCGTGGCCCACGTTGATGAAGGCGGCGAAGATGGAAGGCGTTGGCATTGCGCGGGTTGCCGAGTATAAAATCATTCCGTAATCACGTCCGCAAATAGGCCGAGGCAAGAAGAGGATGCGCCTTGGCGGGTTGTCCTGACGCCGCCTTGGCCGTATTCGGCGGACGGCCCGGAGAATCGCATTGTCTCTTTCCCACCATTTCGCGACGATGGCCTATAACAATGCGTGGGCGAATCACCGCCTGCTTGGCGCATGCTGCAGGCTCTCGCACGACGAATTTGTCGCTCCGCGCACGGGCTTCTTTCCGTCACTCAGGGCTACACTCAACCATATCGTCACGGTCGACTGGTATTACATCGACGCGCTGGAACGTGCCCTGCGAAGACAGCAGCCCAACCTCGAGCCCGACCGCTTTTTCGAGCCCGAGGAGCCGTTTGCCGCCTGCGCAGGACTCTCTGTTGCACAGCACGAGGCCGATCGGCGACTGGTCGATGCGTGCGCGACGCTCAACGCTGCGAGTCTGGATCTATCCGTCCCCGTGATGCGCCGGGCCGGACTGCAGACCGAATCGCTGACGCGCCTCCTCGCGCATCTGTTCCAGCATCAGATTCACCATCGCGGCCAGGCGCACGCAATGCTCGCTGGCACGTCGGTCAAACCTCCACAATTGGACGAGTTCTTCTGTGCAAATGAAGCGCATTTGCGCGCGGCGGAACTCGCCGAGCTCGGCTATTCGGAGGATGTCATCTGGAAACGCTAGCGGCGCTCATCAGGCCGTGCCGATGAACTCGATCTTCGCATCGGCCGTCCTCGAGGGCGGACTTCCACGCGGACAAGCCTAGGAGGCGAGACGCTGAATCGAGCCGGCCGTCGCGCTTAGAATTTCTTCCGACAGTTCAGGATCATCGACGGCGCGCGCCAGAATGAGCGCGCCCACCATGCCGGCGAAAGTGGTGAGGGCGATCTTGCGCTTTGCGACTCGCGACTTTCCTGGAACGACTTCCGCCAGTATCTCGACCAGCGAGCGCACTCCCTCGGTGAATGAGCGCCGCACCTTGGGTCCGTGACGGGACGCATCGACGGCGAGCGCCGCGATAGCGCAACCAGCGCCGGGATCATCGCGGGTTCGGGTCGATAGATAAGCCTTTACAATGGCTGTCAACGGCTTGTCGTCTGCGCGAGCGCTGACTCTTCGCCATTTCGCCACCGATTCCATAAGCGCGCGGTCGCACGCCTGCGCCATCAGGTCCTCCTTCGACGAGAAATGTCCGTAGAACCCGCCGTGTGTGAGCCCCGCATGCTTCATCAAATCAGCCACGCCGATCCCGTCGAAGCCGCGCTCGCGGAAAAGCTCCGACGCGATATCGAGAATCCGCTCCCGATTCGCCGCCGCCTGTTCCCTGCTTACTTTCATCCTCGTCGTTCCCGAGATTCGATGAGGTTGACACTATACATGACGCTCATCATATAATCTAACGTTCATGAACTCTGTCCCGATGGATCCCGCATGACCACCGACGCCGGACAATCCGGGGTAAGCGCGCGCCGCGCCTTGCTGATCACACTTGCGGCTGCCGCGATCCTTACGGTGACCATGGGTGCGCGTCAGTCGCTCGGGCTCTTCATCTCACCTCTCAACAGCTCGACCGGGCTCGGCATCACGACCATCAGCTTGGCACTCGCCGTCGCGCAATTGATGTGGGGCATCGTCCAGCCGATCGCGGGAGCCATCGCGGATCGTCACGGCCCGGCGCGCGTTCTCGTCGCGGGACTTGTCGTGCTGGCGATCGGGATGGCCTTGACACCTTTCATGAGCTCGGGAATCGGTCTCATCTTCTCGCTGGGCCTTCTGTCGGCGATCGGCTCGGGTGCCGGTAGCTTTTCGGTGCTGATCGGCGCGACCGCGCAGCACCTGCCGAGCGAAAAGCGCGGCAAGGCCGCCGGCATCATCAACGCCGGCGGATCGTTCGGCCAGTTCGTCTTTGCGCCGCTGTCGCAAGCGCTGATCCAGATGCTCGGGTGGATGGGCGCCATGTGGTCCCTCGCGGTGATCACCCTGGGTGCCCTCCCCTTGGTCCGCGTGGTGAGTCCACCCAGGCCCGCGCATCACGTCGCCGTGACAGGATCCGCGACGCTTCAGGCAGTGCGCGAGGCGATGGGGGACCGCAGCTATCTGTTGCTGCACGCCGGTTTCTTCACGTGCGGATTTCACATTGCGTTTCTCGTGACGCACTTGCCGGGCGAGGTGAATCTCTGCGGGCTCCCGCCGTCCGTCGCAAGCTGGTCGCTGGCGCTCATCGGCCTCGCCAATATCGTCGGCAGCCTGATCGCCGGTTCATCCACGCAGCGCTTCCGCAGCAAATACATCCTTGCCTTGATGTACGGATCGCGCGCGCTGTTGATCGGCGTGTACCTGCTAGCGCCCAAGACGGCGCTCACTTTCTACATCTTCGCCGTGGGTCTCGGGTTAACCTGGCTGGCGACCGTGCCCCCGACCGCGGCGATCGTCGGGAAGCTCTTCGGCATCCGCTACCTGGCCACGCTGTTCGGACTCACGTTGCTGTCGCACCAGATCGGCGGTTTCCTCGGGGCCTATCTCGGCGGGATTGCGCTGGAGCGCACCGGCGACTACCACTGGATGTGGTACGCGGACATGGCTCTCGCGGCTGCCGCCGCGATCGTCAATCTGCCGATTCGGGAAGCAAGGATCGATCCCCGGCCGTTGGCCGTCGTGTAGCGCTGCGCGGAACGTCGAAGTGCGGCGTGAGGTCGCTGCCCGGTTCCATTCCGCGATGTGACCGGCGCGCGATGCGGCATGAGCTGCGCTATAGTTGACGTTCTGCGCGCTGCGCGCAGCGTTTGGCATTCCCTCTTCTCGGTGCAGATTGAACGACGTCCAGAACGACTCGCGCTCGAAATTCGTCAGTCCCAGCGATGTGCCTCAGGCCATCATGAGCCGGAGCCATCAGATGTTCCCCAAGCTGAGCGAAGCGGAGATCACGCGCATCCGGCGCTTCGGCAGCGTGCAGCACTACACGCATGGAGAGCGTCTCTTCTCGGCAGGAGAGCCCGGACCCGGAATGTTCGTCATCCTGAAGGGAATTATTGCGGTCAGTCAGCGCGACGGCCTGGGCAACATCGTTCCCATCGTGCGCCACGAAGCCGGCGAGTTCGCCGCCGAGGTCGCCCAATTGTCGGGCAGCTACGCGCTTGTGGATGGGTACGCCGAAGAGGACGTCGAGGCACTCCTGATCGCGCCTTCGCAGTTGCGCGCGCTCATCATCGCCGAGGCGGACTTGGGTGAGCGCATCGTGCGCGCCCTGATATTGCGCCGCGTCGGCCTGATCGAAGCGGGCGCCAGCGGCCCGGTATTGATCGGCCGTGCGGACTCCCCCATCCTTCCGCAGTTGCAGACCTTTCTCAGCCGCAACGGTCATCCCTATCACGTCCTCGACCCGGCGCACGACGCCGCCGCGGCCGCCCTCGTCGAGCAGTACGGTGCGAGCCCCGCGGATACGCTCGCCGTGTCTCCCGACGGCTTCGTGCTGGTCAATCCCAGCGCGGACGTTCTCGCTCGACGGCTCGGGATGGTCGATTCGGTGGAGCACAACGAGCTCTTCGACGTGGTCGTCGTCGGCGCGGGCCCATCGGGACTCGCGACCGCGGTATACGCCGCCTCGGAAGGCCTGCAGGTCGTCGTGCTGGACTGCCGCGCCTACGGTGGGCAGGCAGGGGCAAGCGCGCGCATCGAAAACTATCTCGGTTTCCCTACCGGGATTTCCGGACAGGCGCTGGCGGGCCGCGCGTTTGTCCAGGCCCAGAAATTCGGCGCCGAAATACTGATTCCCGCGCAGGCTGCCTCCCTCGACTGCAGCAAGGCGCTGACCGACGGCGAGTTGTCGGTCAGGCTGGCCGACGACCGAAGGCTCCGGTCGAGGACGGTCGTCATTGCCAGCGGCGCGCGCTATCGCAGACCCGCGGTGCCACGCCTGAGCGAGTTCGAGGGCCGCGGCGTCTGGTACTGGGCCTCCGCCCTCGAAGCGAAGACGTCCGCTGGGTCCGAAGTCGTCCTGGTCGGTGGCGGCAACTCTGCGGGCCAGGCCGCGGTGTTCCTATCCAAGCACGCGGCCAAGGTACACGTGCTCGTGCGAGGTCCGAGTCTCGCCGCGAGCATGTCGCGCTACCTCATCGACCGCCTCGAAGCGACACCCAACATCCAATTGCGGCCTCACACCGAGCTCACGGAATTGCACGGCGACGCAGAAGCAGGTCTTACCGCGGTATCGTGGCGCGACAATCGCACGGGTGTCGAAGAGCGGTGGCCGATCCGCCATGTGTTCCTGTTCGTGGGCGCGCAGCCAGAGACGCGGTGGCTGGAGGGCTGCGGCGTCGCCCTGGACAGCCACGGCTTCGTGCTCACCGGCCAGGCCGCCGCCGAGCGCGCCGCCGGGCACGTACCCGCAGCACTCGAATCCACCGTCTCCGGCGTCTTCGCCGTGGGAGATGTCCGCTCGGGCTCTGTCAAGCGCGTCGGCGGGGCGATCGGCGAAGGCGCTGCCGCCGTTGCGCTCATTCACCAACATCTTGCGGCCGCGGTTTCGGCGGCCTGGGCAATCCAACCCGAGCCGCAGACATCATGAACGTCGAGACTGCGATCCTACGCGTCGTGTCGTCGCGTCCTGGGTGCCGGCAATCACGAGGCCCAAAATGATCAGCATCAGACATGCTGCCGAGCGCGGCATCGCCAACTTCGGCTGGCTCGACAGTCGCCACACTTTTTCCTTCGGCGAGTATTACGACCCGAAGCACATGGGATTCGGCCCCCTTCGCGTCATCAACGAGGACCGCGTCAGCCCCGGTCAGGGATTCGGCACGCACGGGCACAAGGACATGGAGATCATCTCCTACGTCCTCGAGGGCGCGCTCGAGCACAAGGACAGCATCGGCACCGGATCGGTCATCCGGCCGGGCGATGTTCAGGTCATGTCCGCCGGCACGGGAATACGCCACAGCGAGTTCAACCATTCGAAGACGGAGCCGGTGCACTTTCTGCAGATCTGGGTGATACCCGATCGTGAAAGCATCGCGCCACGCTATGAGCAAAAGACGTTTCCGGACGCAGACAAACGCGGCAAGTGGCGACTCGTCGGCTCCGCCGATGCACGCGACGGGTCGGTCGTCGTGTATCAGGACGTGAAAATATTCGCTTCGCTGCTGAACTCCGGCGAGCGGCTGGCGTACGTGATGCAGTCCGGGCGCAAGGCCTGGCTGCAGATCGTTCGCGGCGCTGTCGAAGTGAACGGTCAGAGCCTGACCGCCGGCGATGGCGCAGCGGTCACCGGAGAACCCGAGCTGAATGTTACTGCGAAGGCCGATACGACCGAGCTTTTGCTGTTCGATCTGCCCTAGGCACGACGGTGCGCGCGGGCGGAGATATGACCGACACCATTCTCTTTGACGGCCGCATCGCGACGCTCCATTTGCGTACTGGACTGCGCGGTGCTTCGCCTTCCAACCCGGGAACTGCACCATGGCGGATACCTGCACTCATCTGAATGCCGTAGTTACATCGACGCCCAACACGAACGGCTGCGAGGAGTGCCTCGCCATGGGCGACACGTGGGTCCACCTGCGTTTGTGTCGCACTTGCGGACATGTCGGATGCTGCGACGATTCCAAGAATAAACACGCGTCCAAGCATTTCCGGACGACCCGGCATCCCATCATCACTTCACTCGAGCCCGGCGAATACTGGAGCTGGTGCTATATCGACGAGCTCGCCATGGAGATCGAGTGAACGAGACGTCGGGCAGCGCGAAGCCTCAGCGGCGGCGCCGGAAGCCGCGAGCAAACGGATGAGCACCGCGTCACCCGGACCAGGTCTTCCGACCACGCCTCCGGTCACCGAGCGGTCCCCGTGGAAACCGCTGCAAAACGCGCTCTTTCGCAGTCTCTGGATCGCCACGCTCTTCTCCAACATCGGTAATTGGATGCACGATGTCGGCGCCGGCTGGCTGATGACCGAGCTCTCGACGTCGCCCGCGCTCGTGGCTCTTGTCGAAGCCGCCGACAGCTTTCCATTGATGCTGCTGGCGATACCGGCGGGAGCCCTTGCCGACATCGTCGACCGCAGGCGCCTCTTGATCGCCGTGCAAATCTACATGCTGATCGCCACCGCCGTGCTCGCGATCATCACCTTGCTGTCGTTGACGACCACGTGGATCCTGCTCGGGTTCACGTTTGCCCTCGGCGTGGGCGGCGCGTTGTTGTTGCCGGCGTGGGCATCGATCGTTCCCGATCTCGTCCCACCCGAAGATTTACCTTCCGCGATCGCGCTCAATAGCGTCGCCATCAACGGCGCGCGCGCGGTCGGACCGGCCATCGCCGGGGTCTTGGTCGCGGCGGTGGGTCCATGGCTTGTCTTCATGCTCAATGCCCTGTCGTACGTCGGCATCCTTGTTGTGCTGCTGCGATGGAGGCGCGACCACGAAAAGAGCACTCTGCCGGCGGAGCGCTTCCTGAGCGCCATCCGCGTGGGCATGCGCTTTGTCACCCACACGCGTGCGCTGCAAATCGTGCTGATACGGGGAGGCGCGTTCTTCATCTTCGCCAGCGCCACATGGTCGCTGTTCCCTCTTATCGTCCGGAAGGAACTGCAGCGCGGTCCCGAAGTGTACGGATTGCTGTTGACCTGCATCGGTATTGGCGCAATTTTGGGAGCGATCCTCCTCCCTCGCGTTCGCGCGAAGATGTCGCGCGACGTGCTGGTCGCCGGCGCGAGCGCGCTCTATGCGCTTGCCGCGCTTGCCCTTGCGTATCTGCCCTATGTGCCCTTGCTCGCGGTTGCCATGGTCGCCACCGGCGCGGCGTGGATCTCGATTCTTTCCGCCCTGCAAGTCTCGGCGCAAATGACGCTGCCCGCCTGGGTCCGCGCGCGCGGGCTCGCGGCCTTCGTTGCCGTCTTCATGGGAGGAATGGCGGTAGGAAGCGTTCTCTGGGGCCAGGTCGCAACGCGGATCGGAATCCCGAACGCCCTCACGGCAGCCGCCGTCGGCATATTGATCGCAATCGGCCTGACGTGGCGATTCAAGCTCGCCGACAACCGTCAGCTCGACTTCACCCCATCGACGGATTGGCCCGCGGCGCCGCTTCTTGCCGAAACGCCCGAGCCCGATGGCGGTCCGGTGATGGTCACGATCTCATACCGGGTTCAACTCGACAAACGCGCCGAGTTTGTCACCGCCATGAGCGCCGTGCGTGAGATGCGCCGCCGCAACGGCGCATATTTCTGGGAGCTCTTTCACGAGGCCTCGGATCCGGGCCTCTATCTGGAATGCTTCATGGACGAATCGTGGCTGGAGCACCTGCGGCAACACGAACGCGGAAGCGTAGCGGATCGAGAGATTCTGAACCGCGCCAAGGTGTTCATGGCCGAAGGCGAGACGACCAAGTCCACGCACTGGCTCGGCCATCGGGAAAACTGACGCGACCGCGCCGGCGAACCGGGCCTCAGCCCCGTCGAGCGCGCGTTCCGATGCGGCGAACGGCGCGGGCGCTGAAATGAGCGCTTTTGCTACTGGAGCTGACTGGGGCGCTTGACGCATCGACCCAAGCGGATCGCTTGCGCGCAAAAAGACATGCTATCTTGGTGCCCAGGAAGGGACTCGAACCCCCACAACCTTTCGGCCGCTAGGACCTGAACCTAGTGCGTCTACCAATTCCGCCACCTGGGCGATAGCAAGCCCTTAATTTTACAAAAGAGAGCATTTCTTGTCAAAGAAAGACCCCGCGCCTCCCGGCGCTACGCGGCGTTCGCGACGCAAACAAGGTGACGTCGACATTCCGAGTCGCGAGCAGATCCTCGACATGCTGCGCGAGCGCGGCGTGCCGATGCGTGCCGATGAGCTCGCGCGCATCCTCGGCGTCGCCGGCGACGCCGAGCTCGAAGCCTTCGAAGGCCGTCTCGCCGCGATGACGCGCGAAGCTCAGCTCATGACCAACCGCAAAGGACAACTCTGCGTCGTCGCCAAGCTCGATCTGGTCACCGGCAAGGTCCAGGGCCATCCGGACGGATTCGGGTTTTTGATACCCGACGATGGCGGTGCCGACGTGTTCCTCGGTCCGAAGGAGATGCACAAGGCGCTGCATGGCGACCGCGCCACGGTGCGCATGATCGGCGTCGACAAGCGCGGACGTCCCGAGGGCGCGATCGTCGACGTGGTCGAGCGCGCGAACCGCGAGATCGTCGGCCGCATCTACGAGGATCGCGGCATCTGGTACCTTGTCGCCGAGAACAAGCGCATCAGCCAGGACATTCTCGTTCCTCCGGACATGCGCGGCAAGGCGAAGCCTGGTCAGGTTGTCGTCGCCGAGCTTGTCGAGCAGCCGTCGGCGCACCGCGAAGCGATGGCTCGCATCGTCCAGATTCTCGGCAACTACACCGATCCGGGCATGGAAATCGAGATCGCGCTGCGCAAGCACGATCTGCCCCACGAATTTTCCACGGCGGCGAAGCGCCAGGCCGCGCGCTTTCCCGCGGAAGTGCAAAAAGCCGATCGCAAAAATCGCACCGACATCACTCAATTGCCGCTCGTGACGATCGACGGCGAGACGGCGCGCGACTTCGACGATGCAGTCTACTGCGAGCGCGTCGGCAAGGATTTCCGGCTCATCGTTGCGATCGCCGACGTGAGCCACTACGTCCGTGACGCGGATGCGCTCGACGCCGACGCGCGCGATCGCGGGACATCGGTATATTTCCCGCGACGCGTGATCCCGATGCTGCCCGAGGAGCTCTCCAACGAGCTGTGCTCGCTCAAGCCCGACGTCGACCGGCTTTGCATGGTGTGCGACATGTCGATCAGCGGCGGCGGCGACATTCGAGCTTATCGCTTCTATCCCGCCGTGATGCATTCGCGCGCGAGGCTGACCTATACGCAGGTGTGGGACTGGCTGTCGCAGCCGGCCGCGGTGAAGGAGAAAAAAGCCAGGACCCTATTGCCGCATCTCGAAACGGTGTATGCGCTGTACAAGGTGCTCGCCAAGGCGCGCGCGAAGCGTGGAGCGCTCGACTTCGAGACCATCGAGCTCGAGCTCAAGTTCGATCCGCACGGCAAGATCGAAACGATCGTGCCGGTCGTACGTAACGAGGCGCACAAGCTGATCGAGGAATGCATGCTCGCGGCGAACGTATGCGCCGCGGAATACCTGCTGAAGCAGAAGCACCCGGCGCTCTACCGCGTGCACGCGGGGCCGACACCCGAGAAGCTCGCCGCATTGAAGGAATTTCTCGCCGGCAGCGCGCTGACGCTGGACGGCGGCGAGAACCCGACGCCGGCCGACTATGCCAAGCTCCTCGGGAAGATCAAGGGAAGGCCCGACTTCAACCTGCTGCAGACGGTGCTGCTACGGTCCCTGCAGCAGGCTGTCTACAGTCCGGACAACGAAGGCCACTTCGGATTGGGCTACGACGCATACACGCACTTCACGTCACCGATCCGCCGCTACCCCGACTTGCTCATTCATCGCTGCATCAAGGCGTGCCTCACCGGCGAGCGCTATCGTCCGTCCGGCTCGGCGTGGCCCGAGCTGGGAGTCCATTGCTCGCTGACCGAGCGCCGCGCCGACGACGCGACGCGCGATGTCGAGAATTGGCTCAAGTGCTACTTCATGCAGGACAAGGTCGGCGAGGTATTCGCCGGCACCGTCAGCGGTGTGACGCACTTCGGGCTGTTCGTCACGCTCGACGGCCTTAACGTCGACGGCCTCGTGCACGTCACGGAGCTTGGCAACGATTATTTCCACTTCGACCCGATACGGCACGCCATGAATGGCGAGCGCAGCGGAAAGAGCTTCCGGCTCGCCGACCGCGTCACCGTCAAGGTGGCGCGCGTCGACCTCGAGACGACCAAGATCGATTTCGTCCTGGTCGACGCGACGCCGAGCGCGGCATCGCCGATGTCGCGCCCGCCGCCCAAGAAGGGAAAATCTCTGAAATCGAAGTAGCTCGCCGGCATGACGACGCTTGGTCGCCGCGTCGGCGCTCGGAAGAAGGCGCTACTTGATGTTCGGTTGCGGAGTCATCCGCAGGTAGGGCCGGAGCATCTTGTAGCCCTTGGGGAACTTCTGCTTGATGACCTCGGGGTCCTGCAGCGACGGCACGATCACGACGTCTTCGCCGTTCTTCCAATTGCCCGGCGTCGCGACGCTGTGGTATTCGGTGAGCTGCAGCGAATCGATCACGCGCAAGACTTCGTCGAAGTTGCGTCCCGTCGACGCCGGATAGGTGATGATCAGCCTGACCACCTTTTTCGGGTCGATGACGAAGAGCGACCGGACCGTCGCGGTCGCGCTGGCATTCGGATGGATCATGTCGTAGAGCGTCGCCACCTTGCGGTCGCCGTCGGCGATGATCGGGAAGTTCACGCGCGTCTTCTGCGTATCGTTGATGTCCTCGATCCACTTCTTGTGCGATTCGACCGGGTCCACCGAGAGCGCAATGACCTTGACGTTGCGCTTGGCGAATTCGTCCTTCAGCTTCGCGGTAAGCCCGAGCTCGGTCGTGCAGACCGGCGTGAAGTCGGCCGGGTGCGAAAACAGCACACCCCAGCTGTCGCCCAGCCACTCGTGGAAACGAATCGTGCCTTCGCTGGATTCCTGCACAAAATCGGGGGCGGTGTCGCCCAGTCTCAGTGTCATGGCATGCTCCTTCTGGTTGGCGAGATGGACTCTCTATAATACGCCGCGGCCAAAGCCCGGAGTAGGACGCGGCGCGCTATACATATGGCCTCCCCGATGCGCCCGATTCGGCGCCGATCGACGGGTGTGCCGGTCATGCCTTGGCGAGAGTGTATCGATGAGAGAGTGCGCCTAGATGAGCGTTCCGGCAGAAATCGGCTCGGCTCTTTCGCTCGTGATCCAGGCGCCGGACATTCCCACGCCGGCCCTCAAGGAGCTCGCTCGCCGCACCGGCGCAACGAGCATCGTGAGTCTGCCCGGCAGGCGAGACCCAGGCATTCCGCCTTGAAGGCGCCACGAAGCAGGATATCGTCGCCGAGTTCTGCGCAGAGCAGCGTCTCGACTTTGCCTTTGTTCCCGCAAGCCAGCGGCGCGAGCGCGTGCGCCTGGTCGCGATGGACATGGATTCGACGCTGATCACCATCGAATGCATCGATGAAATCGCGGACATGCAGGGATTGAAGCCGCAGGTCGCGGCCATCACTGCCGCGGCAATGCGCGGCGAGATCGACTTCGCCGCGAGCCTCACACAGCGCGTAGCCTTGCTCGCGGGCCTCGACGTTTCCGTCCTCGAGCGCGTCTACGCGGAGCGGCTGCTCGTCTCCCCGGGCGCCGAGCGAATGCTCGCGGCGTTTCACGCGGTCGGCGCCCGGTCGCTGCTGGTCTCCGGCGGATTCACGTTTTTCACCGAGCGCCTGAAGAAGCGTCTCGGCCTCGACTACACCGTGTCGAATTCACTGGAGATCGTCGGCGGCAAGCTCACCGGCCGCATCGAAGGCCCGATCGTCGACGCAAACGTCAAGGCGGATTCGCTGCGCAAGCTCGCCGCCGAATTGGCACGCGGCGATGGACTGACGGTCGCGATCGGCGACGGAGCGAACGATCTGCCGATGCTCGCGCTGGCGGACGTCAGCGTCGCCTATCACGCGAAGCCTGTTGTGCGCGCGGCGTGTACTTACGCCATCGACTATTGCGGGCTGGATGCGGTCGTGAATCTGTTCGTGTGAGCGATGTGGCCTCATTGTTGACAACCAGTAACCGCAGGACACGTCGGTGCGTGGCCAGCGCACGCAACGACACTGGATTCCCTCCCCGCTTTCGCGGGGACTAAAGGCCGCGGGAATGACGATGTGATGGAGATCAGACCGCAGCGCGAGTTCGTGGGCATCGAAACATGCGACTCGGCACATCCCGCGACGCTCAATCGTCGAAATCGCCCTCGTCCATCCACGCCATCTGAATCGCCTCGAGGATCTTTTCGCCGCTGCGCTTGGGATCGTCGTCGAACCCCGGCAATTCCAGCACCCAGCGTTTCAGATCGGTGAAGAGCACGCTGCGCGGATCCGTGTCCGGATGATGCTCGGCCAGCGCGATCGCGATATCCCGCGTGTCGGTCCACTTCATTTCGTGACCTCCTTGGCGTAGTTGATCGTGTACTTGGGAATCTCGATCACCAGCTTCTGGTCGCCGATCTTCGCCTGGCACGAGAGTCGCGACAGCGGCGTCAGGCCCCACGCGCGGTCGAGAAGATCGTCTTCGTCCTCCGACGACGGCGAGAGCGAATGAAATCCCTCGCGCACGATGACGTGGCAAGTCGTGCACGCGCAGGATTTCTCGCACGCATGCTCGATCTCGATGCCGCGGTCGAGCAGGCTGTCGCAGATCGATTCGCCCGGCTTGCCTTCGAAGGTCTCGCCTTCGGGACATAGCTCGGCGTGCGGCAGGACGACGATTTCCGGCATGATCAGCGCAGGCTATCGATGCGTGCGGCCGGTCAGCGCCTTTGCCACGCTCCGGTCCATGCGCCGGCCGGCAAAGGATTCGCTGGCGCGATTGAGCGCCTCGGTCGCGTCGACCAGCGCGCGGCGATCCGCGTCTGCAGCGTCCAGCAGTGCTCTCAGCCTCGACACAGCTTCGTCGAGCACGGCGCGCTCGGCCGCGGCGAGCAGGTCGGCATCCGCCGCCAGCGCACTCTGCGTCGCATCGAGGATGCGCGCGGCGTCGACGCGCGCTTCGAGCAGCGCTCGCGTGGTCATGTCGGCCGCGGCGTTGGCGTGCGATTCTTCCAGCATCCGCGCGATCTCGGCGTCGGACAGTCCGTACGACGGCTTGACGGTGATCGCGGCCTCGACCCCGCTCGTTTCCTCGCGCGCGCTGACCGACAGCAGGCCGTCGGCGTCGACCTGGAACGTGACGCGTATCCGCGCTGCGCCCGCGACCATCGGCGGAATGCCGTGCAATTCGAAGCGCGCCAGCGAGCGGCAATCGTCGACCCGCTCGCGCTCTCCCTGCACGACGTGGATGGCCATCGCTGTCTGGCCATCCTTGAAAGTCGTGAACTCCTGGGCGCGCGAGACGGGAATCGTGGAGTTGCGCGAAATGATCTTCTCGGTCAGGCCGCCCATCGTTTCCAGTCCCAGCGACAGCGGAATCACGTCGAGCAGCAGCCAGTCTTCTCCCGGCGCGCGGTTTCCCGCAAGAACGTTCGCCTGGATCGCCGCGCCGAGCGCGACGACCTGGTCGGGATCGAGATTGTTGAGCGGAGGCTGACCGAAGAATTCCGCGACTGCCTTCTGCACCTGCGGCATGCGCGTCGCGCCGCCCACCATCACCACGCCCTTGATGTCGGCGGCGGTGAGCTTGGCGTCGCGCAACGCCTTTTTGATCGGCGCGAGCGTCTTGCCGACGAGGGTCTGGGTCATCGCCGTAAAGGCGTCGGCGGTCAGCGTCGCGCTGATGGTCTCGCCGGACGACAAGGTCGCAACCAGAGGTGACGAAGCGATGCTGCGTCAGGTTCTCTTTCGCCTCGCGCGCCTTCGTCATCAATAAGCCGTGTGTCCGCGGGCGAGACCGGACCGATGCCCTGGGTCTCGAGCGCCCAGCAATAGACGCGGTGATCGAAGTCGTCCCCGCCGAGCGCGGTATCGCCGGCGGTCGCCAGAACCTCGAACACGCCGCGCGAGAGCTTCAGAATCGACAGATCGAACGTGCCGCCGCCAAGGTCGTAGACGGCGTAGATGCCTTCGGACGCATTGTCGAGACCGTAGGCAATCGCAGCCGCCGTCGGCTCGTTGAGAAGGCGCAGAACGTTGAGGCCCGCGAGGCGCGCCGCGTCGCGCGTCGCCTGCCTCTGCGCGTCGTCGAAATACGCGGGCACGGTCACGACGGCGCCGGCAAGCTCTCCGCCGAGGCTCGCCTCGGCACGGATGCGCAGCGCCTTCAGATATCTCCGCCGAAATCTCGACCGGACTCCTGCGCCCCGCGCGAGTCTCGATGTGCACCATGCCCGGCAGATCGGTGTAGTGATACGGAAATCGCCGCACGTCCGCCAGATCGGAAAGCGCGCGGCCCATCAGCCGCTTGACCGACACGATCGTGTTCTGCGGATCGTGCGACTGCGCTTCCTGTGCCGGGTATCCGACGCGAGACGCCCTCGTCGCCGTAGCGAACGATCGAAGGCAGGAGCGGCCGTCCCGCCTCGTCGGGCAACACGACCGGAATGCCGCTTCGAACCGTCGCCACCAGCGAATTGGTCGTGCCGAGATCGATGCCGACCGCACGTCGATGCTGATGCGGCGCTGGAGCCTCGCCGGGCTCGGCGATTTGCAGCAGCGCCATCAGTCGTCGATCTCGGCGATCGCGGCCGAGATGTCCGCGGCGACCTTCGACAGAAACTTGAGCTCGCGGAGGTTCATGCGCGCGCCTGGAGGCGTCACGGCGCGGTCGAGCTCCTCGGCGAGCGTGCGCTCCAGCTCGGCGGCTCTCTGCTCGACACTCTTGCGCAGCGCGGTGAGGGCATCGACGTCGCGCCCGGCGATCGCCTCGGCCATCGCTTCGCGGCACTCGAGCTGCTCCTCCAGGAATTCCGGCGAGAGCGCGGTGTCGGTTTCCGACAGCGCGTCGACGCCGCGCAGGGAGCAGAAGATAACTGGCGCGCTCCACCGGGTTTCGCAAGCGCGCGATAAGCCTCGTTCACGCGCGACGAGGATTGCAGCGCGAGCCTGCGCTCGTCGTCGCCTGCGGACGCGAATCGGTCGGGATGCACCTCGGTTTGCAGCTTGCGGTACGCGGCGTCGAGCTCGGCGGGATCGAAGCGGTAGCGCGCGGGCAAGCCGAACAGCGCGAAGTAGTCTTGGGAAAAATCGATCATCGTCGTCGTCCTCCCCTCACGCGGGAAGGATCGAGGCGGGGTCCGCAGCGCCTTCGCGCCGTCGATCGCCCCGTCAAGGGGCAGCGGAAGGGCAACGGGTCTATACGTTGAAGCTTTCCCCGCAGCCGCACTCGTCTTTCACATTCGGATTGTTGAATTTGAAGCCTTCGTTCAAACCCTCGCGCGTGAAATCGAGCTCGGTCCCGTCGAGGTAGGGCATGCTCTTGGGATCGACGATCACGGTGACGCCGTGGCTCTGGAACTGATGGTCCTCGGGACGGACGTCGTCGGCATATTCGAGCTTGTACGCGAGGCCGGAACATCCGGTCGTGCGCACGCCCAGGCGAAGGCCGACGCCCTTTCCCCGCTTGGTCAGGAATTTCGCGACGTGGCTTGCCGCGGTCTCGGTAAGGGATATCGCCATCGATCGGTCAGCCTCATTCATCCTTAGTCAGCCGCGACCGCGGCCTGAGCTTGATCCGCGCGGCGCTGCGCCGGTTTCCGCGCCGCACCGTGCTTCTTCTTGTAGTCCGCGACCGCCGCCTTGATGGCGTCCTCGGCCAGAATCGAGCAGTGGATCTTCACCGGAGGCAGCGCCAGCTCCTCCGCGATGTGCGTGTTCTTGATGGTCAGCGCCTGATCGAGCGTCTTGCCCTTGACCCATTCGGTGACGAGCGACGACGATGCGATCGCGGAGCCGCAGCCGTAGGTCTTGAACTTGGCGTCCTCGATGCGTCCGTCGGCTCCGACGCGAATCTGCAGCTTCATCACGTCGCCGCACGCGGGCGCGCCGACCATGCCGGTGCCGACGTCGTCGGCGTCCTTGGCGAACGATCCGACGTTGCGTGGATTTTCGTAGTGGTCGAGTACTTTATCGCTGTATGCCATGGTGAACCTCTCGATGTTGCGTAATCGTTTTGCGTTGTGAATAAACTTAGTGTGCTGCCCATTCGATCGAATTCAAGTCGATGCCTTCCTGATGCATTTCCCAGAGCGGCGAAAGCTCGCGCAGCTTGGCGATCTTGCCTTTCATCAGGCCGATCGTGTAGTCGATCTCTTCCTCGGTCGTGAAGCGTCCGACGGTGAAGCGGATGGAGCTGTGCGCCAGCTCGTCGCTGCGGCCCAGCGCGCGCAGCACGTAAGAAGGCTCGAGCGACGCCGACGTGCACGCCGACCCTGACGACACCGCGATGTCCTTGATCGCCATGATCAGGCTCTCGCCCTCGACGTAATTGAAGCTCGCGTTGAGGTTGTGCGGAACGCGGTGCTCCATGTCGCCGTTGACGTAGAGCTCCTCGATCTCCGACAAGCCGGCCAGCAGCTTGTCGCGAAGCTTGCGTATGCGCTCGTTGTCGGACTGCCATCTCCAGCCGCGCGAGGCGAAACGCTTCGCCCATGCCCACGATCTGGTGCGTCGGCAGCGTGCCCGAGCGCATCCCGCGCTCGTGTCCTCCACCGTGCATCTGCGCCTCGATGCGCACGCGCGGCTTGCGCCGCACGAAGAGCGCGCCGACACCTTTCGGCCCGTAGGTCTTGTGCGCCGAGAACGACATCAGGTCGACCTTCAGCTTCGCCAGGTCCACCGGAATCTTGCCCGTCGCCTGCGCCGCGTCGACGTGAAAAATGATCCCGCGCGAGCGGCAGAGCTCGCCGATCGCCGGAATGTCCTGGATCACGCCGATCTCGTTGTTGACGTACATCACCGAGACCAGAATCGTGTCGGGCCGTAGCGCCGCCTCGAGCGTGGCGAAATCGAGCAGGCCATCGGGCTCCGACGTCGAGGTAGGTGACCTCGAATCCTTCGCGCTCGAGCTCGCGCATGGTATCGAGCGTCGCCTTGTGCTCGGTGCGGACGGTCACCAGGTGCTTGCCCTTGTCCTTGTAGAAGTGCGCCGCGCCCTTCACCGCGAGATTGATCGATTCGGTTGCGCCCGAGGTCCAGACGATTTCCTTCGGGTCGCAATTGACGAGCTTGGCGACTTCGTCGCGCGCCTCTTCCACCGCGTGCTCGGTTTCCCACCCGAACGAATGCGAGCGCGACGCGGGGTTGCCGAAATGCTCCGTCAGATACGGAATCATTTTCGCCGCAACGCGCGGATCGACCGGCGTCGTCGCCGAGTAGTCGAGGTAGATGGGTTTTTTCATCGTGTGTATACGGTCGTAGTCAGACAGTCGTGGCGGATTCGCGCTTCTTGCCCGGCGGCGTGCGGTGAACGTGCAGCACGTTGACTTCGGGGCGCTCCTGCTGGCGCACCAGCTCCTCGAGCGTCACCGATCGCAGAAATCCGAAGATGTGGGCATTGAGCCCGGCCCACAACTCGTGCGTCATGCATCGCCTGTCGTCGAGGCAGTTTTCCTTGCCGCCGCACTGAGTCGCATCGATCGGCTCGTCGACGGCCAGGATCACGTCGGCGACCGACACGTCCGGACGCGGGACGCGACAGCCGGTAGCCTCCACCGGGCCCGCGAACGCTGAGCCACGAGCCCGTGACGGCGCAGCTTGCCGAAGAGCTGCTCGAGGTAGGACAGCGATATCTTCTGCCGCTCGGAGACCCCGGCAAGCGTCACCGGAGCGTCGGTCGAGTGCATGGCGACGTCGATCATCGCCGTCACCGCGAAGCGTCCTTTGGTCGTCAGTCTCATGATGTCAGGCCCCCTTCCGCCAGGCAGCCGGTGTTGCGTTCATAGGAGAATTCTATAATTCCCTAGTGTTTTAGTCAACTAAAAGACCGAGGAGTTCACTCAAGCATTCGGTTGATCTGGGTCGGGTCGAAGCTCTCGGCCGTCGCCTTGGCGTCGCCGCAGTCGACTCCCTCGGTCTGGAGTTGCTCGATCAGCATCTGCAGCCTGCCGTCGGTCGTCGCGGCATGGTCGAGCAGCGAATGGATGGCCTGCACGACCGGGTCGTTCATGTCGGCGCTGATGGCATAGGCGGAAAAGCCGATTTTCGCGGCTTGTGCCTCGCGCCTTGCGCCGTCCTCGCCGGTCACGAGCCGCGCCGGGATGCCCACTGCGGTCGCGCCGGCGGGCACGTTTCGGACGACGACCGCGTTCGATCCGACTTTGGCGTGGTCTCCAACGAGAATCGGGCCGAGCACCTTGGCGCCCGCGCCCAGCACCACGCCCTGGCCCAGGGTCGGGTGCCTCTTGCCTTCGTTCCAGGAGGTGCCACCCAGCGTGACGCCGTGATAGAGCGTGCAGTCGTCGCCGATTTCGGCGGTCTCGCCGATCACCACGCCCATGCCGTGATCGATGAAGACACGGCGGCCGATGGTCGCACCTGGGTGAATCTCGATGCCGGTGAAGAAGCGACCCCAGTGCGAGAACCAGCGAGCAAGCCAGCGCGCGCCGAGTCCCCAGAGTCGATGCGACACGGCGCGGTGCCACACGAGCGCGTGCAAGCCTGGATAGCAGGTCAGCACTTCCCAGGTCGTTCGGGCAGCCGGATCGCGCTCGAACACGACAGGCGATGTCTTCACGAAGGCGATTGAACATGGCGTTATTTTGGCATTTCCGAGCGATTCACTCAAGTATTAGGCCTGCCGGAGAGAAGTGGCCAGGGCTCGTCCCGGAACGGCAGGCGCCATCACTGCGCGAGAGGTCAATCAGCGTCATTCCGAAGCGCGACGTCTCGTCATTCCGTCGATCGCATCCGATCGATTTCCGCGATCCCGGGCGTGCAACGACGGCTCACTTCTTCCAGCCGCTTTGCTACCCTCTCTTCGATGCGCGCGAGGATGCCGCGAAGAATGTTGACCTCTTCCTTTTCCAGCCGCGCACGCGAGAACAGCCGGCGCAGGCGCGGCAGAAGGCGCTTCGGATGCGACAGGCGCAGAAAATCGAGTGCGACGAGCGCCTTCTCTCCCTGCTCGAACAGGCGCTCGATCTCTTCCTGCGTCGCGGGCTCGAACCTCGGCGCCGTCCACACCTGATCGCCGAGCGCTGCGACGCGCAACTCGTACGCGGCGACCTGGACTGCAGCCGCCAGATTCAGCGAGCCGAAATCGGGCGCCGCCGGAATCGTCGCTACGATCTGGCAGCGCGAAAGCTCCGCGTTCGACAGCCCGGACATTTCTGTGCCGAAAACGAGCGCCACCTCGCCCGCCGCCGCGTAGCGCAGCGCTTCCTGCATGGCGGCGCGAACCGGCATGGCGGTGCCTGCGAACTCGCGCGGCCGCGCGGAGAATCCGATCGCCAGCGTCGCTCCCGCGAGCGCATCGTCGAGCGATGAGGCGACCCGCGCCGACATCGAGGATCGCGCCCGCGCCCGCGGCCATCGCGTCGGCATCGGGATCGGGAAAGCGCCGGGGATCGACCAGCACGAGGCGTGACAAGCCCATGGTCTGCATCGCACGCGCGCTCGCGCCGATGTTCCCGGGATGGCTGGTCGCGCAAAGGACGACGCGAACCCGGTCAAGAAGCGCAGGCATTCAACAAGTCAGAGGACAAACGAGGGCTGATGACGGGGCAATTAAGAGGCGAACGCGCGTCGGATGCGAATCGAATGCAGGTAGAATGCGCGGCTCGGATCTTCTTCTTGCGCCGCCTTGAGCCAACGTGTCAGCCGGCGCACCCATCATGCACCCCATGCTCTCAACGGCAGTCAAGGCGGCGCGGCGCGCCGGCAGCATCATCAACCGCGGCGCGCGCGATCTCGATCGCCTCACGATCACTGCCAAGGGTCCCAAGGATTTCGTCAGCGAAGTCGACCGCGCCGCCGAGGCCGCGATCGTCGAGACCCTGCTCAAGACCTATCCTGACCACGCGATCTTAGCAGAGGAAGGCACCGCCAAAGGCGACAACTCCGACGCAGAATACCTGTGGATCATCGACCCGCTCGATGGCACCACCAATTTTCTGCACGGCCTTCCGCAGTACTGCGTTTCGATCGCCTTGCAGCACAAGGGACAGATCACGCAAGGCGTGATTTACGATCCGGTGCACAACGATCTGTTCACCGCGACGCCGCGGCCGCGGCGCGTTTCTGAACGATCATCGGATGCGCGTCTCGCGCCGCCAGCACCTCAAGGATTGCCTGATCGGCACCGGCTTCCCGTTTCGCGACGGCGCCGATCTGGAGGCGTACATCGCGATGATGCGCGCGATGATGGCGGCGACCGCGGGTCTTCGCCGTCCCGGCGCGGCGGCGCTCGACCTCGCCTACGTCGCGGCGGGCTACTACGACGGCTTCTGGGAGGTCGGGCTCAACCCGTGGGACGTGGCCGCCGGCAGCCTGCTGATCACCGAGGCCGGCGGCCTCGTCGGCGACCTCGAGGGCGAAACTCAATATTTGTACGGTGCAGAGGTGATTGCCGCGAATCCCCGGGTTTTTGCGCAAATGGTCAAGTTGCTCGCCCCGCACCGGGCCGCACTCGGATCGCGCAAGTCGGCGGCCAAGAAGTAACAGTTTTCGACAGGCGAAGGCGTCCGCGAAGGCCCCCGTCGGCTTTCCTCTCTGGGGCCACGCGCACGCCAATACGGCGGTTTCGCGTCAGAAATGCATGACAATCCCATTGTCATTGTGTAGGATTGCCCCGCATACCCGGCGAGACGAAGCGAGGCGGCGCGCCGGGACGAACCTTTGGAGCACGCCATGATGCAGAGATTTGCTCGACAGCTTGCCTTGCTGTTGATCCTGGGCGCGATTGCGTCCGGCGCGCACGCCGAGACAATTTCGCGGATCAGGGTGATGCTGCATCCCTACGCTGCCGCTCCGGGCGAGCTGCCCACGCCGGCCAATGCCCGCCTCCAGACGATCGCCGGCGTGCCCTTGACGCTCGCCGGCAAGACCCGCACCGGTGGCCTCGAATTCACCCTTGCCCAGCCGCTCGACGCCGACGCCGCGACCGCACTTGGTGCGGCGCCTGCGCAACGATCGCAGCGTGCTCTGGGCCGAGACCGTGAGCACCGACGCGTCGACCAGCAGCAAGCTCCTCAGCCACCGATCCCAACGCATTGCCCGGCAAGAAGCTCATGGTTCGGCTCGCCGCCGCCGCGTCTCCCGAACTGGGCGGTGCTCCTGCCGCGGTGGAGCTCGCTCGTCGGATCGAGCGTGAGCGTCGATCACCAGATCGGCGACGTCTGGGTCCTGACGCTGGCATCGCCCGGTGCCCGACGCCACCCTCGCCAACATGGCCTCGCAGCTCGAGACCGACGACGCGGTCCAGTACGCGGATCCGGTCCGCCGCGTGCACGCCCAGCGTGTTCCGAACGATCCGAGCTTTCCGCAGCAATGGTCGCTCAGCGATCCGGTCGGCGGCATCAACGCCGCGGCGGCGTGGGACCTGCAAATCGGAAACCCGCAGCAGATGGTGGCCGTGATCGATACCGGCATCACCGCAGCATCCCGAGCTCGCGGGCAAGGTCCTGCCCGGCTACGACTTCATCACCGATCCCGACACGGCCAACGATGGCGACGGCCGCGACAACGATCCGTCGGATCCGGGCGACGGCACCAGCGACAATGAGTGCGGCCCCGGCGTGCCGGGCGAAGCGAGCTCCTGGCATGGCACGTTCGTCAGCGGCTTGATCGCCGCGAACACCAACAATGGCGTCGGCATCGCCGGCATCAATTGGAACGCGAAGATCCTGCCGGTGCGCGTGCTCGGACGCTGCGGCGGAACGTTCGACGACGTCGCGGCGGGCATCCTCTGGGCAGTTGGCATGCCGGTCGCCGGCGTGCCGCCGAACCCGAATCCGGCGCACGTGATCAACATGAGCCTCGGCGGCCAGTCGTCGTGCCCGCAGGCGGTTCAGGACGCGATCAACGTCGCCCTCGCGCAGGGCGTCGTGGTCGCGGTCGCGGCGGGCAACGATGCGATCAACGCCTCGCAATTCGCGCCCGGCGAGCTGCTCCGGCGTCATCTCGGTCGGTGCGAGCACGCGACAGGGAGATCGCGCGAGCTATTCGAACTTCGGCGTGCGCGTCGACATATCCGCGCCCGGCGGAGACGGCGCGCAGAGCGACTGGATCCTTTCGCTTTCCAACGATGGCCAGTCAAACGCCCGGCAGCCCCGACTACGCGATCGGCATCGGCACCAGCTTCGCGGCACCGCAGGTGGCGGGCGTCGCATCGCTCATGCTCGCGCGCAACGCCAATCTCACGCCCGGGCAGGTGCTCGGCATCATCTCCGCGGCGGCGCGACCGTTCGCCGACCCGACGGTTTGCGCGCAGGGACCCGCTTGCGGCGTCGGTCTCCTCGACGCCGGCTTGGCCTTGAACGCCACGGTATCGAGCAGCCAGATGGCGCCTCCGGGCACGGTCCCCGTGATCGAGTACTACCGCGCCGACAGGGACCACTACTTCATGACCGGCGATCCGGCGGACATCGCGATCGTCGACACGGTGTTCAGCAATACCTTCCAGCGCACCGGCCAGGTCTTCTACGCGTGGCCGAACGCGGCGCTCGCACCGCCGAACGCCGTGCCGGTGTGCCGCTTCTACGCTCCGTCGCCGCTGATCGATTCGCACTTCTACACCCCGTTCGCGAGCGAGTGCCAGTACGTCATCACGCACGACGCGGGCACGTGGGTGCTGGAGAATCCGCGCGGCGTTCTACGTGCTGCTGCCGGACGCGGGCGGCAACTGCCAGGCGGGCACGGTGCCGGTCTATCGCTTCTTCGACAATCGCAACGACGCCAACCATCGCTACAGCATCGACCTGACGGTGCGCCGCGCGATGATCAACCGCTCATGGGTGCCGGAAGGAGAACGGACCGAACGCAGTCATCTTCTGCTCGCCGATCTGACGTCGGCGGGTCTGAACGGAGATAAGCGCGCCGGCGCGCGAGCTGATTTACGGGTCGAGGGCTGGAGCGCTGGCGCGCATTGGTGCGCGCCGGTCGCGCTCAGGCCGCGGCCTTCGCTTCCTCGGGCGGCTTTTTCGCGATGGAATCGAGCGCGGCGCTCACCGCGCGGTCGAAGAGCGGAACCGGCTCGACGACCAGCGTCGCCTTGCCCGCGCCGAGGCGCCACGCAAGCTCCTCCGGCGTCAGGACGATCGCCCGGGTGCGCGCGCGGCTGGTGAAGATATACTTGCTGCGAAGCGGGCTCACCCAGGACAGGCGCGCGGTGGTGACGATCGTCGCCATGCCTGAATGCAATCCATGTGCCGAGCACCATCTCGGTGACGAAGTCGTGCATGTTGCCGATCTTCTGCACCGTATCCGATTCAACGACGTCCGTTTCCTCTTCGCTGCTCGGAATCCGCTGGCCGCGGGCGCTCCGCGTCGGGCTTGATCGCCGCCATGTGCAGCTGGAAGACCGCGTCCAGAAATGGCTTCATGCGCTCGTCGCCGACCTTGACCGCCGCCCCGCCGGCGCGCAGGCTGCGAATCAGCGCCGGCACCATTTTCGCCAGCCGCGCCTTCTGCGCCGTGCGCTCCTTGACGGTGATGCTCCACAACAGATCGTCCAGCGTCTGCACGGCCGCCGCCAATTCGGCGCTCTTCGTGCCATGCTGCACGCGCAGCGACGTCAGGTAGTCCGCCCACGCCGTCTCGCTGAACGCGCGGATGTCGAAAGGCAGCGTGTGGCCGGCGAGCTTGTCGCGGATGAGCGCGCGCACATGCGAGCGGTCGGTCTCGCTCTCCTCGGCCTTTAGCGCAACGGCAACTTCCTGGTCCAGTGCGACGACGGCCTTGCGCTGTTCCGCAGTCGACGAATTCCTGCAGCTTGGCATCGGCCGCGTCGAACACCGCGACGTCGACCTTGAAATCGCGACAGACCTCGTCGATGACGCCGGCGGCCACGAGCTCGAAGCCGCGGCGGTATCCCGCGTCGCCCGTGGCACCGATGGCGGCGAGCGCGAGGTGATCGAGCAGACGTCGCGCCGGATGCTTCTTGTCGGAGAAGAAACTGCGATCGACCAGCGCCGTCTTGAGGATCGGCACCTGCAAGCGGCCGAAAAGCTTGCGCAGCGATTCCGGGATCGACGGATCGCGGAAGATGTAGTCGAACAGCAATCCGATGACGTCGATCGTGATCTTGTCGGTCGAGTTGACGATCTTGTCGGCGATCGCCGCGCGGATGTAGGGGATGCGGTTGAGCGGCAGCAGGCCCGTCATCTCCGCCCTCTGCGCCGGGCGCGGCCTGCTGATCGCTCTGCGGAATCTCTCCACCGGGATCGATGTGCTGCCAGCGATCGAGCGCGGCCACCGTGGATGCCAGCGTCCCGAGCGCGAGCAGCGGATCGAGCTGCGGCAGGCCGAACCCTCCGGCGCCACGGGAGGCGCGGCGGGCGGCGGCGCGCCGTGCGCCAGATCGAGCGTGTAAGGATTGGAGGCAGCGAGCCAGGGCGCGAGACGCAAGCCGGCCGCTCGCAACGCCTCGATGTCGGCGCGGTGCCGGCACCACAGTCCCCGGCGGCGGGACGCTGCGCGACGGCGGGAGTCGGAGCGGAGCGCGCCGGCGCCGATCGTCGGCGGCGCTGACGATTGTGGCGTTGCTTGCTGCGCGTGCGCCGGGAGCCGACATGTGGAGGCGGCGCGGCCGGTGCGGGCGCTTGTGGCGCGACCGGCAGCGCGGAGCCGCGGGCTTGGCGAACGGCGCGCCCATGGCATCGACTTCCGCCGAGGGCGCGGCCGCGGGCACCTCGATATTCAGCGCGAGCAACTGCTCCGCCGCGCTGGGGCCCGCTTCCTTGATCAGTCGCTGAAACACCGGAAGGAGCTCGGAGTCGTCGGCGGGGCGATGCTCGCTTCGTGCGCGAAGCTCGGCCTTGATCTCCGGCAGCACCTGCCGGGCCGCGAGAAAGCGATTGAGCTTGATGTACGCGGCGTTGATGCCCTGCGTCGTATCGGCGATCAGCCGCACCATCAAGCGGCCGCCAGATTCTCGGATCGGGGAACAGCTCGCGCGAGGTCAATCCCATCGCATCGAGCAGGTAGCCCGGCGAAAAGGGATTGTCGATGTCGCGTGCGGCGTAAATCGCGCATCAGGATCGAGATCGCGCTGATCGAGGGCATTCAGCTCGCGCCGGGTCCTTCGAAAGAGATTGAAGGAGCCTCGCGTGAGCGCCGCCTGCTGCTCCTGATCGAACGCATTCAGGACGCGCAGGGTGGCAATCGACGCATCGTGATCGACGCGGCGTCCCTTTCCTGCGCTCGCCGCGCATGCGCTTTTCGAACAGGTCGACGAGCGCCTTGTCGAAACGCGCCAACCATTGGCCGCGCATTTTCCGAAAGAGCGACGACGGCATCATCCTTGACGTACTCGTTCGCCTCGAACAAGTCGTTGGTCATCTCGATCGATCCTTCGACCAAGAGACGCAGTTCCTTCCTGACGATCTCGAAGCACTCGCGCAACAGCGCGTCGGCTTCCGCCGCGTCGAGCAGCAGCTTTCCGTCCGCGTCGGTCGCGGGCGTTACGCTGACGGGTGAAATCGTGTCGGACATCGGAGTCGTCGCTTGGGCGCAAGGGTGGGGCGCAGGGTGCTGGCGCGAGACGAATCCTAACGCCCTTTTGCCCGGCGGTGCCAGCCGCTCGGCGGAAGCAAGTCGCCATGCGTGCCGCGCCTCCTGACGAAAGGTGGAATGCAGCCACGCCTACTGGCTCTCCGACCGGAATGTGGGCATCTCGTCGGCTGTTCCGGCGACGTTTGCCTTCGCCTTGACTGGATACCTTACAACAGCGGGTTCCGCCACACTCGCCGACACTTCGCGACCCACTGCGCAAGGTTCGCGTCTTGCGTAAACCAATCGGGCCTTCGCGTCGTGTAGGAACTTCGGGATGCGGGCCGGCCAGCGGCCTCCCGGCTGCGCCGGGCACGCGCGTCCCTGGTCGCCGCCGTCATGAGATCGATGCGCGCCAAGCGCACCTCACCCATTTGGATGAGGCGAACGGATGAATATCCGACCCGTATCGTGGTGTTCCCCACCCCTCAGGGCGGGCGATACGGGTGACGATTTGCGACGGCAACTTGCCTACTCTGCAGTCATGGACCCAGTCGAGCAGTTCCGGTCCCGACGCAGCGTCAACGGTGAATCGAACCCATCGTCGATCTGCAACTTGCCGATCAGCCACTGAAACGAGGATGAGATGAACAAGTCCGAGGAAAATTCTAAAAAGCATCGCGTTCTTGCTGGGTTCTCTTTTCAGCGCGGGGCTGTTCAGCGCATTCGCCGCATGGGCGATGTCGAACCTCGATCCGGCCGTGCAGCAAACGATCGGAAACATGAACTCGCCGCTGATTGCGTCCGAGTCGACGCGCAACGCGTTCGCCATCGAGCCGATGAGGGTCCTGGACCGGCGTCAGGATTCCAATCGACCGACCGGGTCGGGAACCTCCGATCGCTAGCGCTCCCGGCGGCCTGACCCTTTACATTCGCGGATCGCACATGAACAGAACCCAGGTGCTCGAGGCTTGCGGGACCTTCGGAGCCGGCGGCGCGCGGCGCCGTCAGACGCGCAGAGATCCCTTCGTGCGCGTCTCGCAGGCGTTTCTCGCAGCATCGGTAACCCTGTCTTCGATCAACTCGCCCGTGGCAACGGTCCTCGGCGCGCTCCTGTTCGCGTTGCTCGCCGGTTGGTTGAAAGCACGCGCCCTGCGTGCAACGCGGGCTCGCGCTTTTCTCGAGGCCGAGGGCATTCGCCAGCCGGCGGCGTGGATCGCGCGCATTGCCCAATGGCAGCCGGGCGACACTGCGGGCGCGTCGGCTGCGGGCGGTTCGTGTTCGACTGGCGGCGGGAGGCGCGCGGCGATGTTGCGCACAATCGATCCATCCTGCAAAGTAAGGCGTGTTGGTCCGTCGATCGCATCGTTGGCCAATGAGCGTTGACCGACAAGCAACATCACAACAACATGCTTTGGTCCAGGCACGCTTTGCAATGTTCGGTTCCTCAGGGGGGAAACCATGGCTGCAAACCTGTCGTCGCTCGCGAATGACTATTTCATTGCATTCGCTCACGGAACGCTCGCGCAAGCCGATCCCCATGGCCCAAGCCGACGCTTCCGGCAGTTCCGGGCCCTGCCAAGGAACCATCTCGGCTTGTTTGCGCATTGCGCGCTCGTTGATCGTGGCGACGCCATGTGTATGTCCCAGCGTCCCAATACCCGTTCCGCCTCGAGCCGCGCATGAAGGTCGGAATCATCTCGGTCTTCACCGACTATCATCGCCGCGGACGCCATCATCGCGGATTCCTGCAACCACAGGTCGGGCCACTGATTGCCGCGTTGCTCCCGCCCGACGTCGACTGCGAAGTCGTCAATGACGCCTGGACTGACCCGGACTGGTCGCGCGACTACGACCTGCTGTTCGTCTCCTGCCTTCACTCCGATTTCGATCGCGCCCGACAGATTTCGCACTACTGGCGGCGGCGCGGAGCGAAGACGGTTCTAGGTGGCCCGATGGCAACGCTGTACCCGCATTTGTGCGGGCCCTACTTCGACGCCGTGGTCATCGGCGATCCGGAACGCGACCGTGCCGCAGGTCTATCGCGACTTTTCCCGCAACAGCCTTTTGCCGCTCTACCGCGCTCCGATATCCGACCAGCACGCGCCGCCGGCTCCGCGTTTCGATCTGATGGCCCGCCAGCAAATCGCGCCGCGAAGCATGGAAGTGACGCGGGGCTGCCCGTTCGCTTGCCGCTTCTGTACCCTCACCGGCGTCGGCACGCGGTTCGAGACGCGCAATCTCGATGAGGTCCGGCGTGACATTTGTGCATCGGCGGACGTCGTGCAGGGGAGCTGGTCACCGCTCAAGCGGCACTTCGTCGCCTTCTACGACAACAACCTCGGCGGCAACCTGCCCTATCTGCGCTCCTTTTGCGCCGCGATCGAACCGCTTGGCGTGATCTGGGCGTCGTGCGTGACTTTCAACGTCATCTGCCAGGAGGACCTCGTAGCCGCGATGGCGAAGAGCGGTTGCCGTTACCTTTTCGTGGGACTGGAGACGTTCAACGACGACGCGCTTGCCGCCATGGCAAAGCGCCAGAATGTCGTGCATAAGATCCGCGAGGCCATCGATCGCTGCCATCGCCACGGGATACTGCTTGCGGCGGGGCTCATGCTCAGTCCTGCGAACGACACGCTCGAGTATCTCGAGACGATCCCGCGGCGGCTCGCCGAATGCGGCTTGATCATGCCGTCCTATATCGCGTTCGAGACGCCGTTCCCGGGGACGCCGCATTTCTTCGACATCCTTCGCGGTGACAGCGCAAGGCTCCTTCCCAATGCGATGCTCCAGGACTTCAACGCCTACACGCTCGTAACCCAGCCACGCCACGCGAGTGCGGTCGAATTCGTCGCTTCCTTCAAGCAGCTGCATCGCCAGGTTTTCAACCTCGGCCGCGCGTGCGCTAAAGTCTGTCATGATGTGCCAGCGCTCCTTCGCGGAGGATCCGCTTTCTCGCCTTTGGCCACGCTCTATGAATCCTTCTTCGACTGGCAGCCACTCGCCGCGGAGCGGACCTTCATCACCGGCAATGAAGCTCCCTTTCCCGAGTCGCAACGCGTGCCCCTGACCGACGAAGACTTCGAATCGGATGTCGAGCGGGCCGGCGTCATGGACCCGTGGCTGGTGAGCGATGGGCGCGGCGAAATCCTCCCGATGTGGAGAGGCACGGCGCAGCAGCATCCAGCGCCCAACGCGCGACGCGAGCGTCACGCGCGCCAGACAGTCACCATTCATTCGCCATGAACGAGACCGTCAACACCTCGGCCAGCACCACCGAACCCGCGACCGGTCGCGCGCCGCTGGATGATTTGATCCAGGCCGAGCAGGTCAATCTGCTGTACGGCGGATTGCTGGTATCGACGTGGGGAGTGCTGCTCGCCGTCGGAGTCGTCGTCCTCGTGTTCTGGCCGGTGATCCAGAAGCAGGTGCTGCTCGGTTGGGCCGCGTGCATGGTCGTCAATCAGCTCTGGCGGCTCGTTTTGCTGCATCGCTTCAACCACCGCCTGCCCGATCAGCGGACAACGTCAAGCTGGGCCACTCTGTGGGCGGCGGGTGCGGGCATATCGGGGATGCTCTGGGGCGCCGCTTCCTTCCTGCTGTTCGTGCCCGGCTCTCCGGTGCACCAGGCCTTCCTGATGGCACTCGTGGTCAGCGTCACGTCCGCGGGCCTGCTGCTCGTCGGCGTGCACCTGCAGTCCTTTTATGCCTTCATGCTGCCCGCGGTCGGACCGCTGGTGGTGAGAAACCTCATCGCCGCGACGCCGGACAGCCTCACGCTCGCGCTGATCGCCTTTGTCTCGTCGCTCGCGCTTTTTTCCTTCGGCAGAAACTACAACCGGATCCTGATCGAATCGCTGCGCCATCGATTCGAAAACGAAGCGATGAGCCGCCGCCTCGCGGCGCAAAACGAGGAGCTGCATCGAGCACGAAAGGCTGCGGAGACAGCCAAGGCCCAGGCTGAAGCCGCCAATCGCGCGCGCACGCAATTCTTCGCGGCCGCCAATCACGACCTTCGGCAGCCGCTGCACGCGATGGGCCTGCTCGCGGGATCACTGGCGGCGAAAGTGACCGATCCCGACGTCGTCGCGCTGACCAATACGATCAACGCGTCGATGGAGGCGCTGGAAGGGCTCTTCGACGAGTTGCTCGACATGTCGCGTCTGGACTCGGGGAAGATCGTGCCGAATACGACGCATTTGTCCATCCGGCAGCTCTTCGATCGGTTGCGACTCGATTTCGACGCGGAAGCGGCGATGAAGAACCTGACGCTGCGCTTCCGCGCGCAGACCCGATATCTGTTCAGCGATCCCGGTTCTACTCGAGCGCATCCTGAGAAACCTGATCTCCAACGCCATCCGATACACGGCAAGGGCGGAGTTTTGGTGACATGCCGGATCCGCGACGGCCAGCCGTGGGTGGAAGTCTGGGATACGGGTCCCGGCATACCCGAGAACCAGCGCGAGCGCGTCTTCGAGGAATTCGTTCAGCTCGAGAATCCCGAGCGCGACCGGCGCAAGGGTCTGGGCCTCGGGCTGTCGATCGTCAGACGGCTCTGCAACCTGCTCGGTCACTCGCTCAGGGTGGAATCGCGCCTTGGCAGGGGATCGGTATTCCGATTCCAGGTGCCGGCGGGACAGGAACCCGCAAGCGTTCCGCGTCGCGACGTCAACGCGGTGGCCGATCCGAGCCTGCTCGCGGGTAAGACTGTCGTCGTGGTGGATGACGACGTCGAAATTCAGACGGGGATGCGGGCGCTCCTCACAGGCTGGGGCATGAACGTGAGCGTCTACGCGAGCGCGGGCGAAGCCGAGGCGGCCGTGCGCGCAATGGCCGAATCGCCCGACCTCCTTATCGCCGACTACAGGCTCCCCGGCGGCGCGAACGGCCTGGATGCAATCGATTCGATTCGGCGACGATTCCGCAGTGCGATTCCCGCCATTCTCATCACCGGCAGCGCCGATCCTCAGCTCGTGTCATCGGCCGAGGACCGCAACTTCCACTATCTGCTCAAGCCGGTCATGCCCGCCAAGCTGCGCACGCTCGTGACGTTCAAGATCCGCGGCGGCTCGACGTAGCGACACGTGTCACGGAATAGTGAAATCGTGCCCTCTGGAATCCAGCGCGCGGCCCGCACCTTCGACGCCTCACTGCTTTTCGCTGCTTCGCTGATAGTCGACACGGAAACCCTCCCGCTGCGCGGCCAGTACCGCCTGCGTGCGGTTGGTCGCATTGAGCGCGCGAAATATCGCGCCGACATGAGACTTGACGGTGTTGGGCGACAGACCGAGCTCGCGACAGATCAACTTGTTGGGCATGCCCTTTACCAGCAGGTCGAGCACGTCGCGCTGCCGTCCCGTGAGGCTCGAGACCATGGTCGCGGGCGCGCGTGTGGACGAGGACAGCTGGGACTCGTGGTGAACCGCTTCCGGACGATGGCGGTTCGGCGACAGGGATTCGCCCGACTTCTCCAGCGCCTGGGGCGGGATATAGATGCCGCCTGCAAGCACAAGCTCCAGCGCACGCATCAGGACGTCGCGTCGCGAAGTCTTGGGGATGAACCCCATCGCTCCCAGGTCGAGCGCCTCGAGGATGGTCGCGCGGTCATCCGACGCCGAGATGACGATAACCGGCATGACCGGCGCTACGTCGCGAAACTTGTAGAGCGATTCCAGATGGCTGAATCCCGGAATGCCGAGATCGAGCAGCACCAGGTCGAACGAGTCGCCGCCGCGCACCGCTTCTTCAAATCGCTGCAGGGACTCGAACCCGGTGACCGATGGGCGCTGCTCCATCGACGCGATGATGAGCGACAGCGCGTCCAGAACGAACGGATGGTCATCGATGATGGCGAAGCGCATGGTCTAAACGAGCGCCGAACGATTGCGCATCCCGCCCTCGGGCATGTGCCGCTGTAATCGATGCGCCGATTGTACGCCAAATGGATCGTCGGGCGCCGCAGCGGCGCGCGATGCTCATGCGACGCATGGAGGTCCGTCGTCCAGCCGTTCGACCGCGAGTGCCGGGCGCCTGCCGTCGCGAGCGATCGCGTGTCACGTGCGCATTCCTACGATAAGATGCCTTGGCGCGCCGTGGAGAGTCGGAGCAGGCCGCCTCCCCGCCGCACATTCCCTGCCATGGCATTCGTGGGCGATGCCTTCGCCCATTACCCGACTAGAGGAGATGAGCCATGAAATACGACGCGTCCCTAAGCGCGCTATTGTTCCCGGAAAAGATCCCACCGCTGTTCAAGCCTTCGCGCGAGTACGCCCCCGATATGGTCGCGGTCGAATCCGCGCGGCTTTCGTATTTCAAGTTCGAAAAGGACGAGCAGAGCCGCAGCACCATCGAATCGGCGATGGCGATCGTGGGCTACGTCAAGCTCGAATACTTCTCGGGCAAGGTCACCGGCGCACAGGCCTTCACTGCCCTGCACAACAACGGGACCGACGCGCTCATCGTGTTCCGCGGCACGCAACCCAACGACATCCGCGACGTGATTATTGATCTCGAAATCCCGCGAGTGCCGTGGCCCGAGGGAGGCTCCGTCCACGGGGGCTTCGCGCGCTCGTTCGGCGAGATCTCGGACGGCATCCGCGCGTGGCGCGAGCGCAACGCAAGCCGGCGCCTGACAATGACCGGCCACAGCCTCGGCGCTGGGCTGGCTACCTTGTGCGCGACCGTGTTCAAATCCGGAACACTGGTCACGATCGGGTCGTCGCGCGTCGGCGACGCGGCGTTTGCGTCGCTCTTCGGTAACGTCGAGGTCCACCGCTACGTCGGCTGCTGCGACATTGTCACTTCGCTGCCGACGGAGCGGGCCGGATTCGTTCACGTCGGCGACGGCCTCTATATCGACCGCAACGGCGCGGTGCTCGGCAACGTTTCGCCAGCCGTGATCGCAGACGATCGCCAGCACGCGCACCACGAATACGTCTCCATATTCTTCAGTGGATTCGCAAACGTCCCCTTGCGCGACCTGGCGGATCACACACCGGTCAACTATGTTTCGGCGATCCTGGGAGAGCGCGACCCGTAGCGGGGGTCGTGCGCGCTGATCGCGCCGGCTTCAGCGCGCGCCGGGCTCCAGATCACCGGGAAACTGTCGCACCCCGGCGTCGCTCCGCTCGCTCATTTTGCGTTGCATCCTGTAGCTGCCCGCAAACCGGACACGGACCAGCCAGAAAATCATCGTCACGATAACCACAATTGTGGGCACCCAGAGGACGTGCGTTCTGTGGATGGCTTTGGAGAACAATTGCGGCTGTCCGAGGAACAAGGACGACGCGGCAATCAACAATGCGAAGCACATGCGCCAAAGATGCCGGCCGATGCGTTGTGCTCCGGAGATGCCGCCGCGAACGAGCATCCTGACGTCGAAACTGGCAAACAACAAAGCCAACGACGCTACGACGAAATACCCTGTGGCCGAGGCTCCGTCCTTCAAGCCGTTGACGCTGTGCAACGCTTCCTGACCGAAGATAAAGGCGGCGACTCCGTCGGCCAGCGCGAGCAGCAGCAGACCGGACTCCCAATGGCCGATCTCTCCGTCCCTGCGGATCACCGTCAACCATGCCGTCGCGACCAGATAGAACGTGAATACACCGACGATCGCATTGATCATGACAGGCTTCACGAACGTTGCGAGGTAGGCTGCGCTCGCCGTCATGCTGAGCATCGACACGAAGAAGACGTTCCCGCAAAGCCGGTGCGGGCGCGACCCCTTGCGAAACGCCAACGCCGCGAAGCCGAAGGAAACGCCGATGAGCGCCATCCAGATATGGAAATACACGAGCGGCGAAGCTGTCATTGCGCTCTCCTCTCCGGCGTCAGCGGCTGGGGCGCCCTATCCCCTTGGCGACCAACCAAAGCCCCAGCCCGACTTCGTAGATGCCCATGGGTGCCATGTAAGCCATTCCCACGGCGCCTCCCGCGGCAGGAAACACAATGACGATCAGGGTTCCGACGGCGAGCAGCGATGAAGCAAAGATTCCCCAGGCGGCGATCGCCTTGGGGACATAACCCGACTTCAGCAGCAGGTAGGCGAAGAGCGAGGATCCGATTCCGAGGAGAACGAACGCGACGTTCATGCCGAGTCCCTGCACGGCGAGAATCAGCTTGGCCAGCGAGTGCAATTGGGCCGTATCGAAGGTCTTGAGGTAGCCGGGCCCGTTCAGGAGCACCAGCACGACGAGCGAGCAGATGGTCGCTACGCAGAGAATCGCATTCTCGACGAGCCGGAAGAACACCGCGAGCAAGGCGAGGTTTCGGTCGATCGGCCGGACCAGTACGTAAAAGGCCCAGATCAGTACGATGACGGTAGTGTAGGTCAGCAGGTCTCCGGCAATCGACAAACGAAACAGGCGCTCGTCACCGGCGATGTTCTGTGCCGTCCGGGTGGCGTCACCACTGACGATCAGTCGGCCACGCACGAACAATTCACCGAACACGCCGGTGGCCATCTGCAAGAGGTAGAGGACTCCGACGATCTTCGCGGCGGCGCGCTGCGATGGCTCGATTGGTTGTGCGGTCATTGCCGATCCGTTCAACGCGACAATCGATGAGTCGGTATGCATGCTTGTGCCCCCGCGATCAGATCGCCTCACGATAGCGGCGCAAGCGGACTGCCGCGGCAACGAACCCGGCGGCGACGGCGAGTCCGATCCAGAGCCCGGGCGTGCTCAGGAATTTCAACGGCGTGAGCTGCGCGAGCGAGTCGATGGTGCCGTGCGCGCCGAACGCGAATGCATCGCCTGCGAACCCCAGGAAGCGATCCTTGAGGATCGACCAGAGATAAGAGGTGTCGAAGGCCATTTTCTCGACGATGCAGAGCGCGATTGGCGGCAGCACGGCCCAGAGAAAGAGCGCGCGCCGTGCCCAGCCCGAGACCACCAGCAGCCATCCGTAGATCGGGGCGTGCCACAGCGCCAGGGCAATCAGTCCATAGAGCAGCACCAGGAACGACTGGAGCAGCGGCAGCTGTTCCCAGGTCGCAGGGCTGACGCCGTTTGCCACCAGGACCACCGTGCTCACGACAAGCATGATGATTTGCGTGCAAACGACGATCGCGAAGACGATCAGCGGCAGGACCACGAGCGGGATGCTGGCCTTGGAGAGCACGGTCGTCCGATCCGACACGGGCAGCGACTTCCAGAACAGGATGCTGCGGTCGCGGCGCTCGCCGTGCAAAGCGTCGAGACAATAGAAAACGCCCACGAGGAATGCGGTCAGGACAACGATGACGGCCAGGAGGTCGTACGGCTGCTCGATCGCAACGCGCTGCTGCAATGGATCGAGCAGCAACAGGGCACGCCGGCGCTCCGGAAGATGACCCAGGCTGATGAGGAAGCCGAACAGGAACACACCCGCGACCACCAGCGGCGCGATGACGATCGAGCGGTTCTCCCACAGCTCCCGCCGGATCGACCAGTACATCGGGCGGGTCGCGGATTCTGAGGCTGGCGCGACAATCGGCGGATCGGTGGAAGGCTCGTGCGCGAGGTTCGATGGAGTATTCATGAAACGGCTCCTTGCACATCGGGGGCCTTGTTGCCCATCACGGCAACGAACAGGTCGGCGATGCTGGGCGTGCGGACGTCTCCCAACGCGCCAAGCTGCTGACGATCGGCGCCGTCGAAGAGCAGGATGCTTCGACCGAATACCTGGCGCTCATGGATGGGCCCTAGGGCGCGTGCCGCCGCGACATGCTCGGGAAGCACCATCACTTCGAGATAGCGCGACTCGAACGCGTCCATGCTGCAATCGAGCACGATGCGTCCATGATTGATGAACATCACGTCGGTGAGAATCTGCTGGATTTCCTCGACCTGA
The DNA here is from genome assembly GCA_963730465.1 of uncultured beta proteobacterium. Taxonomy (GTDB): domain Bacteria; phylum Pseudomonadota; class Gammaproteobacteria; order Burkholderiales; family Casimicrobiaceae; genus PALSA-1003. Next base: position 587,346 of record CAVSRR010000006.1, on the reverse strand, counting down.
TGGGTCGTGACGACGATGGTGCGGGTGTGATCGAAGTAGTCGTTCAGCAGCGAATCGTAGAATTGCTTGCGGAAGAGGATATCGAGGCCGAGCGTCGGTTCGTCCAGCACGAGCACTCTGGCGTCGATGGCCATGACCAGGGCGAGATGCAGCTGTGTCACCATGCCCTTCGACAGTTGCCTCACTCTGCTCGCGCGCTTGATGTCGGTCTTGTCGATAAAGCGTTCGGCCTTCGCCCGGTCGAATCGGGGATGGACGCCCGCGACATAATCCAGCGCCTGTGAAACGCGAATCCAGCGCGGCAGCACCGCGACATCGGCGATGAAGCAGACCTCGCGCATGAGCTGCTCGCGCTCGGTCCACGGGTCGCGTCCAAGCACCTTGAGCTCGCCCTGATAAGGAGTGAGCCCGAGGATCGCGTTCAGCGCGGTGGTCTTGCCCGCGCCATTGGGACCGATGAGGCCAAGGATGCGGCCCTCGTCCACTCGCAGGTCGATACCGTCCAGCGCAACAGTGCTGCCGAAAACCCTGCGCAGCCCGCGTGCTTCGATGCATGCCATGAGTTCAGCGCTCCTTTTGGTCCGGCGAGATTCGGGCTGCAACAGCTTCCAGGAGTTGCTGCGGCGTCAGACCGAGGCGCTGGATGGTCGCGTGGACGCGAGGCCATTCCTCGGCGAGAAACCTCTGGCGCTCGCCCTCCAGGAGCAGGCTGCGCGCGCCGGTATTGATGAACATGCCAAGACCTCGCCTCTTCTCGACGAGACGCTCGTCGACGAGTTGCTGATACGCCTTCAGAACCGTGAGCGGATTGACACGATATTCGGCGGCGACATTGCGAATCGACGGAAGCGGATCGCCTTCGCTGAGCACGCCGTCGAGGATCATTGCGACGACGCGGTCGCGAAGCTGCCGGTAAATCGGCTGACCGTCGCTCCACTCCTGGTCCATGCTCGGTTCCGTGTCGCCTATGCGATGGACGTGTAAGTGGTTGCCCTGGCGCATCGGCCCGCGGCACACATTTCCTGGGCGTTGCGACGACTTGAAAATTTGTTCATATATTCAATGTGTTGCGTATAAATAGTGGGATCCACCGACCGATGCTGTGTTATACACTACTACATCACTGACGACAAAACAAGCCCTCGGCACCCGGTTTTCCGTGCGTTTGAAGGATTCCCCTCGCCCGACGCGAAGTCGTCGCCGTCGGCAGGTCTCGAAGCCGCATTGGAATCCCGGGGCGGGCCCGAATGCCGAACGCGCCGCGTCCGCGATCAACTTGCGACGTCGAGCTCCAAGTAGCCCCAGTGTTCCAGGACCGGCCGGAAACGTCGTTCGCGAAGCAACGTAGCTCGCCGTCAGCAGACGCAGTAAGCGACGCCCGGCATCCGATCGTAACGAGCGTCTGTGCGTTTGATCGATCGCGCCATTAACGCGAACCATTTGTCCGCCGGAGCGCGGCGCCGCATCTTACCAACTAGTCTTTCGTAGCATTGGTCCCTGACTCAAAAGCGGCGCATGATATGTGATTCATTTGCAGCCACACTGCGGTGAATCCCGAAACACTCCCTGGGAACAACATCATGATGCATTGGATCTGGACCATATTGATCGGCTTCGTTGCCGGCCTGATCGCCAAGGCAATCGCGCCCGGTGGAGGGCCGTCCGGTTTCTGGATTACCGCGATCCTCGGAATCGCTGGAGCGATCGCCGCTACTTTCATTGGCCAGATGCTGGGTCTGTACTCCGAAGGCCAACCCGCGGGATTCATCGCCTCGGTTCTTGGGGCAATCGTGCTGCTCGTGATCTATCATATGATCGCTCGCAGGACGCCGTAGCCTCGCACTCGAACGGAGAACACTATGGGACTTCTGGACACACTGACGCAGGCGCTCGGCAATCAGGGCGCCTCGGGACAATTCGGGCAAATCGCACAGAGCGCGCCGAACGACGTGCTTGCCAAGGGGCTCTCCGGCGCCTTCGCATCTGACCAGACGCCGCCGATCGGCAATATGGTGTCGCAACTCTTCGCGCAATCCAACGGCACGCAGCAGGCGGGCATGCTCAATCAGCTCATCGCCGCGCTGGGGCCTGCCGTGAGCGGGGGATTGGCAGGAGGCGTACTCGGCAGAATGATGGCGCCCGGGCAGACGCAGCTCACGCCTGAGCAGGCATCGCAACTCAGCCCTCAGCAGGTGCAGGACGTCGTAAACCACGCCAATGACGTGCACCCGGGCGTGGCCGATCAGCTCGGCCAGTTCTACGCACAGCATCGGGGCCTGATCAACATACTGGGCGGAATCGCCGCGACGGTGGCGATGACGAAGATGAAAGACCATCTTTCGGGAAGTTGAAGCGTTCATGCAAGACACGCGGCTGTTGCGACAGCGCGGTGTCACCAAAGCCGCATTCCAATCCGTTTCTCACTTAGGGAGAATTTCAATGTTGCGCAACGTTATCGGTGGTGTTTGCGTCCTGACTCTTTTCGGTTGCACTACCCCCCCGCCCCGCCAAGTCCTCCGCCACCGCCGCCCGCGGCCAGTAGCAGCATGATCGTCGGCTCAACGCCAGGCATGGCGGGTGCCATGCAGACCGTCAAGGCCACCGCGACGATCACCGCCATCGATCCCGCGACGCGCACGGTCACTCTCAAGGACGCGCGAGGACACGTTGAGACGCTGACGGCGGGACCCGAGGTCAAGAATTTTGCGCAGATGAAAGTCGGCGACCTCGTGACGGCGGAATACGTCGAATCGCTCACGCTCGAGCTCAAGAAAGGCGGCCGGGCCATCGTTGGGAGAACCGATGCGGGTGCCCTCGCGGCCGCTAAGCCCGGAGAGATGCCGGCAGCAGCAATGGGACGGCAGGTGACGATCGTCGCCGACGTGATCGCGCTCGATCCCTCGACTCAAACCGTCACGCTCAAGGGGGCGAGCCGCGTCGTGGATCTCAAAGTGCGCGACCCTGCGCAGTTCGCCCTCATCAAGGTTGGCGACCAGATCGAAGCGAACTACACCGAGGCAGTTGCCATCAGCGTCGAGCCGGCGAAGCGATAGCGAAACGCCGCGATATCTTCGGCGCTGGACAGACGCGGCTTCAGGGGCCGCGTCAGACGTGCGCGCCGGCGGCTACCTGAACGTCAAGGCCGGTAACACAGCTGCCGGCAGCCGCCGTGAGAGCTGGCCCGCGCTATGTCGCGCGTTCGGCATCATTGCGCGGTCCACATCCGTGGCGTCGAATCGACGTGCGCTGCGACGGTTGCCGCATCGAGGCGGATTCCGAGTCCTGCGCCAGCGGGTATAGACGAGACCCCGTTCGAAGGCAGCGGCAGCGTGTTCGCGACCAGTTGCCCGAACAGCGGGCTCTCGTCGAACTGCAACTCCAGCATGTCGAGGTTCTCCATCGCCGCCGATACGTGGAGGCTGGCAGCATGCGCCGCGGGTCCGCTCGGATTGTGCGGCGACATCGCGACGCCGTAGTCGGCGAAGAGCTCGCTACAGCGAAGCATCTCCTCGAGCCCGCCGACGTATTTGACGTCCGGCATCATGACGTCGTATGCGCCCGCCTCGCAAAACGGCCGAAAAGCCTCGACGCCGATGCCGAGCTCCATGCCGGCCAGCAGCGTGCCGTGCGCATTGGCACGCTCGCGCAAGCGCGACAGCGCCTCGAGGTTCTCAGGCGTCTCCGGCAGCGGGCATTCGATCCAGTGCACGCCGTGCTCCGCCGTTGCGTCGATCATCCGCGCCGCGGCGGCTTCGTCGAAGCGCCAGTGGCAGTCGACCATCACGCGGCATCCCGCGCCGGCGACATCGCGAACCGCCGCAACGCGCGCGAGCCCCGTCTCGATCGCGGCCGAAGCGTCGCCGCGCGCGCACATCGCAGGAGAAACCTCATCGAAGGGCGCGATCTTGAGTGCGCTGTATCCGGCAGCGAGCGCATCGCGTGCGCTTCGTGCGAAGCCATCCGGCGTGCGCACTTCGGTTCGGCGATTGATATTCGCGTAAACGGGCACGTCTTGCCGTCGCGCACCGCCGAGCGCATCAGCCAGACGCGCTCCTGAATCCTGCGCATGCAGGTCCCACAGCGCGAGGTCTATCGCCGACACCATCGCGGCCGTGGCGAGATCCGTCGGTGCGGCAGACTCGGCAAACGCGCCGGGGTCCGCCGCATTTGCCGTCCAGAGACGCGGCGCGCGTGCGGCGGCCGCCGCGAGCAGCCCCGATTCACCGCCGTTGAGCGTCGCTTCGCCGAGCCCCACCGCGCCATCGTGCCGCGCGACTTCGACGAACACCCAACGAGTCTTGGCGGAAATCTTCGCGACGGTCACTTTCAGCGATCGCAGCGCGACGCTCATGCGCGCTTCACCCGACGCGACCGCGCGCGCTCGTGCGCGGCGACGCGTTCCAGCGGGATGACGCCGAGGCGCGATTCACCGGCGACGACGGCGTCCCGGATGGGCTGACCCATGTCGGCGATGCTGGTCATTCGATGTCTCCGATGTGATCAAAATAGGCGGTCTCAGTGCTCGCTGAAACTACGATGATCGCGAGTGAATGCAGCGCCGCGTAACCACAAGCGTTCGATGACGCGAGCGCGAGGACAGGCGTGATCGACGATCGCTGGCGCATACCAGCTAGGAGATACCATCCTCGCGCCGCGAAGCGAAGTACGTGCGCGCAAAGGCCTCCAGGTCCGGCCGTTCGCGGGCCCACTGCAATATTCCGTTTGAATCGCGCGTGATATCGGTCTTCGGATCGAAGGCGATATTCGCGAAGTCGGCATGTCGCTCCCTATAGCCTCTATTCGGCAAGTCGCCGTGCCACAGATGAGAAACACGGCCGGCTATCCCGCCGACGTTGCCTTGAATGTCGCCGTAGAACCGCTGTGCCCAATCGAGATAGTGCGAAGCTCTGGCGGGATTCAGTCGCAGGCGAGAAATGGTGTCTTGGTAGCGTCCGTACCCGGCCCAGACGATTGCGCGGTCTCCACTCCCGACAACCATGGCATCGTAGAAGCCATGTCGGGCCAGCAGATCCCGCCGCGCCGCCCATCCCAGCCCAAATTGGATCCGTCGCATTCGGCTGGCTTCCCACGTGCGTGAGTCGGCGGCGCTCCACGAGCCACTCTCCACCAGATCGGTGATTGATCGGCGAACCATTGCATCCTCAGGAGCGATCGAACCCGGATCCGTCGTTCCTTGCGGAAGGTACTGGGCTTCGGAGAACAGCTGGATGAGCGGCTTTTCTCGAATTCGATCGACTGCCTGGGCCGCCCAATCCGAGCGCTGAAAAAGGATGTCAGCGTCCAGCCACGCGACCACCGACACATTGCGTGGAACCTTGGACAACGCGATATTGAGCAAGCACTCCTTTTGCCACAGTGCGGAAGAGCCTCGCAGCTGTACCAAGACATCCGCGTCGCCGTCCTTGAGCTCGAAGTCATTGCCATAACCCAGCTCAACGGCAACGAGAGGCACGGAAAGGTGCTCTCTGAAAATCCGAAAATTCTTGTATCTCTGCTGGTATCCGGCTGGATTGAAGAAGGAAGTTATTGCCCAGATGTCGGAATCAAGAGGCGTCATCGAATCTACCGTGCAATAGCAGAGCAGCCGCGGCGTTTCCGCGTACGGGATAGGTGACGTGCATCAGGCGGGACTGCGCCCTTTGGAATTGACGTGCGCAACGACTGCCGGTTGGTACTAAATCAGGACGCAATTGCGTTTTAGAAAACGTTGGCGGAGAGGGCGGGATTCGAACCCGCGTTAGGGGTTAACCTAAACACGCTTTCCAGGCGTGCGACTTCAACCGCTCATCCACCTCTCCGTTTTGCTGCATGGTAGATCGAACAAGTCGTTCGATCGCACAAAAGCACCGAATCGCGTCCCTTCGTGTCATTCGCCGCGATTGTCGACCGTTCGCGGATGAATCCATCCCTGAACTCTGGCGGAGAGGGTGGGATTCGAACCCACGATACGTTGCCGTATACCTGATTTCGAGTCAGGCGCCTTCGACCACTCGGCCACCTCTCCCGCGGGGCCGAATTATAGCGCAGTCGGGAGGCCTTGGCCGGGACGCGGCCGCGGTACAAATGACAGTATTGTCCGCGACTTTCAACACGATTTCCTGGGCGTTCGGTAAGTATTGCAAGAGTGTCGGCGCGAAACCCCGCGTGCGCGTGTCACGCGTCGTAACCTCGCGTTCGGCCCGCTGGTATGCCGATTGCATTGCTCATGGGCCAATTCTCGTTTCCGCCTAGCCAGGATCATCGTGTCCCGCGCCTTCCCCTTCGTTGTTTGGCTCCTCCTCCTGCTCGCAGGCTGCGCCACTGTGCCCGGCGGCTACTACCCCAAGCAGCCGTCGACCGCGCTCGAGCATCCGGAAACCACGAGTCTCGGGAAACAGCTCGAGGCACAGACACGCGCGCATCCCGGCTTGGCGGGATTCCGGCTCGTGCCGCAGGGTATCGACGGATTCCTGTTGCGAGCCGAGATGGTTGCGGCGGCCGAGCGCACGCTGGACCTTCAGTACTTCTCCATTCAAAACGATGAGACAGGCAAGATGCTCATGGATGGCGTCCTGCGCGCCGCCGAGCGTGGCGTGCACGTGCGCATGCTGATCGACGACAGCGGAGACACCATGCGGGACCGCCAGGTGATGGCGCTAGCCGCGAGTGCGAATGTCGAGATCCGCATATTCAATCCGTTCCTCACTCGCGGCATCCTGAATTTCATGCGTTACGCCGAAGAGGTCGTCGATTCATCGAGACTCAACTATCGGATGCACAACAAACTGCTGGTCGCCGACAACTCGGTGGCGATTCTCGGCGGACGAAACATCGGCGATGAATACTTCCAGGCGAGCAAACAGACCGAGTTCGGTGACTTCGATGTCGTGACGGTCGGTCCGCTGGTCGCGCCGATCTCGAAGAGCTTCGATGCCTTCTGGAATAGCGACCTGTCGATTCCGATGGAGGCGTTGAATTTCGGCAAACCGTCCGAGACGACGCTGAACGAGTATCGCGCCTCGCTTGCGGAAAACCGAGCCAAGATGGATGGCTCGCCCTATACGCGCAGGCTCGCTGCGGGCGATCCGCTGACGCCGATCCTGACTGGCAAGAGCGCTCTCGTCTGGGCCAAAGGCGAGCTCCTCTATGACAGCCCGGAAAAGAGCAAGGTCGAGAGCGGTGACCAATCCGGTCAGCTCATGCGTCACCCGCTCGTCGACGCGATCCGGGACGTCCGATCCGAACTCCTCGTCGTCTCACCGTATCTCGTTCCGGGCGATGGCGGCATGAAGCTGCTGGCCGGTTTGCGCGATCGCGGGGTTCGCGTTCGGGTTCTGACCAATTCGCTCGCGTCGACCGATGAGCCCATCGTTCACTCTGCCTACCAGAAGTATCGGGAGCCGATGCTCAAGGACGGCATCGAGCTCTACGAAGTTCGACCTGTCCTCGGCGACACGAGCAACCGGGGCGGTGGAAGCCTGAAGGCGCAGAGCGGCGGACAGTTCGCACTGCACGCCAAGGTATTCGTGCTCGATCGGCGCCGGGTGTTCATCGGATCGATGAACTTCGATCGGCGATCGCTCAAGCTCAATACCGAAATCGGGGTGCTGGTGGATAGTCCCGAGCTTGCGCGTCAGGTCATCGCGCGCTTCGATGCGATCGCGCGGCCGGCAAATTGCTACGTGCCGGAGCTCGCCGCTGCGGATGCAAGCGGACATCAGGGATTGATCTGGCGCACCGAGGAAAACGGCAAGCCCGTTGACCTGACGAGCGAGCCGAGCGGCGATCTGATGAAGGGAGTGAAGTCCGACCTGCTTTCGTTGCTGCCGCTCGACGATCTTCTCTGACGGGACCCGATCCGCCGCGAGATGCGCGGATCAGGCGTGGATTCCCGATGTCGTCTCTGTTTGCAGCCCGGCCTCGCGCACGGGCTTGAACGGCAACTCTCCTGCATGCGTCCCGGCCGGTGACCTGCGCCAGGGCACTACCAAAACGCCCGCTGTCCATGCCGGCATCGAAGTGTCGGGCACGACAGCGGATACGTGGACGAGCTGCACCGGGCGCGTTTCGCTGACGTGTTCTTTAGCGCGCAGCATCGTCCGTCCTCCTCCTACTGAACGATGGCGTGGATTCTGCGACTACGCGATCACACTTGCAACAAGAGAATATTGGTGCGGCGCAGCAACGCGGGCGCGGCCACTTCCGCCCTCAAAGTGCCCGCGCTCGCTTGGCTCCTCCGCCTTCGTCCCAATCTGTGAAAAGAGGCCGAAATCCGGTCTGTTAAAATCAGTGATTCCCATGGCCAGAATCATCCCCCTCGCCGACGCCCGCCTCCTTCGAGCGAGCGTCCCGGCGCCGCACGCCGTGCTCCCGTTCACGCCGACCGGCGAGCTCGCGGACTCGCGCGGTCGCCTCCTTCGCGACCTGCGGATCTCGGTTACCGACCGCTGCAACTTCCGCTGCGTGTACTGCATGCCCAAGGAAGTCTTCGGCCGCGACTATCCGTTCCTGCCGCACGCCGAGCTGCTGACTTTCGAGGAAATCGTCCGGCTGGCGCGCATCTTCAAGGCGCACGGCGTCGAAAAGATCCGCCTCACCGGCGGCGAGCCCCTGTTGCGCAAGAACCTCGAGCGCCTGGTCGCAATGCTGTCGGACATCGGCGGCCTCGAGCTCACCCTGACCACCAACGGCGCGCTGCTGGCGAAAAAGGCGCGCGCGCTCAAGGACGCGGGGCTCAACCGCGTGACGGTGAGCCTCGACGCGCTCGACGACAACGTCTTCCGCGCGATGAACGACGTCGACTTTCCGGTTTCGCGCGTGCTCGATGGCATCGAAGCCGCGGCGGCCGCCGGCCTGAAGCCGGTCAAGGTGAACATGGTGGTGAAGCGCGGCGTGAACGACGCCGAGATCCTGCCGATGGCGCGGCACTTCAGGAACAGCGGGCACATCCTGCGCTTCATCGAGTACATGGACGTGGGCCACACGAATGGCTGGCGCATGGACGATGTCGTGCCCTCGGCTGAAGTCGTGCGCATCATCGGGCGCGAGTTTCCGCTGGCGCCGGTCGATGCCAACTATCCTGGCGAGGTCGCCGAGCGCTGGCGCTATCTGGATGCGAAGGACGGCGCCAGAACGCTGCCAAGCTCGCTGGTGACGGCGAGATCGGCGTGATCTCGTCCGTGACGCAGGCGTTCTGCAGCGACTGCACGCGCGCGCGCCTCGCGACCGACGGCAAGCTCTACACCTGTCTTTTCGCGACGCAGGGCTACGACATGCGCGCGCTGATGCGCGCCGGCAGCTCCGACGACGACATCGCCAACTACCTCGCGGCGATCTGGTCGCAGCGCGGCGACCGCTATTCCGAGATCCGTTCGGAGCGCACCAAGGCGCTGCCCAAGGTCGAGATGAGCTACATCGGCGGCTAGGGCGTAAACGACAGCGCCTTCCGCGAAAAGCCGCATGCATCTCAAAGCACTTCTCGAGTTCCTCAAGGGGCTCGAGCAGAACAACAACCGTCCGTGGTTCGCCTGGAACAAGCCCGCGTACGATGTGCTGCGCGAGGAATTCGAGCTGCTGGTTCGGGACGTCACCGCACGTGTGCAGAAATTCGACCCGGCCATCGGGCCGGTTGACCCGAAGAAAGCCATGTTCCGCATCTATCGCGACACGCGCTTCTCAAAGGATCGCACACCGTACAAGACCCATTTCAGCGCCGCGATCCGCGATCGCTCGAAGCGCGGCCTCGAGCCCGGCTATTACTTCCACATCGATCACGACGGAATCCTGCTCATCGGCGGCGGGATCTATCGTCCCGAGCCGGGCATCCTGAAGCGCGTGCGCGCGTATATCGCCGCCAAGCCGGCGACCCTGACCAAGATGCTGCGCCATCCGCGTTTCCGGAAAACCTACAGCGGCTTCATCGACGAAGACGCGCTGGTTCGCCCGCCCAAGGGCTACAGCGCCGATACCCCGCACATCGAGTCGATCAAGCTCCGCCACTTCTTTGCGATGAACGAGATCAACGTGAAAAAACGTCCGCCCAAAGACCTGGCCGCGGATTTGGCCGATGGATTCCGCGATCTGCTGCCGATGATGGAGTGGCTGCGAATCGCGGCGGCGGAGCGCCAGGATCGCAAATGAACGCGCCCGACATCGCGCACCGCCCTCTCCTGACCGACGCCGCGCGACCGGCGACCTTTACCGTACGTTCGGTCGACGAGAACGGCGAAGGCGCACGACACGCCCATCGCCGGCGAGCATCCGCTGACGCTCTACGTCGACAAGCGCGAAATCCTCACCCTGATGACGCTCGGTGCCGCGCCCGAGGCGCTGGCCATCGGCTATCTGCGCAATCAGCGCCTTCTCCATTCGATCGACGAAATCGTGTCGGTGCAGGTCGACTGGGACGTCGATGCCGTCGCGGTGACCACGCGTCACGGGCTCGACGATCTCGAGACCAAGCTCGGGAAGCGCACCACGACCAGCGGCTGCGGCCAGGGCACCGTGTTCGGCAACCTGATGGAGGAGATCGAGTCGGTGAAGATCCACACCGACGCCGTTCTCGCGCGCAGCACGCTCTATGCGCTGATGGAGCGCGTGCGCGGACACGACACCATCTACAAGCAATCGGGCGCGGTGCACGGCTGCGCGCTCGCGACCAACGGTGGCGAGTCGAGCGAGATTCTGTATTTCGTCGAGGACGTCGGGCGGCACAACGCGGTGGACGCCATCGCCGGATTGATGTGGCTCGATCGCGTCGACGGCGGCGACAAGATTTTCTACACGACCGGCAGGCTCACGTCGGAGATGGTGATCAAGACGGCGCAGATGGGGATTCCGTTTCTCGTGTCGCGATCGGGGCTGACGCAGATGGGCTACGAGATCGCCCGGAAAGTCGGCATCACCATGATTGGCCGCGCGACCAACAAGCACTACCTGCTCTTCACCGGCGGCGAGCGCTTCCGCGCCGACGCGTGAGCGCACCCTCGCCGCGCGGCGTCACCGGCATCGTGCTCGCCGGCGGCCAGGGCCGGCGCATGGGCAGCGTCGACAAGGGACTGGTGCTGCTTCACGGCCGGCCGATGGTGCAGCACGCGCTCGAGCGCTTTGCGCCGCAGGTCGACGATCTCATGATCAACGCCAATCAGAACGCGGAGAAATATGCCGCGTTCGGCTTTCCCGTCATGCCGGATGCGATCGGTGGCTTCGTCGGGCCTCTCGCCGGATTGCACGTGGGCCTGACGCACGCAACGCAACCGCTGGTCGCAACGGTTCCGTGCGATTCGCCTTTCCTGCCGGCCGACCTGGTGAGGCGGCTGCTGGACGCGCTGAAAACCGCGGACGCGGAGCTCGCGGTCGCTCGCACCTTCGATCAGCCACATCCCGTGTTCGCGCTCGTGCGACGCTCAGTTCTGCCGCACCTCACGCGCTTTCTCGAGAGCGGTGGCCGCAAGATCGACGCCTGGTACGCTACACTCAAAGTCATCGAAGTCGCGTTCGACGACGAGGCGAATGCGTTTCGCAACATCAATACCGTCGACGAGCTCAGGCAGATCGGCATTGGATCGGAGCAATAGCGTGAACCTGGTCAGCAGCCCACCGAAGACATTGCGCGAAGCGTCCTGCGCCGACGACTACGATCCGAATTCGATGCCGGTGGCCAAGGCGCGCGAATTGATCCGCAGCTTCCTGGCGCCGATGAGCGCGATCGAGCGCGTCAACGTGCGCGGAGCGCTCGAGCGCGTCCTCGCGGAAGACATCGTGTCGCCGCTCGCGGTGCCGGGCCACGACAATTCCGCCATGGACGGCTATGCCGTGCGCTTTGCCGACCTGAGCGGGGACAAGGAAACGGTCTTGAAGCGCGTAGGTGAATCGTTCGCGGGCAAGCCGTGGTCGGGCTCGATCGGCGCGCGCGAATGCGTGCGCATCTTCACCGGCGGCGTCATGCCGCAGGGTGCGGACAGCGTCGTGATGCAGGAACGGACGAGCGAAGACGCTGGCGGCGTTCACATCGCGCCGGGCGCAGTGACCAAGGCCGGACAGAACCGCCGCTTCGCCGGCGAAGATCTGAAGGCGGGCCAGGTCGTATTCCGCTCGGGCCAGCGCATCCATCCGGCGGAGATGGGAATGATCGCGTCGCTCGGCATCGGCGAGATCAGCGTCTACCGCAAGCTTCGCGTCGCTTTCTTTTCGACCGGCGACGAGCTCAAGTCGGTCGGCACGCCGCTCGCCGCGGGCGAGATCTACGACAGCAATCGCTACACGCTGCATGGCATGCTCACGCGCCTGGGTTGCGAGGTGATCGACATGGGCGTGGTCGTGGACGAGCCGAAAAAGCTGGAGCACGCATTCGCGACCGCGGCTGCAGCGGCGGATGTCGTGATCACGTCGGGCGGCGTCTCGGTCGGCGAGGCGGATTACGTCAAGCAGCTCCTCGACAAGCTCGGCGAAGTGCTGTTCTGGAAGATCGCGATGAAGCCGGGCCGGCCGCTCGCGTACGGCAAGATCGGCAGCGCGCACTTTTTCGGGCTTCCGGGCAATCCCGTGTCGGTGATGGTGACTTTCTACCAGTTCGTGCGCGACGCGCTGCTCATCCTCCAGGGGCAGCGCGACGTCGCGCCGCTGCCCACGTTCAAGGTTGCGCTGTCCGCGCCGATCAGGAAAGTGCCGGGTCGAACGGAGTTTCAGCGCGGCATCCTGACCGCGGACGCCGGCGGAACGTGGACCGTGCGCACCACCGGCGACCAGGGCTCGGGCATCCTGTCGTCGATGTCGCAGGCCAACTGCTTCATCATCCTCGGCAGCGACACGGGCAACGTCGCCGCCGGCGAGATGGTGGATGTGCAGTTGCTGGAAGGGCTGGTCTAGCCAGAGTTAGCTGCGCGATTGCCGGATATCCGGAGCGCCGGGATACGCCGGCGTCGGAGGTCCCGAAACGCGTCAGTCGTTGGGCGACAGGAATTCGCGCGCGAATCTCCATGCCGCGATGGAGTCGCTGCGAGCTTACTGCGTGGTATCGACCCGGTCCGTCCCCAGCCACTTGTCTCCACGCTCGAGGCAGCGCATGCGCTGCTCGAGATCGAAGATGTCGATCGATTGGGACAGAAAGGCGTCGCGCTCTTTCAGCTCCTGCTTCCAGAACCATGTGTCGAGGCGATCGAGCCAACCACCGTCGGTCACGGAATGGTTGTCATGCGCATCGGCCGGGAGTGGCCCTTCTCGCTGCGCGCGATCGCTCGCGTCGTGCAGGATGCCGTGGGTGAGCCGCGCCAGAATGCCGGCGAGGCTGTTGTCGTAGAGCGCGGAGTTGCTGGTTCTCATTTTACGTTCCTGAGGCGCCGGTAGGCGCGTCGTGTGTGCTGCGCGCGGGTCGCGCGATCAGCACTCACACTGTGGAGATACGCAGGCGGCAATTCAAATCGCAAGTTTGGATGGGGCTCATCGGCAAAGATGATGGGACGCAAGTGCTTGTCGGGACGAGATATTTTATCGACGGGCAGTGCGTCCGCGCGGTCCACCTTCGAGGGCGACCGGTTTGCTGCGGACGGCACATGACCGGTCCGCTGTGGACGGCACATGACCGGTCCGCTGTGGACGGCACATGACCGGTCCGCTGTGGACGGCACATGACCGGTCCGCTGTGTGACGGCACCAAATGGATTCCCGCTTTCGCGGGAATGACGAGTGAGGCCTGGCCCTCGTCTAAGTGATCAGTGGCACCGATCCAATCGGACGGGAGGCTCGTCGACGACTCGGTCGCCACAAAATCTTGGCCAAATTGGTCATTCAGGCGAACGGACAGCCGGACCCGTCATTCCCGCGAAAGCGGGAATCCATTTGCCGTCCGTACGATTTATTGGCGATGGTGGCGTCGTCGCCATCGGACGCCTAAGGCAGCGAACGGCCGAGGCCCGTTAGCGGCGCCCGGCCGAGAGGACGCCCTGTACGTCCTGCACCAACCCGAGCGCCTTCTTGAGCTGATCGAGGCTCTTCACTTCCAGCGTGAACGACATCCGCGCCTGGAGGTTGCGCGATAGCGTGTTGACCGCGGTAACGTTGATCTTCTCGCGCGAGAAGACTTCTGAAATGTCGCGCAGCAGCGACTGACGATCCATAGCCTCGACGATAACGTCGACCGGAAACACTTCGTCGCGCGCCTGTCCCCAGTTGGCGTCGATCAGGCGCTCGGACTGCTTTTCCTTCATGCGCGCGACGTTGCTGCAGCTCTGGCGGTGAATGGTGATGCCCTTGCCGCGCGTGACGAAGCCGACGATCGGATCCGGAGGCGCCGGCTTGCAGCAGCGCGCGAGGCCCGTCATCAGCCGATCGACGCCGACGATGAGAATGCCGCTCCCCGCGCCCGCGGCCTTGCTGCCGTGTGTGACGACGCCCACTTCTTCGGCGCGCGCGGGCGCTTCGTCGGGCTTGGCGACCGCATGGATCGCTTGCTGCAGTTGCCGCGTGTTGATCTCGGTGCGCGACACCGCCGCGAAGAAATCGTCGAGCTTGGGGATGCCGGCCTTTTCGGCGACTGCCTCGAGATTGACCGACGTCATGCGCGAGCGCTGCAGCTCGCGCTCGACGATGGATCGCCCATTGGCGATGGTCTCCTCGAGCTGCTGCGCGTTGAACCATTGCCGTACCTTGGCGCGCGCCCGGTGGCTGTGGACGTATCCCAGCTCGGGATTCAACCAGTCACGGCTCGGTCCCGCCGACGAGCCGCTCTGCTTGACCGCGATGATCTCGACGCGCTGACCGCTTTCGAGAGGCGTGTTGAGCGGCACCATCGCGCCGTCCACGCGCGCGCCTCGGCAGCGATGCCCGAGGCTCGTGTGCAGCGCATACGCGAAGTCAACCGGAGTCGATCCGCGAGGAAGGTCGATCACCTTTCCCTGCGGCGTGAGCACGTAGATCGTGTCGGTGAACAGGCTCGACTTGAACTGCTGCAGCCATTCGCCGGCATCGGCGACCGCTTCCTTCCAGTCGAGCACCTGGCGCAGCCAGGCGATCTTCTCGTCGTAGCCGGGGTCGCTGCGACCGCCTTTCGCGCCTTCCTTGTAGCGCCAGTGCGCGGCGACGCCGTACTCGGAGTGCCGGTGCATCTCGTGCGTGCGGATCTGCACCTCGAGCGGCTTGCCTTCGGGGCCGATGACGGCGGTGTGCAGCGAGCGGTAGTTGTTCGCCTTGGGCTTGGCGATGTAGTCGTCGAACTCCTTCGCCATCGGCGTCCACAGGTTGTGCACCAACCCGAGCGCGGTGTAGCAATCCTTGATCTCGTCGACCAGGATGCGCACCGCGCGAATGTCATAGAGCTCGTCGATGCCCGCCTGCTTGCGCTGCATCTTCGACCAGATGCTGTGGATGTGCTTCGGCCGGCCGGAGATTTCCGCGCTGACGCCCGCCGCCGCGAGCTCCTGCTTGAGCGTCGCCTTGACCTCCTCGATGTATTGCTGGCGGTCGAGGCGGCGCTCGTCGAGCAGCTTCGCGATCTGCTTGTACGTGTCGGGTTCGAGCGCGCGAAGGCTCAGGTCCTCGAGCTCCCACTTGAGCTGCCAGACGCCCAGCCGGTTGGCGAGCGGCGCGAACAAATCCTGCGTCTCGCGCGCGACCTGCGCCGCGGCGTCTCCCTGGTGCGAAACGAGGAAACGCAGCGCCTGGGTGCGCTCGGCGAGCTTGATCAGTACCACGCGTATGTCGCCGACCATGGCCAGCAGCATCTTGCGCAGGTTTTCCGATTGCGCGTCGCGCTCATGCGCGGGCGCGTTCGCGCGCACCGCCTGGATGGCGCCCATGCGCGCGACGCCATTGACCAGTTGCGCGACTTCCGTGCCGAAGCGCGCGCTGAACGCCTCGGCATCGAAATGCCCGCCACCCGGCGCGCCGAGCATCATCGCGGCGCGGACCGAATCGACGTCGAGCTTGAGGCCAGCCACGATCGCCGCAGTGCCGAGCGCGCGGTCGAGCCACGGCTCGCCGTCGAGCGTACACGTATCGGCGTAGAGCGCGCGCGCGGCGTCGAGCGTCGTGAGCAGCGCGGCGCGCTCGTCCGGCGTGAACCCTTCGCCGACGCGCTCGGTCCAGGCGGCAAGCGCCTCCGGCGCAGCGACTTCGGGTGCGGCGTGAACGACGGCAACCATGATGCGAATTATACCGGTGTCATCCGATCGCGAACCTGCACGCTCCACGTCGGGACTCGTCCTACGATGGCGTGGTCCGCGACCGACAGCAATTCCAGCCGCCCACCGACGGACACGTGCGCGCGGATTCCATACAGTTGCATCCGTGAGCCTACCCCGAAATCAGCACCGCGCTTTCCTGATGATCGGGGCTGTCCTGATTGCGGCCCTTTGGTCTCACGACGCCGGCGCCGACAAGAAGACGGTGTGCACCATCACCGTCAATTCTCCGGACGAAAAAGAAGCGTTCCGCCGCAGCCTGCCGCCGGACAAATATCAATTCGTCGAGCTCGTCGAGCACGGGCGTCCCGACTGGCTGGAATCGGCGTGCCGTCAGAACGTGCGCTGCGACATCCTGGTGATCTCGGGGCACTACGATGGCGGCAAGGAGTTTTTCTCCGACCAGATCGGCGCAAGGGAATTTCTTCCCGTCGACGAAATGGAGCGCGCCTCGTGCAGCGACTCATGCGGCGGACTGTTCTCGCAGCTGAAGGAAGTCTATCTCTTCGGTTGCAACACGCTCAATCCTGAGGCGGTCCGCAGCACGTCGGCCGAGATCGAGCGCAGCCTGCTGCACTCGGGACATTCGCCCGCGGATGCGCGCCGCCTCGCCCGTGAGCTGAGCGCGCTTCACGGCGAAAGCAGCCGCGGCCGCATGCAGCTCATCTTCAAGGACGTGCCCGAGATCTACGGCTTCTCGTCTGTCGCGCCGCTCGGGCCGGCTGCCGCGTCGTTGCTGAACCGCTACTTTCAGAGCGCGGGCGTCAGCGAGATCGGAGGCGGCCGCGCGAACACGAGGCTTCTCAGTCAGTTCGCGGGACACTCGATGGCCGTGTCGAGCGGCATGACCGACAAGGACGCACGCATCGGTTATCGCAACGACGTCTGCCAGTTTGCCGACGACCGCCTCTCGCCGGCGCAAAAGGCGCGCTTCGTCCATGCGCTGCTCAACCGCGACATGACCGAAGTGCGGATGTTCCTCGATCGCATCGAGAAATATGTCGCGTCCTTGAGCGAGGCCGACCGGCAGAACCCGACGGTCGTGCAGGCGCTCGACGAGATCGCGCGCGACGGCGCCGCACGCGAGCGTTATCTCGCGTTCGCGCGCCAGGCTGACGAGCCGGCCGTCCGTGCGCGGATGATCGAGCTGGCGGCGGGCCTGTCGTGGCTTTCGCCGGATCAGAAACGCGCCGAAATCATGCGCCTGATCGGCGACGAGCTGGCGAGCGACAAGGTGACTCCGGCCGATATCGATCTCGTCTGCTCGCTGAACGCGGAAGGCCAGCTCGACGACGCGCTGCCGCAACTCGAGCGCGGATCGGGGCAGAACATCAAGGTCGACCGCGCCGCGATCCTGGCGTGCATGGGAAGCCCCGATGCGCGCGCGCAGATGTTCGTAGCGCTGACCAGCGCGACCGACCGGGAAGTCGAGCTCGCGCAGGTCTACCTGCGATATCGCCCGATCGCCGACGTCAACGAGCTTCGCGTATTGACGGCGGGCGTGACGCGGATGAATGCCTCGGTGGCGCAGGTTCGCGCCCTCGACACGCTGGCGAGCCAGCACTTGTCGGATCCGGCCAGTCTGGACGAGCTGGCGCGACTGTTTCCGGTCGCCCAGTCGGCCGACGTGCAGACGGCCATCGCCGGCATCCTCGTTCGCTCCGACTATCCGGCCACCGCCACCCCGGAGCTCGCGCAGACCCTGCGCCAGAGCCGCCTGAAGGGATCCTCCGGGGCCGACATGGTCGACGTGCTCCTCCGCCGCCTGCCGCAATAGCTTCCCGCTGCAAACCCGTATAATGTGCGGCAAATTACGGGCGCCATGGACTTCTGGCGCGCCGGCAATTTGCCATGCGCATTCCAGTAAAACTCATCATCCTGGCCCTGCTGGCCTCGGCCGGCGTCCACGACGCCAACGCGGACAAGAAGACCGTGTGCACGATCACGGTCAATTCCTCCGACGAAAAAGAGATCTTCCAGCGCAACCTGCCGCGGGACGACTTCCAGTTCGTCGAGCTGGTGGAGCGCGGCCGCCCCAACTGGCTGGAATCGGCCTGCCGCGCGAACGTGCGCTGCGACGTGCTCATCATCTCCGGCCACTTCGACGGCGGCACCGAGTTCTACTCCGATCGCCTCGACGCGAGGGAATACCTGCCGGTGGAAGAGATGGAGCGCGCGTCGTGCAGCGAATCCTGCCCGGGAATGTTCTCGCAGCTGAAGGAGGTTTATCTCTTCGGTTGCAACACGCTCAACGCCGAAGCGATGCGCAGTGCCAGCCCCGAGATCGGACGCAGTCTCGTTCACAGCGGGCACTCGGCGGCGGACGCGGAGCGGCTTGCGCGGGAATTGAACGAGCGCTACGGCGAGAGCAACCGCGATCGCATGCGCCATGTCTTCAAGGACGTGCCGCTCATCTACGGATTTTCATCGAAGGCGCCGCTCGGGCGATCGGCGGGACCGATCCTCGAGCGCTATTTCCAGTCGGGCGCCGGCGCCGAGATCGGCAGCGGCCGCGCGAGCCCCAAGCTCCTGAGCGCGTTCGCGCCGAGCTCGATGACATCCACCGCCGGCTTGATCGACGCCGATCCGGACGCGGGATTCAGGCGCGACGTCTGCCGCTTTTCGGACGATCGGTTGTCTCCGGCGCAGAAGGTCGCTTTCGTGCACGAGGTGCTCGGCCGCGAGATGGCGGAAGTGCGCATGATGCTCGACCACATCGAGCAATACGCGGCGTCGTTGAACGAGGGCGATCGCCAGCAACCCGCTGTTCGCGAAGCGCTCGACGGGATCGCGCATGACGACGCGGCGCGCACGCGTTATCTCGAGTTCATGCGCGACGCCGACGAGCCCGCGGTTCGCGTGCGCATGATAGGGCTGGCGCAGAACCTCGGCTGGCTCTCGCCCGAGGATCAGCGGACGGAGATCGTGCGCATGATCGGCGATCGGGTCGCGGCCAATGCGGTGGGCTCGAGCGACGTCGACCTGGTGTGCGGGCTGAACAAGGACCATGGATTGGATCGAGAGCTCGAGCGTGTCCAGATATCGGCCGCCCAGGCGAGCAAGGTTCCCAACGCGGCGGTGCTGGCCTGCATGGGAAGCACGGATGCGCGTTCTCGAGTGCTGCGCGCGCTGACGAGCCCGAAGGATGACGACGTTCAGATCGCGCAGGTTTATTTGCGCTACCGTCCGCTGACCGGTGCGGACGAGCTTCGCAGCGTCGCGACCGGGATCGCCCGGATGAATGCCTCGGATGCGCAGGTTCGCGCGCTGGACACGCTCTCGTCGTACTCGCTGTCGGATCGCGAGAGCCTGGAGGCGCTGACGCGCTTGTTCCCGGCCGCGAAATCGGCGGAGGTTCAGAGAGCCATCGCCGGCATTTTGATCCGCTCCGACTACCAAGTCATCGCCGGCCCCGAGCTGGTGCGCTCGTTGCGCGAGCATCGCCTCAAGTCTTCGGGGGGCGAGGACATGGTCGATGCGCTGATCCGGCGGCTTGCCGCGTCGGTCGACGGCAATGCGCGACGTGGCGGCGTTGCGTCGGGCGAATGGCTCGCCGCTGCGCGCCGATCGAACGACACTGGATTCCCGCTTTCGCGGGAATGACGGACAAATGCCTTGGAGTCGCGGGCAGATGCCCGAGCTGAGCTGCAGCCTCGCACCGGCGCCTACCAGGTTGTAGCGTCGCGTCGGCTGCTAGCGTCGCGCCACGCGACCGGCCACACGCGACCGGCCACACGCGCTGGCCACGCCCGATCCCCACGCACTACGTGCGCGGAGCCCCCTCGCCACGGACTCCGCCGCGGCCTCCTACCGCACCAGTACAAAGGTGACAGGTCGTGCGTCGGCCGCTCAGCGTCGATTCGCCACGCGCGGATGGCAAAGGTTGGCGTCATCCCCACGAAAGCGGGATCCATTTCGTGACAGTCAAATGCCAATGGATTCCCGCTTTCGCGGGAATGACGATCCGATGCCAGGCTAGGCCCGCGGCCTCCTACTACCCACTACGAGGTTGTAGCGCAGCGCGTCGGCCGCTAGCGTCGATTCGCCACGCGCAATCCCCACGCACTGCGTGCGCGGGGCCCTCGCCGATGTTCCGAAGGGTGGACTGCGCGTTTCTTGCGCGGATCAAGGCATTTGCTTGTCATTCCCGCGAAAGCGGGAATCCAGTGTCGTTCGGGCCGTTCCTCGAAACTTCGCCCTTTGGGCTCGCTTTCGCGGGAATGACGGACTGAGATGGATCGCCCCGCTTGCGGCGCAATGCCCCTACGCCGCTGCTTTCGCCACCACCTCAGCGATGCCTTGGGCGCAGCGATCGGCGACGTGCGCTTCGCGTGCTTCGACCATCACTCGCAGCACGGGCTCCGTGCCCGACGGTCGCAGGAGGACGCGGCCCGAGCCGCTGAGGATGCCGACTGCGTCCTGCTCCGCGCGACGGATAGCGTCGCTCGCACGCCAGTCGAAACCGCTTCGGATCGGCACGTTGATCAGGCGTTGCGGGAATAGCGCGGCGTCGGCCGTGGCCGCGGCGAGCGTCGTCTTCTGCTCGCGCAGCGCGCGCAGCACGGCGAGCGCGGCGACGATGGCGTCGCCCGTCGTATGCTTGTCGAGACAGATGATGTGCCCGGAGTTCTCGCCGCCGAGCAGCCAGCCCTTCTCCTGCATGAGCTCGAGCACATAACGATCGCCCACGGCCGCGCGCGAGAAGGGAATCTTGCTTCGCACCAGCGCCTGCTCGAAGCCGAAATTGCTCATCAAGGTACCGACGACGCCGCCCGACATCGCGCCGCGCCGCAGATAATCGCGCGCGATGACGTAGAGCAGCTCGTCGCCGTCGTAGATGCGACCTTCGGCGTCGACCATCACCAGGCGGTCGCCGTCGCCGTCGAGCGCGATGCCGAAATCGGCCTTGTACTGCCGCACCGCTGCCTGGAGGTGCTTGGGATGCGTCGCGCCGACGCCGGCGTTGATGTTGACGCCGTCCGGATCGTCACCGACCGCAATCACCTCCGCGCCGAGCTCGTGGAACACGGGAGGCGCGACGTGATAGCCCGCGCCATGCGCGCAGTCGACCACGAGCTTCAAGCCCTTGAGGTCGAGCTCGTTGGGGAATGTCGCCTTGCAGAATTCGATGTAGCGCCCCGCGGCGTCGTTGACGCGCCGCGCCTTGCCGAGCTCGGCGGACGAGACGCAGGCTGAGCGGCTCGCCCATGCTGCGCTCGATCGCGGTCTCGACTGCGTCGGGAAGCTTGGTGCCCGCCGCCGAAAAGAACTTGATGCCGTTATCCTCGAACGGATTGTGCGAGGCGCTGATGACGATGCCGGCCGAAAGCCGCAATGCGCGCGTCAGGTAGGCGACGGCGGGCGTGGGCAACGGGCCGGAAAGATAGACATCGACGCCGGCGGCGGAGAGCCCCGCCTCGAGCGCGGCCTCGAGCATATATCCCGAGATGCGCGTGTCCTTGCCGATCAGCACCGATGGCGTCTCGCCGGGATGGCTCGCGGATTCGGCCGCGAGCACGCGCCCGGCGGCGTAGCCCAGGCGCAGCACCATCTCGGGAGTGATCGGCGGCTCGCCCACGCGGCCGCGAACGCCGTCTGTTCCGAAATATTTTCTGCTCATTGTTCTCTAATCCGGATCAAAGGGTGACTGATGCGCGCCAGCATCAACGTCGATGCGTTGGCGACTCGCTCGCGTAATCGCACGTGCCGCCGGGTGTCCCGAATATTGTCGCTCATGATTCTCTAATCCGGATCCTGACGACTCGGCACGCGGCAGGCGACGCGTCGATCGCGATCGTGAAGCGCGAACGCACGGGAACGCGATCGACACGCGATTCGCGCCGATCCTCAAGCGCGATTCACGAGGTGCAAAGCGTACACGATAAAGATGTTCATTCGGTTTCTGCGATCGAAGCGAATAACACATTGTAGCCATCAGCCGGCCTCGTGCTACGCGCTGGCTTACCGCGGCTCTTCGGCCAGCACCGCGCGCCACACCTTGAGCGCATCGGCGGTCTCGCGCACGTCGTGAACGCGAACGATGGTGGCGCCGCGCGCGACGGCCGCCAGTGCCGCGCCGACGCTGCCCGCCATGCGGTCGTCGACATCGCGTCCGGTGAGAACGCCGATGGTCGACTTTCGCGACAGGCCCGCAAGCAGCGGATACCCAAGCGCGACGATCTCCGAGAGCCGCCGCAGCAAGTGCAGATTGTGATCGACGGTCTTGCCGAAGCCAAAACCAGGATCGAGCACGATGCGATCGCGGCCGATGCCGGCGGCGACGCAGGCCTCGGCGCGCGCTGCGAGAAACGCCGCCACGTCGGCGACGACGTCGTCGTACACGGCCTCGCGTTGCATGGTCGCGGGCTCGCCGCGCATGTGCATCAGGCACACCGCCGCGGTGCTCGCCGACACGGCCTCGATCGCGCCCGGCGCGCGCAGCGCGTTGACGTCGTTGATCATCGACGCGCCGGCGGCGATCGCGGCGCGCATCACCGCGGGCTTGCGCGTGTCGACCGAGATCGGCACGCCGCGCGCATCGCACGAGACGCGAATTTTTTCGAGCAGGGGAACGACGCGCTCGAGCTCGTCGGCTTCGGAGGTCGGCGCGGCGCCGGGGCGCGTCGACTCGCCGCCGATGTCGACGATGTCGGCGCCCTCGCCCAGCATCTGCCGGACGCGATCGGCCGCATCGAGAATATCAAGGTAGGCGCCGCCGTCGGCAAATGAATCGGGCGTGACGTTGAGCACGCCCATGACCAGCGGACGATCGAGGGAAAGGCGATGGCGGCCGCAGATCAGTACCCCGGGGATCGCCGCCATCATCCGATCCTCATGCCGGTCCGCTACGTGACCGGTCGGCATATGTGCAGTCCGCTATGCCGGAGTCACGGACGGCGCGGCGTCGGGGCCGGCGTCGGGTCCGAAGGTGGGATTGGCCGGCGACGATGTCGGCTTGGGCGCGCGCGGCGGCCGCCCCTGCATGATGTCCTCGACCTGCTCACTGTCGAGCGTTTCCCACTCGAGCAGCGTCTTGGCCATCATCTCGACCTTGTCGCGGTTGTCTTCGATCAGCTTGCGCGCCAGGCTGTACTGCTCGTCGATGATGCGGCGGATCTCGAGATCGACCTTCTGCATGGTCGCCTCGGACACGTTCTTCTGCGTCGCGATCGAGCGGCCGAGGAACACTTCGCCCTCGTTCTCCGCGTAGACCATGGGGCCGAGCGAATCCGACATGCCGTAGCGCGTGACCATGTCGCGCGCCATCTGCGTCGCGCGCTCGAAGTCGTTGCCGGCACCGGTGGTCATCTGGTGCATGAAGATCTCTTCGGCGATGCGCCCGCCGAAAAGCACGGCGATGCTCTGCAGCAGGTAGTCGCGATCGAAGGAATAGCGGTCTGCCTCGGGCAGTTGCATGGTTACGCCCAGCGCGCGACCGCGCGGGATGATCGTCACCTTGTGCACGGGATCGGACTTGGGCAGCAGCTTGGCCACGACCGTGTGTCCCGACTCGTGATACGCCGTGTTGCGCTTTTCTTCGTCGGACATGACCATCGATTTGCGCTCGGCGCCCATCATGATCTTGTCCTTGGCCATCTCGAAGTCTTCCATGTCGACGAGACGCTTGCTGCGTGCGCGCGGCGAAGAGCGCCGCCTCGTTGACGAGGTTGGCCAGATCCGCGCCGGAGAAGCCCGGCGTTCCGCGCGCGATGACCTCGGCCTTGACGTCGGCGGCGAGCGGCACCTTGCGCATGTGCACCAGCAGGATCTGCTCGCGGCCGCGGATGTCCGGCAGCGGCACGACCACCTGGCGGTCGAAGCGGCCCGGACGCATCAGCGCCGGGTCGAGCACGTCGGGACGGTTGGTGGCGGCGATGACGATGACGCCCGAGTTGCCCTCGAAGCCGTCCATCTCCACCAGCAATTGATTGAGCGTCTGCTCGCGCTCGTCGTTGCCGCCGCCCAAGCCCGCGCCGCGCTGGCGGCCGACGGCGTCGATTTCGTCGATGAACACGATGCAGGGCGCGTTCTTTTTCGCCTGCTCGAACATGTCGCGCACGCGCGCCGCGCCGACGCCGACGAACATCTCGACGAAGTCGGAGCCCGAGATCGAGAAGAACGGAACCTTGGCCTCGCCGGCGATCGCCTTGGCGAGCAGCGTCTTGCCGGTGCCCGGATTGCCGACCATCAGCACGCCGCGCGGAATGCGTCCGCCCAGCTTCTGGAACTTGGACGGATCGCGCAGGAACTCGACCAGCTCCGCGACTTCTTCTTTCGCCTCGTCGCAGCCGGCGACGTCGGCGAAGGTGACGGTGTTGTTGGCCTCGTCGAGCATGCGCGCCTTGCTCTTGCCGAACGAGAACGCGCCGCCGCGGCCGCCGCCCTGCATCTGGCGCATGAAAAAGATCCACACGCCGATCAAGAGCAGCATCGGGAACCAGGAGATGAACACCTGCGCCAGGAAGCTCTGCTCTTCCTCGGGCTTGGCCTGGACCTTGACGCCGTCCTTGACCAGGTCGCCGACCATCCACAGGTCGCCCGGGCTGTAGGTGATGTTGGTCTTCTTGTCGCTGCCGGTGCCGACCCACTTGATGGTGCGGCCCTCGATGCTTGCGGACTCGACCTTGCCCTGCTTGGCCTGGTCCATGAATTCGGAATAGGAGACGGCCTCGCGCGTCGTCTGGCGGGCGTCGAACTGCTTGACCACGGTCAGGACCACCAGGCCGATGACCAGCCATATGCCAACGTTCTTGAGCAGATTGTTCAACTTGATCCTTCAGGCCCCAGTGGGCCGATGCGCATCGAATACCAGCAAATTTTAGCCCTTACCGCCCCTTGGCGCCAGACGCGCTGCCGGACGGCGTTTTGACCGATTTTGTGTCGTCCGCGGGCGACACTCCGGTAAATCCCTTGCCCACGAGATAGACCTCGCGGCTGCGATCGCGTGAAGCCTTGGGTTTTCTTACGTAAACCTTGTTGAAATGGATCTGTATTTGGCGTTGAAACTCGGTAAATCCTTCACCCTGGAACGCTTTGACGACCAAATTGCCTCCGGGTTGCAGCCATTGCGAGGCAAATTCGAGCGCCAGCTCCCCCAGATGCACACTTCGCGCCTGGTCGGCGGACTCGACACCGCTTAAGTTGGGGGCCAGGTCCGACACCACAAGGTCCACTTTTCGGCCGTCCAGGAGGGCCGCCAGCGCTTCCAAGCCTTCGGCCTCGCGAAAATCCGCCTGAAGGAAGCGCACGCCGGGAATCGGATCCATGGCGGCAATGTCCATCGCGACGATGCGCGCGCGTACGTCCGAGCCGCTCGCGCAGCAGTTGCGACCAGCTGCCCGGCGCCGAGCCGAGGTCCACTACGGACATGCCGGGACGAAAGAGCTGGTCCTTGTCGGCGACCTCCGCCAGCTTGAACGCGGCGCGCGATCGATACCCCAGGCGCTGCGCCTCCTGCACCCAGTGATCGTTGACGTGCTGCTGCATCCACGCCTTGACGTGGCGATTCTTCTTGCCGGTGGGGCTTAAGGGTTTTTTCTTGTCGGCCATGGTGTCCTGCAACATACCCTTTCCCAGTGCGATCGAACAAGCCGCAACGCGTGAAAATTGCTGCGCATGCAGCACGATTTGCCGATTGACGAGTGCTCGC
The DNA here is from genome assembly GCA_963730465.1 of uncultured beta proteobacterium. Classification (GTDB taxonomy): domain Bacteria; phylum Pseudomonadota; class Gammaproteobacteria; order Burkholderiales; family Casimicrobiaceae; genus PALSA-1003. Next base: position 561,522 of record CAVSRR010000006.1, on the reverse strand, counting down.
AACGCGCCTAGCCTGACTCTCAGCACCGCCCCGAAGGGGAGGTCTCATGACCAGGCATCACGAGTCGAACGCATCATCGTTCTACCCCGCCGCGAACCTCGCGTTTCTCGACGCGTGCGACAACGAAATCTACTCCGACGATAACGGCGCGCTGCTCGGCCAGCTATCGATGCTGCGCGCGGGAATGTTCGTCGTGGAGCACGACGATCGCGAGTGGCATGAAGCGGTGAGCTGCGCGGTTTCGGCGCACTGAAAAACGCTGCTCGCAACGAGCCGGAAGGTCGCGTAGCGCAGCGAATCGCTGTTACTCCGTATCGAGCGGACTTACGACTGCACGTCCTCCGCGGTTGAGAACGTGGGTGTAGATCATGGTCGTGCTCACGTCCGAGTGGCCCAGAAGCTCCTGAACCGTTCTGATGTCGTAACCCGACTCGAGCAGATGCGTTGCGAATGAGTGGCGTAGCGTGTGCGGCGTTGCCGGTTTGCCCAAGCCCGCGTCGCGCACCGCCTGCTTCATCGCTCGCTGAAAAGCCTGATGGCTGATGTGATGCCGACGCACGGCGCCGCTTCGCGGATCGCGCGAGTGAGCGGTCGCGGGAAAAACGTACTGCCACGCCCATTCCCGGTCCGCCGTCGGATATTTTCTTGCGAGCGCGTCCGGCAGATAGGTGCGGCCGAATCCTTGTGCGAGATCGCGCTGATGCAGCAGATGCGCGCGCCGCATTTGCTGCCGCATCGGGCCGATCATCGCGGCCGGAAGCACGGTGATTCGATCTTTTCCGCCCTTGCCATCGCGAACGATGATGGCGCGCCGATCGAATTCGACATCCTTGACGCGCAAGCGCATCGCTTCGAGGATGCGCATGCCGGTGCCGTATAGCAGACGGCCGATCAGGTTGTGGATCCCGTGCAGCTCACGCAACACTGCGATCACTTCCTGCCGCGTCAGCACGACCGGCAGCCGAATCGGCTTCCTGGCGCGCTCGACGCCGTCGAGCCAGGGCAACTCCTCGCCCAGCACGTCCTTGTAGAGAAACAGCAGCGCGCTCTGCGCCTGATTTTGCGTCGACGCCGAAACGCCGCGGGCCACGGCGAGATCGGTCAGGAAGCGCTCCACTTCGGCCGCGCCCATAGTGGACGGATGACGCTTGCCGTGAAAACGAATGAAGCGTTTAATCCAGTCGACATACGCCTGCTCGGTGCGAATGCTGTAGTGGCGAAAGCGGATGCGGTCGCGGACCTGATCGAGGAGGCGTGGCTGCGGCGGCGTTTCGGGATGTTGCGCGCCGGATGACATTAGGCGGCACTAAATGAAAGCGATCAGATGATTTTGAAGCGCTTTTCACCACCGCACTCTCGTCCAAACGGACGATTGACGCAGAGTTTTGCGTCAAATAGGTTGTCTAGTTTTAGTTAGGCGCACAGCCCCCGAATGACCAAGCGTACTTCACCGATTGCATTGGGCGTCACGTTCTACATATTCTGGATCTTGTGCCTCTACGGTCTCCGGCTCCTGGCCTTCCCAAACGGTAGCGGCCCGATGCCATTGTGGTTCGCCTCTCTACAGACTGTGCTCGCCGCCGTGCTGTCTGTTTCGCCCGGTGTGCTTGTTGGCTGGTTGTCTCGCGAACGCGGTTTTTCGCTAGGCGCCGTTACCGGAGCTATCGGAGCCCTTATAGCGTATATCCTGACTTTCTATCTTTTTCGTGGGGGCCGCACCATTGGGAGGAGAACCTCAGTGGCGCGTCGCAGTAGGGGGCTTGGCGGCGATGCTGGCCGCGTCGATTACGAATGCGATCGGGGGCGTTGCGGGAGTCGCTTTGCGCAGGCAACTTATCCCGTTGGGCCGTTGAAGGCGAACCCGAGCGGTCCCGCGGAAACGCATGCGCCTAACCCGTCGCTCAACCGGACGCCCGCCGGCGGGCTTGCGCCCGCGCGTCGGTCGCCGGTTAGCTTGTTGCGTTAGGCCGCACCAAAGACAGCACATGAACCTTGACGAGATTCAAACTGCGATTGCCAAGGCGCAGAAGGGGGTTGCCCAATACGCTGCGTTGATGGACTTGTTCTGGAAGGTCGACGTATCCGTAGACGCCAGCTTTCAGAGACAGTACAACGCCTTCTATCGAGTTCAGCGTCGTCAGGAGTCTTGGTACCGAAACTACTATGCGCTCATGCAGAAGCTAAAGGGAACGAGGCCAGTTTTTCCTGATGTTCTCGACGCGATTCACGGCACCAGCGGGCGATACGAGCCGTCCTTCGCAAGCAAGCTTGTCGCTACCATTGATCCGTCAAAGCCAGTTTGGGACGTGCATGTCCTCGGGAATACATGCCACAGTGCGCCAAGCTATACCAACAAAGCGAAGGTGTCGCTTGCAAAGGCGGCCTACGCTTCAATCGAAGGTTGGTACATAGCGTTCCTACAATCATCGGAAGGCAAGCTTTGCGTCAGCGAGTTCGATCGGCTTGTACCGAGTCATAGAGGGTTCACAGCCCTGAAGAAGGTTGACTTCATTCTTTGGCAAACCCGGCCCATTCGTCCGAAGAAAGCGTCTACGCGAGTGAAAAGTGCGGCCTAACCATTCCATCGAGCGGACACACAACGGCGGGCCACGTTTGCTCGCTTTAGCTACGGCAGTGCCGCCGTTGTGTACCGCTCATGTCAAAAATTAGGGCGCCTCTAATCATCGTCGGAGTGGTAACTTGAAGACCAACTACATCCTGATCGACTACGAGAACGTCCAGCCTGATGACCTGTCCCTATTGCGCGATGGTTCATTCAAGGTGAAGGTCTTTCTTGGCGCCAATCAATCAAAGATCCCGGTCGCCCTCGCCGCCCAAATGCAGGCTCTTGGAGCCGGCGCAGAGTACGTCGTGCTTTCATCATCTGGATCCAATGCTCTGGACTTTTACATCGCGTACTACATCGGACACCTCTCCGCGCAAGATCAAGGAGCATTCTTCCACGTCGTTTCGAAAGATACTGGCTTTGACCCACTGATCAAACACCTCAAATCAAAAGGGGTGCTCGCTCAGCGATCTGCAGCCATCAGCGCCATTCCAATTCTCGCTCCCGTTTCTGCCCGCGCCCATACGCAAGTGCAGATTGCTGTCGCACATTTAACCAAGCTTAAGACGGCGCGGCCACGCGCCAAAAAGACGTTGGAGAGCACGCTTCACTCACTTTTCAAGAAGGAATTGCCGGAGGCTGCTTTGGTCGCGCTTGTCGATGCGTTATGCAAATCCGGATTTGTGAAGATTGATGGGGCGAAGGTGTCGTATGAACTGCCGCCAGCGCCCTAACCCGGCGCTCAACGCGGACGCGCCTTCGGCGCGCCGGTTAGCTTAGTCGTTAGGCGCCAAAGACCATGGAGATTCGGCAGCTACTTACCTGGCTAATCCCTGCGCTTTTCATTCTTGTGGGCGTCGGCCTAGTCTTCGTGCGTGTCGATCAAGATCAGCTGCGCCAAAAGATTCACAGCAATCCTGGGCTCGCACTTTATCGCTTTCGAGTGTTTCGCTATGGCGCAGCCGTAGTACTTTTCGTCATCGCTGCTGTTTCACTCTTTGAATCGTCGCGCTAATGTTGTCGCAAATGGCGCCTAACCCGTCGCTCAACCCGGACGCCCGCTGGCGGGCTTGCGCCCGCGCGTCGGGCGCCGGTTAGCTTGTTGCGTTAGGCGTGGAATGCCAGACCTAATGTTTGCGTCGCGTTGCCGCTCGCAAATGTTACGTCGAGGAGACCCGAGTGGAAGATCGTGGTGCAAAGATTCCCAAGGCGGCAAGCATCTGCGCCGGATTGGTATCCGCGGCGCTTGCAGGTTGCTATCCCATGACAGTAAGTGAATCTTACGATGTCAAGCTACTCGGTGACACTTCTGGCGAGTGGGTGGCGAGTACTGTAGGCGGTGGTTCGCCCTGGGTGTATTGGGAATCGGAACGACGCGAGGGCCTGATTTCGAGCGGACTCAGAGGTGACCTCGGCGAACCTGCGCGACCCGTCAACGGTGGTCGTCCGGCAGGTCCTTCGGCAATCTATCTAAAGCTGAATCCGGGGACTTCGCAGATGATTGGCACGACAACTAACCATGACATTTCATACCCCTATCAGATCGACATCTGCGTTCAGACTAAAGGCCTGGACTTCGAAGGTTTGCATTTGAGCGAATATGGCACGACCCTCAAGAGCGAAGGTACGTTGTTTCCAGGTCACATTGCTCGCGCATATTATAGGCAGGCTATTCTTGCCATTGCGCCCAAAGGCGAGAAGTACCCGGAGACGCCTTGTTGGTCAACGCAGTTCGAGAATGTTAGGTTCCCGTCCGCCATGTCTACTGGATTTGACTTCGAACTTCGCATGGATGGATTCATGTCAAATACCGGAAGGATCAGCGTGCCGCCGATCAGAATTATTTACAGGCCAACGCATCCTTCTATTTGTGCTGGATTGGGGTGCCTCGTTTCGCACTGAATAGTTCGAATGTATGACGCCTAACCCGTCGCTCGGCCTGGACGCTCTTCGGAGGGCCTCCGGCCCGTCCGTCGTCGCGCCGGTTAGCTTGGTTCGCTAGGCGTCAAGTGCCTCGCTGTCCAAATTGCCAAACCGAACTCGCCGTACCGTATTCGCTCTCGGGCGAGTTTAAATGCCCAAGTTGTGGCAAACGGTTGCAATCCAACGTGCCTCCACTTCTCGTGGGAGCAATCATTTTGTGGGTCCCGCTAGCACTAGCGTTTGCAAACGGCGCCGGGTGGTTTTTCGGTGTCGTCGTAATTGGCGGTCCAATTGCGTTTGCATTCTGGTTCGTCATTGTTTTATGTTGTCGCGTTCGTCTATCGTCTTCATCAGCCGAACGTGACGCCTAACCCGTCGCTCAACCGGACGCCCGTCGGCGGGCTTTCGCCCGCGCGTCGGTCGCCGGTTAGCTTTTTGCGTTAGGCCTGTTCCGGAATTCGTACGCGCTGGTATCGTTGTGAGGTCCGATCCTTGAAGGAGACATCCATGGTTAGCGTTGCCCTGTTCGTTCGACTCGAAGCGAAGCCCGGAAAGGAGGCCGCCGTATCAAAATTCCTCCGTGATGGGTTGGCGATTGTCCAAGAGGAACCAGCAACGACAGCGTGGTTCGCTATCCAGCTCGGGCCCTCGACCTTCGGAATCTTCGACGCCTTTCCGAATGAGGCTGGGCGCCAAGCACACCTGTCGGGGCGCGTCGCCGCGGCACTGATGGCGCAGGCATCTGACCTGTTTTCTCAGCCTCCTGCAATTGAAAAGGTGGATGTGCTTGCGTCAAAGTTGCCGTAGTCAAGCGTGCTTCGGAGTTGGCAGACCTAACTCGTCGCTCGACGCGGACGCCCGCCGGCGGGCTTTCGCCGGCGCGTCGGTCGCCGGTTAGCTTTTTGCGTTAGGCATCGGATGGAAATTCGCGAAATTGATGCATCCGAGATCGAATCTGCAAGGCGCCTCCTTGAGGAAAGCGGCTGGTCGCATCGCGTTGCCAATCCCGAAGACTTTCGCGAATTGGTATCCCGGTCTCAAAGAGCGCTCGTCGCGGTTCAGGACGGCGAGGTGATTGGTTTCTTGCGTGCCCTCACCGACGGCATGGCGAACGGCTACATATCGATGGTGGTGGTCGCGGAGCAGCATCGCGGTAAAGGCGTAGGACGCGCGCTTGTGCGCGCAGCTATGGGCGAAGACCCGCGCATGACGTGGGTACTTCGCGCCGCGCGCGAAGGCGTCGAAGGGTTCTACGAGAGAATTGGCTTTGTTCGTTCAGAAGTTGCAATGGAGCGCCCAGGTGCAAGGGCACCCGATGCCTAACCCGTCGCTCAACCGGACGCCCGCCGGCGGGCTATCGCCCGCGCGTCGGTCGCCGGTTAGCTTGTTGCGTTAGGCCTCACATGGCGACGGTTGAGTTCAACTTCGACGAGCATCTGGCTCAGCTCCGACGAGACTATGTCGAGGCCAATCCAAAACAGCGGTTTGGCGTCGCGCGACAGCGAATCCAAAACCCTGAATACGATCCCAATCGCTTAATTGCTTTTGTGTCCGCCGTGGAGAGCTTCGCTAGGTGTCTCGACATGCGATGTCGCGCCTCATCGAAGGCGGAGCCACCTTCTGTATCCTGACTATCGCAACAAGGGGCAGAGGAGCTAATCGAAGAGTCCCTTTCCATTCGTGAACCAGGCGCCCTGTCAGTTTCGTCCAGGTCCAGAGGTTGCTGCCGGCATCGAACGGCGGAATGCATCGCCACTCACGCTATTAACAGGCTCTGCGCCCCCTATAGCGCCAGAACTGCGGCAAATGTTGGAGCCGGTCGATTGTATGCAGTCCTTTCGTTCTGGGCTTGAATCGGCGACCTCACTGCTGCGTGGCGCTGCACACGCCGCCGTCACCAAGATAACAGCCGAAAGCAGAAATCTTTTCAGAGCCGAAGCAATCACTAAGTGTCCCCCCAAGCCAAAAGTGCATTATGCCTTCCGCATACCCACTTCACAACGACGCCTAACCCCTCGCTCAACCGTCAAAATGCGCCCTAACCCGTCGCTCAACCGGACGCGCGCTGGCGGGCTTTCGCCCGCGCGTCGGTCGCCGGTTAGCTTGTTGCGTTAGGCGCCTTCGTCCCGATTGTGGAAGAGATCCTCGTCGCGATCATCCAGTTCCTGTTCGAGGCAGTGGCGCAATCAATCTGGAGCTTTCCTTTTGGCTTCTACCCTCCTGACGATTCTTCAGCAGGCGCCGGTCGGGGCTGGCTCATTGTGGCAGTGTTCGTTGGAGGGCTCGCCGCCGGTGCGGCGTCCATTGCCCTCGTTCCGCACAGTTATTTGCACCACGCGTGGTTACGCGTTGCCAGCCTCGTCGTTTCTCCGCTCTTGGCCGGTGCTATCGCTTGGTGTCTGGCAGAGATGCGCATATCGTATAGACCTGAGGTGGTGCCGAGCCGTCACTTTTGGTATGCGTTCACATTTACGATGGGGTTGTCTCTCTATCGCTTTGCGTATGGGCCGCACGCAGGCGCCTAACCTGTCGCTCAACCGGACGCCCGCCGGCGGGCTTTCGGCCGCGCGCCGGTCGCCGGTTAGCTTGTTGCGTTAGGTGTACTCCGTGTTTGATGAACGCGAGAGTTGCGATGGTCCAAGCCCGCACGCGGTCACGCTTGCGCGGATCTGGCTCAATATCGGCGGCGTCCTCTGGATCGGTTTTGCGATCATGGCGTGGGTGACAAGTGGCGGAATAGCAATTTGGCCTACGGCGGCACTAGGCTCAATCGCGTTGCTCCATTTCGTCATCGCTAAATTTGGCAGCCATCGTGTCGCAGTTTTCTTTGCAATCTTCGGTCCGTAGCCATGGCCGAGCCCCGCACGCCTCCACACATGTCGGAATCTCTTCCTCCCAAGGTCACTGTTCGCCCGGCCGCGCCGCAAGACGAGAAGCGCTGGCGCCAGTTGTTCGACGACTACTGCCTGTTCTACAAGCGTCCCCTCGTCGGAGCCGATCACCCGCCACACGTGGGCGCGCATCATGGATGACGCGTCGCCCATCCATGCGATCGTCGCCGAGGATCGAAAGGACGGCGTGATCGGCATCGCCAACTACGTCGTCCACGAACACACGCTAGGACTCACCCCGGTCTGCTACCTGGGGGACTTGTTCGTCGATCCCGCGCGACGCGCGGCCGGTGTCGGCGAGCAGCTGATCGGCTGGCTGGCGGCCGAGATGAAGCGCGAGGGCTGGTCTCGTCTCTATTGGCACACCAGGGTCAACAACTACCGCGCCCGCGGTCTTTACGATAAGTTCACACCGCATAGCGACTTCGTTCGCTATACCGTGTATCCGGATGCCTGAGAATGACGCCTAACCCGGCGCTCGACTCGGACGGTTAGCTTGTTTCGTTAGGCGGCATTTCGCGCAACGCAACGACCGTCTGGAACCGGTCAGAGTCAGAATTCGGTGGACGTCTGCTATGGAGCGAGCAAATTTAGCTGCGTCACAGTGCCGTCGATATCACCATCGTCGGGCGATGATAGACTGATCTATGGCCGCCAACGACCCAGCCAGTCCCGCCGCGTCATCTTCGAGTCAGCGGGCCAGACGGATTGCCTTCGTTTCCGCGGCATTGCTTCTTGTCGTTGGCGCCGCATATGTCGTGCGGTGCACGCTCTTGCTCAATGTCGCGAGAATCTTCCTGGACCAAGACGCCGAGTTGGTGGCCCAGGAGAAGGCCGACGGCGTCGCGATCGTCTTCGCGAAACCGCCGTCGCCATGGGTCATGCCAATGAAAAATGTCATGAATCCCATGTGGCAATCCATCGGAGCTGAAGGAGTCAACTACTACACCTTCGCGGGGCCAAGCAATCTGCTCCGGTCCTATAGTGAGCGATCCGACCCCAGGTCTCCTTACTACCAAGCATGGGTTGGCGCATATGTGACGAAACGCCGTGACGGCACGTTGCCTCAGGACTTGCCGGCGTGGGCCAAGCAGGTGACCGAACTCGATCAGCGCTCTTGGCTCGCGGCCATGGGCGATCCCCAGCCGCTCGCCGAATCGGCTGCGCCCATAAGTGCTGGTAACCGTGGTCGTTGACGGCCGTACGTTGGAGCTGTGGCACGGCACCATGCGCAGTCACAGCGACTTGAGCGAAAAGGCGGACGGCCCGCTGGCAACGTTGGTCGGGATGCCACCGAAATCGTCGTGGCCGCCGGGGATTCGCTCGTTTCACGATGTGACGCTGGACGGCTACTTTGTGTGTTGGCCCGACGCGACTCGACGAGTGTCCATCGTGGTCTATGCGGTCGCCGCCTTTTCTCCTGATCAAGCCGCAAGTGCTGACGCATCGCGCCGTGACATCAGAGACGAGCTCTTGAGCTTGATGAAGACCGCGAGGCTTGAAGCAGTTCGCTAGATTTTCAATTGGGAGCAGACGCCCGCCGGTGGGCTTGCGCCCGCGCGCGTCGTCGCCGGTTAGCTTGTTGCGTTAGGCATCTTTACCCGTAACGTTATGGGTTACACTATCCGCAGTGATCCGAAGCTTCAAGCACAAGGGGCTGGCCAAGTTCTTTGAGACCGGTCAAGTCCGGGATTCAGGCGCAACATGCGGAGCGCCTCGTCTGATCTTAGCTCGCCTTAGCGCCGCAACCAAGCCCGACGCATGGGGCTTCCCGGCCTTCGCCTTCACCCGCTTAAGGGCATCCGCAAAGGTACTTGGGCAGTTTGGGTCAGCGGCAATTGGCGAATCACCTTTAGATTTGTCGGCACTGACGCATAATTAGTCGACTATGAGGACTATCACTGAGAGATCCTACTATGCGCATGCACAACCCTCCTCACCCTGGCGAAATTCGCAAGTCGTTGTGCCTTGAGCCGCTCGGGCTTAGCGTCACCGATGCGGCAGAAGCCTTGGGGGTAAGTCGCAAGACTCTTTCGGCGATTTTGAATGGCCGGGCGGGTATCAGCCCCGAGATGGCGGTTCGGCTTTCGATTGCATTTGATACCACGGCAGAGAGTTGGCTCAATCAGCAAACGCAGTTTGAACTTGGCGCGCTGAGCAATCACGAAAGCAGTTGCGAGTCACGCGTCTGGCCGCGTAGCGATGCCTAACCCGTCGCTCAACCCGGACGCCCGCCGGCGGGCTTGCGCCCGCGCGTCGGTCGCCGGTTAGCTTGTTGCGTTAGGCCTCGCTATAAGGCGACGGGACATGAAGCTGCAATTCTCGTGACGGGAGAGTGTAGATCAATGCTTATTTTGTTTTTCTTAGCCAAGGGGATGCGAGATGCGCAAACACCACGCAGTGGGATTGGGGCTATTCGTCGCAGGAGTGGCGTTTGGAATCTTTGGGTCACACACGTTGTTGGCGCAATCTCCTGGCGGATTGCCTTCGACGAAAATGATATTGCGCACCGACCTGCAGAACATTCCAGGGCAAGAGGTGATGGTGTTCACGAGCGACTGGGCTCCAGGAAACAAACTTCCCTTGCACATGCATCCGAATGGGCACGAATTTGTCTTCGTAGTAGAAGGCGAGCAAACCTTCGAGATCGAAGGGATTGGCCAAAAGATCGTAAAAGCCGGGGAGGTTCTGTATACCCCGCCGAATGTCCCGCACTACGGGCGAAACGCAACCGACAAGCTGTCGAGGACTGTCGTGTTCCGAGTCAAGGACAAGAGTGAGCCTGTGTCCGTCGAGCTCAACAAATAATGGTGCGCTTTCAGGCGGCTTGCCCTAACCTGTCGCTAACCGGACGCCCGCCGGCGGGCTTGCGCCCGCGCGTCGGTCGCCGGTTAGCTTGTTGCGTTATCACCAACCATCTTGCGATTTCGGGTGGTTGTTTGAAATCATGGAGAATCGATCATGCATCGACGTATCTTCGCTCTGGTTTTTGGCTTGTTGGTTCCAGGGTTGTGTCTGGCGCAGCAACCCACCGTTGGCACGTACAAAATCGTGTCATATGTAATCGAGATCGACGGTCAGCCTAGGGAAATATTCGGACAACACCCGCGCGGGTACGCGATCATTACGCCCACCAGAATTATGTTCGTCATTGGTGCGGAGAACCGGAAGTTCGGAACTTCAGTGGAAGAAAAGGCGGCCCTCTGGGATTCGATGATTTCCTATACCGGTCCATACCGCGCCGAGGGCGACAAGCTTGTTACGTCCGTGGATGCTTCCTGGAATGAGGATTGGAACGGTACGCAGCAAACCCGCATATGGCAGGCCCAGGGCAATCGCTTAACTCTAACGAGCGTACCGGCGCCTTATGCAAGAGATCCTTCGAAGATCATCGTCGCGCGTCTTGTGTGGGAGAAAGTCGAATAGGGGTCTAAATCTCTGCCGGCTCGACGTACGGACCAGGACGATGATGGCAGAACGAACCAACTACTGGCCGATACCGATTCGAAATAGATTCTTAGCATTCGGCTCAGTTGCCCGAGTCGCAACCGCGATGCCTAACCCGTCGCTCAACGCGGACGGTTAGCTGTTGCGTTAGCCATCACCAAACATACTGCCGGTGGATGGGTGTGAACGAGGTTGATCCAGTCCTGTTTCGCGAGTTCGAACGCGCGGCGCACGATCGTATCGCCAGCTCGTATGAGGCCTTCTTTGCCCCGATAACCGCGAACGCCGCCATACCGCTGCTTGACGCTGTTCAAGCGAGCGCCGATATGCGCTTGCTTGACATCGCAACCGGTCCGGGTGTGGTGGCGGCGCACGCGGCCCGCCGCGGGGCTCGCGTTACCGGCATCGATATCTCACCCCGAATGGTCGCACTTGCGGCGCGCATCAGCCCCGCTTGCACATTTCTCGAGGCGGACGTTGCGCTGCTCCCATTCGAGTCTTCATCGTTTGACGCTGTCGTGTGCGCTTTTGGTATCGGCCACTTTCCTAGCGCAACCGCCGCCTTACGTGAGTGCGGTCGAGTGCTGACTCCTGGTGGGAGGCTTGCAGTCGCTTGGTGGGACATTCCAGATCGAAATCGCCTTCAGGGCGTTATCGTCGAAGCGATCCAAGAAGTCGGAGCCCGCCCGCCGCCGAGTCTTCCAGCGGGCCCGCCGCTCTTCCAGTACTCGGAGAACGGGGCGTTGGCGGAACTGCTCGCAGCCGCGGAGCTCAGCGACGTGATAGTTGTCACTCACCCATTTGTGCACAGTATCGCCAACACCCAGGCGCTCTGGGATGGGGCGCTCGGCAGCCTTGCACGTACATCCGCGTTGATTCACGCTCAGCCTGCGGACGTGATTCAGAGCATTCGCGAAGCCTTTGAACGCCGTGCCAGCGTGTATGCCGGCGAAGACGGAATCATGCTTCCAATGTCGTTCAAAGTAGCCGCAGGCCGGAGGCGGTAGCCTTCCCAGTCCAGCGCACCAGGGGCAACAATGAGGGCTAACCCTGTGGTCAACCGGACCTGCCTTCGGCTGGCCGGTTACCAGCAACGTTAGGAACCACCATGTGTTCGTTAACGATCACCGACGCCGCCTACTCCAGGATTCAGCGCGAGCTTGCCGGTTCGCCGATCGAATCCCCAATCATTAGCCTCGTGCAGTCGGCACGGGCGACGTTACCCCCTTACGCGATGCTTCGCGCTATCGATCCCGACGCGAGTAATAGCAATCTCCACGATCTCGCGTTGGAGCGTTACGGCGCAGACTCCCCTTCGCTCCAGTGGAATCTGATTCCCGGCGTTTATTCGCGCGGAGATGTTCCGATTGAGTCCCGCGTAGAAATACGTGGCATTTGGTTCTCGTTTTCGCCCAAATGGCAGCAACGCATGAAGGGTTGGCGGCTCGACGCCGTTGGCGGCACTCTCGTACTGAAGGACGCTGCAGGAAAGGTTGTACTTCCATCCAATCCCGAGGCAGCAGGTGGTGCCTAACATGTCGTTCAAGCAGACCCAGCTCGGCACGGCTTCGTCGTGGCCGGCGGGGCGAGTTAACTCAGTCCATTAGGGGCTCGCTGATGTCAGGCCGTCGGTTTCTTCAATTCTCGCTTGCCTTGCCATTGGTTGCGCCCGTCCTCCTTCTTCCCTTCGACAACATTGTCGGTGACCTCCTGTTCATAGCCATAGGGATGGGCATTTGGGAATACTTGCCCTTTGCACTATTGATGCTATGCCTGCTTCATCGCGCGCACACTTACGGTCGAGCGCGCTTGCTGATGGGCATCGCACCCGTGATGTACGTGATAATCCTCGCGGTGGCTTGGGCGGTACCTTTCCTTATCCAGCTCGCGTTCGATCCCGCCGCAAAGGAGCCGGAGTTGCTTCCAGTCCTTTGTGTTTTCGGTCTAGGCATTGGATACGGATACGTGCTGGTTGTCGCTGCCGCGTTAGGCTTAGGCCGCATGCTCGGGTGGGTTCGCGCATATGAGTTGCGAACCCCCTAACCCGTCGCTCAACGCGGGCGCCCGTCGGCGGGCCTTTGCCCGCGCGTCAGTCGTCGGTTAGCCTGTTGCGTTAAGGATCGGTACTCCGCTTATGTCGAGCATCTCGCCCATCTGGTGGATTGTCGCAGTCTCAGAGCTTGTCGCCTTGGTAGTGGTCGTGCGCATTTGGCGATCAGGCGAGTTCGCCACTCTCAAAATCCTTTTGTCCGCTATCGCGCTCATTCCGTTGCTGGGGCCATTGCTCGCGTTGTGGATCAGCGCGTTTCCGAACGAAGCGCCCGAAAATATGCAAAATCGAGGCTTTCGTGGCAACTATTATCGCGATTGGTCGCCCGTCCTTGGGGCGCACAGCCCGATCCGACGGTTTCGAAGATGGCGTGCTCAGGTGGCACCCGATGAAGAATCCGATCCCTAGCCCGTCGCTCACCAGGCCGCCGGCCGGCGGACTTGCGCCCGCGCGTCGGTTGCCGGTTAGCTTGGTGCGTTGGGCGTCATGAAGAATCCCTGGCTCGATGTACCCCTTGCCGACTATGAAGGGCACATGGAGTTTCCTGGAATCGAGCAGGCTCAATTGCTGTCCGATGTTCTCTCTAAAGCCCTTGAGCAGTTTGCACCGGGCTCTGTCGCGATTCTTGGTTGTGCTGGCGGGAATGGTTTTGAGAGAATTCCGTCTGGCGTCTCACGGGTGGTTGGGATTGATCTTAATCCGCAGTTTGTCGCCGCAACTGAAGCAAGGTTTGGAGGCCGGTTTCAGAATCTGGAGCTGATCGCTGGTGACATTCAAGATCACGCGGTTTCGTTCGCACCTGTGGATTTGATTTTTGCCGGCCTTTTCCTCGAATATGTCGATGTCGAAATTGTCATCGCAAGAACGTCGTCTCTGCTTACTGCCGCCGGCCACTTGGTCACTGTGTTGCAGGTGCCCGATGTTAACCATCGGCAGGTTTCGACGTCACCGTTTTCGAGTCTTCAGGCCGTTGGGGAAGTCATGCAGTTGGTACCGCCGTTTCGGCTCCAAAGTGCCGCAGAGGCTCAAGGCTATATTCAACTGGACTCGCATAGGATTGCGTCGGCAGGTGGCAAGCAGTTTCAAGCGCAAATATTCGGCAAGACGCCGACCCTGCAATCCGCCGGACCTGCGCGAAAAGCCGCGCAGGCCGGTGATTTTTAACGTTAGGCTGCCCGGAACGAGGACTTTCGGATGACCGAGTTGCGATTCGACGAAGAGGCTACAAAGCGACTACTGGCTCTCTACATCACGCCGGATATGGTGTCGCAGCGGGTCGAATTCCTTCGCGCACTGGACCCCAGGCCGGGCGAGCGAGTGCTGGATGTCGGCTCCGGTCCAGGATTCCTGGCGGGCGCGATCGCGGCGGCCGTGGAATCGCGAGGCGCGGTCCACGGCGTAGACATCAGCGAGCCTCTGATTGCGGTGGCTCGAACGCATTGCGCTCACCAGCCGTGGGTCGAATTCCATCGAGCTGACGCGACGCAGCTCCCGTTCCCAGAGCAGGACTTTGACGCAGTCATATCGACGCAAGTATTGGAATATGTTCGCGATATCGATCTGGCGTTGGCCGAGATTCATCGCGTTCTTCGAACGGGCGGACGGACAGTGATCGTGGACACGGACTGGGACTCGATCGTGTGGTACTCGCCCAATCGCGACAGAATGAGCCGCGTCCTATCCGCATGGGAGCAGCACGCGGCCGATTCCTATCTGCCTCGAACGCTGTCCAATAAGCTGCGTCGTGCTGGTTTCCAAGTGGATGCGACAAAAATAATTCCGGTACTCAATACGGCTTATGAGACGAACACTTTCAGCAATCAGCTCATCGACTCTATTGTGCCGTTTGTGAGTGGCCGAAACGGACTCACGCGCGACGACGCGGAAGCATGGGCAGAAGAAATAAGACGTGCTGGAAACCGAGGCGAGTTCTTCTTTAGCCTCAATCGTTACCTTTTCCTGGCCAGAAAAACAGTAGCGTGATGGTCCGCGTGTCAGGCGCTCGCGACGCCGACTTGCTCGCCCCTGTGCCTGGGACTACTTCGTGACGTCTAACCCCTTAATCGAGCGTTCGGCGTCATTCGCATGGGATGCGCCAGCACGGAGGATTGACGTCGAATGAGCGCCGAGTCGTACACGCCTGGCCACTCGCAAAACGCTACGGACTTCATGTCGGCGCGGTCGGTCCAGTCTCACGGGCAGTTCTTTATGCCGCATCTAACATCGGGTGTATCGGTGCTTGATTGTGGTTGCGGGCCAGGGTCCATCACCTTGGGCATCGCCGCTCTTGTCGCACCGGCGAGGGTTATTGGCGTCGATTTCGGTGCCAGCCAGATCGAGCGAGCTCAGTCGAGCGCGGCAAGGATGAGAATCGCGAACGTGAATTTCCAAACCGCGGATTGTTACTCCTTGCCGTTCCCCGACTCAAGTTTCGATCGGGTGTTTAGCCATGCGCTCATGGAACATCTGGCCGATCCCCTCCGTGCGGCGAAAGAGCTATATCGGGTGCTCAAACCAGGTGGTGTGATCGGTGTGTGTAGCCCTGACTGGGGTGGTTTCGTCCTGGCGCCGCAGTCTGCTGGATTGAGCGACGCGATCGCAGCGTACACGTCGCTCCAAACTGCAAATGGAGGTGACGTTCAGGTTGGTCGCAAGCTCGGAGAGTACTTGAAAGCGGGCGGATTCAAAGATATTCAAATGTCTGCGCGATACGAGTGCTACCTATCGCTGCCTCTGATTGGCGAGTACCTCGCGGTTCAGCTCGAAAAGCAGGGCGACTTGCGCTCAGCTGCAATCCTGCGGGAGTGGGGCCAAATTGAAGGGGGCCTGTTCGCTCAATCCTGGATTTCCTGTATCGCCCACAAACACTGATGACGCCGAACCACGCGTTCAACCGGCCCCGCTGGTACGCTCCGAGTGCTACGCACTTGCGCTATGTGCGTCAGTGAGAGCACATATGGCGATGAATGCGCCGCGCGAAGTGAAGATCGCAATCTTCCTATCGTGGGCGGTTGTCGTTATCGAGACCATTGAAAGGTTGTGGCGGATATCAATTGATCGCGATGCCAGAACATTTACACGCTTTGGCTTCATTTTGCTTGCCCGGACGCTCTCGTCGGCTGCACTCGTCGGCGCGACATCTTCTTTGCTTCGCGGCGGCGAAACTGGGGACGGATCGCGCTCCTTGCTTGCACCCTAGGGGCGTGGAGTCTTTGGTTCCTTTGGCCGCGAGCATTCAATGAGTATTTATTGTGGCAATGGATCGCTTACGGCGCCATCGCTGCCATGGAGCTTGTCGCACTGCTTTTACTGTTTGTGGGGCCCGGCGCTGCGTGGTACCGCGCTGCGGAGTAAGAAAGCGTGTAGCCCTACCCTCTTGCTCGACCGGACGCTCGCCGCGGGCTGTCGTCCGCGCGTCGGCACGCCGGTTAGCCGGTGCGTTAGGGCGCACACGCCGCGTCTCAACGTTTTGTGTCAGGATTCGCGAATGAAAGCTCTCACGCGCTTATTCCGAACCATTCATGGGCTAATGGCATTTCTCTTTGCCTGCGGCGCACTCACACTCATTGTCATTGCGGCCCGCCTCGGATGGGCAGCATCCACCGGCGCCTTGGACCGGGCTGCGGCGCAAGGGATAATCGAAGCCGTAGGACTTCTAGCTGCTGCCGTCGTCGCATTGCAGATTGCCGAGACTATTTGCGAGGAGGAGGTCATTCGCGACGCTGACATCAGCGCGCCAACTCGCGTGCGGCGATTTTTGTCACGATTCTTTGTCGTCATTGTCGTCGCCCTGGCCATTGAGGGCCTTGTTGCTACGTTCAAAGCCCTGCACGAAGATCCGGCACAGCTCCTGTATGCGGCGAGCATTCTGGTTGCGGTGGGCGTATTGCTTGCCGCCTGGGGATTGTTCGTTCACCTCAATCGTTCGGCTGAGGAACTGGAACCGGAGGCAATGGCCGACGCAAAGCGCGAAGACCGAAAGCTCAAGTGATCGATCCAATGCGCCCTAACCCGCCGCTCAGTGCGGACGTCCCGCATGCGTGGCTGCGCCCCGGCAGCGGCCGCGGTTAGCTAATTCGTTCGGTTGCTTCTAGTGCGCATATCGCTCGCAGACACCGTATCGAAACTTCCTCTGCCGCCAACCGACCGGTGGCCTGAGGGCGTATGGGACACCGACGTGTTCGCTCACGGCTCGATGTCTGTCATTCTATTTACGCCCCGCGGGACGGACTACCAGTCTTCGCACAGACAGGACGAGCTCTATATCGTGCTCGAGGGTCGCGGCGTGCTGCTCATTGAAGGAACGCGCTATCCATTTGATACGGGCGACGTCCTGTTCGTCCCTGCAAACAAAGTGCACCGGTTCGAGGAATTTTCGCAGGACCTGACTACATGGGCGGTGTTCTGGGGACCGCAGGGTGGCGAAGCAACCTGACCTGTTGCTCAACGCCGACCTCGGACGGCGGGCTTGCGTCCGCGCGTCGGTTGCCGGTTAGCTTGGTTCGTTAGGCCACGCCATTCAAGACCAGGGCGCCCCTCACTGTACTTCAGCAAAGCCGCTACAGAATATCCCGCTTCGGACACGTACCTACCTGGACATCAAGCAACATGAGGCTTCTTCTCACCTCTGCGGGCATCAAGAACGCGAGCATCCGCGACGCTCTGGTCGATCTCCTGGGCAAGCCCATCGCCGACTCCAGCGCCCTCTGCATCCCCACCGCGGGATATGGGCACCCCCAGGGCAGTCCTGGCGGGGCATGGCGGTTCATCAGCGGACAACAACCGCGGTGTCCCATGTGCGAGTTGGGGTGGAAGTCGCTGGGAGTGCTGGAGCTCACCGCGCTGCCCAGCATCGGTGAAGAGCGCTGGGTCAAGTGGGTCCGGGAGGCGGACGTCCTGCTGGTGAATGGCGGCGACGCCGTCTATCTGGGTTACTGGATGCGGCAGTCCGGCCTCGCGGGCCTGCTGCCGTCGCTGGACAAAACAGTCTGGGTGGGACTGAGCGCGGGAAGCATGGTGATGACGCCTCGTGTCGGAGAGGACTTCGTCGAGTCGAAGCCGTCCATAACGGGTGACGACATTACGCTGGGGGTGGTCGACTTCTCGATCTTCCCGCACTTGGACCACCCGGATCTACCGGAGAACACCATGGCCGCCGCAGAAAAGTGGGCGGCAGGCATCGGAGACCCGTCATACGCGATCGACGACCAAACCGCCATCAAAGTGGCCGACGGAATCGTCGAAGTTGTGTCGGAAGGGAAATGGAAGTTCTTTGCTCCAGAGCACAAGAGTTGAACGGATTCGCTCGCGCGGCGTGGCCTAACCCGTTGCTCAACGCGGACGTCCCGCATACTTGCGCTGCGCCCACGGGCGGGCCACCCGGTTCGCTAGTTTCGTTGGGCCGAACAAGGCTGCAACTGACTCGACGATGACTCGAATCGAATACGCCGCCCCCAAGTCTGTGGCGTTCGGCCACGCGCCAAGATTCCGCAACCCACGAAAGGCCTGGGAAGCGACGCAGACCTTCTTGCGCGACCATACGGCCGCTGATTTGAGCGCCCCTCTGAACCTATCACTGTCCGGTCCAAGTCAATGGACCGATGATGCGGTCGTCCAAGCAACCCGTGCGGAAGGCACGCAAACGTTCGGACCAGCGACACGCATTTCGGGCGAGTCCTTCAGCTGGGACCTCCCGGTCGCCAGTCTTCCGGAAGCGCTCGAGTTCGCCTTTGCCGATGAGCAAAGACCCAAGCAGTCGGTGGGTCCAGTCCACCTGTACCTTAGCTACACTTTCCGCTGGAAGTTCATGCCAAACCCGCAGTCGCTCCGGCCGGCGAACGGCTTGGGCGTGATGCTTGGTGCGCGCCGCATGTTTCTGCAACCGAACTTCGTATTCGAAGCGAGTGACTCAGATGTCGACTTCATCTCGCGCCTGCGCGAGTTGGAAGCCGCGATGCCGTTCGCACCCAAGGACAATTATTACTACCGAGTGGAAGCCAAGAAGTCGGGGCGCGGCCATAAGCTAGTCAAACTGCACAAGGGTTGGATGGGCGCGGCCTGACCTGTCGAACGCGGACGTCCCGCATGCGGGGCTGCGCCCCGGCAGCGGCCGCCGGTTAGCTAGTTCGCAAGCGGCGGAAATCGCCATCGCCGCTTACGAACGCTACACGGGTGGAGTACCAAAGCGCTGAATCACACAACTTGCCGGGAGTACGAGATGGCCACATTCGAAAGCTACAAGGGCGCGTACTCCAACGCGCGGCTGATTCGCTCCGATTCGGGCGTATTGGAGATCGCATTCCATACAGGCGGAGGGAAGCTCATTTTCAACGGGCACACTCATGAGCAGTTCACCGACTTGTTCCATCAGGTAGGCGAAGATCGCGATAACCGCGTCGTGATCTTGACCGGGACTGGTGATGCGTTCATGGATACTATCGAGCCGGATGGCTTTGATTTTTTCACCCCGCAAGGATATGACAAGATTTTCCGAGAGGGGCGAAAGATTCTCATGAATCTACTCGACGTGGATGTGCCTATGATTGCAGCGCTGAACGGGCCGGTGCTGCTCCATTCGGAATACGTGCTGCTATGCGATATCGTGCTCGCTACGCCAGACACCGTCTTCCAGGACATTCCGCATGCAGCTTTCGGTATTGCGCCCAATGATGGAATACATCTGCTGTGGCCAGAGGTCATAGGCAGCGTGCGCGGGCGCTATTTCATCCTCACCCAACAGAAGCTGAGCGCCGAGGAAGCCAAGGATCTCGGCGTGGTCAATGAAATCGTTCCGCGCCCGCAATTGCTCGATCGAGCACGGGCTCTCGCCGCTCACATCGTCCAGCTCCCGCTGCTGACCAGCAAATACACTCGCATCGGGTTCACTCAACGGCTACGTCGCGTTATCGACGAAGGCATTGGCTATGGACTGGCACTGGAAGGGATTACCGCGGCCGACGTGGCCCGACAGTCGAGCAAATAGACGTTGGAAGCTCCCGCCAACATTGAGGCGCCGCAGCGCGGTTCCTTGCTCGGCCACGTCGGTGGCGGCGCGCCGGTTAGCTTGATACGTTAGGCGGCAATCGGGCATCATCCTGAAGCAGCCAGAATCGGGCATACAGTCATTCAATTTCCCGCACGACGTAACGCTATACGCGATAATTCAGCGATGCATCGACGAGCCTTGATCGGCAGCGTTGCCGGTGGCCTCCTTACCACGCAGCTTCCTGCGCACGCGCAACAGCGGAGGATGCGCGTGATTGGATATCTCAGCGGTGCAATCTTACGCGCCGTCCGCTCGGCGCCGGTTAGCTTGGTTCGTTAGGCGCCTATGCCCACGAAGCCGATCGAGCGGCTTATGTTCGCCCAAGGCGGGGAATGTTTCTTCTGCCGGAGACCTTTGCGTAAGGCTGATGCAAGCGTGGAACACCTCGTCGCGGTCACCCATGGCGGCAAAGACAACGACGAGAATTGCGTCGCTTGCTGCAAGTCCCTGAATACCCTCTTTGGACGCATGTCTTTGAAAGAGAAGCTTCATATTATTCTCAATCAGAAGGGCGATTTTGCTTGCCCTGCGGGCCTGCCCGCAAATTTACCACCGACAAAAACCAATCCGACCAAGCCCACTACGAAAGCAACGACAACGTTTCGAGACCGACTCTTACTCGTGATTGAGGACCTTCAGAAACGCGGAAATGCAAGACCAGGTACGGTCGAGAAATTGCTGAACACCATCAAGACGAGGCTTACCCACATCGGCGAGTCGGCCAGCGAAGCTGACGCGCTGCTTCAGGAGCTCTCGGTCAAACGATTTGTCATCATCGCCGGAGCGAAGGTTACCTATGCTTTGCCACCAAAAGGCGCCTAACCCGACGCCCGCCAGCGCGCTTACGCCCCCGCGTCGGTTGCCGGTTAGCTTGTTGCGTTGTGCCCTTCAGCGCTGTATCGCGGCGCGGGAACGAGAAACATGAAAAGCATCCGCCGTCTGGAAATTCACCTTGCCCATAGCTGCAATCTTTCTTGCGAGAGCTGCTCTCACTACTCCAACCAGGGGCACAAGGGGATTCTCTCACTAGCAGAAGCAGAACGCTGGATGAATCTGTGGAGCCAGCGGTTGAGTCCACAGACCTTCTCGCTCCTGGGAGGTGAACCCACCATCCATCCTGACTTGGCCGGGTTCGTGGCGCTGTCTCGCAGGCACTGGCCGGGTGCGCATCTGCGTCTGGTAACGAATGGCTTCTTTCTCCACCGCCACCCGGCCCTACCCGCCGTTCTCCAACGCGATCCCAACGCCTGCATTTATCTCTCGATTCATCACGACGCGCCGGAATATCGAGAGAAGCTCCGACCCATCATGGAGCTGCTGAAAAGCTGGGTCCGCGATTACGGGATTCGAGTCGAATTCTTCGAGTCATTCAAGAGGTGGACTCGCAGGTATCACGGATTCGGAAACGCCATGGAGCCTTTCAATGACGGGCAGCCGAGGCAAAGTTGGGAGCATTGTCCAGCCAGGTATTGTCCGCAACTGTTTGAAGGGAAGATCTGGAAGTGCGCGCCATTGGCGTATCTAGAAGCTACAAAACGCCAAGTATCAACTTTCGGATAGTTGGAAACCGTACCTGCAGTATCAACCGTTGGAACCCGGTTGCACCGACGAGCAGCTAGACGGAATTCTTTAGCCGCGAGGAGGAGCCGTCTTGCAACATGTGCCCGGCCAATCCGACGAAGCTTAAGCTGCCGATACCGTTGAATTCTTCAAGCACTCGCATCGCAGTTGGAGCGTAGCTTGGGCGCGGGCCCAACAGGCGCTTGCAGGGGATGCCCGCAAGCGGGCGCCCCTGAGGCGCGGCGTTAGGTCTGACTCGAGTGCCCGTGACCATCCGCCGTCTTGTTCCCGAAGATGCAATCGCGTATCGGCAACTCATGCTCGAGGCGTATGAACGTCATCCGGATGCTTTCACGTCCAGTGTATCGGAACGGGCCGCCCTTCCTATTTCCTGGTGGGAATCTCGCCTTGGTGAAGAGCAGCAGGCATCCGTTGTTGTCTTTGGAGCATTTGACGAGCGCCAGCTCGTGGGGGTCGCGGGCCTTTCGTTCGAAACGCGTGAAAAGGCAAATCACAAGGCAACGCTATTCGGCATGTATGTGCCGTCCGAATTCAGGCACCGTGGCGTCGGCCGCGAGCTTGTCCTGGCAGCACTTGAACACGCCAAGGGTCGTCGCCGCGTTAAGGTCGTGCAGCTTACAGTCACGGACGGAAATGCCGCCGCCCAGGCGCTTTATGAGCATTGTGGTTTCGTTCAGTTCGGGCTCGAGCCTTTCGCTGTCGCGGTGGGCGAACAGTTCGTGTCGAAGGTTCACATGTGGTGCAACCTTGAACCTCGGGCCTAGGCCCGCTCGCTGGACCGCGCCTTGAAATCGATTCAAGACTACCGTGACTTCTATGCGAACTTCACCGTGAGGAGCGCCGGTTCGTCGAGCGAGAAACTAATTGCCGCCTTCTCATCAACCAAACGCGAGCACTATGTGGGAAAGGGGCCGTGGCCCATATTCATCGGTTCAGGGTATCTACCGACATTGTCGGCAGACCCGAGGCTGCTCTACCAAGACATCCTCGTCGGACTCGCCACCAATCGGGGCATCAACAATGGCCAACCGACTTTGCACGCCCGATGTCTGGCTGCGTGCGCTCCACGCGCCGGTGAGTCGGTCATACATATTGGTGCGGGGACCGGGTACTACACCGCGATCCTTGCCGCCCTTGTCGGCGACTTCGGAAGCGTGATTGCGTACGAGATCGAAGCTGATCTTGCTGAACAAGCACGCAAGAACCTCAGGCACCTTCAAAACGTCAAGGTCGTAAGCGCTTCGGCATCCACAGCAGCACTTCCACCGGCAGATGTTATCTACGCGAACGCCGGTGCCACGCATCCGCTCGCGTCGTGGCTTGACGCACTCACCGTTGGAGGTCGTCTTATCTTTCCACTCACACCCAACGAAGCGTTTGGTGGCATGCTAATGGTCACGCGCCGCGGCGCCGATAGCTACGCGGCCTCAATTGTGACGAGGGCAGCGTTTATACCTTGTATTGGTGCTCGAGACGATGCAACGTCTGAGGCACTTATCGCGGCATTTGAAACACAATCCATCAAGACGGTGAAATCTCTGCGCAGAGATGCGAGTCCCGATGCCACTGCTTGGTGTGTCGGTTCCGGCTGGTGGTTGTCAACTTCGGAACATCCATGAACCGCATGCTGCCGCAAGCGCCGAGAATTACGTGAAGATGTCCGCTGCGGTTCGAAGCACCGCGTCGCGCCACGAGGTGGTTCTCTCCACAGGCAAGTCCGAGCAGTCGCTTCCTGTCCCACCCAAGCCGTCTGGCCAGGGTTCGAGCGTGAGCGGCGGTGAGTTCCTCATGCTGGCGCTGGCAACGTGCTACTGCAACGATCTCTATCGCGAAGCGGCAAGGCTCGGCATATCCATCGAGTCGGTCGAGGTCGAGGCGAGTGCGGAGTTCCCGGGCATCGGCTTGGCGGCAACCAACATCGCGTATCGGGCCAAGGTATCGTCGCCCGCCGCGCCGGCCGAGATTGCCGAGCTCTTGCGCGTCACCGATGCCGTGGCCGAGATCCACAACACGGTTCGCGCGGGCGTTCCGGTTGCTCTGAAGCAGTCATAGGCCATGGTGGCGGTGGTCGCGTCACACGCACGGCCTTGCCGCTCATGTCGAACGTTAGGCGCGACGTGGTCTTATACGTGCCAGGTCGACAAGAAAGCAGATCTACTCTGATGCGTACAAGCATGCCCGCACGGACGGGGTAGTATTGTCGGATTCCAGTTCGTCTGGGAGGGGATTGGGATGGATCGACGTAGCTTCGTTGGCGCCTTTGCGTGGAGACTCGTCATCGCACCGTCTGCCGCCGAGGCGCAGCCTGCCGCGAAGATGTACCGGATCGGTTTTTTTCTCGGCGCGACGGGCGAGTCCGTGGCGTCGCTATTCGGCGCGATCAATGCTTACATGTGGTTCCAGAACCACGATCCAGCCAACGTCCTGAGTTGAACACCGACGAGGGGCTTCGCACTCAGCAATACCGAAAGTCCGCCCTAGCCCGTCGTTCCAGCGGGCTCAAGGTGCGATGCGGAGCGGCTTGCGACGTTTGCGCGCCCCGTCTATGCTCGGTGTAGTTATCCAGGGGGTGAAACGATGCGATCCATTCTGTTCGCACCGGCCACGCGGTTTGTCGCGGCCGCGTCTGCGCAAGACATCCCGGCGAACCGACGAGCGAACAAAAGCAAGCCCCCCCGCCACGCGACCTATCACACAACAGCGACGGTCTGCGCGCTTCCCACGCATGTCTGAGCGTCGCAGCCTCCGTCAGCGTAACGGGCGAACGTTTCGGCGGATGGCTTCATTTCGACAAGCAGGTCTGGATCGTGGCGCTCTGTGGCCGCGCGCGCTCAGAATCGCCGCGGCCTTCGCCTTTGCCGCCTTGGCAGCGATCGGGACGCCCGCGCTCGCCCAGCAGGCGGACCTCGTCGTCAACCAGGCGGACAGTCCCGATCCGGGTCCCGCCGGCGGCGTTTTCACTTACACGATCCGCGTCGACAACAACGGCCCCGACACCGCGACCGGCATCAGCTTCGCCGATACGCTGCCGCCGGGCTCGACCTTCGTCAGCGCCAGCGCCACGCAAGGCACGTGCAATCCGCCTGCCTCGGGTGTCGTCACGTGCGCGCTCGGCACCCTCACGTTCCTCGCCAACGCGACGGTCACCATCCAGGTAATCCTGCCGACTCCGGCGGTGTGGACCAATGTCGTCACTGCAACGTCCGCCGTCACCGATCCGAATCCGTCGAACAACGTCAATGTGTCCGAGGACACCACGGCGCAAAGCGCTTCGGACATGCGGCTCACGGTGGTCGATGCGCCCGATCCCATTGCCGCCGGCGGCGCGTACAGCTACACGCTGACCGCGACGAATCTCGGTCCGACCGCCGCCGCATCGCAGACGATCGCGTTCACGGTGCCGACGGGCGCCTGCATTACGGCGGTTCCGACCGGCACCAACTGGGCCTGCGTGCCCAGCACGGGATACCCGCTTTGCTCGGGCACGATCACCTGCACGCGCAGCTTGTCACTGGCGTCAGGCGCGAGCGCTTCCAACCTCACCGTTCCTGCCGTCGCCAACATCGCCGGCTCGATCACGGCCGCATTCACCGTGAGCTCACCCCTGCCCGACGGCGACACCAGCAACAACACGCCGACCGCGACGACCACCGTGAACGGCGGCTCGACGGACCTTTCGATAACGAAGACGAGCAACCTCGCGACGGTCGGCGTCGGCAGTCCGGTGATCTTCACGCTGACGCCGAAACTCAACGGCGGCGAGCCGGCCGGCCAGGGCGGCGGCCTCATTACCGTCACCGACTCGCTCCCCGCGGGCTTCACGCTTACGTCGACGCCGACCGGCACCGGATGGACCTGCTCGTCGGTCCCGGCCGCGCCTGCCGCCGGTCCGGCAACGATCACGTGCACGCGGCCGGGCCCATTCTCGACGAACTTCACCGCGATGCCGGCGATCACGGTGAACGCGACGGTCACTGCGATCGGCTCGCTCGTCAATACCGCGACTGTCTCGTCGCCCGAAGTCGACCCCGTGCCCGCGAACAACACCGCCACCGTGACCGTCACCGGTAGCAACAGCGCCGACATGACGATCACGAAGTCCGGCGCCGCCACCGCGGTGTTCGTCGGCGATACCTTCAACTATGTGCTGACGCCGCACAACAACGGGCCCGTCGCGCTGCCGATCGGCACGATCGTGCAGGTGACCGACCCGGTCCCGTTCGGCGTCACGATCCGGTCGGCGCCGACGAGCACGGGCAATTTCTGGACGTGCACCGTTTCCGGCGCGCCGCCGTTTCCAATCGCAGGCCCGGTCACCGTGACGTGCTCACGAACGTTGACGGCGGCGATCGCTTCGGGCGCGAACTTGACCGCGATCACCATTCCCGTTGCGACGAACAGCGTCGGGTCGTTCGCCAACACCGCTTGCGTCGCGCTTCCGGGTCCGACCGGGCCGTCGGACGGCAACGCCGCAAACAACTGCGCCACGAACACCGTGACCTCGACCGCGGTGGGCGCCGGCGCCGATCTCGACCTGCAGACGGTGCCGAAGACTGCCAGCCCCGACCCCGTGCTCGCCGGCCAGGACCTCACTTACGTCATTACGGTCATCAACCACGGGCCGAGCCCTGCGACCAACGTCACCGTCGCGGATTCGCTGACCAGTCTCGTCACGACGGGCGGATTTCAATCGGCGACGCCTTCGCAGGGCACGTGCACGCCGAGCGTCGTCACCGCCGGGCCGACCGTCAACCTGTCATGCAATCTTGGCCTGCTCGCCGTCGGTGCGACCGCAATGGTCACCGTCGTAGTGCGGCCGCTGGTCGCAACGAGCGGCCCGCGCACCAATACGGCGAGCGCGCAATCGCCGGACGTCGCCGATCCGATCGTAAGCAACAACAGCACATCGGTGACGAGCCAGGTCACGGCGGTGGCAGACGTCACCGTGACGAAGACGGATTCGCCCGACCCGGCTCAGGCGGGCACCAACCTCACCTACGTCATCACGGCGCGAAACAACGGACCGTCGACGGCCGCGGCAGTGACCATCACCGACACGTTGCCGTCGAACGCTCGATTCCTGTCACTTTCGGGCACGACGGGTGGTCCGACATGCACGACGCCGACGGTCCTTTCGACGGGCGGCACGCTGACCTGCACGTGGGCGACGATCGCGACCGGCACGCAACAGACCGCGACCGTCATCGTGCGGCCCGTGACCGGCGCCACCACGGTGGTGAACAACGTCATCGTCTCCACGACGACGACCGAATCGAACAGCGCGAACAACAGCGCCTCGGCGTCGACCACCATCACGCCAGCCTCCGTCGATCTCATCATCAACAAGGTCGACAGCCTCGATCCGGTGGCGCTGGGCTCGATCACCAAGTACGCGATCACCGTCACCAACGGCGGGCCCTCG
Organism: uncultured beta proteobacterium; assembly: GCA_963730465.1. GTDB lineage: Bacteria > Pseudomonadota > Gammaproteobacteria > Burkholderiales > Casimicrobiaceae > PALSA-1003. The sequence continues at coordinate 534,597 of CAVSRR010000006.1, read as the reverse complement.
GCCGCGACCAACGTCGTGATGACGGACACTTTCCCGGTGGGCTCCCCCACCGCCACGTTCTCCTACCAGGGCAATCTGACCATTGCGCCCGCGGGCAGCGGCTCGTGCGTCGAGCCCGCGCTCAACGTCACATCGGGGACGATCATCTGCACGTTCCCCGACGTCGCGCCAGGAGTCGGCAACTCGGTCATCGTCACCTACGACATGCGCGCAGAAGCGATCGCCAGCGGCACATCGGGCACGACCTTCAACGGAGCGACGGTCACCGGCAACGAGCCGGAATCGTCGCTTGCGAACAACGCGACGGTGAACTCGACCACGACACGCCAGGCCGCGGATCTTGGCATCGTCAAGACGGCGCCCGCAAGCGTGATACCCGGCAACGCGCTTGCCTGGACGCTCATGGTCACCAATAACGGGCCCGCCGACAGCAACGGCGCGCAAGTCACCGACACGCTGCCCGCAGGCGTGACGTTCGTGAGCGCGAGTCCCGGCTGTGCGCTCGCGGCCGGCAAGGTGACCTGCACGCTCGGCCTGCTCGGCGTCGGCAATACTGCAGCGTTCACGATCAACGTGACGGTGAACGATCCGTACACCGGCGCGTTCCCGCTATCCAACACCGCGACCGTAGCGGCGGTGAACGAGATCGACACCGTCCCCGGAAACAATTCGAGCACTGCGACGACAAACGTCACGCCGCAGGCCGACCTGGCGGTGTTGAAGACGGTGAACAATCCGACACCCGTCGTCGGCAGCACCGTGCAGTTCACCATCACGGTAACGAACAATGGCCCGAACGGCGCCGCAGGTGCACAGGTGGCGGATGTGCTGCCCTCAGGCTATTCGTTCGTATCCGCCTCGCCGTCGCAAGGTAGCTACAACAGCGGCACGGGCGTGTGGACCATCGGCAGCATCGCCAATGGCGCAAGCGTGACCATGACGGTGAATGCGACGGTCAAGGCCAGCGGTGGCACCACCAACACTGCGATCGTCAGCGCGACGACGACCGATCCCGTTCCCGGCAACAACTCGTCCAGCGCCAGCACGTCCCCGGTGGCGCAAGCGGACCTCGCGATCACGAAGAACGTCAACAACAGCACGCCGAACGTCGGCGGTACCGTCACGTTCACCATCGCCGTGACGAACCTCGGTCCGAGCGCCGCCGCCAACGTTCAAGTCAACGACGTGCTGCCCGCGGGGTACACATTCGTCTCCGCGACGCCGAGCATCGGCACCTACAACAGCAGCACCGGCGTCTGGAGCGGTATCGGCACGCTGCCGAGCGGCGGCGGCGCATCGATGACGGTGACGGCGAACGTCGCGCCGAGCGGGCCGTATCTCAACACCGCGACGACGAGCACGACGACGACGGAGTCGAATCTCGCCAACAACAGCGCGTCGGCGAGCGTGTCACCGGTCGCGGTGGCGAGCCTTGCCGTCACCAAGACCGACAACAGCGCGACCTACACGCCGGGCGGTACGGGCACGTACGTGATCGTCGTGACCAATGGCGGCCCGTCCGCCGCGTCTTCGGTGACCGTGACGGACCCGCTACCGGCGGGCCTCACGCTCGGCGGCACGGTCACGTGCGCGGTGGCGGGTGTCGCGACCTGCGGATCCGTCACCGGCATCGCGGGGCAGACCTCGCTCGGCACGACCGGCGCGACGATCGCCGCGGGCGCGGGCAATTCGCTGACCTTCACCGCGCCCGTGACCTACGCGTCGTCGATGACGACGGCCACGCTGATCAACACGGTCAACGTGACCGATCCGGCAAGTCCGCCGGCATCCGCCAGCGACAGCAGCACGCGGCAGGCGGCCGTCGCGCTGGCCGTCACCAAGACCGATGGCAGCAGCACGTACACCCCCGGCGGCACTGCGATGTATGTCGTGACCGTCAAGAACACCGGCCCGAGCGACGCCGCCGACGTCACAGTCAGCGATGCGCTGCCCGCTGGCGTAACGCTCACTGCGGCGGTGACGTGCGCCGCGAACGGCGTCGCGGCTTGCGGCACCGTGACAGGAAGCAACGGCGGGATGAGCTTCGGCGCGACCGGCGCGACGCTCGGGGCGGCCGCGGGCGATTCGCTCGTGTTCACGGTGCCCGTGGCGTTCGCGCCAGGCATGGCCGCCGATCCTCTCGTGAACACCGCGACGGCCACGGACATGGCGACCGGCGCGACGGCAAACGGAAGCGACTCGGACGCGCTTGCGGCAGACGTTTCGCTGGCGGTAACTAAGACCGACGACAGCAACAGCTACACGCCGGGCGGCAGTGCGACCTATACCGTCACCGTGAGCAACGGCGGCTTGTCCACGGCGGACGCGGTGACGGTCACCGACGCGCTTCCTGCGGGCGTCACGCTGTCAGGCACGGTCTCGTGTGCCGCGAGCGGTACATCGAGTTGCGGGACGGTGTCCGGAGTGGCGGGAGAGACGAGCTTCGGCGCGACGGGGGCAATCGTCGCTCCCGGCGCGGGCAACGAGATCGTATTCACCGTTCCGGTCGCATTCGCCGCGGCCATGACCACGGATCCGCTCGTCAACACTGCCACGGCCACAGATGGGCCGAGCGGGGCGACGGGCTCGGGATCGGACAGCGATGCGCGCTCCGCGCAGGTAACGCTCGTGGTAGCGAAGACCGACAACAGCACGACCTATGTGCCCGGCGGCACGGGACTCTACGTCGTGACCATCCGCAACACCGGCACCTCGGATGCGGTGGACATCACCGTCAACGATCCGCTGCCGGTCGGCGTCACGCTCACGGGCGCGGTGCAATGCGTCGCCAACGGCATCGCAACCTGTGGCTCGGTCACGGGCGGCTCCGGCGAGACGACGTTCGGGGCGACCGGCGCCGGCGTCGGCGCGGCTGCCGGTGATGCGCTCGTGTTCATCGCGCCCGTCGCGTTCGCACCGACCCTTGCCGACGATCCGCTCGTCAACACCGCGACCGCGACCGACCTTGCATCGGGCGCGACAGCGAGCGGCTCCGACAGCGACACCCTCAACGTTCAGTCGGCGGTCGCGATCACCAAGACCGACAACAGCAACACCTACACGCCGGGTGGGACAGGCACGTACACCGTGGTGGTGACCAATACGGGCATCTCCGCGGCGCTCTCCGTAACCGTGAGCGATCCGCTGCCCGCCGGCGTGACTCTCACCGCGACGCCGCTGTGCGTCCCGGCCGGCACGGCCGATTGCGGCACGGTGACGGGCAGCGCCGGGCAGACGAGCTTCGGCACGACCGGCGCGTCGATCGGGGCCGGCGCCGGCAATTCCCTCACCTTCACCGCGCCCGTGGCGTATTCACGCCGGCATGACGACGAATCCGCTCGTCAACACTGCCATGGCGAGCGACGGCGCACAGCCTCCGGTCAGCGCGTCTGACAGCGATATCCTGTCGGCCAACGTCGCGCTCAATGTGACGAAGACCGATGGCAGTTCGACGTACGTACCCGCCGGCAACGCTACATACACCATCGTGGTGACCAATACGGGCACCTCGGATGCCGTCGACGTCTCGGTCAACGACATCTTGCCGGGTGGCGTAACGCTTGACGGCACAGTCACCTGCAACGCCAGCGGCAATGCGAGCTGCGGCGTGATTTCCGGCGCCCCCAATTTCACTGCGACGGGTGCAAGCGTGGACGCTGGGGCGGGCAACGCCCTCACTTACATGGTGCCGGTGTCGTTCGCCGCCAATCTCACGGCGGCGACGATCACGAATGTCGTGACCGTAACGGATGTTGCCATCGGGCACCAACGCCAGCGCTTCCGATACCGACAACCTCATGCTGAGCGGCCCGACACTGGCGAAGACGATCGCGCCGCCGACGATCAACGTCGGCGGCACCGCGATGCTCACGATCACGCTGGCCAATACGAACGCGGCCCCGCTGACGCTGACAGCACCGTTCGTCGACACGATGCCCGCCGGCGTGACGACGATCGGCGACAATACCGGCACGTGCACCGGAGTTGCGGTGACCGCGACGACGATCACGATGGCCAGCGGCGCCACGATCCCGGCGGTCGGCTGCACGATCGTCGTTGCCATCACGTCATCGACCGCGGGCACGGTCACCAACACCACCGGCACGCTGAGCACCAGCGGCGGAAACGCGCCGCCCGCCAGCGCCCCGATCACGGTGACGGGCGGTGGCGGAGGGATCGCCTCGGTCGCGAAAACCATCGCGCCGGCGGTGATCCCCATCGGCGGCAGTGCGACCTTGACCATCGCGCTCGGCAATACCGGCGCGGGGCCGTTGACCCTGACGGCGCCCTTCAGCGATCCGATGCCGGTCCGGGATGACCGTCGTTTCGGCCAACACCGGAACCTGCGTGGGGGTCGGCACGACCGCCACGCTGATCACGCTGCCCGCGGGTTCATCGATACCGCCGGGCGGCTGCACGATCATCGTCACTGTCACCTCGTCCACGCCGGGCACTGTGGTGAACGTGACGAGCGCGCTTGTTGCAGGCGGCGTCAGGCGCACCCGCGGCGAGCGCCCCCCTGCCGTGGTCGGGATCGAACCTGCCAGCAGAACCAATACCGTGCTTTCGCCCTTCCGGCTTACTCTCCTGCTGCTCGCGCTCGCGGCGATGGGCGGGCTCTACCTGTGGCGCCGCAGTTAGCGTCAGGCGAACTCATGCTTGACCACGTCAAATTCGGAGTCAGCGACTCTGCGGCAGAAGTCGGCCGCTACCAGAAACTGGGCAACGGTTCTCAAGCGACACGTATGGCAAATGAACGCGTTGCCTAACCAGGCGATCAACCCAGACGCCGGCCGGCGAGTTGTCGCCTGCGCGTTGGTCACTGGTTACTTTGTATCGTTAGCCGTCGCAAATGCCCACCTTCGTAGCCCTGCTGCGTGGCGTCAACGTCGGCAAAGCCAAGCGTGTTCCCATGGCCGAACTGCGCGCCCTGCTCTCCGGCTTGGGCTACACGGGTGTGGCTACACTGCTCAACAGCGGCAATGCTGTCTTCGGCGCCCCAACGGGTACACCTGCCAAGCACGCGAAGACCATTGCTGCCGCGATCTCCACGCAACTCAAGGTTGAGGTGTCGGTCATCGTCAAGTCGGCAAATGAACTGGCAGCGATCCTCGCCGAGAATCCAATCAAGGTCAAAGCGGACGAGCATCCACGCTTTCTGATTGCATTCGTTCAAGACACCGAGGCGCTGTCGAGCCTTGTGGCCATCGAGTCGCTAGTAGTGACTCCCGAGAAGTACGCGATAGGCAAGAATGCCGCGTACCTCCTTTGTGCTGCCGGCATACTCGAAAGCAAAGCCTGGGAAGCTCTGGTCGGCAAAGCGGGCAAGTCGGCCACCACGAGAAACTGGGCAACGGTTCTCAAGCTACAGGCTCTGGCAAATGTACTCGACGCCTGACCGGCGGACAACCCGGACGCGCCTTGGGCGCGCCGGTTAACTTAGTCGTTAGGCACCTCTCTGGGGCCGTACAATCAGCGTTCGCACTACCACTTCAGGGGAAATATTGATGGGTCTTCGTTTTCTCAAAATTGCCGTCGTCTATCTGGTCCTCGGCGCGATACTCGGCTTGACGATGGGCATCAGACAGAATTTTGCCTTGGTGCCCGTACACGCGCATGTTCTGCTGCTTGGATGGGCGTCCCTTGGTCTCGCCGGCGTTGTGTACCACCTCTATCCTACTGCGTCGGAAACGCGCCTCGCTCGCTTGCACTTCTGGCTACACAATCTAGGCCTGCCAGTGTTCATGATCGGTCTCGGCTTTCTGCTCACGGGTACAGAGGCCGTTCTTCCCGTTGTAATTGTTGGCGCCATCGCTGTGCTTACCGGCCTTATTTTGTTTGCCGCCAACGTGCTGCTCAATATCAAGTCCGCAACTCGGGGGGCGGGCGCCGCCTAACTTCTTGCTCAAACCGGACGGCCGCCGACGGGCTCGCGCCCGCGCGTCGGCCGCCGGTTAGTTGGTTGCGTTAAGCGCGTTGGTCGCGAACTATTCGTCTACTGGTGGGGTAGCTACGTTGACGCTTCAGCAGGCTCGCCGGTTTGCGTTGTCGCTTCCGGAGACCACCGAGGAGCCACATCATGAGCTGTCGTCGTTTCGCGTTCGCGGAAAAATATTTGCGACCGTACCGCCCGACGGATTACGACTACACATCTTTGTGGAAGAGCAACAGCGCGAGGCCGCGATCGTCATGGAACCAGCGGCCATTGAGAAGCTTTGGTGGGGTTCCAAAGTCAGAGGGGTGCGAGTGCTCCTGGCTCAAGCAAAGTCTGAACTGGTTTCAGAATTGCTGTACGCGGCATGGTGTCGCAAGGCTCCACCACCCCTGGTCAAGTCCTTTGTCAGCCCGCTGCGGATAGCGAAATGATCAAGTGCATCGCCCTGATGAGCGATCCGAAGCCCTAATCCTGCATTACCGGACCTGCGGGCACGTGTTTTCTGCCTCCGTGCGCGGGAGTGGCGGCGGGGCGGTTAGCTGTCATGTCGGGGCTCGCGCAGGCCCACACGCTTCAGGAGGACTCGTGTTTGACCACGTCGTATTCGGAGTCAGTGACTATGCAGCGAGCAAAGCGTTCTTCCTCAAGGCACTCGAGCCGCTCGGCGTAGCTGTTGTCATGGAGGGGCCGTTAGGTGTCGAGCTTGGCCCACCAAAGGGAAATGCTTCATTGTGCCTGCGCAAAACCGAGCAGAAGTCGGCGCATCTTCACTTGGCGTTCAGGGCCGAGAATCGCCAGCAAGTCGAATCTTTCTATCGCGCAGCTCTGGAGGCGGGTGGCAAAGACAATGGTGGGCCTGGTCTGCGCCCGCAATACCACGCGAACTACTATGCGGCTTTCATCGTTGGCCCGGACGGACACAACATCGAAGTGGTTTGCCACGAACCCGAGGCGTAACCCTTACGTCGAGGGGACGTCCACAAGCGAGCTTGGCCCGCTTGCGGCCACCCTCATGTCAAACGTTATGCCGGCTGTCGCGTTAGGCGTCGGATGAAAGCATCAGCGCCTTCATTGTCAGCACTGCCAAGGGCCGTTTATGCTCTCCTCGCTGTCTACTTTGTGGCAAGTCTCGCCCACTTCGCTCACAACGCCGAGTACATCGCGCTGTATCCCAATATGCCTGGCTGGCTTACCCGCGAGAAGGTCTATCTCGCGTGGCTCGCTGTTACTGGCCTCGGCCTCAGTGGTCTCGCCGCGATTGGATTACGCTTCCACTTGGCCGGGGTTCTAGCGTTGAGCGCCTATGGCGGACTCGGACTCGATGGCTTGCTTCACTACACGCTCGCCCTATGTTCAGAGCACACGCTTATGACCAACATTACTATTTGGTCGGAAGCAATTCTCGGCTTGATGCTGATGCTGGTCACGGCGGTCTTATTCGGCCGTCACATTTCGCGCAAATGGACCGGTTACGCCTAACCTGTCACTCAACCGGGCGTTCCTCGGCGCGGTGGTGCGCGGTGACCTGACGACTACCCCAAAAGGAGTGCGACATGATCGGTGTTTTCGTTACATTTCGCTATGGTGACAGCTTCGATGAGCGAGCCGTGCGGAAGATCGCCGAGACCGCGCGCGCAAGGTTCGAAGGAATGCCGGGGCTACGCTCAAAGGCCTTCACGCTCAATTCCGGAAAGCGTGAGGCCACGAACTTCTACGTTTGGGATTCAGAGGACGCCGCGAAAGCATTCTTCACTGATGAGCTAGTCGATCGTATAGCCGGTCTCTACGGTGTGCGACCTAGCGTCGAGTTCGTGCAGATTGCCACGCTCGTGGACAACAGCCGGACCTGACGTGGTCCTGGGATGGGCCGATCCTGTTGGGCCGCAAGAGCGACTCGCTTCCCAAACCAATCCGCGATACGATTTCCGTCGTCTCCATCGACCGAGTCACGCGAGAATCGAAAATGCTCCAGGGTTCATGTCATTGCGGATCCGTTCAGTGGCAATTCGACCGGATGCCCGAGTCGGCGACCGCATGCAACTGCACGGCGTGTCGCCGCTATGGAGTGCTGTGGGCATATGACTACGAGGGCGAAGGAATCCACGTCTCGGGCACAACCAAGGCCTACATCCGCGGAGACTCACTTGGGTTTCACTTCTGCCCCGAGTGCGGCTGTGTCGCCTACTGGCGCTCATTGGAGCCGAACAAGGAGGGCCGCCGCCGAATCGCGGTGAACCTGCGCCTGACGGAACCCGCACCGATCGCTCACCTCCCGATCGACCACTTCGACGGATTGGACAAATGGGAGGATCTGCCACGGGACGGGCGATGCATCCGAGACCTTTGGTTCTAGCCGTCCCCCTTCGAACAATGTGGCCTGACCATCCGTTCAACCCGGACGCCTCGCCGGCGCGCTTCTCCGCCGTCCGCTTGCGGCGGTTTAGGTTGTTGCGTTAGGGGGACGCGACGATCATGGCTACGCCAGAAGAAGCCAGAGCCAAAGCCGCAACCACCTACAATGCGGCGGCGGATCGCTATGACGATCGGGCTAATATTTTCTGGGCGAAGTTTGGGCGTTCAACAGTCGAACGCCTGCACCTCGCACCTGGTTCGCGAGTGCTGGATGTGTGCTGTGGAAGCGGTGCCTCGGCGCTTCCTGCGGCGGCGATGGTAGGTCCCACTGGATTCGTCCTTGGCATCGACCTCGCGGAGAGGCTCCTCGCACTCGCTCGAGCCAAGGCCGCCGTGGCCGGCCTTGGAAACACGGAGTTCCGGTCGGGCGACATGCTCGACCTGCGCCTGCCAGCGGCTCATTTCGACGCGGTCGTCTGCGTGTTCGGCATTTTCTTCGTCCCCGACATGGCAGCGGCAGTTCGAGCGCTTTGGCATGTGTTACGCCCCGGAGGCGAGCTGGCCGTCACTACATGGGGGCCGCGATTCTTCGAACCGGGGACAACAGCGTTCTGGAACGCAGTTCGTGACGTGAGACCCGATCTTCATAAGGCCTTCAACCCATGGGATCGAATCTGCGACCCAGAAGCAGTGCGAGCACTGCTGGCCGAAGGCGGCGCTGAAAACAGTCAGACGATCGCCGAGGCAGGGACGCACCCGATAGACTCTCCCGAGGCTTGGTGGTCTGCGGTGCTCGGTTCGGGTTATCGAGGAACATTGGAGCAGATGGATGCCGACGCGCGCGAGCGCGTCCGGCTCGCGAATCTGAACTACATACGCACCACGGGATTCGCTCCGTGGAGGCAAATGTCATTTATGCCGTCGCTACCAAGGAATGAAATGGCGTCTGCCTGGCCTGTCGCTCAACGAGACGCGCACGCCAGCGACCCTTTCGCCCGCGCGTCGGTCGCCGGTTAGCCCTTTACACGAGGCTCCGAGCATCGCATTGCGCGCCTGAATATCTTGGAGATCCTGTGAGTCGCTTGAAGATCTACTCCGGCCCGCTGAGCATGTTCGGTGCGAAGGTTGAGATCGCCGCGCGCGAGAAGGGAGTCGACTTTGATCTGGTGATGGTGCCGTTCGACTTCGAACGCGGATATACACCCAAGCATCCCGAAGTGCTGCGCATCAATTCCAAACAGCAAGTGCCCGTGCTCGTTGACGGCGACATAGAGATTTTTGATTCCACGCAGATATTCGAGTACTTGGAAGATCGCTGCCCGGAGCCGCCACTTTGGCCTCGTTTTATCGCACCGCGGGCTGAGGCGCGGAAACTGGAGCTCTATTCGGACGAAATTTTCTTTCCTCATGTCATTCGACTCATGGGCCTGCGTGGAAATCCCGATCCAATCGACGCGCCCGAGTGGAAAAAGGCAAGAGCAGAGCTTGAGACGCATTACATTTGGATGAACCAGAGGCTCCGGGATCGTGAGTATCTGGCGGATCAATTCAGCTACGCTGACATCGCGTTCTACATGGCGCAATTCTTTGCGGCGCGTCACACTGTGCCGATGACCGCGGAGCATTCGAATCTAGCCGCATGGCGACAGCGCATGATAGGCCGGCCGGCAGTCAGGACGGTAGTCACAGCAATGGCGGACTATCTACGCAGCGAGGGCCGACCGGTCCCGGAGCTCGGCGGCCGAACTGAATAAGCGAGCTTGATCGCATGCCTTCCAAGCGCCACGACTTTACCCAATTCGTACGCTCTGCCGATGGCACGCGGATCGCATACGAGTCCAAGGGGGCCGGCACACCCGCGCTGGTCCTGGTTCACGGTTGGTCGTGCGATCGCAGGTACTGGGATGCCCAATTAGAGCCGCTGTCCCGGCAGTTTCTTATCGTCATCCTTGACTTGGCCGGCCATGGCGAGTCGGACACGGATCGCAAGGAGTGGTCGATCGCCGCGTTTGGCAGCGACGTCGCAGCGGTCGTGCGACACCTCGCCCTTCAAGACGTCGTGCTCGTCGGTCATTCGATGGGCGGGGCCGTCATCCTGGATGCGGCGACCAGGCTTCGGGATGTCGTCAAGGGGCTTATCTGGGTCGATACGTACAGCGACCTTCCATGCGTCCGCAGCCGCGAGCAAGTCCATAGAAAGATGGAACCGTTTCGCACAAACTTCGAGGAAGAGACGCAAAAGTTTGCTCGAGCAATGTTCGACCCCGGCACCGATCCTTCACTCGTGGAGAGAATCGCCCGCGACATGTCGGCCGCACCGACTGAGGTGGCGCTCGGTGCGCTGGAGGCAGTCTGGACTTTCGGCTCCGCCGTGCCCGCGCTCCTTGACACATTGCGACTTCCGCTGATTGCGATCAACCCCGACAACTCCTCCACGAACATCGAAGCCATGCGCCACCTGGGCGTCGAAGTCATCCTGGTGCCAAGGGTCGGACACTTCCCGATGATCGAGGATCCGAAGGCTTTCAATCACCAACTCGTGAACGCTGTGAGGACACTGCGGCAAAATCCGGACATTCAAAGTGATGCCTAGCCCGTCGCTCAACGCTGGCGTCCCGTGTGTGGGTCTTCGCCCGCGCAACGGGTCGCTGGCTAACTTGTTTCACTAGATCTCTGGAAACTCATGCCGAACGCTCTTCTAGTCGATGTCCCCGATCGTTTCGAGACCGATCGCTTGATCTTGCGCACGCCAAGAACTGGCGACGGTCCTGTCCTTCACGAGGCCTTGGTTGAATCGATCGTCGAGCTGCGCCAGTTTCTGTGGTTCTTGCCCTGGGTCGCCGAAGAGCAGACCCAAGACTCCGCGGAAATACGCTGCCGACGCTGCGAAGCAAACTTCCTCAGTCGAACAGACCTGCCGTTCCTGGCCTTCGAGCGTTCGACTGGCAGGCTGTTGGGAGGGATCGGACTGCACCGCACGGATTGGGACCTGCCAAAGACCGAGGTCGGCTACTGGATCAGACCATCTGAAGCTGGCAAGGGATATGTGACCGAGAGCGTCCAGACGCTCGTGGCGTGGGCCTTGAGTGGGCTTGGCGCTCAACGCGTCGAACTCGTCACCGAAGATACGAACGTCGCCTCTCGAAGCGTGGCTGAGCGCTGCGGATTCGTGCTCGAGGGCGTTCTGCGCAACGTATTGAGAGGTCCCGATGGCAGCTTGCGGAATAGCTGCATTTATGCGCGGTTCCCGACAGCTGCGTAACCCTCGCTCAAACGTTGCCGCCCTCGCCGCTCACCAGCGCTTCGGGCTGGCAACAGTACACGATGGCCGCGTGCTGCTGAGTGGGGCGCTCCGTGTTGCAGGCGCCTAACCTTCATCGAGCATTAGTCCACCCAACAGTGCTTAGCTTTCGTACACTGACAGCAAGTGATCAGTCGCAGCTTTGGAACTGGCTGCACATAGCACTTTGGGACCCCCCGCCCGCAGGCCTGCGACCGATCGAAGTGCTGGAGCTTCCTCGAGTGCGCATCTATGCGGAGGATTGGGGACGCTCGACGGATGTCGGAGTTGTAGCGCAGGTTGACGCGGTCGACGCGGGCGCGTGCTGGATGCGCTTGCTTCCTATCGGAATCGGTCTCGCTTCGATCGATGCGGACACGCCTCAACTAGGCATCGCCTTGTTACCTCAGTACCAGCACAAAGGCTACGGACGTCCGCTCATGGAAGCTACGCTGAAGGCCGCCAAACAGGCAGGCTACTCGCGCGTCTCACTAAGCGTGCATCCTCAAAATCCAGCTCAACACCTGTACGAGTCCTGTGGCTTTCGCAAGCTTGAAGTACGAAACTCCTATCACGTCATGGTCGCGCGTGTGGCCTAGCCCTTCCATCGATCAACGCCTTTTCGCACGCTTTCGGCCGCCGCGCATGGCAAACATTAGAGCCCACGAATACAATGTCCCGCGTGTGCGCAGTCTTGCCATGGTTGAAGTGACACACCATCCGCACGCGCACCGCCGGCTAACTGGTACGTTACGCGGCTGGAGGACTGCCAAATGAAGCGGACGTGGACGATCATTGGCGTTGGTGACGTGGCTCGCAGCTTCAAGTGGTACCAGTCGCTCTTTGGCCGGCCGGAGACGCATCCCGCCCATGACGATTTCGGGCAAATCTGCGACTCGGACGGCACGGTCCTCCTCTGCCTTCACGAATGGGCCGCCCACGAGCATCCATCATTGATGAGCCCCGATCATGGGAAGCCCGGCAACGGCTTACTCTTGTTTTTCCGCGTCGACGATTTCGACATGGCCCTGCCAAGGGCACGCGCTCTCGTGTCTCGCCTCGAAGGGGAGCCCCACGCGAACCCCAGCACAGGAACCATGGAGTTCTCGCTCAGAGACCCGGACGGGTATTACGTTACGATCAATGCGCTCTCTGAGGCCTGACTACTCGCTCAACGGGACTGGTTAGCTTGGCCCATTGGGCCTCCGTCGATCCGCAAGGCGTTTGGGGCGGTGAGCAAATGGGCATCCCTACACTCGCGTAACCAATATTGGTGGGCAACCCGATGTCGACGCCCGAAAGCAGAATTCCCTATCGAGCCTGTCCCATTTGCGACAGCGTGGAGATCGCTGAACATAAATCGGCGAGTTGCGCGCATCACCCCCTATATCGCCCGTCGCTCCCGCCTGTCATGCGCTGGATGCGATGTCTGCACTGTGCGCATGTTTTCACGGATGGCTACTGGTCCCCGGCTGCGCTGGTGGACATTTTTTCCCTGGCCAATGCCCATCAACTGCCGGGCGACAATCCCCACGACAGTCGGGCCATAGCCGCACGGATGGTCGAGAAAGTCATGCGGCATTCGAAGGCCGCAGGAGGACGGTGGCTCGACGTTGGATTTGGCAACGGAGCGCTGTTGGGCGCAGCTGAGGAGTACGGGTTTTCAGTGGTGGGACTCGACTTGCGATCCCAAGCGGTTGACCTGATGCGCAAGGATGGGATCGATGCGCACGTGATGGAGTTGGAGGCTTACCGCCCTGAATTGCCCCCGCAGGTGATCTCAATGGCTGACGTACTGGAGCACATGCCGTTCCCTGTTTCGGCGCTCCAGGCAACCCATCGCCTGCTGGCTTCGGAGGGGCTTCTTTTTGTGTCGATGCCGAACGGTGATTGCTATACATGGCGAATGCTGGACAGGCTCGATGGCAACCCCTACTGGGGGGAGCTGGAGCATTACCATAATTTTGGAAGGCAACGCCTCTATTCATTGCTTGGACAACAAGGCTTCGAGCCCATCGATTACGGCATCAGCGAGCGCTACTACATGTGCATGGAAGTCATAGCTCGCAAGGTGTCTTAGTGGTTGGGATTCCGTGCCTGGTGGGTGCGCCAGTGGCATAGCTCGCTGCGAGTGCAATGAACTGCCGCTCCGCGAGACCTCCGCAGCCGGCGACCGAGTCGTGACCGTAGGGGTGCCCGGGAAACCAAAGCGTTCGCTCAAGGGTCGAAGCAACCTGAGCCACGGGCTCAACTCGGACGGACTGGCTTGGTCGATCGCTTTCGTTTGAACAACTGGAGACTTGAATATGAATAACGGCCTTATCAAAGCGTGGCGTGAATACAGAGGCTTTGTACTCTTCGTCGTATTGATGACTGTTTTCCGGAGCGCCCTGGCGGACTGGAATGTCGTTCCGACCGGTTCCATGAAGCCGACGATTCTCGAGGGGGACCGAATACTTGTGAACAAGCTCGCCTACGACTTCAAGATCCCCTTGACGCACATCTCACTCTACAAGTTTGCGGATCCAAAGCGCGGTGATATCGTCATCTTCGATTCGAAGGCTGCCGATACCCGTCTCGTCAAACGCGTGATCGGGCTGCCGGGCGAGACCGTCCAGATGATACAGAATCACCTGATCATCAACGGCATCGAGGCCCGATATTCCAGCGTTGAGTATGCCGCGGATACGACATTCGCAATCGAATCGTATCTCGGCATGTCGCACAGAATCGAGCTCGCTCGTACTGGAGTGTCTCGCCTCAGCACGTTCGGCCCCGTCAAGGTTCCGAACGACCGTTACCTCGTGCTGGGCGACAATCGGGACAACAGCGCCGACTCCAGAGTCTATGGCTTTATTCCTCGCGGCGAGATCGTTGGGAGCGCGAAGACGATCGTCCTCTCGCTCAACTATGACCACTATTTCATCCCGAGAAGTGACAGGTTCTTCCGCGACCTATGAAAAACTAATCTGTCGCTCGACGTGAACACCCGCGGCGTCTGCGTGCCGTCCGCCCGGTGCCGGTTGGCGTGTTTCGTCAGGCCGCACAGAAAGGCTCATATGCGCACTGGTCCTGCGTTAATCTTTTCGTTGCTCCTTGTCGCAACGACGAATGTCTCGGCGGCAGGCGTTGCCGCGGACGCGGACGCCCGATCGGAATTGCTGTCCGTTTTTCAGAGCTGGACAGCTTCGTATGACAAGGGAGACCTGGACGGGACCATGCGCATCTTCGCCCCCGACGTCGTGTTTGCGTTCCAGGGCGCCAAGGATCAAACCTACGACGACTTGAGGCAAGGCTACGTTCAGGACTTTGCAACAAGAACGCCTGGAACTACCTGGGTACCCCGCATTGAAGAAGTGTACGCAGAAGGAAGCGTGGGCTTCGTTCGATCAATCTGGGAGTTAAAGGTGAAATCCGGGACGGGTGAGACACAAACCAAGGCCCGTAATCGAAGCGTGGACATTCTGAGCAAGAGCTCCGGGACCTGGCGCATCATCAGGTCTTTCAATTACCCCGACAAATAGGACCACGTGCGCGACCCTGGGCTCCAGGTCAACGATTTGAAATCCCCCTGACATCGTGGACATCGTCCTTCTCGCATGCATCGGCGCCGTAGTCTGTCTAGCGGTTCAGCTGCTGGTCCACCGATACTGGTTTGGTCTCTTTCTTAGCGTTGTGGTCACCATGCTTGCGTGGATTGTTGCTTCGTGGGTATTTGCACTGGCAACAACTCGCCTCTTGATCGAACCGGGCCCGTGGAGCGCAGTTGAAGCCATGTTGGGCGCAGCTCTCATAGCGCAGTGTGTTGCCCGCGCGCTTGCATTCAAGCGGCGCCTGATGGGTGGACGATGAATGGAATCGACGGTGTGCCGCGCGCTTAACCAATCGGTCAGGTCTGAATCTCCATCCGCCGGTCGGACGAGCGCACGATGATATCGAGACACTGGAAGGGACTCTGCAAGCGGGAGGATGCCGCTCGATACGTCGAGCACCTAAAGCGCGAAACATTCCCTCAACTCGCTACGCTTCCTGGTTTCGTCCGCGCGACAATATTACGCCGCGAGCTCGATGGCGGCACCGAGTTTCAGGTTGTCACCGTGTGGCAATCCTTGGCAGCGATCGAAGCGTTTGCGGGTCGGAGCGTAGAAGCAGCGGTTGTTCCGGGCGCTGTCCAAGCCATCATGCTTGGCTATGACCAAAGCGTTGCGCACTACGAGGTTGCCCACACGTCCATCAGCGCGAGGAGCCGGGACCACAGTGAAGGAGCGCTGAATGAACCTTGCTACAGCAAAGATTAGCCAGATCCTCATCCCCGTCGACGACCTCCCGAAGGGCGTTGCTTTTTATCGGGACGTTTTGGGCCTTCAATTTCTGTTCGAAGCACCACCCCAGATGGCCTTCTTCAACTGCGGCGGTGTGCGCTTGCTTGTGGGCGTTTCGCCAGCGGGCCAACAAGCGCAGCGTGGGTCCGTCATCTATTTTCAGGTCCCGGAAATCGGCTCGGTCTTTGCAACTCTTAAAGCAAGCGGCGTGCCGTTCCGGACGGAGCCGCACGTCGTGCAAAGAGCAGCCGGCGTGGAGTTGCTGCTGGCGGAGTTTCAAGATCCGTTCGGCAATCAGCTGGCGCTCATGGGCGAGGTCAAGACCGGTGAGATCTAACCCTTCCATCGGCCGTTTAGCGGTGGAAAAAATCGCCCGACCAAATCGCGACCTGACGCTCGCCTAAACCCACGCCTCGCCGGCGGCGCTGGCGCCTCTGCTCGCGGCACGTCAGGTTGCAATCACCGCGCCTCAAACGGACCGAAGCGACAGTCTGAGCTATTATCACGGGATACGCAGTGGGACCGGCTGACTCAATCGTCAGGCGGCGCCCCAAAATAGACGCGTCCGAGTCAGCCGAAGCATTACGATCCTGATGGGGGCTTGACGATGAGAATACACCGCGCAATACCGCCCCCGCTCGCTGCGAGCGCCCTTTAGCACTATCCATGTTTTCCGCCGGCGTGCTGGCCGACGACGCGATCACTCCCCAACCGCACCCGTCAGGATTGCCTATTTGGGGCGCGGAAGCCGAGGCAAGGGGCTATCAAATTCCTCTCCCGTTCGGAATAGGCGTCACGGGCTACTCGGCCCGGCAGCCGGTGAACATCCAGGACCTGCAATTGGGACGCAACGGAAACCCCCCGGTGTCGGTCACGAACTTCCTGCAGATCAATCAGGTTGACACGTCGCAGCAGAACGTCTCGGCAAAGTTCGACGTCCTGGTCTTCCCGTTTCTGGATGTCTACGGCATCCTTGGATACACGAAGGGTACGACCAAGGGACTGATCCAGATTCCCGAAGATCCCATCCTGGGCATCATCGAGCCGAGACAACTTCAGCTCAATGCAGCGTTCCATGGTCCGACCTACGGCGCAGGCGTAACCCTTCAAGGGGGTTTCAAGGTCAGCGATTGGCACGACCTCACTGCTATTGCGGTGGCCGACTGGAACCGCACCCAGACGAATCTGTCGTTCGAAAACGAAACGTTGATCGCCGAAACGAAGCCGGTGGCCACGGTCTTCTCGGCCAGAGTCGGTTTGCACGGCACCGTCGGCACCTCAAACGGAGCGGCAATCTGGATTGGCGCGATGCATCAGGATATCCAGCAGGAGGTCGCCGGAAGCGTTGCCAACACAGACCTTCAATTCGTGGTGCTCCAATCGCCGGTTCAACCTTGGAACACACTGATCGGCGGCCTGTTCGAGTTCGGCAAGAAGGGTTATGTTCTCCTCGAGGGAGGCTTCGGCGATCGCAAGTCGATCCTCGCAGCGGCTGTTTACCGGTTCTGATCGGAGTACGTTGGCGGCCAACCACGCGCCCTGGCGGCACGATTTGCGCGGTGATGTTGACTCCGCGAAACGCGAATCGAGTTTCATGGAACCGGCTTCCGCGACCCCGACTGATCGCCCACTAGAAGGCAGGTGCCTCTGCGGAGCCGTCCGGTACACCGTAGCGGACGCCTTCAAATACGCGTTGAACTGTCATTGCTCGCAATGCCGCCGTGCAACCGGTTCAGCGTTCAAGTCATTCGCGGGGATCGAGCGCGGCAAGCTCAATGTCAGCCAGGGTGACGACAATTTGCTGATCTTCGGGGACAAAGATACGCATGACGCTCGCTGCAGAACGTGCGGGTCGTTGCTTTTTTCCATAGTCCGCGACGGTGCGTACGCTCATGTCACCTTGGGCACCCTCATCGATTCGCCCACCATACGACCTTCTGCCCACATCTTCATCGGATCCAAGGCGCCGTGGTATGAGATCACGGACGACCTGCCGCAGCACGTGGAGTTCGGGTGAAAGCGATCGCGCGCCGGCGCAAGGAATGACGCGTCGCGCGGCCGTCGCTTGCGATCGCCTCTGGCTCGGCCCTGTCGCCGGCTTACTCCTGCTTGCGGGCATCCTGGCGATCGGACTGATGATCCCAGGCTACAGTCATGTGCGACAGACGGTCAGCGAATTGGGAGAGATCGGCTCCCCCGGGCGCGTCACCTTCAGCGTCCTGCTGTCGCTTGTCGCCGCGTGCCTGGTCGCTTTCGCCGGTGGCGTTGCTCGCACGCTGCGGGAGTCGGGATGTTCCACGCTCCCCGCCTACTTTATTGGCGCCATGGGGATATCCGCAGCAGGCGTAGGACTATTTCCCTTTCCAGAACCGCTTCACAACGTCTTTGGCATGTCCGAACTGGTTGGTTATCAGGCGCCGCTCGTGGCCTTCCTGGTTTGCAGAAAGGCTCCGAACGGAACACAACCCGCCACGTTTTCGATCGTCATGTACGCTTTGGTTTTGATGGCCATCGCAGCCAACCTCACGACGCTGGACCGACACGGCGACCTCTGGAGTCGCATCCAGCCATTTTATGGGGTTGTTCAACGATTGCTTTTCGCAACATGGTTTTTCTGGTGCGCGGGGTATGGAGTGCTCTTGATGCGCCTACGCGCACGAGGCCACCTGTAGCTCACGCGCACCTCCGGCACGGTCTGTGTTGGAACAACAGCGCGCCTGTCACCTCGCCTCGAGAGCGGAGACGCCTGACGCGAGACGGCGCCATGCCCACAATGAGGATTGCTTGGTAAACCGAATTGTCCCGGTCGATGCTTCTCGCTTTCTGTTCGACATTCACCGTGACTTGTCTGTGACCACCAGAGCTCATCGGCCCGGCCCACCGACCAGAATCAATGGCATGACCGTGGGAATCATCACGATTGCGCATGACGCACCGCACGGCGGCGAAGCCCATCCGGATGGGGACGAGATACTCTACGTCGTTTCTGGAAGCCTCCGCATCACCGGAGAGTCTGAACCGCACGCGCCGATTGAATTGCACGCTGGCGAGGCCTGCATTGTCGCGAAAGGCGAATGGCACCGAGTCCACGTATTGGAGGAAACCCAGCTCGTTCATATCACGCCGGGGCCCAATGGCGATCATCGGCCACTCTAGTTTCGGTTATGTCGTTCAACACACCGCTCCAGCCGACGTCAAAACCGCTGCGCGGTTTCGTTGCGTGCTCTACAGCGCCGCCCGTCGCTGCACCGATTGACTCTGTTCATTGGGCCTCAGATCCATGCCAACCGCACTCCTCATCATCGATGTTCAGCAGGTCCTCTGCTTGGGTGAACAGGCCGCGTACGAAGTGGAACGGGTCATCGAGCGCATCAACCTCGTTTCACGCAAAGCCCGAGCTGCCGGTGCACTCGTCGCAGTCATCCAACACGAGACGCGAGGCGGCGAGATGGACTACGGTACTGAAAACTGGAACCTGGCCCCGGCGCTCGAGACTCACGCCGGTGACGTCCACGTCAGAAAGACGGCAACGGATTCCTTTCACCGGACGGAATTACATGCGCTTCTGCAATCCAGAGGCGTCACCGATCTCATCATCTGCGGCCTGCAAAGCGAATTCTGCGTTGACACGACCACTCGACGCGCGATGGCGCTCGGATATCCGGTTATTCTGGTTTCGGACGGCCATTCGACCATGGACAACGGGGTCCTTACGGCCGCCCAGATCTCCGCTCACCACAACCAGACCCTCTCGAGCATTGAAAGCTTTGGGCCCAGAGTACGTGCGGTACCTGCCGCTCAGGTGCGCATCGATGGCTAACGCGTCGCGAGACAGGCGTCCGTCGAAGGCCTCTCGCCTGCGCTCGGCCGGTTCGCTTGTTGCGTTATGCTGCGCTCCGGCACCGTCCATAAACCGTCCCCGAACCGCGCTCATTGGATAAGAATGGCGCTGTTCAACGGGCCATCCGGGCCAAATCGATAGCCCGCATACCGATAGGAGAACGTCATGAAGAGATTCCTTGGCAGTCTACGTTGGCACAGCTGAGGCAATGACCAAGTGGAATTTGATGCCGGCGCATGAGTTACGGGAGCGCCAAGCAACAGGGATCAAGGCGTGGCACGACTGGGTCGAGCGAAACAAGGCGTCCATTGTCGACATGGGCGCGCCACTCGGGCGCACCAAGAGAGTGTCCGAGGCCGGCACCGCCGATATTCGTAACGACATGGGAGCCTTCACCGTCGTGCAGGCCGAGTCGCACGAAGCGGCGGCCAAGCTCTTCGAGGGTCACCCGCACTTCACGGTCTTCCCGGGCCAGGCAGTCGAGGTCATGGAATGCCTGCCGGTCCCGAGCGCTTAGGCAACCGGTCCGCTCAACGCGGTCGTTGCATATTTCCTTCCGGACGGGGCGCATCGTATCGCGTGGCTCAGCTTGGGGCGTTTCAACTACGAGCGTGATGTGTAAACTTAACCCGTCGCCAACCCGGCCTCGCCTTCCGCGCGCCGGTTGCCGTAGGCGCTAGATGGCACAACGCTGCCGAGCGCGCGCTCTGCGCATCGGAGGAAAGCGATAGTGATACACGGAAGCTGTCTTTGCGGCGCTGTGCACTTCGAGATTCAGGAGCCGCTTGAGCACGCCCCGGAAGCCTGTCACTGTACGCAGTGCAGAAAGCAAACCGGCAGTTTCCTGATCGCCATCAACGTGAGGCGAACCGCGCTTCACATTAGTGGCGCAGAGCTCAATCAAGTGGTATCAGTCGTCAGAGAACGTTCAGCGCGGTTTCTGCGGCACTTGCGGCTCTACGCTGTTCTGGAACCCGACCATCGAGGGATACGAATGGACCAGCGTTGCAATGGGATCCATCGACACTCCACTCGAGCTGAAAATTGCTAAGCATACGTTTGTAGGCGATAAGGGCGGCTACTACGACATCGCCGATGATGCTCCGCAGAAACAGGCGTATTGAACGAAGAAGCAACAAAAAACTGGACCGAGGAAGCGCGGCATGACGAAATGAAGGGCCCAGGCGCCTTAGCTTGCCGTTCCGAGCAACTGCCACCGTCATCAGACAACAAGGAACCAATCCATGTCCGACCGAACCGTTCGCCTTCATCGAGTACTCCGCACCAAGCCTGAAAAGGTCTATCGCGCCTTCCTCGAAGCGAGCGCCATGGCGAAGTGGCTTCCTCCCTATGGCTTCACCTGCACCGTGCACCACATGGACGCTCGTGTCGGAGGCACATTCCGGATGTCGTTCCAGAATTTCTCCAGCGGCAACGGCCACTCCTTCGGTGGCAACTACATCGAACTGATCCCGAGCGAGCGCATCCGGTACACGGACAAGTTCGAAGACCCGAACCTGCCGGGCACGATGGAGGTCACGGTGTCACTGAAGCCGGTTCTGTGTGGAACCGAGTTGAGCGTCGTTCAGAGTGGCATTCCCGACGCGATCCCTCTCGAGATGTGTTATCTCGGTTGGCAGGAGTCGCTGGCCCAGTTGGCGACACTCGTCGAGCCTGAGATTCCGGGGTAGAAACGGCGATGCCTCAACCGTGGCTCAACCCGGTCCCCCGCCGGCGCGTGTTCGCCGCGCGTCCCTTGCCGCCCACCATGTTTCGTTAGGCCCGCAAAGGCAGCGCTATGCTCCCGGACACCGGTTTTTTCGTCGCACTCGAGCGTCGAGTATGGCAAGCGTTGGTCGATGGCGATATCGAGGCCGATGCGAATCTTCTCGATCCTCAGTTTCTCGGCGTGTACGCGTCCGGCTTCGCTTCGCGAAGCGATCACGTTTCGCAGCTAGCCAACGGTCCCTCTGTGGCAGACTTTTCCATCCACGAGGCCCGGCTTTTGACGCTCGCATCGGATGCAGTGATGCTCTCTTATCGAGCAACTTTTGTGCGTCCGGGCAAGACCAGTGCAGGATCCGCACAGACCGCCTACATATCGTCAGTCTGGACGCAACGCGGTGGAACGTGGCTCAATGTGTTCAGTCAGGACACGTTGGCCAGTGAGGCCGAACCGTGAGCATCACTGACCCGGCTTCGAGCGAATGTGCTCATTGGGACCTGCGCGTTAGGCTGGCCGGAGGGGCGATGTCAAGTCATGCCGCCGAGGAGCTGCAGGACCGCGACCACATACGGCAGGGATTACTCTGCAGCTTTTGTCCGCGATCCGGATGGCTATTGCATTGAAGCGGTCATCACCCGCGCGGCCTGAGCTGTCGCGAAAGCGGACGCCCGACGTCGGACACGCGTCCGCGCGGCGCGTCACCGGTCTGCTTGTATTAGGCCCGGAGTCCATGTCAGAGCGCCGCATTGACGGTTTCTTCTATGGTCTGTTCATGGACACGGGGATTCTCCGCGCCGCCGGCGTCGCAGAACCTGCGAATCCGCGTCGCGCGTTTGTCGACGACTTCGCATTGCGTATCGGCCAGCGTGCGACCCTCGTGCCCATGGCGGGCGCCCGAGCGTACGGCATGCTCTTTGCGCTCACGCACTCCGAGCTGGATCTGCTATACGCTGCTCCGGGATTGGAGGCGTACCGGGCTGAGGCCATCGTTGCTCAGGCGCACGGTGGCATCCCTACGCCGGCCCTGTGCTACAACCTTCGTGATCCGCCGTTGGCTGACGAATGGAATCCGGGATATGCATCGCGGCTTCAGGAAGTTCTTGCAAGCCTCGACTTTCCCCAGGAGTACGTTGCCTCTGTTTCGAAGCGCGGGGCCTGACCTTGCGGCCGACACGACGCGCTGATTCACGGCATCCATCGGGCGGACACCGGTGCGGCGCGCCGGTTACCTTGATCTTTGCGAGGGCGCCTCGTAGTCACGCGAGGAGATATTCAAAATGGCAGTGAGGATAGAGAAGGACGGGCCCGTATGGACTGTCATTCACGACCGGCCCGAAGCACGTAACGCGATGGACCCCGAGAGTGCGGATGCGCTGACGGCCGCATTTCTTGAATTCGATTCCGACAAAGCATGCTTCCGTCGCGGTTTTCTATGGCGCGGGAGGAGCGTTTTGCTCGGGTTGGGATCTCAAGTTCGTCGGTACGCTAGACGCCGACGATCCGCTCAGGGAGCTCGATATTCCCGATACGAAGGTACGTGGCAACGGCGGTGAAATCCCGCGCGGACCGATGGGACCTTCTCGACTCGAGTTGGGCAAGCCGGTCATCGCGGCAATCGAGGGACCTGCCGTGGCCGGCGGCATGGAGCTGGGACTATGGTGCGACTTCCGAGTGATGGCCGAGGAGTCCTACTTTGGTGTCTATTGCCGCCGTTGGGGAGTTCCCCTGATTGACGGAGGAACCGTCCGCTTGCCACGACTCGTCGGCCAGGGTCGGGCAATGGAGATCATTCTCACGGGGCGAAAAATCCCGGCGAAGGAGTGCTTGAGCATCGGGTTGTGCGAGTACGTCACGCCCAAAGGGGGCGCCCGTGAGAAAGCGGAGGAACTTGCGCAAGAGATCGCACGCTTTCCACAGGTATGCGTGCGTGGCGATCGAGCCTCCGCGATCAGGAGTTATGGACTGAGCGTACGCGACGCATTGATCCAGGAATGGCACAACGGGCGCCGAGGCCTTGATCGAGGACGGCATATCGGGTGCGAACCGGTTCAAGGACGGCCTCGGTCGGCATGGAGACTTTGCAAAGATCCGGTGAACGCGTAACGCCAGTCGTAGTGGCGCCGCAGCGCGTCGCCACCGGGCGCCCGGACTCTCGATTGGTGAGTCGACCCTGCGCGGCGTTGCCGGGACTTTAAGCCCTGCCAATCAGCGGCGATATACTTGCGTTATGTCAGGCGCCATGAGCCATAGGCCGCGTCAAAAAATTGCAAACGGGTGGGTTGCCGCTGCGCTTCTCGCTTTGGCGCTCGCTGGCTGCGCGGGCGAATTGGGTCTCACGCCGGGCAGTTCGCCTTCGGAGGTTGCGCCGTACGCTGGAGTATTCACGGGGGAGTTCGTGGATGGGAAGCCGCTGTACCGCTTGCCTTCGATCCTTGTCGTCGGTTCGAGGCGCAGCGCCGGGTCCGACATTTGACTCGAACGAAAGGCGCCGCATCGCTCGGAATGATGAAGCCTCCATGACGCAGCCTGCCGCCGTTGAAGTCGCGCATCAGTTCTGGCGGCTCATGGCCACGAACGATTTCCACTCGGTCGCGACCGTGCTGGCAGACGATTTCGTGCTCGAGTGGCCGCAGACCAAAGAGCGCATTCGAGGTGCCGAACGCTTTGCGCGCATGAATCATGAATATCCCGCGCACGGGGCCTGGCGTTTCACTGTCAATCGCCTTTTGGCGACGAATCGGAGGCGGTCTCTGATGTAACCGTCAGCGACGGCGTGCGAACCGACAGGGCGATCACGTTCTTCACGGTGGTTCGCGGCAAGGTAGTCCGGCTTGTCGAGTTCTGGCCGGAACCTTCTTCTCCGGCGTCGAATCGAGCGCATCTCACGGAGCCCTTGCGATGAGCGCTACTGTCGAGACGGCCAGCCTGCCTCTCCGCGCGGACGCCTCGCCATGACCGCGGAGAAAACCATCGTGCCTCTCGGTTGGCGCGTCTATGGCCTGGGCGTGATGGCGCTGAGCATCGTCTGCATCGCGTGGGGGGACTTCGACCTCGGGCAGCCGGTCCCGAAGACCTTTCCCGGCCGCACTGGCCTCGCCTATGCCGCCGCTGCGCTCATGCTCGTCGCGGGCGCGGCTGTCGAGTGGCGCCGGACCGTGGCGTGGGGCGCCGCGGCGCTCACCGTCTACTACGCGCTGATCGTCGTCATCCTGATGAACGGCCGCGTAGTGCTCGCCCACCACGCCGAATTCGGCAGCTACAGCGGCGCGGCCGAGCAGCTCGCGATCGCGGCCGGCGGGTTGATCGTATTCGCCGCCAGCGCCAGGATCGACGCCGACTCTGGCCGCACGTCTCGCGCGCGTGGGCCAAGTGGTGTTCGGGGTTTGTGCGGTGCTGTTCGGCGGAGCGCATTTTTTCTATATGAACCTCACGGCCCCGCTGGTCCCGAAGTGGCTGCCGCCCACGCAGGAGTTCTGGGCTTATGCGACCGGGGTTGCCCACATCGCGGCGGGCATTGCGATCCTGACCGGCGTGCAGGCACGTCTCGCCGCGATCCTGCTGACCGTCATGTACGCGTCCTTTACCGCTGCTGGTGCACGTGCCGATGCTCCTGGCCGATTCATCCAGCCGGATGAACTGGTCCGAGAACGCGTTGAATCTCGCCCTGATCGGCGCCGCCTGGGTCGTGGCCGAATCGCTGGCACGGCCGAAACGCTAGCGGAGCGCTGTCCCTGTCGCTCGTCGTGCATGGCACCTGGGCTTGCGCAACGGGCAACGTTCCAAGAGGTCGGCGTAACGGTTCGCTCAAGCGGGCCGCCACCAATCGTTGCGGTATCCTCGAGTTCTTCGCGGCGGCGGCCGCTTTGGTTTGAAACGTTCGATCGTTCGCATGTCCTATAGCAACGGCTTCGCGCACTACTATGACTTCTTCGGCACGGTCTGGGGCCAAGCGGACGACGCCGCGCGATTCCTCATTGACGTGTTGCCAAAACAGAGCTCCGTGCTTGAGATCGGCGCCGGCGTAGGCGTCACGGCTGCGGCGTTGGCCGGGGCGGGCTTCGACGTCACGGCCCTTGAACCCGATCCGGGAATGTATTCGGTGATGCTGTCGCGTCTGGCGCTGCGCGCCGATCTCGAGCGAAAGCTGACTCCGGTCCCGAAAGCAGCCGGCTATTCCGTAAAGCAGCAGTTCGACGCATGCGTGTGCTTTTCGGTGCTTCATCTGTTGAATCCTGCCGAGCGTGCAGCGCTCGTGTCCTACGCTCGGCAAGCAACGCTGCCCGGCGGTCAGCTTGTCCTTGAAATTCCCGCGGTCTCTCCCAAACGAGTGCCGCGACCGTGGGCGTTACTCGCGCACCGGGAGTTTGGCGAGGTGCGTTACGAACATCACGCTGCCACGGAGGCATTGCCCGACGGATCGTGGCAAACCCATTGGAAGTTTCTTGCGATGCACCGGGACCTCCCCCTGGAGGAGATTTCCAAGACGTTTCACTGGCGCCCGTTGTCTTTGGACGACTCGGACGCACTGTTGCGCGGCCATCGAATCGATATCGAGGCGGAATACGGGGGCTTCGACAAATCCCCTTTCCAGCCGAACGAAAGCCGTGTTCGCCTCGTTGTCGGACGAGTGACGTAACCTTGCGCTCAACCGGACGGGCCGATTTGGGTTTGCGCCTTCATGGAAGAAGTCCGTGACGGCGTACCCGTCAGTTTGGGCGAGGCAGTTCTTCACACTCTCTGATTGACTGTGAACATGGCGAGATCCATCCTTGCGGTTGTTGTCGGCTATCTCATCTTCGCGCTCCCGGCATTTGCGTTCTTCCAAATCTCCGGGCAGCGGCCGCATGAGGCCGCACCTATCACCATCATGGTCGGGAGCATCGTGGTCGGCATGGCCTTCGCCCTGATCGGGGGCTACGTGGGCGCACGGCTGGCTCGACGGCGGCCCCTGGCTCACGGCATTGCTGTCGCCGCGGTGTTGGCGCTCGGTGCCGCGATCTCATTGCTCAGCACGCTCGGCAAGGGCGCAGTTTGGTCGCAACTTGCCGCGCTCGTGCTTATGGCGCCCTGCGCCATCCTGGGTGGCTGGCTGCGTTCCAGGCAGGTCATCGGTGCCTCACCCCCGGACGGGGTATCGTGAGCGGCAGTTTGGGGAAAGCCATCTTGGTGTATCGGGTCCTTTTTGGCACCATCTATGTTTTCGCGTCATGGTTTGTGCGCGAGCGCGAACGGTCATACGCTGAGCGATGCTACTCACGGGGCGACGCTGCGTATGAATACGTCGGCATCTCCGGTGGCGGTTTGCATAGCATTTCCTATCCGGAGCGCTGTACGTGCACAAACGCTGGCGGGACTCCCTCGTTCGCGCCGCAATAGAACCCACCACCCATGCCGACTTTGACCGTCGACCAGAGAACATGCGCACAGCACTAATCGTCGTCGCCGGAATCGTGCTGCTCACCGTCTTCGCGATCGTCGGTTGGCGGATTGGCGGGGGTCCAGGGTCCGTAGCGACCGCGGCCAAGCTCTTCATTCCAGTCTGGCTTGCCGCCGCGCTGATCAACATGTGGTTCGGGGTCTCTCGGGCCGGGTACTCGGTCACAGAAGAATTCCCGATTTTTCTGCTTATCTTCGCCATTCCCGCGGCGATCGGTGCGTTCGTGTGGTGGAGGTTTTCGTAAGCGACCGCCCTTTTGGTATCAGCTGAAGCGTGTGAACGATGTCCCTGGACGGAGCCTCGCCCGACACCTGACCCGCGCTATGCCTCATCATTGAACCCATGAAATCACTCGAGCTCAAGATTCCGCCGCCGGCGATTGCAGTGGTGGCCGCCGTGGCCATGTGGGCGCTTTCCCGAGGCGCTCCTTCGCTTCAAGTGCCGACAGGCATTCGCCTGCCTCTGGCGCTGGCCGTCGCATTGGCGGCCGTCGGATTCTCCGTTGCGGGTGTCATCTCGTTCCGGCGCGCAAAGACGACGCTCAATCCGACGGCGCCACAATTGACGTCCTCATTGGTGAGCTCCGGCATCTACGCGGTCACCCGGAACCCCATGTATCTGGGCTTGCTCCTCGCTCTCATCGCATGGGCGATCTTCCTATCTTCGGCCTGGGCGCTGCTCGGGCCACTGGCATTCTTTCTCTACATCGGGCGCTTTCAAATCGCGCCTGAGGAGCGCGCGCTCAGCGCACTGTTCGGCGCCGAGTACACAAACTACATGTCCAGGGTTCGTCGCTGGCTCTGAGGGCTCTTCCGTTCCTTTGTGCGGAGTCGCTTTCGGCGACCGGCTCAGGGCCGAACGCTGGGCATCAGAGAGCTCAACTTGTCGAGGTGCGCCATGTCATCCCGGACCGCTTCGTGTCACTGCGGACAGCTTCGAATCGAGGTCGAGGGAGAGCCGCGCGCAGTTGGCATCTGCCATTGTCTCGCCTGCCAGCAGCGAACGGGCAGCGTCTTCGCCACGGTTGCCAGCTTTTCCGGCCCATACCGGGTCTATGGCAATGCCACGGAGTACGTGCGTGCCGGCGACCAAGGTGCGAAGTTCAGGTTTCGCTTTTGCCCAGTCTGCGGGACGAACGTGTTTCATACCGAGGAAGGCGAGGCGGGCCGCGTCGGCGTGGCCGTCGGAGCGTTCGCCGATCCGGGCTTCCCGCCGCCGCGCTACTCAATCTACGACGGCAGACGTCATCCGTGGGTCCAACTGCCGCCCGGGACCCGGGCATTCGAGAAAGATCCGGTTTGACCAGAACCGAGCAGGCGTTGCGTCTCACGCCGTTCAACGATGGATCGTAAGTCCGCTCCCTACATCGGCGCTGCCGTCATTGCGTCCGGGCTGATCGTGCTTGCGTATCTCGTCGCTCCGCACTCATGCGAGGGCGGCCTGGAGCTTTATACTTGGTGCGGGGGCGCGGCGCTTCTGTTGCTCCTCGGCCTACCCTTCGCTGCGCGCATGGGCCGCTCGATTCTGATCCGGCTTGCTCTTTCAGTTGGCTTCTTGGTCTTCGGAGCGGGTGTCTGGCTCGCCGGGTTGCTCGTGGCGAACGTCCGCTTCATTTGCGGGCTCGGTTATCTGTAGCGGAGCGCGGCCAGCTCCCCGTGTGCGATTCCCGCTCGTGGAAACTAAAAAATGAATCAACATCCCGTAGCGCTACTTATCGAAAAGGCAGACAAAGCGATCAATGAGGAGGACTTCGACACGGTCGTCGATCTCTATACCGAGGACGCTGTCCTGGTGATCAAACCCGGCAGCAATGCCATAGGCAAGGTTCAAATCCGCCGCGCCATGGAACGCATCGCGGCTCACTTCGATCGCAGTTTGGATGTGCGACAAGCAGGCATGACGATCCTCGAAACCGGAGACACAGCGCTCGTATTGGCCCGAACACAGGTATCCGCAAAGTCCAGTCCGATGGTGGAACGCAAGGCCACGTATGTGTTCAGGAAAGTTGCCGGGATTGGCTGGTTGTGCGCTATCGACAATTCGTACGGGCACGAAGTGCTCGACGCAAATGCCTGACTCATGGTCGAGCCCGACTCCGGAAGGAGGCCTTTGAAACCGCCGCTCGACGGCGGTGGAAGCGTGCATCCGCCTTTACTTCGACTCGTGAGGCTTGAAATGCAACGCGGCGTATCGTAATGTCCCTCGCTCGGTTCGGATCGAACTGCGGCGTTGCCCGGAGTCCACCATCGCACGGATCAAAGATATTCGACGAACAACTGGCGCCGTCACGCAAGGCCTTTCGCGGATCCATCATCAAGAGCGACACCGGCCGATTTCTGGCGAGGAACACCCGCAGTCTGCCGCAGCCGCTGGATCGTGAACCGAGTTCGCCACGACGTTCGCTGGAGCCGACATGAAGCTTGTGGCAATCAGTGTAGGCAAGCCGAGGGAAGTGGAGTGGCACGGCAAGAGTGTCCGGACTTCCATCTTCAAGACCCCGGTATCGCGCCGCGTACAGGTCGCGATCGACAACATCGAAGGCGATCAGCAATCCGATCTCTCGGTGCACGGCGGACCGGAAAAAGCCGTGTATGCCTATCCCGCCGAGCACTACGATTTTTGGCGTCGCGAACTGCCGGGCGAAGAGTTGCCCTGGGGCGCGTTCGGTGAGAACTTCACCACCGAGGGAATGCTGGAGGACGACGTCTGGATCGGCGACCGCTACCGTGTGGGCACCACCGAACTCGTTGTCACGCAACCGCGCATGCCCTGTTACAAGCTGGCGATCCGTTTCGGGCAAGTCGAAATGGTGAAGCGATTCCTCGACAGCCGCCGCAGCGGATTTTATTTCGCGGTCGCGCGAGAAGGCGATGCAGGCGCCGGGGACGTTATCGAGCGGCTCCCCCGCGACCAGAAGCGTTTGACGGTTAAAGATGTAGTCTCGCTGTATGCGACGGGTTCCGTGAATCAATCACTCCTGGCGAGCGCAAGCGACCACCCTTCCCTGCCCGCCGCCTGGCGCGAGCACTTCCGAAAGCGATTGCAGGCATCCGAAGCGTGATGTCCGTGCTGAACGAGCGCGCGACGCCCGGCCCTGCTGGATGTTCCACGGTAGCGCGCCTGGCCGCCACGCTTCGTCGGTCAAAGTAATGTTGTTCAATAGACAACTGCCCACGCTTGCAAAGGATCCAGGATGAAGCGCAGCACCGACAGGTTTCTGACGACACACACTGGCAGTCTGCCGCGGCCCGAAGATCTCATCCGGATGATGTACGCCAAGGAGGAGGGCGTGCCGGTCGATGACGCGGCCCTCTCGCGGCGCGTGGCCGCTGCCGTCGACGAGGTTGTTCGCAAGCAGGCCGCGGCGGGCATCGATGTGGTCAACGACGGAGAGATGAGCAAACCGAGCTACGCCACGTACATCAAGGATCGGCTGAGCGGATTCGGCGGCGTGGGCAACACGTTCGTCTATCAGGATCTGGCGGAATTTCCTGCGCTGGCCAAGCGGGTGTTCGGCGATCCAGGGCGTTCGCGCCGGAAGACGCCCGCGTGCAATGCGGCGATCGGCGTCCGCAACCCCCAAGCGGCGCAGGCCGATGTCGACCATCTGAAGGCCTCGTTTGCCGGCGTCGAAGCACAGGAGGCGTTCCTGACGGCGGCGTCGCCCGGAGTGGTGTCGCTGTTCTTCCGGAATGAGCACTATCCGACCGAAGAAGCGTACCTTTTCGCAATCGCGGAGGCCATGAAGCAGGAGTACGAGACGATCGCAAAAGCCGGCATCATCCTCCAGATCGACTGCCCCGATCTCGGGATGGGACGCCATATTCAGTACGCCGACTTGAGTCTCGCGGAGTGGCGCAAGAAGGCGCAGCTTCACGTCGAGGCGCTCGATCATGCCGTCGCGAATATTCCTCCGGAGCAGCTGCGCATGCACCTCTGCTGGGGCAATTACGAAGGGCCGCATCACTGCGACGTCCCATTGACCGACGTGATCGACATCGTGTTCCGCGCACGGCCGAGTGCCATCGCGCTCGAGGCCGCCAACCCGCGCCACGCCCATGAATGGAAGGTCTTCGAGACACTCAAGCTACCGGACGGCAAGGTTCTCATTCCCGGGGTCATCGAATCGAAATCAAACTTTATCGAGCATCCCGAGCTGGTCGCGCAACGCATCGGCCGCTACGCGAATCTTGTCGGCAGGGAGAATGTGATGGCTGGAAGCGACTGCGGCTTCGGCACATGGGTCGGTCAGGCCGCTGTCGATCCCGATGTCGTGTGGGCGAAAATGGCCGCGATGGCCGAGGGTGCGCGCATCGCGTCGCGCGAATTCTGGAAGCACTGAATTGCGTCCCGGTCGAACGACCCATGGTCGCAAGCGTGCTGGAACTTGCTCGGCCGGCATGAGGCGCCTAAGCTCTCGCCCAGCGATGATGCCATTTGCCCGGCTTGCGCCAGGACGTCGATCGCCCACCCGCTTATCGTGTTCGGGACGGTCCTTGCGTCGTGAAATGCCTACTTATCCTTGAGAGATCGCCATGTCACTCGTCGTTCGCGCGTTTCCCCTTCGCGGCTCCGTTTCTGACCTGCACTCCTTTGCTTCCGAGCTGAGCGGCCCCCGGGCGGGTGAAGCAACTCAGTTCTATCGGCACTACGGCATCGATCGGGAGTCATGGCATCTCCAGCAGACCGACAACGGTCCCTGGGTGATTGCCGTCACCGCGCTCAAAAATCCCAGCGAAGCGGCAAGTCGCTACGCCGATGCGACGGAGGAGTTTCATGTCTGGTTCAAAAACCAGGTCCTGTCACTCACCGGCGTCGATCCAAACAACGCTCCTCTCGGCCCTCCAACCACGGAGATCTTCTCCTGGTCGAGCTCACCGAGCGAGGTTGGTTCGTAGCATGTGTCCGAATCTCATCTGCGCGACTTTTCACGGATCCGGAAGGCGGGAGCCTTCGTTGCGATACACCGCTGAACTCTGCGTTTGGCGCCCGCGAGCGCGAGGAGCTGTTTGAAAATGCCTGGATCACTGGTTCCTTTTGCGTTCGCCGCTCTTTTGGCGTCGTTCGTCACGCCCGCGTTGGCCGCGCCTGCGTGCGGCGCTTCGGAGCATCGCGCGTTCGACTTCTGGCTCGGCGAATGGCAGGTCCGAACGCCGGACGGAAAGATCGCGGGTACCAATCGCATCGCGAGCGAGTACAACGGCTGCATTCTTCACGAGCGCTACGACACCGGTCGGGGCTACAGCGGCGAAAGCCTGAATATCTACGACGCGGGGCGAAAGACGTGGCACCAGACGTGGGTCGACAATTCGGGAACGTTGCTGCTACTCGAAGGCGGCCTTCGCAACGGAAGCATGGTGCTCGAAGGACAAACCATCGGAACTGACGCGCAAGTCTCCAAGCATCGCATCACCTGGACGCCCAATGCCGATGGAAGCGTGCGCCAGCTGTGGGAATCGACCGACGCCAAGGGTCAATGGAGCACCGCCTTCGACGGCATGTACACGCGAAAGTAGAGCAGGCGAGCCCGCGCAGCCGCCACCTCGAATCACCGGCGGATGAGCGAGATCCTCAGTCCGAGCAACACTCATGATCGGATCCGAGCATGAATTCAGCACAAATTTCAATCCTGTCAATCTTGGTGGCATCGACACTCGCCGCTGCAGCCGAGTCGCCCGACCCGAGCACCCTCTCAGCGACCGACGAGATGCTGATTCGCCAGCTGGAGTCGAAGTCCTGGGTCGCATGGAAGGCCCACGACGGCGCTTTCTTCGAGGACTTCCTGTCCGACGACCACGTCGAGATCCATGGCTATGGAATCGCGGGCAAGTCCGCCGTGGTCGCTGGAGTGCGCAGTCCATCGTGCGTCGTGCAGAGCTATTCCCTGGGACCATTCACTGTTGCCAAGACTTCAGTCGACTCCGTGCTCGTAACCTACCGAGCCGAGCAGGACACACTGTGCGGCGGAACGAGAGTGCCAAGCCCGGTGTGGGCGACGTCCCTCTATGTGAAGCGGTCGGGCCGATGGTTGAACGTGCTGTATCAGCACACTCCTGCCAACGGCGGCTGACATATGCTGTCAAAGGTGCGGTCGCCGGCACCGATGCTGCGCAAGATCAGCGCGCGTCGCGAAAGAGACGTCTTGGAATGACTCGCCTCGAGCGCAAACCCTGTTGCTTCCAGCGGCCCGGCAGTGGTAGCTTGGCCCAAATACAGAAAGGATGAAGTGCCATGAATCGTTCGACTTGGATCGCAGTCTTCAGTGCCGCACTCGCGCTCCCCGTGCAGGCCCAGACCGTCAAGGTGACGCCCCTCGGTGGCATCGATGGTGAGTTCTGTCCGCAGGATCGCGCCCTGATCTTCGAAGATCCGAACGGGACGCGGATCCTGTATGACCCGGGGCGCACGGTTGCCGGCGCAGCGGACCCACGCCTCGGCAAGATCGACATCATCCTCGTGAGCCACATGCACGGCGACCATGTCGGAAACGCGCACAACAAGGCACCGAATTCCGGCACGTGCGCAAATCCGGACGTCTCGGTATCGGCCCTGCCCAACACCAGCGCCGTGGAAATTGCGCTGGCCAAGAAATCGAAAATCGTGACCGGCAGCGAGATGCCGCCCTTCTTCGCCGCAAAGCTCAAGGCGAACGGCGGCGATCCCGCAAACTCCATCCTCGCCCGCTTCGGTGGCAGCGTGACCGTCGGCGGCGTGCGCATCGCCACGGTGACGGCGCTGCACAGCAACGGCGTGGATCCCGACTTCATCGGGGGCGACCTCGGCAAAGCCATGAAGGATGCCGGCATCGCCGGGGATGTGGGCCTTGCCACCGGATACGTGCTGCGGTTCAGCAACGGGCTGGTGGTCTACCTTTCCGGAGACACCGGTATTCTCGCGGACCAGGCAGTAGTGGTGCGCGACTACTACCACGCCCAGCTTGCCGTCATGAACATGGGCGACGGTTTCTCGACCGGGCCGATCGAGGCCGCCTATGTGATCAACGATCTCGTGAAGCCCGCGTCGGTGATTCCCTCGCACGCGAACGAGGTCGGCACGGTGGGCGGCAAGGTGCGGCCGCACAGCAGGACTGAAGCGTTCATCAAAGCGGTCCACGTACCCGCCTATGTTCCCCTTTCGGGCAAGACGATGGAGTTCGACGCCGCGGGGAAATGCACGGCGGGGTGCTGACCCGGTTCCTCGCCCGACCCGCTGGTTGCAGATACGTGGCGCGTCACACGCCGCCAAGGAGTCAAAGTGCTGGTGAACAAAGCTGCAAGTCGCGAATGGAAAGCTACGGACTATCCGGGCATCGAGCGTAGTCTTTTTCGAAACAATGAAACGGGCGGCCGGTCCTCCGTCGTCCGGTTGGCCCGTGGGGCACGGTTTCCACGCACGCTCACCACGGGACCGAGGAGGTTGTAGTCCTATCGGGAACCGTTGGAATTGGCGGCGTCGAATTGAGTCCGGGCGACTATCTGTTTACGACTCCAGGCGAGGAGCACGACGTTGTCGCCGTTTCCGACTCGATGATTTTCGTATCCTCGCAGAAGAGCACTCCTGTACTCGAATAAATTGCGGCGAGTAATCTCATGAGCGAACTCACGATGGGTGCGCTCGGTGTACTGTTCGGAAAGCGCATGCCTGCGAGGAAACGATGTCCCACGAGAAGTCTCACTCGTATCTGGAGCCGACACAGGAGTCCGGGCGGCAGTTCTTCGCTCAAGGCATAACCGGCCCTGTTGTCATGCTGAACCTGCTTCGATTTCGCGCCGCGGCGGACTACTCGGGCGCGCCCGATCTCGCTCCTGCATCGCCCATCACGGGCGAGGAAGCCTACCGCCGATACATGGAGCACGCGCTTCCCCATCTTGAAAGGTCCGGGGGCAAGGTGCTCTTCTTCGGTCGCGGAGGCGCATTCCTGATTGGGCCGGCCAACGAGCGTTGGGATGCAGCAATGCTCGTGAGGCAAAAGAGTCCGTCCGCGTTTCTGGCGTTCGCGTCCAATCCAGACTATTTGGCGGGAATGGGCCATCGGTCCGCGGCATTGGAAGACTCTCGCTTACTGCCGCTGATTGAAAGCCCTATTTGACCGATTAGCATCGAGTTGGAGATTGTATGAGCGCCACTCAAGAGTATTCGTACGCGACGTTCCTGAACGTGCTTTTCCCTCCGCTGCAGCTCGTCGACGTGCCATCGCTGGTCGCAGCCTGCTCTGACCGCTGGTACAACCAAACGCTATGCAAAGTGAACGATTCGGTCGTCCGTCTCGGCGTCATGCAAGGCGAGTATCACTGGCACAAGCACGACAAGGACGATGAGTTCTTCTTTGTCCTGGAAGGTCGCTTCATCATCGACCTCGAGGAAAAAAGCGTCGAGCTCCAGGCGCAACAAGGCTTTGTCGTCCCGAGGGGCGTCGTCCACCGGACACGCGCTCCGGAGCGGGCAGTCATACTCATGGTGGAAACCGCGGCGATCATTCCCACCGGCGATGCCTAGCCCGTCAGTAGGCCGGCGACTGACCGGTTGGCCGCGCTTTCGCGCGCGCCTTCTGTCATCGTGCGCATCAGGCTGCGGCTCCATACGCTAGCGATGCCAGCTCCCAGCCAACGTCGAACGGCCACCCTCCGGGCCGCCAGTCGCCTCGTCGGATATTTGTGCTTTCTCGGCGGCGCCGTAACGCGCAACCGCACGCTGCGGATCCTTGGCGCTGCGCGCGGTCGCCGCGCGCGCGTTGCTGCGTCGCCGATTTGACCGCGCGCGCCGCTACGCAGATGAACTCCTCAGCTGGGCCGAACTGAATCCTCGGGATCGTAACTACGGAAATGCCATTCACCATGGTTATTCGATTCGCGGCCAGATTGCATTCGAGCAAGGTGATCTCGACCAAGCCGGCACCGATCTGCTTGCCTCCGCGCAGACATTGGGATCGCCGCAGCTCAATTCATTTGGCCCCAACATGCAACTCGCGGAGAACCTCTTGAAAGCGGGACGCCGGGAAGTCGTGCTCGATTACCTTGAACGCTGTCATGCGTTCTGGGAAATCGGCGAAGCCAGGCTCTTTCGCTGGGCGGCGGATATCCGCAAAGGCAGCACGCCGCAATTTGACGCAAACCTGCTGTACTAGCTAGTAGTGCAAACCCGGCGTACTTTGCCGGCCCATCGTCCCGCCGGGCAGCAAGGCTGCCCCGACGCGTGGAGCCTTCGCACTCTGCGTCACAATGACAGTGCCTCGGTCGGCCAGTCCCGCCCCTTGACCCGAGACGTTGGACGGAAAACAATAGTTCCTTGCGGACAAGCCCTGTGATCCGCTCGGACTTTATGACCATGTCTTCCCATGACCCCGTCGTCCGCCGCACCGCTCCAGTGGAGCGACGCCTTGACGCCATCCAATCGGCGCTCGACGAGCGCGGCTTGAACGCCACGCAAGTCGTCGAGGAGTTGAGCCGCCTCGCCGAGGAGCAATGGATCCCGCGCAACGGGGCGCGCGTCGTTGCCAAGGCGTGGGTCGACCCGGCATTCCGCGAGCGGCTGCTCGCCGACGGTCGCGCCGCCGTTGCCGAGCTCGGTCTCACGATGCCGAAGCACCATCGGCACCTGGTCGTGCTGGAGAACACGCCCAAGATCCAAAACGTCATCTGCTGCACGCAATGTTCGTGCACGGCGTTCACGATCATCGGCTTGCCGCCGGATTGGTACAAGGACCTGGAGTACCGCGCGCGCGTCGTTCGAGAGTCGCGCACCGTGCTGAAGGAGATGGGCCTGGATTTGCCCTCCGAGGTCGAGGTTCGCGTCTGGGATACGACAGCCGACACGCGCTACATGGTGCTGCCCGTGCAGCCGCCCGAAACCGATCGGATGGCCCGAAGAAAAACTGGTCGACATCGTAACGCGCGACAGCATGATCGGCGTCGCGCGACTCTAGCCGGAGGCATGACCGTGGACGGCATCCATGATCTCGGTGGCAAGCAAGGCTTCGGCGCGGTTCGCTACGCGATCGACGCGCAGGCATTTCATGAGCCATGGGAAGTGCGCGCGAACTCGCTTTATGGCGCCGCAGTGAGACGCGGCATCTTCAACATGGACGAATACCGACACGCCATCGAGCGCATGGATCCTCGCCACTACCTCGCCGCGAGCTACTACGAACGCTCGCTGACCGGCTTGGCAACCCTGCTGGTCGAGAAAGGCGTCGTGACCCGCGAGGAGCTCGAGAGGCGCGCCGAGGGACGCTTTCCGCTGGCGGCGCCGATCGGTCCGGGACGCACGAATCTGCCGCAGCGCGAGCGTTTCAAGCCCGGCGATCGTGTCCGCGTGAGGACCGACTACGTGTCGGGCCACGTGCGGATGCCCGCCTACATCCGTGGGAAGACCGGCGTAGTCGTGAGCGAGTCACCCGCCTATCCTTTCCCCGATGCCCATGCCCATTCCGTGCGCGGCCGAGGACGAGCCCACCTATGACGTGCGCTTCCGCAGTGAGGATCTGTGGCCGGATTCGGCCGACGCTGCGCTGGTTCATGTCGGCGTCTTCCAGAGCTACCTCGAGCGGGTCGTGATAAACAACGATTGGCGTCTCGCCTCGATCGTCCCAGAGCCGCCGCAAGTCGCCGGCGACTCGCCTGAGTCGCTTCAGCCGGCCCTGGTGGTCGAATGCCGCGGGAAGTCGCGCGGCCCGCGGGAGCGGCGACCGGCACGCGGTTTCATAGAGTCGCACGCCATGCGCACGATGTGGGCCTCAGCGCGATGCCGATACCCACCGACCGAAATTTTCACGAGGAGCAGCCATCAATGCCGGCCTATCTGATCGTAGAGCACATCATCACCGACGCGGCCAAATTCGACGAATACAGAAGCCGAGGTCGGACCGATGATCGCCAAGCATGGCGGTCGCTACCTGACCAAAGGTGGAAGCCACAAGCTACCCGAGGGCGGGCACTGGAAACCGGAGCGAGTTGTTATCATCGAGTTTCCGGACATGGATGCCCTCAATGGCTTGGTACAACTCGCCCGAGTATCGTCCCCTTATTGCGCTTCGCAAGCAGTGCACGAGCGATCTCGACATGCTGTTCACACTTGAAGGCGCCTGATGTGCTGAGCATCATCTCTACACGGACGTCTGGCTAAGACTGTCACGCGCGATCTCCAGAACAAACACTTCGATGCTCGCCACCGTTCAAGTTCCGACGACCACGAGCAGCTCGACCAGGTTCGGTCGCTGATGCGATCATTCGTCACCTGGCATCGAGAGCGGCATCGCGAGGACCTGCATCTTATCGATGCGTATTTTGACGCGCGCGCGTTCGAGCAGGAGCTCGCGTCGCTGCCCGGCGAGTACGCACCTCCTCGCGGCCAATTGCTGCTTGCCACGTGGAATGGCGCGCCCGCGGGTTGCGTGGCGCTGCGCGAGATCGACTCCGGCTTCCTGCGAGATGAAGCGGATGTTCGTCTATCCCGAGTTTCACGGCAAAGGCGTCGGCCGCGCGTTGGCGGATTCACTGCTCGACGAAGCCAGAGCGCTGCACTATCGAGTCATGCGCCTGGACACGAGCGTTCGCCAGGACGCGGCGATAGGGCTGTATCATCGCCTGGGTTTCAAGACGATCGAGCCGTACTATGATCTTCCTGCAGCGATGAAAGGCTGGCTCGTGTTCATGGAGCTCGCACTCTAGCCCGTCGCGCCGCACGCAGTCGATCGCACCTAGTCCGTGCGTCCGCCTTGGTCCACCAATCACCGTCAACCTTGAGATTCAATGACCATCTACTCATGAATCGCGATCGAATTCTTAATGCCGGGCAACGGCGCATCCGCTATCTCACGACGGTCTCGCAGCCACAGCGAGTCTCGCGGCATCTCCCCGAGCTTACGCGGCGCTGCCCGGCCGAATCGTCCCGCTGAACCCCATAATCTACTCGGGGACAACAAAATTCCATCGATCCTCGTGCGGGAGGGTTTCTGCGAGCGCTGTCGAACGGCGGTGTCGAACACATGCGCGTCGTCGCTGTTGAAGACAAACGAGATGCTCCGCTTGATCGGCAGCCTCGGCCCACTGCAGGCGTCCGGCGTCACCGGCTCGATGACCTGGCTGATATCGCCGGCGGATAAAGGAAGCAAGCTCACGCTTACCTACAGCGTGGGCGGATTCATTGCCGGTGGGTTCGAGAGCATTGCGCCCGCGGTCGATCGCGTAATCGGCGAGCAAGTTGACCGGCTGAAGCGTTACATCGAGACGGGCACGCCGTCGGACGCCAAGTGAACCGGCACGCATGACCGCTCCGATACGAGGGTGTGCTGCATGATGAGGTTCGGTCCACCGGATGTCGACGGAGCCCGTCCAGTGCATCTCCGCTTGCAACGTAGTTCGGCTCGCTCATCGAAGGAAAACCCATTGTCCAAACTCAAAGTTCAAAGCTTCGCCGTTTCCATCGACGGCTACAGTGCCGGCCACGGCCAGGATTTGCAGAATCCGCTCGGGATCAGAGGCCCCGAGCTGATGGAATGGTTCTTCCACACCCGCGCGTGGCGCAAGATGCACGGTCAGGAAGGCGGAGAGACGGGAGTCGACAACGAGCTTGCGCAACAAGGCACGGCCGGCATCGGTGCCTGGATCCTCGGCCGCAACATGTTCGGTCCGGTCCGCGGTCCGTGGCCGGACGACAGCTGGAAGGGCTGGTGGGGCGAAGAGCCGCCGTACCACACTCCGGTGTTCGTGTTGACGCATCACGCTCGACCGCCCGTCAGGATGAAGGGAGACACGGAGTTTCGCTTCGTCACCGAAGGGATCCATTCCGCACTGGAGCAGGCGAACGCCGCCGCGGGCGGCCTCGACGTCCGCCTCGGTGGCGGCGTGTCCACCATCCGCGAATACCTGCGCGCCGCGCTGATCGATGAGCTGCATTTGGCCGTCCGGCCTATCCTGCTGGGTCGCGGGGAGAATCTCTTCGACGGCATCGACATGCGCGCCTTGGGCTACGAATGCGCGCGCTACGTCGTCGGCGAGCGCGCAACGCATGTCTTCTTGCGCAGGAGCGAATGACGCTCGGCGATCGCTGACCGTGACCAAGGAGACACTCCGGAGGTGGCATTTGAGGGCGGCGGGTGCCGTTGCGCGCCGTTGGGACAAAGGGGATTGCGATGCCCACAGCAAACAGGGGCGGGAAGACGCGCGGTCGCGGGCGTGAATACCGAAGCAGCGGTTGCCAACGGGGCGGTGGTGCCATTCCCAGTTGTGGATTCGCCGATCGCGGCCTGAATCGCGCGCAACGTCGCAGGGTTGTCGCGCTCGGATCGCTCCTGCCTTTCATACCGCTGACCGCCCTCGTCGCGTGCTCCGAGCGCAAGGCGCCGCAGCAAGCCGCGGCTCCCTCAACAGCCACTTTTTCGGCCGAGGGATTGCACTCCAAGCTGGAGCTCCTTCGTCTCGCGTACGAAGCGAAGGGGCTCGAGGTCACCGAGGATCTCCTGCCGCCGCTTCGCGCCGATGAAGTACGTGCACTGTGCCAGTGGTTTCCGGCCAAGCTTCCCGACGAGCTTCTCGGACTCTATTCCTGGCACAACGGCCAGCGGCGCAATGACTCGCCGGGTC
This sequence comes from uncultured beta proteobacterium, assembly GCA_963730465.1. Classification (GTDB taxonomy): domain Bacteria; phylum Pseudomonadota; class Gammaproteobacteria; order Burkholderiales; family Casimicrobiaceae; genus PALSA-1003. Next base: position 494,124 of record CAVSRR010000006.1, on the reverse strand, counting down.
ACGCTCCCTTCGATTTCCGGGATTGCGCGTTTGTGTCCGTTCAGGACGCCGAGCGCGAATACGAGACGATGATGCGAACCTACGGAGCCAATCCACCCGGCGCAACGTTGCTGAGAAATGCCTTCCCCTTCGCCGCCTTTGAAAACGGCTGGATGGTGATGCCCTGTCAGCAGCAGTCGCTGGACCCGCGCTTCGAGCGGCCCATCATCTCTGTCTTTCAAGGCATCGAGATCTTTTTTTATTCCGTGGAAAGCATGGTCGACACGTGCATCGACTGGGTACGTGATCCAAAATACGACAAGGGCCATCTCCCGCAGGAAGAAGAGATGCGAATATGGAAACGCAACAACCCCGGCATCTTCGCGCGGTGACAGCCGATCTTGGTGTTGAACGGCCGCACGGAATCTAATGCGCGCCTTCGACCGAACCGTCCTGCGCACGCCAAGACTGCGATTGCGTCCGCTTGAACACCCCGACGCAGCGGCCCTGTTCGCGATCTTCGCCGACCTCCGGGTGGCACGCTACCTGAGCAAGCCTCCATGGACCAGCATCGAGGTCGCTCGCGAGCGCCTTGCGAGGGATATCGAGGCGATGCGCGCCGGCCGATACGTTTGTCTCGGGATACTGGCAGAAGGCGATGGCACGCTGCTGGGCGAGTGTTCGTTGTTCAATTTTCACGAGCAAAGCCGGCGGGCGGAGTTAGGCTATACACTGGCATTCGATTGCTGGGGCAACGGATACATGACTGAGGCGTTGAGCTCCCTCCTGGAATTCGGCTTCGCGGAGCTGAGTCTCCACCGTGTAGAGGCCGACGTCGACCCCAGAAATGTTGCCTCCGCGAGGACCCTCGAGCGTCTCGGATTCAAGAAAGAAGGCCACCTGCGAGAGCGGTGGATCGTCGCGGGAGAGGTTTCCGACTCGAGCCTGTACGGACTGCTTGCCCGCGACTGGGGCGCGCGGTCGCGGCGGGCGCCGCAGCGTGGACCCATCGCGACGTGACGGCCTCGCGCTGGGTTTGTGCCTGGGAGGTCTCAATGAAAGCCGAATCGTCACTCCAACGGTGCTCGCAGCGACTGAGCCGGGAAACGCATTCACCCTGAGAGAGTTCTCGTGACAGCCCTAGTACCAATGACCCAGGACGACTTCGTCGCGTACGCAGCAGACGCTGTTCCCAGGTATGCGGCGGAAAAGATCACTTCCGGCCAATGGGCAATAGCCGATGCGCTCGAACTGTCGCGAAAGACACTCGATGAGCTGCTGCCACAAGGGCTCGCAACGCCCGACAACTATTTCTTCACGATTCGTGATTCGCACGAACAGGCAAGTGTCGGTGTACTTTGGTTTGCAGTTCAAGATCGTGCCGGCAAGCGGATTGGCTATGTGTACGAAATAAGCATCAAACCCGAGCATAGGCGCAAGGGACATGCCCGGCGCGCTCTGCTGGCGCTCGAAGAGCGCGCGCGGGGACTTGGGTTGCTGGGCATGGCGCTGCATGTGTTCGGGCACAACACGCTCGCGCACGCGTTCTATGCCAAGCTCGGATATCGACCCACGAACATCAGCATGTTCAAGGCGATCGATGACCCAACGTAGCCGGTTACTCGGGGCGGGAAAACACTCATGCGAACTACCCTGACCATCGTTGGCGTTCTGCTCATGCTGATCGGCGCTGTCTGGTTCCTGCAGGGGATCAATGTACTGCCGGGCAGCTTCATGACGGGACAAACGCAATGGGCGATTTACGGGGCGGCCGCGTTTGTCGCGGGCATTTTTGTATTCTTTCGTGCGCGCAGAATCCCCCGAAAACCGTAGCGACCGCGAGCGCAAGCGGAGCGTGCGCCGATAGAGCGACGTCGCGGGATGCCGGCATCCGGGCTGTCGAATCGCGCTTTCCTGCGTCGCATTGCGACGCGGTCGTTTGTGGCATACGATACGACGCCATCCCACGTTTGCGTGCGCCGCCTTCGAATTCGGTGCACGGCACATCGCACTTGCCAGACAAGGCGAAAATAAATTCCCTGGGGAGATCGTTCATGTCCGCGCACTGCAAAGAGTGTCAGATTCCGCGTGCTGTCGATCGTCGCCGTTTCTTGCGCGCCTCGGTCGCAACGACTGCAATAGCGTTCATTGGCGGCACAACGCTCAGCGAAGCCGCCCACGCGGTCGTGCTTACCAAGGAACAGCGCGACAAGTTGACTCCGGACGACGTGCTGGCGCTCATGAAGAAAGGCAACAATCGCTTCAGCACCGGGCAGCGCGAGGACCATGATTTTCTCGCCCAGCAACGCGCCAGCGCCGCGGCGCAGTATCCACTCGCGGTGCTGCTGAGCTGCATCGACTCGCGTGCGTCCGCGGAAACCATCATGGACCTGCGCATCGGCGACATTTTCAATAGCCGCGTCGCGGGCAACGTCGAAAATCCGGACATTCTCGGCAGCATGGAGTTCTCCTGCAAACTGTCGGGCGCCAAGGTGGTCCTCGTCATGGGCCATACAGGCTGCGGCGCGATCAAGGGCGCGATCGACAACGCCGAGCTCGGCAACCTCACGGGGCTGCTGGCGAAAATCAAGCCTGCGGTCACCGCGACCGTCTATAACGGCCCGAGAACGTCGAAGAACTACAGGTTCATCGACGCCGTCGCCCGCAAGAACGTCGAGCTAACGATCGCGGACATCCGCAAAGGCAGTCCCGTTCTCGCCGGCATGGAGTCGAGCGGCGCGATCAAGATCGCTGGCGCCATGTACGACCTGCACACGGGCGTGGTCGAGTTCTTTGCGACGTAAGACAAGGGGCTCCTGACAACTGCTCCAGCGCGCTTGGGAAGGCGTGCCTGAGCCGAAGACAGGCGATTTGCGATCCGGTGTAATCGACATGTCACTGCTCCTCGATCTACGGTCTTTCACAAGACAGGTGGCGTCGTCAGCTGCTTTGACGGTCGCGACCCTCATGCTCACGCCGGCAGATGCATCCTGGGCGCAGTCGGGCGCCGCCAGCCTGCACGGATGGGTTGCTTTCGAGAACGTTGCCTACGTCGACAAGCAGCCTCGCGCAAAGGTTCTGCTGCGCCACGATCCTCCGCAATCATCGATCGTCTATTCCACGGAAACCGACGAGCACGGCTTCTTCGATTTCGCGCATACCAGTCTTGGTCGATTCAAGCTGCAGATCGCGGCGGACGGCTTCCAGACCTACTCGGCGGACGTATACCTGCCATCGGACTTCGCCGGCAACTTGGCCGTGCAGCTGAGGGCCGCCGAGGTGAAGTCGAAAAAGCCGTGAGGCTGCACGCTTGAACTGCGACGTTGGCGCTTCGCCGACCGGGGAAACCCAGTAACGGGACGCCGGAGTGCAACTCCTCGAAGAGGCTTCGCGATATTGCCAGGAGGTTGACATGTCGAAGATCGAGACCAAGCTCCAGGAGCTCGGACTGGCGCTTCCCCCGCGACTGCCGCTCCCGCCGGGAGTGACGCTGCCCTTTCCCTGGGTCCGCGTCTACGGTAATCGCGCTTATGTCTCGGGTCACGCGGCCCAGAGTGCCGACGGCTCACTGGCCACGCCGCTTGGAAAACTCGGGCTGGACTTGTCCGTCGACCAGGGTCGGAACGCAGCACGCCTTGTCGCACTGTCCATACTGAGCAGCCTGAAGCGCGAGCTCGGCGAGCTGGACCGCGTATCAGCGTGGCTGCGCGTCTTCGGCATGGTCAATTCCGCGCCGGGCTTCAAGCAGCAGCCTGCAGTCATCAATGGCTTCAGCGATTTGATCCTGGAATTGTATGGGCCTACGCGTGGATCGCATGCGCGCTCCGCGGTCGGCATGGCCGAATTGCCCTTCGGGATACCCGTCGAGATCGAGGCGGAAGTGGCAATCGAGCCCTGAAGGGCCCATGTCCGCCGAGGCCGTGATCAGGGAGGGCGCTCCCTCCGACGCCGAGCGCCTCGCCGTGCTCGCTACGCAAGTGTGGCTGCACACTTATGCGACCGATGGAATCGACACTGCAATCGCTCGCTATGTGCTCTCGGAGCTCAGCGTCGACAAATTTGGAAGCCTCCTTACGCGCAAGGACGTGACGGTGTTGGTCGCCGGGATCGACGAAAATATCGTAGGCTACGCAGTCGTCAACGTCGATGCGAAGTGCCCATCCGCGAGTTGCCAGGTCGAGGTGGTCTCTTTGTATGTCCAGGAACACTTCGCCCGGAAAGGCATCGGTTCGTCGCTTCTCATAGAGAGCCGGCGCGTGGCGCATCGTTGCGTGGGAAGCACTACTATCTGGCTCAAGGTGTACGCTCGTAATTTTCCCGCCATCGCCTTCTACCGGAAGCACGGCCTTGTCAAAACCGGAACCGCGTACTTCGAGTTGGGCGGGGAAAAGCATGAAAACCACGTGCTCGTCAGCACAACCGAATAGAAGGCACGCCGGGCGATGCACGCCCGGCGGTTGGCGCGAGTCGGAGGCGGCGTCCGGAGGCCATGCCGCCCCGACGTTCCTAACCGGCCTCATATCCACGAGGAAGGAACCATGGCCACCTACATCGTTCTCGCGAACTTCACCGACCAGGGCATCCGCAGTGTCAAGAGCACGACCAAGCGCGCGGATGCGGTCAAGAAACTCGCCAAGAAATTCGGCGTCAAAGCCCAGGAGTTCTACTGGACGCTGGGCAGCTATGACATCGTCTGCATTTTCGAAGCGCGCGACGACGCAAGCATGACGGCACTCGGACTCGCGATTGGCGCGGCGGGCAACGTCCGGACGCAGACCTTGCGCGCGTTCTCCAAAGAGGAAACGAATGGAATCCTCCGCAAGCTCGCGTAGGGAGATCCGCCCCGCCCGCTGTTTGAAGCGGATCCGCGTCGCGTGCCGCGGCGCCTTGCGGCGCGTTTCGCGGCGCCGTGTCCGAGATTTCGGGAGCGCGAACAAATGAGGCTGCGCGCCCGAGACCGACTGACCCGCGACGTCATCCGCGATTTGCGTCGTAAAGGCGAACTCGTGCGCACGCACGAACCACGCCGCGCGCATCAGATCACCCAATCGATCGCCCAGTCCATCGGTACACTCGCCTTGGGCGCGATGGCCATCGGCGCGGTGGCGATCGGGGCGCTCGCTGTGGGTCAGCTGGCGATCGGGCGCGCGCGGATCAAGCGGCTGGAAATCGACGAGCTTGTCGTACGGGACCTCGACGTGACCGGCGCGCTGCGCGTCCCGGCGAAGGCGGATCCGGAGCCCTGAATTATGCGCGACCTCGTTCTCGACGTAGCGCGCGTGCAGGCGCGGATGGCCATCGTGGACGAGCATATCCGCTGCGAGAACCGGCACGACCTCGATGCGCTCATGGCGACCTTCGGCGCGAGCGCGCGCTACGATGACGAGCCTTGGGAGGATCACCGTACAGGCTGCGACGGCGTGCGCTCATACTACGGCGAGCTTCTGCACGCGCTGCCCGACCTGGCGATCGCGGTGAAGGATCGGCACGCGGGATCGGAGAGCATCGTGCTAGAAGTCACCATCCGCGGGACGCATCTCGGTGCATGGCGCGGGTTGCCGGCGACGGGGAGGCGCATGGAGTTCCCCCTGTGCGGCGTGTACACGTTCGACGTCGATGATCGGCTGGCGGGCGAACGCATCTACTACGACCGCGGAACGGTGCTCGGCCAGCTCGGCCTCTTTCATGATCCATCGCGTGGCCTGGGGCAGCTCTTCACGGCACTGAGCCATCCGCTTACGATCGCGCGTGCGTACTTGCGCCGCTCGCCCCGGCCGGACGGATCGCACGGCCGCGTCCGCGACTAGCTTGACCGAGGAGTCGACAGCGGCCGAGGGCCGCATGCTCTACGAGCCTGAGAGACACGAGCGGCTCCGACGCCTGCCATGGAACGAGAACGAGGCGCGAGCAGCCATCGAACGCATCGTGGCCGATACCGAGTCGCGTTTTAGCCCCGATGTTTATTGGCCTCTGCATCCACTCGACCGGGAGGATGGCGACCCGGAAGATTTCGCGACGCCGTTGTACCACGGAGCTTGTGGCGTCATCTGGGCGCTTCATTACCTCCGCGCCGTCGGCGCGGTCACGCTTTCGAGAAGCTACGCGACCGACCTGGATCGACTCGTTTCGCGCAACCGAGCCTGGAACTGCGCATTGGGGAGAGACGAGTGGGCCTCGTTTCTGATGGGCGACACTCCGATTCGAATGATGCAGTGGGGCGAGCGGCAAGATGAAGAAGTCGAGATCGCTCTCGACGCCCTGATCGCGGGCAACACCGAGCATCCCGCGCGCGAGCTGATGTTCGGTTCGCCGGGTACACTGCTTGCCGCCTTGTTCCTCTACGAGCGCAGCGGGAAACCGCGATGGGCGGAACTGTTTCGCTCGACCGCGGCCGAGCTCTGGCGCGAGCTCGAGTGGTCGCCTCGATTTCTGTGCTGGCACTGGACACAGCACATGGGCGGCAGGCGATCGACCTATCTCGACGCGGTGCACGGGTTTGTCGCCACGGCACTGCCACTGATCCGCGGCCGACATCTATTGCGCGCCGAGGACTGGATTGCTTGGGAGCGCAGTATCGAAGAGACCGTTCGGCGCACCGTCGATCGCGTCGGGCCTGGCGTCAACTGGCGTCCCGAGCTCGACGACGCGAGACCCGATCAGAAGAAGCTACTCCAGTTCTGCCACGGGGCTCCGGGATTCATCATCTGCCTGGCGGAATTCCCGGGCGCGGCGCTGGACGATTTGCTGCTTGCGGCCGGCGAGACCACGTGGTCTGCCGGTCCGCTGATCAAAGGGTCCAACCTGTGTCACGGCACCGGTGGCAATGGCTACGCGTTCCTGAAGCTGTATCAGCGAACACGCGATTCAACGTGGCTGGAACGCGCTCGCGCCTTCGCAATGCACGGCATCGCGCAAACGCAGGCCGATGCATCGCGTTATGGGCAATTGCGTTACTCCCTGTGGACCGGTGATCTCGGTTTCGCCGTCTATCTTTGGGATTGCGTGCGCGCGGAAGCGCAGTTTCCGACGCTGGATGTTTTCTATCCACCCGCGCGGGCCGGGATCTGATGCGTCCTCCGAGCGACAGCTTCCACGACTTCCACGCGCCGGACATGTGTGACGGCTCGCTCGTTCGGTAGTATCGTTAAGGCCACGTGGCGTCCACGACACACGCTCGGCGACGCAGCTAATCCACCGAGGGGCGGCCTTCATGCGATCTCTTCTCGTCGGCATCAGCGGAAAAGTCGACAATGGCCATTTCTATCTCGCCAGCTATGGCCGGTACACCGAAGTCTCCGCGCGGGATTGCAAGTACAGCAAATGGCACACATACAGCGTCTGGCTGACACATTCGGCGGGGTTAATCGCTGCGTGCTGGCTGTGGCTTCGCGATAGAGCAGCTCCGAATGACTGAGCCATGGCACGACCCAACGGCTCGCGTCGGACGCGCCGACCGCCTCGTCGAGTTTCGATCGCACGCTGACCTCGACTCCCCTCATGAATGTCGCACAGCTCAAGGCCTTCTGTAAGGGTCTCTCCGGGGCCTGCGAAACGCTATACGGCGATCCGAGCAATATTCTCGTCTACTCGGTCGGTGGCAAGACCTTCGCCTACTTCAAGACCAGCGAGCCCGAGCGATGGCGGTTCAGCACGAGGGTCAGCCCGGACAGATTTATCGAGCTGACCGATGTTCCCGGCGTGAAACCGGCGCGATACAGGGGACGCTACCACTGGATCACCATTGTCCGGGTGCATCGCTTTCCAGCCGCCTATCTGACCGAGCTGGTCGAGTCGTCGTATCGAAGAGCTCGCTCGTCGCTCAGCAAGGCCAAACAGATTGCAATCGCTGCCTCACGCGTCTAATGTCACGGCGATGTATGCGATCCCCGCGGATAGCCCTGATTGTCCCGAAGCCCTGTATCCGATGAACGCCCTGCCGATCACGCTTTTGGCATCAGGTCCGGCGCGATTTTCGGACACGTTCCTTGCGAGAAGTCGCCACGCCCGACGGCCCGGCACTTCTCATGCGTCCCCAGCGCTCGGGACGTGACCTGGACTAGAGTCTTGGAAAGATACCTCATCTCGCTTTTGGCAAGCGACTTGCCCTTCGACGCTTGGGTCGCCGTTGTTGTATGGCTCGCCTTGTTTTTCGTGAATCACCACATCGCGCAGTTGACGCGCGCCGCGAACGATTCTCAAAGAGCAATGACCGTCGAGGACTGGGACGCCGTTCGCAGTGGCCTCCGGCCCAGAAACATCGTGGCCAAAATAGTCTTCGCAGGCGTCGTGTTTACACTGTCTTACCTGGTCGGTGGGCCCGCATTTGTCTTCTTCGCAGGAGGGTTGATCGTTTCGACCATCTACGCAATTGCGCTCAATGTTCAGGGCTTGCTGTCCGCGCGAGCGATGTCGGGTCCCGCCGGGGTGAGCGGGTCGCTGAATTTTTCGACGGTGTCCGCGCTTCGGCACATGTCGCAGCGCGCGGCCGGAGGCGCACTGGCCTGCCTTCTCATGGGCCTGATACTGGCGCACCTCGCGCTCCTCGGTGGTGCGCTGTCTCTCGCCTCGACCGCCAACCGATACTTTCTGCGCGCGAAAAAAATCCATCCGCAAAGCTAGACGATCAATCGCTGCGGCGGCTCGCCGGGTTCGAAGCATGCGAGATCATCATCTCTGGCACGGGCCGGCCGCGATCTCGCGCCACGCTGCACGCGACTTGGTGGCTTTCGGCCGCCGCAAGCCTATACTTGGCCGATGAAACACAATCTGCTGTCTTCGCGCCCTCTCCTCTCGGCCGCCGCTGGCTGCCTGATCGCTGGATCGACGCTCGTTTCCGCGGCGGACCGCATGGTTCCCGGTCGATGGGAATTCACGATGATTACCGACGGCGCTCCACGTGTTTTCGCGAGCTGCATGACCGCCGCCGACGCGGCCCAGGTCAACGGCGATTCCGCCAGCGGAAAAGCGGCCGCGGAAAAGAAGGCCGAAGGCCGCTGCGCGGTCAAGTCCTACACGATCGCGGGCAACACCGTCGAGTACACTCTTGTGTGCGGCGAACGAACCATCCGCAGCAGGACGGTGTTTCACGGCGACAACTCCAGAGGGAACATTGACCACGACGGTGGACGGCAAGCCCGTTACGGCGGAGGTCAAGGCGCATCGCCTCGGCGCGTGTTAGCGGATCGCGGCGTCCAGGGTATTCCGTCGCAGTTGACGATATCTTCGAGAACGATATGAGCTCCATGGAGCCCGATCCTGCACGAGACTCGGACGGTGCGCGCTCGGCTCGGAATCTGACGCCTCGGCCATACACCACAAGGACGACTTGGTAGGCTGCGACGCATGGAGCACTTCACTCTTGCGCAGTTCGCGACGTTCGCCAATCCCGGCGTCGACTCCGTGCAACTCCTTTCACCCCGAAATTCATCATCCCGCCGCGTTACGATGACAAAGGTGACGGTGGCCCCGGGCGCGACCCAGCCGCGCCACTCGCACCCGTCATCGGAGCAAATCTGGTACGCGCTGTCCGGCGTCGGCCTGCTGCTCCTGGCCGATGGCGAGACTCGGATGCTGCGCGCGGGTGAGCTGGTGCGGTTCGCCGACGACGAGATTCACGGATTGCAGAATGACGGACCGGCCGCCTTCGAGTACTTGTCGATTACTGCGCCGCCCATCGATTTCAGCTACGCTTATGCCAGGCACGCTGGTTGAATGTCGCGTCCGGAGATTGCCGTCAATCGTTGTAGCTCTTGACGGGAGGCAAGCGCCTTCTCGTCGATCCGAATCGTTCTCGCAATGAGCTCGCTCTTCGCCTTTCTCCATCACATCGCGGCATTCACGCTAGTCGCGACGCTCGCCGTCGAGTTTGTGCTGGTTCGTGGCGAATTGAGCCTCGATAACGCGCGCAAGCTTCCGGTTGTCGACCTTGTTTTCGGAATCTCCGCGACCGTGATCGTGGTCGTCGGGTTCCTGAGAGTGTTCTATTTCGAAAAGGGATCGTCGTACTATTTCCACAGCGCGACGTTTATCGCGAAGCTCTCGCTTTTCGCCGTGGTCGGGCTGCTCTCGATCTATCCCACGCTCCAATTTCTGTCGTGGAGAAAGGCTCTGAAACAAGGGCTGGTGCCTCAGGTCGCGCCTGCGAGAATGCATGCGATCCGCTCCATCATCCATTGGGAGCTGGCTGGCGTAGTCCTTATTATCCTGTGTGCGGCGCTAATGGCGCGCGGCGTTGGCTATTTCGGCGGCTGAGAACGTCTCGGGCGCAACGAAGTCGAAAGAGGAGATCGATGTGAGCCTTCTTGCACTTGCCCTGGTCTGGTGCCTGCTGCTCGTGTTCTCCTGGCCGCTCGCGTTGGCGGTGCTGGTCCTCTTTCCGCTCGTCTGGCTTGTCGCGCTTCCGTTTCGACTCGCGGGAATTTGCGTGAGTGCCGCATTTGCGCTGCTCAAGGCGATCCTCTTCCTGCCGGCACGGCTCCTCGGACATCGCGGATAGATGTGGCGCGCCACGCATAGAATATGGCGTCCGATCTCCGGTGCGCCACGACAGCGAGCCTTCAACGCGCGTAGTGCCTCGCAACTGCGTCAGCTATCTTGGATTCGTCGATGATCCTCGAAGTCGCCGTCCTGAACGTTCGCCCTGGCCTCGAACGTGATTTCGAGTCCGCGTTCGCTCGCGCCTCGCCTATCATCGCAGGCATGCCGGGCCATGTCTCGCATCAGCTGCAGAGGTGCGTCGAGACAGCCAACCGTTACGTTCTGCTCGTCAACTGGACGTCGCTCGAGGCGCACACGGTCGGATTCCGCGGCTCGCCCGAGTACCAGCAGTGGAAGCAGTTGCTGCATCATTTCTACGATCCGTTCCCGAGCGTCGAGCACTACGAGCTTGTCGCCGCGCGCGCGGCCTGACCAGGAAGAAGGGACCGGCGGCATGCTCGAGCTCAGACCGACCTGTGAGCATTGCAACAAGGCGTTGCCTCCCGACGCGTCGGATGCGCGCATCTGCAGCTACGAATGCACATTCTGCGCAACGTGCGTCGAAAACATCCTCGAAAACGTATGCCCGAACTGCGGCGGCGGATTTGTTCCAAGACCCATCCGGCCATCGAAGAACTGGAAGGGCGATAATTACCTAGGCAAGGACCCTGCGAGCACGAAGGTCCGGCATCGGCCGGTCGACCCGCAGGCTCACGCCCGATTCGCGGCTCCGATCAAGACCATGCCTCCCAACGAGCGTTAGGACGCAAAGGAGACCCCGATGAGCGACCGCGAGTCCGACAAGCTCTTCGCTGGCTCGATTCCGAAGCTCTACGAAGAGAACCTGGTCCCGATGATCTTCGAGCCGTACGCGGTCGGATCTCGCGCAGCGCCTGGCATCGAGAAAGATCTCCCGCGTGCTCGAAATCGCGGCGGGCACGGGTGTCGTCACGCGGCACCTCGCATCCACGCTGCCCGAGCGCGTCTCCATCGTCGCGACCGACCTCAACCAACCGATGCTGGATCTGGCTTCCTCGATCGGAACGAGCCGCCCGGTCGAATGGCGCCAGGCTGACGCCATGAGGCTGCCCTTTGACGACGCGTCGTTCGATGCCGTCGTGTGCCAGTTCGGCGTCATGTTCTTTCCCGACAAGGCGCTCGCGTTCGCCGAGGCGCGGCGCGTCCTCAAGGCGGACGGACTGTTCCTGTTCAACGTCTGGGATCGCATCGCGGAAAACGAGTTTGCCGACACGGTTACGGTCGCGCTGGAATCCGTCTTTCCCGACGACCCACCGCGTTTCATGGCTCGAACGCCGCATGGCTACTGCGACATGGAAGCCGTCCGCCGCGATCTCCGGGGAGGGGGTTTCGCGTCGCCGCCACGGATAGACACCGTCGCGGCGAGAAGCCGGTCGCCTTCGGCGCGCAACGCCGCGATCGCCTTCTGTCAGGGAACTCCCTTGCGCTCCGAAATCGAGGCGCGCGACAAATCGCTGCTCGGCGAGGCAACCGACGTCGCGGCCGCAGCCCTTGTCCGGCGCTTCGGTGACGGGCCGATCGAGGGCAGGATTCAGGCGCACATTGTCGCCGTCGAGCGCTGATAGCCACGTTCGCGCCGTGCGCACGCACCGATCTGAAACGGCGCTGTTCGAGGCCGGCGCGTTCCGGGCGGTGGAGCTGGTGGACACGGACACCCCGGCATTGCAGCGATTTTTTGAGCGCAATCCGGAGTATTTTCTCGCGGTCAGCGGGCAACCGCCTGACGCGGACGAGGCACGCGAAGAAGTTGACAGCGTTCCTCCCGAAGGATGGTCCTACACCAGAAAGTGGCTCATCGGGTTCGAGGACAAGACCGGCACCTTGATCGGAATGGCGAACGTCATTTCCGATCTATTGGCGGTCGGCATATGGCATATCGGCCTGTTCATCGTCGCCACGAACCTGCACGGGGACGGCAGCGCACAGGCGATGTTGAAGGCGTTGTTGACCTGGGCGCAGGAACGGGGCGCGCAGTGGGTGCGCCTGGGCGTCGTCGAGGGCAACCGCCGGGGCGAGCGCTTTTGGGAGCACAGTGGTTTTGTCGAGGTTCGCGAGCGTGAAGGGATCGCGATGGGCACGCGTGTCAATACGGTTCGCGTCATGGCAAAATCCCTCGCTGGCGGCGCGCTCGCCGAGTACCTGAGATTGGTGCCGCGTGACCGGCGCGATGCGCCTTAAGCGCCACGCCTCAGTCATCGCGCATCGACCCACTCGAGCGGCCACCGTCATGCTCATCGAAGGCAAATGCCACTGCGGCAACATCGCATTCGAGCTCGAATGGCCCGGCGACGCGGCTGAGATCCCGGCGCGCGCGTGCGATTGTTCGTTCTGCACCAAGCACGGCGGCGTCTGGACGTCCAATCCGAAGTCGCGCCTGACGGTTGCGATCGGCGATGCCTCGCAAGTCTCGACGTACGCTTTCGGCACTCGCACTGCCGTCTTCCACGTCTGCTCGCGCTGCGGAGCCGTGCCGTTGGTGACCAGCGAAATCGCGCAATCGTCTCTATGCGGTTGTCAATGTCAACGTGCTTGAAAATGTCGACCCATCGCGCGTTGCGAGGGCTCCCGTCACGTTCGGGAACGAAGACGTGGCGGTGCGTCTTGCGCGCAGAGCACGCAACTGGATCGCCGATGTTCGTTTCGTCGCCGGCTAGCTGAAACGCCCGGAACGCCGTGTCGGAGGTCTTCGCCTTTGTCGTCATTGCGATTTTCGCGGTCCTCGCGCTGATCCACGCTTATTGGGCGCTCGGCGGCCGGACCGGCCGGGCCGCCGCGGTTCCCCACGTACAGGATCGACCGCTATTCGTACCGTCGCCACTCGCGACCCTGATCGTTTCGGTCGCTCTCGCCGCGTGCGCCGTGCTGGTCGCCGCGAGCGCCGGACTGATCGCGACCGCTATCCCGGCGACTTGGGTCACCTGGGCCGCGTTTGCCCTCGCGCTCGGACTGCTCGCGCGCGCCGTGGGTGACTTTCGCTACGTCGGCTTTTTCAAGCGCATTCGCGGTACGCCCTTTGCGCGCCTCGACAGCGCAGTCTATGCTCCGCTCTGCCTGGGGCTCGCCCTGGGGGTGTTCCTTGTTGCTTACGTCCATCGCGCCTGACCTGACTTGCCGGCGACACCCCCGGGCGCCATTTGCACCCGCGGATGCCGTGTCACGTCGTCCTGCGGCTTCTGAAATCAGGCGATGACCACGCGTCCGCTGCAAAAATACCGCGGCAGCTGCCACTGCGGGGCGATCACATTTGAAATCGAGACCGACTTTCCGGAACTGACCACCTGCGACTGCTCGATATGCCGACGGAAGAATGCGTTGATGGTCAAAGTGCCGCAGGACCGATTCAAGCTCCTGTCCGGTGCGGATTCGCTCACGGAGTATCGATTCCACACCAAGACCGCGCGTCACTTCTTTTGCAGGATCTGCGGTATCTATCCGTTTCATCGCAAGCGGGTCACGCCCGACAACTTTGGTGTCAATGTGTTTTGCCTTCACGACTTCGATCCGTCGGGCATCCCGGTCCGCAGGACCGTCGGCGCGGCGATGGAATGATCGCAACTCGAGGCGGAAGCCGCCATGCGCTTCCTGCACGGTCTTCCAGCGAGTTTGGGGACGCACCAGCGCAGGGTCGCCGGGCAAGCTTGCGTTCGCGTGGCGCGGGCACATTATCCTGTGCACCGAAGGCGAGCTTCACACCGAGCTCGAAGACGGCAGGACGTTCACGCTGAAGCCCGGCATGAGCTACCAGGTTGCCGACGGCGCCGAAGCACACCGCTCCCACACGGAGCGGGGCGTGACACTTTTCATCGTCGACTGAATGTTACGAAGCAACGCGACGCGGGTCGGCGCCTTTGATCGTACCTTGTGTGCTGCGCGCGACAGGGTATGAATATTCGCATCGACGATCTGACCGGTCCGGAGATCATCGCCCTGCTGCGCGAGCATCTGCACAGCATGACGCTGCATTCTCCACCCGAGAGCATCCATGCGCTCGACATCGACGCCCTGCGCAAGCCGGACATTACCTTCTGGAGGTCTGGCGCAACGCGGAACTCGCGGGTTGTGGCGCCCTCAAGGAGCTGAATCCGCATCACGGCGAGATCAAGTCGATGCGCACTGCGTCGTCGCATTTGCGAACGGGTGTCGCGGCGGCGATGATGCATCACATTATCGAGGAGGCAGGTCGCCGTTCTTACGGGCGATTGAGCCTCGAGACAGGCTCGGTGGAGGCCTTTGCGCCGGCGCGCAGCCTTTACGCCCACTTCGGGTTCGAGTTCTGCGCGCCGTTCGCGAACTACGTCGAGGACCCGTATAGCGTGTTCATGACCCGTGAGCTCCGCACAGAGCGCAGCTGACTCCCGTCTTCGGGGAGCGAAACTGTTTGAGGTCGGGCCGCTTCGCGCGGTACCCGTACCGCCAACGGTCTTGGCGTAGAATGGAGCGCTCGCGAGGGACGCCGACGCGCGGACTTGATGTCCTCGCCCGAGCGCGCCGGAGATCCCATATGTCGCGATTGTCATCGACGCGTCGATTCGCGGCCGTGGAGCATCCCGCGAAATTCGACTGGGCGACCGATGTCAACACAGCAACGGAGCTCTGCATGATCGTCCCGCAGTCTGCGTTTCTCCTGCACGGATAGGTTATTCGATGACCACGCCGTCGAACTTGAACGACTCGCCGATGATGAAGTCGCTGGAAATCGTGGACGGCATGGGCGATTTCCGCCCTGTCGGCGAATGCACGCTGGTGCAGGCGGTGGAACTGATCAATCTCGCGATCGGAGATTGCCGCAACCGGCGCGTCGACAAGTTGCTCATCAACGGGAAGGGGCTGACCGGCGTCTCCATTCCGTCCCTCGTCGATCGCTTCCTGATGATGGAACAGTGGGCGCACCAGTCGAAGGGAATGGTCGTCGTCGCGCTGGTCGTCCATCCCGAATACATCCATCCTCAAAAGTTCGGTGTCCGGGTGGGAGCGGATTTTGGCTTGACCGCAGATGTGTATTCTTCCGAGCCCGAGGCACGCAAGTGGCTGTCGAGCGTGCCGACCGCGATTTAGAATTCTTTACCGGGTTCTCCATCGGTGCCGGCCTGGCGAAGCCTTCCAGATGACAGCTCATGCAGGTCGCTGATGTCGGCGCGACCCTCCGCCGCCTCGTCCCCGCCGACGCCGCCGCATTCCAGTCGCTACGCCTCGCGGCGCTGCGCGAGTCACCCGCTGCGTTCAGCTCGAGCTACGAGGAAGAGCGTGGCACGCCGCTCGCGACGATCAAGAGGCACCTGGGACCGGAATCGGAGCGCACAATGTTCGGCGCATTCGCCGGGCCCGAGCTCGTGGGGATGGTCGGCGTCGGTCGCGAGCGCGAGCGCAAGCTCACTCCACAAGGGATTTGTTCGAAGCATGTATGTCGCACCGGCGCATCGAGGCAAGGGTCTGGGCAGCGCAACTTCTCCAGGCGGCGCTGTCGTTTGCATCGTCGATGGAAGGGCTGCGCCAGCTCACCCTTTCCGTCACCGCCGACAACGGTGCCGCCGTTGCCCTGTACGAGTCCGCGGGCTTCAGGGTTTTCGGGCGCGAACCCGACGCATTGCTGGTGGACGAAGTCCTGCACGACGAAATGCACATGGTGTATCGCGTCACGGCAAGCTCGCCCTGACTGAAGACGCCGGAGGCCGCGTTGCAAACACTTGTTCATGTTTTCTGCACGCCGGGACTCAGCGTCCGCGACGCGATCGCGAACGATACAAAGCTGAGCGCGAACCGGTTCATGCTCGTGCGCGAGCGCAAGCCCGGACGCTCTCCCGGCTGGACGAAGATAAGGAGCGAGGCCGAGGATCGCCGGGGATCCATCAACATTCAGTGGAATGCGGCAACCAAGGTGCTCTCGTGTCGCGTGGTGAACAAGGGCTCCGGAAAGCCCAACCTGATCATCGGCGATTTCGTTGACTACCTGCTTCGTCGTCATCGCCGGCGGATCAAGCTCATCACGATTCTGCCGTGATGGCAGCACCGTCGACGCAGTCGCGTTGTATCCCGTCCCCCGATCGATGACATACTTGCGATGACATTTATGGCTGAACCTTGCGAACACGCCGTTGCCATTCAGCCCGTCGAGCCGCGCACTGTCGGCTGCGAGGAATGCATGGCGCTCGGCGAAACCTGGAACGAGCTTCGCGTGTGCCTTTCATGCGGCCATGTGGGATGCTGCGAAGATTCGGTACACGCGCACGCGCTGCAGCACTTCAAGTCGACCGGCCATCCCCTCATTGCGCCGATGGAGCGCGGCGAGACTTGGGCCTGGTGCTACGTGGATCGCCGCTATTTCGAGCTCGCGCCGGCGCTGAGGCCGAAAAGGCGCTCGGCGCTGGCGTCGGCGTTCGCCCGCGTCTTCGGCCGGTGAGGCGTGCCCGGGCTTGGGCGTCCGATCAGAGCTCGCAAGATGGCTCGCGGTGCTTGCTGGCCGTACGGGATCCATCCGTTGCGTCGCATCGGAGATCTCACCCTCAACGATAGAAAGCCCGACATCAAAAAATTAGCGCTCTGTCTTTCGATATGGGCCTTCGCGCCGCTGGCGATGCTTACGCAGGCGGCAAGCGCCGAAACCGCGCCCACGCAAATCCTTGTCAACGGTGTGCGGTTCCACTACCTCGATCAAGGCGCGGGCGTTCCGGTCATCTTCATTCACGGCGGCCTCGAGGACTACCGCGCATGGGACCAGCAGGTCGCGGCTTTCTCGCAAGGCTATCGCGCCATCTCCTATAGCCGCCGGTACAATTTCCCCAATTCCGGTGCGGGTTTCGGGAATGCCTACTCGCCCGTCGTGGATGCCGAAGACCTAGCGACGCTGATCGGGACGCTCGGCCTGCCGGCGGCGCACGTTGTGGGCCATTCCTACGGCGCCTACGTCGCCCTGCTGCTCGCACTGAGGCATCCGGAGATCGTGCGCTCGCTGGTTCTCTCCGAGCCGCCGGTCATGCGCTGGTTGCCCGGCATCGAAGGAGGCAAGCCTCTGTTCACCGAGTTCATGACCACCGTCTGGGAGCCCACCACGCGCGGTTTTCGGCGCAACGACGAAGCGGGCGTGGCCGCCGCGATCGATGGATTCGGCAAGATCGGCTACTCCGGCACCGATGAGAAGATGACTTTCGCGACGCTTCCTCCCGAAGTGCGCAGCGCGCTCCTCGAGAATGCACCGGAGTGGCGAGCCCTGACGATGTCGAGGGACGCCTTCCCGATGATTTCGCTGAGCGCCGTTCAGCGCATCCAGGCGCCCATCCTTCTCCTCAGCGGCAAGCGCAGCCTCAAGCTCAGCAATGCCATCGACGGCCAGCTCCAACGCCTCCTCCCGCACGGCGAGCGCATCATCCTCGCCGACGCGACGCATGAAATGTGGAGCGAATTCCCTGAGGAATGCCGCAATGCGGCAATGGTCTTCATCGGAAATCACTGAGCGACGACGCGCGCCGGTATCGCAAACCGCGTCCGCCAGAAAGTTCATGCACGCTATCGACGTCGGCAGTCTCACTCTCGAGCCACAAGTCGCGGCGCACGCCGAGGAGATGTTCGTCGTCCTCAGCGATCCCGGCGATCTACGAGTACGAGAATGCGCCACCGGCGTCGATCGAGTGGCTGCGTGCACGGTTCACGAAGCTGGAAGCGAGACAATCGCCCGATGGCTCGCAACAGTGGCTCAACTGGGTGATCCGCCTGCCGACGTCCGAGCTCATCGGCTATGTTCAGGCCACCGTCCACGCCGACGGCCATGCCGCGATCGCCTACGAGCTGTGCAGTCAGTACTGGGGACGCGGCCTTGCGCGACCAGGCGGTTCGAGCGATGATCGGAGATCTCGTCGAGACCTACCGCGTTCGAAGGCTCTCTGCAGTGCTACGTCGCGACAACCGGCGCTCATTGCGCTTTCTCGAGCGGCTGGGGTTTGTTCCCGCTTCGCCCGAGGCGACTGCACAATACGGTCTGGAGCCGGGCGAGATGCTCATGCATCGGGACGCCGGCTCGGTATGAGGAGCGCGCCGCGCCACCGCAGCGCTGGGCTTGCGACGCTCGACACCGGTTGAGCCTTGATTCGCTAACGAAGCGAAGGGAATCCATGTCTGCCGCCGACGTTGTTCAACGCCAAGTCGAAGCCTATAACGACCGGGATCTCGAGCGCTTCGTCTCGAACTACAGCGAGGATATCGCGGTGTTCAGGATGCCGTCCGTCGAGCCCGGCCTCTCGGGCAAGGCGCAGTTCGCCGAGTTTTACGCGACGCAGCGATTCAATCTGCCCGGGCTGAGAGCGGACATCGTGAATCGGATCGTGCTCGGAAACAAGGTCATCGATCACGAGCGCGTGTGGGGCGTTCGCGCAGGTCCGATGGAGGTCGCCGCAGTCTATGAAGTCGTCGGGGAATTGATCGAACGCGTCTGGTTCTTCTCCGCGGAGTAGGCAGTTCCGGTGCGAGCAACCGGGCATGTTCGCCGGGACCAGCCCCAGGAGCCCATCGTGCTGTACATGATTGTCGAGCGTTTCAGGAACGGCGACCCGCTGCCGGTGTACCGGCGCTTCCGCGAACGGGGACGGCTCGCACCGCCGGGCCTGCAATACATATCGAGCTGGGTCGATGAAAAATTCGAGCGCTGCTTCCAGATCATGGAAACGTCCGATCGGGCGCTGCTCGATCAATGGATGGGCCATTGGAGCGACATCGTCGACTTCGACGTGTTTCCGATCGTGCCATCCGCGGAAGCCGCGGAAACGATAGCGTCGCGCCTGTAGTCGCCGCGTCGATTGTCGTCGCCCATGGCCGCGATCTCAAGCTTGCCTGTCTGCGAGGAGCAGCGATGAAGGTAGAAGGCCGATGCCACTGTGGACAGGTGAGCTATGAAGCCACCGTCGACCCCGAGCGAGTCACGCTCTGCCACTGCACCGACTGCCAGATGCTATCCGGCTCGGCGTATCGTGTATCCGTCCCCGCGCCGAGTGAGGGTTTCTCCCTGCTCAGCGGCCGCCTGAAGGTCTACGTCAAGACAGCCGAAAGCGGAGCCAGGCGCGCGCACGCTTTCTGTCCGGATTGCGCCACACCAGTCTATTCGTCTGCAATCGACAATCCCCCTTCGTATTCACTGCGCGTCGGATGTCTGCGGCAGCGAAACGAGCTGCCTCCGCGCAAGCGGATCTGGTGCCAGTCGGCATTGGGATGGTCCGCGAACCTCGACGGACTTCCCCAGTTCAGCCGTCAGAATGTTCACGCAGGTCGGTAGGCGCAAGCTTCGGCACCCGCGTCGCCGAACTCCGCCTGTGCCCGCGCTTCACGTGTGCGGCGAAGCGGGAGCCATTGCCGCTCCTCCTGTCGCCTGACCGACGCGGCTTGTTTTTCCGGCAAGCGCTCCTATCATGACTGCCTGGGCGCCGTGCGACGCGCGCTGACGGACCGCCCCATCGGACGACGCGGTGACTATCGAGGAAACGAACATGTGCAGAAATATCAAGATGCTCTTCAATTTCGAACCACCGGTGACCGAAGATGAAATTCGCGCGGCCTCGCTTCAATTCGTGCGCAAAGTCAGCGGCTTCAACAAGCCCTCGAAAGCCAACGAGGCGGTGTTCCTCGCGGCCGTGGATGGCATCGCTGCGATATCCGGCAAGCTCCTTGGCTCCCTGAGCACGAATGCGCCGCCGAGAAACCGCGAGGAAGAGGCCGCCAAGGCGCGCGAACGTTCCTATCAGCGATTCTCGCCCGGCCCGTCCGCCTGAGGCGAAGCCCCCAACGCGGTTGACGCAACCCTTCCGCAGGATCCGCGACTCGCGAAACGCTCCGCCGAGCGCCGATCAAAGCGGATGGACACCGGAGGCTGATCGGCGCCTTCATCGATGCGCCGCCCGCTGGTGCGACGCGCGACGTTCCGGTAGTCTGAACGGTTGGCGCTCGTCGCGAGTTCGCGGGCCGCCCGGCATGTCGAAGCCTGTCTTCCACGTATTCGAGGCGCGAAATGAAACTACTGTCCGCTGTTGTCGCTGCCGGTTTCTCGGCGATTTTGCTCGCCAACGCGCACGCTCAGGTTACGGTCGTCGCCAAAGCCGACCAGGAGCAGATGCTGGCAAGTTCCGATCCGCGGCTGGCGGCCAATAAGCGGCTCGTCTACAACTTCTGGCGCGAGGTCTTCGAGGCAGGACACATGGATCTCGCCGAGAAGTACATGGCCGAAGGCTACATCCAGCACAACCCGAACGTCCCCACCGGCAGGGCCGCATTTGTCGATTTCTTCTCCAAGAACGTAGCGTTGCAGCCGATCGAATCGCGCGTGCGGGCGCCGCTGGTCGCGATCATTGCGGAAGGCGACACGGTGGTTCTCGCTTTCGCGCGCGAGGGCATCGACCCCAAGGATCCGGGAAAGAAGTACTCGACGACATGGTTCGACATGTTCCGCATCGAAAACGGGAAGATCGCGGAACACTGGGATCCCGCGACCAAAAGATAGCCGGATGGATCCCCTCCCGTTGCGCATTCCGCCGGACGCGGACTTGCGCCGCGCATTGGAGAGCGCCGTAGCTGCGCGCCACTGCCGCGCAGCTTTCCTGGTGTCCGGCATCGGCAGCCTGAAGCAGGCTCGCCTGAGGCTTGCCGCCGCGACCGAGCCTGACCTCATCGCGGCCGACCTGGAGATCCTGACCCTGGCCGGGACGATTGCAGGCAACGGTTCGCACCTTCACATGAGCGTCGCGGATGCCCAGGGCCGCGTGCTGGGCGGCCACCTCGTCTACGGCTGCGTCGTGCGAACCACCGCCGAAGTGCTGCTCCTGCTGCTGCCCGAATGGTCGTTCACGCGCGAACCCGACGCCACCACCGGTTTTGACGAGCTCGTGATCCAACGGGAATGACGGCCGAACTCGCCGCGCGCAACACGCACGTCTGCTCAACCGAAATCAATCGCCATTTCGAACGGAAGCATTGCCCATGACGCGGAACACGCTGGGAACAGGCATAAACCGGCAACGCCTATTCGCCGCGATGGACGGGTCAGTTTGCCGTGTTCCTGATCGGCATGAGGATCAACTCGCCGTGGAAAGTGCACAAGTGGTGGCCGGTCGCGCGCGCGATGCCGCGGCTGCTGCAGGAGCTGACGGCCAGGCCTGAGCTGGGCATGCTGAGCGGCGAGCTCTGGGGCGGCAGGACGACTATCCTTGTCCAGTATTGGCGCTCCGTCGAGAAGCTCCTCGCGTATGCGCGCGATCGCGATGCGGCGCATCTCCCCGCATGGCGGGCATTCAACCGCGCCGTGGGCACTGGCGGCGATGTCGGCGTCTGGCACGAGACCTATGTCGTGTCTCCGGGAACCTACGAGAATATCTACGTCAACATGCCACCGTTCGGGTTGGGAAAAGCCGGAACG
The DNA here is from genome assembly GCA_963730465.1 of uncultured beta proteobacterium. Lineage (GTDB taxonomy): Bacteria > Pseudomonadota > Gammaproteobacteria > Burkholderiales > Casimicrobiaceae > PALSA-1003. The sequence continues at coordinate 472,244 of CAVSRR010000006.1, read as the reverse complement.
CTCGCGCCGGCGACCGGGGGAATGGAGTCTGCGACCGCACGTCTCCGTGCGCGCGGAGAACAACCCTGATGCGGCGAACGCGCCGGCCGTGGTGATTCACTTCGACGACGCCGCAGTGCGCTCGGCGTTGCGCTGGGACGAGCTCATCGCGGCGATGAAAAGCGCGTTGGCGGACTTTTCGGCCGGCGACGTGCTGCAACCGATGCGAACCTGGCTCACCGTGGAAGAGGGAAACCGATTCATGGGTGTCATGCCGGTGGCCACGCGGCACGCAATGGGCGTCAAGCTGGTCAGCCTCTATCCGCGCAACGCCGGAACCAAGGTACCGACAGTCATGGCCACGGTCTTGCTCCTGCGGCCCGATACCGGCGAAGCCATCGCAGTGCTGGAGGGAAGCGTGCTCACTGCGATGCGCACGGCCGCAGTCTCCGCCGCCGTGACCGATCATCTCGCGTCGCCCGACAGCCGGGTGCTCGCCCTGCTCGGCAGCGGCGTCGAAGCGCGCTCGCATCTGGAAGCGCTGGCGTGTGTGCGCACGTTCGACGAGATCCGCGTATGGAGCCGCACGCGACACCACGCCGAGCGATTTGCCGCCCTGCACGGCGCGACGGCGATGGATGCGGAATCCGCGGTGCGTGGCGCCGATGTCATCGTCACGGCGACGCCGGCGCACGACCCGATTCTCAAGGGCGCGTGGCTCAAGCGCGGCGCGCACGTCAACGCCATCGGCGCACCGATGCCGACATGGCGCGAGCTCGATGACGAGGCGATGAGCAACGTCGTAGTGGTGGAGTCGCGCGACGCCGCGCAGCACGAATCCGGCGACGTGATCCTCTCGAAAGCGTCGATCTATGCCGAGATCGGCGAGATTTTCGCGGGATCGAAGCCGAGCCCGGTCGAGGAAACGACAGTGTACAAATCCGTAGGGCTCGCGGTCGAGGATATCGCCGCGGCGAAGCTCGTTTATGATGTCAGCGCCCGAGGCACGGGCTAACGACGCCGGCGGGAACGGAGGCAGGATGATCACGATCCACAATTTTGCGCGGGCGGTTCGCGGCTGGCGCGTCATCTGGCAGTGCGAGGAGATGGGCCTGCCGTACAGGATCGAGACGGTGAGCTTTCCGCCCGCCGAGGCTTACCGCGCGCTCAATCCGCTCGGCTCGGTGCCATTCCTCGAGGATGAAGGCGGCGTCGCGATCAACGAATCGGTTGCGATGATGCTCTACCTCGCGCAGAAATACGGTCCGACGCCGCTTCTGCCCGACAGCGATCAGCCGGGCTTTGCGCGCGTGCTGCAGATGACAGTGTTCGGCGAGACGGCCATCGGGATGGCAATCAATCCGATCATCGAGGCGCGCTTCGTCGCACCTGACGCCGACAAGCGCAACTGGTCGGTCCTGGCGCAGGAAGCGCGTGTCGAGAAGGCGGTGCGCTACGTGGACGGCATTCTGGGCGACGATCGCTACCTCGGCGGCACCGAGCTCACGCTCGCGGATATCTCCGTCGGAAGCGTGCTCGGCATGTGGACCGGGACGCTCGGGCATGCGCTGCCGGACCGTCTGGTGGCGTACCGCGAGCGCCTGGCCTCCAGGCCGGCGTACCAACGCGCATTTCCATCGCGATAGCTGCTAGGCTCCGACCCCGTGCCGAAGATTCTTCCTCCCTATCTGCAAGTCGTCACGGCGCTGACGCCGGTCTTGCGAAGATCGCACGGGTCCATCGTTACCATCGACGGGCGCGACGGTGTGGGCAAGACCACGCTCGGACGGTACCTCGCATGGCACTTCAGCATGTCGCTGATCGAGACCGACCTTTTCCTGATACCCGCGCGCGATCACCTCATCCACCTCGACGACCAGATCAACCGGATCATCGAGCGACGCATTTCCTCGCAGCTCCCGGTCATCGTCGAGGGCATATCGATGCTGCAATTGATGAAGCGAATCCACCGGACTCCGGATTTCTCCATCTATGTCACCAACCCCCGGCGCGTGAGCGACAAGGCCATGGAGCGGCGACTTTCCGCCTACGAGGCCGCATTTTCTCCCGCGGCGATTGCGAACATCGTGGTTAAGGTCGACACTGACGCCACCTAGCCGGGCCTTCCGCGATCGCTCGTCCGTAAGATGCTTCATTGGGACGAATTCAGGCTGGCTGCCGATCATCCAAGGGGGAGTCATGGGCAAAAAATTCGTCATCGCCTGGATCGTGGTATTCATCGTCTGGTTCCTGGGAAGCTTCGTGGTCCATGGCGTTCTGTTGCACGACGACTACACGAGATTGACCGGCATGTTCCGCTCGGAGGCGGACTCGCAGAATTTCTTTCCGTTGATGATTCTCGCGCATCTCATGTTGTCCGGGGCGCTGGTGTGGATCTATTCGCGGGGCGTCGAGCCTTTGCCGTGGCTGCCGCAGGGGATTCGCTTCGGCATCGCGGTCGCGCTGCTGACGGTGGTCCCGACTTACATGATCTATTACGTGGTGCAGCCGATGCCGGGCATGACCGTGGTCAAGCAGATCGTGTTCGACGGCATTCTGATGCTGATCCTGGGTGCTGTCGTCGCGTTCATGTACCGGTCGCCGGCACGCTCCTGACGCCTCGCGCGGTGAGGATCGCCTGATCTCGTTCATCGTCCCGGCGTACGACGAAGAAAGCCTGATCGGCGCGACGCTGGCCGCGCTGCACGCGGCGGCTGCTGCCTTGAACGAGACCTACGAAGTCGTCGTGGCGGACGACGCGTCCACCGATCGCACCGCCGCGATCGCCGCAGCGCATGGGGCGCGTGTCATCCGCGTCGCTCACCGTCAGATAGCGGCGACCCGAAACTCCGGTGCTCGAGCGGCGCGCGGCGATCTTTTCATTTTCGTCGACGCGGATACGATCGTCACCGAAGCTGCCGTTCGCGCCGCGGTCGATGCGATGCGCAGCGGCGCCGTCGGGGGCGGGGCGGCGGTCGCGTTCGAGACCGACGTTCCGCGCTATGCGAGGATGCTGCTGCCGCCCCTGGGTTGGATCTACCGCACCCTGGGGCTCGCCGCCGGCTGCTTCCTGTTCTGCTCCCGGGACGCGTTTGCCGCGGTCGGCGGTTTCGACGAGACGTTTTTCGGGGCGGAAGAGGTCGTCATGAGTCGCGCCCTTCGTGCGCTCGGACCGTTCGTCGTCCTCAAGCAAGCCGTGATGACGTCGGGCCGGAAACTCCGGACCTATTCCGGCGTCGAAGTGCTGAAGATTCTGGTCCGCATGGCACTACGCGGGCCCAACGCGGTCAAACAACGGCAAGGCATGGAGCTCTGGTACGAGAAGCGGCGCCATGATCCGAGGAATCCATGACACCCTTCACGATGCCCGAGGTCCTGAGAATTCGATATTGCGCCACGATGCTCGGCGCCATCGCAGCTCTCGCGGCGGCGTGCGCGACGGCCCAATCCAATCCGACAGGCGCACCGTTGTCCCACGAACGTATTGCAGAGATCATCGCGAGCCCCGATCGCAGCGCGGCCGATCGGACCAACGACATCCGCCGCAAGCCCGACCAGATGTTGGCTTTTATCGGCGTACGGCCGGGCATGGTCGCGTTGGATTTGAGCTCGGGCGGCGGGTATACCACGGAGCTCATCGCGCGAGCAGTGGGTCCGACGGGACGCGTTTACGGACAAAGCGCGCCGCGAAATGCGGACAGGGTCGCGCCAGCACCGGCCGCGCCCGAAGGCCAGTCGCATCCCGTCGCCGCCCTGCCGCCGCCGTCGCGCCACCCGCGATCGCCACTCCGCGTTCGCCGGGCCGGACATCGGCGCAGGCGTTGGCGGAACGCGCGAAGAATCCAGCGGTTTCAAACATGATCGCCGTGGTGCAGCCCTTCGAGGACCCGATCCCGGCAGAACTCTCGCCGAACAAGCTCGATCTGGTGACCTTGATGTTCAACTACCACGATCTCGGATTCCTCGGCGTCGATCGCGCCCAAATGAACAAGGCCGTGTTCGCCGCGCTCAAACCCGGGGCAATGTACGTCATCGCCGATCACTCGGGCCGACCGGGCACGGGCATTTCCGAGTCGGGAACGCTTCATCGGGTCGAGGAGGCATTCCTGCGCAAGGAAGTCGAGGCTGCGGGATTCAAGCTCGCCGAAGAAGGCGATTTCCTGCGCAATCCGTCGGACCCACGCGACAAGAACACGCCGGACCCGCCGCAACCCAAGGATGAATTCGTACTCAAATTCATCAAGCCATAACCGGAAGGGGCGCGCAGGTCACTGCCCTCGCTTTGAACGCGGGCATGCTAATGTTGCGCTGATGTGCAGGACCCATGTATCGGGACAGCCCGCATGAAACGAGTCACGCTCTATAGCAAATCGACGCGGTCTCACACGGCCGACGGACGCGACATGCGTCCACCCACGGAGCCGGAAGCCGCGCCCGAGGCCGTCGCCGGCAGCGCTTCTCCGCGTGCCGGCCTCGCCGCCCGCACCAGGGCGTTCATTGCCCGCCACGAGCGAATCGCTCTCGTCGCCTCCGCCGCGCTCCTGAGCCTGTTGATCCTCGTCGGCTACGTCTCCACGCGTCCGCCGCCGCGTGAAATCAGTCAGAAGGATATCGACGCCGCGGTGCTACACACCCTGGACGGCAATGTGCTGCCCTCGCCCGCCGCCAAGGCCTTCGACGTGGTCTCGCAATCGGTCGTGCGCGTGCGCCGCCTGGAGCACGGCAAGGAAGACGAGGAAGACCACATCCGCGGCATCGGCAGCGGTGTCGTCATCGTCGACAAGGGCGTCATCCTCACCAACCTGCACGTGGTCAACGGCGCGGAGCGGGTGCAGGTGGTCTTCGCCGACGGGACGGAATCAGACGCGACCGTCATCGGCACGCAACCGGAGAACGATCTCGCCGTGCTTCAGGCGAAGACCATTCCCGACGATCTGGTTCCGGCGACGCTGCGCTCGACGCGCGATCTCGCGATGGGCGACCAGGTCATCGCCGTCGGTTTCCCATTCGGCATCGGTCCTTCGGTGACGGCCGGCGTGGTTTCCGGCCTCAAGCGCGAATACCGCTCCCCGGAAGGCAAGCGACTGTTGACCAACCTGATTCAGTTCGACGCCGCGGCCAATCCCGGAAATTCCGGCGGCCCGCTGGCAACGATGGACGGAGAAGTCGTCGGCATCGTCACGGCGATATTGAATCCCGGCGACCAGGGCGTCTTCATCGGCATCGGATTCGCGGTCCCCATCGAAAATGCTGCAGCGGCAGTAGGCGTATCCCCGTTCTAAACCGGATCAGGATCGAAGAGACATCATGAACGACACAGCAGTCGGCGCCAGCGGCGTCGCTTCGCGCGACATGGAGCGCATCCTCTACGAGGTGAAGAAGATCGTCGTCGGCCAGGACCACTTCCTGGAGCGCGTGCTCGTCGCCATTCTCGCCCAGGGCCATCTGCTGGTCGAAGGCGTGCCGGGACTCGCCAAGACGCTCACCGTGAAGACGCTCGCAAGGACGGTCCAGGGCACATTCCGGCGCATCCAGTTCACGCCGGATCTCGTTCCCGCCGACCTGGTCGGCACGCGTATCTACAATCAGAAGACCGGCGACTTCACCACCTCGTTCGGCCCGGTTTTCACCAATCTTCTGCTGGCGGATGAAATCAATCGCGCGCCGGCGAAAGTGCAGAGCGCGCTCCTCGAGGTGATGCAGGAGTATCAAGTCACGATCGCCGGCGAGAGTCATCGCGTGCCCGAGCCGTTTCTGGTAATGGCAACGCAGAATCCGATCGAGACCGAAGGGACCTATCCGCTGCCCGAAGCGCAGGTCGACCGCTTCATGATGAAAGTCCTCGTCGGCTACCCGAGCGAGGAGGAGGAATTCGTCATCGTCAATCGGGTGACGGGCGCGAGTGCGGCGGTTGCCGCCGTGGCCACGACGGACGAGCTGCTGGCGCTGCAACGACAGTGCCGCACCGGATATGTCGATCCGTCGCTGGTTCAGTATGCCGTGCGTCTCGTGTCCGCCACGCGCAAGCCGGAGCGCTATGGTGTGCCGAAGGTCGCGCCGTATCTGACCTACGGCGCCAGCCCGCGCGCGACCATACACCTGGTGGAAGGCGCGCGTGCGCTCGCATTCCTTCGCGGGAGGAGCTACGTGCTGCCGGAAGATCTGACCGACATCGCGCCCGACGTTCTGCGCCATCGCCTGGTCCTGTCCTACGAAGCGCTTTCGGATTCGCTCACGGCCGACCAGATCATCCTTCGCATCATGAAGCATCTGCCTGCGCCCGAGAGGCCGCTCGAGACCCATGTCAGAGTGGGCGCAAACGCCTGAGGCGATCCTTCGCCGCCTCGAGTGGACGGTTCTGCGCCGCCTCGATGGGTTGCTCTACGGCGACTATCGCACGCTCTTCCGCGGCTTCGGAGTCGATCTCGCGGACCTGCGCGAATACCAGTTTCACGATGACGTCCGTCATATCGACTGGAACGTCACCGCGCGCATGCAGACCCCGTACGTCAGGGTCTACAACGAGGAGCGCGAGCTCACGGCGTGGTTCCTGCTCGACCTGAGCCCCTCGGTCGACTTCGGCTCGCAGAAGATCAAGAAGCGCGCGGTTGCGGCGGAGCTCGTCGCGGTGCTTGCGCGCGCCTTCAGCCGCCATGGCAATCGCATCGGCGCGCTCTTCTACGGCGGCAGCGTCGACACGGTGATACCGGCGCGCACGGGCCGACGGCACGTGCTCCACATCCTGCACAAGATGCTGGCGCGGCCCGAGCTCGCGCGCTCCGCCGCGACCGACCTTCAGCAGCTGCTCAGCAGCGCCTATCAGCTGATACCGCGGCGCTCGCTGGTCTTCGTGGTCTCGGACTTCATCAGCCTGCCCGGATGGGAGAAGCCGCTCGCGCACCTGGCGCGACGCCACGAGGTCGTCGCCGTGCGCCTCTACGACCGCCTCGAGATGGAGATTCCCGATCTCGGCGTCGTGGTGATGCAGGACGCGGAGACCGGGGACCAGATCCTGGTCGACACGCACGATCGCCGCTTCCGGAAGCGATTCGCCGCCGTCGCCGAGCGGCGCGAGGCAGGCATACGCGACTCGTTTCGAAAGGCCGGCGTCGACGCGCTGGAATTGGCCACCGACGATAATCTCATCGACGCGATTCTGCGCTTCGCGGATCTGCGCAAGCGCAGGAGTCAGCTCGCCGCGGGCGGATCGCTGCCGCAGCACCTGGAGCACCTGTGACCTTTCTCTGGCCGCAGATGCTGTGGCTCGCGCTCGCCATTCCGGTCATCGTCGGCGCGTACCTCCTTCTGCAGCGACGCAAGCGCAAGCTCGCGCTGCGCTATGCGAGCCTCACCATGGTGCAGGACGCCATGGGCGCGGCGTGGAGGTTCCGGCGCCATGTCCCGCCTTTGCTGCTCCTGCTGGCGCTGATCTCGATGATCGCCGCCGTCGCGAGGCCCGCGGCCCTTGTCACGCTCCCGTATCAGTACGAGACAGTGATTCTCGCCATCGACGCCTCGGGCAGCATGAAGGCGACCGACGTTTCGCCCACGCGCATCGCCGCCGCCCAGGCCGCGGCGCGCAGCTTCGTCGCCGATCAGCCTCGCAGCACCCGGCTCGCGGTGGTGTCGTTTGCCGCGACCGCGTCGGTCGTGCAAGCTCCAACGCTCAATCGCGACGACGTCCTCGCCGCGCTCGACCGCATCCAGTTGCAGCGTGGGACAGCGATCGGCAGCGCGATCCTGGTATCGCTCAAGATCATCTTTCCCGACATCGAATTCGACCTGCGCGCGTCGAATCCGCGGCCCGGCGGCGCAAAAGAGGCGGCGCGCGGCACCTCGCTCGACGATCCCGCCAAGGGAAAGGCGCAGGACGCCAAGCCGGTGCCGCCCGGCTCCTACGGCTCCGCCGCGATCATCCTGCTCAGCGATGGCCAGACGACGGCCGGCCCCGATCCGATCGAATCCGCGAAAATGGCGTCCGAGCGCGGCATCCGCGTGTACACCGTCGGCATCGGCACGTCGCCGGCGAAATCCTGGGCGCGGAAGGCTGGTCGATGCGCGTGCGGCTCGACGAGGACGCCCTCAAGACCATCGCCAATACGACCAAGGCCGAATATTTCTACGCCGGCACGGCGACGGACCTGGGCAAGATCTACAAATCGCTGAATTCGCGCCTGTTCCTGGAAAAGAAGGCAACCGAGATCACCGCCTTGTTCGCCGCCGCAGGCGCGGTCCTCGCCATGCTCTCGGCGATCCTTTCTCTGCTATGGTTCAACCGGATACTCTAACACGCCGGCGGCGGCATCGCGACGGCGAAGCATTCGCCGCTTTGATTCGACAGGAGCGATGCATCCATGGCAGACGAAAAAATTACCGTACGCGTGACTGAAACCGGACAAACGATGGACCTGGTCGTCCTCGACAAGCGCGCCGATCGCATCGAGGTCGTGCTCGGGCGCAGGCGTCCACAGCGTGAGGTGCGTGCTCAGCCCGACGCGCAATGCGTTGGCATATGCGGGGAACGTCAGCGGACGTGAGATCGTCTACGAGCGCAGCCGCGCTCAGGTCAAGGCGGACATCGACAGGGTCAATCCGGCGCTTCGGAATACCAGCCGCCGCTGACGGTTCGGCTCTTCGCCGGAACACGATCGCCGCAAGCGCGACAGGGTCTTGGCGAGTTGCGATTTTGTGACCAACGCCGATGAATTGCGCTCCGACTGGCAGCGACTGCACGAACACGGTTTGCCCAACACTTTCTCGGCGCCCGGTAATATCATAGGCAAGGAGGCGTGCCATGAGCGACCTGAACTCCCTGCACAATCTCACCGTATGGTGCGACATACCGGTGGCGGATCTCGACCGGGCCTCGGCGTTCTATGCGGCGACCCTCGACATCGGTGTGGACAAGGTCGAGGCGGGAGAATTTCAAGTTCTGCCGTCTTCCACCACGCCACGGGCAACGGCGGCTGCCTCGTCACCAACCAGGCCGGTATCAGCGGCACCGCGTGGCGTCCTCATGTACATGAATGTCGACGGCCGCATCCGCGACGCGATCGCTCAGACCGAGAAGATGGGCGGCAAAGTCATCGAGGCCGTGCATGCCGATCGGTGAGCACGGCTTTCGCGCCGTCATCCTCGACAGCGAAGGAAACAGAATCGCATTGCACTCGACCCGCGATGCCTGAGCGTCGTCCGACGCACAGGCCGACCACCAGAAGAGGTGAACAGCATGTCAGAAATCGACAAGGACAAAGTCGTCGGTGTGTTGAACCGGATTCTCGAGGCGGAGCTTGCCGGAGTCGTTCGCTACACTCATTATTCGTTGCTCGTTTTCGGGTTCGGCCGCATACCCATCGTGTCGTGGCTGCGCCAGCAGGCGGATGAATCGCTGGCGCACGCGCAGCAGGTCGGCGAATGGATCACCACGCTCGGCTCGTACCCGTCGCTCGCGATCGGCCAGCTCCTCGATTCGCACAAGCACGACATCGCGGCGATCCTGCGCGAATCGCTCGAGTCGGAGCGGCGGGCGCTCGTCCTGTATCGCGAGCTCCTGCCGCTGGTCGAGGGGAAGTCGATCGCGCTCGAGGAGTTCGCGCGGCAGATGGTCCTGGCCGAGGAGTTGCACGCGGCCGAAGTCGACAAGATGTTGCGCAAGCCCGGAGACGTCGCCGCGTTTGTGGCGTCGCCGAGTTGACTCAAACGTGCCTGCGACATGGCCGTGGTCCGCCGCATCGTCGCGCCGGTCGTGCTTATCCTGCTGGCGGGCGCGATTGTCTGGCCGTTGCGCGATGCGCTTCGATGCCTTCATCGAAAGCCGGAGCTATGCGACGCCGATCACATGGTCGCTGGGCATGACGTGGGGCTTTCGACACGATATGGTCCGTCGTCCTCGGTACGCTCCTCGGCGCCCTGCTGCGTTCTGGAAGCGCGATGGGATGGGCCGCGGCGGCCGGCCTTGCCTATGGCGGCGTCAACTTCGCGATGACCGCAGCATCATCTGTCATCCGCGTTGCCGTGGACCTACCATGCTCGGCGTTTATGGCCAGTACGCCGTGCCGTGCATCGGCGCGGTCGTCGGCGCCTGGCTCGCGGCGAGCGCGCTGCGACGCGACATTCAATCCGCGCGCTTGAACCCGAGAGCGGTTGATGCTCGACGCATCTTGAGCCAAGATACCGGCTCGCGGCAGTCCTCGAGCCGGCGACGGCCGCGGACTGCGAGCCCCATGACACGCAAGGACAGCCGATGACATCACGAAGAATGCGCACAGCGTGGCTCGCCGGGATTTCCGGCGCTGCGAGTCCGATCGTCCTCATCGCGGTTTGGGGCACCATCGTCGCCTTATGGCGCTCGCCGGCGTCGCGCCTGACGGCCTTTCTCGATCCCGGCTCGATACACCACGCCCACGCATCGAGCGTGATGGCCGAGGCGAGCGTGGGAATCCTCCTGGGCCTGGCGATCTCGCTCATCATTGCCCGCGCCGTGCGCGGCGAGAATTGGCTCGCATGCGTCATTTTCCTCGCCGCCTTTGCCGCGGCCTGCACGATCCCCGCCGCGTTGCATGAGGGATGGCTTCGCGCGCCCAGGTTGCTCGCTCACCCATTGCTGTCGGGTTCGTCGTCGCGGTAATCGCGGGCTTCGCGCTCGCTCCGCGAATGACCAACCGACGGAAACCCATGTCCCATCTTCGCGGATGAAGCTGACGCTGGTCGGCTCGCGGTATTTCGGCGCCGCGCGCTCGAGCGCCTGCGCAAGGAGAAAGTCGAGATCGCGCGGGTCGTCGTGCCCGCCGCGGACGATCGCCTCGCCATCGCGGCGAAGACGGCGGGACTGGACGTCGTCATCCTCGACGATCCGATGAATGTTCCCGCAAGCGCCATCGCCGACGGGCACCGACCTGATCGTCGCGGCGCACAGCCACGCGCGCGTCAGCAGCGAGGCGCTGGCCCGCTCGCGCCTCGGCGGCATTGGATTTCATCCGTCCCTGCTGCCGCGCCATCGCGGAATCGCCGCGGTGGAATGGACGATCAAGGAAGGCGACCCGATCGCCGGCGGATCGATCTACCATCTCGCCGAAAGAATGGATGCCGGCGCCATCGCGGCGCAGGACTGGTGCTTCGTGCGCAAGGGCGAAACCGCGCGCGAGCTTTGGGAGCGCGCGCTCGCGCCGATGGGGCTGGACCTGCTTACCCGCGTCGTCCGGGAGGCGGCGGCCAGCGGCAAGCTACCGGCTACGCCGCAGGACGAGCAGTTTGCGACGCGGGCGCCGATGATCCGCGACTAGCCGGCTCGCCGACATCGCGCCCCCACGCCCGGATATCCGGCCCATGAACGATCTCGACCTCATCCAATTGGCCGGCCATGCTCGCCACCGTCATCGCGGCGTGGCTGGTGCGTCGCAGAGCAAGCGCAGGCGCGAGATCGGCTTCTGGTGCTTTTTGATCAGCAATGCGCTGTGGATCGTCTGGGGCTGGCACGACCGCGCCTACGCGCTCATCGCGCTGCAGGTCGCGCTGGCCGCCCTGAACATACGAGGAGCGTACAAGAATGAGCCCCACCCGAGCGCAGCCGGGCCAGACCCGTAGCACCAAGCGATCTCCCAAGAAGTCGTGCGCCACGCCTCATCGCCGCCAAGACCGCTCGCCTCCGGCACGCGTCTCCAGGGCGAAGAACACTTCGGGTGAGCTCGACGGCTACATCGCGCGAGCAGAGCCCTTCGCGCGGCCGATTCTCGAGCATCTGCGCGCGCTCTTTCATCGAGCGCGGCCGGGAATCGGCGAGGCTTTGAAGTGGGGCCATCCGGTCTTCGAGCACGAGGGCATCGTCGCGTGGCTGGCGGCGTTCAAGAGGCACGTCCGGTTCCGATTCTGGAAAGGACGCATGCTGAGCGATCCGAAGGGCCTGCTGCGCGACGCCAACGGCAACGTGGGCTTGCTGATCGTCACCGACCTGTCGCAGCTGCCCTCCGACAAGGCTGCTCCTGGACTACATTCGCCAGGCGGTCGATCTGAACGTCGGCGGAGTCAAGATTCCGCGCGCCGCGGGTCAAGACCAAGGCCGCGCCGCTCGCCGTTCCCGACGATCTTGAGCGCCGCGCTGCGCAAGAACAAGCTCGCGCAGAAAAGCTTCGATGCCATGAGCACGAGTCATCGCAACGAATATGTCGAGTGGCTGGTCAGCGCCAAGCAGGATGCGACCCGCAAGAAGCGCCTTCTGACGGCGATCGAATGGCTCGCCGAGGGCAAGCCCAGGAACTGGAAATACATGAAAAAGGCACCGTGATGCACATCGATGGCATCGATCACTTCGTGCTGACCGTGGCGAGCATCGACGAGGCGTGCGCGTTTTACCAGCGCGTTCTCGGCATGACGGTGGTTTCATTCGGCGAGGGACGCAAGGCCATCGCCTTCGGCAGCCAGAAGATCAACCTGCACCTCGCCGGCCGCGAATTCGTCCCGCACGCGCATCGCCCTGTGCCCGGCTCGGCGGATTTTTGCCTCTTCACGTCGCTGCCGCTCGATGAATGCATGGCCCATGTCCGGGCGCAGGGCGTGGACATCCTGCTCGGCCCGGTGGACCGCACCGGCGCGACGACGCGGCTGCGATCGTTCTATTTCCGCGATCCGGACCAGAATCTGGTCGAAGTCTCCAACCGTGTGCCCGCCGATCCTGCCTGACGCACCGTGCCGCTGTCCACCGATTTTCGGCGACTCGTGTTTGCATGATGGATTTGGTGACGTCCGTCGTCACGACGAAGCCCTGGATGCGCCCGCTCGCCTCGCTGCCGCGTGCCGCGTTCCGATGGAACCACAGCGATGTCATGGCCGATGGCGGTCGCGCGCTCGCTTGCCAACTCGGCGTTCGCGTGCTCTCGCGTCGCGGCTCGTCCGCGAACGACTGGGCGGCGTCGAGCACGGCGCCGCGAAATGACGCGCTCCGTCCCGATGAGCGTCGATCTTCGTCCTGCGCGCCTCGACGATGTCGCAGCGATCGAGGTCATTGATCGCCGATCTCGGCGCGCACGCTCCTTCTGCCCTTTTATTCGCTGCAGCAGATCGATGCGGCGCTCGGATCGGTCGTTCGCGGTCGACACGCGAGCTCTTCGCCGACGGCACCTATTTCGTGGTGACCGACGATGCGACGATCACCGGCTGCGGAGGCTGGAGCCGGCGCAAGACGCTCTTCGGAGCCGCTCGCGGCCGACGCGACCGAGCGCCGACAGCGCGCTCGACCCGGCGCGCGATCCCGCGAGAATCCGCGCCTTTTTCGTCCATCCCGCCCATGCGCGCCGCGGCATCGGCGCGGCGCTGATGCGGCAATCTCAGCAGGCAGCGGCTGACGCTGGCTTCACGCGCATGGAACTGGTGGCAACGCTCGGTGGCGAGCCTCTGTATGCGGCGTTCGGATTCGAGCGCGGTCGAGCGCTTCGACATTCCGCTCGCGGGCTCGCTGACGATGGCCGTCGTGCGAATGCGAAAGAACATCGCCCTATCCTAGCGGCGCGCAGAGTTGACGGCGAGGTCCTCGGCGGACTACGTCGTCGCGGGATGCGCCGATCCGTTACACTGGCGCATGCTTACCATCACACCGGCCGAGCGGCGCGCGCTGCGCGCCAAGGCGCATCATCTCCATCCCGTCGTCGCGATCGGACAGCACGGGCTGACGCCCGCGGTTTTGCGTGAGATCGACGTCAATCTGCGAGCGCACGAGCTGATCAAGGTGCGCGCGTTCAGCGACATCCGTGGCGAGCGCGAAGCGATGCTGGGGCAGATCTGCGCCAAGCTGGACGCGGCTCCGGTGCAGCACATCGGCAAGCTCATTATCCTGTGGCGTCCTGCGCCGAAGGAGCCCGTGGCGAAGCCGAAGCCACGCGGAACGTCGGCGTCCGGAAAGCGCGCGTCCAGCTACCGCGCGCGGCAGGCAGGCCGGGAACATGCGGGAGGCGAGCAAAGAAGGCAAGGCGGGAGGAAAGACCATGGCGAAATCGGCACCCCAGGCGCGACGGCCACGTAGCCCCGCCGCGCGGACGCCGGCCCGACCGCCGTCGACGGCTGCGGCCTCAGGCCGCCGCGGGCCGAAGGGCGTGCCCTCGGCGCCGGCGTCGCGCGAACGGCGCCGTCGCCGCACTCCCTGATGCGCGAGGCCGGCCTGGACGGCCCGAGCGCGAGTCGATCCGGCGTCAGATGTAGCGAACGGCGAGCACTTCGTACTCGCGGATGCCGCCGGGCGCCTGCACCTCGGCGATGTCGCCGGCGCCCTTGCCGATCAGCGCGCGCGCAATCGGCGATTCGATGGAGATCTTGTAGGCCTTGATGTCGGCCTCATCGTCGCCGACGATCTGGTAGCGCACTTCGGTCCCGAGCTCGAGATCCTCGAGATCCACGGTCGCGCCGAAAACGATGCGGCCCTCGCCGTCGACCTGCGACTGGATCGACGATATGCGCGCGCGCGAGCGTCTCCTCGATGCGCGCGATGCGGCCCTCGATGAAGCCTTGCCGGTCCTTGGCGGCGTCGTACTCCGCGTTCTCGGACAAGTCGCCGTGCAGGCGCGCCTCGGCGATGGCGGCGATGACGGCCGGACGTTCGACGCTTTTCAGCCGCTGCAGCTCGCTTCTGAGCTTTTCGGCACCGGAGATGGTCAGGGGAATTTTGCTCATGATCTACGCGATGAGGCGCCAGCGGGTGCTACCAAGTGCTACCAAATAAAAGACCGGTCACGGCAACGCCGCGCCCGGCCATCGTCGACTGCACGTCAATTTTAACGCAAAGTCGGCTTCAATGCAGCCGCCTCAGTGTAGTCGCATGTGCAGGGCCTGCAGCGAATAGGGGATCAGCTCGCGCAGGCCCTGCATGCCGGTCGCCGCGGCGCGCGCTCCGGCGATCGTGGTGTAGGTCGGCACCTGATCGTTGAGGGCGGCGCGGCGGATGACGTAGCTGTCCTGGATGGCGCTCCGCTTCTCCTCGACGGTGTTGATCACCAGCGCGATTTCGTCGTTCACCAGCATGTCGACGATGTGCGGGCGGCCCTCGGCGACCTTGTTCACCGCCGCGACCGGCAGGCCCGCCGCGGCCAGCGCCGCCGCCGTGCCGCGCGTCGCCACCAGCGTGAACCCGAGCCCGACGAGCGTGCGCGCAACGTCGAGCACGCGCGGCTTGTCCGGGTTCTTGACGCTGACGAACACGTTGCCCGATTTCGGCAGACGCACGCCCGCGCGCGAGCTGCGATTTGAGGAACGCCTCGGCGAAGGTGTCGCCCACGCCCATGACCTCGCCGGTGGACTTCATCTCCGGCCCGAGTATGGTGTCGACGCCCGGAAACTTGATGAACGGAAACACCGCTTCCTTGACCGAGAAGTACGGCGGCACGACCTCGCCGGCGATGCCCTGGCTCTTCAGCGTCTGGCCGACCATGCAGCGCGCGGCGATCTTCGCCAGCGGCCTGCCGGTCGCCTTGGACACATAGGGCACCGTCCGCGATGCGCGCGGATTGACCTCGAGCACGTAGACCACGCCCTGGCCGCCGTTGTTCTCGCGGAAACTGGATCGCGAACTGGACGTTCATCAGCCCGACGACGTTGAGGCCGTGCGCCATCGCCACCGTCTGCCGGCGAAGCTCGGCCTGCAGCTCGGGAGACAGCGAAAACGGCGGCAGCGAGCACGCCGAGTCACCCGAATGAACGCCCGCCTGCTCGATGTGCTCCATGATGCCGCCGATGACGACGTCCTTGCCGTCCGGGTTGTCGTCGGCCAGCGCGTCGACATCGACCTCGATCGCGTCGTTGAGAAAACGGTCGAGCAGCACCGGCGAGTCGTTCGACACCTTCACCGCCTCGCGCATGTAGCGCTCGAGATCGCGCTGCTCGTGCACGATTTCCATGGCGCGGCCGCCGAGAACGTAGGACGGGCGCACGACGAGCGGATATCCGATCGCCGTCGCGGCCTCGAGCGCCTCGGCATCGGTGCGCGCGGTGCGATTGGGCGGCTGCCGCAGATCGAGCCGGTGCAGCATCTGCTGGAAGCGCTCGCGATCCTCGGCCATGTCGATCATGTCCGGCGTCGTGCCGATGATGGGCACGCCGAATTTTTCGAGATCGCGCGCGAGCTTGAGCGGCGTCTGCCCGCCGTATTGCACGATCACGCCGAACGGCTTCTCGATGTGCACGATCTCGAGCACGTCCTCGAGCGTCAGCGGCTCGAAATACAGGCGATCGGAAGTATCGTAGTCGGTCGAGACGGTCTCCGGATTGCAGTTGACCATGATCGTCTCGTAGCCGTCCTCGCGCAGCGCAAGCGCGGCGTGCACGCAGCAGTAGTCGAACTCGATCCCCTGGCCGATGCGGTTCGGGCCGCCGCCGAGGACGATGACTTTCTTCCGGTCCGTCGGCGCCGCTTCGCACTCCTCCTCGTAGGTGGAGTACATGTAGGCGGTGCGCGTCGAGAATTCCGCGGCGCAGGTGTCGACGCGCTTGTACACCGGGCGGATGCCGAGCGCGTGACGGCGCTCGCGCACCTCGGTCTCGGTGGACTTGGTTAAGTGCGCCAGGCGGCGATCGGAAAAGCCCATGCGCTTGAGCGCGCGCAGGCGCTCGGCCGGGATATCCGCAAGCGCGCCCTTTTCGACGTCGAGCTCGGTGTCGACGATTTCCTTGATCTGCGCCAGGAACCAGCGATCGATCTTGGTGTGGGCGTAGACCTCTTCCAGCGACATGCCGATCGCCAGCGCGTCGGCGACGTACCAGAGGCGCTCGGCGCGCGGATAGGCAAGCTCGTCGGCGATGGTGTCGGGATCGACCGTCTTGAGATTGAAGCCGTCGACGCCGGTCTCGAGGCCGCGCAGCGCCTTCTGCAGCGATTCCTTGAAGGTGCGGCCGATGGCCATCACTTCGCCGACCGACTTCATCTGCGTGGTCAGCCGGTCGTCGGCCTGCTTGAATTTCTCGAAGGCGAAGCGCGGCACCTTGGTGACGACGTAATCGATGGTGGGCTCGAACGACGCGGGCGTCTGTCCCCCGGTGATGTCGTTCTTCAGTTCGTCGAGCGTGTATCCGACCGCGAGCTTGGCGGCGACCTTCGCGATCGGAAATCCCGTCGCCTTGGACGCGAGCGCCGACGAGCGCGACACGCGCGGATTCATCTCGATCACGATCATCCGGCCGTCGTCGGGATTGATCGCGAACTGCACGTTGGAGCCGCCGGTATCGACGCCGATCTCGCGCAGCACCGCGATCGACGCGTTGCGCATGATCTGATATTCCTTGTCGGTCAGCGTCTGCGACGGCGCGACCGTGATCGAGTCGCCGGTATGCACGCCCATCGGGTCGAGGTTCTCGATCGAGCAGACGATGATGCAGTTGTCCTTCTTGTCGCGCACCACCTCCATCTCGAACTCTTTCCAGCCGAGGAGCGATTCCTCGATCAGGAGCTCGTGCGTCGGCGACGAGTCGAGCCCGCGCTTGCACATCTCGACGAACTCGTCCTTGTTGTAGGCGATGCCGCCGCCGGTGCCGCCGAGCGTGAACGACGGCCGTATCACCGCGGGGAAGCCGATGTCGCCCTGCACTTCCAGCGCCTGCTCGAGGTTGTGCGCGATGCCGGAGCGCGCCGAGCCGAGGCCGATGCGCGTCATCGCCGCCTTGAACTTCTCGCGGTCCTCGGCCTTGTCGATGGCTTTCTTGGTCGCGCCGATCATCTCGACGTCGAACTTGTTGAGCACGCCCTCGCGCGCGAGGTCGAGCGCGCAGTTGAGCGCGGTCTGCCCGCCCATCGTCGGCAAGAAGTGCGTCCGGACGCTCGCGCTCGATGATCTTGGCGACCATCTGCCAGGTGATCGGCTCGATGTAGGTCGCGTCGGCCATCTCCGGGTCGGTCATGATCGTCGCCGGATTGGAGTTGACCAGGATCACCCTGTATCCCTCCTCGCGCAGCGCCTTGCACGCCTGCGCGCCCGAATAGTCGAACTCGCACGCCTGACCGATGATGATCGGGCCGGCGCCGATGATCAGGATCGATTCGATGTCGGTGCGCTTGGGCATCAGCTCTTCTTGAAGTTGCGCGCCCAAACGCGGGCGACGATCGGGTCCTGCTCGGCCAGCGCGATCGCCGCGGCCATGCGCGGACAGTGCTGATCGATCCACGCATGGCCAGGACTCCAGCGCGCCAGCATCGCCGCGTACAAGTCGAGCGCGGTCATCTCCTTGCCCAGAAGAAACGGCGCCGGCTGCAGCGCGTCCTCGAGCATCGTCCAATAGGCCTTGAGGCGATCCACCGCGCCGTCCTTGAGCTCGGCACACGCCGTATCGCTCTTGACCCATCGCTCGGGAAAATCGCGCACGCTGATCGCCGGATACATGTTGCCGGCGATGAACACGATCCAGCGAAGCGCCACCGGCCGCCGCGCATCGCCGTGCGGCGGAAGGATGCGCGCCGCGGGATGCGCTTCGTCGAGCGCGACGATCATGGCCGCGCTCTCGGTCATGACCGTTCCGTCGGCGAGCATCGAGCGTCGGCACCTGCGCCAGCGGATTGATCGCCTTCAGCGCGTCGCGTGGCGGGCTCCGGGCTTCCACGGCGCGACTTCGTGATACGCTGAACTCGACGCCCGCGCGCTCGAGCAGCGCCTCGATCACGGCCGACCCGCACCCGCGGCATCCGTAGAGCTCGATCGCGCTCATAGCGGCTCCGGCACCGACGTCCGACGCTCCATCATGGTCACGAAGCGATCGAAGAGATAGGCGAGATCGTGCGGACCGGGGCTCGCCTCCGGGTGACCCTGAAAGCTGAATGCCGGCTTGTCGCTGAGCGCGATGCCCTGCAGGCTTCCGTCGAACAGCGAAACGTGCGTCACCCGAACGTTGGCCGCGAGCGTCGAGGCATCGACGGCGAAGCCGTGGTTCTGGCTGGTGATCAGCACCTGACCGGTGTCCTTGTCGAGGACCGGATGGTTGGCGCCGTGATGGCCGAACTTCATCTTGGTAGTGCGCGCGCCTGCGGCGAGACCGAGCAGCTGATGGCCGAGGCAGATGCCGAACGTCGGCGTGCCCGCGGCGAGAAACGCGCGAATGGCATCGACCGCGTAGTCGCAGGGCTCGGGATCGCCGGGACCGTTGGACAGGAACACGCCGTCCGGCTCGAGCGCAAGCGCATCGCGCGCGGGAGTCTGCGGCCGGCACCACGGTCACACGACATCCGCGCTCCGCGAGCATGCGCAGGATGTTGTGCTTGACGCCGAAATCATAGGCGACGACGTGGAATCGCGGCGTTCCTCCCGCGCGATAGCCGACGCCGAGCGCCCACGTGCTGCCCGACCAGTCGTACGGCGTGGCGCAGCTGACGGTCTTGGCGAGGTCCAGCCCCGCCATGGACGGCGCGGCGCGCGCGATCGCGATCGCTTTCTTTTCGTCGGGCGCGTCGGACCCTGTTCCCGCCATGATGCAGCCGTTCTGCGCGCCTTGCTCGCGCAGCATCCGTGTCAGTTTTCGGGTGTCGATGTCGGCGATGCCGGGGACGCCCGCCTCCCGCAGATAGGACGACAGATCGAGCATCTTGCGCCAGTTCGATGCCAGGGCCGGCAGATCGCGGATCACCAGGCCCGCGGCGAAGATGCGCTTCGATTCGACGTCCTCGGGGTTGACGCCGGTGTTGCCGACATGCGGATAGGTCAGGGTGACGATCTGGCCGGCGTAAGACGGATCGGTGAGGATTTCCTGATAGCCGGTCATGGCGGTGTTGAACACCACCTCGCCGGCGCTGGCTGCGGCCGCGCCGATGGACCGGCCGCGAAACACGGTCCCGTCAGCGAGCGCGAGGATCGCGGGGACGTGGGCGGCGGACACGGCGTGTTTCCTCGAATCGGGCAGTAGACGTGATAAGCGGGGAGGCCAGTAGTGGCTTCCCCGCTCTCGGAAGCGACGAATTATACCTCACGCGCGAGCTTGCCGCTAACAGGGTGGACGGTGAGACCGCCGCCGAAGCCTCCTTGCATCGTCGCGAGATGTCGATCGACGCGCGTCGGCCTTCCGCGTCGACTCGCAATTCCCGGTCGATCCCCGTGCTTCGCGCGGGGCCCCTCGCCCGGAGGCTCGCGCCGCGGCCTCCTTGCATTGCACCGAGATGTCGATCGATGCGCGTCGGCCTTCCGCATCGACTCGCAATTCCCGGTCGATCCCCGTGCTTCGCGCGGGGCCCCTCGCCCGGAGGCTCGCGCCGCGGCCTCCTTGCATTGCACCGAGATGTCGATCGACGCGCGTCGGCCTTCCGCGTCGACTCGCAATTCCCGGTCGATCCCCGTGCTTCGCACGGGGCCCCTCGCCCGGAGGCTCGCGCCGCTAGTACGCCGCGCTGAAGCCCCCGTCGACATACAGGATGTGACCGGTGACGTAGTCGGCGGCGCCCGACGCCAGGAACACCGCGGCGCCGGCAATTTCGGGCGGCTCGGCCCAGCGCCCCGCCGGCGTGCGCCGCGCGACCCACGCGGAGAATTCCGCATCCGCAACCAGCGGCGCATTCATGTCGGTCTTGAAGAATCCCGGCGCGATGCCGTTGACCTGCACGTTGTGAGGCGCGAGCTCGACCGCGAGCGCGCGGGTCAGCATCCTGAGGCCGCCCTTGCTCGTCGCATAGGGAACGATGTTCGGGCGGCCGATATCGCTCGCCAGCGAGCAGATGTTGACGATCTTGCCGCGACGGCGCGACTTCATGCCGGGAATGACCGCGCGCGCGACAAAAAAGGGCGCGTCGAGATTGGCCGCCATCAACTCGCGCCATTGCGCGTCGCTGACATCGGCGAGCGGCTGGCGCCGGTTCATCGCGGCATTGTTGACGACGATGTCGAGCGGCCCGATGCGGTGCTCGATATCCTTGATGGCGGCGTCGACGGCCGCAGCGTCGGTGACGTCGAACGGCACGGCGTGCGCGACGAGTCCGTCGCGATCCAGCGATTGCCACGCGGCGCCGAGCTTTTCCACGTTGCGGCCGTTCAGGATGACGTGAGCGCCGGCGCGCGCCAGGCCCTGCGCGATCGCGAATCCGAGACCGCCGCCGGAGCCCGTCACCAGGGCGCGGCGGCCGCTCAGATCGAAGGGATGCGCGACCGCTCATCGGCGCATCGCCTCGCCGCCGTCTAGCGCAGGCCCAGCACATCCTGCATGTCGTACAGGCCAGGCTCGTTGCGCCTCGACGCGACAAAGCGCGCCGCGCGCAGCGCGCCTTGCGCGAAGTTCATGCGCGAGCCGGCCTTGTGCGTGAGCTCGATGCGCTCGCCCTCGCCCGCGAAGATGACCGTGTGATCGCCGACCACGTCGCCGCCGCGCAAGGAGGCGAAGCCGATGGCCCGTGCGCGGACGCTCGCCGGTGACGCCTTCGCGTGCGTACACGCCCACCGACTTGACGATCGCGACCCAAGGTCGTCGCCGCCGCCTCGCCGAGCCTGAGCGCGGTGCCCGAAGGCGCGTCGACCTTGTGCCGATGGTGCATCTCGACGATCTCGACATCGTAGTCGTCGCCGAGCCTCTGCGCCGCGACCTCTACCAGCCGGATGAGCACGTTGACGCCGACGCTCATGTTGGGGGCGGAAACGATGGGAATGATGCGCGCGAAGCCGCGCATCTTTTCGGTGTCGGCGACCGAGAGTCCGGTCGTGCCCACGACCGCGCCGACCTTTGCATCCGCGCACGCCGCCAGGTTGGCGAGCGTCGCTTCCGGGCGGGTAAAGTCGATCAGCACGTCGGCACCCTGAACGCCGGCCGCGACATCTGCCGTGATCGCTCGCGCCCGTGACCCGGCCGGAGCGCTCGCCCGCGTCCTTGCCCAGCAGCGCGCTTCCGGAGATCTCCAGCGCGCCCGAAAGGGTCAGATCGCGCGCACCGAGCACCGCGTCGATCAGCACCTGCCCCATCCGGCCGCCGCTGCCTGCGATCGCCACGCGAACCGGCAGCGGACCGGCGAGTACTGCCACAAACCCATCTTTCTGAAGAGCTGCTGCAACCAGTTTTCGTCGCCGGTCTTGGGCGCCGTCGATATGGACTTGTCGAGCACCGCGTCTCCACCCCCGGCTGCGCGCGACTTCCACTGGCGGCGGCGGCATCTCGTCGCCTTCCCAGCGCGCAAGCTTGTCGTTCACGAAGTAAACCGTGAACTGCCGGCGCTCCAGCGTCTGCCCGAGCCTGACGAATTGGTAGGGATAGTCCCAGCGATCGGCGTGGAAGGGGTCCGTCAGCATCGGCGTTCCAATGGCGACGCGTACCTGTTGTCGCGTCTGACCCGACCTTGAGCTTGTCGACCTGATCCTGGGTAACGTAGTTGCCCTGGTTGACGTCGAGCTTGTAGACGCCGAGCCTCGGTAGCCATGAGCACCCCGCGAGCATCAGGGTGACGGCCGTGGCGCAAAATAATGCGCGCATTAGATTGAGCTTCCGCTGCGAAAAACGACCGGAAACTATATCATAGTAAGGCGTGCGTCCGCGATCCCTGGCCGCCCATTCCCCTCCCGCGAACCGCCATGTCGACCCAGCACGACCTCAAGAACGCCGGATTGAAGGCGACGCTGCCGCGGCTCAAGATCATCAATCTCTTCGAGACCAGCAAGGTCCGGCACCTGACCGCGGAGGACGTCTACAAGCAGTTGCTGGCCGAAGGCCTCGATGTCGGACTGGCGACGGTTTACCGGGTGCTCACGCAGTTCGAGCAGGCGGGATTGCTCGTGCGCCACCATTTCGAATCCGGCAAGGCGGTATTCGAGCTCAACCAGGGCGGACACCACGATCATCTGGTCTGCCTGCAGTGCGGCCGCGTCGAGGAATTCTTCGATCCCGAGATCGAGAAGCGCCAGATCAAGATCGCGCGCGAGCGCGGCTTCGAGATCAGCGAGCACGCGCTTTATCTGTACGCCGAATGCACGCGGGTGAAGTGCCCCTACCGCAAGGCCGGCGGACAAGACTAGGTTCAAAGCATCCTGCTCGCCGCCCTTTCTCGCTCTACCGCCCGCGAAGTGTGGCCGGCGCCCCGGCGAGACGACGGTGCCCAGGGCGCGGCGATCTCCGTGCCGATCCTCATCTGCTTCGTCACGACATGGCGGACATCCTATGACGTGATCGTCGTCGGCCTGGGCGCGATGGGCAGCGCCGCCGCCTTTCACCTCGCGCAACAGGGTCGTCGCGTGCTCGGGCTGGACCGTTTCAGCGCCGCCGCACTCGCTCGGCTCCTCCCACGGGCAGACGCGCATCATCCGCGAAGCGTACTTCGAGCATCCGCTGTATGTGCCGCTCGTGCAGCGCGCGTACGAGCTCTGGAACGAGCTCGAGCGTTTGTCCGGCAGGAGCTCCTGCGGATCACCGGCGGACTGATGATCGGCCGACCCGACGGCGTGCTCGTGCGCGGAGCACGAGCGAGCGCCGAGCAGCATCGGCTCCCGCACGAGCTGCTGACGTGCCGCAGACGTGTCGGCGCGCTTCCCCGCACTGCGGCCGGCCGATGACATGGTCGCGCTATGGGAGCCGCGCGCGGGCATTCTCTTCCCGGAGGCCTGCGTCGGCGCGCACCTCACGCTCGCGCAAACGCATGGCGCGACGCTGCGCTACGACGAGCGCGTGACCGGCTGGCGGAGCGACGGCGACGGCGTTCGGGTGCGCACCGATCGTGGCGAATACCTTGCCGGGCAACTGCTCCTGACCGCGGGAGCCTGGATTCCTTCGCTGGTGCCCGGATTTGAATCTGCCGCTGTCCGTCGAGCGCCAGGTCTTGTGCTGGTTCACTCCCCGCTCGGATCCGGCGATCTTCGCGCCCGCGCGGTGCCCGATTCATTTGTGGGAGAGCGCGCCGCGCGAGTTCTTCTACGGATTTCCCGATCTGGGCGACGGCGTGAAGCTGGCGCTCCATCACGCCGGCGAGATCGCCGATCCGGATCGTCTGCGCCGCGACGTCAGCGACAGCGAGGTGTCCGCGGTGCGCGCGCTGGCGCGGACGGTTCGTGCCGGACGCGGACGGCCCGCTGCGCTACGACCGAGGTATGCATGTACACCAATACGCCGGACGAGCACTTCTGGATCGATCGACACCCCGACCAGCCGCGAGTGCTGATCGCGAGCCCGTGCTCGGGACACGGGTTCAAATTCTCGAGCGTGATCGGCGAGGTGCTGGCCGATTTGCTGATCAACGGAGCGCTCGGCGTTCGATCTGACGCCGTTCCGCCGGCGCTAGGGACGCGGAACGAAGGACACGTCTAGGCGTGCTCGCGCCGGTTGAAATCGGCAAACCGGAATCCGCACACCCAAAGCGCCGCGAAATAGGCGACGACGCCGGCAAGGATCACCAGCGACAGCCGCCCGACCTTGGCCCACAGGCCGGCATTGACCCAGAACGCGTCACCTCCGGCGGCCCACCACAGAACGCCGCCCAGGGCTGCGAGCGCGACGGCGATGCGGCCAGAAAAAGCAGCCATCCCGCCTTGGGCACGTAGATGCCGCGGCGGCGCATGGTCACGAACAGCAACGCCGCGTTCAGGCACGCGCCGAGCGAGGTGGCGAGCGTCAGGCCGGCGTGCCCGATGCGGAACATCATCGCGACCGCCAGCGCCTGGGTGACCAGCACGGTCAGGAACGCGATCTTCACCGGTGTTTTCATGTCCTGCCGCGCATAAAAGCCCGGCGCCAGGATCTTGACCGCGATCAGTCCGATGAGTCCGACGCTGTAGCCCAGAAGCGCGTCGCGCGTCTGCCACACGTCGTTGAGCGTGAAGCGGCCGTATTGATACAGGGTCGAGATCAAGGGCACGGACAGAATCGCGAGCGCAAGCGCCGCGGGGAGCGCGAGCAGAAACGTCAGTCGCAAGCCCCAATCGAGCAACGCGCGATACTGCTCCTGGTTGTCGTCGTGGTGATGCTTGACGAGGCTGGGCAGCAGGACGGTGCCCAGCGCAACGCCGAGCATCGCGCTGGGAAATTCCATCAGGCGATCGGCGTAGGTGATCCATGAAATGCGTCCGTCACCCAGATAGGCCGCGAGCTGCGTGTTGATCAGGGTCGAGATCTGCGCCGCCGAAACGCCGATCACCGCAGGCCCCATCGCGCGCAGCACGCGCCTCACGCCCTTCGTCGCGCCAGTCAAAGCGCGGTCGCGGAAGCATCGCAAGGCGCGCCAGCGGCACGATCTGCAATGCAAGCTGCGCCGCGCCACCGACCGCGACACCCCATGCCAGCGCGACGATCGGCGGATCGAAGTGCGGCGCGACAAAGACGGTCGCGACGATGATCGATACGTTGAGCAGCACCGGCGTTACGGCGGGAATCGCGAAACGCCGGTGAACATTCAGGATGCCGCCGGCGAGCGACACCAGCGAGATGAAGAAAATATACGGAAACATGATCCGGATCAGCTCCGCCGTCAGCTCGACCTTGCCCGGCGTGCGCGCGAAGCCGCCGGCGAGAAGATAGACGAGCCATGGCGCGGCGAGGATGCCGAGCACCGAGATCGCGAGCAAAAGCACCGCCAGCAGCGTGGCGACGCGGGAGACGAGATCGTGCGTCGCCTGCTCGCCTCGCGCTTTCTTGTACTCGGCGAGGATCGGGACGAATGCCTGCGAGAATGCGCCCTCGGCGAAAAGGCGTCGCAGGATATTGGGCAGACGGAATGCCGCTTCGAACGCATCCATCTGCAGGCCCGGCGCCGAAGCCGACCGCTTTCAGGCTCTCGCGTGCAAGGCCGGTGATTCTCGAAAGCAGCGTCAATGCGCTGACGGTCGACAGCGCCTTGAGCAGATTCATCTTGAAGCGCGCAGGTGCGATGCGACGATCACGCGGGTCGGGTGCCGGACGGAGTGCACATGGACATCGATGGAAATTCGACAGAAAATAAACGAAAAAGAAGCAAAACGAAGCAATAAGGGACTGGAAGAGCCGCCAGAGCGGGTTTTGGCTTGCGCGAAACCCGGAAAACCGCTATTATGCCCGGTCTTTTTGGGGTGCTCCATCGAAGTACGGAAGCGCCTCCAATCGGCAACAAAACCCGCAATCAAGGATTCACGAACATGGCAAATACTGCCCAAGCGCGCAAACGTGCCCGCCAAGCGGAAGTGCGGCGGCAGCACAACGCGAGCCTCAAGTCGACGCTTGCGCACGGCGCTGAAGAAGGTGAAGAAGGCGATTGCCGGCGGCGACAAGGCTGCCGCGACCAAGGAATTCAAGGCACAGCAATCGGTGATCGATCGGATCGCCGACAAGAAGATCGTGCACAAGAACACCGCATCACGAAACAAGACGCGATTGGCGCAAGCCATCAAGGCGCTGCCGTAGAGCGGTCATTCCGAGCTCCGAGAAAAAAAGCGCCCTGCGGCGCTTTTTTTTCGACCGTCGAGCGCTAAGGCCGCACGCGCGCACTGCACAGGCGACGATTCGGCAACGCAGCGCGCGGAACGAAGGCGTCACGATGCATAGGATCGGACCAAGCAGGATCGATGATAGGCGCGTGCTAAAATGCTGTTTTTTCAGCGAATACAGGTTTGGTGGCCGTCGTGAGCACACCCGTGGCTCCCAAGCATTTTCTGCAGTTGCAGGATTTCACGCGCGACGAGCTCGTCTACCTTTTCGAGCGGACGCGGTGGATCAAGGAACGCTTCAAGCGCTACGAAATCTACCAGCCGCTGCGCGACCGCACGCTGGCCATGGTCTTCGAGAAGGCGTCGACGCGCACCCGGGTCTCGTTCGAGGCCGGCATGAACCAGCTGGGCGGCATCGCCATCAACTTGAATCGCGGCGACACCCAGCTCGGGCGCGGCGAGCCCATCGAGGACGTCGCGCGAGTGATCTCGCGGATGGTGGACGTGGTGATGATCCGCACTTTCGCGCAAACCATCATCGAGCGCTTCGCCGCGCATTCGCGCGTTCCCGTCATCAACGGGCTGACCAACGAATATCACCCGTGCCAGCTATTGGCGGACATCTACACCTACGTCGAGCATCGCGGATCGATCCAGGGGAAGACCGTGGCGTGGATCGGCGACTCCAACAATGTCTGCAACACCTGGCTGCAGGCCGCGCATCTGTTCGATTTCAATGTCCACGTTTCGACTCCGCCCGGTTACGAGGTCGAGCCCGAGCGAGCAGGCATTTTGGACACCAGCCCGGCTCCAGTCCTTCGCCGATCCCATGCAGGCGTGCCGCGGAGCGGATCTGGTCACGACCGACGTATGGACGAGCATGGGTTTCGAGGCCGAAAACGCGGAGCGCCAGCGCGATTTCGCGCAATGGGAAGTCGACGAGGAAATGATGGCGCAGGCGAAACCGGATGCGCTGTTCATGCACTGCCTGCCCGTGCATCGCGGCGAAGAAGTTTCGGCCGCGGTGATCGACGGGCCGCAAAGCGTCGTTTGGGACGAGGCCGAAAATCGCCTTCACGCACAGAAGGCGCTGCTCGAATATCTCGTTTGTGGACGCGTGTCCGCCTGACTGCGCGTCAAGCGGCTGTTTGCGGAGACTAGAATGATCGATCACTCAGGTGTCAACGTTTCCAGATGTTGCGAAGAGCAAGGCCTTCTATCGCGCCGCGCTGGCGCCGCTGGGCTACGCGATGTTGATGGAGTTCGATGAGTCCGCCGGTTTCGGCGTCGCGCCCAAGCCGGACTTCTGGATCGGCCAGGGGACGCCGAACGTGCCGCCGATACACATCGCTTTTCGCGCCGAGTCGCGCGCGCAGGTCGACGCCTTCTACAAGGCGGCCATGGCCGCGGGCGGCCGGGACAACGGACCTCCGGGGCTGCGCCCGATCTACCATCCCGACTACTACGGCGCCTTCGTGCTCGACCCCGACGGCCACAATATCGAAGCGGTCTGCCACACCCCCGCGTAAACCGAGGAATTGTCGATGTCGTTACGGAGAATCTGCCTCCTGGTCGCCGCGTGCGCGGGACTGTCTGCTGGCTGCCGTTTCACGCGTCGGCGCAAAACTGGCCCGACAAGCCGATCAGGTTCGTCGTCGCGGCGCCCGCGGGCAGCTCGCTCGACGTGCTCGCGCGCATCATCGGCGACCGCCTCAAGGACAAGCTCGGGCAGCCCGTGGTCGTCGACAATCAGGCCCGCCGCCGGCGGGACCGTCGCGACCGACCTCGTCGCGAAGTCCGCGCCCGATGGCTACACCATGGTGATGTCGTTCAACGGTCCGCTGGCGTTCGGGCCGCATCTGTACGCGCACCTCCCGTACGACCCGCAGAAGGACCTCGCACGCGGTGATCATCACCTCGAGCCAGCCCAACGTGCTCGCGGTCAACGCGGCAGCTCCCGATCCACTCGGTCAAGGAGCTCGTTGACTACGCCAAGGCCAATCCGGGCAAGCTCAACTACGCGTCGGTCGGCAACGGCAGCTCGTCGCATCTGACGATGGAACTGCTCAAATCGACCGCCGGGCATCGACATCGTCCATGTTCCCTTCAATGGATCACCGCCCGCCGTCACCGCGACGATCCAGGGCGAAACGCAGATGATGTTCGCGGTCATGCAGCCGCTGCAGGCGCAGATCCAGGCAGGCAAGCTGCGCGCGATCGCGGTAACGACGGCCAAGCGATTCGCGCTGCTGCCCGACCTGCCCGACGATCGCGGAGGCGGGCTATCCGGGCTTCGAAGCGCTCGCCTGGAACGGCGTGCTCGTCGCCGCAGGAACACCGAAGCCGATCGTGCAGCGGCTCAATGCCGAGATCGGCGCCATCCTCAAGGATCCTTCGGTCAAAGACCACGCTCAACGCGCAGGGCTTCGAGCTGGTCGGCGGCACGCCCGAGGATTTCGGCCGTCTCATCAGTAGCGAATCGGCCAAGTGGGCGCCGGTGATCAGCAAGACGGGCGCGAAAATCGACTGAGTCGATTGAGGTTCTGCCGCCCTCGCGGCGTCAGTGCTTATCCTCGGTCAGCCGCGGCAACAGCGCATTGCCGGCGTCTCCGAGCAGCCCCGCCTTCGCGTAGGTCTCGAGCTTGGCGCGAGTATCGGCGATGTCGAGGTTGCGCATGGTGAGCTGGCCGATGCGATCGGCGGGCGAGAACGATCCGGCGCCCTTTTCCATGGTCAAGCGTTCCGGCTGATAGGTCAGATTGGGGCTCGTCGTATCCAGGATAGTGTAGTCGTTGCCGCGACGCAGCTCGAGCGAGACCTCGCCGGTCACCGCGCGCGCCACCCAGCGCTGCGCGCTCTCGCGCAGCATGATCGCCTGCGGATCGAACCAGCGTCCCTGATAAAGCAGCCGGCCGAGTCTGCGTCCGTGGTCGCGATACTGCTCGATCGTGTCCTCGTTGTGGATGCCGGTGATCAGACGCTCGTAGGCGGCGTGCAGCAAAGCCATCCCGGGCGCTTCGTAGACGCCGCGGCTCTTCGCCTCGATGATGCGGTTCTCGATCTGATCGCTCATGCCGAGCCCGTGACGGCCGCCGATGGCGTTGGCCTCGAGCATCAGCGCAACATCGTCCGCGAACGTCGACGCCGTTGAGCGCCACGGGCCGGCCCTCTTCGAAGCGCACCGTCACCGTCTCGGGCGGGACCGCCACGTCGTCGCGCCAGAAGGCGGCACACATGATCGGCTGGACGATCTTCATGCCTCGATCGAGAAACTCGAGGTCCTTCGCTTCGTGCGTGGCGCCCAGCAGATTCGAATCGGTCGAATAGGCCTTCTCGCTGCTCATCTTGTAGCCGAAGCCCGCGCGGGCGAGATAGTCGGACATCTCCTTGCGGCCGCCCAGCTCGGCGATGAAGGCTGCGTCGAGCCACGGCTTGTAGATGCGCAGCGCAGGATTGGCGAGCAAGCCGTAGCGATAGAAGCGCTCGATGTCGTTGCCCTTGAAGGTGCTGCCGTCGCCCCAGATGTGCACGTCGTCGTCGCGCATCGCGACCACCAGCAGCGTGCCGGTGACCGCGCGCCCGATGGGAGTCGTATTGAAATAAGTCACACCGCCGGTCGAGATGTGAAAGGCGCCTGCCTGGAGCGCCGCGATGCCCTCGGCCACCAGCGCAGCGCGGCAATCGATGAGCCGCGCGCCCTTGGCGCCGTATTGCAACGCCCGGCGCGGAATGTCGTCGTAGTCGGGCTCGTCGGGCTGGCCGAGATTGGCGGTGTACGCGTAGGCCAGCGCGCCTTTCGCGTGCATCCAGTGCAGCGCCGCGCTGGTGTCGAGCCCGCCGGAGAAGGCAATGCCGACCTTCTGGCCCACGGGCAAGCTCTGTAATATGTTGGACATGAGGTAACTGAGGGCGGCGTTCGGTCGGCGCGGAGCGCATCATTCTAGACGATGCGGACGCGCCTTGGGCGACCTATCGCACACCGTGGCCGAACGTGCTAGCGTTCGCGCATCATCACTCTCAGATCAGAACCATGCCATCCTTCGACATCATTTCAGAAGTTGATCAGGTCGAGCTTCGCAACGCGATCGAGCAGGCGAACAAGGAAATATCGACGCGCTTCGACTTCAAGGGATCCGACTCGCGCGTGGAGCACAAGGAGAAGGAGCTCACCCTCTTCGCCGACGACGAGTTCAAGCTCCGCCAGGTCACGGACGTGGTCTTGGGCAAGCTGACCAAGCGCGGAGTCGACGTCCGATCGCTCAAGTTCGAGACGATCGAGAAAATGAGCCACGACAAGGTCAAGCAGAAAGTCACCGTTCGCGTCGGCGTCGAGCAGGAGCTGTCGAAGAAGATCGTCAAGGCGCTCAAGGACAGCAAGCTCAAGGTCCAGGGCAGCATCCAGGGCGACGCCGTGCGCGTTTCGGGCGCGAAAAGAGACGTATTGCAGGACGCCATCGCGCTGATCAAGAAGACGATCACCGACTTTCCGCTCCAGTTCGGCAACTTCCGAGACTGACTTCGCTCCGCCCGGTTTTGCTACCCGAGCGCGTCACCTCTCTCCCGGTTACGCTGCGGCCGTTCGTGCCGGACGATGCGCCGCGCGTGCGGGCGCTCGCCGGTGAATATACCGTCGCGGAAACCACCGCGCTGATCCCGCATCCGTACGAGAGCGGGATGGCGGAGCAGTGGATAAGCACCCACCAGGTCGAGCGCGAGCGCGGCATCGCGTACGTATATGCGATCACGCGAGCGGAGGACGGCCTGCTGGTCGGCGCGATCGAGGCCCGGCCCATTGCCGACGCGCACGAGAATTTCGGCTACTGGATCGGGGCGCCGTACTGGGGACAGGGTTTCGCGACCTCAGCGACGCGCGCCGTGATTTCGCTGATGTTCGGCTATCTCGATTGCGACGAGGTCACGGCGTCGCACCTGGTGCGCAATCCCGCATCGGGAAGGGTCATGGAGAAATGCGGCTTGAGGCTCCTGCATACGACGATGCGTGAG
This sequence comes from uncultured beta proteobacterium, assembly GCA_963730465.1. GTDB lineage: Bacteria > Pseudomonadota > Gammaproteobacteria > Burkholderiales > Casimicrobiaceae > PALSA-1003. The sequence goes on along the minus strand of CAVSRR010000006.1, from coordinate 440,958 downwards.
CACCGCGGGCAAGCGCGAGCCATTCTGCATTCGCGGCATCACGCGCGAAGCATGGGAGCGCTGGTCGTCTTCGGACGTCTTGTCGCTCTAGGCTCCGGACAAGTCGGCGAGCAACGCCTTGCGTGTCGCTTCGCCCACCTCGCTCAACGTGAACGCGTACGCCGGATGGTCGACGCCGATGGCGAGCGCGGCGCCGTCGATTCAGGTCCTCGATCAGGGCGCGGCTCAGCTCGAAGCGCACGAAGTGGACGGCAGACGTCTTTTGCTCGTTCTCGCGCTCCAGGTCTTCGTCCGCGATCGCGTAAACGCGCGGTCAGCGTTCCCACCTGGACCCAGACCCGATCCTCGATACCCCTCAGCGCCGATAGCGCCTGCTTGCGCTCCTCGACGTCCTCGTACTCGATCAGCAGCGTCGCCTTCCAGTTGCTGCCGTCGGGCACGAGCGGATTGTAGGCATCGAGCTCGTCCTGGATCGCCTCTTCCTCGAAGGTTTTTTCGACCCGCAGTATTTCCTGGATCTGGTAGCGGATGGTGAGCTCGTCCTCGAACAGCAGCGTCAGATGCGGCCCGAGATGTATCGTGCGCTGCTTCTTGTGCGCGATGACTCGGACGCGGAAGTCCTTGCGCTCCTTCGCATATGCCTCGAGCGTGAGGAGGCTCTCGCGCGTGATCCGGGGCACGGTCGATCGTGCTCCTATGACGTCGCGCCGTCGCCGGACAGGCCGTACGCGATGCGCAGCAGCGTCAGGGGATGCGCCTTTTTCGGATGCGCCGGAGTCGCCGCCTCCTCGATCCCCTGCAAAATCGCGCGTCCGGCGATCGGGCAGTCGGAGCTGATGTAGTCGGGCGCGGTCTGCTCCATCTGGCGGAATACCGGCCGGCCGATCTTCATCGCTGTCTCGAAATGCTCGGTCTTGACACCCCACGTTCCGTCGTGCCCCGCGCAACGCTCGACCGTGTTGACCGAGGTGTCCGGAATCCACTCGAGCACTTCGCGGGTCTTCTGCCCGATGTTCTGCACGCGCGAATGGCAGGGGACGTGGTAGCTGACCTTGCCCAGCGGCGTGCTAAATGTTTTTTTCAGCAGGCCATCCTTGTCGCGCGCGATCAGGTATTCGAACGGATCGAACATCGCCTCAGCGACAGCCTTGACCTGGCCGTCGCCTGGAAAGATCAGCGGAAGTTCGCTCTTGAACATGAGCGTGCACGACGGAATCGGGGTCAGAATCGCGAATCCTTCCGATGCGAGTCGCGCGAGCTCGGGCATGTTCGCGTTCTTGAGCCGCTCCACCGCATCCAGGTCGCCAAGCTCCAGCTTGGGCATGCCGCAGCACGCTTCCTTCTCGATCAGGACGTACGGAATCTCGTTGTGCTCCAGGACGCGGATCAGGTCGAGGCCGATGCCCGGCTCGTTGAAGTTGACGTAGCAGCTCGCGAAAATCGCGACCTTGCCGGGCGTGCGCTCGCCCGCTTTGACGGGCCAGCTTTTCGACTCGGGCGCGAGCTTCGCGAAGCGGCGCGTCGCGTAAGGCGGCAACCAGCGCTTGGCATGGACGCCGATGAGCTTCTGCATCGCGCGCCGCACCGCGGGCGTCCTGTTCGCCTTGTTCACCATCTGCACGACCACCGGGATGGTGGCGAGCTTGCCCACGCGGTCGGTGCTGGTGAGCGTCTTGTCGCGAAAATTCGTCTCGCCCTGCCGGAACTTGATCGCCTTGGCTCGCAGCATGACGTGCGGAAAATCCACGTTCCAGGGATGCGGCGGAACGTAGGGACACTTGGTCATGTAGCAGATGTCGCAGAGATAGCACTGATCGACGACCTTGCCGAAGTCCGCCTTGTCGACGCCGTCGATCTCGCCCGACTTGCTCTCGTCGATCAGGTCGAAGAGCGTGGGAAACGCGTTGCACAGGCTGACGCAGCGCCGGCAGCCGTGACAGATGTTGAAGACGCGCTCCAGCTCGGCGTCGGCGGACGCCTGGTCGTAGAAATCCGGGTTGCGCCAGTCCAGCGGATGGCGGGTGGGTGCCTCGAGACTGCCTTCGCGCATGGGGATAGTCAGAAAAGACTGAGAACGATTCGCGCTTGCAACACGCGTGGCGCGTTTCCGCAGATTGAGCGGCGGGCAAAGCACGCCGCTCCAATCGGCGGAGTTATTGCGTCAGGGCAACTCCCACGGGCAAATCCCGATCCGTTGCCCGCCCTGACGCAATAACAACTAGTCGGAGAGTGAATCCAGCGCCTTCTGGAACCGGTTGGCGTGCGACCGCTCCGCCTTGGCAAGCGTCTCGAACCAATCGGCGATCTCGTCGAAGCCCTCGCTGCGGGCCGACTTGGCCATGCCCGGATACATGTCGCTGTATTCGTGCGTCTCGCCTGCGATCGCGGCCTTGAGGTTGTCGCGGCTCTTGCCGATCGGCAGATCGGTCGCGGGATCGCCCACCGCCACCAGATAGTCGAGATGCCCGTGCGCATGGCCGGTCTCGCCTTCGGCGGTCGAGCGGAAAACGGCCGCGACGTCATTTTGTCCTTCGACGTCGGCCTTGCTCGCGAAATAGAGGTAGCGCCGGTTCGCCTGCGATTCGCCGGCGAACGCAGCCTTGAGATTGTCGTGCGTCTTGGTGCCCTTGAGATTCATTGCGTTCTCCTCGTTGCAGCGCTACAAGCGGGAAACCCAGTCGGGATCATTCGCAAAAGTTCGATCGGGGAAAGGTGCAGAAGTTGCGCCCAGACTGCGCCGTTCGTCGAATCTACCCGGCGCAAGGCCATGCGTCCAATTAATTGAATCAATATCGGCGATAATGCCTCTCAATGATCCCTTCAACCTAGAGTTTGCGTCCATGAGCCTGCCCGACGATGCACTGGATCAGCTATTCCGCACCGCCCGGACATACCGGTCGTGGAACGGTCGGCCCGTCAGCGATGAGACGCTTCGCGCGATCTACGACCTGATGAAATGGGGACCGACGTCTGCGAATTGCTCGCCGGCCCGCATCGTGTTCGTGAGGAGCCGCGGCAGCGAAGGAGAAGCTGCGGCCGGCGCTCGATGCCGGCAATGTCGACAAGACCATGGCGGCGCCGGCGACGGCGATCGTCGCCTACGATCTGGAATTCTACGCAAAGATGTCGTGCTTGCGCCGAGCGACCGACGTGAAGAAGACTATTCGTGGATCATCCCGACGTGATCCTCGACGACGGCAATGCGCAACGGGATCCTTGCAGGGCGGCTACCTGATCGTCGCGGCGCGCGCGTTGGGGCTCGATTGCGGGCCGATGTCGGGGTTCGACAATGCCAAGGTCGACGCGGCATTCTTCCCCGGCGGCACGATCAGATCGAATTTCCTTTGCAATCTCGGGCATGGCGACCCGTGCAAAGCTGCGCCCGCGCGCTCCGCGACTGGCCTTTGACGAGGCGTGCCGCATCGAGTGACGAGAAGCGTCGAACGCCGAGGCGCCGCAGGCTGGACGAAACTCAGTCGATCCGCTCGTACGCCGGCAGCGTCAGGAATTCCACGAACGTGTCGTCGTTGACCAGGCCGGCGAAAATCGTCGCGGCCTCGTCATATTTTCCCTCGGCATAAGCCGCACCGAGGAGGTCGCGAATCTTCTGCAGCTCCTGCGGAATCATCGCTGCGACCATCGCCTTGGTCACCTTGCGCCCATCGTCGAGAACGCCCTTGGGAGAGCGTATCCACTGCCACACCTGCGAGCGTGAAATCTCCGCCGTGGCGGCGTCTTCCATCAGGTTGAAGATCGGAACCGCCCCCTGCCCGGCAAGCCACGCGCCGACGTACTGTATGGCGACGTTGACGTTGAGCCGCAGCCCGTTCTCGGTGATCGGCGCCTCGGGCTCGAACTTCAGCAAGATCGGCGGCGGTGACTTTCACGTCCTCGCGCTTCTTGCTGGCGATCTGATTCGGCGTCGGCATCAGCCGGTCGAACACTTCCTTCGCGAGCTGGACCATGCCCGGATGCGCGACCCAGGTGCCGTCGTGGCCGATCGTCGCCTCGTGCTCCTTGTCGACCTTGACCTTGGCGAACGCCTCGGCGTTGGCCTTTTCGTCGTTCTTCACCGGAATCTGCGCCGCCATGCCTCCCATCGCATGAATGTTGCGGCGATGGCAGGTCTTGATGCAAAGCTCGGCGTACGAGCGCATGAAGTGCGTCGTCATGGTGACCCGCACGCGGTCGGCAAGGCAAAAGTCGCGATGGTTACGAAGCTTCTTGATGCACGAGAAAATGTAGTCCCAGCGGCCGCAATTGAGTCCCGCGGAATGCTCGCGCAACTCGTACAGGATCTCGTCCATCTCGAACGCCGCGAGTATGGTCTCGATGAGCACGGTGGCCTTGATCGTCCCTCGGCGGATGCCCGAGCTCATCCTCCGCCGCGATGAAAATGTCGTTCCAGAGCCTGGCCTCGAGGTGGCTCTCGAGCTTGGGCAGATAGAAATAGGGTCCGCTGCCGCGCGCGAGCAGCTCCTTGGCGTTGTGGAAAAAGTACAGCGCGAAGTCGAAGATTCCACCGGAGATCGGCTTGCCGTCGACCGATGACGTGCTTCTCCGGGAGGTGCCAGCCGCGCGGCCGGACGAATAGCGTCGCGGTTTTTTCGCTGCAGCTTGTAACGCCCTGCCTTCGGGCGTGACGTAGTCGATCTCGCGCCGGATCGCATCGCGGAGGTTGAGCTGGCCCTGGATATTGTTGTCCCAGCTCGGCGTGTTGGCGTCCTCGAAATCGGCCATGAACACGCTCGCGCCCGAATTGAGCGCGTTGATGATCATCTTGCGGTCGACCGGGCCGGTGATCTCGACGCGGCGATCCTGAATGTCGTCGGGAATCGGCGCACAAACCCAGCTTGCCTCGCGGATCGCCCGGGTTTCTTCGAGAAAGCCGGGCAGCGCTGCCGGCGTCGAAGGCTTTCTGGCGCGTCGCCCTCAGCGTCAGCAACTCTTCGCGGCGGCGGCCGAAGGCGCGTTGCAGACGGGCCGCAAACGCCACCGCCTCGGCACTCAGGATCCGCGCGTATTCGGGGGGCACGCGGCCGATGACTTCGATCCCCTGACCGTAGATGGGCGCACTCATTTCAGTCCTCGCGTTGTTACGTTGCTGCACCGCCATGGTGCAGAGCAACGCTGCCAAGTCGGCCCGTCCCGACTCGGGCGCGACGCGCTATTTGCTGCAGTGCGGAAATGATAGCAGACGGCGGCGCCGCCGTCCCGGTCACCATGGGCCCTTAGCCCGCGCTACATCCACCCCTCGCCCGGACGCCCGGGCAGGCGTTGGAGGGTGATGTTCCAGGAGAGCGTGATCCGCGGGCGCTTGCCGTGATAGGGATTGACGCTGTGCAGGTAGTCGCTCGAGAAGATGAGCATCGTTCCGGGCGTCATGACCGGCATCACGTGACGCGTAACGCGGCCCGGCTCGTCCGGACAACAGGCATCGATGCGCGGATCGGCGAAGCAAAGTCTCGCCGCGAGCTCATCGTCCATATCGACGTCACCCGTATCGAGCATGTAAACGAGGCTGACGTCCGAGCGCAGATGGCTGTGGGGCATGCAGTGATCGCCGTCGCGGTAGACGCTTCCCCAGTTGTCGTCGGCGAACACCGCGCGGCGCGAGAGCGTGCGATGGGCGAGTGTCAGCGCGCGAGCGTGGATCAGTTGCGCCGATGTCGAACGCCACTGGGGAATCCTGCGGACCTTCGTGCCGCAGCCCCCGCGAAAAAGCCTCGCGCAGAATTGCGGGTCCTGCTCCGCCTCGAGCGCCGCGGCGATCAACGCCGGATGATAGGTCTCCCAGTCCTTGAAGGTGGTGATCGCCATCAGCGGCGCCGACATCGGGTCCACGCTCTGGCCTTCGGGCCACACGGGCAACTCGATGTCGCCAAGACGAATGCCGGATGGCAACGCGGCCTGGTCTCCGGCGCTGTCGGCGTCCGCGACTTTGCTCTCAGCCGTTCGCAAGCCTTCGTTCACTGTCTGCTCCCGGAGCGGCTAGATACGCGAAGCCCCATTGTGATACTGCGCTCCGGGCACGACAAGTTGCAGGTGCCGGCGTGATGGGTTCACCGTCGGCATCATGCGCATGGACCTGCGAGACCCGATCTACGCCGCGAGCTGCGGATTCAGTCGCTCCTGCTTGCTGTGCAGCTTGTTGAGCGCGTTGATGTAGGCCTTGGCCGATGCCACCAGGATGTCGGTGTCGGACCCCAGTCCATTGACGATGCGCCCGTCGCGTTCCAGGCGCACGGTGACCTCGCCCTGCGCATCGGTGCCGGTCGTGATCGCATTGACCGAGTACAGCAGCATCGCCGCGCCGGAATGCGTCAGTTGCTCGATCGCCTTGAATGTCGCATCGATCGGTCCGTCACCGCGCGTTTGCGCGGTGAGCTCCGTTTCGCCGGCGCCCATCGTGATCTTTGCATGGGGAACCTCGCCGGTCTCGGAGACGACCTTCAGCGCGACCAGCTTGTAATGCTCACGCTCGGGCGTCACCTGCTCGTCGGAGACCAGCGCGTGCAGGTCCTCGTCGAAGACCTCGCCTTTCTTGTCGGCGAGCTCCTTGAAGCGCGCGAAGGCATGATTGACCGCATCCTCGGTGCCGAGCTCGATGCCCAGCTCCGAGAGGCGGTTCTTGAACGCGTTGCGGCCGGAAAGCTTTCCCAGCACGAGCTTGTTCGCGCCCCAGCCCACATCCTCGGCGCGCATGATCTCGTAGGTCTCGCGATGCTTGAGCACGCCGTCCTGATGGATGCCCGATTCGTGCGCAAAGGCATTGGCGCCGACGATGGCCTTGTTGGGCTGCACCGGGAAGCCCGTGATGCTCGACACGAGCTTCGACGCCGCGACGATCTGAGTCGCGTCGACGCGGGTCGTGCACGGGAACACGTCCTTGCGCGTCTTCACCGCCATCACGATCTCTTCCAGCGACGCGTTGCCGGCGCGCTCGCCGAGGCCGTTGATCGTGCACTCGACCTGGCGCGCGCCGTTCATCACCGCGGCGACCGAGTTGGCGACCGCCATGCCCAGATCGTTATGGCAATGCACCGACCAGACGGCCTTGCCGGAATTCGGGACGCGCTCGCGCAGGCTCCGGATCAGCTCGCCGAATTGCCACGGCATGGTGTAGCCGACGGTGTCGGGAATGTTGATCGTCGTGGCGCCGGCCGCGATCGTCGCCTCGACGAGCGTGCACAGAAAATCCGGCTCCGAGCGGCCTGCGTCTTCGGGCGAGAACTCGATGTTGTCGGTGTATTCGCGCGCCCAGGCGATCGATTTGACTGCCTGTGCGAGCACTTCCTCCGGCGTCATCCGGAGCTTCATCTTCATGTGGATCGGCGAGCTCGCGAGGAAGATGTGCAAGCGGCCCGACTTGGCGCCCTTGAGCGCATCGCCCGCGCGGCGCACGTCCTTTTCGTTGGCGCGAGCCAGCGCGCAGACGGTGCTGCCCTTGATCGCCTTGGCGATGGCGCTGACGGCGGCGAAATCCCCGTTCGAGGACGCGGGAAATCCCGCCTCGATGACGTCGACCTTCAGCCGCTCGAGCTGCTTGGCGATGCGCATCTTCTCTTCTGCGGTCATGGATGCGCCCGGACTCTGCTCTCCGTCGCGCAACGTCGTGTCGAATATGATCAAGTGGTCTGGCATGGTCGGCTCCTGCACGATTCCATTCATGGATGATGGCCCTGCCTGCACTTGGCGGGCAAGGAACGGCGACTGCGAAAGGGGTGTGAGTTATCTGCGCGCGGGGCGCAGCAGCAGCAGACCGCCGAGGATGGCGATCGGAGAAAGTCGCGAGATGGCGAAAGCAAAGTCGCGCAAGCTGCTCATGGATTAACTATAACGGGATTTTCGGCGGCGTGCAACGCATCGGCCGCATCGCCCGGCAACGCCCCGCCGGGTGGCATAATCGTCCGATGCCGCCTGCCGCCGCGCACCCGCAATCGCCCCGCGCCGGCAGGACCTCACCCGCAATGCACGGGTGCGCAGCGATCATCTGAAACCCATGCGACGCTCCCGCGCCTTCACGGTTCTGCTCGCGGCGGCGTTGCTGCTTCATGGCGCACTCGTGATCTGGGCGCTCCAGCTCGCATATGCCGGCCTGCCTCCGAAGGTCGACGTCAGCGACATCGTCGCCGTGACAGCGATATGCCTGGTCGTGCTCTGGACGCTGTTCTACTCTGTGGCCGCGGCATGTCCACACCATCGCGATCCTCGGAGGCTCGCTGGTCGCGAGCGCGCTGTTGACACCCGGAGTCGTGGCCGTCGTCGCGGCCATGCTGCTCAACGCGCATGTGGTCGGAACGCGCATCCTGGCATGGGTGCGTCGCGACGGCCACGACCGCTTGGACGATCATCTGGCCAATGATGTGGCGACCACGCTTCCGCCGTGCATCAACATCCTGGTTGGCTTTGCCGCCTGGATCGGGCTGATCGCGATCACCGCGTCGATGCGAGTTCACTTCGCTCCGGTCTATGTGGTCGGCCTGGTCGCGCCGCTTGCGATCGGGTGGAGACAGACCTCGTCGATTTTGAGCTCGATTCGACAGTCGCTCGTCCGGCCCGGAGCTCCTGCGCTCGCCACAGAGAGGGCATGGATCTGCTTGCTGCTTGCGGTTCTCGTGCTGCATTTGTTCATCGTGGCAAGGCCCGACGTCGGCTACGACGCGAACACCATGCACCTGCAGTTCGCGAGACTTTTCTCGCAATACCATCGCTGGTCCTTCGACGTGACGCGTTATGCGTGGGCCGTCATGCCGATCGGCGCCGACTACGCATTTGCCGCGGCGTACATGCTCGGCGGCGAGAATGCGGCGCGATTGCTCAATTTGTGTTTTGGCGGTCTCTCATGCCTGGTCGCCTATCGGCTCGCCGCCCGGTATGCGCGCAGGGAGATCGCGCTCGCGTGTGTTTGCCTTCTCGCATCGACACCGCTCGCGTTTCTCGAGACCGGCACGCTGTTCGTCGAGAACCTGCTGGCCGCATTTCTGCTCGGCGCGCTGATGCTCACCCTGGACTACGTCGCGACGCGAACCGCGGCGAGCCTTGTCGCGATTGCGGTCCTGTGCGCCGGCGCGATGCAGACCAAGCTCATCGGATTGGTCTGGATCGCGCCGCTGATCCTCTGCGTCGGATATGCCGCCTTGCGCCAGCCGCGGGCCGCCCGCGCGATCGATCGCAGGGCGCTCGTCGCTGATCCTTCTCGCGGCATTGGTCGCTGCGTGGCCTTACGTGAACGCCTGGATACGGACCGGCAATCCCGTCTTTCCGTTCATGAACGCCATCTTCCATTCGCCCTACTTCGACGCCGCGGAGTCGTTCACCAATCCGCTGTACGTGGTGCCGCTTGCGGCCGTTGAGCATCTATGAGCTATTTGTCTCCAGCGGTCGTTTCATCGAGGGTTTCGACGGCGCCGCCGGCTTTCACTGGCTCCTCCTGCTGCCGCTGATTTTCTTCGGATTCACGAGGCGCCGTCCGCTGTCACAGTGGCTCTGCTTGTCGCTTGCCGCGATCTTCTTCGTAGGGGTGTTTTCCCAGCAGGCGTACTTGCGTTACCTGTTCCCATTCCTGTTCCTGATCACCGTGCTCGGCGCATGGGCGCTCGGAGATCTTCTCGTCGACGCGCGTCGCGCGCATTGCGCTCCTGTTGGTGGGAGGGGTGCTGTGCCTGCTGAACCTGCAATTCATGGGCGCCGGAGGCGTGATCAACGCGACGCTCTGCGTGACTTGCACGATCGATAGCCGGGCCCGAGCCGACTACGTCGCGACCTACCTGCCCGATCGAGCCGTCGCGGCGTATCTGAACGGCGCGCTTCCGGACGCTCGAATCGGCTTCTTCACGCTCAACGGTCCCGGCGCGAGCGGCTACGTTGGCTACTCGCGCGCCGCGAATTGGCACGACGTCGAGGTCTACGACGCGTTGCGAAACGCGAGATCCGCCGAAGACATGCTTGCCATCGCACGACGATTCCGACTGACGCACGCCGTTTTTCTGGGAATCGTTCGTCGAGGGCGACGATCCGCCCATACCCGCGATCGGCGCTTTCCGGGACAAGTACACGTCCCCGGTTTGGCGCTACGGCGGCCTCGTCGTGGCCGTCATCCAACCCGGAGCCTAGAGCACGGGGCGCGACGCCCGGGCGCTACGGCGCGGGCGCCCGGGCGTCAACGGGTTTGTAAATCTGCAGCGCGATATCCGACGCAAACAAGCCCGACAAAGGCGTGAGGGCCGTGATGCCTAGCCAGGCGATCGTCGCGCCTGGCAACGATGAGCGGCGATCGAGCCTCAATCGTTGCCACAGTCCGCGACGATCCAGCGTGTCCAGCTCCCCGTGATAGATCTCGGCGAATCCTTCGCGCTGCGCGAGGCGCGTCAGGGCGTCCGGATGAAAATAACTCAGATGCGGGGACGGAAAACCTTTCTGCCACATGCGCTCGAAGGGTCCTGAGAAGCCGACGCGATCGAGGAGCGCGGCGAGCCGGAAAAACACTCCGTTGCTGCTCGGCAGATTGAGAACCAGCAATCCGCCGTGCTCCAGCCGTCGAAGGCAGGCGGCCAGCGCGGCGCGAGGATCGGGCAAATGCTCGAGCACGTCGTTGAACACGATGACGTCGAAGCGCGCTCCAGGCGGCAACGCGTCCGGGAAGAAACCTATCGTCACTTCGTGGCCTTTGCCCGACGCGAGCGCGCCGATCGGCGCGTCGGGTTCGATGCCATGCACGGCGTAGCCGCGTTGTGCCGCCGCGTCGAGGAACCAGCCGTGCGCACAACCCACTTCGAGCAAAGACCGCCGGTCCGGCGACGTCATCGAGTCGATCCTGTCGAGGATTCGATCGAAGTTTTTCCTTCGCAGGCTGACGAGCGCAAGCGCCCGATGTTCCTCGTCGAGTACTTCCGAGCTCGCCCTATCGTCGATGTGCGGCGTCAAATTCGACGCCAGGTATCCGCACGCCGGGCAGGCGAAGCACCAGTCGTGACGCCAGCGGCACATTCGCGCATCGCACACCGGACATGCGCTGGGTATGGACACCGGCACTAGCGGCTCAGAGCGTGGACACGAATGAAACAGCGTGCCCGCGCATCGGTGCAGGCGACGCAGCCGCCGGGACTCCGTCGGACCGTGCGATCAATGGTCGCCGTTGAAGAAAAGACTGCCACCCCGCTGCAGCGGCTCGCGCGGAACGTTCTGAACGTCGAAGCTCAAGGCGCCGAGCAACAACTGAAAGCCGATGAGAACCGGCAGCGCCGCGATCATCACGACGCCCGATGTCGCCGGCACTCCTACCACCGACGAATGGATCCAGTGCGCCGCGCCATAGATCGCTCCGCTTCCCGCAATGAGCAACCCGAGCGCAAGCTGAAGAGAGCCGGCGTTGAAATCGCGCAGGAAATAGGCGTAGAAGATGCGCTTGCACGCTGCCCGGATGTATTTGAACGGAAACGACGCCGCGACGTGGCCGATGCTCAAGCTGCTCGTCTCGCCTGCATAGCGCGCGGGTATGGGCACATCGCGGACGACCGCGCGTATCGTATAGAGACGGAACAGCACGTCGGACTCGAAAAAATAGCCGCGATCGAGCTTCTCCAGCGGCAGCGCGGAGAGTGCCGTGCGGTGAATGGCGACATAGCCGTTGGTGGGATCCATGATGTCCCAGTATCCGCTGGCGATCTTGCTGACGAGCGACAAGATCGCGTTGCCCAGCAGCCTCGTCTTCGGCATCGCGCGGAGAAAAGCGAGATCGTAAAAGCGGTTGCCCTTGGTGTAGTCGGCTTCGCCGCGGTCGATCGGCGCGAGCAGGAGCGGAATGAGCGCGGGGTCCATCTGTCCGTCCCCGTCGACCTTGACCACGACGTCGGCCCCATCGAGCAGCGCGGCCTCGTAGCCGGTCCTCATCGCTCCTCCGACGCCTTGATTTTCGGCGTGCGTGAGGATGGCTACGCGTGTGTCGGTGCACTTCTCGCGGACCAGCTCGGCGGCGCGCTCAGGACAGGCATCGTCGACCACGTAGATGGCGGATACTTCCGGGCCGATGCCGCGGATCACATCGAGAATGTGCGCGCGGACGCGGTAGCACGGAATGACGACGGCAACGCGCAACGTTCGGCCGTTCATCGTCACCGGACGGCGATGATCACGCCCAGCATGATCACCACCGCGCCGATCAACGCATTCCACGACCAGGGCTCGCCGAGGACGAAATGCGCCGTCACCGGCACCAGCACGAACACCAGCGCGTAGAGCGGAAAAGCGGACGCCAGCGGAACCGAGCGCAAAATGAAGACCCAGAGTACCGTTGTCACGCCATAGACGATCAGCGCCAGGACCATTGCCGGCGACAGGAAGCCTCGCACGGTGGTCCACGACCATCCGTCGATGCGCCATTGCGCCGCCGCGACCTTGAACAATATCTGCCCCGCGGCAATCAGCGCCACGCACAGGAGAGTCAGGAGCAGCCAGCGTATCGACACGCGCGATCAGGCGAGCGTTGGATGTTCGAATCGCCGCTGCACAGAGGACATCCTCAGCCGCGACGCCGCTTCAGCGCGAGCCACGCCGACCACACGTATCCGGAAATCGCGTACACGACGAAGCCGGCAAACGGCACGACCGAAGGCTGATAGCTGACGAGCACGATGGCAAGCACGATGAGAAGCACGACCGCGAATGGAACGCTGCGGCGAAGATTGATGGTCTTGAAGCTGTAGTACTTGAGATTGCTGACCATCGTCAGGCCCGCGAACAGGGTGACGGCCCACGCGGCCCAGCGCACGCTCTCCGGGTCGATCGCGTAGTCGTCGACGATCCACACGAAACCCGCGACCAGCGCCGCGGCCGACGGACTCGGCAATCCCTGGAAGTAGCGCTTGTCGGCGACTTCGAGCATGGTGTTGAAGCGCGCGAGCCGGAGCGCGGCGCCGCGACATAGATGAAAGCCGCGGTCCAGCCGAAATTGCCCATGCCGCGCAGCGCCCAGTCGTAGATGATGAGCGCCGGCGCCGCGCCGAATGACACCATGTCGGAGAGGCTGTCGTATTCGGCGCCGAAGGCGCTCTGCGTCTTGGTCAGGCGCGCGACCCGGCCGTCGAGACCGTCGAGCACCATGGCGGTGAACACCGCGATGGCGGCCCGATCGAAGCGCCCGTTCATCGCCTGAACGATGGCGTAGAAGCCGGCAAACAGCGCCGCGGTGGTCAACAGATTCGGAATCAGATAGATGCCGCGCCGCCGAATCCGGTTCTTGGCCAGCGCCCGCTCCTGCTTGATGTCGACCATGGTCTTAGCCTAGCAGGGGCCGAACTGCAACACAATGTTACGGCTGGATCGCTAGACGGTCTCGGCGATGATCGTCGATGTCGCTTTCGCCATGTCGCCGACGGCGATTCTGGGCCGCGCGGTGGGCGGCAGATAGATGTCGACGCGCGAGCCGAAGCGAATGAATCCGTAGCGCTGTCCGCGCGCGAGCGTGTCGCCGGGACCGACATAGCAAAGGATGCGCCGCGCGATCAGACCGGCGACCTGGACGCACGTCACGTCGACGCCGCCCGCGGTCGTGATGTGCAGCGCGTTGCGCTCGTTCTCGAGCGACGCCTTGTCCATCGCCGCGTTGAGAAAGCTGCCGGCGTGATACCACTTGTTGCGCACGGTGCCGTCGACGGGGCTGCGGTTGGAATGCACGTTGAAGACGTTCATGAACACGCTGATCTTCAATGCGTCGCGGTCGAGATAGGGATCGCGCGCTTTTTCCACGAGGACGATGCGCCCGTCCGCGGGCGACAGTATGGCGTTCGGCTGCGGCGGGCACGGCGCGAGGCGGATCGCGAAAGAACTGGATGATGAACACGGCGATGAGCCATACCGGCAGCGCCGCGAGCCACCAGCCGGCTAGCGACAGGGCGAGTGCAGCGAGCACCGATATCGCGATGAACGGCCAGCCTTCGCGTGCGAGGATGGGATGCGGATAGGAGCGTTCATGGTGATCGACTGGAGCTCTGCTACTTCGCCGCGTCGTCGATGCGCTTGTTCATGTCCTGCGCCTGCTGCTGGACAGCGCTTTCCAATCCCCGCGCGCGCTCGATGGCCGCCGCGGGCGCCGGTGTCGCTTCAGTCGCGTCCATCGGCGCCGGGCTCGCTTCGCCGGGTCCGCGCACTCCGCGGCCGGCGGTCGATTTCGCTCCGGGCTCGGTATCCTGGATCAGGCCGTAGGTCTTGAGCAACTTCTGGGCGAGGAGCGCGACTATCACCAGCGCGAGCAGGAGGCCGATGAGCCCGATCCAGCCGCGCTGCCGACTCGAGTAACGCAGCACGTCTCCGGAATCAGGCGCATGCCGCACGCGATGCGCAGCCCGAAGCGTCGACATGCAGCGCAGCCTTCAATTCCGGGTCTGGTCGACGAGCTTGTTCTTCCGAATCCACGGCATCATCTCCCGCAGCTTCGCGCCGACCTGCTCGATCGGATGCTCGCTCGTCATGCGCCTCCTCGACAACAGCGTCGGCGCGCCCGCGCGGCTCTCGAGGATGAAGTCCTTGGCGTATTCGCCGCTCTGGATGCGCGCCAACGCGGCGCGCATGGCTTGCCTCGTGTCGTCGTTGATGATTTTCGGTCCGGTCACGTATTCGCCGTACTCGGCATTGTTCGAGATCGAATAATTCATGGTGCCGATGCCGCCCTCGTACATCAGGTCGACGATGAGCTTCAGCTCGTGCAGGCATTCGAAGTATGCCATCTCGGGCGCGTAGCCGGCTTCCACCAGCGTCTCGAATCCGGCCTTGACCAGCTCGACGCAGCCGCCGCACAGCACGGCCTGCTCGCCGAAGAGGTCGGTCTCGGTCTCTTCCTTGAACGACGTCTCGATCACGCCGGCGCGCGCGCCGCCGATCGCCGCGGCGTACGAAAGCGCGAGATCGCGCGCCTTGCGGCTCGCGTCCTGGTGGATCGCGATCAGCATCGGCGTTCCGCCGCCCTGCACGTACGTCGAGCGCACCGTGTGCCCGGGCGCCTTGGGCGCGATCATCACGACGTCGATGTCGGCGCGCGGCTGGACCTGGCCGTAGTGGATGTTGAAGCCGTGCGCGAAGGCGAGCGTCGCGCCCTTGCGGATGTTGGGCTCGACTTCGTCGCGATAGACCGCGCGCGATGTGCTCGTCGGGCATCAGCATCATCACGAAGTCGGCGCCCTTGACCGCATCGGCGACCTCGGCGACCTTGAGGCCGGCCTTCTTCGCCTTGTCCCAGGACGCCCCGCCCTTGCGCAAGCCCACGGTGACCTTGACGCCGGAGTCGTTGAGGTTCTGCGCGTGCGCGTGGCCCTGCGAGCCGTAGCCGACGATGGTCACCTTCTTGCCCTTGATGAGCGACAGATCGGCGTCCTTGTCGTAGTAGACCTTCATCATTTTTCGTTTCCTTCCTGATCGATATGCGGAACCCTGCGCAGCCTGAGCAGAGTATCAAACCCTGAGAATGCGCTCGCCGCGGCCGATGCCGGACGCGCCGGTGCGCACGGTCTCGAGGATCACGCCGGGCTCCATGGCCTGCAAAAACGCATCGAGCTTCGACCCCGTTCCGGTCAGCTCGATCGTGTAGCTCTTGTCGGTCACGTCGAGGATGTTGCCGCGGAAAATATCCGCGAGCCGCTTCATCTCCTCGCGGTCCTTGCCCGCGGCGCGCACCTTGACCAGCATCAATTCGCGCTCGATGTGATTGCCGTCGGTGAGGTCGATCACCTTGACGACTTCGACCAGCTTGTTCAGCTGCTTGGTGATCTGCTCGACCACGTCGTCGGATCCGACCGTCACGATCGTCATGCGCGACATGGTCGCGTCCTCGGTCGGCGCCACCGTCAGCGACTCGATGTTGTAGCCGCGCGCGGAGAAGAGCCCCGAGATACGGGACAGCGCGCCCGCCTCGTTTTCGACCAGTATCGAAAGGATATGCCTCATCGCGGCCGCCTCACAGCTCTTCGGCCAGGATCATCTCCGTCAGTCCCTTGCCGCCGGGAATCATCGGAAACACGTTCTCGGTCTGGTCGGTGATGAAGTCGAGGAACACCAGCCGCTCTTTCTGCTTCAGCGCATCCTTCAGCGCCGACTTCGACGTCGCCCGGCTTCTCGATCTTCATGCCGACATGGCCGTAGGCCTCGGCCAGCTTCACGAAGTCGGGCAGCGCGTCCATGTACGACTCGGCGTAGCGGTTGCCGTAGAAGAACTCCTGCCACTGCCGCACCATGCCCATGTAGCGGTTGTTGAGGTTCACGATCTTGATCGGCAGGTGATACTGCTTGCAGGTCGACAGCTCCTGGATGCACATCTGGATCGACGCTTCGCCGGTCACGCACGCGACGGTCGCGCCGGGATTGACGAGCTGCACGCCCATCGCGGCGGGCAGGCCGAAGCCCATCGTGCCCAGGCCGCCGGAATTGATCCACCGCCGCGGCTTGTCGAACTTGTAGTACTGCGCGGCCCACATCTGGTGCTGGCCGACGTCGGAGGTGATGAAGGCGTCGCCTCCGGTGAGCTCGTAGAGCTTCTCGACCACGAACTGCGGCTTGATCAGCTCGCTCTTCTTGTCGTACTTGAGGCAATCCTTGCGCTGCCATTCCTTGATCTCGCCCCACCAGACCTTGAGCGCGGCCGGATCGGGCCGCACGTTCGACGACTCGATGAGCTTGAGCATCTCGTCGAGCACTTCGCTGACGTAGCCGACGATCGGCACGTCGACCTTGACGCGCTTCGAGATCGACGAGGGGTCGATGTCGATATGGATGATGCGGCGGTCGCTGCGGAAGAAGCTCGCCGGATTGCCGATCACGCGGTCGTCGAAGCGCGCGCCGACCGCGAGCAGCACGTCGCAGTGCTGCATCGCCATGTTCGATTCGTAGGTGCCGTGCATGCCGAGCATGCCGGTGAACTGCGGATCGGTGCCGGGGAACGCGCCCAGGCCCATCAGCGTATTGGTGCAGGGGAAGCCGAGCAGGCGCACGAGCCGCGTCAGCTGCGCCGATGCGTTGTTGAGGATGACGCCGCCGCCGGCGTAGACCATCGGCCGCTTGGCCTCGAGCAGAAGCTGCACCGCCTTCCTGATCTGGCCGGAGTGGCCCTTGGTCACCGGGTTGTACGAGCGCAGCGAAACCGTCTTCGGGTACGAAAACTCGGTCGACGCCTGCGTCACGTCCTTGGGGATGTCGACCAGCACCGGCCCGGGCCGGCCGGTTGCGGCGAGATAGAACGCCTTCTTGATGGTCAGCGCGACATCCTTGACGTCCTTGACCAGGAAGTTGTGCTTGACGCACGGGCGCGTGATGCCGACCGTGTCGCACTCCTGGAACGCGTCCTGGCCGATGGCGTGCGTCGGGACCTGGCCGCTGATCACGACCATCGGAACCGAATCCATGTAGGCCGTGGCGATGCCGGTCACCGCGTTGGTCACGCCCGGACCCGAAGTCACCAGCGCGACGCCGACCTTGTGCGACGAGCGCGAATAGCCGTCCGCCGCGTGCACCGCGCCCTGCTCGTGGCGCACCAGGACGTGCTTGACCTTTTCCTGCTTGAACAGCTCGTCGTAGATATTGAGGACCGCCCCGCCCGGATAACCGAAGACGTACTCGACGCCCTCTTCCTGGAGGCAACGGATGACGATTTCTGCGCCCGTGAGTTGCATGAGCTTCCCTTTCGGCGAATGCAAATGAAACGTAGCCTCGACGCCGGGATCGGAAATCCCGGACGGTCAGGCTGCTGCGAACTGCGGGACGCAATACGGGTAGTCGCGTCCGAGCGGGCTTGGATCGGGTAGAAAGCCGCGATTAGGTCACGGCCACCCGCGCTCTCCAGGGTTTTCCACGGGCACTTGTGGCGCCGGCGGATGGAACGCGAACGACCGATGTTGCATGCTTCTGCAGGCGGGCAAGCCGCCAGCCGCTTCAACAGTAGCGTTCCGCGTCGTTTTCGTCAATGTCCGGTGCGGCACACAACGGCGGCGCGGCGCGCGTCGCCAAGCCTGCTTGTGCTTATAATCTCGCCGGACCCCCGTTTATCGAGACGCAACTGGCTTCACATCAGGAAATCTCCGCGTTTCTGGCCGAAGTCGAACGCCGCGCGTTCAAGCAGGCCATGTTCGCGGTGCGAGATGAGGATTCCGCCGTCGACGTCGTGCAGGACGCGATGCTCAAGCTCACGGAGAAATATGCCGACAAGCCGGTTGCCGAGCTGCCGATGCTGTTTCAGCGCATCCTGCAGAACACGATCCACGACCATTTCCGACGGCAGAAGGTACGATCCACCTGGACGACGCTGTTCTCCTCGTTTGGCCAGAAGGACAGCAAGGACGATGATTTCGACCTCCTCGAAACTCTGCAGGCAAAATCGGACTCGAACGCGACCGAAGACCCGGCGCGCCAGGCGGAACAGGGCCAGACCATCGCCCTCATCGAGCAGGCTTTGGCCCGCCTGCCGGCGCGTCAACGTGAAGCCTTTCTGTTGCGTTACTGGGAAGAACTCGATGTGGCGGAAGCTGCGGCCGCGATGGGCTGTTCGGAGGGCAGCGTGAAAACCCACTGCTCCCGCGCGGTTCATGCCTTGGCCGAGATGCTCAAGGCCAAAGGGGTATCCCTATGAACGAGACCGAAACCGCAAGAAAAATAACCGCTTACCTGGACCGCGGCACGGCCCAGCTCAAGGCCGGGACGGCTTACAGGCTGCAGCTGGCGCGTCAGGCCGCGCTCGACGCGGCGGCGGAGCCTCAGCGCTGCGTCCGAGCTCGTCCTGGCCGACGGTTCGACTCGGCTCGCACGGCGGGCGACAGGCCGCTTCTTCGCCAACGCGCGGCTTTGGATCGGCATTCTGCTCATCGTCGGCGGGTTCGTCGGCTTCCAAACCTGGCAGACGGCGCAGCAACAAAGGGATATCGAGGAAACCGATGCGGCGCTTCTGACCTCGGAGCTGCCCATCGAAGCATATCTGGACCGGGGATTCCAGAATTGGCTGAAACAATCCCAGCCCTGAGCGTACGTCCGCCTCCTGATTCTCGGCCTGGTCTTCGCTACCTCTGTTTTCGGCGGTCCTGCCGCGGCGGGGCCGCTGATTCCACATTCGCCGGCGTGGAGCGAGCTCTCCCCGGCCGACAAGCAAGTACTCGCTCCGCTCGCCGTCGACTGGGACAAGCTCGAGGCCCAGCGCAAGCAGAAGTGGCTCAGCATCGCCAAACGCTATCCGACCCTTCCGCCCGCCCAGCAGCAGCGCATCCAGGCAGCAGATGAGCGCGTGGGCGCGCTTGACGCCGGACGAGCGTCGGATCGCCAGGGAGCAGTTCAAGACCCTGCGCCAGCTGCCGCCGGAGCAGCGGCAGGAAGTTCGGCAAAAATGGCAGGAATATCAACAACTTCCACCCGAAAAGCGGCGCGAATTGGCGAGCACCCTCGGCCGTGCATCCGGCGACCGTCGCTTCGCCGCCCCCGGCCAACGGCAACTCCGGCCGCCCAGAAGCAGCCGTAGCCAGCCGGTAGTGGTGACCTCGCCTCTCGCTCGCCGTCTCCAAGGCGGCATGAGCCCGCGCGCCGGGCTCCGCCGGCGTCTCGCCGCGTCCGTTTACGAGGCCTTGCTCCTGGCCGCCCTGGCCCTGCTGGTCGGGTTCGCGCTGCTCCCGGTGCTGGGTCCGGGCCCTCCACCGGCCGGAAGGCGCGCTGCCGCTTCCCGGACACGCCGCGCGCGCGATGTCGTTCGCCGTGCTGTTCGTGGTGCTCGGCGCCTATTGCGTCTGGGGCTGGAGCGACGGACGGCGCACGCTGCCGATGAAGACGTGGCGCATCGCCATGGAGTCGGCGTCGGGACATCCCAGTCGGCCTCGCCAGGGCGGCGCTGCGCTATTGCGCCTGGTGGATCGGCCCGGCGCTGGCCATCGCCGCCGACGCGGCACTGCGGCCCGTCGGGGTATCGCCGCTGGGCTCTCGCGCTGCTCGCGCTCAACTATGCCTGGGCGCTGGTCGATTCCGACCGGCAATTCCTGCACGATCGCATCGCACGCACCCGGCTTACCCTCGCGGGCTAGCTTTTCGCCTTCGCTGCCGTTTGCGCGGTGTTGTTTGGGTGCGGCTGCGCGCTTATTTCGGTGCCGCCTGCGCGGCCTGATAACGCGCGACGCTGGCAAGAATCTCGGCCTTGGCCTCCTCGGCTCCGACCCAGGTCGAAACGCGGACCCACTTGCCGGGCTCGAGGTCCTTGTAGTGCTCGAAAAAGTGCGCGATCTGGCGCGTCGTGATCTCGGGAAGGTCGCGCGGTGACTGGATCGCGCGGTAGAGGCCCGTGAGCTTGTCCGTCGGCACTGCCAGGATCTTGGCGTCTCCGCCCGCCTCGTCGTCCATTTTCAGCATGCCGATCGGCCGGCACCGCACCACGACCCCCGTGATAAGCGGCATCGGCGAGAGCACCAGCACGTCCACCGGATCGCCGTCATCCGAGAGCGTGCGCGGAATATAGCCGTAGTTGCAGGGATAGTGCATGGCGGTCGACATGAAGCGGTCGACGAATAGCGCCCCGGTCGCCTTGTCGACTTCGTACTTGATCGGATCGCCGCGCATCGAGATCTCGATGATCACGTTGCAATCGTTGGGGATGTCGCTGCCGGCGGGAACGCGATCGAGATTCATGGGAAGCCAAAAGCGCTGGTGGGTTGCCATTATAGCGGCCGCGCTTTTCTGCCGCCCTGCCGTATCATTTCGACTTCGCTTACTCGACCTCCTCCATGATCTACAACCTTGGCGCGCGGCGGGTCCAGATTGAACGGCGCCGGTCACTTTGTCGCGCCGAATGCGGTCGTCGTCGGGAGCGTCACGCTCGAAGAACAGGTCTCCGTGTGGTTCAACGTCGTGATCCGCGGCGACAACGAGGACATCGTGCTTGGGCCGAGGTCGCAATATTCAGGACGGATCCGTGCTCCATACCGATGAGGGCGTGCCCTTGCGCATCGGAGCCTCGGTCAGCGTCGGCCATCTCGCCATGCTGCACGGCTGCATCATCGGCGAGGGCTCGCTGATCGGCATCAAGGCGGTGATCCTCAATCATGCGGTCATCGGCAAGGAGTGCCTGATCGGCGCCAACACCCTCATTACCGAGGGAAAGGCCATTCCGGACCGGTCGCTGGTGCTCGGCTCGCCCGGCAAGGTGATACGCAGTCTCACGCCCGACGAAGTCGCGGGCATGCGCTGGATCGCCGACCACTACGTCGAGAATGGCGAGCGCTATCGCCGCGACCTCGCGGAAGCCTGAAGGCGAAACGATCCTCGGAACGAATCCGCGAGGCCGCCTCGGCGCATCCAACGGGCATGATCTCGAAGCGAACCCCAACCGTGAAGACAACCATCGTCGCCGTCATCGGCATTGTTCTGGCAACCCTGGGCACGGTTGCCGCCGCGCAAACCGATCCCGCAGGACTGCCCGGTCGCCGACGCCACGCGCCAGACGCGCGCGCTGCCGAGCTTCAGCCGAATCGAGATCATCGGTGTCGCAGAGGTTGTCCTGCGCCAGGGCAAGACAGAGGGCGCGACCATCGAAGCGTCATCTGACCTTCTTCCCCGGATCCGCACGGAGGTCGAGGACCGGACCTTGTACATCGACGTTTCCTCAGGAGCGCCGCTGGTCGGACTGGACCCACCTCTTCGCGCCCCAGCAGACGCCTCGCGTAATCATCGACTTCGTCCGCCTCGACCAGATCGAAGCCGGCGGCGCCATCAAGCTCTCCGCCGACGGCATTCGCGCCGACGAGTTGCGGCTCGACTTTTCGGGCGCCTCCACGATCAAGATCCGCAACCTCCAGGCGTCGAAGTTGAGCCTGGAAGGGTCCGGCGCGACCAAGGTCGAACTCTCCGGCAAAGTCGGGACGCAGGCAGTCGAGCTCGTCCGGCGCGGGATCCTACGCGGCGTTCGACCTGGAAAGCGACCGCGCACAGGTGACGGTGAGCGGCGCGGGAAAGGCCTACATCAACGCCAAGACCGCGCTGTCGGTCGAGATCTCCGGTGCGGGACTGGTGGAGTACATGGGCAATCCCAAGCTCGACAAGGACATCAGCGGCGTCGGCAAGGTGCGTCGCCGCGAGCCCGACTAAGCCCGGGCCGGTCGCCGTTCAGTGAAGGACGACGGTCTCGCCCTGAGGAATCGCGTCGGCCTTGAACAGCAGGGTCATGCCGGTGGCAGGGTCTCGGTCCGGCTGGACACCGGCGACGACCCGAACATCGCTGACCCGGCAATCGCGAAGCAGATCGAGCAGCATGGTTGCGACGTCCGCGGCGCGGTCGAACGCA
Source organism: uncultured beta proteobacterium (assembly GCA_963730465.1). Taxonomy (GTDB): domain Bacteria; phylum Pseudomonadota; class Gammaproteobacteria; order Burkholderiales; family Casimicrobiaceae; genus PALSA-1003. Next base: position 418,673 of record CAVSRR010000006.1, on the reverse strand, counting down.
AAGAGCGGACAGCGGAAACCTTCGGCCTGGCGCGGATCGAACGGACTCGACAGCGAAAGCCTCAGCTCTCCGCCTCCGGGCGAGGTGGCGCATCGATGCGCGCTGATCACGGCGGACGGCTCGCCGACGCGCGAGCGAAAGCGCCGTATCGCGTTGCTCGCGAAAATCTGGGCGCCGACCTCGCGCTGTGCGCTGCGTCCGTGCTGCAAGGCGAGGAGCGGCGCTTGCGGCGGGCGCGGCAACGCCAGCGCCGAGACGCCGCGAGACGGCGATCTGGCGCGATATCTCCTGGGCCAGCGGCATCAACCATTCGCCGCCGGGACGATCGCCGAAAAGGTCCGCCGCAGGCGCGCCGATCGCGGTCCCCACGATGAAGCGCAGGTGCACGCTTTCCTGATTCGGATGGATCGACATCGGCGTCGGATGAAGCTCGTGTCCGATGGTCGCGCCGCCGGGGGAGATGCGTTGCCATGCGAGAAGCTCGGGCAGGCATGGGACGTCCAGCGCATCAGCGGAGACCAGCGCCGGCGCAAGCGCAAAGCTCAGGTTGCCGCCGAGTGCGCGATGCTCGCGCAGCAGCAGCGCTCACGGCCTCGGTGTCGTCGAGGATGCCGGCGAGCGCAGCGGGCGCTGGCTGCGTCGCGTCCGCACGTCGAGCCGACCACGACCACGACCGGAAGGGCGAAGAGCGCGGCGACGATTCCGTCGCCTTCCGCCGGCGCGGATGCGATGCGCCACGCATCGATCAATCCCCGCCATAGCTGGCGGCTCACGGCGGCGGAAGGCGCCGCGGAGAAAAGATCGGTGAGCAGGAGCGCCTCACCCGACTTCAGATGCGCTGCAAGCGCGCCGGCGAGCGCTCGGCCGATCTCGTCCGCGCGAGACGCGCTCGGCGCGTCGAGTCCGGCCTGGGCAAGCCGGACCAGCGGCTCGTGCACCATGCCGCTCGCCGCCGCAAAAACCCTCGGATCGGAGATTTCGATGGCCATCCGAATCGATTGTCGCATGGCTCCGCGCCTCGGACAAAACGTGACAGCGACATCGCCTCGGATAGAATAGATCGCACGCTCCATGGAGGAGATTCGCCATGTATCGAAACATTCTCGTCGCCACCGACGGATCGCGTCTTTCGGCCAAGGCTGTCACTCATGCCATCGCTCTGGCGCGCGCATTGGAGCGCGAAGCTGACGGCCTTCTATGCGTCGCCCGACTATCCCATGCCTGCGTACGCCGACGGCGTGATGTACGACCCGGTATCGCCCAAGGAGTACGCCGCGATGTGCAAGAAGGACGCGGACCGGATTCTCGGCGCCGTGGGCAGCGAAGGCCAAGGCTGCGCGCGTCCGGTTCGCTGCGGAGCATGCCATTGCGGCCGCGCCATGGAAGGCGATTCTGGCCGCCGCGAGAAAGCAGAAGTGCGACGCGATCGTCATGGCGTCGCACGGCCGCCGCGGCGTCTCGGCGCTGCTTCTCGGCAGCGAAACCCAGAAAGTGCTGACCCATTCGAAGCTGCCGGTGATCGTCGTCCGCTAAGACGCTCGCTCGCCGGCCGCACTCATCGCTCGCGGCCCATTCGCGGCTCGGGCGCGGCGTTTCACGTAAAATGGGCGGTTTGCAGACGATGAATCGCCCATGCGCGTATCGCAGTATTTCCTGACCACGCTCAAGGAAGCGCCCGCCGAGGCCGAGCTCGCCAGCCATCGCCTGATGTTGCGCTCCGGCATGATCAAGCGGCTGGCGGCGGGCATCTACACGTGGCTTCCGCTGGGATTGCGCGTGTTGCGCAAGGTCGAGGCGGTCGTGCGCGAGGAAATGAACGCCGCCGGCGCGATCGAGCTCCTGATGCCGGTCGTACAGCCGGCCGAGCTCTGGCAGGAGTCCGGCCGATGGGACAAGTACGGCCCGGAGCTGCTGCGGCTCAAGGACCGCCACCAGCGCGACTTCATCGTGCAGCCCACGTCGGAGGAAGTCATCACCGACATCGCGCGCAAGGAGATCAAGAGCTACAAGCAGCTGCCGCTCAACCTTTATCACATCCAGACGAAGTTCCGCGACGAGGTGCGGCCGCGCTTCGGCGTGATGCGCTCGCGCGAGTTCATCATGAAGGACGCGTATTCGTTCGATGCCGACAAGGACGCGATGCTGAAGTCGTACAAGATCATGTACGACGCGTACGTGCGAATCTTCACGCGCCTGGGCCTTCGCTTCAGGCCCGTCGCCGCGGACAACGGACCGATCGGCGGCTCCGCATCGCACGAGTTCCAGGTCCTCGCGGATTCCGGCGAGGACGCCATCGCGTGGTGCGAGGCGTCCGACTACGCCGCGAACGTCGAGCTCGCGGAGGCGATCGCGCCGCATGCGCACCGCGCGCCGCCCGCGGAGCCGATGCAAAAAATCGCCACGCCCGGTCTCGCGACATGCGAGCAGGTCGCCGCCTTGCTTCACCTGCCGCTCGGGCGCACCGTCAAATGCATCATGCTCAATGCCGGCGGCAAGGTGCACATGCTGCTCATCCGCGGTGACCACACTCTCAACGAAGTCAAGACAGCAAAGCTGGCCGGATTGGCCGGCTTTCGCTGGGCGAGCGACGCCGAGATCGTCGCCGCCACCGGCTGCTCGCCCGGCTATCTCGGCCCGGTGGGCATCGATCCCGCGATACCTCTCATCGTCGACAGGACGGTCGCCGTGATGAGCGATTTCATCTGCGGCGCCAACGAGGCGGATTTTCACTTGCGCGGAGTGAATTTCGGCCGCGACTGTCGCGAGCCGGACCTCGTCGCCGACATACGCAATGTCGTCGCGGGAGATCCATCGCCCGACGGAAAGGGGAACCTCGACATCGTCCGCGGCATCGAAGTCGGTCATGTCTTCGCGCTCGGCACGGACTACTCGAAGGCGATGGGCGCGACGTTCCTCGACGCCGGCGGACAATCGCGGAACATCGAAATGGGTTGCTACGGCATCGGCATCACGCGCGTCGTCGCCGCGGCCATCGAACAGAACTACGACGAGCGCGGCATCGTCTGGCCAGCGCCGCTCGCACCGTTTACGGTCGCCATCGCGCCGATCGGATTCGAGCGAAATGACGGCGTGCGAAACGCCGCGCTGGCGCTTCACGACGAGCTGGTCGCTGCCGGCATCGATGTGCTTCTGGACGACCGCGGAGAGCGGCCCGGCGTGATGTTCGCCGACCTGGAATTGATCGGCATTCCTCACCGCGTCACCGTCGGCGAGCGCGGACTCAAGGAAGGCAAGGTCGAATATCAGGCGCGCAGCGAAACGGCTCCGACCGCCGTCCCGATTTCCGAAGTCGCTGGCGTGGCTGCGCACCCGGGTGCAGCATTGAATCGATGAGCCGAGCCCGATGAGCCGAGCCGCCATGCCTTCGCTGGAAGTCTCCGCGGGTGATCGTCGCGCTCCTGCTCCTGGCCGTCTCGTTGCAAGCGCGGGCCGGCAACCAGGTCGAGGAAGCGCTCGCCGCCAACGTCCAGAATTCGCTCCATCGCTCGGTCAGCGACTATCCCGCGCCGCGACTTGTTTTCGCCACCGAGGTCGAGGGCTGGGCATGGCTGGCGGACATGTCGTCGCGTCTCGCGCCGAAAATGCCGGACTGGCCCACGCGCCGCGACTTCCTGATCACTGTTCAGTACGAGGCCACCCGCGCCGGGCTCGATCCGCAACTCGTGCTGGGACTGATACAGCACGAGAGCAACTTTCGAAAATACGCCATCTCCAGCAGCGGTGCCCGGGGATTCATGCAGGTGATGCCGTTCTGGGTGCGTCAGATCGGAGACGAGGGCCACGATCTGTTCACGCTGCGCACCAACTTGCGCTATGGATGCACGATTCTTCGCTACTACCTCGATATCGAGCAGGGTGACCTGTACCGCGCGCTCGGCCGCTACAACGGCAGCCTCGGACGCCCCGAGTATCCCAATGCAGTGATGGAAACGATGAAGCGCAGTTGGACCTGGACGCCGGCACTCGCCGACAACAGCCGCGCAGAGTCCGGTCACGCGGGCATCAAGTCCCTGAATTGAGCATCGAGATCGGCTACCGCGGCCGGTTCGCACCCTCTCCAAGCGGTCCGCTTCACTTTGGCTCGCTGGTCGCAGCAATGGCGAGCTGGTGCGATGCGGTCGCGTCGCGGGGTAATTGGCTCGTCCGCATCGAAGACGTCGATGAAACGCGTACCCGAGCGGGCGCGAGCGACACGATTCTCGCGACACTCGAGTCGTATGGCTTCGAATGGGACGGCCCCGTCGTGCGCCAGAGCGAACGCACCGCCTTGTACGCGGAAGCTCTCGACGACCTGATCGCGCGGCGTGTGGCATTTGCCTGTGCATGCACGCGCAAGGAGCTCGAGCTCGTGTCGCCGGGCAGGAGCGGCGAGCGCGTCTATCCGGGGACGTGCCGGCACGGGATCCCCGTGGGTCGTGCGGGCCGCGCGTGGCGCGTCGCAGTGATGGATGAGAAGGTGATGTTCCGCGACCGATTGCAGGGCTCCCAGGAGCAACTGCTGGCGCGCGACGTCGGGGACTTCGTGCTCAAGCGCGCCGACGGACTCTTCGCATACCAGCTCGCGGTGGTCGTGGACGACAGCGCACAAGGGATCACGCACGTCGTGCGCGGCGCGGACCTCCTGCAATCGACGCCGAGACAGATCTGGCTGCAGCGCCTGCTCGGATATGCGACGCCGTCGTATCTCCATCACCCGGTCGCGCTCGACGCGCGCGGAAGAAAATTGTCGAAGCAGACGGATGCAAAGGCGCTCGGCGGCGATCCGCTTCCGCTGCTGCGCGAGGCGTGGACCTTCCTCGACCAGGAAGAGCCTCCTTCGGCGCCTTCGTCGGTGCGCGAGTTCTGGAGCTGGGCGCACGGCGCCTGGAACGTCCGCAAGCTGCCGCCGGTACCGATGCTCCCCGCTCCCGGCGGGCGCTACTGATCGCGGAGCGCGCGGTATAATTCCCCTTTGGCGGGCAAACGCTTCGCATCGACCGCCGTCCTGCATCTCTGCTCTCCCATGACAACGCTCGTCGTCGTCCGCAAGAACAACGAGGTTTCCATCGCCGCCGATTCGCTGACGACCTTCGGCGACACTCGGCTGTCAGCGCAGTTCGACAGCACCTACGACAAGATCGTCCATCACAAGGGGACTTACATCGGGTTGTGCGGCAGCGCTGCGCACCAGCTTGTTTTCGAGAGCCTTCTCGCCAAGCACGAAGACTTCGACTTCTCGACCAAGCGCGCGATCTTCGAAACTTTTCGCAAGCTCCACCCAATCCTCAAGGAACAGCACTTCCTGAACCCCAAGGAAGAGGAAGACGACCCTTACGAATCGACGCAGGTCACGGCGTTGATCGCCAACGCCAGCGGGATCTTCGGCGTCTACTCGATGCGCGAGGTATTCGAGTACACGAAATTCTGGGCGGTGGGCTCCGGGCGCGAGTTCGCGCTCGGAGCGATGAACGCGCAGTATCAGCGGCTGCGCACCTCGGCCGCGGTCGCGACGTCGGGCATCGAGGCGGGAGCCGTGTTCGACCGGAACTCCGCGCTGCCGATGACCCTTTACACGCTGCCCCTGAAATGAGCGTTTACCAGCCGCCGCTGTTCACCGCGCGCGATGCCGCCGCGACGCAGCAGGTGATCCGTGACTATCCTTTCGCGACCTTGATCACGGCGCGCGCGCCCGAGCCGCAGATAAGCCATCTTCCCCTGCTATATCACCCGGCGTCGATGCCCCGGGGTGAGCTTATCGGTCACATGGCGCGCGCCAATCCGCATTGGCGGCAGTTCGCTGACGGCCCCACGATGGCAGTGTTCCAGGGTCCGCACGAATACATCTCTCCGTCGTGGTACGCAGAGCCCGCGAGCGCGGTTCCGACGTGGAACTACGCGGTCGTCCACGTTCACGGCCGCGTTGAGCTGATCGAAGGCCGCGACGACACGCTCGCGGTACTCAACGAGCTGGTGGATCGCTTCGAGTCGCCGCGCGCCGCGCCGTGGCGATTGCAGTTGAAGGGGCGGCAACTCGAGGCCATGGTCGGGGCGATCGTTGCCTTCAGAATGGTGATCGAGCGCTTGGACACCAAGCTCAAGCTGTCGCAGAATCGCAGCCCGGTCGATCGTCAGCGCGTCGTTGACGGACTGCGCGCGGAGAACACGGAGATCGCGAGCGCTACTGCGGATTGGATGCAGCGTTATGCCGGAGAGCCTTAAGCTGCCTGTGCGGCTCGACAAGTGGCTTTTTGCAGCCCGCTTCTACAAGACGCGAAGCGTTGCCGCGCAGGCGATCGAGGCAGGACGCGTGCGTGTCGACGAGCAACGCGTCAAGCCTTCGCAATCGATCAAGCCGGGCGCGCGCATCACATTGCGCAAGGACGCATTGACCTGGGAAGTCGAAGTGACTGCGGTGTCCGACAAGCGGGGACCCGCGAGCGAGGCGGCAAAGATGTATCGTGAGTCGCCGCAGACGCTTGCGGCGCGCACCGAAGAGATCGCGAGACGGAAGGCCGCTGCGGCCACCGCACCTCGTACAACCGGTCGCCCCACCAAGCGCGACCGGCGCAAGTTGCTTTCTTTCCTGGCGGACGGTTAATCGTCGGGAGGTCTGCCCTCCCAACGACTCAGCATCGCCACCGGCGCTGCGCGCTCGCGCCCGCGGACCTGCACCTGCGTCAGGCGCGTTGTTGCTGCACAGTCACCGCGACGGCCGGCACGACATTGAGCTCGCGCATTGTCGCCATGACCGAGCTGAAATCCGCGGCCGTGCGCACGTTCGGAATCGGCTTGGCCAGAAGATTGACAGCGCGCCCGCTCACCACCAGCGGCATGTCCTCGGGCAATGCGGTTCTCAGTGATCGAATCTCCTGCCCCGCGATCTTGCCGGAGATGCCGCGGTCGAACAGCATGACGACCAGGCAAACCTTGTATGCGTTCGCGGCACCGGCGACTTCCTGCGACGGCACGCCGCTGCCGAGCGTCAGGCAGTTGATGCCCTCGGTGAAGAGGAGCAACTCGAGGATCGCGAGACCGAGCTGATTCGGATCGTTGGGAGGCGTCGCCAGGAGTATCTGGCTCGCATTGCGCGTGGGTCGCACCAGGCGCGTCACGTCGCGCAGAAGCCGTTGAGCGATGTCCGCGAAGCGCAATTCCTGATAGTTCTGCATGTCGCCGCGTACGACGTGTTCGTGCACGGCCTCATTGAGCGGAATCAAGGTCTGCTCGAGAAAGCGCCGAAGTCCCTGTCCGACCAGCAGCTTTGACAGGTGGTTCTGCAGCTCGCCCACGCGATGCTCCGCCAGGAGCTTCACCGCGGCCTCGATCTCGGTGGGAAGCGGCAGGGGATCTTCCACGGCAATCCCAAGCATCGACTGCAGCGCTGATTCCGCCAAGGGCACCACCGCACCTGCGCGCCAGCCTTCGGAAAGGAGCTGCTTGATCACTTTGAGCCGAGCCACCTGGTCCGGAGGATAGACGCGGTCCCCGAAACCATCGCGTGCGGGATTCGGGAATCCGTAGCGCCGCTGCCACATGTAGAGCTGCTCGCGCCGCAGGCCGGTTATTCGCACGACCTCGCGGATGTGCAACGCAACACGCATCTCGCTATTGGCTGCAGGCATGGCCAGTTGCAGCCCGGTATCGGTCCGACGAGTCGGAGCTTTGATCAGGATTCCCATAATTTTCCTCTGCACTCCTGTCTATCACAAGTATAAGGACTTTCATCTGTCGTTTTCAGCTTGCGCGGAGCGGCATATCCCGCCGTAACGCGTCAGGTCTCTCGCTGAGCAGCTAAGCCGTATTGCTCCTGGAAGCGCTTTGCCCCATCATCTTGCTTTTGGAACAATGGCTTCCGGCGCCTAGCTTCGTTCGATCCTTGCTCAGCTGCCCACCACAAACTTAGCTGTGCAAATATCGTACCGGGCTCGACCGGCCCCCTTCGATGTTTGGTTTTGGCAAGTCTCAAAAGGACCCGCTCGCGGACGCCAAATCGGCGGAACGCTGGCTAGCCTCGTTTCCAACGAGCGATCCACTGGCGGTGCACGCGGCGCTGCTGGTTGAGCTCGGCGCCCTCACCGAGCGAGACGCACGCCGTACTCCCGCGCGGCTGGAGGCAGTCTTCTATCTGGATGCGCAGACCGAGGGCTTGCGAAAGTCGCTGACCGCGCAATACATGGAACACGGGAATCGCTCGACCCGTGTCGAAAGCCAACTGTGGCAGGCGCTCTTCGACCTCACCCAAGGGTTCCTGCTTTGCTACCAGGCGTTCGATCGCGACATCAGCCAGTTTGCTCGAAACAACCGGTGGCAGTTGCTGCAACCTCAGTTGATCGCGAGGCAGATCATCCATCAGGGTCTCGACGCAAAAATCCGGCTTTACCGATACGAGCAGTGGATTCCCGCGCGATGGGTCGACCTTCACACGCTCTTTCAAACGGCATGTACTGCGCAAATTGAGCGCAAGCCCGTTGCGGTCCTTGCCGGGAATGTGTTGACGACAATCGAGCAGGAATACCTGCGAGTGCTGCTGCTGCAACTGATGAATGCGGGCAATTTGTCGCCGCGCCACGTCGAATGGGTCGCCGAGCAACTATCCGAGTGGTGCGCGCCCCTGCGTCTGAACATCGAGTCTTCGACGGTGACGAGTTTCTACGTCGACCTCGGATCACGCACCGGGCTCAAGCGGCGCGGACCGCAGCCGCTCGAGGGCCGCGTCGTGTTTCTCGATACCCGGCCGCTGCACGCGGTGCTGATGCAAAACGTCGTCATGCTCGAGCAGAAAGTCCGCAACAATCCGCTGTCGGAACGCGTTCCGAGGCGCGCCGAGCAACTCAACCTGCTGACCAAGCTCGCGTCGCAAGTCGATCCCGAGTTCAGGCCGGTCGTGCGCCGGGGCGAGCGAACCAACGCCAGCGGCAGCATCGACGCGATCGTCGGCTTCGCCAAGATCTCCGGTTTTCTTCGCGACGACGAAATGGGCTCGGTCGTCGACGGCGATACGAACGCGCGAAGCTTCGGCGACACGATCGAGCTTGCGACATTCGGGCGGGCGCGCAACGAGAGCGCCCGCGCTCTCGACGTCGTTCGCCGGCGCCTCGCCACCTACGCGGCGCCCGGCGGCGCGTGGGAGATCCGCGATGTATCCCAGACCGGCTACCGACTGGTTGCGCCGATGTCAGTCATCGGCTCGATGACGCTCGGCACGCTGACGGCCATCCGCGCACAAGGTGACGCGCTTTGGATGCTCGGCATCGTCCGCCGCATGAAGCGCCTGACCAACGAGCGCGCCGAGATCGGGCTGCAGATCATCGCCGACAATCTCGTGGGCGTCGAGCTCGCCGAGCAGAGGCGCGGCGAGACCGACTACTCGGTCGATGGGGAAGTCCCCACGGTCAGCGGGCGCCGGTTCCACGGCTTGTTCCTGTCGCTGAAGAAGCCGGAGAGCGATACGGCGATCCAGACACTGATCGTGCCGGCGGGCGAGTACCAGGCGGGCAAGCGCCTGCGCATGAGTGCGGCCAAGTCGTCGAACTCGATCGCCTTCGGCCGCCTGCTCGAGCAGCAGCCCGACTGGATCTGGGCCACGGTCGAATCGTTCGACCACGCGCACCGCGACGATCGCGTCTCGCTCGCGCGCGGTGCCCTGTAAGAGGTCGCCACTCACAGGTAGGTCGCGCCCGTCGCGGCCCGCAAAAGCGCACCATGGTCCGGATCTCGCAGCCGATAGCAAGCTTGCGCTCGACCTCCAGCCGATGCTGACGGCTCGCTACCAAGACGTTTTCGCCCGGCACCGATGGGAAGTGCCTGTCGAATTCAATATCGCCACCGCGGTTTGCGGCCGCCACGCGGCGGATCGGGCGCGCTTCGCCATGTATTGGGAAGACGAGGGCGGCGAGACGGCGGCGCTCACCTTCTGGGATCTGCAGCAACAGGCCAACCGGCTGTCCAACGCGCTCGCGGCCCTGGGCGTCGGCCGCGGCGACAAGGTCGCCATCATCCTGCCGCAGAGGCCGGAAACGGCCATTGCGCACATCGCGTGCTATCAAATGGGCGCGATCGCGGTGCCGCTGTCTTTCCTGTTCGGCCCCGACGCGCTGGAGTACCGGCTGCACAACGCCGAGGCCAAGGTCGCGCTGGTCGATGCCGCATCGCTGCCAAACCTGGCGCCGATCCGCCACGCGCTGCCGATGCTCAAGCACACCATCGGAATCGCCGGTGCGAGCGAATCGTGGCTGTTGCAGTGGGACGCTGTGCTGAAGAAATCATCCCGGCACTTTTCGGCGGTCACGACTCTGGCGGACGAGCCCGCGCTTCTGGTCTATACCAGCGGCACCACCGGGCCTCCGAAGGGCGCGCTCATGCCACACCGGTGCCTGCTGGGCAACCTGCCGGGCTTCGTCTGCTCGCATGACGGCTTTCCGCGCGACGGAGATTTGTTCTGGTCGCCGGCTGACTGGGCGTGGACCGGCGGGCTCATGGATGCGCTGCTGCCGACGCTTTATTTCGGACTCCCCATCCTCGGCTATCGCGGCCGCTTCGACCCCGAGCGCGCGCTCGCGCTGATGGAGAAGTACCAGGTCCGCAATACCTTCCTGTTTCCGACCGCGCTCAAGCTGTTGATGAAGGCCGTGCCCGAGCCGAGAACGCGCTACGACGTGAACCTCCGGACCGTCATGAGCGCCGGCGAAGCGGTGGGAACGGCGGTGTTCGAGTGGGCGCAACGCGCGCTCGGCGTGACCATCAATGAGATGTTCGGCCAGACCGAAATGAACTACATCGTCGGAAACTCCCACACCGTCTGGCCCGTCAAGCCGGGTTCGATGGGCCTGCCCTACCCCGGTCACCGGATCGCCGTGATCGACGACGGCGGCGCTGAGGTCGCGCAAGGCGACATCGGCGAAGTTGCGATCCACCGCGTCGCGCCGGACGGCGCCCCGGACCCGGTGTTCTTTCTCGAATACTTCAAGAATCAGGAAGCCACCGCCAGCTAAATTCGCCGGCGATTGGAGCCGGACGGGCGACCTCGCCAAGCGCGACGAGGATGGCTACCTCTGGTACCAGGGGCGCGCCGACGACATGTTCAAGGCGGCAGGCTACCGTATCGGCCCGTCGGAGATCGAGAATTGCCTCGTCAAGCACCCCGCCGTCGCCAACGCGGCCGTGGTGCCGAGCCCGGACGAGACGCGCGGCAACATCGTCAAGGCATTCATCGTGCTCGCGCCGGGCTATGCGCTTCGCCGGCGCTGGAAGACGAAATCCAGCTCCATGTACGGGCTCATCTCGCGCCATACGAGTATCCCCGCGAGATCGAATTCATCGACGCGCTGCCGATGACGACCACGGGCAAGGTCCAGCGACGTGTGTTGCGCCAGCGCGAGACCGAGCGCAAGGCGGACGGCGAACGCGCGTGAAGGACGAGCCGGCCGCGCGGTCTAGCGCTCCTCGCTGCCCGAGAGTTCCTCGAGGAAACGGCGGTGCATCAGCACCCAGACGATTGCCGGCGCCACCGTCGGCATGATGAGCGTTCCGAACTGGTAGCAAAACGCGACGACCTCGCGTTGCCAGGCGCTGAAATTCGTTTGCGCCGTGACTGCCGGCTCGGCCAGGATCGCGACGTTCTTCAGGAAGTCGGCGACGATGCTGAACGTTTGAAACGGCAGCAGAACCGCGTATCCGATCAGGAGCATGCGTACTCGATGCGGCTCGCGGGCGGCGAGTATGAGCGCGGCGAGCATCGGCAATCCGAACGAGAACAACAGCACATTGCTCTCCACGGACACGACAGCCTTCATACCCGCTGCGTTCGCGGGCAGCGTGGGCTTGAGGGACGTGACGAAGGTAATGAGGGGCCCGGTCTGCTCGACGCCCTTCACCCAATCGAAGGCGCTGCGCGTGAAGAACTCCGCGAGCAGCGCGTCCGGCCACACCAGCAGCGGCGCTGCGAGGTACCAGATGGCGAAGGTCAGCGGCAGCCACGCAACCACCCGCAGAACGAAACGCGGAAACGAGCCGGTGCCGGCACGCATCGCTCTACCTCAGTCGGCAGCCGCGAGCGGGGTCGACGAAGGCGGGACGCGCGGTAAGGTACGCACCCACAGAAGCCAGACAACGAGCACGTCGAGCATGATCAGCGCCTGCCAGACGTAAAGGTGCGCCCATTCGAAGACGTTGAAGTTCCACTGGCCGAGATAGAACAGGCTGATCACTCGCACGATATTGAGGCCCTGCACCGCGACCACGCCGATGGCGAGGCCCACGAGCTTGCGCTTCCAGGGCGCGGGAAACGCGAGGATCGCCGCCACAAGGACGATCGTCGCCTCGACGCCGTTGCATCCGGCTTCGATCGATACCGCGAAGCCGTTCTGGCCGGCCTGCAGCACCTTGCCGTGCGACACCACCCCCGAGTCGAACACCTTGACGATGCCCGCGCTGATAGTCGCGAGCGTATCGGTCCATGGAACGACCAACCAGGACTGCACCCATGGCGTGAGCTCGAGACCGAAGAGCGTCGCCTGCAGACCGAGAAACCAGAGGAAGAAACTGACCATGGGGCGCAATTCTACGCAATTCGCCCGGGCAGCCGCAGCAGGCGCGGCCGCGATCGAGCGCTCCATCACTCGACTATCACGCGACTTGCCGCAGAGCGGAGGACATCACCGCCGAATCAATTCTGCGACAGCCTGGAGCGCGACAGCGGGGGATTTTGCGCGAAATAGCGCTTGATCCCGCCGTATATCGATTCCGCCAACTGCTTCTGATACTTGTCGCTCCTGAGCTTGAGCTCTTCGTCGGGATTGGAGATAAACGCGGTCTCCACCAGAATCGACGGAATGTCCGGCGCCTTGAGCACCGCGAAGCCGGCCTGCTCGACGCTGCCCTTGTGCAAAGAATTGACGCCGCCGATGCCGTCGAGAACCGAACGGCCGACACGCAGGCTGTCGTTGATCTGCGCCGTCTGCGACAGGTCGAGCAGGGTCTTCGCCAGGAAACGATCCTTGCTGTCCAGATTCACGCCGCCGATGAGGTCGGCCTGGTTTTCGCGTTGCGCGAGCCAGCGCGCCGCGGCGCTCGTCGCGCCGTGCTCGGACAGCGCGAACACCGACGAGCCCCGCGCGGCCGGGGTGCTGAACGCGTCCGCGTGAATGGAGATGAAAAGGTCCGCCTGAACGCGGCGAGCCTTTTGCACGCGCACGTCCAGCGGCACGTAATAGTCGTCGTCGCGCGTCAACATCGCGCGCATGCCGGGCGTCGCGGCGATCATCGTCACGAGGTGCCGCGCAATCGCGAGCGTGACGTTCTTTTCGTGCGTTCCGCGAGGACCGGATGCACCCGGATCCTCCCCGCCGTGGCCCGGGTCGATCACGACGATGATGGGCCTCCCCGGCGTCGACTTCGATTTCGGCGCGTTGAGCGGCGCCGGCGGGGATGCGGCCCGATCGCCGCGTGAATTCCGATCGGGCACGGCAGAGTCCTCCGCGCTTTCGGTCCTGCCGCTCCTCTCGAACTCGAGCAGCGCCATCAGCGGATCGGAGGGCGTCACCGGATACAAGTCGAGCACCACGCGATGTCCATAGTCCGCGACCGGCTGCAGGTCGAACAACTGCGGATCCACCTCGGCCTTCAACTCGAGCACGACACGCACCACGCCGGGCTTGAAGCGCGCGACGCGAATGGCCTTGATGTACGGATCGCTCGGCTGCAGGCGCTGACCGAGCTGGCCGATCTCGCCGTTCAGATCGACGTCATCGAGATCGAGCACCAGGCGCTCCGGATTCTTCATCGGCAGCATCTGATGGGCGATCGGCGACGGGGATTCGAGGATCAGTCGCGTGTACTCCTGCGCGGGCCACAGTCGCGCCGACGTGATCGTGGCAGCATCCGCGAGCTCGATGCGCGACCACGGCAACGCCGCGGCGAGCACGACAGGCAAACGCGCCGCCGCTGGAGAGAGACGCGCGGCGTCAGGCGTTCGCGGCGAATGCGGCGAGACATGCGCTACCGGCTACGGCTGGTCGCATCCAGCGTCAGCAACCGCCCCGCGTCGGCGTGATCGAGCCGCACCTCGACGTCGCCCGCGGGAAGACGCCCCGCGACGCGCTCCGGCCATTCGATAACGCACACGGTGTCCGGACGCAGATATTCGCCGAATCCCGCGCGGTCCCATTCTTCTGGATCAGTGAAGCGATACAAATCAAAGTGATAGAAGTATAAACTCGAAATATTGTAATGTTCAAGCAGAGTATAGGTCGGGCTCTTCACCGGACCTGTCCATCCCAAACGGCGAAGCATTCCGCGCACCAGGGTTGTTTTCCCTGCGCCGAGCTCACCCGAGAGCGTGACCAGCATTCCGCGAGCAAGGCCGGTCGCGAGGCGTGCGCCCGCGTGCGCCGTGGCATCGGCGTCAGGCAGCGGCATGCGAAGCTCTTCTATAATCGGCATCACTTCTCTTGGAAAGCGCGCGGGCTCACGCAGCCCGCGCAATAGCGATCCCGCTTTGGACTTCTCGCAACTTGCACGCGACATCGTGAGCTGGGGCAAGGCGCTCGGATTCGCGGAGCTCGGCATCGCCGACACTGAGCTTTCCGTCGAAAAGGCGCATCTGGAAGCGTGGCTCCGCGCCGGGCGCCATGGCGAGATGGATTATATGGCACGGCATAGCGCGCTCCGCGGCGCATCCATCGGAAATGGTGCCGGGAACGATACGGGTGATCACGCGCCCGGCTCGACTATCTGCCGCGCGACGCGCGCGACGCGGAGGACACGCTGGCCGACACGCGCAAAGCGTACATCTCGCGTTACGCGCTCGGCCGCGACTATCACAAGGTCATGCGTCGGCGGCTGCAGCGTCTCGTCGATCGCATCAGCGAGGCGGTCGCGGAGCCGCGCGCCGACGCGAGCGCTGGGCAAGATCGGACCTACCGCTATCGCGTATTCACCGACAGCGCTCCGGTGCTCGAGGTCGCGCTCGCGGCGAAGGCGGGACTCGGCTGGCGCGGAAAGCATACGTTGCTGCTGACGCGCGACGCGGGCTCGTTCTTTTTCCTGGGCGAGATCTACACCGATCTTCCGCTGCCGGTCACGGCGCCGGTCAGCGCGCATTGCGGAACCTGCCGCGCGTGCATCGATGTCTGCCCGACCCAGGCCATCGTGGCCCCGTACGAGCTCGACGCGAGGCGCTGCATTTCCTATCTGACCATCGAGCTCAAGGGAAGCATTCCGGAAAGCCTCCGCCCGCTGATCGGCAATCGCGTCTATGGGTGCGACGATTGCCAGCTCGTCTGCCCCTGGAACAAGTATGCGCAGACGAGCGACGAGCCGGATTTCCGCGTGCGGCACGGTCTCGACGATGCCGAGCTCACCGACCTGTTCGCGTGGAGCGAATCCGATTTCAACACGCGGATGGAAGGCAGCGCGATTCGCCGGATCGGCTTCGAGCGCTGGCTTCGTAACCTTGCCGTGGGCCTCGGCAACGCGAGCTATAGCGAGCATGTCGTCGCCGCGCTTGTCTTCGCGCCGCGATGACGCGTCCGCGCTGGTGCGCGAGCACGTCGCGTGGGCGCTGCGCGAGCAGGAGAAGAAGCAGCTTGCGTCGATGTAGTGCCGAGAGCGGCTCAGCGAATGAGCTGATTCATCGACACGATGGGCAGCATCACGGCCAGCACCAGCACGAGCACGATCGCGCCCATGAACACGATCAGAAGCGGCTGCACCAGCGCGGCAAGCCAGGTGAGGCGCCGCTCGACGTCCTGCTCCTGCTCGCGCGCAGCGCGATCGAGCATCGCCGGCAATTGACCGCTCTGCTCGCCGTTCGCGACGAGGTGAACGAGCAGCGGCGGAAACACGCGCTGGCTCGCGAGCGCGCGCGCCAGCGATACGCCTTCGCGCACGAGCGCCGCGACGGCGTCCGCCGCGCGCCGCATCGGCCGCGACCATACGACGCCGGCGGCGGTATCGAGCGCGCGCAGCAGCGGCGCGCCGCTGCCGGTGAGTATCGACAGCGTGCTCGCGAAGCGCGCCGTGTCCAGGCCTGACAGCACCCTGCCCGCCACCGGCAGGCGCATGAGCAGCGCGTGCCAGCGGTCCTTCCATTGCTCGCGCCGCAAGCAAGCAGCGCCGCGGCGACCGACAAGCAGCGCGATCGCACCGAGCCAGTACCATCCGGTCGCGCGCAAGAAATCGCTGCTCGCGATCAGCGCGCGCGTGAGAAACGGCAGCGTCTGCCGGCTCTGCTGGTAAACGGCGACGATCTGCGGCACGACGTAGAGCAGCAAGGTGGTGATGACGCCGAGCGCGATGATGGTGATCAGCGCGGGATAGATCAGCGCGAGCGTGAATTTCTGCCGCAGCACCTGCCGCGCCTCGAGATAGTCCGCCAGCCGCGACAACACCCCGCCGAGCTGCCCCGTCTCGGCGCCGACCGCGACCAGACCGCGATACAGCTCGTTGAACGTCCGCGGAAACCGCGACATCGCGGCCGCGAGCGGTTCGCCCGCGGCGACCTGCTCGCGGATCGCGTCGAGCAGCCGCGCGGTTCCGGCGTGGTCGGTCTGCTCGGCGAGCGCGGTCAACGCCTGATCGAGCGGCATTCCCGACGCGACCAGCGTGGCCATCTGCCGCGTCATGAGCGCGAGAAGCGTCGTGGAGAGCCGCGTCGATTCGCTTCGCGCCGCGATCGCACCGGCGGACGTCTCGACCGAAGTCGGAAACAAGCCGTCCGAGCGCAGTGCATCGCGCGCCGCGCGCGAGCTCGCCGCATCGAGGATGCCGCGTCGCGACCGGCCGGCGGCGTCGACGGCCTCGTAGCGAAATGACGGCATTGGATTCCCGCGCTACCGGCCGGATCCGACAGGGTGACGTGCGCTGCAGGCAGTGACGCGCCCCGAGCAACGCAGGATGTCTCCTGCGCCGCACGCTGCACGACCAGCCCGAACCCGCGCGCGCCGTTGCGAACGAAGCTGCTTCGGGCGTCTTCGCCACGACGAGCCTCAGGACGATGCCCCGGTCACGCGAAGGAGCTCGGCGAGCGAGGTCGTGCCGTCGACCAAGCCACCGCGCTCCATCCGCCGCGCAGCGTGCGCACGCCAGCGCGCGCGCACGCATCGCGCAGCGCGGGCTCGCCGGCACGATCGTGCATCAACCGACGCAGAGTCTCGTCGATCAGTATCAGCTCGTAGATGCCGGTGCGTCCGCGATAGCCGGTCTGGCTGCACGACGCGCAGCCCACCGGCCGGTACAGGCGCTGCCCCGGCGGCAGACCGAGCTCGGCGAGGATTTCGGACTCGCCGGCGCTGGGCGCGGTTGCCTCGCCTGCAATCGGCGCACAGGCAACGCACCAGCCGCTGCGCGAGCACGCCGCGCACCGATGACGCGAGAAGATACGGCTCGACGCCCATGTCGGCGAGGCGCGTGACCGCGCTGACCGCGTCGTTGGTGTGCAGGGTGGCCAGAACCAGGTGACCGGTGAGGCTTGCCTGCACCGCGATCTGCGCCGTCTCGAGATCCCGGATCTCGCCGATCATGATGATGTCGGGATCCTGGCGCAGAATCGAGCGCAGCGAGCGCGCGAAGCTGAGCTCGATCCGCGGATTGACCTGCGTCTGTCCGACGCCGTCGAGCGCGAATTCGATCGGATCCTCGACCGTCATCACGTTGAGCGCGCCGCGCGGCAGCCGCGACATCGCTGCGTACAGCGTCGTCGTCTTGCCGGATCCGGTCGGTCCGGTGACGAGCACGATGCCGTGCGGCTCGCGTATGAGTCGATCGATCGCGGCGAGCGTGTCGTCGCTCATGCCCAGCGCGGTCAGATCGAGCCGCGCCGAATCCTTGTCGAGCAGCCGCAGCACCACCCGCTCGCCCGGGCCGGTCGGCAGCGTGGAAACGCGCACGTCGACGCTCTTGTCGCCGAGCTTGAGCGCGATGCGTCCGTCCTGCGGCAGGCGCTTCTCGGCGATGTCCAGGCTCGCCATGACCTTCAGTCGCGACACCAGCGCCGCGTGCAAGGCGCGCGGCGGCTCGATGACGTCGCGCAGCACGCCGTCGACGCGAAAGCGCACGACCGAGCGCAATTCGTAGGGCTCGAAGTGGAGATCGGATGCGCGCTCGCGAAGTGCCTGCAGCAGGAGCGCGTTGATCATCCGGATGACCGGCGCATCGGATGTCGAGCCGAGCAGATCCTCCGCCTTGGGGATGTCCTGCAGCAGGCGCGCGAGGTCCGCGTCGCGCGAGAGGTCCTCGCTGAACTGAGCCGCGGGAGCTGACGCCTGGTTGTACGCGGTCGCCAGCTCGGCGGCGAAGCGCTCGGCGCTCACGCGCAGCGTTTTCAGCGGCCGCTGCAGCACGCGCTTCAGCTCGGCGATGCCCTCGACCGACGCATCGTCGCGCGCGAGGACGAGCACAGCGTCACCCTCGTCGCGCAAGGGAAACACGCCGTGTGTGCGCGCGAACGCGTACGACACGCTGCGGAGCAGCGGACGCCGCGGAGCGCGCGCCCGACGTGCGCGCTTGTTGTTTCAGGCGTCGCCGTCGTCATCGATGCTCGCGGGACAGACTATTGCGGGCGCGGTCGCGGGCGCGGGCGGCGCCGGGCTCGCGCTCGGAGCCGGCGACGAAGGCAATCCCGCCGGCGGCGCGCTCGGCGCGCGTATTGGGCAATGGAGGAAGCACGGGCACCGTCGGATCCGGCCAGAACTCACGCTTCGCGGGCTGCAAGCTCTCCTGCTCGCCCATCAGGTAGTCGTAACGCTCGTTCGTCAGCGTGGCGCCCGCGCCCGCCGTGCGAATCACCGTGGGCTTCAGAAACACCATGAGGTTGGTCTTCGTGCGCTGCCGATTGTCGTAGCGAAACAGCGCGCCCAGCACCGGAAGGTCGCCCGACCACCGGCACCCGGCTGGACCCGTCGGTCAGGCTGTCCTCGATCAGCCCGCCGAGCACGATGATCTGGCCGTCATCCACCGCGACGGTGGACTCGAGCGAGCGCTTGGTGGTGATGATGCCCGCGGGGTTGGTCGTATCCTGGATGCGCGAGACTTCCTCGTAGATCACCATGCGCACCGATCCGCCCTCGGTGATCTGCGGCTTGACGCGCAGTGTCAAGCCGACGTCCTTGCGCTCGATGGTCTGAAACGGCGTCGGCGTCGTCGCGGACCCCGTTACCGCGTACTGCCCTGTGATGAACGGAACGTTTTGCCCGACGACGATTCTCGCCTCTTCGTTGTCCAGCGTCAGAAGAGTTCGGCGTCGACAGGATGTTGGTGTTGGCGTCGGTTTGAAGCGCGCGCGCGAGCAAGGCGAGATTGGTGATGGTGCCGAGGCCCGGGATCGTGATCGAGCCTTTGATGATGCCGAGATTGAGCCCCTGTGCCAGCGATCCGAGGCTCACCTGCCCGTCGAGGATGTTCGTTCCGTTGCCGCGCGGCGTGAAATTGGTGCCGCCGGCGAGTTGCGTCTGATTGTTGTTCAGCTTGTTGGGATTGAGAATGTTCCACTGGATGCCGAACTCGGCCGCCTTGTCGGCGGTGACTTCGACCACCAGCGCCTCGACGTAGATCTGCGCGCGCCTCACGTCGAGCTTTTCCACGATCGCGCGGATGTTGTTGTAGATCGGCTCGGGCGCCATCACGATCAGCGCGTTGTTCGTCGGATCGGCCTGGATGGTCGCGCCGCCCGCGGTGAAGGACGATCGCGCCTTGCGACCCGCCCTGCGATCGCGCTCGAACCCAACGGAGAGCTCGCCGGCGAGCGACTGCGACGAGGCAGGCTGACCCGCGGTGATCGGCGTGCCGAGACCGGGCAGCGTCGGCAGCGGCGCGCTGTCGGTGTTCGTGTCGCTTCCGCCGGAGAAGAGCGCGCGCAGCGTCCGCGCGACGCGCGTCGCATCGGCATTCTTGAGATAGATGATGAAGATATTGCCGCCGACGCGGCCCGGAGTGTCGAGCTGCTCGATCAAGGCGCGCGCGCGCAACACGCGGGACGAATTTTCGCCGCGCACCAGAACGCTGTTCGAGCGCGGATCGGCGACCAGAGTCACCCGCTGTTGAGCATCCGGGACCGCGCCCGCCGCGCCGGGTGAATCGACGAGCAGGCGTCCCACGACCTGAACCAGATCGAGCGCCGACGCGTAGTGGATCGGCACCATGATGGCTTCGCCCGCCGGCGGCACGTCGAGCGAGGCGACGATCTTTTCGATGCGCTTCAGATTCTCGGCGTAATCGGTGATGACCAGCGCGTTGCCGGTGGGGACGGCGGCGATGGCGTTGTTGGGCGTGATCAGCGGCCTCAGCACATTGACCAGCTGCACGGCCGACTCGTATTTGAGCGCGAAGACCTCGGTAACCAGCCGGTCGCCACCCGCGCCGACGCCTCCGCCCGCCTTTCCTCCCACGACCACGGCGGAGCCCTGCTGCTTGGCGTCGGCCTCCGGCACGATCTTGGTGATGCCGTCGCCTTCGATGGCGGCGAAGCCCTGCAGGCGCAGCGCGGAAAGCAGCGTCGGATAGACGAGGCTGCGTTCGACCGGCCGCGCGGAAACGATGTTGACGACCCCTTTCACCCTCGGATCGAGAATGAAATTTCGTCCGGTCATCTCCGACACGGCCTTGACGACCGCGTCGATGTCGGCGTTGACGAAGTTGAGCGTTACCATGTCATCCGCGGCATATCCGGCAGGCACCGCGAACATCGCGGCAAGGGACAAAATAGCCAGAAATCGCGGAATCGACGTGGTCAAGGGTCGGGGCAGCTCGTGGGGCGTTGGACGCCGGGCGGCGTCCGCGAGTAGGCAGGGGCTCTCGGCTCAAGGCAATGATAGCATGGGCATTCAAGCCCCCGGGACCGGTCGGGAGAGGATGAATCCGGCTCGGTCCCTCGCAACATCTAAGCCCCAAGAAGGCTCATTTCATGGAGAAACGCATGCACTCCCCCATCCGCCTGCAGGGCGCCCGATTCGATGTCCTGGGCCGCCTGTCGCGCGTGCTTCTTTGCGCCGCGGCCCTGATCGGGTGCTCGGCGGCGACCGCGGCAACCACGGCCGCCGAAGACAAGGCCAAAGCTCCCATTACCGCACCATCCAAGCCTTCCGATGCCGACGCAGACAGCGCAGCGTCGACGCCAGCCACGCCAGCCGCGCCGACGTCGACTGTCCAGCACGACGTCGATCATCGATAGCGGGCGCGGTCGCCGATGTCGACGCGATGCCACGCCTGACTCCGATACGCCTCCCAGCAAGAAGCGCAGGCGACGGACACATCCAGATCGGCGACGACGATTTCGATTCGTTCAACGATGCCCTGCACACCGCGCCCTGGGTCGTCGGCCTGGCGTTCCTGGTGGCGGGCTCGATTCTGCTGACGCCGGTCTTCCTGCTCATCGGCATCATCTGGTACAAGCTGCGCAAGACGCGGCTGCAAAACGAAGCGCTGCTCAAGCTCGCGGAAAAAGGCGTGATGCCTCCCGCCCAAGCGGTCGACACGATGATGTCCGGCGTGACGCCGGAGCGCGGCGGCATCGGCGGCCGCGTCCATCGACGGCGTCCGTCGCGGCACCGGTCTATCAGCAGGCGATCATCGCGCGGCGCCGCGCGGTCTGGTCGGACCTGCGCAGGGGCGTGATCCTGATCGCGGTCGGACTGTCGTTCGTCTTCTACTCCATGATCGAGAACGGCTCGGCGAACTGGGTCGGCCTCGTGTTGCTGTTCCTCGGCATCGGCTACATCCTGCTGTGGTGGTTCGAGGACCGGCATCTGCAGGGCCGCGAACGGCGGCGTTGACGTTGGCAAGGGCTAGGCGAAGGGCAGAGACGACGGCAGACGCCGTTCATGTCGCCACCGCCGGTCAGCGATGCACAGCTGATCGCCCGCGTCGTCGTCAGCGACGACCGCCACGCGTTCAGCGAGCTGGTGCGCCGTCACCAGTCCTCGGTGCGCGCGACGCTGCGCAAGCTCGCCGGCGGCAACGCGGCGCATGCGGACGATTTGGCACAGGAGGCGTTCTTGCTGGCGTATCGAAACTTGAAATCGTTTCGCCAGGATGCAAAGTTCTCGACGTGGCTGTATCGCATCGCCTACAACGTCTTTCTGGCCGATGCGCGCAAGATCAAGGAGCTGCCGATGCCCGAGGACATGGACGTGGATGCGCTCTCGCCCGCCGGCGCGGCGGAGAGAGACCAGCCCGCGCACCGGGCCGCGCCTCGGCATCGACCTCGAGCGTGCCATGGAGGTCCTGTCGGATGCGGAGAGGGCGGCGATCGTGCAGTGCTATCATAACGACCTGTCGCACGAGGAAGCCGCCGAGGTGCTGGGATGCCCCGTCGGCACCGTCAAGACGCACATATTGCGGGCGAAGCAGAAACTGAAGGCGCGACTGGGCGCATGGGCACCGGCAACATGACCTCACCTGAACTCATCTGCCAACATCGACGCCGGCGACGACTGGCTGGACGCTATGCTCCGCGACGCCGGGCGGGAGCATCGCGCCGACTACCTTGCCGACGACGGCTTTACCCAACGCGTCATGGGGCAGCTTCCCGAGCCGGCGACCCTGCCGGCATGGCGCCGTCCGGTCGTCGATCCTGATGTGGGTGCTGGGCCTGGGCGCGGTGATGTTTTCGCTGCCGGGCGTGTTCGAGCAGGTGTTTCGCGGCGCGATGGCGGTGCTTGTGGGTCACCGCCTGGGCATGCCCGACATCGCGGTGGCGCTCTTGCTGGTGGGCGCCACTGCGTGGAGCACGCTGCTCTACGCAATGCGCTCGGACTAGCTGCGCCAAACGCCGCGGCGCTGCCGCAAGCACGGACAAAGAAATGGCCGCCCTCGGGCGGCCATTTTTCTTCGCTTGATCACGGTGCCGGCTAGTTGAGCACGAAGTTGATCTCGATTTCGGCAACGTACTTTTCACCATCGGGCTGGAACTTCCATTGCTGCAGCGCCGTATGACCGAGCTGTCGAACACGCGTCGCGGGTTGGCGTCGACGATCGTAACCTCCGTGACCTTACCTTTTTCATTGACCTGCAGCCTCGCTACGACCCTGCCCCTGCGTAATATTTGCCCTGATGGCCTCGCGCGGATACTCCGGCTCGACGCGCGATATCGGAACGGCCCCGCGCCGTATCGCCGGTTTGGGCGGCGGCAGGCGGTGCCGGCGGCGCGGGCGGGGCGATGACGACGGGCTCCGTGGGCGGCGTCGCCGTCACCGCCGAGATCACGGGCTCGGAGGCTGCGTCGGCACGGGAATGTCCGGCGGCGGAACGTAGGGCTGCGTGCACCTTCGGCGGCTCGACGATCCTCTTCGGCGGCGGCGGCGGCGGGGGCGGCGGCGGAACCTTGATCTCTTCGATGATCGTGGCCGTAGAGCGGCTTCTTGATCACCTCGATCGCCTTGCGCGCGAGCCCCGTCACCAGCGCGTAGATGACGATCGCGTGGACCAGGACGACAAACGTAATCCCGATCAGGTGCCGGGTCGGGTCTCGTTGCTGACGTGCAAAATCCATTGCGTTTTGACTCCAGTCGGCCGCGGGCGTTCGCGCCGCGGACTACTCATCGATGAACTGCTCGCTGCCGACGATGCCGATCTTGGTCAGGCCGAGCCGCTGCGACGACGCCATCACCGCCGGCGGCGACGGCGTACTTGGAGTTCTTGTCGGGACGCAGGTGCAGCTCGGGCTGGACCGCCTGGGCGGCTGCCGCCTTGAGCTTGTCCTCGAGCGTCGCCCGGTCCGGCACCGGCTCGCCGTTCCAGTAGATCACGCCCGGTGCCGTCGATGTCGATCTTGACGACCTCGGGCAGCACCAGCGGCGGCGGCGGATTGCCCGTCGGCATGTTGAGATTGACCGCGTGCAGCTGGATCGGAATGGTGATGATCAGCATGACCAGCAGCACCAGCATCACGTCGATCAGCGGCGTGGTGTTGATATCCATCATCACGTCCGGATCGCCCGACGCGGAACCGGTACCAACGTTCATTGCCATCAGACAGTCCTCGAAATATGTTCGGTGATCATTTCATGCGCGCGTTCAGCTGCGCGGCGGCGGCTCGGTGATGAATCCCACCTTGGCGATGCCGGCCCGCTGGCAGGCATAGATGATCCGGCCGACGGAATCGTACTTCGCGCCGCCGTCGCCGCGAATCTGCACCTCGGGCTGCGGCGTGAGAACGGAGACCTTCTTCAATCGGTCGATCAGCGCCGCCGTGCTGGTCATGAGCAGATCGTTCCAGTAGATCCGGCCGTCGAGCGCAACCGAGATCACGATGTTCTCGGGCTTGGTCTCGCGAACCTCGTTTCGCTCTTTCGGCAGCGTGACGGGAATCGACGTCGTCACGACCGGAATGGTGATCAGGAAAATGATCAGCAGCACCAGCATCACGTCGACCAGCGGCGTGGTGTTGATCGTCGAGACGATCTCGTCCTCTTCGGCGCTGGATGTGCCGACGCTCATCGCCATGACTTAGGCCCTTGCAGGAGTTTTCGGCGCGCTGAGCAGCACGGCGTGCAGGTCGGCGGCGAAGCCGCGCACCATGTCCATCGCCGCCTTGTTGCGGCGGACCAGCCAGTTGTAGCCCAGCACCGCCGGGACGGCGACCGCGAGGCCGAACGCGGTCATGATCAGCGCCTCGCCGACGGGTCCCGCGACCTTGTCGATCGACGCCTGGCCGGCGATGCCGATCGCGGTCAGCGCGTGATAGATCCCCCACACCGTGCCGAACAGTCCGACGAACGGAGCGGTCGAGCCGACGGTGGCGAGGAAGGCGAGGCCATCCTGCGTGCGGCTCTGAACGTTGTCGATCGCGCGCTGGATCGACATCGAGATCCAGGTGTTGAGGTCGACGTTGCCGAGCAGACCCGTGTGCTTGTTGGTCGCCTCGAGGCCGGATTCGGCGATGAATCGATAGGGGCTGCCATCCTTCAGCTTTTCGGCGCCCTGACGCACGCTCGGCGCATTCCAGAACGTCTTGTCCGCAGCGCGCGCCTGCGCGCCCATCTTGAACTGCTCGTACACCTTGGTGATGATGATGTACCAGCTGCCCATCGACATGATGGCCAGGATCGCGAGGGTGACCTTGGCGACGATGTCGCCGCCCTTCCACAACGCCTCGAGACCGTACGGGTTGTCGACGATCTCGGTCGCGCGCGTACCGGCCGCGGCTTGGGCGGGCGCGGCAGGAGCCGGGGCGGTGGCCGCGGGCTCGGTCGTCGCAGGCGCGCGGCGGGCGCGGCCGTCTGCGCTTGTGCGCCGGCGATTTGCGGAACGACCGCTGATGCCGCGGCAATGAGCAGGACCGCGGCCGAGACGGCCAATCGGGTCATCTTCAACATAGTGTCTCCAGGCAAATGGTTAGGTTAGGTTATTCGGTCGGAAAACCGCTTCGGGGGTCCCGTACGTCGAGAGTCCTGTGTTCACGGCCATCAGGCGAATTACGGGGCGCGGATCGCCGTGGATGCATCGCGCAGGGACGACTCGCAGACGCGGCAAGCACGTACCATCGCCAGACGCAATTGGGCTCCCCCCGGGTGACTCGCGCGAACGCGCCGCACGCCGCTGCGGCAAACTGCGTGCGAATCGCCGCAAACCGTGCACAACCCCAAAACACGTTGGCCCCGCCAATAGGCAGGGCCAAGCTTTCCTCGGAAAGTACCCGGGATTGTACACAAAACCGTCAAAAAAAGTCCAACAAAACGAGCCCTTCGACGCGCCTGCTCCATATCGCCTTCCCCGGGGCGCGCTCGAGTCGTTTCCGCCGTGGCTTGCGCAGGTTCCGCACCGGTCTGAAACAAGCGCCGCCGAGGGTCCTGCCTGGCCTGTCCGCGCATCCCCCGGAGCATTTCGTCGGGTGCACCGCCGGCTTCCTCCGCGGATTGGCCGGTTCGTCGCATTCGTCTTGAGGGTGTCATCGTCCCTGCCTAGGATTGACCTGCCGAACGCCAAAGACCGACGACCCCAAAGGCGCGATCCCAAGAAAAATCCTGAATCCGTATGCGCCCTCCACCGCGTCCAAGGAATGGCAGCAAGCAAGCGACCAGGAGAATGAAGATGAACCGCTATCAGATATCGAGTCCCCGCAAAGCCATCGCCTTCGCATCCGTCGCGCTGACGGCCGTGACGATCGCCCTGGCCGTGATCGTCCCGGCCAAGGTGGCCTCCGATCCCCGCGACGTGAGGACACTGGCGGCCATCACCGTGACGTCGCCGGCACCGCGCGAAAATGTTCGAGATCGCCTGCGCATCGAGGTAGCCGGGACACGCGATCCGGAGCTCGCCACGCAGGTTCGAACCGTCCTTCCCAAGCACAAACAGGACGGTTGAGCAGGTTCCCCCGCAGTCGCGCGCTTTCCCCGAGCGCGCTACTGCAGAAGGGCCGGACCCCGCAGCTTGGGCGTTCCGGCCCTTCGCCTTCCTGAGCATCGGTCCGACGCCGCGAAGGAGCCGCTTGCGGCAATCGGCGCGTGACCGGCTATTGAACCAGCGGGATCGTGGCAGCGATATCGTACGCCTGCACGGCGCGAATCTTCGACTCGAGCTGCAGGTACCGCGCCGCTTTCCTCTGGGGCAGGACGCGTGTCGGCACGCCTCTCATCAAGCGATTCTGCAGCGAGCGCGTCAGCTTGTCCTGTGCTTCATCGGCGGCCAGCAGCTCATTGGCGAGATTCCGCGCATACAGGTCCGAGATTGGCCTGTCGACCCCGATGAGCGCCGTGATGGCAACAGTGCGCTTGCGGTTGGCCGCGTCGAGGTCGCGCTGGTATGCATCGTAGATGGGCCAAAAGCGCTTCGCTTCGGCGTCCGTGAGCTTGAGCGTCGACGCGACGAACGCCTTCTTGTCGGTCCTGACGGCAGTCCGTAGCGCTTGCATATCGGTTACGTCGGCGACCTTGTCTTCCGCCGCTGCCGACTGCGTCGCCAGCATTGCTGCCGCGAACAGGATGGCGGCTATGCCGTTCCTCATGATTTGTCCTTCTCCGTTTCGATCAGTGGGAGGCGTCGCGGCAACGGTGCGGCGCGTCCGTCCCCGGGGGACGTCGCAGCGAACCTGAAGCCTGTGCGAACCGGCGCCCTTTTACCCGCATCTTGCCAGATGACGGATGCCGAGTCTTGAGCGGCAAGCGCCCGGACCTTCCGCGACTTTCTGTGACCGGCCGGTGCCAGGGAAGCTCGAACCATAAAAGATAGGGGCCCCGCAGGGCCCCTATCCGTCGTTCCTAACACTTATCCGCGGCCGGCCGGGTCAAAGACGTCCTGCGTACGGCAGTACGTCCTGGCCCGGATCCGGTTTCGCTTAGAAGTTGTACTGACCCTTCAAGTAGAACGCGCGACCGATCGGATCCGTGTAGCGTCCATCGTAACCGATCTGGTTGCCGCCGCCACCGGCCTGCAAGGACAGGGGCGGATTGTGGTTCAGCAGATTCGTGATCCCGGCCGTTATCTTGATGGCGTTGCTGAAGTTGTACGCCGTCTGCCAGTCGAACGTGTAATACGCCGGCACGGTCAAGCAGCAGAAGTCGACCGACTGACCCAGGCTTCCATCCGGCTTGGCCAGGAAAATATTGGCGCCCGAATTGGCCGAATCCTGGTAATGCGACTTCCAGTGGAACGTGAGGGAATTGAGCCACGCTCCGGTCTGCAGGCTGGTGATGATCTGCATCGTGGTGCGGAACACGACCTGCTGGTCCGGACCGTACTGACCCAGATCCGAATTGAAGGGCTCTCCCGGTCCCGAAGTTGTACTCCGCCTGCAGCATCTGGGTTCCGGTCCAGGAAGTGTTCCAGACGCCCCACGCCGTGTTGGTCCTGTAGCTGAAGTCCCAGTCGATACCCGAGTAATTCGCCTGGCCGCCGTTGAACGGAAGCTGCTCGAATCCGATCGTCGTGAACCCGCCAACAGGGTCGGTGTACGGATTGACGAACAGACTCGCGTATTGCTGCGGATTGGCGAAGCCCACCTGCTCGGCGATACCTTGCGAGAGGACCTGGTTCTTGATCTTCACGTTCCAGTAATCGGCCCCCAGCGACAATCCACGCATCGGCTCCCAGCGGGCGCCGATGGTGTACTGCTTGGATGTCTCCGGTTTCAGGCCTGCGTCACCGTTAAGCCCGTTCGGGCCGGCGAGCAAGTCGTACTGCGCGCTACCCGGGATACAACCCGCCGATCCCGGGAACGGACAGGCGTACGAGTTCGACGTGGATCCGTTGAACCCCAAGGCTCCGGCTATGTCCGTCATCGCCGGCGCCCGGAATCCCGTTCCATACGAACCGCGCACCAGAACGCTTTCGATCGGCGTCCAACGGGCGGTGATCTTGCCCGTGGTCTTGGTGAACGTATTGCCCAGGTCCGCGTTCGGGAGCTGCGGGATCAGACCCGTGACCGGATCCGCGTCCAGGCCGAACACGAAATCGCTGGACGTCTTGTCGTAGTGGTCGTATCGCACCGACCCGGTCACCTCGAACGTCTTGGTGATGGGGAAGAACCACTCACCGAACAACGCCCAATTGTCGCGCTGCGCACCGAACGGGACCACGCCAGCGCCGCCACCGATGGCGGTGTCGGTCGACACGGGTTGGCCCTCGTAGGCCGTTCTGCGACGCAGCCAGATCGCTCAGACTGTGTCGAGGCTTTTTCTCTGGTTCCACTGGACGCCCAGGGAGAGAATGGTCGGCCCGCCATTCAACATGAAGAAGTCATGCTGGGCGGTGGCGGTGGCCGTATCGATCGTCGTCTTGGTGCCCGAGAAAAACTGATGAAGGATACAAGGCTTGATCGCGGCGGTCCCCGTGCTCAGCACCGGATCGTACAGACCGGCATTGATGGCGGTTTGGAAGCAATCGGAGTCGGTGTAACCGCCGATCAGCGTGTCGCTGAACTTGCTCGTGCCCATCGTGTACTTGGCCGAGTAATCCCAACCCCACGCGCTGCCATCGACCCCGACTGCCCACTGCGACCACTTGGTCTCGTAATCGTCCTGACGGCCGCCCTGCGATACCGCGCGATAACCGATGGTGGCGGAGTTGCTCGAGGAGGCATTGACCAGGCCGTTGGCGTTCAGGAACGGCTGAACATACGCGTTGTACAGAATCGGCAGGCGGGTGGTCGGGTTGATGCCGAAAGGCTGCGCCGGCGCCGCAAAGCGCGGCTGGGTCGAGTAGTCGGAATATCCGTACATGGCCCATGCGGTCGCGTCCTTGCCCAGCTTCAGGTAGGCCTTGCCGAGGAAGGCGTTTGATTCGAACTGTGGCAGATCCTGCACCGTGGCGGCGTAATTGAATCGGCACGATTGCCCGATTGCCCCGAGGGTCGTCGGGTCCGTCAGCACGCTTGCGAAGGGTGTGCCGCAGTTGCCGTTCTTGTTGTAGAACGGGTTGAGGGAATACGACTGCGTCGCGCCGCCGCCGATCGGCTTCGCCTGGAACGTGACGTTCGCGGGCTCGGTATTGCTGGTTTCGCCGTTATAGATGTAGTTGACGCCGTTGTGCGAGAACGGGAAGTAGGCACCGTTCTTGGAGAACTCGCGGTCCGTCGCGTTCAACTGGTCCTGTTCCTGATACCGGTACGAGCCGTTGATGTTCCAGCCGTCCTTCTCGAGGTCGCCCCAGCCCTTGCTGATGCCCGCCTGCCAGCCCTGTGCGCCCGGGCCCTGCGGCCAGACGCCTTCGGCGTAGACGATGCCCGCGGTCGTGTTCTTCTTGAGGATGAAGTTGACCACGCCGGCGATCGCATCGGAACCGTACACGGCCGTCGCGCCGTCGAGCAGGATTTCGACGTGATCGACGGCGTCAAGCGGGATGCTGTTGATGTTGAAGGCGAAGCCGCCGCCAAAGCCGTTGTTGAGCGCCGTGCCGGGCAATCTCATCCCGTCGACCAGCACCAGCGTGTACTTGGACGGAAGTGCGTGCAGGGCCGCGGTCGCGGCTCCCGCGCCGCCGCCGTTGACGGAGGCGGAATTGGCGACGAAATTCTGGACCTGCGGCAGGCTCTGGATCAGTTCCGTCGCGGTGGTCGCGCCGCTCTGATCGATATAGCTGCGATCCAGTGTCAGGACCGGCAGCGCGCCCTCGGTCTGGGTCCGCCTGATGCTCGAGCCCGTAACCGTCATGCGCTCGAGCTGCTGCGGCTGCCGAATAGTCGGGCTGGCGGCGGCGTCGTCTGTCCCATGACGACCGCCGATGCCGCAACCAACGACCCGGCGCCGATTGCCTGCGCCAGTAGCAGCGCGTGTGATTTCCGCTTGAGCATCCTCATTTGATGGTTCCCCGAAAGATAATTAATTGACGTTCCACCCACCGGCGAAAAGGATTGCCAACTGGGCTGACGATGTGACGGTACAACAACAGCGTTTGCGTCCGCAACGCATTTTCATGTTTATTGGAACAGCCGGCGGGAATGTGTTGCAAAGACGCAATGACCGCCGGAAGCAGCCCGTCAAATCATTGGTTTTCGGGAGGGCGCTGTTGCAGACGACAACGCCGGAAAAGCGGGGAAGCTAGCGCGGCGCGGGTATCGGACTCTGGAAATTCTGGGGCTTCGCGCAGATCAGGTCAGTCGCCTGGTCGCGGAGTTGCTGGCCGATGCAGCAACGGTCGGACGGCAAAGGCGAGCGTGCGCGGAGCGGCCGCGGCGGCAAGAGCGCCGCAGCCGGGAGATGCCTAGCGCCCGAAATTCTGCGCTGCGGAATAGGATCGGACCACGCCGCCCGTGGTAAGCGCCCCGCTCTGGTCGATGTAGCCGCGGTCGAGTGTGACCAATGGCAAGCTGCAGTCCGACCTGGGGCGCGAAATGTTCGAGCCGGTAACCCTCATTCGCGCCCCCGGCTGCTGCGCCGCAGCGCATTGCTGCGTCTGTCCCGCCTGAGGACCCTGGGGCTGCGATTGCAACGCCGTCGGATCTTGCTGCACCTGTGTCGTCCCAGCGGAGGGCTGCTGCGCTTGCGCCGCCTCCGGAGCTTGCTGCGCCTGCACCGCCTGCTGCGGCGCCGGCTCATCGGCCAGGGCCGCGGGCGATACTACGGCCCACGAACCGATGCCGACCGCCAAGGCCAGTGTCAGCGAGGTTCTTCTGAGTCTTTTCATTTGATGCCTCCGCAAAAGTGTACCTACTTGGCAAACACCGGCACGACTGAGTGTATTCCGCGCTTCCATGGGCCGCAATGCTTCGCCGCCGAGCGGGTACAAGCCAGTAGAATTCAGCGCTCGCCGCGAACACTTTTGTTAGAGGTCAATCATGCAGGATGAGTTCTCGATCCGGCCGGCAAATCAGGCCGACACGCCAGTCGTGCACGCCATGATTCGTCAACTCGCCGACTACGAGCGCCTGACGCATCTTTGCGTCGCCTCGGAACAGGACCTGCACAACGCGCTCTGGGGACCCCGTCCTGCCGCCGAGGTGCTGATCGCATGGAAACGCGCCGACGCGGCCGGTTTCGCTCTATTTTTCCACAATTACTCGACCTTTCTCGGACGAAGGGGGCTCTGGCTGGAGGACCTTTTCGTACAGCCCGCGCACCGCCGGCGAGGCTGCGCCCGCGCCTTGCTGATCGCGCTTGCCGCGCTCGCCGTCCAGCGCAATTGCGGCCGATTCGAATGGTCGGTGCTCGACTGGAATGTCGACGCCTGCGATTTCTACCGCGCGCTGGGGGCAACCATCCTGCCGGATTGGCGCATCGCCCGCGTCGTGGGCCCGGCGCTCGCGGACCTGGCTGCAGCGCCACTAGGCCCGCCGACCAGCTGCCGCAACGTCCGACCGGACGTGTCCCGGTGCGCACTGACGGTTGATCCGCGCGGTCCGACTTCGGCGCTACAATGAGTCGCAGCACCGAGGAGAGGCGCCGTCCGGCGGTCGCAGGCTTGGGAGTCGCCAGTGGACAGGCAGCAGACAGAAGGCCGGTCGGCCTCCGCCCCCTTGACGCTGGAACGGTTGCTCGCGCGGAGCTTCCCTTACGGCTCCGCGCGGTAAGGAGACACGCGATGAAAGCCTGCGTCCCATTCTTGCTGTGCCTCGTGCTCGCGGCTTGCGCCACCACCGCCTCCCGTGGCGCAGCAGGCGGACGATCGCCTGTTCAACGATCAATTGTTCGCCGCCCCGTCGGAGCCCATCAGCCCCGACATTGCGCCCTTGCGGTCAGCCCCGCGATGAAGCATTTCGTGGACGTCGAGATCGCCGAGCAGTTGCATGCCGTCGGCTACCTCCCGGGATTTGTCCAGGCTCTCCAGACCAAGGGCCAGCTCAAACTTCAATACGACGCGGAGAGGACGCGCAATGCCGCGGAGGCGTTCGACGTTCGCGCCGGAAACTGCCTTTCGCTTGTGATCATGACTGCGGCGCTGGCGAAGCAGATCGGTCTTGTCGCTTCGGTATCAAGCGGTCTACGTGGACGACTCCTGGAGTCGCAGCGGCGATGTCTATTTCGCGATCGGACACGTGAACCTGACCCTCGGCAGGCGGCAAATGGACGGCGGCTTCGGGCGCAATGACGACAACACCTTCGTCATCGATTTCCTTCCGCCTGACGACATCAAGACCCTGCGCGTGCGCATGATCGAGGAGTCGACGGTTGTCGCGATGTACATGAACAACCGGGCGGCTGAATCGTTCGTCAAGGGCGACCTCGACGACGCCTACTGGTGGGCGCGCGGCGCCATCCAGAAGGACCCGACGTTCATCGGCGCCTATAACACGCTTGGCGTGATCTACCGGCGTCATGGCGACCTGAAAGAGGCGGAAAAGACGCTCAGCCTACGCGCTCGAGCACGAGCCGGACAATACGCACGTGATGTCGAACCTGGTCGGGGTCTACGAAAGCCTGGGGCGCGTCCCCGAGCGCACCGCTCTGCAGCACAAGCTGGACAAGCTCGAGCCCAATCCTCCGTTTTCGTACTTCAACGCGGGATTGCGGGCCATGCGCGATGGCAATTTCAAGACCGCGAAAGACCTCTTCACCAAGGAAATCTCGCGCGCGCCGTATTACCACGAGTTCCATTTCTGGCTGGCGCTTGCCTACGTGAGGCTGGGAGACATCGATTCCGCGCGCGAGCAGCTCAAGATCGCCCTGGAATATTGCACGACCCCGAACGCCCACGACGTGTACGCTGCAAAGCTCGCTCTAATAAAGGCGCACCAGACGAACTGACGTCGTCGGGTGTGCCCGGTCGCTCAGGCCGCGAGCGGCCCCTTACCGCAAATCCCGCTCGGCCAGCGATCGGTCGCTCAACGGCCGTCGCCTTGCCGCGGCTCCTTCAACGGCACGACCACGGTCCGACGTGCGTTCGAGCCGCGGGCGAGCGATAATCGCGGCTTTTCCGCCCATACCCGGACCGAATGAACGAATCCCTGCAAAATGATTTCAAGGCCCTGCGCTGCACCGCCGACTTCTGGTCGCTGCGCATGGTCGAGGAGCGCGCCGAGAACTACTGCGTGCGCAAGAATATCGCCCAGCCGCCTTCGATGACGCTCGACAGCGGCGCGATGCTGACCGTCTATGCGGGCGGCGGCTATGGTTACGCCGCGACCAGCGACACCTCGCGCGCCGGCCTGCAGACCGCGCTCGACCGCGCCTCGGCGTGGGCGCGCGCCAGCGCCTCGCGCTCGCTGTTCGATTCGAGCACGCTTCCGCGGCCCGCACCGAAGGGCAGCTACGCGTCGCCCTTCGGTGGATGCAAGGCCCTGGACAAGGCGAGAGTGGTACGACCTGCTCGCAGATGAGTCGAACGCGGCCGGCTGCGACCCGCGCATCGTCGATTGGGAAGCGAGCGTCGAAGCGCTCACGGCGGACCACCTCTATTTGACCAGCGAGGGCGGCGAAGTGAGTCAGCGCTTTCGCTTCGTCATGCCGAGCCTCAGCGTCACCGCGCACGCCGACGGTGACACTCAGATGCGCACGCTCAACGGCTACCGCGGCCTCGCGCAGCAAGGCGACGAGGGAATGCTGAAGCGCTTCGGCTTCGCCGGAAGCGGCGTACGCGTCGCCAACGAGGCGCTGCAGCTCCTCAAGGCGCCCAATTGCCCGAACGGCGTGATGGATGCCCTGCTTCTGCCCGACCAGATGGTGCTGCAGATCCACGAATCGATCGGCCATCCGCTCGAGCTCGATCGCATTCTGGGCGACGAGCGCAATTTCGCCGGCACGAGCTTTGTGACGCTCGACATGTTCGGCAACTATCGTTACGGCTCCGACCTGTTGAACGTCACGTTCGACCCGACCCGGCCCGAGGAGCTCGCGAGCTACGCCTTCGACGACGACGGGACGCCGCGCCGAGCGGACCTACCTGATCCGCAACGGCATCCTCGAGCGCCCGCTCGGCGGCGCCATGTCGCAGGCGCGCGCCGGGGTCCCGGGCGTCGCCAACGCGCGCGCCGACAGCTGGAACCGGCCGCCCATCGATCGCATGGCCAATCTCAACATCGAGCCCGGCGACGCGACGCTCGACGAAATGATCGCGTCCATCGAGCACGGCGTCCTCATGAGCACCAACAGCTCCTGGTCGATCGACGATTCGCGCAACAAGTTCCAGTTCGGCTGCGAGTGGGGACAGCTGATCGAAGGCGGCAAGCTCACGACGGTCGTCAAGAATCCCAACTACCGCGGCATTTCGGCCAATTTCTGGCGCAGCCTCAAGCGTGTCGGCGACGAATCCACGTTCGAGGTCCTCGGCACGCCCGTACTGCGGCAAGGGCGAGCCTTCGCAGGTGATCCGCGTGGGACACGCGTCGCCGGCGTGCGTGTTCGCGGCGGTCGACGTGTTCGGGGGTGATGCATGAACGCTCCTCAACAACCCCTCGTCGCGTCGGAAAGCACAATGAACATGGAAACCTATTTCAACGAGCTCGTCTCCCTGCTCGACCGCTCGCTCGCGCCGGGCGAGGTCTACACCTGCGGGTTCGATGCCGAGGCGTCCGACTTCGTGCGCCTGAACCGCGGCAAGATCCGCCAGCCGGGCAGCGTCGCGCAACGCTATCTGCGCCTGCACCTGATTCGCGGGCAACGCCACGCGGAACAGTGCTTGTCGCTGTCGGGCGATCTGGCGCGCGACCGCGACCGGATCGGCGCCGCGTTCACGTGGCTGCGCGACACGCTGTCCGATCTGCCGGACGATCCGCACCTGAGCTACGCGACCGAAGTCGTATCCAGCCGCTCGGTGAAGAGCCGCCCGCTCCCCGCCGCGGAAGAAGTCGTGGCCGGCGTCCTCGACGCCGCGTCCGGCATGGATCTGGTCGGCATCTATGCGGCAGGTCCGGTGTACCGTGGCTTCGCCAACTCGCTCGGACAGCGCAACTGGCACGAAGCGACCAGCTTCAATCTGCAATGGAGCCTCTACCATCGCGCCGACAAGGCCGTGAAGACGGCCTACAGCGGCTTCGATTGGTCCGCCGGCGCCTTCGAGGAAAAAATGAACGGCGCGCGCGAGCGCCTGGCGCTCCTCGCGACGCCGGCGCGCTCGCTCGAGCCGGGGAGCTACCGCGCGTACCTCACGCCTTCGGCGATGGAGGAGATCGCCGGCATGCTTTGCTGGGGCGGCTTCTCGGGACGCGCGCTCGCCACGCGGCAGAGCTGCCTGTTCCGGGTCCAGGACGGCGACGCGGCCTTCGACCCCTCGATCGCTTTCACCGAGAACACCGCCGATGGCGTCGCGCCGGCGTTTCAGGGTGAAGGCTTCACCCGCCCCGCGGCCGTGACGCTGGTCCGCGAGGGGCGGCTCGTCGGCTCGCTGGTGAGCCCGCGCACGGCGAAGGAATACGCGCTCGCGACGAACGGCGCGAACTCGGAGGAGATGCCCGAGTCGCTCGACATGGCCGGCGGAGAGCTCAGCTCGTCCGACGCGCATGGCCGCGCTCGACAGCGGTCTCTACATCGGCAATCTCTGGTATCTGAATTTCTCCGACAGGCCCGCGTGCCGCATGACGGGCATGACGCGCTTCGCGTCGTTCTGGGTCGAGCACGGCAAGATCGTCGCGCCGGTCAATGTCATGCGCTTCGACGACAGCCTTTTCCGCCTGCTGGGCAACAACCTGGTCGGCCTCACGTCGGAGCGCGAGCTGATGGTGGATGCCAACAGCTACCGCTCGCGCAACGTCGGCAGCATGCGCCTGCCCGGAGCCGTCGTCAGCGACATGGCGTTCACGCTCTGACAGCGACTAAGGGCCGATGCTCGCGTCGGCCTCGGATCGGCCGCGTTGCGCGGCCCGCGCGCTGGAGTGCGCTCAATTGCCGTGCTGCCAACCCTTGGGAATCGATGAGAGCAGCTTCTGGGTGTAGGCAGCCTTGGGGTGCAGGTAGATGTCGTCGGAGTTGGCGATCTCGACGATCGCTCCCTGGTTCATGACCATGATCTCATCGGAGATGTATTTGACGACGGCGAGATCGTGGGAGATGAAGATGTACGACAGGTGATACTCGTCCTGCAGGTCCGATAGCAGGTTCAGCACCTGCGCCTGCACCGAGACGTCCAGCGCCGACACCGATTCGTCGCAGATGAGAATGTCGGGCTTGAGCGTCAGGCAGCGCGCGATCGCGATGCGCTGGCGCTGTCCGCCCGAAAATTCGTGCGGATACTTGTAGAACGAAACTTCGGGCAAGCCGACCTTGTGCGAGCATCTCGAACGCCAGGTCGGTGCGCTCCTGCGCTGAAGCGCCGATGCCGTGGATCGTCATGGGCTCGGTGAGCGTCTGGCCGACGATCATGCGCGGATTCAGCGACGCGTAGGGATTCTGGAAGATGATCTGGATGCGGCGCTTGTAGTCCATGAACTGCCGCGGCGACATCGAGAGAATGTCCTTGCCCTCGAACAAGGCCTCGCCCGCCGACGCCTGATGCAGGCGCATCAACGTGAGCCCGACGGTGGTCTTGCCCGACCCCGATTCGCCGACCAGTCCCAGCGTCTTGCCCTTGGGCAGCTTGAACGACACGTCCTTGACCGCCTCGAACTTCCGCTTCCCGAACAGGCCCTCGCGCGAGTAGAAATCCTTGCCGAGATGGCGCACGTCCAGAATGATCGGATCGCCGGCCACGATGCCGCGCTTGCGCTCGTTGAGATGCATGGCGTGCCCGTCGCCGCCATCCATGAAATCGTCGATGACCGGCAGCCTGACGGGTCGACGGTCAAGCCGCGGCCGGCACAGCAGCAGCGCCTTGGTGTAGGCGTCCTGCGGATTCTCGAACACCGATTTCGCCGGGCCCTGCTCCCGGATCTCGCCGTTGCGCATGACCACGACGTAGTCCGCGATTTCGCCGACGACCGCGAGATCGTGAGTGATGAACAGCACCGACATCTGGCGCCGCTTCTGCAGATCGTGGATCAGGTCGAGAATCTGCTTCTGGATCGTCACGTCGAGCGCGGTGGTCGGCTCGTCGGCGATCAGGAGCTTCGGCTCGCAGGCGATCGCCATCGCGATCATCACGCGCTGCTGCTGGCCGCCGGACATCTGCGACGGGTAGGCGTTGATCTTGAACTCGGGGTCCGGAATGCCCACTTCGGCGAGCAGCGAGATAGCGCGCTTCCTCGCGTCGCTCGGCGAGAGTCCGAGATGCAGGCGCAACACTTCGGTGAGCTGAAATCCCACCGTGAACACGGGGTTCAGCGATGTCATCGGCTCCTGGAAGATCATCGAGATGTCGGCGCCGCGCAGGCGCCGGAGCTCGGTCTGATCGAGATCGACGAGGTTGCGGCCGCCGTACACGATCTCGCTTCCCGGAAGCACCGTCGCGTTCTCCTTCGGAAGCAGCCCGAGAATCGAAAGTGACGTGACCGATTTGCCGCTGCCCGATTCGCCGACCAGCGCAACGGTTGCGTTGCTCGGGATGTCGAAGCTGATGCCCTTGACCGCCTCGAAGGTTGTCTGCTTGTCCAGGCGGAAGTTGACCCGCAGGTTGCGGACCGAGAGAAGGTTTTCCATTGTGCGGGGAATATCTTTCGCTGGGTTCAGGCCGGTATTTTCGTGACGGATCACTTCAGCTTCGGATCGAGCGCGTCGCGCAGCGCATCCGTGAAGAGGCTGAACGCGGTCACCAGCAAGGCCATCGCCGTCCCCGCCGCCGCGAGCTGCCACCACTTGCCGAGGATCAACTCGTTCTGCGCCTCGTTGAGCATCGACCCCCACGACACGACGTCGACCGGAACGCCGAAGCCGAGGAACGACAGGATCACCTCGGACTTGATGAAAGCGACGCACAGGATCGAAAGCTGCACCAGCACGACGTGGCTGATGTTGGGGAAGATGTGCACGAACATGCGCCTTGCGTTCGATGCCCCGATCGCGTCGGCCGCCTGGACGTATTCGCGGCCCTTGTGCTTCAGGTACTCGCCCCGGATCAGCCGGAAGCAGCCGGTCCAACCGGTGAGGCCCAGTATGAGGATGATGGTGAGCGTCCCCTTCTGCTGCAGAACCGCGGCAACGGCGAGGATCAGCAGCAGATAGGGTATCGCCGTGAAGACGCTGTAGAACCAGTTGAAGATGTCGTCCAGCCAGCGGCCGTAGTAGCCGGCGATCGCGCCGAACACCGTGCCGAGGAACGTCGCCACGACCGCGGCGGCCAAACCGACGAAGATCGAAGTCTCCGAGCCCTTGATGGTTTTCTTCAGGACGTCGCGTCCCCACTTGTCGCCGCCGAACGGAAGCGTCGGCGCGCGCGCTTCGACGACTTCCGCCTTCGAGCCCTTGGCACGGATGTCGGCCATGACATCGGCCAGCGGATCCACGCTCGCCCCCTCCGCGGCGGGGGCGCCGCCGCTTGCGGCTTTAGGCGTCTCCCCGCGGATGGCCGCCAGCGCATCGGCCAGGGGATCCTCGACCGGGAGCTCGGTCGGCGCATCGCTCTGCGCGGCAGCCACAGGCGCGGCACCCGGAGTAACCGAGCTGACGGGCGCTTCAGCCTGGGCGCCGACAAACGACGGCGGAGCGTAGTTGACCCCGACCTCCTTGGACCAGTCTTTCGCGATCAGGCCGGTGCCGGACAGCACCATCATCACCAGAAACGCGGCGACGATGGCGAGCGAGACCATGGCCACGCGATCGGCCCTGAGGCGACGCCAGGCAAGCGCCCAGAGGCCGGGAGAGACTGTATGCGGCACGTCGAAGGGCATCGTCGTCTCCTACTTCAGCTGCACGCGTGGATCGACGGCCTTGTACATCAGGTCGGCGAGCAGCGTGAAGATCATGGTGGCGACGGCGACGTAGACCGTTATCGCCTTGATCACCGGAAAGTCGCTGCGCTCGACGGCGAGAATCACCTCGCGCCCGATGCCCGGGATCGAGAAAAAGCGCTCGATCAGAAACGCTCCGATGAGCAGTCCCGGAAGTTGCGCCATCACGTGGGTGATGATCGGAATCGAGGCGTTGCGCAGCACGTGCACCCACATGATCCGGTTTTCGGACAAGCCCTTGGCGCGCGCCGTGCGGACGTAGTCCTGGTTGATCTCGTCGAGCACGAAGGTGCGGAAGAGGCGCAGGTCCGGCGCGATGCTGACGACGAGCCCGATGAGAATCGGCAGCGACGCGTAGACGATCAGGTTCTGCCAGAAGCTGTCGCCCCAGCCCTGCACGGGGAACCAGCCGAGCTTGTAGGCGAAGAAGTACTGGAAGACGATGATGTAGACGAGGATGGAAATCGACAGGCCGACGGTGCATACGATCATGACCGCGCGGTCGGTGAGCGAGCCTCTGACATACGCGACGCCGAGCGCCAGGCCGATGGCGACCAGCGTGCTGATGATCAACAGCGGAACGAGCACGGTGAGAGACGGCCCGAGACGCGTGGCCATGATGTGCGACACCGTCTCGTTGGTGCTCCAGCTCGCGCCGAAGTTGCCGGTGAGAACCTGCTTGATGAAGATCCACAGCTGAACGTAGTAGGGCTGGTCGACACCGAGCTGGCGACGGATGTTTTCGATCTGCTCGGCGCTGGAAATCTTGCCTGCGAGGACGTAGGCGGGATCGCCGCCGACCCAATTGAAAAGGATGAACACCAGCAGAATCACGCCGAGCAGCGTCGGGATCATCTGCCATAGCCGCCTGATGATATAGGCTGTCATCGTAGTCTCCTCTTCCGGCAGGCGGTGCGTGCCCGCCGCTCAGTGTAACGGGTGAAGCGCGGTTCGCGCGTCAGGCTGGTGCGCCGCGCGTGTCATCGCCATCGTTGGATGTCACGCGGATTCAATGCAGTTTTCCGGCTGTTGTCGACGTCGGCGTAGATCCAGTCGGCCAGCAGAATGGGATGCTTGCGATAGCCGATCACCGCGGGCTGGACGAGCATGTTCCGCACTCGGGTGTCGTGCAGCTTGGTGACGCCGTTGACCTCGACCATGCGCCATAGCTGCCGGTACAGCTGGTCGCGCTCGGGCGACGCGGGCATGGCACGCGTGCGCTCGTAGATCCGGTCCCATGCCGCCATCTGGAAGCACGAATTGTTGTTCTGATGGCTGTTGGGCCCGTAAAAGATCTGCATGAAGTCGTCCCCGTCCGGGTAGTCCGCGATCCACGAAGCGGTGCGCGACAGCAGCTGGCACGCCCGCTCCTGCTTGAGCTCCTCGGGAAACTTGTTCTTGTCGACGCGGATACGGATGCCGATGTTGTCCACCGACTTCTGCCACAGCTCGTCGATCTCGCGGTCGCGCGAGGTGGGCGTCGAGGAGTACCGCCAGACCAGGCGCTTGCCGTCGGGCCAGTTCCGATAGCCGTCGCCGCCTCTCTTGAATCCGAAATAGTCGAGCAGCTTGTTCGCGAGCGCGGGATCGTACGGAACGCTCGTCCGATAAGTCGCGTCGTGACCCACTACGTCGGGGGGAATCAGGAATTGCGCGCGTACCGCCTGGCCCTTGCGGATCACGCGGATGAACTCCTCATCGTCGAAGGACATGAGTATCGCGCGGCGAAGGGCGATCTTCTCCTTGCTGAATCCGCCGAACTCCGGATCGGTCGTGTTGAAGTAGGTGTAGTTGATGTCGGGATCGGTGATGCGGCTCAGCGTTACGCCTTTTTTCACCAGCTCGGCGCTGAGCTTGTTGTCGGGCAGCGCGATCGGCGAGAACTGCTCGCGCATGTAGAGGATGTCCAGCTCGTCGTTCTGAAAGGCGAGCCACGACGCCTGCTGCTCTTCGATGATGCTGATCTCGACGCGTCCGATCTGCGGCACGGTCTTGCCTTTCATCGCCGCGGCGATTTCCTGGTTGCGGGGATCGCTGCCGGGGTCGAACTGCCACTCGACGCCACGAAAATCGGGATTGGCCTCGAGGACGATCTTGTTCGAGCGCTTCCATTCCTTGAGCTTGTAGGGGCCCGTCCCGACCGGATGAGCGTTGGTGTCGTCCGCATAGGCTTCGATGACTTCGCGCGCGACTGCGCCGTAGTTCGGCATGGCCATGAGGTACGCGAAGTTGTAATCGGTCTGCGTGAGCTTGATCTGGAGCGTATACCGGTCGAGCGCCTGCAAGCCTTCGACCTTGGTGTCGTAGTTCATCCTCCCTTTTTTCTCGGCGTCCTTGCCGAGCGCCACGAGTCCCACGATTCCGTCGATGAAGCTTTCGTAGGGTGACTTGTTGGCGGGGTCCTTGAATCGCTTGATGGTGTAAACGTAGTCTTCCGCCGTAAGCTCGCGCTTCTTGCCCTTGAACGCCGGATCGTCCGCGAAGTAGATGCCCTTGCGGATCTTGAAGACGTAGGTCCTGGCCTGATCGGTCACGACGGGCATCGACTCGGCTGCGCGCGGAATGACCTTCGCCGGGCGCGCAAGGTAGTCGTAGGTCATCAGGGGATCGAATATCGCCTCGCAGACCGTCTGCGAATAATAGTCCTGCACCTTGACGGGATCGAATCCGGTTTCGGCGACGTAGAACTCGACGCGCAGCACCTTGTCGGGATCGGCCGCTCCGTAGGCCCGGGTCAACGTAAATGCGAGCGTCAAGCCAAGCGCCGTCGCCATCGCGACGCGAGCGACCCCGAGTCCTGCCCGTCCTGCCATAGCCACCCCGAAGGAAAGGCGCGATGGTACACCGGCCGGAGCTCGGCGCGGCCGGATAGGGGAGCGACCGGCGCTCACCGCTGAACGTCCATATCGATGTACGCCCACTCGGCGTGGAGGATGGGATGCTTCTTGTACGCCTTGACCGTAGGTTGGATCAGCATTGTCCGCAGACGTGAAACACCCAGCTTCCACACGGTATCGGCCTCCAGCCGGCGGTTCATCTCGCGATAGATTGCGTTGCGCCCGGGCGAATCGGGAAGAAGCCTTGCTTCCTGATAGAGCCGATCGTACTCGGGCGAGCTGTAACAGGCGTAATTGCTCTGTCCGATGTTGGCGCCGGACAGGAGCTGCATGAAATTGTCCGCGTCGGGATAGTCGGCGATCCATGCCGCGTTCGCCATCATCGGCAGGCATTGGCGTCCAGCCTTCAGAAGATCGGAAAACTTGGTTGACACAGTCTCGACCCGCAGTCCGATGCGCGTCAGCGATTTCTGCCACAGGTCGTCGAGCTCGCGCGCTTCGCTGTCGCCCGACCGCGACCAGCGCTTGATCACCAGCGGGCTCCCGTCAGGCAGCGTTCTGAAGCCGTCCTTGCCGCGGCGGTAACCGAACTTGTCGAGCAGCGTGTTCGCCGCCGCCGGATCGAAGGTGATGCCGGATCGATACTTCGGATCGAAGCCCGCGACGTCCTGGGGAATCGGCGACTGCACCTCGACCGCCTGGTCCTTGCGCACGACGTGAATCTCCTCGGACATGTCGTACGCCATCGCAATGGCGCGCCGCAACGCAACCTTTTCCCTGGAGAATCCTCCGATGACCGGGTCGCGCATGTTGAAGAAGGTGTACGTGATCTCCGGATCGATCAGCTGGTTGACGGTCACGCCGCGCTTCGCGAGCTCGGGTGAGAGCCTGTTGCCCGGCATCGCCACCGGCGCGAAGGTAGCCGGCAGGAGAAGGATGTCGAGCTCGCCGCGCTGAAAAGCGAGCCATCGTGACTGCTCCTCCTCGATGACGCTGATCTCGATCCTTCCGATGATCGGCATTTTCCTGCCCTTCATCGCCGCGACGATTTCCTTGTCGCGCGGATCGGCGCCAGGCTGGAACGACCAGACGAAGCCGTGATAGCTGGGATTGGCGGCGAGCGAAATCTTCGACGCGCGCACCCATCGGGTCAGCATGTACGGGCCGGTGCCAACCGGGTGCGCGTTGGTGTCCTCGTAGGCGTCGATCGCCTCGCGCGCCACGATCGACATCGCCGGCATCGCGAGGATGTAACCGAAGTTGTAGTCGGTGCGAGTAAGCCGGATGCGCAGCGTGTACCGGTCGACGACTTCGAGTCCCGGAATCCTGGCGTCGTAGTCGAGCGCCGAGTTGGCCGCCCTCGCCTTCTGCGCCAGCTCATCGAGCCCGACGATCTTGCCGTCGACCAGCCATTGCCAGTACGAGCGGTTCCTCGGATCCATGTGCCGCTTGATGCTGTAGGCGACGTCCTCGGCGGTCAATTCCCGCTGGGCGCCTTTGAACGCCGGGTCGGGCGCGAAGTACGACCCCTTGCGAATGCGAAACAGATAGGTCTTGCCGTTGTCGCTGATCTGAGGCATGGCCTCGGCGGCCTCGGGCACGAGCTTCGACGGCCGCGCGAGATAGTCGTAGGAGAGCAGGCGCTCGAAGACCGCCTCGATGACGGTGTTGGAATAGTAGTCGGTGACCTTGCCGGGATCGAAGCCGGTCTCCGCCGCGCGGAATTCCCAGCGGAGGACCTTGTCCATGTCCGCGGCCGTCGTGGCCCCGGCTGCGAGCAGTGCGGCGGTCGACGCGACCGCGAGCGCCAGTCGCATCATTTACTGCCGGCGCGCACTGTTGTCGATGTCCAGGAGCTCGTAGTTGCCGGTGACGATCGGATGCCAGCGAAATCCCTTCACCCACGGATAGACGAGCACGTTGCGGTAGCGCGCGGCGCCGAGCTTCATCTCGCTGTCCACCTCGAGTTGCCGGGACATCAGCAGGAAAAGCCGGTCGCGCTCCGGCGAGTTGGGCATAAGGTTCATCTGATCGTAGTATTTGTCGAATGCCGCCGAGCGGTAGCAGCCGTGATTGCTCTGGTGCGTGTTCGGCCCGTAGTAGAGCTGCATGAAATTCTGTCCGTCGGGATAATCCGCGCCCCAGGCTGAGCCCCACATCGCGAGCTGGCACGCTTCCGACGCCTTGATGTTGTCGGAGAA
This sequence comes from uncultured beta proteobacterium, assembly GCA_963730465.1. Taxonomy (GTDB): domain Bacteria; phylum Pseudomonadota; class Gammaproteobacteria; order Burkholderiales; family Casimicrobiaceae; genus PALSA-1003. The sequence continues at coordinate 374,520 of CAVSRR010000006.1, read as the reverse complement.
CGGGCTCTTTCGGGCCTCGAAGCGCACGCCGATCCTGTCGAGCGATTTCTTCCACAGCTCGTCGTACTCGCGGCTGATCGCCTGCGGCTCGGAGGTGAGCGGTACGACCAGCGGGGATCCGTCGGGCAGCGTGCGGTACCCATCCGGCCCTTTCTTGTAGCCGAAATAGTCGAGGAGCTGGTTGGCGAGGACGGGATCGTATTTGAGGATGCTCCGGTACGCGGGATCGTTGCCCACCACTCCCGGCGGAACCGGCATGTTGAGCGCGATCGCCTGTCCCTTGCGGATGACCCTGATCTCCTCGTCGGTGTCATACGACATGATCAGCGCGCGCCGCAGGGCAATCTTCTCCTTGCTGAAGCCGCCTAAAACCGGATCCTCCATGTTGAAAAAATAGTACGTGATCTCGGGTTCGACGCTGCGGTCCAAGGTGATCCCCTTGGCGGCCAGGCTGGGCGCGAGCTTGTTGTCGGGGATGGCGATCGGCGAGAACGAGCCGAAGCGGTCGATAAAATCGATTTGCCCGTTCTCGAACGCGAGCCAGCGCGACTGCTCCTCGGAGATGATGCTGATCTCGACGCGGCCGATCTGGGGAATGCGCTTGCCTTTCATCGCGGCGACCGCGGCCCTGTCGCGCGGATCGTCGGATCCCACGAAGTCCCAATAGCGCTCGCGATAATCAGGATTCGCGTCGAGCACTATTTTCGACTTGCGTATCCAGTTGGCCAGCACGTACGGGCCGGTGCCGATCGGGTGCGCGTTCGTGTCATCGGGATAGGCCTCGATGACTTCCCGCGCCTCGGCGGAAAGCGCCGGCGTGGCAGTGATGTACGCAAAGTTGTAGTCGGTTTCCTTGAGCCTGATGCGCAAGGTGTAGCGATCGACCACCTCCAACCCGGGAACCTTGGCGTCGTAGTCGAACTTGCCCGACTTCTCGGCGCGCTTCGACAACTCGTCCAGGCCGATGATCTTGCCGTCGACGACGAAGCGCCACGGCGATCGATTCTTCGGATCCATCAGACGCTTGATCGAATACGCGTAGTCCTCGGCGGTGAGCTCGCGCTTTGCACCCTTGAACGCGGGATCGGGATGAAAGAAGATGCCCTTGCGAATGTGAAATACGTAGGTCTTGCCGTTGTCGGTCACTTCGGGCATCGACTCGGCCGTCAGCGGGATCAGTTTGAAGGGCCGCGCGAGATAGTCATAAGTCAGCAGCGTCTCGCTGATCTCCTGGACGATCCGGTTCGAATAGTTGTCCGTGACCTTGACCGGGTCGAATCCGGTCTCCTCGATTTCAAAGGCGACGTGGAGGACTTTGTCCGGGTCCGCCGCGCGCGCGATCGCCGCGACCGTCCCCATGAGCAGAAAGAAAGACAGGAGAGTGACGCCACGCTTCAAAGCCGCTTGAGGACCGAGCATTGGTCGCGCCCGAAATTGAACGGCGTGTAATCTACCACTTCCCGACCCCGCTGACCTGACCGCGCAGTCGCTGCGCCTGCTCGCGACGCCAGCCGACTATCAGCTATCCATGACCAAGCCGACCTATTGGGACGAGGCAACCGCCGCTCTAGGCAAGCGCGACCGCGTGCTCGGGCGCCTCATCCGCTCCCTCCCGGACATTCACCTGAAGCAGCGAAGCGACGCCTTCACTACGCTGGCGCGCGCCATGGTCGGTCAACAGATCTCGGTCAAGGCGGCCGATGCGATCTGGGGCCGTTTCGCGCGGCTCGTCTCGCCCGGACGCCTCAAGAAATTTCCGCGACTCGATCCGTCGGCGGTCGAGGCCGCCGATCGATCGGCTCTACGCGCGTGCGGCCTGTCGCAGAGCAAGGTCGTGTATCTCACCGACCTGGCGGCGCATTTCACGTCGGGCCGCCTCGATCCCAGACGATGGAAGGCGCTCGATGACGAAGCGCTGATCGAGGCTCTGGTCGATGTCAAGGGCATCGGCCGCTGGACGGCGGAAATGTTCCTGATCTTTCACGAGCTGCGCGCCGACGTGCTGCCGGTGGACGATATCGGGCTTCAGCGCGCCATTGCGATTCACTTCAATGACGGAGAACGGCTGCCGCGTGAGGCGATGTTCGCCGTCGCGGACCTGTGGCGCCCGTGGCGGTCGGTCGCAACCTGGTACCTGTGGCGCAGCCTCGAGCCGATTCCGGTCGAATACTAGACAGTACCTCAGCATCGCTGCGGGCGCGCGCCGCGCCGCCGGTACAATCCGGGAATGGATAAAGACCGTACGCCACCGTACGCAGCGCTGACGCCCGATTGCGTGCTCGATGCGCTGTCCAGTGTCGGCTTTTCCGGCGACGGACGGCTCCTGGCGCTCAACAGCTACGAGAACCGCGTCTACCAGGTCTGGCTCGACGATCGCGCGCCTGCCGGAGACCTCCCCGCGGGCGCTTCGTCGGTCGTCGCCAAGTTCTACCGTCCTCTGCGCTGGAGCGACGCGCAGATCGCCGAGGAGCACGCCTTTGTCTCGGAGCTCGCCGAGCTCGAAATACCGGTCGTCGCGCCGCTTCCGCTCTCCGGCTCCCGCACCCTCGTGACGTTTCGCGAATTTCGCTTCTGCGTCTATCCACGTTGCGGCGGGCGCGCGCCGGAGCTTGAAGACCCGGCGACGCTGGAATGGATGGGACGATTCGTCGGGCGCATTCATCGCGTCGGCGCGGTTGCGCCTTTTGTCGAGCGGCCGGCGCTCGATGTCTCGACCTTCGGCGAGGAGCCGCGCGACTGGCTGCTCGCGCACGACTTCATTCCGGCCGACATCGCGGACGCGTGGAAGAGCATCGTCTCGCTGGCACTGGATGGGGTCGCGCGCTGCTTCGAGCGCGCCGGAGACGTGCAGAACATCCGTCTTCACGGCGACTGCCACGCGGGCAACGTCCTCTGGGCGGATTCAGGCCCGCACTTCGTCGATTTCGACGATGCGCGCATGGGCCCCGCCATTCAGGATCTCTGGATGCTGCTGTCCGGAGACCGCGGCGACATGCGCCGGCAGCTGCGCGCGATCGTGCGAGGCTACGAGGACTTTCACGATTTCAACGACCACGAGCTCTGGCTCATCGAAGCCCTGCGCACACTGCGGCTGATCCACTACTCCGCATGGCTGGCACGGCGCTGGGACGACCCGGCTTTTCCCGCGGCGTTCCCCTGGTTCAACACGCAGCGCTACTGGCAGGACCGTGTCCTCGAATTGCGCGAGCAAGTGGCAGCGATGGACGAGCCTGCACTCGTGATGTAGCCCAGTCGCGCGCGTCAGGCGAGCACGCCGTCGACGAGATGAAGGACGCGGTCGGTCCGCGCCGCGAGCTCCGGATCGTGCGTAACGATGACGAGGCTCGTGCCCGCGCTGCGGTTGAGCTCGAGCATCAGCTCGAAGACCTGCCCTGCGGTGCGCCGGTCGAGATTGCCCGTAGGCTCGTCGGCGAGAACACAGGCCGGAGCGGTGACCAGCGCGCGCGCCAACGCGACGCGTTGGCGCTCGCCGCCCGACAGTTCGCCGGGACGATGCTGCGCGCGCGGCGAAAGCCCCACCCGCTCGAGGATCGCCGCCGCGTCCGCACTGGCGCGGCGCTTGTCCTCGCGCCGGATCAGGAGCGGCATCGCGACGTTTTCCAGGGCGGAGAATTCCGGCAGGAGATGATGGAACTGGTAGATGAAGCCGAGCGCGCGATTGCGCACGCGGCCGCGCTCCGCCTCGCTCAAGCGCGCCATCGGCGCACCCTGGACACGCACTTCGCCGCCGGTCGGCGCATCGAGTCCGCCCAGGAGATGCAGAAGCGTGCTCTTGCCGGAGCCCGACGCGCCGACGATCGCGACACGCTCGCCGCGTTCGATCACGAGGTCGACGCCGAGAAGAACAGGAACGTCCATCGGGCCTCCCCGGTATGTCTTGGTAAGCCCGCGGCACTCGAGGACGGGTCCGCTCGAGTCGGCCGTCATCTCACTCATAGCGCAAAGCTTCGGCGGGGTTGACCTTGGCCGCGCGCCAGCTCGGATAGAGCGTCGCCAGCAAGGCGAGCGCGAGCGCGATCAGCGCGATCAGGGTTATGTCGCCACGCTGCAGGTCCGACGGCAGCTCGCTGATGTAGTACACGCTCTTGTCGAGAAACTGGATGCCGAACGTGCGCTCGATCGCGGGGACGACCGTTCCGACGTTGAGGGCGAGCGCAATGCCGCCGACGACGCCGATGAGAGTGCCGGCGATTCCAATCAGCGCGCCCTGAATGATGAATATCGTCAGCACGCTTCTCGGCGACGCGCCCATCGTTCGCAGGATGGCGATGTCCGCCTGCTTGTCGGTGACGACCATCACCTGGGCCGAAACGATATTGAAGGCCGCGACGGCGACGATCAAGGTCAGGATGATGAACATGACGCGCTTCTCGATCGCGACCGCGCGGAAAAAATTGGCGTGACTTTGCGTCCAGTCGCGAATGTCGGTGTCGTTCGGCTCGCTCGCGAGCAGGTCGCGTGCAACCTGCGGCGCGGCGAAAAGGTCATCGAGCTTGAGGCGCACGCCGCTGACTCCGTCGCCCATGCGGTAGAGCTTCTGCGCGTCCGAGATGTTGATCAGCGCGAGACCGCTGTCGAACTCGAACATGCCGACCTCGAAGACGCCGACGATGTGAAAGCTCTTCACCCGCGGAAGCGCGCCGGCCGGTGTTACGGTTCCTTGGGGGATGATGACGACCACCGAGTCGCCCGTTCGCACGCCGAGCGCTCGCGCCAGCTCGATGCCCAGGACAATGCCGAACTCGCCGGGCACGAGCGCGGAGAGCGAGCCGCTCTTCATGTGCGTTCCGATGTCGGCGACCGTGTCCTCCAGCGCCGGGTCGATGCCGCGAACCAAACCCCCGCGATTGGCGTCTCCCGCCGACAGCATCGCCTGACCGAGAACGTAAGGCGCCTCGGCCTTCACTCGCGGATTGGCCTTCGCGATGCGCGCCACGGTCTGCCAATCCTGCATGTTCCCGCTCATGGCACGAATTTCGATGTGCGATGCGACCGACAGGATCCGGGTGCGCAACTCGTCCTGAAACCCATTCATGACCGAGAGAACGACAATCAACGCGGCGACGCCCAGCGCGATTCCGGCCATGGACGTGAACGCGATGAAGGACACGAATCCATTGCGGCCGGAGCCCCGGCGCGCGCGCGTATAGCGCAGACCGACAAATATTTCGTAGGGCGTCAACGAGACCTCTGATTGGCGGCGCGCCAGTGTGCCACAAGCGGCACGGACGCTCTAGCGCATGCTAGACTCGATTTGCGCGCCATCCACGCGCCGTACGCAAATTCGTCGCGCCTTGCGCGGCAAACAGGTCGTTCGGCCATCGCGCGGCGCGACATCCCGGATCCCGTTCCGCTGTGCCATCGATGCAACTTACGCTCGTCCTGCCGAACCTGCTCGACGCTGAGCCGGACGCGCTCGCCGCGGCCGATGCGCCGGCGCTGGCGCGCCTTCTGGCGACGGCCGAGCCGCCAATCGCGCGAGCCGGAGGCGCGCTCGGCCTCGCCTGCGAAAGCTTCGGCATCGCCAAGCAATACGATTGGCCCGCCGCACCGTGGCTCGCGCGGGCCGCGGGGATCGATCCGGGGAAGCGCTATTGGCTGTGCGCGCAACCCTTGACGCTCGTGCTCGAGCGTGGCGAGGGACGCGTTGCCGGCTCGGTTACCGATCTCGATGCGGGCGAAAGCGCATCGCTCCTCTCCGGCTTGCGTGCGCACTTCGCATCCGACGGGATCGAGTTCGTCGAGACCGCGCCCGGTGCCTGGTGGGCCGCGCTCGCCGATTCGCAACGACTCGAAACCTCGCCGCCGGGCGCTGCCCTCGGCAAACCCATCGTTGCGCATCTGCCTCGCGGCGAGGATGCCGCCAGATGGCGCCGGTGGCAAAGCGAGATGCAGATGCTGCTCTTCGAACACCCGGTGAATCGGACGCGCGAAAGAAACGGCCGCCCGGCGGTCGACTTCGTGTGGATGTGGGGCGGCGGCACGTTGCGCGACGCAAACCCCGAACGACGCGCGACGAACGTCCTCACCGACGCGCCGATGCTTCGCGATCTGTCGCGCGCCGTCGGACGCAGCGCTGCCGAACTCCCGCCCTCGCTCGCGGCGCTGCGCGCTTCGCCAGGCGCGGAACCGTCGCTGGTATGGCTCGACGATATCAAGCTCGCTTCGTTGCCGGCGCAATTGGCTGCGCTCGATGCGCACTGGATGGCCCCGCTGGAACGCTCGCTCGACCGCCGGGAGATCGACGCAACGATGATCGTTGCTGGCGCCGAGACGGCGCTGTCGTTCACCCCGCGCACCGCCGGCCTGCTGCGGCGCGTGCGCCGCCGCTGGTCGGCCCCGCCGGCACTGCCGACGCTGCTGAAGATGCGTGACGATGTCTGAGTCCCTTGGCAGCCAATGGTGGCGCGCATGAACATCCTGCGCCGTGACGTCCCGCCGAGCGTCGCGGGGTTGCGTGCCGCCGGCGTGCCGGAAGTGCTTGCGCGCGTCTACGCCGCGCGAGGCGTCAGGTCCGCGGAGGAGCTCGACTGCGGTTTCTCGGGCTTGCCGCAGTGGGAGTCGCTGAAGGGAATCCAGAGCGCGGCGAAGCGCCTTGCGGACGCGATCGTGCGCGGCGAGCGGATGCTGATCGTTGCCGACTACGATGCGGACGGAGCGACCGCGTGCGCTGTTGGCCTTCGCGGGCTGACCGCGATGGGCGGCCAGGTCGACTTCCTGGTGCCCAACCGGTTCGAATACGGCTACGGCCTGACACCGGAGATCGTCGCGCTCGCGGCTGACCGCAGGCCGGCGCTGATCATCACCGTCGACAACGGCATTGCCAGCGTCGAAGGCGTCGCCGCGGCACATTCGCGCGGCATCGACGTGCTCATCACCGACCATCATCTTCCGGGCGATCGGCTGCCCGATACCCCGTGGATCGTGAACCCGAACCAGGCCGGCTGCGACTTTCCGGGCAAGCACCTGGCAGGCGTCGGCGTGATGTTCTACGTACTGCGCGCCTTGCGTGCAAGCCTGCGCCAGCTCGGGCACTTCGCCGGCGCTCCCGAGCCGAATCTCGCCGCGTTGCTGGACCTCGTTGCGCTGGGCACCGTGGCCGACGTGGTTCGTCTCGACCGGCTGAACCGGATACTGGTCGAGCAGGGCCTGCGGCGCATCCGCGCCGGACGCATGCAACCGGGGATCGCGGCGCTCTTTTCCGTGGCGGGTCGCGATCCGCGACACGCGACCGCCTACGATCTCGGCTTTGTCGCGGGCCCGCGCATCAATGCCGCTGGCCGACTCTCGGACATGTCCATCGGCATCACTTGCCTGGTCACCGACAACGCTGCGACCGCGCAACGCCTCGCCCTGGAGCTCGATCGGCTGAACAGCGAACGCCGCGAAATCGAGAGCACGATGCAGGACGAGGCGCTCGCGGCGCTCGAGGCACCGGTCGATGGCGGAACGTCGACACTCTGCCTTTACCGGGCGGAATGGCACCAGGGCGTGATCGGCATCGTCGCATCTCGTCTCAAGGATCGCTATCACCGTCCCACGATGGTGTTCGCGCAGGCTGGCAAGGGCGAACTCCGCGGGTCGGGGCGCGCCATTGCGGGCTTTCATCTTCGCGATGCCCTCGACTTGGTATCCAAGCGCGAGCCAGGAATGATCAGCCGTTTCGGAGGCCACGCGTTCGCCGCGGGTCTTTCACTCCCCGAGGGCGAGCTCGGACGCTTCACGGATGCTTTCGAGCGAGTCGGAAGCGAATGGCTCTCCCCTGCTCAATTGCAAAGGCACATCGAGACCGATGGAGGGCTGGCCGCGCAAGAGCTGACTCTCGCCCTCGCAATGGACCTGGACGCGACGGTCTGGGGCCAGGGCTTTGCCAGACCCATTTTCGACAATGAATTCAAAGTATTATCTCAACGTCTCGTAGCAGACAAGCATTTAAAGTTGGCGCTCACTCTCGATGATCGAACCTTTGACGCCATCCTGTTCAACCAGATTGTCCCCTTACCGCGCCGCGTGCGGGCCGCGTATCGGCCTGAGGCCCACCGTTACCAGGGTTCGCTGTCGCTGCAGTTGGTGATCGACCACTGGGAGTCCATCTAGCGAAGCAGAGCACCAATTTGTGTCGCGACTGACCTTTTGTGCTCGATGATCCAGGCCGCCTGCACCAAGGTATATTATTGATTTGTGACGCTTTTATCATGAATTAGCTAACCCCTGCCCCAAGGCCTGTCACAACGCCTTCATATTGTGCGTCGCAATGAAGACGGGTAGACTTCGCCGCGGCGCAGCAGGGCGATAGACCCCGTGCACGAACGGAGCGAGCAGCAACATTTGCGGAATGGATATGCGGCTTAAGGGCAAGGTTTCCATCATTACCGGCGGTGGGCAGGGCATCGGACGCGCGACCGCCGTCAAATTCGCCAAGGAAGGCGCCAAAGTCGCCGTCTGCGACATCAACGTAACGTCGGCCGAGGAAACGGCAAAGTTGATCACCGATGCCGGCGGCGAAGCCATCAGCTTCAGCATCGACGTTACCGACAAGAAATCCATCGCGGCCATGGTCGAAGGCGTGATGCGCCAATGGGGCCGCATCGATACGCTGGTCAACAATGCGGGCATCGTCCAGGACGCCCAATTCAAGAAGATGACCGACGAGCAATTCGATCGCGTTATCGATGTCAACCTCAAGGGCGTCTACAACTGTACCCGGGCCGTGGTCGACATCATGCTCGAGCAGAATTCCGGCTGCATCCTCAATGCGTCGTCGATCGTCGGCATCTACGGCAACTTCGGCCAGACCAACTACGCCGCGACCAAGTTCGGCGTGATCGGCATGGTGAAGACGTGGGCACGCGAGCTGGGCAAGAAGGGTATTCGCGCCAACGCGATTTGCCCGGGCTTCATCCATACGCCGATCCTCGCGAGCATGCCCGACAAGATCATCAAGCTGATGGAAGACCGCGTTCCGCTGGGACGTCTCGGGCAACCTGAGGAGATCGCAAACACCTACGCGTGGCTCGCATCGGACGAGGCGAGCTACATCAACGGTGCAGTCATCGAGGTTTCCGGCGGCGCGACGCTCTAGTTCGCTCGCGGCCGTCATGGGCGGCGCGCCGTGGCGCGGCTCGTTCTGTCATCCGGATGCCTCTCAGCTTGAGGCAACCTCCCGCGCGCGGTAGCATTGCCCTTCGCTTCCGGAGGAGTCCCATGCTCGATCTCGTGCGCAAGGCGTTTGCGTTTTCGCTGACGGTGTCGCTTGCCGTCCTGTCCGTCGCTCTGTTTGCAATACTCACATCGGAACAGGCGCGCGCCCTCGACAAAGTGGACCCCTACATTTGTCCCAACAACGCACAAGGCAAGGCGATCGACTGCTTCCTCGAGGCGATTCCGCAGACGTACACCATGTGCCGGCACATCAAGGGCATCGAGATCATCGAATACGGCATGGCAGGGCAGGAGGAAGGCGTCAACGGGGCCAAGACCGACGGCTGCATCGACAAGCACAAGCTCTCCCTCAACCTTCCCTATCAGGCATCACTGCGCACGGCGCGAACCCCTGCCGAGACGCAGAGTCTGCGCAAGCTCTATGCGACCTGGCTGGACAGCATGGTCAAGCTGCACCCGGCACCCAACGAGAGCGAAATCGAGTACAAGGAGCGCGTCGTGCGTCCCTACGACGAGTTCAGCGAGCAGACCAAGAGCATCCACGCGCTCATGGACGCTCCGGCGCCCGCGGCGGCCAAGCATCCGGCTCCGAAGAAGGCGCCGCCGAAATCCTGAAGCCCTCACAAGTCATGAAAGCAACCGGCAGACGGCCCAACCTGCGTTGCGGCGCGCCGATCTCGCACGACAAGGCGCCAATCTGAGCGCTGCCACACCCACCGAGTCTTCGGATCTGGTCGCGATATTCGGCCCCGGCGGAGTCCTCGCGCGCGACCTTCCCGCGTACCGATTTCGGCCGCAGCAACTCGCGATGGCGGAAGCGATCGCGCAGGCCATCGCGTCGCGAGGACAATTGCTCGCGGAGGCGGGAACCGGAACCGGCAAGACATTTGCCTACCTGGTTCCGGCCCTCCTGTCCGGCGGCAAGGTGATCGTTTCCACCGGCACCAAGACGCTTCAGGACCAGCTTTTCCAGCGAGACCTTCCGCTCATCCGCGATGCGCTCAGGGTTCCGGTGTCGGTCGCCCTTCTCAAGGGTCGCGGAAACTACGTCTGCCATCACCACCTCGCGCGCGCGGCCGATCAGGGAACATTCGCGTCGCGCGCCGACGCCGCATACCTGCCTCGCATCGTTTCGTTTGCGCGGACGACGACCAGCGGCGACAAAAGCGAGATCGCGGACGTGCCCGAGAACGCGGGGATCTGGGCGGACGTCACTTCGACGCGCGAGAACTGCCTCGGCAGCGAGTGCGCGCATTATGACCGCTGCTTCGTTGTGAACGCGCGCAAGCAGGCGCTCGCCGCGGATGTCGTCGTGATCAACCACCATCTGTTCTTCGCCGACGTGATGCTCAAGGACGAGGGCCTTGCCGAGCTCCTTCCTGCGTGCAACACAGTCATCCTCGATGAGGCACACCAGCTTCCAGACACCGCGACGCTCTTCTTCGGCGAGGAGATCAGTGCCGGAGCCTTGGGAGAGCTTGCGCGCGATGCCGAAGCGGAAGGCTTGCGCGCGGCCCGCGATTACGCACCCCTGCCCGAGGCGGCTCAGGCGCTCGCGCAGGGGCTGCGGCGGTTCCGTCTCTGCGTCGGAGACGTTCCTGGAAAATGGCTGCAGTCGGCGCTCGTGGAGCGATCAGGATTCGCTGATGCAGTCGAGGCGCTCGGCGATGCAGTGGCGGTGCTTGCGCGCGAGCTCGAGCATCAGGCCGAACGCAGCGACGAGCTTGCGCAGTGCGCGAGCCGCGCGCGGGACTTCGCCGGGCGGCTGACCCGCTGGCGCGAGGGAATCCGTCCGCGAGTTCTCGCCGACGAGGCCGCCGTCGCGGATACCGAATGGATCCGCTGGCTGGACGTAAGCGCGCACGGATGGCAACTCCGCGCGTCTCCTCTTTCCATCGCCGATATTTTTTCGAAGCAGGTCACGGACACCGCGCGCGCCTGGATCTTCACCTCGGCCACGCTGGCCATGGCCGGCGACTTTGCGTTGTACCAGGGCGAGCTCGGTCTCGCGCAGGCGACAACGGGCTGCTGGGAAAGCCCCTTCGACTACTCGCAGCAGGGACTGCTCTACCTCCCGCGCAATCTGCCGCCTCCGAACAGCTTCGAGCACACCGAGGCCGTCGTGGCTGCCGCGATGCCGGTATTGAGAGCCAGCGGTGGCCGTGCCTTTCTGCTCTTCACGACATTGCGCGCGCTCGCGCGAGCCCGTGAATCGCTCGCCGCGGCGATGGAGCGCGAGGGACTGAGCTTCCCGCTGCTCGTTCAGGGAGAGGGATCCCGTTCGGAATTGCTCACCCGCTTTCGAAAGCTAGGCAACGCGGTGCTGCTCGGAAGTCAGAGCTTCTGGGAGGGGGTGGACGTCCAGGGCGAAGCGCTGTCGGTCGTCATCATCGACAAGTTGCCGTTCGCTCCGCCGGACGACCCCCTGTTCGCGGCGCGGCTCGAGCACATCGCGCGCCAGGGTGGAAACCCGTTCATGGACTATCAGCTGCCGCAGGCCGCGATCAGCTTGAAGCAAGGCGCCGGCCGGCTCATACGGTCGGAAACCGATCGCGGCGTTTTGATGATCTGTGATCGCCGGCTGGTAGAGAAGCCCTATGGGCGGCGCATTTGGCAAGCGCTGCCGGCCATGCGGAGGACGCGCGAGCTTGCCGACGTCGAGGCTTTTTTCGCGGTGGCTCCAGCGGAAGTCTAGCCGCCCACATGGGCCGTCCCTGCGAGCGTTACCGCTGCGCCGCTCGCCTTACCAGATCTTCCACCACGGTTTAGCTTCAGGCGCGGCCTTGGCGTCGACGCTCGGGTCGGGGGGCGGAGCCGGCTTGTCGTTGGCCTTGTCGTTAGTCCACCATTGCCACCACGGCCTGGGGTCTTCGAGCGTTGGCGGCGGCAACTCGTCCTTGCCCCAGAACTTCCACCATGGCTTGGCAGCGACCGAGCTCTTTCCGTTGGGGAACGAATCCTTCAAAACGCGCTGCGCATCGTCGCGCAACTGCGGCATCTGCAGCTTGTCGTAGCTGTTGACCATCACGATCAAGGCGTCTTCATTCGCCGGCGTCTGCGGATAGTTGACGATTGCAAGCTGCGCACGGTTTGCCGCCGCCAGATAGGCGCCGCGATTGTAGTAGTAGCGCGCGACATGAACTTCGTAGTTGGCCAGGGCGTTGGTGAGGTAGCGCATCCGCTCAAGCGAATCGGCCCTGTAGCGGCTGTCCGGGAATCGCGTCACGATTTCCTTGTAGGCGCCGAACGCTTCCTTGGTCATCTTCGGGTCGCGCTCGGAGAGGTCCTGCTCCACGATGTAGCCGAAAATGCCCTGATCCTCACGAAAATTGATGAGGCCCTTGAGATAGTAGGCGTAGTCGACGTTGCTGTGATTGGGATACGTGCGGATGAAACGGTCGCATGCCGCGAGCGCGGGAGCCGTCTCGCCCTGCCGGTAGTTGGCGTAGGCGCCTTCCAGGATCGCCTGCTGTGCATAGCGACCGTACGGGAAGCGGCCTTCGAGCGTATCGAACAACTTGACCGCGCGGCTATAATTGCCCGACGCCAGCGCGCCGTGCGCTTCCGAATACAGCTTCTCCGCGGACCAGCCTGTGGTTTCTTCCTTGACTTCGGGTAACCAGCTGCAGCCGATCACACCCGAAACGACCATCAGCGCGACCGCGATTCTGACCATTTTCAACATCGTTGCCCTGCCCTTCCGTGGTCTCGGATTATAACTCAGCGGCCCTTGCCGGCTTCGAGCCTGTCGACGTCCTGACCGTGCCGCCGGGGTGCGCTGGCATGAGGCTCGACCAGGCGCTGGCGCAACTTATGCCGCAGCATTCGCGCAGCCGGCTGAAGACCTGGATCGAGGCGGGCCGCGTCACGGTCGCGGGCGCGCCCGCCGCGGCCAAGCAGAAGGTGTCCAGCGGCGAGACGATCGCCGTTGCGCCGCTCGCCGATCCGCGCGCGGTTGCCTTTGTCGCACAGGCGCTCCCGCTCACCATCGTGTACGAGGACGAAACACTGATGGTTGTCGACAAGCCCGCCGGCATGGTCGTTCATCCCGGAAACGGCAACTGGGACGGAACACTCGCGAACGCTCTGCTGCACCACGTGCCGGCGCTGGCAGGCGTGGCGCGCGCCGGCATCGTTCATCGCCTCGACAAGGACACGACGGGCCTCCTCGTCGTCGCCAAGACCGAAACTGCGCAAACGGACCTCGTCCGGCAGCTGCAGGCGCGCAGCGTGCGCCGCGAATATCTCGCGCTCGCCGCGGGAGACATCGCTCGCAACGGCACCGTCGACGCGCCCATCGGGCGCCATCCGGTGAAACGGACATCGATGGCGGTCAATCCGGCGGGCCGGCACGCCGTGACGCACTACGAAGTGCGCGAGCGGTTCGGCGACTGCACTCTGGTCCTCTGCCGGCTCGAGACCGGGCGCACGCATCAAATCCGCGTTCACCTCGCGTCCATCGGACACCCGCTGATCGGCGATCCCTCCTATGGACGAAGACCGGCGGCAACCGCGCGAAGCGCCGCCGCGAACGCCGGCGGTCCCGTCGCGTTTCCGAGACAGGCTTTGCACGCATGGCGTCTCGGCCTCGTTCATCCCGAAACGCGGGACACCATGTCTTGGGAGTCGCAACTCCCGGACGATTTTTCGCGACTGCTCGATGTCCTGCGCGAGCGTGGGCGCAATTGACGGGCCATTGATACGCCCGTGATACTCAGTTGATGCTCAGTTGACACACCCATCGCCGATCGCCGCGGCTCTGGCCGAAGAGGACCTCGACTGGATCGTTCCCGCGTGGCCCGCTCCCTCGCGCGTGCACGCGGTGTCGACCACCCGAAACGGCCCTGCGGGGAAGGCGGTCGACTTCGCCGCGTCAGCGCCGCAGGCCGATGTCACGCGCGCCTTGCTCCGCCGGATCGTCCCAAGCGAGCCTTCGTGGCTGAGACAGGTCCACGGTTCGGCGATCGCGGATCTCGACGCCGCGGGTGACGCATCCGCCGCGGATGGAGCGCTGACACGCACGCCGGGGACAGTCTGCGCGATCGTGACGGCGGATTGCCTGCCGATCCTGTTCGCCGACCGAGGCGCATCGGTGATCGCCGCCGTACACGCCGGCTGGCGTGGCCTCGCGGCAGGCGTGATCGAAGCGGCACTCGCAGCGATGCGGGTCGATCCAGGATCCGTCTTGTCGTGGCTCGGACCGGCAATCGGTCCGCGCGCGTTCGAAGTCGGGCGCGACGTGTTCGCCGCGTTCTGCGATGCGGATCCTGAGGCGGCTGCGTGCTTCGTGCCGCATCCGACGGTGGAAGGGAAATGGCACGCCGATCTCTACGCGCTGGCGAGACGAAGACTCGCTCGCGCCGGCGTTCAGGCGGTCTATGGCGGAGGCCGCTGCACGGTAACCGAGAGCGCGCTTTTCCACTCCTACCGACGCGACGGTGCCGGCAGCAACGGCCGGATGGCGACGATGATCTGGCTCGGTGCGCGGTGAGCGCGAGACTTTCGTCCGCGCAGGCCGGCATCGCATCACGCGTCGCGTCACGGCGCTCTCGTATAATGCGCTCCGGTCCCGCATGAGTGTCTCGCTCGCTCCCCTAAGTGCAATCGTGATCGCCTGCCTTGCCGGCGGCGCGCTGTCCGTTGTCGCAGCCGCGGGCACGCTGGCGCTGCATTCGCGCTGGATTTCGCGCCTAGTGAGCTTCGCCGTTGGCGCCTTGCTGGGTGCCGTCTTTCTCGAGCTCCTCCCCCACGCGCTCGAGCACGGAGCCGTCCAGCGCGTGATGCTGACTGTCCTGGCCGGTCTGCTAACCTTTTTTCTGCTGGAAAAACTCGTGCTTTGGCGCCACAGCCATCTCGAGGCCGAGACTCTGGCGGGCGCGCCGGCCGAGGCGGGCGTCGATGCGCGGCCACACAGCCACGGCTTCGATGGTGGCCGATCGGGGTTGATGATCCTGATTGGCAACAGTGTTCACAACTTCTGCGACGGCATCGTCATCGCCGCGACCTTCATTGCCGACTTCGCGCTCGGGACAACCACGGCGCTGGCCATCGTGGCTCACGCGATTCCACAGCAGGTCGGAGATTTTGCGGTGCTGCTGCATTCGGGCTACAGCCGGCGCCGGGCTTTCATGTACAACCTCGCGACCGGCGCCGCCACACTGGCCGGTGGTCTCGCGGGATATGCCGCGCTGGCGTCGATGCAGGAAGTGCTCCCGACGGTGCTCGCACTTGCTGCCGCGAGCCTGCTCTACGTCGCGGTCGCCGACCTGATACCCAGCCTGCACCGCCATCCCGCTCCGGGCGAGACTGCCCAGCAATTGGCGCTGATCTGCGTTGGCATCGCGATCATCGCCGCCGCGCACGTCGCTCTCGAGCACTGACGATGGCGACGGATCCCGCGTTTGTGCCGATGCCACCGCGCCGCTAGACTCGCTGACAGTACGGATGAGGTTGCCTTCGCGCGTTTGAATGGGTCGTGCAAGACACCATGAAGAGATCGGCAAGAGTCAAATCGCCAAGAGTTGAAGCAACGCGCCCGGAGCCGCCTGCGCAACACGACCCGTCGCGGCCGGAACCGTGGGCCGGACTCGCCACGGAATGGCAGGCGATCGGACAAGAGTGGGCCAGCTGGTGGATGCGCGCCGTATCGGGTGCGTCGGCCAGCGCGATGCCGACTCCGGCACCGGCCGCGGCAAGCGCCGGACTCGCCCTGCCCGCGACACCCGCGGCGAGGATACCGCCCGAAGCGCTCGCCGAGATTACGCGGCGCTATCAGGAGAGATTCGAGGCCCTTTGGTCAAATAGCGGCGAAGCAGCGCATGCAGCGCATCCGGGAGATCGACGCTTCTCCGCCAAGGCGTGGCGCGATCAGCCCTATTTCGCGCTGATCAAGGACTCCTATCTGCTCTACTCCGACTACATTCGCGAGCTCATCGAGCTCGCGCAGGTGGATCCGGCGACGAAAAAAAAGCTGGTGTTCGTCGCCGATCAATACATCAACGCCATCGCGCCATCGAATTTCCTCGCGACCAACCCCGATGCCTTGCAGCTGGCGCTCGATTCCGGCGGAGCATCGATCGCGCAAGGCGCATCGAACCTGATCGCGGACGCGCAGCGCGGCAGGATCGCGATGACCGACGAGACCGCATTCGAAGTCGGGCGCAACCTGGCCATCACCGCCGGCAGTGTCGTCTTCCGCAACGAGCTGATCGAGCTCATCCAGTATGCGCCGGCTACCTCGTCGGTATTCAAGCGACCGCTGCTCATCGTTCCGCCGTGCATCAACAAGTACTACATCCTCGACCTGCAGCCGGATAACTCGTTCGTCAAATACGCCGTCGACCAGGGCCACACGGTGTTCATGATCTCCTGGCGCAACATTCCAGCCGAGCTCGGCACCCTCACGTGGGACGACTATGTCGGCCGCGGCGTGCTCGCCGCGATCGACGCCGCCCGCGACATCGCGTCGAGCAAGACCATCAATGCGCTTGGATTTTGCGTCGGCGGGACGCTGCTCGCGAGCGCGCTGGCAGTCCTCGCGGCCACGCATATGCAACACGTATCCAGCGTCACGCTGCTTACGACGATGCTCGATTTCTCCGATCCGGGCGACATCGGCGTCTACATCTCGGAGGACGCTCTCGCCGCGCGCGAACCCGCGCTCCTTGCGGGAAGCCGCGTGCGCGGAAGTGAGCTCGCGAGCGCATTCGCGAGCCTCCGGCCGAACGAGCTCGTGTGGAACTACGTGGTCGGCAACTACCTGAAGGGGCAAACGCCTCCTGCCTTCGATCTGCTGTACTGGAACGGAGACTCTCCGAATTTGCCGGGGCCGATGTATTTCTCGTATTTGCGCGACATGTATCTGGGCAATCGCCTGCGCGAGCCGCGCGCGCTGGAGATGTGCGGGCAGCGTGTCGACCTTGGCAGGATCTCGATGCCCGCCTACATCTATGCCTCGCGCGAAGACCATATCGTTCCGTGGCGCACGGCCTACCGGACGGTGGGGCTCGTCAGCAGCGACGTGGCTTTCGTACTTGGCGCATCAGGACACATCGCGGGCGTCGTCAATCCGCCGGCCAAGCAGAGGCGCAGCTTCTGGACCAACGAATTGCTGACCGATAACGCCGATGATTGGCTTGCCCGTGCCGCGGTCCATCCGGGCAGCTGGTGGCCGCACTGGGCCGAGTGGCTGTCGGAGCATGGCGGCGCGCTTCGCGCATCGCCCGCAACGCCGGGCAACCGTGCGCATCCGGTCCTGGCGCCGGCTCCTGGAAGTTACGTGACCGAGCACGTCGCGTAACCGCTCCTGCGCTAAAATAGCTGTATCACTCGTCCGGCCGCCGCCGGCCGCCAGCCGTCGCTGGCCGCTGAGACCCGTAGCGGCCAGCCACCAAGGCATCCTCTCGTGGAGAAACTCATGACCGACATCGTCATCGTCGCCGCAACGCGAACCGCCATCGGCAAGTTCGGCGGAGCGCTCGCGAAAATTCCTGCACCCGAGCTCGGTGCCATCGTGATCCGCGAACTTCTTGCGCGCGCCAAGCTTCAACCCGACCAGATCTCCGAGGTCATTCTCGGGCAGGTCCTCGCCGCCGGCAGCGGCCAGAACCCGGCTCGCCAGGCCTTGATCAAGGCGGGGATCCCCGCCGCGATACCGGCGATGACGATCAACAAGGTCTGCGGCTCGGGGCTGAAGGCCGTGATGCTCGCGTCGCAAGCGGTGCAATGCGGCGACGCCGAGATCGTCATCGCCGGTGGCGAGGAAAACATGAGCGCCTCGCCGCACGTTCTGCCTGGATCGCGCGACGGATTTCGCATGGGCGACGCCAAACTCGTCGACACCATGATCGTGGATGGATTGTGGGATGCGTTCAATCATTACCACATGGGGACAACCGCGGAGAACGTCGCCAAGCAGTACGACATCTCGCGCGCGCAACAGGATCAATTCGCGGTGGCCAGCCAGAACAAGGCCGAGGCGGCGCAGAAAGCAGGCGCTTTCAAGGACGAGATCGTTCCGGTGATGATTCCCCAGCGCAAGGGCGATCCGGTCGCGTTCGCGGCCGACGAATTTATCAAGGCCGGAACGACGCTCGAGTCGATCAGCGGATTGCGGCCCGCTTTTGCGAAGGACGGTTCCGTGACGGCCGCCAACGCATCGGGGATCAATGACGGCGCCGCCGGCGTGGTCGTGATGAGCGCTGAGCGCGCGGCGAAGCTGGGCTTAAAGCCGCTGGCGAAGATCAAGGCGTATGCGTCGTCGGGCGTGGACCCGTCGATCATGGGCATGGGCCCCGTGCCGGCGTCGCGGCGCTGCCTGGAAAAGGCAGGCTGGAAAGCGTCCGATCTCGATCTCATGGAGATCAACGAGGCATTCGCCGCGCAGGCATGCGCAGTCAACAAGGAGATGGGCTGGGATACGAGCAAGATCAACGTCAACGGCGGGGCCATCGCGCTCGGCCATCCGATCGGCGCGTCGGGATGCAGAGTCCTGGTGACGCTGCTCTACGAGATGGCGCGCCGGGACGCCAGGAAAGGTCTCGCTTCGCTGTGCATCGGCGGCGGCATGGGCGTCGCACTCGCCGTGGAACGATAGGCTTTGCCGCCGAGACGGCTCGTAGGGGTTTGAGCTACATTGATCTGGAGCGGGGGTAACTGCGAACAAACGCGGACCCCACCGATCGTCGCATTGAGGAGGAGGTTAGCAATGGCACAAGAGAAGCATCGCGTCGCGTTGGTCACGGGAGGCATGGGAGGCCTCGGCGAAGCCATCTGCGTCAAGCTGGCGGCGCTCGGATACACGGTCGTCACGACGCACTCGCCGGGGAATGCGAAAGCGCCCGAGTGGCTCGAGTCGATGAAAAAAGTTGGCTACAAGTTCCATGCGTATCCGTGCGACGTCGTGGACTGGGATTCGTGCGTCGCCTGCGTCGCGCAGGTGACCAAGGACGTCGGCCCAGTCGACGTCCTCGTCAACAACGCGGGCATCACCCGCGACATGACCTTCAAGAAGATGGACAAGGCGAACTGGGACGCGGTCATCCGTACCAACCTCGACTCCTGCTTCAACATGAGCAAGCAAGTCTGCGACGGCATGGTCGATCGCGGGTGGGGCCGCATCATCAACATCTCGTCGGTCAACGGACAGAAAGGCGCGTTCGGTCAGACCAACTACTCAGCCGCCAAAGCGGGGATGCACGGCTTCACCAAGGCGTTGGCGCTGGAGATCGCGAAAAAGGGCGTCACCGTGAACACGATCTCGCCCGGCTACATCGGCACAAAGATGGTGACGGCAATCCCGCAGGAAGTGCTGGATTCGAAAATCATTCCACAAATACCGACCGGGCGCCTTGGCAAGCCCGACGAAGTCGCCGGTCTGGTCGCGTATCTGTCGTCCGAGGAGGCGGCCTTCGTCACCGGCGCCAATATCGCGATCAACGGCGGCCAGCACATGTTCTAGGCGGTCTTCGAATCAGTTCCAGGCGCCCCAAGATCGAATCACGGCGCTGTCGAAAATCGCCCACGTGGGCTGGCCAGCGGTAGACGGGGGAGTCGGTGTGTCCGCGCAGCGGATCCCATCGATTGGAACTTGCCCGACTCCGCCAGCGCCTGATGCGCGCGGCCGATGCGCGAAAATAGACGATGGACAAAAAAAGGGCCCGGTTTGCACCGGGCCCGAGTCTGTATCATTTAGGAGGAGGAAAATGACACAGTATTACAGGAGACATCAACACCGATGTTGGGACTCCGGCCGGCGATTCAAGTTCCCAGCGGAGCCCGGCGTTGACTAAGGCGTTTGCTTGAGACCGGACCTTACGCAGCCTTGCGGCCCTTGGTCGTCTTGGTCGTGGCCTTGGCGACATTGGCGGCATTCGCGCTCGCGGCACGGACCGACGCGTCGGCGTAGCTGACAACCTGCTTGGTCGCCTTCGAGAACTGGTCAAACGCAGCGGTCGTTGCAGCGACCGTCGACTTCAACGCCGTTACGGCGAAATCGGAGCCGGCGGGCGCATTCTTCGAGGCCTTCTCGACCCACGCCGCGACATTCTTCGTATACGTGGCCCACGCTGCTTCGGCCAGTTCCGAGAAATCGGCTTGCGCTTCCGAGGCGATCTGGTACACGCCGCGCGAATAGCCCAGCGCATTCTGCACGCCGGTTTCGGTCAGCTTGGCGCGCACGGCAGCCAGTTCCTGCACGTCACGGATGCCCGCGACAGCATTGGCGGTGAATACGCCTTGCTCGAGCGCGACCTTCGCCGCCTGGAGGTTCAGCTTGGTGAAACGCTCGGCCTTCTCGAGCGACAGCGACGCGAGCTTGACTGCGTTGTCGTAGCCGGCCTTGTTGATGTCGGCGAATTGTTCGGTTGCGTTGTACATTTGGAATCCTTTCCGTTGAGGTTCAAGTGGGACCCTAAACGGGTCCGGACTACTCGGGTGCAGCGCCTGTTCGGCTGCCGGTCCGGCTTCCCGTGTTCCGGTAAGCCTGCCGTCGTCAGCGCTCTGGTGACTCACTTCGGCGAGTCAGATTGCTGCACCGCACAAATACAATTGTAGGGGCGGCAAACCCTGAAGTCAAGGACTATTTGGTGCAGTGCGTCAATGGCCCGTGGAGACCATCTGGGGCGTTTCAATCGTCCTGATAAATCAGCGGGTTATAATCGCCGCTTCGCTTCCCGGAGGGCCGCATGGCCAAGCAGATTCGCATTATCAAGAAGTATCCCAACAGGCGCCTGTACGACACGGCCAACAGCGGCTACATCACCCTGGCGGACGTCAAACAGATGGTGCTCGATTTCATCGACTTCCAGGTGATCGACGCCAAGTCCGGCGACGACCTGACGAGGGGCATACTGCTGCAGATCATCCTCGAGGAGGAATCCGCGGGCATGCCCATGTTCTCCAGCGAGATGCTGTCGCAGATGATCCGCTTCTACGGAAACGCGCTGCAGGGCATCATGGGCAACTACATGGAGCAGAACGTGAAGGCGTTCCTGGTCATCCAGAACAAGCTCCAGGACCAGGCCAAGCAAATCTACGGCGACAAGATGATGCTTACGCCCGACCTCTGGAAGCAATTCCTGCAAATGCAGGCTCCGGCGATGCAGGGGATGCTGGGCAACTACCTCGAGCAGAGCGCGAAATTGTTCATGGATATGCAGCAGCGGATGCAGGATCAGACGCGCGGACTCTTTACCTCTTTCCCGTTTCCCAACTTCGCGGCGGGCGTTCAACCCTCTCCTGACGAGGAAAAAAAGCGCTGAACGGCCAAAGCACCGCAGCATCCGCATTGCAGCGCAGATTTTTTTCGCAGCGCACGATCCCCTCCGATGGACATTGCCAAGACAAAGCCGCGCCCGCTCGCCGCCGCCTCGCCGTCGGTCGGCTTCGTGTCGCTCGGATGCCCGAAGGCACTGGTCGATTCGGAACAGATACTGACGCGCTTGCGGACCGAAGGCTATGTCATCTCGCCCACGTACCGGGACGCCGATCTGGTCGTGGTCAACACCTGCGGCTTCATCGACGCCGCGGTCGAGGAATCGCTATCCGCGGTCGGTGAGGCGCTGTCCGAGAACGGCAAGGTGATCGTCACCGGATGCCTCGGTGCGAAGGAAGGCGGGGCGTTCGTTCGCGCGGCGCATCCAAAGGTGCTCGCGGTCACCGGACCTCACGCCGCCGGCGAAGTCATGGACGTGGTCCACGCCCACCTGCCCCGGCCGCACGACCCTTTTGTCGACCTGCTCCCGCCGCAGGGAGTGAAGCTCACGCCACGGCACTACGCCTATCTCAAGATCAGCGAAGGCTGCAATCACCGCTGCACGTTCTGCATCATTCCCTCGATGCGTGGAGACCTGGTCAGCAGGCCGCTCGGAGACGTGATGAGCGAGGCGGAAAACCTGTTCAAGGCCGGTGTGCGGGAATTGCTCGTCGTATCCCAGGACACCAGCGCCTACGGTGTCGACGTGCGCTATCGCACGGGCTTCTGGCGCGGACGTCCCATGAAAACCCGCATGAACGAATTGGTGGAGGCGCTGGGGCTCCTCGCCGAGGAGCACGGTGCGTGGGTGAGGCTGCACTATGTCTACCCCTATCCGCACGTCGACGAGGTCGTGCCGCTGATGTCCGAGGGCGGTAGCGGCGTGCTGCCCTACCTCGACATCCCATTTCAGCACGCCAGCCGGCGCATCCTGAAGCTGATGAAGCGCCCGGCCAATGCAGAGAACACACTCGAGCGCATCCGCACGTGGCGTGCGATCCGCCCGCAACTCACCATCCGCTCGACGTTCATTGTCGGCTTCCCGGGCGAGACGGAAGCCGAATTCGAGGAGCTGCTCGATTTCCTGGCCGAGGCCGAGCTCGACCGCGTGGGTTGCTTTGCCTATTCGCCCGTCGATGGCGCGGTGGCTAACGGACTTCCTGGCGCCGTGCCGGATGCGATCAAGGAGGAACGCCGCGCGCGTTTCATGCAAGCCCAGGCCGCGATCAGCGCCCGCCGCCTGCGTGCGCAAATCGGACGCACCATCGATGTTCTCGTCGACGCGATCGACGGGCCACGCGCCATCGCGCGCGGCAGCGGCGACGCGCCGGAGATCGACGGCGTCGTTTCGATCATCGACGGGGGTGCCCTTGCGGTCGGTGAGTTCGCGCGAGTGACGGTCACGGAAGCCGATCAGCACGATCTCGTGGCGCGCTGCGCGGAGTGACAGAGTCGCGCTTTCGCGCGAAGCGGCTTCCGCGGGATGTCCGATCACAGCCACCGCGCACGAATGGCTCGGGCTTGAAACGGGCCTTCGGCTCGAGGCGGCCCGAGCAGCGTCGCGCTAAGCGGAGCGGCCTACTTGATCGGCGCCGCGCGCAGCACGGTCGCAAGCTGCTCGAGGACGTTGCCTAAGGCGACGTTGAGCCCGGTCAGCAAGGCATCGGCCGATCGGGTTTGCACCGGAACACGCGAGCTCAACTCACCAGTCCAGATAAAGGCGCCCGAGCCTGATCCGGTCTCGGTCAGAAAATACTTGATGCTGATAACCGCCGCCGGATGCGCCGGGTCGCGCAGGTCGCCGTAGAGCTCGCTGACAAAGCTTTCGAGCGCATAGTCGCTGTCGAGCGAGCTCGACGGCGCCAGGACCGCGCGGAAGATTCCGGTCGCCGACAGCCACGCCGCAGTCGCCTGTCCGATCAGCGCCGCGGGCGCGACGAGAAATTCATCGTAGAAATCGGTCTCGTATTTCAGATCGGTCTCGCGGAACACGAGCGTCCGGTCGGCAAAAGGAGCGGCGACCGACACGGTCGCAACACGCAGTATCGCCGCACGCGGCGCGCCAGCGGTTGCTGCCGGGCGCGGCGGCTCGAGGACGTAGGTCGACTTGATGGGAGGCGGCCGCGTCAGCGTGGAGCAGCCGGCGACGAAGAGCGCCGCCACGGAAGCCAGCGCGCGCCGGCGCGAAAAAGAGACGGGCAGGTTCATTGTTGAAGGCCTTTGGCAGGCGCCGGTGGCGCGCCGAGAATCAGTTGCGACGGGTAGCGCTTGGCGTTCTCGGTGAGATCTCGAAGATTGTCGGTGATCTGGCGCAGGTTCTCGAGCGTCCGCCGCAGATCCGTTTCCTCTCCGCCGGTCACACGATCGAGTCTCGCCAGCGTGCTCTGCAGATGCGCCAGCGACTTCGCCACGTTCGGATCCTCGAGCGCCTTTTTGAGCGCAAGCGCCGCCGCGTCGGCATCCGCCGGGAGACGCTTGGTCGCCGGATCGTCGAGGACCGTGGCGAGGCGCTGGTTGGTCACCCTCAGCTCCGCCACGAGCCCCGCGGTGTCCTTGCCGATCTGCTCGAGGGGCAGCTTGTCGACCTTGTCGAGCACTCGCGTCGCCTCCTGAGAGATCTTCGCGGTATCGACGGCCTCGATGCGATTGTTGGTCGTAATCATCAGGCGGTTGAGATTGGTCAGCGTACCCTCGAGGTCCAGATGCTGAAGGCGCGAGACAATGTCCGACGCGGCGGCCACGAATTGCGTCACCGTCGACTGCGCACTTGGAATGTAGAGATTGTCCGGCTCCCACGGAACCGGCAACTCGGGATTGGTCTTCGGGTCGACGTAGTCGATCTCGAGATAGTTCGTGCCGGTGATGCCCTGCGGGGCAAGGCGCACGCGCAAGCCCTTCTCGACTTCCATGCGCGCGGTGTCTACCCGGGTGATATCGCCGCTTGCCCTTCCTCCGATCAGACGCGGCAGCAGAAGCGCCTCGATCATCACGTAGCGAAGTCGATCCTGCATCGGCTTGTCGAGCTGGTACTTGGTGTAGGTGAAGCCGATCTTGGTCACCTCGCCCACGACGACGCCGCGATACTTCACCTTCGACCCGACTTCGAGGCCCTGCGCCGACTCGTTGAGGTACGTCTCGATCGTCACCTTTGACTGGAACCATCGCCCGGACCCGAGTATCAGCAGCAGGAGGATCATCACGATCGTCGCGCCGATCACGAACAGCCCCAGCTTGAAGAAATTGGCCTGCGCGCTCATGCGGCCTCCGCCACGGCTTCAGGAGCCGCCTCGCGCCGGAAGAACTGGCGCACCCATGGATTGTCGCTGGTGTCGCGCAGGACCTTGGGGTCTCCCTCGGCAATGATGCCCTTGATGCGCTTGTCGAGCATGATCACCCTGTCGGCGACGGTATAGATGCTGGCGAGCTCGTGGGTCACGATGACGAACGTGATGTGCAGGCTCTTCGCGAGGCGCAGGATCAAGAGATCGAGCTCGGCCGAGGTGATGGGGTCGAGTCCGGCGGACGGCTCGTCGAGAAAGAGGATCATCGGATCGAGCGCCATCGCGCGCGCGATCGCCGCGCGCTTCTGCATGCCGCCGCTGATCTCGGACGGCATATGGCCGCTGAAGGCGTCGAGACCGACGAGCTTGAGCTTCATCAGGGCGATCAGATCGATCTCCTCGTCGTTGAGCGAGGTGTATTCCTCGAGCGGCAGGCGCACGTTCTCCAGCAGCGTCATCGAGCCGAACAGCGCGCCGCTCTGGTACATCACGCCGATCTTCTTGAGGATCGCGCGGCGAGCGTCGCCTTCGGAGGTCACGATGTCGTCGCCGTCGATATAGATCGCTCCCGCCATCGGCTCGTAGAGACCGATCATGTGCTTCATGAGCGTGCTCTTGCCGCAGCCCGATCCGCCCAGGATGACGAAGACCTCGCCGCGGTTGACGGTGAAGTTGACGTCGCGCATGAGCACGTTGCCGTCGTAGCCGGCGGTGAAGTTCTCGACGCGGATGATCGGATCGGCGGGCATGGTCGGATCAGATGTCGAGCAGATAGTAGATGAACGCGTAAATGCCGTCGACGACGACCAGCAGAATGATGGCCGATACGACCGCGCGCGTTGCGGAAATGCCGACAGCGCTCGCGCCGGTCTGCGTCTGCAGGCCTCGCAGGCACCCGACGCCGGCGATCAGGATCGCAAACACCGGCGCCTTGGCGAGCCCCGCCATCAAGTCCTTGACGTCGACGAGCGTGTCGACTTCGTGCAGGAAGGCGGATATCGGGATGTTGAAGCTGATCATCGTCAGCGCACCACCGAGTATGCCGATCAGATCGGCGAAGATGCAGAGCAGCGGCATCATCAACACCGCGGCGATGACGCGCGTCACGACGAGGAAGCGGACCGGATCGAGTCCCATGGTCGTCAGCGCATTGAGCTCCTCGTTGACCTTCATGGTGCCTATTTCCGCGGCGAACGCCGCGCCGGAGCGTCCGGCGAGCAGGATCGCCGTCATCAGGGGCCCAAGCTCGCGCAGGATCGAAAGCCCGACGAGGTCGGCGACGAAGATTTCGGCGCCGAATTGCTTCATCGGCACCGCGGATTGAAACGCGAGGATGATGCCGAGCAAAAAGGATATCAGCCCCACGATCGGCAGCGCGTTGACGCCTACTTGCTCGCAGGTGTACCAGACATCCTTCCAGCGGATGCGGCTCGGATGCGTGATTGCGTACCACAGCGCGGCGCTCGTCTCGCCGATGAAAGCGATCTGTGCGCGCATGTCGCGGCCGATAGTCAACGCCGCGCGGCCGATTTCGGCGACCGCGTTCAGCCGCTCCTCGTGTTCCGCGGGATGAGCACGCAGCGCTGTGGGATCGAACTGATCGAGCAGGGTCCGGAATTCCGGTCTCAAGCCGACCACAGAAACCGACGCTTCCGGCGGGCGCGCCTGGCGCAGCAGATCGACCAGCATGGCGATGCCGCCGCCGTCGCAGTAGTCCACGCGCGAAGTTTCGACGGCGATGGGCACACTGGGAGCCGCATCGAGCGCGGCACGCGCATCCGGCCAGACGCCGGCGATCGAATACGCGTCGAGCCTTCCTGCGAGTCGCAGCTCGCGCTTACCGTTGGCGTCGCTTACGGCCAGCGTGGCCGCCGGCGAAGGCGGCATCCGGGTTGCCGCGGCCGTGCTCACTGCGTCGGTCCGGAATGCGCACCACGATGGCGCGTGCCGCTGCGCCGCAGTGGCAACACGCGGTCACGGCGGTACTCCGCTCGGTTATCGATGGAATCCATGCGCCTCGAATTCGTTTGCCGGCCGAGTGTCGATGTTTTGGAAACGGCAAAGTCTAGCACGCAGGTTCCCCGGGTCAGCGAGGTGCGGGGATCTGCGACTCGGGCCGGGACGCTCTTGCGGCCTCCGTGCCTTCGCGTTTTAGCCAGCCGAAAGCCCGGTGGAATATAATGGAAAGCTTGGGTCGGTCACCGGCCCTTCAACAAGGAGAAACCATGTCACACCGCTTTCCCATCCCGGCGCTGCGTTGGCTGCTCGCGCTGGCCTTCGTGACGAGCGCCGGCACGGCGTTCGCGCAATCCGAGCAGCAGAAGCTGGTCAACGACGCCGACAAGACATTCTCGAACTTCGTGCGCGATCCCGACATGACATGGCTGCACGACAATCTCAGCCGCGCGAAGGGCGTGCTGATCGCGCCGACGGTCGCGAAGGCCGGGTTTATTTTCGGTGGCTCCGGGGGACGCGCTGTCCTTATCGTGCACGACGCCAAGACCGGTAGATGGGTCGGGCCCGCCTTTTACACCCTGGCGACCGCGAGCGTCGGCTTCCAGGCCGGCATCTCCGTCTCGGAGACGGTCACCTTGGTGATGACCGAAAAAGGCCTCAACTCGCTGCTGTCCAACTCGGCGAAGCTCGGCGGTGACGCCAGCATCGCAGCGGGCCCGGTCGGTGCGGGCGCCAACTCGGACGTCACGACCGACATGGTTTCGTTCAGCCGCGCCAAGGGTGTCTACGGCGGACTGAATCTCGATGGAACCGTTGTCGCCGTGTCCAATGACTGGAACCAGGCCTTTTACGGCAAGCCGGTCAGTGCGCCCGATATCCTCGTTCGCATGAACGCGCATAGCAAGGGCGGCGACAAGCTGATGAGCGACATCGCGCGCGCCACCGGCAAGCACTAAGCAATCCGCGGCGCGATTCCAGCGCCGCGTTGTTCACCACGCGGCACGGCGCCCCTGGGCGTCGTGCCGCGTTCGCATCAGGCCGATCCTGGTCACTGCGCTAGGCCGGCGCCGCTTTAATCCCGGCATAATCCGGGCATGCCGGCGACCGTTCCCCGCATCGAGCTTTCCGCTATTACCAAGGTCTATCCCTCGGTCGTCGCCAACGACGCCATCGACCTGACGGTTCTTCCGGGCGAGATCCACGCCGTGCTCGGGGAGAACGGCGCCGGCAAGTCGACGCTGATGAAAATCATCTGCGGCATCGTCACGCCGGACGCGGGCACGATCCGCTGGAACGGCGCTCCGGTCGACATCGCCAACCCGGCGCAAGCGCGCGCCCTCGGCATCGGCATGGTGTTCCAGCACTTCTCGCTCTTCGAGACGCTCACGGTTGCCGAGAACATCGAGCTGGCACTCGGTCCGCGACCAACCGAGACGAGGACCATGCTCGACGATCGAGTCGCAGCCGTCTCGCGCCGCTACGGCCTGCCTCTGGACCCGCGCCGTCACATCCACAGCATGTCCGCGGGAGAAAGACAGCGCGTCGAGATCGTGCGCTGCCTGTTGCAGGAGCCGACGCTACTCATTCTCGACGAGCCGACTTCGGTGCTCACTCCGAGCGCGACTGCGCTGCTGTTCGACACCTTGCGGCGTCTCGCGGCGGAGGGCTGCAGCATTCTCTACATCAGCCACAAGCTCGACGAGATCCGGGCCCTTTGCACCCGCGCAACCGTCCTTCGTTCCGGGCGTGTCACGGGCCGCTGCGACCCCCGCCAGGAGACATCGTCGAGCCTCGCCAGGATGATGATCGGCGGCGATCTGCCGCATCCGCATCACCGGCGCGCGGTGACGCGCGGCGACGGCGCGATCAATGTCCGCCGCCTGTCGCTCGCCGCAGACGACCCGTTCGGCACCGATCTCAATGACATCGAGCTTTCGGTGCGAGGCGGCGAGATCGTCGGCATCGCGGGCGTCGCGGGCAACGGCCAGCAGGAATTGCTCGCGGCGCTGTCCGGCGAGCGAACCGTCGCCGAAGCCGGCACGATCGTCATCAACGGCACGCCCGCGGGCCGTCTCGACGCCGGCCAGCGGCGCGCGCTGGGACTCGCCTTCGTACCGGAAGATCGTTTGGGACGCGGTGCGGTGCCCGAGATGTCGCTGGCCGACAACGCGCTGTTGACGGCGTGGCGCCAGGAGCTCACGCATCGCGGCGCGATCCGCATGGACGCGATGCGCGCGTACGCGACGGCGACGATCGCCAGGTTCAGCGTCAAGGCGCCCGGCCCGGAAGCGATCGCACGCAGCCTTTCCGGCGGCAACCTGCAAAAATTCATCGTCGGACGCGAAGTCCTTCAGGGGCCGAGGGCGATGATCGCAGCGCAGCCAACCTGGGGTGTCGACATCGGCGCATCGGCGCAGATCCGTCAGGCCTTGATCGACTTGCGCGACGAAGGCGTCGCGGTTCTGGTGATATCGGAGGAGCTCGACGAGTTGCTCGAGATCTGCGACCGGATCGCCGTCATCGCGCGCGGGCGGTTGTCGGCCCCGCGGCCGGCGCGCGAGTCCGACGCGGAGACGATCGGGCAGATGATGAGCGGATCGTTCATCGACGTGGATGCCTCGTTCCACGACGCGCATTCGACGGCGGCCACGGGCGCGACGCCCCGATTTCTCGATGCGCCTTAAGCTCGACCTGCGACCGGAGCCGTCACGACTGATGGCGTGGCTTTCGCCGGTGATCGCGGGCGTGGTGACGCTGCTCGCAGGTTTCGTGCTTTTTTCCCTGCTCGGCAAGGATCCCCGGCAGGCCCTGCTCGTGTTCTTCGTGACGCCGATCGAGACCCGCTACGGTTTCGGCGAGCTTCTGCTCAAGGCCTCTCCGCTGGCACTGTGTGCCATCGGACTTGCCGCCGGCTATCGCGCCAACGTCTGGAATATCGGCGCTGAGGGACAGCTCACGCTCGGGGCGATTTGCGGCGGAGGGCTTGCGCTGGCTTTTCCGGGCGCAGACAGCGCATGGATTCTTCTGCCCATGATGCTTGCCGGCGCCGCCGGGGGCGCCGCATGGGCCGCCATCCCCGCGTGGCTCAGGACACGTTTCAACGCGAGCGAAATCCTTACTAGCCTCATGCTCGTCTACGTCGCAACGCTTCTCCTCGCGTGGCTGGTCGCGGGACCCTGGCGCGATCCCGAGGGATTCAATTTCCCGCAGACGAAAATGTTCGCGGACTCGGCGCTGCTTCCAGTCATTCTGGAAGGGACGAGGCTCAACGCGGGTTTTATCGTCGCGCTCGCCGTCATCGCCGCGGCGTGGGTGTTCTTCGCGCGCAGCCTTGCCGGATTTCAGATGCGTGTCGCAGGTCTCGCGCCGGCCGCGGCCAACTATGCGGGCATCTCCGCGACGCGCAACGTGTGGCGCGGCATGCTGATGGGCGGCGCAGCCGCCGGGCTCGCCGGCGTCGGCGAGGCGGCGGGCGCGATCGGTCAATTGCTGCCTTCGATGTCGCCCGGATACGGCTTCGCCGCGATCATCGTCGCCTTCGTTGGGCGTCTGCACCCCTTCGGCATATTGCTTGCGAGCCTCCTGATGTCGCTGCTCTACCTCGGCGGCGAATCGGCGCAGGTCCATCTGGCGCTGCCGTCGGCCGTGACCGGCCTCTTCCAGGGCATCCTGCTCTTTTTTCTGCTCGCCACGGACGTGTTCATCAACTTCCGCATCGGTGTCGTGCGCCGTCCCGCGTCTGTCCCTGCGGCGACCTCGATCGAGGCGGGCGCATGAAAATGGCGCGTTAGCGGTCGGGCACGATGGAGGCTGCAGCCGAACAAGTCGCGACCCTGGTCGCCCTGACGCTTGCTGGCGGGACGCCGCTGATTTTTGCCGCGCTCGGTGAGCTCGTGACCGAAAAGTCCGGGGTGCTCAATCTCGGCGTCGAGGGCATGATGCTGGTCGGCGCGGTCGTTGCCTTCATCGTTGCAGCGACGACGCACCAGCCGTGGCTCGGCGCGCTCGCCGGTGCTGCCGCCGGCGCGGCCACGTCGGCGATCTTCGGCGTCCTGACGCTGTCCCTGATGGCCAACCAGGTTGCGACAGGTCTCGCGCTCTCGCTCTTCGGCATCGGCCTTTCCGCTTTCATCGGCAAGCCGTACGTGAGCGAGATGATCGCCGGCATTCCACCGGTGTCGATTCCGTTGCTGTCGAACCTGCCGGTCCTCGGCACGCTGTTTTTTGCGCACAGTCCCTTTGTGTACCTGTCCCTCGTGCTCTGCGCGCTTGTGCACGGGTTCCTCTATCGCACGCGCTCCGGATTGCTGATGCGCGCGGTGGGCGAATCGGCGGCGTCTGCCCACGCTCTCGGGTATCCGGTCATCCGCATCCGCTATCTGGCGGTCTTGTTCGGCGGCGCCTGCGCGGGACTCGGCGGCGCGTACATGGCGGTCGCTTACACTCCGCTGTGGAACGAAGGCATGACCGCAGGTAGAGGCTGGATCGCGCTGGCTCTCGTGGTGTTCGCGACCTGGAAGCCCGTGCGCGTTCTGCTCGGCGCCTATCTGTTCGGCGGGGTCACGCTGGTTCAGTTCCAGGCGCAGGCGATGGGCATCGCCGTTCCCTCGCAGTTCCTGTCGATGCTTCCCTATCTGGCGACCATCGTAGTGCTCACGCTCATCTCCCGCGACGCCACTGCGATACGGCTCAATGCGCCGGCATCGCTCGGCAAGCCGTTCCATCCGGACACATGAGCATCCGCCCACAGGTAGAATTGCGCACTCGGGCTGCCGACAAGAGTCCGCGCCTCGCGTCCCGTGGCCGGCAATCGTGAGCAGCTTGGCTGGCAACTCGGCGCGCAACTCGGTGGGCAACTTAATGCGCAACACAAGGAGATGACAATGTCGCAGTGGCACAAATGGGCGATGCCGGTCGCATTGGCGGTCAGCGCAGCAGGGTGGCTTCCGCCCACGGCAGCGGCCGACACGCCGCTCAAGGTCGGCTTCATCTACGTCGGCCCGATCGGCGACGCGGGATGGACCTTTCAGCACGACAGCGGACGCAAGGAGATGGAAAAGGCGCTTGCCGGAAAGGTGACCTCGCAGTACGTCGAGAGCGTTCCAGAAGGCGTCGATGCCGAGCGCGTCATCGGCGAGCTCGCGCGCGCCGGCAACAAGATTATTTTCACGACCTCGTTCGGATACATGAATCCGACGATCAAGGTCGCGAAGCAATTTCCCAACACTGACTTCGAGCATGCGACCGGGTACAAGACCGACAAGAACGTCGGCATCTACAATGCGCGCTTCTACGAAGGACGCTATCTCGCCGGAATCGTGGCCGGCAAGATGACGAAGTCGAACATCGGCGGCTACGTCGCAGCCTTTCCGATTCCGGAAGTCGTCATGGGGATCAACGCATTCACTCGCGGAATGCGCAGCGTGAATCCGAAGGCCGAGGTCAAGGTGATCTGGGTCAACTCGTGGTTCGATCCCGGACGCGAGCGCGAAGCCGCCGAGACCCTCGTTTCCCAGGGAGCCGACGTCCTGACGCACCACACCGACTCGACTGCGGTGGTGCAGGCCGCCGAAGCGAAGAACGTGTACGCGATCGCGTACCACTCCGATATGTCCAAGTACGGTCCGCACGCGCATCTCACCGCGGTGACGCATCAATGGGGCGCGTACTACACGCGAGTCGTGCAGTCGGTTATCGACGGAACGTGGAAGCCGGACAACGTGTGGGGCGGCATCAAGGAAGGGATGATCAGGATGGCGCCGTTCAATCCCGTCGTGCCCAAGGACGTCCAGGATCTGGTGAACAAGACCTCGGCCGATATCGGCGCCGGCAAGTTTCACCCGTTCACGGGTCCGATGAAGGACAGCGACGGCAAGGAGCGCCTCGCGGCGGGCAAGGTGATGAGCGATGACGTGCTGTCGAAGATGGACTACTACGTCGAAGGCGTCCAGGGCAAGCTGCCGAAATAGCATCGCTCCTGTCGGGCCGCGATCTCCGACCGCTGCCGGCGGCAGACGACCGCGGCCTCCGGTCGGATGCGCATCGAGGGTCCCGTTCATGAATCCTGGCGAGAACGCTGCGGGCATCACCAGGATGGACTTGCGGCAATGGATCGGCAGGACGGAAAACGCGAGCGATGTCATCGGTGCGACACCGTATGCCGCGCTCGCGGCGACGCTGGATCGGCCGGGCGAGCGTCCCGCGACAGGCACCCCGCTGCCGCCGCTCTGGCACTGGCTTTATTTCCTGCCGCTCTACGCGCAGGCCGACGTAGGTCCCGACGGACACGCGGAGCGCGGTGAATTCCTCCCGCCGGTCGCGCTTCCGCGGCGGATGTGGGCCGGCAGCCAGTTCGAGTTCTCGAAGGCGCTTCGTATCGGTGATGCGGTCAGGCGGCGCTCGACGATCATCGACGTGACTGACAAACAGGGCCGCACGGGACCGCTGGTGTTCGTGAACGTGCGACACGAGATCCATCGTGGAGACGACGCATCGCCCGCGCTCGTGGAATTCCACGATCTCGTCTATCGCGAGGCGGCGAGGCCCGGGGCCGCCGCGCCTCCTCCGACGCCGGCGCCCGCGCGTTCCTCGTGGGAGCGCACGATGACGCCCGATCCAGTGTTGCTCTTCCGCTATTCGGCGCTGACCTTCAACGGCCACCGGATCCACTACGATCGCAGCTATGTCACCGGCGTCGAAGGCTACCCGGGCCTCGTCGTGCACGGTCCGCTGATCGCGACGCTGCTCCTCGATCTGCTGCGGCGGGAGTTGCCGCGCGCCGAAGTGTCGCGCTTCCAGTTCAAGGCGCTCCGTCCGCTGTTCGATCTGCATCCGTTTTCGGTTTGCGGCTCCGCGGGTGAAGGCAAGAGCATCCACCTTTGGGCGCGCGACCACGAAGGCTGACTGGCGATGGACGCGACGGCGGTGCTCCAATGACGCATCGACCATGAGACCCCTGGAAGGCGTGACCGTGGTATCGCTGGAGCACGCCATCGCGGCGCCGTTCGCGACGCGCCAGCTCGCCGATCTGGGCGCGCGCGTGATCAAGATCGAGCGTCCCGGCGCCGGCGATTTCGCCCGCGGCTACGACGAGCGCGTGCGCGGCATGGCATCTCACTTCGTGTGGACCAACCGCTCCAAGGAAAGCCTCACCCTCGACGTGAAGCATCCCGAGGCGCGCGCGATCCTCGACGCGCCTGATCGCCGAGCGCGCCGATGTCCTGGTCCAGAACCTCGCGCCCGGCGCGGCCGCGCGCCTCGGCCTCTCCTACGCCACGCTGTCGAAGACCAAGCCATCGATCATCGTCTGCGACATCTCCGGATATGGCGACGACGGGCCTTATCGCGACAAGAAGGCGTACGACCTGCTGATCCAAAGCGAGGCCGGCTTCCTCTCGGTCACCGGCACCGAAGCCGATCCGGTCAAGGCGGGCTGCTCGATCGCCGACATCGCCGCCGGCATGTACGCCTACAGCAATATTCTCGCGGCCCTGCTGCAAAGACAGCGAACCGGCCGCGGACAACATCTCGACATCTCCATGCTCGAATCGCTGGTCGAATGGATGAGCTATCCGCTCTACTATGCCTTCGCCGGCGCGCCGCCGCCTCCGCGCAGCGGCGCGAGCCACGCGACGATCTATCCGTACGGTCCGTTTCTCGCGGGCGACGGCAAGACCGTCATGCTGGGCCTGCAAAACGAGCGCGAGTGGACGGTGTTCTGCGACAAGGTCCTGCGGCAGCCCGAACTCGCGGCGGACGCGCGCTACTCGAGCAATTCGCGACGCAGCGCGGCACGCGACGAGCTTCGCCGCGTCATCGGCGACGTTTTCGCGCAGCTCACCGCGGCGGAAGTCGTGGAGCGTCTCGACGAGGCGCAAATCGCCAACGCGCGCGTCAACGACATGCACGACGTCTGGGACCACGCGCAACTGCGCGCGAGGCAACGCTGGCGCGACGTCGAGACACCCGCAGGCACGATCCCGGCCTTGTTGCCGCCGGGATTTTCGCAAGCCGACGACGACGCATCGCCGCGCATGGAGCGCGTGCCCGCGCTCGGCGAGCACACCGACGCCATCCTTGCCGAGCTCGGCTGTTCCGTCTGCCGAAATCGCGGGACTGCGCGACGCGCACGCCATATGATTCGCTCGTGGCCATTCGGAAAAGCGCCGCCGTGATGCCGCCTGTGAGCTATCTTTTCGTCCCCGGCAACCGGCCCGACCGCTTCGACAAGGCGCGCGCGTCGGGCGCCGACGCGATCATCATCGATCTCGAGGACGCGGTCGTCGCGGAGGACAAGGCAGCGGCGCGCGAGTACATTGCCGCGTGGATGCGGGCGCAGCCGCGACGGCGAGGACGTGCTCGTGCGCATCAATGATGCGGCCACCGCGTGGTTCGCCGACGATCTTGCATCCCTGCGCGCTGCGGGCGTGCGCGGTATCGTGCTGCCCAAAGCCGAGCACGCGAGCCACGTCGATCGCGTCCGCGGCGCGCTTCCGTCCGACGCTTTCGTCATTCCGATCATCGAGTCCGCGCGCGGCCTGCTCGAGGTCGAGTCGATCGCCGCCGCCGAGTCAGTGCAGCGGCTTGCCTTCGGGACGCTCGACTACGCACTCGACCTCGACCTGTCCGGCGACGAGCGCGGGCTCGCTTATCCGGCCTGCCGAATCGCGATCGCATCGCGCGTGGCGGGCCGGATGTCGCCGATCGCCGGCGTGACCACCGACCTGGCGGACGAGCGCAAGCTGCTTGCCGACGTCGCGTTTGCGCGCGCGTGCGGGTTCGGCGCCAAGCTTTGCATCCACCCGCGCCAGGTCGCCGCATTGCACGCCGCGATGGGTCCGAGTCCCGAGGAAATCGCCTGGGCGAAACGGGTGCTCGCGGCGGCAAGCGGCGCGTCGGGCGCGGTCCAGGTCGACGGACAGATGGTCGACCGGCCCATCGTGATGAAAGCCCAAGCCATTCTCGAGCGCGTCCGCTAACCCCGGAGATCCAAGAATGCCTTCGACCGCCATCGATTCGTCCCTCTTCGGCAACTTCTTCAGCAGCGAGCCGATGCGCGAGGTTTTCTCCGACGAAAATCGCATCCGGAAGTACCTGGAGTTCGAAGGCGCGCTGGCGACCGTGCAGGGTCGCCTGGGCATCATTCCGGCCGATGCCGCGGCTGAGATCGCCGCCAACTGCACGCTCGACAGGATCGACATGGCCAAGCTGCGCGCGCAGACCGAGCGCGCCGGCTCGCCCGTGCTGGGAATGGTGCAGCAGCTCTCCGCCGCCTGCAGGAGACGGCTTCGGCGAATATTGCCATTGGGGCGCGACCACGCAGGACGTCACCGATACCGCGACGATGCTGCAGATCCGCGAAGCGCTGGATCTGATCAACGCGGATCTGGCCGCCATATCGCATTCGCTGGCCGACCTCGCGCGTCGCCATCGCGACACGCCGATGGTCGGGCGAAGCTATCTGCAGCATGCGGTGCCGATCACCTTCGGCTTCAAGATGGCGGAGGTGCTGTCCGCGGTCGAGCGTCACCGGCAGCGCCTGGACGAACTGTCAGCGCGCGTGCTGGTCGGGGAATTCTCGGGCGCCGTCGGCACACTGGCCTCGCTTCCCAGCGGCGGCCTCGAGACGCAATCCGCATTGATGAAAGCGCTCGGCCTGGGGCAGCCCGACATCGCGTGGCACAGCCATCGCGACCGTATCGCGGAAGTCGGTTGCTTCCTCGGACTGGTGACCGGAACGCTCGCCAAGCTCGCCACCGACGTCAAGCTGATGATGCAAACCGAAATCGGCGAAGTGGCCGAGCCGGCGGCGCCCGGGCGCGGCTCGAGCAGCACGATGCCGCAAAAGCGCAACCCCGTGTCGAGCGTCTACATCCTCGCCTGTGCGTCGGTCGTGCGCCAGCACGTGGCCGCGCTGCTCGAGGCGATGACGTCCGATCACGAGCGCTCGGCGGGTGCGTGGCAAATCGAATGGGTCTCGCTTCCCGATGCTTTCCTCCTGACCTCGGGAGCGCTCGCGCACGCGCGCACCATCGCCGCGGGACTGTCGGTCGATGCCGGCCGCATGCGCGCCAATCTCGACATCACCCACGGCCTCATCGTTTCGGAAGCGGTGATGATGGGGCTCGCGCCACATCTCGGCCGCGGACACGCGCACCATCTCGTCCAGGACCTGTGCGTCAAGGCCATCGAGCAGCACCGTCCATTGCTCGACGTGCTGCTGGACACGGCGGAGATCACCGCCCGCGTTGGAGCCGATGAGCTGCGCCAGCTTTGCGACCCGGCGCGCTACCTCGGCTTGTCGGGTGAGATGGTCGATCGGGTATTGGCGAAATTGCAATAGGGCGCGGGCGCGACCTCTGTCGCGCTCCCCTCGCCCGCGTTCAACGCGTCACGCGATTTTCTTCAGAAGCGCCAGAACGCGCTCGAAGCGCTTCCCGTACGGCGGGCGCAACAACCAGGTGAACGACAGGCGCGGCTGGACGAACACCGCTTTCTGGTGCGTGAACGTGAGAAACCCGCGCTCGCCGTGGTAGGCGCCCAGGCCTGAAGCTCCGACACCGCCGAATGGAAGGTTCTCGTTGCTGAAATGCAGGAGCGTGTCATCGACGGTCACACCGCCGGCGGTGGTCTGGTCGAGCACGCGCCGGCGCGCCCGTGCGTCGCCGCCGAACATGTACATGGACAACGGCCGCGGGCGCGCGTTGATTCTTCCGATGGCTTGATCGAGACCGTCGTACGCTTCGACCGGCAGCACCGGACCGAAAATCTCCTCGTTCATGACCGCCATGCTGTCGTTCACGCCGACAAGCAATGTCGGCGCGAGCCTGCGGTCCGCCGAGCTGCCTGCGGCAGGGCCGGTTTCGAATGGAACGGCGCGCGCACCTTTCCGCACGGCGTCGTCGATCAGGGCCGTCAGTCGTCCATGGTGAGCGTCGTTAATGATGCTGGTGTAGTCGGGGTTGCCGCAAAAGGATGGATACTGCGAGCGTGCGGCGCCCCCGACGAATGCGGTGAATTCCTCGACGCGGCTCGCGGGGACAAGCGCGTAGTCCGGCGCGATGCATGTCTGACCGGCGTTGAGCAGCTTGCCGGTCAGAAGTCGCGGCACCATCGTTGCGAAGTCCGCGTCAGCGTGGATCAGGGCCGGCGATTTGCCTCCCAACTCGAGCGTCACCGGCGTCAGGTTTCCCGCGGCGGCCGTCGCGATTCTGCGGCCGACCGCGGTCGATCCCGTGAAGAAGAGATGATCGAAGGGCAAGTGCGAGAAGGCCTCGCCCACTTCGGGACCGCCGGTAACGACCGCGAACTCGTCATCGGAAAAATGCTCAGCGACCATGCGCTCGAGCAGCGCGGACGTTCGCGGCGTCAACTCGCTCGGCTTGAGCATGACCCTGTTCCCCGCCGCGAGACCGGCGAGCGCGGGCAGGAGCGCGAGCTGGACCGGATAGTTCCACGGGCTGATGACGCCGACGACGCCGACCGGCTGGCGCAGGACCCGGCTCCTTCCCGGCCACAGATACAAGGGTGTCGCCACGTGCTGCGGAGCCATCCACCGCCGCAGATGCCTCTTCGTGTGCGCGATCCCCGCGCCAACGACGAACAACTCTGCGAGTCGCGTCTCCTGCGGCGGTCGCGCGCCGAAGTCGTCGCCGATGGCGGTGACGATGTCCCGCTCGTGAGCCTCGATCATCGAGGCGATTCGCGCCAGGCGTTCCTGGCGCTGCTCGAGCGACGGATATCGCTCGAGGGCGTAGGCTGCGCGCTGCGCATCGAACAGCGCGCGCGCGTCGCGCGGCGAGCCACGTTTCGTCGCGACAGCTCTACCTTCGCCCGCTAGGTCGATGGCGATTGTGCCTTGGCGATGGCCTCGAGCAGCGTTTTCGGTTCGTGCGCGCCCGACACGGCCGTAGTGCCGTTGAAAATGAAAAAGGGGACGCCGTTGATGCCGACGCTGCGCGCCTCACGATCTTCCGCCGACACGGCTGCGAGTCCCTCTGCCGATGCGAGCATCGCCCGCGCGGCATCGGAATCGAACCCGGCTTCGGACGCAATCGCGGCCAGCACCTCGGCGTCGCCGATCGCGCGCCCCTCGATGAAATACGCCTCGAACAGCTTCTCGACGAGATCGTTGGTCAGCTTGGCGTCGCCCCGCTCCTGCGCCCACGCGATCAGGCGGTGCGCCGTCAGCGTATTGGGTTGAACCTGGATGCGATCGAAGTCGAACGCGATGCCAACCTCGGCGCCTGCGGCCATGACGCGCGCATAGATGTCCGCGGCGGCGACCTTCCCCGCCGAACTTGGCGCGAAGGTACGCGCTCCTCGGGATGCCCTCGGCGGGGATATCGGGATTGAGCTGGAACGGATGCCAGCGCACCGAGGGCTGCGCCGCGTCCCGTGCCGCAAGCTCGCTCAGCGCGGTCTCCAGCTTGCGCTTGCCGATGTAGCACCATGGACAGACGACGTCGGAAACAACATCGATAGCCACCGCCTCGCGCGATCGGGCTGAATCGTTCTGTGCAACGGCCATTTCTCGCCCCTCGAGCGCGCGCCGCAGGTCGGGCGCGCTTCGCTGACCATTGTAGTACGAAGGGGTAACATCCACCCGCGGCGGCCCGCGAGCGATGCGGCCGCGACGCAATTCGCAGCGATGCCAACGATCCGGTCCGGCTCTTGAATTCGACACGCTGGGACATCTTCTGTTCGGTCGTCGACAATTACGGTGACGCCGGTGTCGCGTGGCGCCTCGCCCGACAGCTCGCGTCCGAGCATGGCATCGGGGTGAGGCTCTTCGTCGATGATCTGCGCGTGCTGGGACGATTGGCGTCGAACGCGGCCTGGCGCTCCGATGCGACTCAGGACGGCTGCACGCTCGACGGCGTTGAAATTCGGCGCTGGACCGGCGGGGCCGACGCGCCGGCGCCCGACGCACTCGCGGACGCGGTCGTCGAAGCGTTCGGCTGCGGCGTGCCACACGCTTATGCGAGCGCCATGGCCGCGCGAAGTCCGTCCCCGCCGTGGATCATCCTCGAATACCTTTCGGCCGAATCCTGGGTCGAGACTCACCACGGTCTTGCGTCGCCACACCCGAGCCTTCCTCTGGAACGCTACTTCTTCTTTCCGGGATTTACGCCGACGACCGGCGGCCTGCTGCGCGAACGCGATCTCTTCGCGCGGCGCGACGCGTTCCAATCGGACGCCGCCGCGCGCGCCGGATTCCGGCGCGCGCTGGGAATGGACGAGCCCGCCTCCGAAGCCACCGTCGTGTCGCTTTTCTGTTATCCCGACGCGCCGCTTGCACCGCTGCTCGACACCTGGGCGGACGGTGAATCTCCCGTCCTATGCATCGTTCCCGAGGGCGTAGCAATCGGAGCGCTCGATCGTTGGACGCATGGCCGCGTGCCGCACCCCGGTCAATCGCTGGCTCGAGGCAGACTCACCATCGCCGGAATTTCGTTCCTGCCCCAGGACGAGTATGACCGCCTGCTTTGGGCGTCCGACATCAACTTCGTGCGCGGTGAGGATTCTTTCGTCCGCGCACAATGGGCGGCGCGGCCACTGGTCTGGAATGCCTACGCGCAAACGGAAAACGCGCACGCCCTGAAGCAGGACGCGTTTCTCGCACGCTATGGACGAGGCACGCCGCCAGCCGCGGCCGCCGCGCACGCCTCGTTTTCGAAAGCGTGGAACGATCCTCGACACGGGGGCGAGACTCTAGGCGCGCTCTGGCGGGCCCTTGTCAGCGCAAGCCCCGCGCTGACCCAGAGCGCGCGCACCTGGGCAGACGCTCTCGCTGCCCAAACCGACCTTGCCGCCGCTCTGGTCAAGTTCGTCGTTAATCGGGTATAATTTCGGGTTTCCTAAAACCAGCTCACGCATTCAAGGCGTTCTTAACCAGGTGCACCCATGAAAACCGCGCAGGAAGTCCGGGCCGGCAACGTCATCATGATCGGCAACGAT
This sequence comes from uncultured beta proteobacterium, assembly GCA_963730465.1. GTDB lineage: Bacteria > Pseudomonadota > Gammaproteobacteria > Burkholderiales > Casimicrobiaceae > PALSA-1003. The sequence continues at coordinate 333,888 of CAVSRR010000006.1, read as the reverse complement.
CCGATGGTCGTGCAAAAGGCCGAATTCAACAAATCCGGCCGCAACGCGTCGGTGGTCAAGATGAAGCTCAAGAACCTCCTGTCGAATTCGGGCACGGAGACCGTCTACCGCGCCGATGAGAAATTCGACGTGGTTCAACTCGAACGCAAGGAAGTCACGTACTCGTATTTTCAGGATCCGCTGTATGTGTTCATGGACAGCGAGTACAACCAGATCGAGGTCGAGAAGGAAAACATCGGCGACGCCGTGAACTACCTCGAAGACGGTTTGCAGTGCGAATTGACGCTCTACGACGGCAAGCCGATCTCGGTCGAACTTCCCAACAGCGTCGTGCGCGAAATCACCTACACCGAGCCCGCCATCCGGGGCGATACGTCGGGCAAGGTGCTGAAGCCGGCGAAACTCGGCAGCCTCGAAGTTCAGGTGCCCCTGTTTGTCGCGACCGGCGACAAGATCGAAATCGACACCCGCACGGGCGAATACCGCCGCCGCGTCTAGAGCCGCATTGACCACTCGCGAATGAAAAACGGGCGCCTTGTGCGCCCGTTTTGTTTGGCTTGGTCCACCCCGGTGGCCTTGTCCAGCCCGGCCTCGCTCGACGCGCTTCAGGCGCGTCGCAAATCGGCGAACACCGAAGCTCCGCTTTGAAGGGACAGAACGTTGGTGTTCCGATCCTTGCGAAAGACATTGGTGGTCGCTTCGCGTTGCAGCTCACGGCGAACGCGCTCGAAGGTCTTGCGAATATCGGTCTGGAGGCTTGGTGTATAGCAAAAACTCGGGTCGAGAATGGACTTCACGCGTAGCTCCATATCGAATGACCGGCGTCGGGCTGAGCGTCGGCTCCGCCTTGCTCCGTTGCCGAATGAAGATGGGACTCCGGTTCGCACGGCGTCCGCACCGCCGAAGACACCATGGAACGTGCGGCGACTATTGCGGAATCGAGCTGGACCAGCACGCAGTCGAGCTCGCCCTGGGATAGATTCAGCGAGCCATCCGCGGGCCCCGCGCCATCGGTAAGCTCGAACCGCGTCGCCAGCAGGTGCTCGTACAGCGCCAATAGATCTCGCTCCAACTCCTCGCGCGTCAGCGTGTGGCCGCGCGCCGATGCCGATGTCTCCGATCGGAAGTCGAGTTGCGCCAGGTCCATGATTGTCCTCGGGGTATCGTTGTACGCTACTCATCATCGATCCGGGCACGATCTCGGTCAATCGGACGCTCGCTGCTTTTACTGTAGTCGGTGTTGATCGGCGCGTAGGATTCCGTCTGACGGGCTTTTTCGGTGCGTCGACATGCGCCGAAAGCCTCATTAATCCTCATTGACAGACGCAGACCGCGTCCCTACCCTCAGAGTTCTGAATGCGCTACTTCGCGCCTAGCTTCGGAGAGAGAATCATGACGCGTGCGACATTTCGCACGGCGGGCGCGGCGCTTCTTCTGTTCCTGTGCGCCGGGTCGTTGTCCTCGGCGGCCCTTGCGCAATCGGATCAGCGCAAGCTGGTCAGCGCCGCGACACGCACGCTGTCCGCGTTCCTGACCGATCACGATATGTCATGGCTCAAGAGCAATTTGCCGCGAGCCAAAGCTCTGCTGATCGCCCCCTCGGTTACCAAGGCGGGATTCATAGTCGGCGGCTCCGGAGGGCGGGCGGTGGTGCTCGCTCGCGATCCGAAGACCGGCAAGTGGAGCGGCCCCGCTTTCTATGTTCTTGCCACCGCGAGCCTGGGTTTCCAGGCGGGAGTGTCCGTGTCCGAAACCGTGACCCTCGTCATGACCGACACGGGACTCGCTTCGCTGCTTTCACGCTCCTTCAAAATGGGCGCCGACGCATCCGTCGCCGCGGGACCTGTCGGCACAGGCGCACAAGCGAATCTCGTGGCCGACTTCATCGCCTTCAGCCGCGCCAAGGGCATCTATGGCGGCCTGAGCCTCGACGGAACCGTCGCCTCGATCTCCGGCAGCTGGAACCACGCGTACTACGGGCGGGAGGTGAGCGCGACGGACATCCTCGTACGCCAGACAGTCCGCCAGAAACAGGCGAGCGAATTGATCAACGTGGCTACCGTCGCGTCAAAAACCCCGTGAATGATCACGCTTCAGCCGCGATGGCAGGAACACGCGCATGAGCGATGACACCAAGACCTGTCCGGTCTGCGGCGAAACGATCAAGGCCGCCGCGATCAAGTGTCGATTCTGCAATACCGATCTGGCCGCATTTTCTGCTTCGCGTGACGCGGAAGTCGAGAAGCCGCTCTTCAGCGGCCATCCCGCCATCATCTACAGCGCGTGGCAGTGGATCGCGGTAATCCTGACGATCGGCATCGCGTTTATCGTGTACTGGATTCGGAGCCTGTCGATTCGCTATGAGATCACGAGCCAGCGCGTCAGGGTCGAGCGAGGCGTGTTCTCCAAGAACAAGGACAGCCTGGAGCTTTTTCGAGTCGATCACTTCGACCTGCTGAAGCCGCTGGGCATGAGGATGGCCGGATACTGCCTTCTGCATCTGCGCTCGTCGGACGCGGGATTTCCGACCGTGATCCTGTATGGCGTGCCGGGGCTCGAGGCCCTCGCCGACATCTTGCGCGAATGCTCGCTGCGTGAGCGGGCAAGGCGCCGCGTCACGACCTTCGTGCAAGCTTAGGACTCAAGGCTCGTTCGTGCCCGGCGCCGTCCCCCTGACCGCCGGAATCAAGGCGGTGAGCAGGTCGATCGGAAGCGGAAAAACGATGGTCGACGACTTGTCGCCGGCGATGTTGGCCAGCGTCTGCAGATAGCGCAACTGCATCGCCTGAGGCTGCTTCGACAGCATTTGCGCCGCCTGCAACAGCTTTTCGGACGCCTGCAGCTCGCCTTCCGCATGAATGATCTTTGCCCGACGCTCGCGCTCGGCCTCTGCCTGGCGCGCAATCGCGCGCACCATCGATTCGTTGAGGTCGACGTCCTTCATTTCCACGGTGGACACCTTGATGCCCCACGCCGAAGTCTGGCTGTCGAGCACCTGCTGGATGTCGTTGTTGAGCTTTTCGCGCGCAGCGAGGAGCTCATCGAGCTCGTGCTTGCCGAGCACGGCGCGCAGTGTCGTCTGCGCAAGCTGACTCGTCGCCTGATAGTAGTTCTCGACCTGGATGACCGCCTTCGCGGGATCGAGGATACGGAAGTACACGACCGCATTTACCTTCACCGACACGTTGTCGCGGGTGATCACATCCTGAGGCGGAACATCCATGACGACGGTACGCAGGTCGATGCGCACCATCTGCTGCGCGACGGGAATGAGAAGAAAAAATCCCGGTCCCTTGACCTTCCAGAACCGGCCGAGCATGAACACGACCGCGCGCTGATACTCGCGCAACACGCGGAATGACGTCATGACCAGCAACAAGACGATGATGAGAATCGTGCCGAATCCCAATCCGATGAACATGATCAATGTCCCGAGTGAGCGGTGCCTGGAAGGGTGAACGACTGGTCGTGCTCCGTGACCGGGATCACGGTGAGAAGCAAGTTACCCTGTGATGCGACGCGCACGCTCTGTCCGCGCTTGACTGCAACCCGCGTGCGAACGCGCCATTGCTCGCCGTTGATGCGCGCCCAGCCTTCGCCTTCAATGTCGTCGAGCGCGACGCCGATGCTGCCTATGAGCGCTTCCTGGCCGGTAACCACCGGGCGCCGGCGCGCTCTGACGGCGAGCGCGGCGACAAAGAATACGAATGAGCCGCCGACTGCCGCCACCACGGCGATCAGCGTGCGCGGGATGCCGAAGCCCTGCACGTCCGTGTCGATGAGCATCACCGCGCCGATGACAAAAGCGACGATTCCGCCGGCACCGAGCGATCCGAACGCCGGCAGGAACACCTCGGCGACCATGAAGGTTAGCCCAAGCAGGATGAGCGCCAGGCCCGCGTAATTGACCGGCAGCATTTGCAGCGCGAACAGGCCGATGAGGAGACATACCGCGCCGATCACGCCCGGCAGCGCCAATCCCGGACTCCAGAATTCGAAGAATAGACCATAGACGCCGATCATGAGCAGAATCAGCGCGACGCTCGGATCGGTGATGACGGCCAGGAACCTGGTGCGCCAATCGATCTCTTCGGTCGTCAAGGACGCTCCCGCCGTCGCCAGAGTGCGCTCGCCGCCGGCGGTTGCCACTTTCCTTCCGTCGAGCTTGACGAGAAGCTCCGGCACATCGCGCGCCGTGAGATCAACCACGTTCTGCGCCAGCGCTTCCTCGGCCGACAGGCTCGCGCCGTCGCGAACCGCGCGTTCGGCCCACTCGGCATTGCGGCCGCGCATCTGGGCAAACGCGCGGATGTAGGCCGCGGCGTCGGACACCTGTTTTCGGGTCATGGTGTCGCCCTCGTGATCACCCGCCCCGGAAGCATCGTCGGTCCCTTTGCCGCCTTTGTTGTCGCGCACAGCGTCAGGCTTTGCCGGAGGCGCTAGCGGCGACGGGGTGGTCAGGTTCACCGGCGTGGCGGCACCGAGATTGGTGCCCGGCGCCATCGCTGCGATGTGACTGGCATACAGGATGTAGGTGCCGGCGCTCGCGGCACGCGCGCCGCTCGGTGCGACAAATGCGGCGACAGGCACGGGGGATGCGAGCACGTCCTTGATGATCTGGCGCATCGAGAGGTCGAGGCCGCCGGGAGTATCGATGCGCAGGATGACGAGCTGCGCCTCTTCCTTTTGCGCGCGCGCCAGAGCGCGTCCGACAAAGTCCGCTGTCGCGGGGCCGATCGCGCCGGTCAGCGGGACGACAAAAACCGGTGCGACAGGGCCATTCGCGCTGAGCGCGGCGCATGGCATTGCGCCGAGGATCGCCACAAACAAGGTGCCGAAGGTCCGGGCCATTTCTCCTCCCGCGACGCTATGACAAAGGTAACAAGCACTGTACACCACGGCGCGAGTGTCAGACCGGCGTCCTGCGTGGCTTCGCTGACACTGTCCCGATGCCTTAATCCACTCCCGCTGACGGGAGCCGACCTACGAGTGAGCGCTGGCGAGCGCCACCTCCAGGTCCGAAGCCAAATCGTCCGCATCTTCGAGACCCACTGACAGACGCAGCAAGTCGCCGGGCACGGGCGTCCCGGCGCCTTCGACGCTGGCTCGATGCTCGATCAGGCTTTCGACGCCGCCGAGCGACGTGGCGCGCTTCCACAGCTTCACATTCGCGGCAGTCGCAATCGCGGCGCGCTCGCCGGACATTGCGCCGTCCGCCGAGCCCCGCACGCGCACCGACAGCATTCCGCCAAAACCGTCGAGCATCTGGCGCGCAGCGATCGCGTGCCCGGCAAACGAGGGCAATCCGGGATAAAGGACCTCGGCGACGTGACGATTTTGTGCAAGGCGCCCGGCGAGCTCCTGCGCGCCGGCGCAGGCAGCCCGAACGCGCGGAAAGAGGGTCCGCATGCCGCGCAGAAGAAGCCATGCCTCGAAGGGACCCATGACCCCGCCGATCTGCGCGCGATTGGATCGGATCCGTTGCCACAGCGGAGTGTCCTCGCGCGCGGTCAGCGTCCCGGCAATCACGTCGGAATGACCGTTCAGATATTTGGTTGCCGAATGCATCACGATGTCGGCGCCCAAGGCGATCGGCCGCGTCAGCACCGGCGTCCCTACGGTCGAATCCACTGCCACGACGGCGCCCGCGGAGTGCGCGATTTCGCTGGTGAGCGCGATGTCGGTGATCGTCCACAGCGGATTCGCGGGCGTCTCGACCCAGACGAGCCTCGTCGCTTCGGCGCCAACCGCACTGCGCACTTCGTTCGGACTGCTCATGTCGATGAATGTCACGCGCAATCCCCATTGCGTCGCGAACGTTGCCAGCCAGTTGCGCAGCGACCAGTACATCACCTTCGGAGCAAGCACTCGATCTCCGGGCTCCAGCGCCAGGAACACCGCGGTCGCGGCGGCCATGCCCGACGCGAACAGCAGCGACGCTTGTCCTCCCTCGAGCGCGGTCAGCACCGCCTCCGCCTGGTCGAAGGTCGGGTTCTGATCGCGCGCGTAGATGCGTCCTGAGCGGTATTGATTGTCCGGATCGCGTAGGAACGTCGTCGACGTGTGAATGGGCGGCACGATGGCGCGCGTTCGCTCGTCGATCCACCCGAGACCCTGGGCTGCAATGCTGGCCGGCTTCACGTTTCTCTCTCCTCGAATTCAGGCAGGCTGCGCCGGCGTCGACGCAGGGCCGAAGGCGAACCGTTGCGCGGCCGCGTCCTCGCGCTAGCGCAGCCAGCGGCCCGCGATCCGGTCGTAGTCGCCGGTCGCCTTGGCCAGGTGAAACCATTGATCCACCCACGCCTTGAACGCTGTGTCGCCGCGCGGCAGTAACCACGCCATTTCACCGTATTGAAGGGGCTTGTCGGGATTCACCGCGCATAGTCCGGGGCGCGCCTTCTGCTGGACGATGACTTCGGCCGACTCGGAAATCATCACGTCGGCGTTGCCCTTTAGGATCTCGTCGAAAATGGTGGTGTTGTCGTTGAAGATGACTATTTTCGCCTGCTTGAAATTCGCGCGCGCATAGCGCTCGTTGCTTCCGCCGGGGTTCTCGATGACCGTCACGCCGGGCTTGTCGATGTCCGCGACTGATTGGAACCTGGCCACGTTCTCGCACTTGGTGATGGGCGCCTTGCCATTGATCATGTAGGCAGTGGAAAAAAACGCCGTCTTCTGGCGGTCGAGCGACACCGAAATGCCACCCACGCCGATGTCGCACTTCTCGACGAAGTCCTTCATCAGGGTCGGCCATCCCGACTTGACGAATTCAGCTTCCGCACCCAACGCCTTGGCTGCCGCCTGGACCAGATCGACATCGAGACCTTCGAAGCCGCCGTCCGGCCGCTGCAGGCTGAAAGGCTTGTAGTCGCCGGGCGTGCAGACCCGAAGCTTTCCGTTTTTTTGCACGGTATCCAGACGGGACGAGGCTGCGTCCTGCGCGGCGGCGCACGCGGCGCCGCAGAGCGAGAGCGCGACGATCAACATCCTGAGTAACATGACGACTCCTTGATCATGGCTGACCGGCGCGCACCAGCCGAGGAGATTCTAACGCAGCAAGAGCCGATCATCGCCGCCGCTTCGTGATCGCGACTTCCGGCGCGTCAGCTCTTCAGCAGGATCCCACCGATCAGCGCGCCGATGGCCGCAACGCCCACCGAGATCAGGTCCTGCTCCGGCGCGTCCTCGTCCACCTTATGCATACTGAAAAGCGCGTCGAGCTGAGCATTGCTGAAGGCGACGCTGGTTTGCTCCTGTGTCGCCTGAACGACGCTGGCATTGCCGCTGGCCAGATCGTGCACGGCCTTGGCGACGCCGTCGGGATCGACCAGCGCAATGGGCGCGCCGCAGTGCGTGCAGGCGCTGTCCTTGGCCAGGTCGATCGGCCCACCGCACTGCGAGCAGGAAATCTGGCGCACGGTGTCGCGCAGCTTCGCCAGCTCGGCCGGCGAGGGACTGCGGATAAAGTTCTTTTCGCGCAGGAAATGATTGAACGTGAACAACTGGCCAAGATCGTTGGCGCAGCGCCAGTAGGTGAAGCGCGTATTGCGCTGCATGTCGAACGTCAGCGCCAGCTCGGCCGCACAGCGTGGACAGTGAAAGCTCGATGCCAGCGGTGTCTTGGCATCCGCGGCCGCCTGCCCGATGTATTGAAACAGACTCAACACCGACCGCGGTGTGAGGCTGATGCTGCCGGACCGGTCGAACCAGAGAAGATCGCACGCGGTGCAGCCGGCAACCTCGAGACCCGATCCGCTGAAAGTCTCGACAGCCTGATCAGTCATTGCGACCCGGCAATTGGGGCAGGAAATCACGCCGCCATTCTAGACGACAAAACGCGTAGACGTGCCGAAGGCATCGCACTCGAGCGCGCCGCACCGCACGCGACGGAGCCGCCGCTGGTAAAATCATGCGACACTTGGCACCGACGCGTCACTGTCCCGATTGGAGTTCAAAGCATGCGACCCGAGCATCCCGGCAGCAAGACCATGGCTTGGCGCCGGCATGGATATTCGGCCATCGCGATGGTCCTCTTCGCCGGTTGCGCTTCGATGGCCGCGCACACGCCCGCGAATTACGAGCCGGGCGTCGTCGCTCAGGAAAAGTTCGACAAGGACGCCGATTCCTGCGCTCGGCAGGCGGAAGCGCATACCAAGCAATATGGCATGGGACCTTACGACCCGACGCACGGCTCGTACAACTTCATGTACGACTCGTGCATGCAGGCGAGCGGCTACGCGCGCAAGAAACCGGCTCCGTGAGGCTCTTGTCCCGCGCGATGCCGTTCCGCAAGCCAGGTCCCGTTGTGCATCCGGAGATATCTTGCAGCGCCCTTCGATAGCAAGCGCCATGGCGGCCGAGCGGCCGCTGGTCACTCCGCTCGCCCATGACGCGCTGTCGGCGCGGCTGATCGCGAAGGCGGGCTTCAAGGCATTCGCGATCGGCGGATCTGCGATGCTCGCCACCCGCTTTGCGCTTCCGGATATCGGCTTGATCGGAGTCGCCGACATGACTGCGGGCATGCGCGACATCGCCGCTGCGACGGACTTGCCGTTTTTCGCCGACGGCGACGACGGCTACGGCGACGTCAAGAGCGTCGCGCGAACGGTCGAGCTCTACGAGCAGATCGGCGTGAGCGCGATCCTCATCGAGGACCAGCAACGCGAGCACAAGCAGCAGCGCGCCGACAAGGCTCTGGGGGTAGTGGATCGTGGGGTCATCGAGTCCAAGCTTCGGGTTGCGCTCGCGGAGCGGCGCAACCCCGATACGTTCATCGTCGGCCGCACGGACTCGTTTGGCGTGCTGGGCTTGGACGAAGCGCTGCGCCGCGCCGAAGCGTTCCTCAAGCTCGGGGTCGACGCCGTCTTCATCGCCGGGCTCAAGTCGATGGACGACTACGCGCGCGTCGGACGCGAATTGCGCGGCGCGCGCCTTTCCGCCGCGATCTTCGAGTCCGAGGGGATGCCATGGCCCACGCCGAAGGAGCTTGGCGAGCTCGGCTTTGCCCACGTGTCCTATCCAGCGACGCTTCTCTTCCGGATCGCCAACACCATGCATGCGACACTCGAAACGCTTCGCCGACACGCGACCGGAGCCGAGCCGATGGTTCCCGATCGCGCGGCGGACGCTTCGCGCCGGATTCTCGACGATGCGCTCGAGCTGGCGCGCTGGAAAGCGATCGAATCGGACGCGGCAGTTCAATCCCAGGCGGCCGGAGGTGCCGCATGAGCGCCGCGGCGAAACCGGACGCAGCCGTTGAGGCGGTCCCGCGCTTCGGCAGCGACTGCATCGCCGATCTTCTGCGCGCGCTCGACATCGAGTACATCGCGCTGACGCCGGGCGCGAGCTTCCGCGGCCTCCACGACAGCCTCGTCAACTATCTCGGGAATCAGCGGCCCGAGCTGCTGCTGTGCGTGCACGAGGAGCATGCCGTCGCGCTCGCGCACGGCTATACGCGCGTCACCGGCCGGCCGCTTGCCGTAGCCCTGCACGCCAACGTCGGCCTGATGCACGCGACGATGGCGATTTTCAACGCGTGGTGCGACCGCGTCCCCATGCTGTTGATCGGCGGAGTCGGCCCGATGGATGCCGTGCAGCGTCGTCCCTGGGTCGACTGGATCCATACCGCCAGCGATCTCGCGGCGCTCGTACGCGGCTACACCAAGTGGGACGACCAGCCAGGCTCGGTGAGCGCGGCGCTGGAGTCCATTGTGCGCGCGCACCGCATCACGTCGACGGCGCCCGAGGGACCCGTCTACGTCTGCCTCGACGCAGCGCTGCAGGAGGAAGCCGTATCTCCGCCGCCGCCGATGCCGGATCTGGCTCGCTTTCCGGCGCCGCTCCCGGTCGATGCGCCTGCGCACGCGGTCGCGGAAATCGCGGAAGCGCTTACCCGTGCGAAGCGCCCGCTCATCCTCATCGGGCGCGTCTCGAAGAAGCGCGAGGACTTCGATCGCCGCGTCGATCTCGCGGAGCGCCTCAATGCGCGGGTGCTGACCGATCTCAAGACCCAGGCGACGTTTCCGACGACGCACGCGCTGCATCCGTTCGCCGCAGGGCTCTATGTCAGCGCCGAGGCCGGCGCGATGATCCGCGAAGCCGACGTGATCCTGAGCCTCGACTGGATCGATCTGGGAGGATCGCTGCGCCAGGCCTGCGGCGGCCAATTTCCCGGAGCGAAGATCATTCAGTGCTCCCAGGATTCGTATTTGCACAACGGCTGGAGCAAGGATTACCAGGCGCTGCCTCCGAGCGACGTCCTGGTGCTCGCCAGTCCGGACCGGCTGGTCGACGCGATGCTCGAGCGCATTCCGAAACGCCGCGACGGAACCGCACCCGGCTCGCGCGAGACGACGCGCCCGAACGTGGCTGCGAAAGCGCCAGCGCAGACGGCAGCCCCGAAAGATGGATTGGGTTCGCTGCGCGGCGAAGCGTGCATCTCGATCGAGGACATGGCGCGCGTCACCTCGACGGCTCTGTCGGGACAACGCCCGTCGTACATCCGCCTGCCGCTGGGATGGCCGGGCGAGTATTGCCGCTTCGAGGACCCGCTCGACTTCATCGGCTTCGACGGCGGCGGCGGCATCGGATCCGGACCGGGAATGGCGGTAGGCGCCGCGCTCGCGCTCAAGGGGTCGGGGCGCTTACCCGTCGCTGTGCTGGGCGACGGCGACTACCTGATGGGACTCACGGCGCTGTGGACTGCCGTTCATTACCGCGTTCCACTGCTGGTGCTGGTGTCCAATAACCAATCGTTCTTCAACGACGAGCTGCATCAGGAGCGGATGGCGCGCACGCGCGGACGGCCCGTCGAAAATCGCTGGGTCGGATTGCGGATGAACGATCCACCGCTCGATCTGGGCCAGCTCGCCAGCGGACAAGGCGCCATCGGTCACGGCCCGATCCGAAGCGTCGAGGCACTGGAGCACGCACTCGGGCTCGCCATCGGCCAGGTGCGCGCCGGCTCGACCTGCGTCGTCGACGTGCGTGTTGCACCGGAGTACGCGCGCGCGGTATCGTCCGCATTGTTGCGCAATATTCCCAATGACCACTAACGAGAGCGCGGGCTAGCGCGCCACGAACCGACAACCTGGAGGAGCACGATAATGAGTTTGCGTTCCTGGATGGCCGCGGCGCTGCTCGCCGCACTTTCGATCGGAAGCCACGCGGAGGAGCTCGCCATCGGCAACTATGGCGTGTCCGCCAACGGCATGCCGTTCGGCGTCGCGATGGCGAAGGGGTATTTCAAGGACGAAGGGCTCAACATCACCGGCCTCATTTCGTCGGCGGGTGGCGGAACGTCGCTGCGCAACATGCTCGCGGGCGGTGGCGTTCCTTACGGCGAAGTGAATCCCGGCGTGATCGTTTCCGCGATCCTGGCCGGAGCGGACCTCAGAATCGTCAGCGACAACGTCCTCACCGTGGCGGAGTTCGTATGGGCGGTCAAGAAGGATTCGCCGATCAAGACCATCAAGGACTTCAAGGGCAAGAAAATCGGATACACCAATCCGCGCTCGACAAGCCAGGCGCTTGACAACATGCTGCTGCAGATCGCCGGTTACAAGCCTGAAGACGCGGAGCTGGTCAAGACCGGTGGATTTGGCGAAGGCGTGGCCGCGCTGGAATCGGGCCAGATCGACATCGCTCCGATCACTGAGCCGCTGTGGTCCAAGTACAAGGACAAGTACCGCGCCGTGGTCGTCGCGAGCGATGTGCTGCCGCCGCTCGACAACGTGGTCGGCGTGGTGACCGTCGAGATGGCCGAGAAAAAGGGCGATTTCATCCGCGCCGTCATCCGTGCGCGCCGCAAGGCCGTCATCTTCATGCGCGAACATCCGGAGGAGGCGGCCGCGATCGTCGCCAAGGAGTACAACATCGAGCCGGCGGTCGCGCTGAGCGCGGTCAAGAACCTCACGACCAGCACGACCAAGGGCGTGCCCTACTGGGGCGAGGGTGAGATCCATCTGGAGGGTCTGAAGCGCATGATCGAGGCGCAGCGCTCGGTCGGCGCCATCAACGGCGAAGTCGATTACAGCAAGATCATCGACACGCGCTTTCTTCCGGACGACCTGAAGGCGATCAAATAGCGCGTGACGCCGGAGTTGCATCCAGGGACGCGCTCGTGACGGCCCAGGTCGCGCTGCGCAACGTCAGCAAGATATTTCCCGCGGGCCGGAAGACGGCGCCGCTGCACGCGCTCGGTCCGATCGACCTCGAGCTCACGTCGCGGCGAGTTCTTTGCCGTGGTCGGCCCTTCAGGATGCGGCAAATCGACGCTGCTCGAGATCATCGCGGGCCTTGCTACGCCGACCGAAGGCAGCGTCGAGTTCGAGGGGCAGCCCATCGTCGGCGAGGCGCCGGACAGCATCGGCGTCGTGTTCCAGGAGGATGCGTCGCTGCCGTGGCTGACCGTCGCCGACAACGTGGCCTTCGGTCTGCGCCGCTCGAAGCTGGCCAAGGAAGCGCGCGACACCCGCGTGCGCGACGTTCTGCGACTGGTGGGATTGTCGGACTTCGCGATGACCTATCCGGCGCAACTCTCCGGCGGCATGCGCCAGCGAGTTTGCATCGCGCGCACGCTGGTGATGCAGCCGCGCCTGATCCTCCTCGACGAGCCTTTCGGCGCGCTCGATCAGCAAACCCGGCTCCTCATGGGCGACGAGCTCCTGCATATGTGGCGGGCGACCGGCGCGACGGTATTCCTGATCACGCATGCGCTCGACGAGGCGACGATGCTGGCCGACCGCATCGGCGTCATGTCCGCGCGCCCCGGCTGCCTGATCGACGTCGTCGAGACCGCGTGGCCGCGCGATCGAGACAGCCGGATCGTCGAGCGCAGCGAATTCGGCGCCATCACCGCGCGGCTGTGGAAGACGCTGCGCGAGGAGTCGCTCAAGACCATCGGGCGAAGCGGCGAGAAACCTGCCGAGGATGCATGAAGCGCCTGGTCCTGTATCGGGTCGCGGTCATCGCCGGCGCGATCGCGCTGCTGGAGGTGCTGTGCCTGACCGGCGCCATCGACAAGATCACGATGCAGCCGCCGCACCTCATCGCGCGGGACCTTTACCGCCTCCTGATTTCCGGCAGGATGAACAGCGCCATCGCGAAGACGCTGACCAACACGGTGCTCTCGCTGATCCTCGCGCTCGGTGTCGGAGTGATCGCAGGCGCGCTGCTGCACCGGCGCCGCGCGCTGCGCGATACGCTGGATCCGCTTTTCGCCACCTACTACGCCGTCCCGGTGTTCGCGTTCTACCCGTTCTTCATCGTCGTGTTCGGCCTGGGTGACCTTCCGCAGATCCTGATCGCGTTCATGCTCGGCGTTGTGGCCATGATCGTCAACACGCTCAACGGTCTCGATCGCGTACCGCAGGTGCTGCTCAAGACGGCGCGCATCATGCGCATGAGTCCCATCGACACCGCGTTGCGCCTGACGCTTCCTTCGGCGGGACCGTACCTCCTCACCGGGGCGAAGCTCGCCGTCGCCTACGCCTTCATCGGCATCATCGGCTCCGAGTTCATCCTCTCGCGCGGCGGCATCGGCTACGAGATCAGCTTCGCCTACAACAATTTCGACAACGCGACCATGTATCCGCTGATCGTCCTGATCCTGCTTGCGTCGATCGTCATCAACACGGTCCTGACGCGCTGGGAGCAGACGCTGCTCGCGCGCCGAGGCGCGAGATGAGCACTGCACGCATCCCACGGAGGGCGCAACGCCCTTCTGCTGATCGCTGTGCTGATCGCGCTCTGGCAGGTGACCTACTGGCTAGTGGGCGACATCGCGCTGACGTCTCCGCTCGAGACCTTCCGCTATACGATCAAACTCGTCACGGGCGAAACATTCGGAGCGCACCTATTCGACACCCTGCGCGCATTCGCCATCGCGTTCGCAATTTCAGTGGTCGATCAGGCCTGCTGGTGGGATTCTGGCTGGGCTTCGAGAAGCTCTCCGGCGACGTCCTCGAGCCGATGTTCGTGACGGTGTACGCGATCCCGAAGCTCACGCTCTATCCGATCCTGCTGCTCGCCTTCGGGCTCGGCCTGTCCGCGAAGGTGGCCTTCGGCGTGCTGCACGGCGTGATACCGATCATCCTGTTCACGCTGAGCGCTGTACGGAACACGAAGCCCATCCTGCTCAAGACCGGGCACGTGCTCAAGCTGTCGCGGCCGCAGATGGTGCGCTGGATCCTGTTTCCGGCGGCGATCCCCGAGATCTTCACCGGACTGCGGGTCGGCTTCTCGCTCACGCTGATCGGCTGCATCCTCGCCGAGATGTTCGCCTCGCAGCGCGGACTGGGTTACCTGCTGATGACCGGCATCGGACTGCACAACGTGGCGCAGGTCATGTCGGTGACGCTGCTTGATCGTCGTCTTCGCCGCTGCGGTGAGCACCCTGCTGCTTCAGATCGATCGGCGATTGCACCGACGCAGCTAATCCGCGCGAGCAACGGGAGCAGGCAAGTCAGTCCAGGACGATGTTCTCGTCGTGGGCGATCTGCTTCCATTGCTTGAGCTCGTCGACGACCATCTTCTCGAACGCGTCGCCGTAGACCGGCGCAACCGTCGAACCGAGCTTTTCGAGCTTCGCCCTCACGACCGGATCCGCGAGCGAAGACGCGATCTCCTTGCGCAGCCGTTCCGTGACGGCGGCGGGCATCTTCGCGGGGCCGAGAAGCGAATACCACACGCTAACGGTCGCCTGGGGCATGCCGAGCTCGGCAAGCGTGGGCACGTTGGGGATCAACGGATGCCGCTGCGCTCCGGTGTAGGCAATGATGCGAAGCGTGTCCGAGTTGAGATACGGCGATATGGCGACAGGCGTCAACGGCGCGAAATCGATGTGGCCGCCGACCAGGTCGGTCATCGCGTTGGAGACGCCCTTGTACGGAATGTGCTGCATGCGAATGCCCGCGTGCTTCATGAAGAGCTCCACCGAGAGATGCGGGGCTGCACCTACCCCGTTTGTTCCGTAGTGGATCTTGTCGGGATTCGCCTTCGCATAGGCAACGAGCTCGGGCAACGTTGTGTACGGGAGCTTGGAATTGATGGCGAACGTCATGCCGTTTTCGCTGGTGCGCGCGATGTAGGTGAAATCTTCGGGGACCCGGTAAGGCATGTTGGCCTTCAGCGCGGGGACCATGGTCACGGTGTCGACGGAAGCGAACAACAGCGTGTAGCCGTCGGGCGGCGGACTTGACCACGTAATCGGAGCCGATCAATCCTGACGCACCGGCGCGATTCTCGACGATGACCGGCTGCCCCAGGCGCTGCGAGAGCGCCTCGCCGATGATGCGTGCAGAGATGTCGTTGCCGCCGCCCGGGCTGTAGGAGGAGATCAGATGGATCGGCTTGACCGGGTAATCGGCGGCGAGCGTGGGCTCGATCGCGGCCCAGGCGAACAGTGACACGGCCGCGATAGCCGCGAAGACTGCGCGTCGCTTCGCCATACGCGTCCCCGGAAACGGTGATCGGGGTGACGGCGCTCGCAGCGAGCGCCGTTGCCGCCGGATGCTAATGCGTGTCAGAAGGTCGGTCCACCCTGCACCACCGTCCGATGCATGGTCCTGATGTACTTGGTGGTGTCGTACGGCGTCGCCGCGTGGAACGTGCACCGGTTATCCCACATCACGAAGTCGTGCTTTCGCCAGACGTGGCGGTAGACGAACCGCTCCTGCGTGGCGAAGGCCATCAGCTCGTCGATGAGCGCGCGCCCCGCTTCCTCCGACATGCCGTCGATCTTCCACGCGTGGCAACCGAGAAAGATCGCGCGCTTGCCCGTCATCGGATGCTTGCGCGCAAGAGGATGCGGTGTCGGCGGGCCGATCTTGAGCTCGTATTCCGTCGCAGGAGGGCCGTCCCCGGTGCGGCGCGAATACTCGACCGAATGGATCACCTTCATGGAATCGATGCGCCGCTTGAAGTCCTCGGGAAGCGCGTCGTACGCCATGGCGGTATTGCAGAACAGGGTATCGCCGCCGGTGCTCGGAACTTCCAATCCGTATAGCAGCGTCGCCAGCGCCGGTTCCGCGCGCCACGAACGATCGGTGTGCCAGCGCATGGCCGTGACGTCGGGATGCTTGCCGTTCGGCTTTCCGTCGGCGTCGGCGTTGGACGCGATCTGCACGAAGTTGCGCGGGCCGCTCTGCACATGGTTCGCCATGGTGTGCTCGAGCGGCGGACCCCAAAGCTCGGTGAAGGCCACTTGCTGCTCGTTGGTCAAGCGACTGGTCCCGGAAGCAGAGGACCTTGTATTCGAGGAAGAGCTGTCTCCAGCTTCTCGAAGACACCCGCCGGCAACGGCCGCGACAGATCGACGCCCACGATCTCGGCGCCCATCACGCGACCCAGCGGCCGAAAATCCACGCGAGGCGCGCGGGTGTCGTTTGACTCATTTGGCTCATTTGCCTTACGCAGGGCTTGGCTCATTGTGCGTCCCGTATCAGGTGATGTCGAAAGGGAGTAACCACAGCGGATCCTATGCGCCGGCCCGTAGCATGGTCAAACCGCATTAAGTCACGTGCCTCGTGCAAAAAAAGCGCGGCCGCGCGGCGTGTCAGCGGCCGCCCGAGACGTCGATGATTGCGCCAGTGACATAAGATGCCTCGTCCGATGCGAGCCACAGCACGGTGTTTGCGACTTCCTCGGGACGGCCTGCGCGTTTCATCGGCAGCGTGGGGCCGATTTCGGCGACGCGGCCGGGCTCCTGGCTTTCGGTGTCGATGACGCCCGGACTCACGGCATTGACGCGGATGCCCTCTGCCGCGACTTCGCGTGCCATGCCGACGGTCATTGAATTGACAGCGCCCTTGCTCGCAGAGTAGTGCACGTTGCGCCCCGCTCCCCCGAGGCGACTCGATGCGGACGAGAGATTCACGATGGATCCTCCGGCCCCTCCGTGCGCAGACGACATTCGCCGTATCGCTTCCTTCGAGCACAAAAAACTGCCATAGACATTGGTCTCGAACATGCGCCGCACATCGTCGATCCGCAGCGATTCGACGCGGAAATTAGGGCCGGCGATACCCGCGTTGTTGACCAGCACGCCGAGCGGCCCGAGCTCCGCGTCGACGCGCTCGAACATCGCAGTTACCTCGGCGTCGCTTGCGACATCGGCGCGGATCGCGATCGCCTTGCCGCCTCCCGCGCGAATGCCGCTGACGATGCCGTTCGCGCGCTCCTCGTCGCGCGAGTAGTTGACTCCCACTGCATAGCCGCGCTTGGCGGCGAGCTCGGCGATGGCCGCACCCAGGCCGCGGCTCGCCCCCGTGACAAGCATCACTCGGTTCATCGTGTCGAAGCCCTCATGTGCCATGCGGAGCCATGCGGAATACCCGTCTTGCAGTGTATAGGCGCCGATCATTCCGCGGGCCGACTAGTTTTGTCACCGGCGATGTGACATAAAGGAGCTTGACGCGTGCGTCGGCGGTCAAGAAGATGGCTCGGCTGCAAAGCGCGGGTGCGCGCCCGATGGTCCGGCGCGGACATCCGGCTGCGGCTCGCACGCGTCAACCGCTTATCCGTCCTGGAGGACACCCTTGCGGCAATTCCTCAAAATGCTGGGCCTCGTTTTGTCCGGGGCGGCCGTCGTGGCGTCCGCGGCTGCCGAGGCAGCGGGTGACGGGGATTATCCGAACCGCCCATTGCGGCTGATCGTCCCGTACCCGCCGGGCGCGGGAACCGACGGCACCGCACGCATCGTCGCCGACGCGCTAGGCCGGCAGCTCGGCCAGTCGATCGTGGTCGAGAACAAGCCGGGCGCGAGCGGCGTCATCGGTTCCGACTACGTTGCCAAATCGCCGCCTGATGGATATACGCTCCTGTGGACCTCGACCGATTCGATGACCGCCGTCCCCGCGCTGCGCAGCAAGATGCCTTACAAGGTGCCCGACGATTTCTCGTATATCGCGAAAGTCTCCGAGACCGGCATGTCGCTGGTGATCAGCTCCCGGATTCCTGCGAAGACCATACCGGAGTTCATCGCTTACGCCAAAGCCCATCCCGGAAAACTGAGCTATGGAACCTCGGGCATCGGTGGATCGCCGCATCTCGCCACGTTGCTCTTCGAGAAGTACGCGGGCATCGACATGGTGCACGTTCCCTACAAGGGCGTCGCGCCGGCGCTGACCGACCTGCTCGGCGGCCAGATCGACTTCGCGCTGCTGACCCCGATCACCATCGCGCCATTCATGGGAAATGACAAGATGCGCGTGATCGGCATTACCGCACCGACGCGCCATCCCATGCTCCCCGACGCGCCGACCGTCAAGGAAGCCGGGATCCCGCAGGCGACTGCGACCGTCTGGTATGGCTTGTTTGGTCCTGCCAGGATGCCGGCAGGCGTTCTCGAGCGCTTGCGCAAGGAAGTCGCCGTGGTCGCCGCGATGCCCGCGGTCAAGGAAAAAATGGCAGCGGCAGGACTCCAGATGTCACCGGAGATCGGCGACGAATTTCAACGATCGGCGACGCGTGAATTCAATCAGTGGCAGGCGATCGTCAAGGCGGAGGGGCTCGTCGTCGAGGAATAGGTCGGCGTTGCGCTACGACGCCGCCTCGGCGGCGTGGATTGTCGCCGCGAACTCGCGCTTCAACCAGTCCGCGAAGGCGTGGATCCGCCGATCGCTGCGCTTGCCGGGCGAATAGACGATGTAGTAGGAGCGCTCGGTCTTGAGCGGCGTATCGAAAAGCGCGACGAGCCGGCCCTGCTCGATGTCCTCTTGCACGTACGTCGTCTGGGCCATCGCAACGCCGAGGTCGTTAACGGCGGCCTGATATGCCATGCCCGATGTATCGAAGCGCATGCCGCGGTAGGCGTCGATGTCGTGGACGCCCATGAGCTTGAACCACTGCTCCCAGTCGTTCAGGCGCGGCACCGCATGCAGCAGCGTGAACGAAGCGAGCTCGCTGGCGTCCCTCAGGTTCCTGCCCGCCAGGAGCTTGGGACTGGCGACGGGAAGCAACTCCTCCGCGCACAGCTCCTCGGCGACCAGATTGGGCCAGTCGCCGGTACCCAGCATGATGGCAATGTCGACCTCGAGCTTGTTCGGATCCGGTGCGCCGGCCCACGTCTCGATGTGAAAGGGAATGTCCGGATATGCATGCTGAAACCGCGCAAGCCGCGGAATCAGGACGCGGTTGGCGTACGTCGCGTAGACGCCGACACGCAAGGGCCCGTGGTCGACCGCGGCGCTGAAGTGTTCCGCGGTGACGCTCTGAATGACGTCGAAGAGCTGCGTGAGCTGCGCGGCGTACGCCGCGCCGCGACCCGTCAAGGCGAGGCGCTGATGCTCCCGTGCGAACAGCTTCTCGCCGAGATGGTCTTCGAGCTTCGCCACGTGGCGACTGACGGCGCTGTGAGTAACGCACAGCTCGTCCGCCGCTGCGGAGATGCTTTGATGCCGCGCAACGGCCTCGAAGGCGCGCAGCGCGTTCAACGGAGGCAGGCGACGACCCATCGATACGCCGTTTCATCCTCGGGATAAACAATGATAATCGCTTCACCATCGTTTGAGAAACGGCGACTCATTCTGTCACCCGTCCTGTTCATTAATGTTGCTTGACCCTGTTCGGACGCGAATGGGACGATCGTCGCGCTCATCTCCGGAGTGCAGACATGAATCGGGCAAGCGCAGCCTCCATGCTGGACCGGTCGCCCGCGGTCATCCGGCAGCTCGATGCCGTCATGGGCGCCGAAGTCACGGGGCTGGATGTCTCGCGGCGACTGCCGCGGGAGGAAAAGCGGCGACTCGAGGACGCCTTCAATGAGTACAAGCTGCTGTGCTTCCGCGGGCAAGTGCTGACCACCGACTCGCTCGTCGACTTCACCCGGAATTGGGGCGCGCCAGGAGAGCATACGATGCCCGGCCAGCTGCGCGATGGAGCCGCAGGGGGCACCGTGGACGTCAGCATCGCGTCGAACGCCGACGTCGAAGGCAAACCCAACGGCAGGCATCCGGACCCGACGGCGATGCGCTGGCATACCGATCGCTCGTGGCGACCCGATCCTGTGACCGCGACCCTCCTCTACGGCGTTGAAATTCCGAACGAAGGCGGCGACACTCTGTTCTGCAACACAGCCAAGGCTTACGGCGCGCTGCCGGAAGAGCTCAAGCGCCGCATCGACTCCATGAAAGTCATTCATTCTGTGGAATACTCACGATTGACCGGGGGCGGCCCGCTTGCCACCGAATACGAATTGAAGATCGCTCCTCCGCAAGCGCACCCGCTCGCTCGAACGCATCCGGTGACGGGCAAGCGCGCGATCTACACCGGGTGTCATGCCTGGAAGATCGATGGAATGCCGGACGACGAGAGTCGCGAGCTTCTCGACTACTTGATGAGCTTCGCGACTCAGGAACGCTTCGTCTATCGACACGCATGGCGCAAGCACGATCTGTTGATGTGGGACAACCGCTGCACGTTTCACGCGGCGACCCCGTTCGACACGAGCAAGGAATTGAGAACGATGTATCGCACGGTGGTCGCGGGCGAGACGCCCTTCTAGATTCACGCTGCGGAAGCACATCGGCAACACTGCATCCGGACCACACGCACAAGCAACCTACGGAGCCCACGATGGCGTTGGACGATCGGACTGGATTGAAATACACCCTTCCCGCGAACCGGCAGCACTTTTACGGTGGAAGCTGGCATGCCTCGCTCGATGGCGGCCAGGCGCCCGTCAGCAGCCCGGCGACGGGTGAAGCGCTTGGCGTCGTGAGCGTCGGCGGAACGCAGGATGTTGCACGAGCGGTCGAAGCCGCGGACAAGGCGTTCGCCGGATGGCGCGATACCCCTGCGCAGGAGCGCGCGGCGTGCGTTCGCGCGGCGGCGGCGGCGCTTCGCAAGCATGCCGAGGAGCTCGCGTGGATCGACGCGATCGACGGCGGCAATCCCTTCGCGGCCATGCTCTACGACGTGGAGATCAGCGCGAGCTATATGGATTACTTCGCCGGCCTCGTCACCGAGATGAAAGGCTCCACCATCCCGATCAGCAGCACGGTATTGAACTACACGATGCGCGAGCCCCTGGGCGTGATCGCGCGCATCGGCGCGTTCAACCATCCGCTGCTGTTCGTGGGCGGCAAGGCGGGTGCGCCGCTCGTTGCCGGCAACACCCTCATCATCAAGCCCGCCGAGCAGACACCGCTGTCGGCCCTGCGCGTGGCCGAGCTGTGGGATGGCATCTTTCCGCCCGGCGTGTTCAACGTCGTGACCGGAGGCCGCGACGCGGGCGCGGCATTGGTCGACAACCCGAGAGTCGCCAAGATCGGATTCATCGGCAGCGTCGGCGCGGGCCGCGCGGTGATGCAGGCCGCGGGCAAGTCGCTCAAGCAGTTGACGCTGGAATTGGGCGGAAAGAACGCGCTGATCGGGTGCGCCGACGCGGGCATCGACGAGCTCGCAGACGGCGTCGTCAGGGGCATGAATTTCCGTTACGTCACCGGGCAATCGTGCAACTCGACCAGCCGCGTATTCCTGCACGAGGACATTCACGACAAGGCGCTCGACGCGATCGTCACGCGCGTTGCCGCGCTCAAGCTCGGACTGCCTTCGGATCGCGATGCCGAAGTCGGATGCCTGTCGAGCAAGGCGCAGTTCGACAAGACGCTCTCCTATATCGCGATGGGCCTCGAGGACGGTGCGCGATTGGCGCTCGGGGGACGTCGATCCGCGGACCCACGGCTCGCTGCCGGCTTCTTCGTCGAGCCGACCGTTTTTGCCGACGTGAAGGACGAGATGCGAATCGCTCGCGAGGAGATCTTCGGCCCCGTCGTGAGCGTCCTGAAGTGGCGCGACGAGGACGACATGCTGCGCCGCGTGAACGCGCTCGAGTACGGGCTGACGTGCTCGATCTGGACCCACGACCTCGATCGGGCGCACCGCCTCGCGGGACGCGTTCAGGCCGGATACATCTGGGTCAACGGCGCCAGCACGCACTACGTCGGCGTGCCCTTCGGCGGCTACAAGCAGTCCGGGATGGGCCGCGAGGAATCGATCGACGAGCTCCTCGCGTGCACGCAGATCAAGAACGTGAACGTGAGCTTGCGCGGCAAGGCATGATCCGCTACGTCGTCGATCGGAGATCCGCGCTCGCGGCGGATGCGCGGCGAATCAACTCGTCGGTGAGCACATGACCGTCTGGTTGGGCGGCGTGCCGTAGCCTTCCTGGATCCACCCGCCGTCGCTGATGATCGAATCGCGGACGTCGACTTCAGCGGTATAGCGATGATGCAGCGGGTTCGCGATGTTGTCGAAGCGATAGATCGGACGCGTGTTGGTAGGGCATGCGCCGGTCGTCTGGTTGGGTACCTGAATGTAGAACAACGAGGGATTTTCCTCGACCCACTTGTCGCTGAAGTTTGTGAGGACCGCGGCGCATTCCGCGGGAACGGCGGAATAGAAGTGAGAGTCACCGAACTGCGGTAGCACATAGAACCTGCACACCGGACTCACACTCGACGGAGCGACGCTGGGATCGGAGTACGCCAGGAAAGTCAGCCCGGTTCGCTGCCATCCAGGGAAGTTGGGGTTGCCGTCGTCCAGGGCCTGGATTTCCGCCGGCGCCGCGGTGATAAAGTAGTCGTCCAACGTCGCGTTGTAGAACTCGACGACGAGTGTCTCCGCGGTCGGATTGGGGGCGGTGGGCGTGAGGTATTGCCTGAGCATCGGAAGCGCGATATCCATGCGTGAATAGATATCGGTCTCGCTCTGGTCTTTGCCGCAGGCCGAGTTGCCGCCATACAGGGCACCACGAAGCTCGTAGTAGTTCTGGTTTGCGTTATAGGTGAACAAGCCGCTGCCGCTGCTGCCGGGCTCCGTCACCCCCTGCTGCCATTGCATGACGACAAAGCTGCTTCCGTCGTCGAAACTCTGGAAGCCCTGCGTCATTCCCTGGCTGTATTTCTTGAGATCGCCCTCCGGATGATGAATCCCGTCGGCGGCCACGCCCGGCGCCGAAAGGGGACTGGCGTTCCACGCCGCGAAAGTCGCGCCAGCGGGCGGCGGGTTGTTCAACTGCAACAGATTCCAGTCGTAGTCGGTGCTGCGACCGAGCAACTTGGCTCCGCCGGCAACGACCACGAAATTGACGTTGCTCGCGGTGTCCTGGCCACAAATGTTCGTCTGGAAGAACCAGTAGGTGTTGATCGACGCGGCGGCGGCTGCCGGATCCGCCTTGGACGCGCCCACGTCGTCGTCGTCGTTGTCGATGCAGTGGTTGGCGAAGAAAAGATAGGGGATGCCCGAAGCGATCGAATCGTTGATCAACGTCCCGCTGCAGATTGCGGTTTGCCCGCCGTCGGTCAGCACCACGCGCGTCACCGCGTTCACCGCGGTCGCAGCCTGCGCCTTCAGCGTCGACGACATGCAAGCCACGTCGACCTCGCAGGATCCGGACGTTCCGATGGAGTGGAGAGGATCGGCCTGACGAAGCGAGTTGCCGCCAACCACTAGATGAGAAATCAGAGGCAGCGACACCTTGCCTCCGTCCGGGCTCACATTCGCGGGCAGGCTCATCTCGATGGTCCCGGTATCACCTTCGAGCACCGGCGACCAGTAGAGCGAGTCGCGCGCCACGTTTGCCGAGTACGGACCGAAAACCTGGGAGCTGTCGGCTCCCTTGAAGCGCATCTCGAGCTCGGCGGGGACGCCGGTGAGCGAGACACCGATACGAAGCGCAGCGGCGCTCGCCGATGTCACGTCGATGTGCGCGACCTGCATGCCGTCAGCGGTTTGGGCCCAGGCGAGATTGGCGAGGGTGAACGATCCCTGCGCAGGATCCACTTGGCGCGGGAAGCCGATGATCATCCTGCTGCGCTTGGGAACCACGCCGGCCTTGGCCGCGAGCGGTCGCGGACTTGGGCGTCAGTTGCGCGCGCTCTTGTGCAGTCGGGGTCGACAGCACGATGCTGCGCGCCGCGGCACCCGAGGGCAGCAGCAGCGCCGGCTCGACCTGCGCCTTGCTCGCGACCGGCGGCTGATATGTCGCCGGCGGCACGGACAGCTGCGCATTCGCCGACAGCGCGGTTGCGACCAGAACGGAGAGGACAGCGCAGCGTAATGAGGGAAACAGCATTTCAGGACCTCTATTCCAAGAACGAAGCGTTGCTAAGTGCATGCAATCAGCGTCAATGAGAATGCGAAGGGATACGACCGCGACCGGGCCCCCTAATTCCCGACTCACGATCTGTTACAAGTCCCGGCCCTCGATTCGGGCGGGGTCGCAACCGCCATTGCGCCCGTCGTCACCACACCCGTAAACACGCCGTAATACTCGGGGCGTAGCGTTGCACTCATCCCGCGTCGCTTGCGCGCAGTTCCAGCATGGACGAGCGAGCGTAACGCGAATTTGACCCCAAGGAGAACTCATGGAGCCCAAAAGCATCGTCAGCCGCAAGAATGAAGACCACGCGCTGCCGCCACCCGCGCGACCGCCGATCGACGTCGAAGACTATTTCGAGCTTGCGTATGAGACCGATGAATTCGGCACTCACGTGCCCGAATTTCTGGCAGCCAGATGAACGCCGACCTCGCTTGAAAGCGAGGCACCCCGGCCCACTCCTCCAACGGAGAAGGCAAGTATTATAGTTTCAAAGGCAAGCTTGGACGCCAGCCCTTTGAACATCCATGATGACCGCTCGTCCTTCCCGGGCCGGGCGTCCGCCTGCGCGGCGTGGCGAGCTGAGCCGTAAGGGCTCCTGGTCACAAGGATATCGGCGTCGCCTCCTTGCTTCGTGATCCCAGGGTCGCGAGATGTTGCCGCGATCGGAGTCGCCCTCCGGCGCCACGCCCGAAAAAGCCCGGAGCTTGTGAAATGCGATCGCGTCAAGTATGCGAAGATCGCGAGGGACGCGAACCTCGAGCTTGGCCAGGCGCATAAGGCCGACCGCCAAGGTCGACAGGCGACGCGTCTCGCGTCGCGATCGCACAGGACACCCTCCGTTGGCATCCATCACAGCCAGTACCAAGCTTCGGGAGATCCTGGCCGGAGAACGCAGCGTGCTGATGGCCTCGGTTTACGATCCGATTTCCGCGCGCATTGCGCAGGACCTCGGATGTAAGGCTGCGCTGATGGGAGGCTCGCTCGCATCGATGGCCGTGCTGGGCGCGCCCGATCTCATCATCCTGACGCTGAGCGAGCTTGCCGAGCAAGTGTACCGATGCACGCGAGCGTCGCCGGTACCACTGGTCGTGGATGGCGATCACGGCTACGGCAACGCGCTCAACGTCATGCGCACCGTGCAGGAAATCGAGCATGCCGGCGCAGCAGCGGTGTCGATCGAGGACACGCTGTTGCCGCGCGCGTACGGATCGACGGACGCGCCGCAGCTCGTTTCCATCGACGAGGGCGCCGGAAAGATGAAAGCCGCAATCGCTGCACGGCGCGATTCCCGGTTCGTCATCCTCGGTCGAACGAGCGCGACCGCGATCTCCGGCGTCGACGATGCGATCGCCCGGCTGCGGGCGTACGAAGCAGTCGGCGTCGACGCGCTGATGATCCCGGGACTACGAAGCCGCGATGAGCTTGATCGCATCGCCGCGGCGACGAGCCTTCCACTCGTCATCGGCGGCATTCCCGAATCGATGTGCGACCCCGTATATCTCGCTTCGCGACGTGGCCGACTCTGGTCCGGCGGCCATCAGACCTTCAACGTCGCCGTGAAAGCGCTCTACGACGCGATGAAAGCCGTGCATGGGGGCGTGCTCGCGCCGAAAGTTGCGGGCGCGGCGAGCAAGGATCTGATGGACGGCGTGACGGACGCGGCCAGCTATGCGGATTGGATCAAGCGATTCCTGGGGCGCAGCGCTTCAGGCGGCG
Source organism: uncultured beta proteobacterium (assembly GCA_963730465.1). GTDB lineage: Bacteria > Pseudomonadota > Gammaproteobacteria > Burkholderiales > Casimicrobiaceae > PALSA-1003. Next base: position 308,069 of record CAVSRR010000006.1, on the reverse strand, counting down.
GCAACTGAATTTGCGGGAGATCGACTATGGATTGGGAAAAACGCCTCGCGGAGCTGTGGGCATCCTTCGATGATCACAGCGAATCGGAGTTCTTGAGCAAGATGGAACAGCTCGTCGCCGAGCTGCCTCCGGACAACGCGATTGGAATATTCGAGCGGGCAGGCTCGTTCGATTCGACCGGACACTCGGATCTGGCGGTTCCGCTCTATCGGCGCGCGCTCGATCTCGGACTGCCCGGACAGCGCCGGCGCCAGGCGGTGATCCAGTTGGCAAGCTCGCTGCGCAACATCGGACACGCGTCGGAAAGCGTCGCTTTGCTGACGGCCGAACTCGCGCGCGAATCGGACGAGCTGGACGACGCCGTGAGCGCGACCCTCGCGCTTGCGCTGGTCGATGTGGGACGAGAGCGCGAAGCGGTCTCCGTGGCGGTCACGGCCTTGTCCCGCCACATGACTCGTTATCGCCGCTCAATGGCGAACTACGCCCTACTTCTCTCCGATCGGATGTAGCAGCACAATGGCAGCGTATCCAATTCATCATTAAGCCGTCTGTCGCAAAGCACTTCGCGCCGCAGAAAGCGACAATCCCGCCTCAACGGTGCAGACGCGAGACCAACGCGGCGAGACCAATGCGTCTAGGATAGTCGACCGGCGCGTATCCCCGGAACGTCGACCACGCGGATCGTCCCGCTCGCAGGCGGATGCTCAACTGACCGCACCAGCGCGACGACCATCTGATCCAAGGTGACAAGGCCCAGGCGCAGTGCCGTCTCCCGCGTCGGGGGAAGGCACTCCGCGATCCAGTACAAAGGCTTGAGCGCGATCGGCCACCGATGCCCGGGGCCGAGCACGTACCAGGGGCGCAGGACGGTTGCGGTCAGGCCCGACTCGCGGATCATGGCCTCGCCCCTCGCGCGCACGTCCACATAGGCTCGCATCACCGGCGCCGGCTGCGCGACGCTGAGATAGATCAGATGCGCGATCGGCACACGACGCGAGGCGTCGACGCTTGCGCGAATCGACGGTAGATCGACACGCTCGAACTCCGTCGCTTTCGATGGAGCCGGATGCGGCGTTCCAACGAGATGCACGAGCGTGGTCGTGGGAGTAAGCACGCCGGCGAACGTCGCGGAGTCGAGGGCGTCGCCGACGACAGCCGTCGCTCCCTGTGGCACACCGCCGAGCGACGTCGGACGGACGAGCGCCCGCACCGCATAATCGCGCCGAAGCAACGCGTCGATCATTGCGCGCCCGAGGTATCCGGTTCCGCCGGTGACGAACACTTCCATGAGGTACCCCTGCCGTCGATCCTGCTTTCGCAAAAGGATACGACAAGGAGCCGTCGGCGAGCGCTGGAGATGTGCGAAGCCAGGCGCGCTCGCGGTGGCCCGGTCACCGGGCTTGACGCGTCGATACGTTTGTTCCATTATCGTAAAGATAGTGACGAACGTTCCACTCGGAAATCGCGCCGCGGTTTCAATCAATGCTGGCGCGTTCGAGAGCGACGGCCCCTGAGAATCTGGACAAGCGGAGCACTCCCCGGACATGGCACGGAATTCTTCGAAGGCTCCCACCCGGACGCCATTTCAGCAGCGCCTCCACGCGGCTTACGATGACCTGCCTCCACAGCTGCGCCTTGTAGGCCGCTGGGTCGTGGACCATCCGCGCGAGGTCGCCTTGCTGTCGACACGCGAGCAGGCCCGCCGCGCCGCCGTGCCGGTAGCGACAATGACGCGCTTCGCGCAGCGTCTCGGCTTTGCCGGCTTCGACGAAGTGCGGCAAATCCACGCCGACAACGTCCGCCGCCTTCCCGTGGGCTTCGTCGGCAAGGCCGAGGCCATGGTGGCGCGGCAAAAGAAAGAGGGCGCGGCGGCACTGGAATTCGATCTCGTCGAGGCTATGACGCGCAGCGTCGGCGCGATGGCCAGCGAGGCGGCCTCGAGGCAGATCGCCGACGCTGTGCGCATTCTGTCGCGCGCCGATCACGTCTACGCGCTGGGACAGCGATCCAGCTTTGCGGTGGCGTTCCATTTCCAATACGTGCGCGCGTTTTCGGGCGGCCAGGTCACGCTCGTCGACGGCGCGGGCGGCACCGGCATCGATCGCCTGAGGCAAGCCGGCCCGCGCGACGCCTTGCTGGTCGTCAGCGTGCGTCCGTATACGCGCCTTACGGTCGACTATGCAACGTATGCGGCCACGCGCGGCGTGTCCATCGTCGCGCTCACTGACAGCGCGCTCGCGCCCATCGCGCGACTGGCAAAGGCGAGCGTCGTCGTATCGACGGAGAGCCCCTCTTTCTTCCACACGATGACGCCTGCGTTCGCGGCCGCGGAGGTTCTCGCCGCGCTGCTCGCCGCCGACGCCGGCGACAAGGCCCTCGCGGCAATCACCGCCGCGGACCGCGAGCTAGTCGCCATCGACGCCTACGTCACGCCGCCGCAGCGGCGCAAAGCCGCGCGATGACGCACATCCTTCAGCGCCAGATTCAACATCGGTATCCGCTGGCCGTCGGCGGCGAGGGTGTCTATCTCATCGACGAAGAAGGACGACGCTACATCGACGCGAGCGGAGGCGCGGCGGTGTCCTGTCTCGGCCACCAGCATCCCGCGGTGCTCGCGGCGATGCACGCGCAGCTCGACCGCCTCGCCTACGCACACACGAGCTTCTTTACTACCGGCGTCGCCGAGGCGCTCGCGGACGAGCTGATTGCCCATGCGCCGCCGGGCATGTCCAAGGTTTACCTGGTCTCGGGCGGCTCCGAGGCGATCGAGGCGGCGCTCAAGATGGCGCGTCAGTATTTCGTCGAACGCAAGGAACCGCAGCGCCGCCATTTCATCGCCCGCCGCCAGAGCTATCACGGCAACACGCTGGGCGCGCTGGCGATCGGTGGCAACGCGTGGCGGCGCGAGCCCTTCGCGCCCATCCTCATTCCGAGCCACCACATCGACCCTTGCTACGAATACCGCTACCGGCACGAAGGTGAATCGGCGGAGGCCTACGCAGAGCGCTCGGCCGACGAGCTCGAGGCGCGACTGCTCGAGCTCGGCCCGGAATCAGTGATTGCTTTCGTCGCGGAGACGGTCGTCGGCGCGACACTCGGCGCAGTGCCCGCGCCTGCCGGCTATTTCAAGCGTATCCGTGAAATCTGCGACCGCTACGGGGTGTTGCTGATACTCGACGAAGTGATGTCCGGAATGGGCCGTACCGGCACCTTGCACGCCTGTGAGCAGGAAGGCATTGCGCCGGATCTGATGGCGGTCGCAAAGGGACTCGGCGGAGGCTACGCGCCGATTGGCGCGGTGTTCGTCGCGACACCCATTTTCGACGCATTCGCGCGCGGGTCCGGAAGCTTCCAGCACGGTCACACCTACATTGGTCACGCGTTGGCGTGCTCGGCGGCGCTCGCGGTGCAGGAAACAGTCCGACGCGACGGTCTGCTCGAGCGCGTGGGGAGCCGCGGCGCACAGCTCGGGGCCGCGCTCAGCACTCGATTCGGCGACCATCCCTTCGTGGGCGACATTCGCGGCCGCGGACTTTTCTGGGGAATCGAGCTCGTCGAGGATCGCGCGTCCAAGCGGCCCTTCGAGTCCAAGCGGCGGATGCACGTGCGGATCAAGGCGGAGGCCATGAAGCGCGATCTGCTCGTCTACCCAATGGGCGGGACAGCCGACGGGCGGAGCGGGGACCACGTCCTCCTGGCGCCGCCATTCATCACCGACGCGGCGACGATCGATGCCATCGTCGAAAGGCTGGGAGACGCGGTCGACGCCGCGACCTCCGCTACCGCTTAGCAACGTACCCAACGTGCTCACGCGCACCGTTCGTTGCGGCTGAGCACATCGCGAAGGACCGGCGTTTGCCCAAGGAGAAGACAATGAAACCGTATCGATGGATTGCGTGCCCGGTGCTGCTGACGCTTGTCGCCCCGTTCGCCGCGCAGGGCGCGGACCTCAACGGAACGCTGAAGAAAATCAACGACAGCGGGACGATCACGCTCGGCGTGCGCGACGCATCGATTCCATTTTCATTTCTCGATGACAAGCAGGAAACGGTCGGCTATTCGGTCGACCTGTGCATGATCGTCGTCGATGCGGTCAAGGCTGATCTGAAGAAGCCCGACCTCAAGGTCGTGAAGCAGGTGGTGACCTCCGCGACTCGGATACCGCTGATCGCCAATGGCACCGTGGACATCGAATGCGGCTCCACGGTCAACAATATCGAGCGCCAGAAACAGGTCGCCTTCAGCGTGACAACGTTCGTGGTCAATACCAAACTGATCGTCAAGAAGAACGGCCCGGTGCACACATTGGCCGACATGAAGGGACGCGCCATCGCCGTCACCAGCGGCGCCAACACGGTGCAAAAGATTGCCGAGATCAATACGCAGCGTGGACTCGGCATGACGATGCTGAACGGCCAGGACCACAACGCCTCGTTCGCGCTCCTCGAGACCGATCGCGTTGCGGCCTTTTCCGAGGACGATATTCTGCTCGCGGGGCTCGCCGCCAACTCGAAGACGCCCGACGCGTTTCGCCTGGTCGACATCGACGGCATGGCCGCCGACCCTTACGCCCTGATGTTTCGCCGCGACGACCCGCAATTCAAGGCGCTGGTCGACCGTGCTCTGATCGCGGCCTTCAAATCCGGCGCCGCCGAGGCGCTGTACAAGAAGTGGTTCACGCAGCCGATTCCACCGCGTGGGATCACCCTCAACTTTCCGATGAGCGAGCAGCTTCGCCGCGCCCTGAGCAATCCGACCGATTCAGGCGATCCGAAGGACTATCGCTAGCGAGGGCGTCCGCGAACGTCCGCCGCCACGAGGTGGCGGACAGGACCGCCGCTCGAGGGATCGGGCGGCGCGTCACGTTGCAATCCGATCGCGTTGAAGTCCGCTTTTGACCGGTAGCGGGCGATAATGCGGTGGCAGAGCTCACCCGCAACCATCGCATGGTCCAGCCACCCGCCTCTCCGCAATCCAGCTCAGCCACACCAACGCTCAGGCGGCGCGGCCTCGCCGACACTGTCGGATTTGCGCATCTCGAACGGCAGATCGAGGCGGTGGTGCAGCGAATCGCCGCGCAGGATGAAGTAAAGCTCGAACGAATTCTTGCAGAAAATGGCGTAGGTCCCGGCGACCGCTGGCGGATGGCCATCGCTCCACACGACGATTACGCGTACGCCGGCTGCATGTACCCGCGAGTGCTGAGAAACGTTGCGGCGCCGGTGGTGATCATTTTCGGCGTCGCGCACCGGGCGCGGCAGCACGGTCTCGAGGACCGGCTCATCTTCGACAGCTTCACGCACTGGCTCGGGCCGTACGGCGACATCGCGGTTTCGCCGCTGCGCGAGAGGATCATGACCGCGTTGCCCGAAGGCAGCTACTGCGTGAGCGACGAGATGCAGAGCATCGAGCACTCGGTTGAAGCCAAGCTCCCTTTCCTGCAACACTACAACCGAGCTGTGGAGTTTGTGCCGATTCTCGTGCCCGCCATGTCGCTCGCGCGCATGGACGAAGTCGCTTCGCAGCTCGCCCGTGCGATCGCGCCGGTCATCGACCAGGAGCGATTGGAATGGGGTGTCGACGTCACGCTGCTCTCATCGACCGATGCGGTTCATTACGGAGACGAAGGTTGGGGCGGCAAGAACCTCGCGCGCTACGGCGCCGACGCGAAAGGCTACGCCAAGGCGCTCGCACACGAGCGGCAAATCATGCGCGATTGCTTCGAAGGCGAGCTCCGGCCCGACAAGATCGAACGCTTCAGCCGCTATACGCTCGCCGACCATGATCATCGCGAATACAAGTGGGCGTGGTGCGGCCGCTACTCCGTTCCTTTCGGTTTGTTCACTGCCTGGCACCTGCAACGGTTGAGGGCCGCGCCGCCTCTGGCGGGCACGATACTGGGCTACACCACCTCGCTCGAAGGTGAGGGCATCAAGGTCGACGATCTGGACGGCATGGGCGTCACCGCGCCGGCAACGCTTCGCCACTGGGTCGGCTACGCCGCCGTTGGGTTTCGCTGACGACGTGACCATTGTCGATGTGGCTCATCGACGCGTCTCCTTAGCTGCCCTGCGCGTTTTCCGGAGATTCGGTGGAGTAACATTGGACCCCATGACGCAAGGGTCTCTCAACAGCGCGCGTCCAGAATCACCGCGACCACAGCGATGACCGCTTCCGGCTGTTGGTGGAAGGCGTCACCGACTACGCCATTTTCATGCTCGACCCGCAGGGTCATGTGCTGACCTGGAATACGGGTGCCCGGCGGATCAAAGGTTACGACGCGACGGAGATTGTCGGACAGCATTTCTCGAAATTTTACCCGCCCGAGGCTCTGCATCGCCGCCTGCCGGAGCACGAGCTGCGAGTAGCCGGCGCCGAAGGCCGCTTCGAGGATGAAGGTTGGCGGGTACGCAAAGACGGAACGATGTTTTGGGCGAACGTCGTTATCACCGCCCTCCGCGATGACGCCGGATTGTTGCGCGGGTTTGCCAAGGTTACGCGAGACCTTACCGCGCGCCGTGAACACGAAGAAGCGCTGCGCCGGAGTGAAGAACGCTTCCGCCTCTTGGTCGAGGGCGTCACCGACCATGCGATTTTCATGCTCGACCCCAACGGGTACATCGTGACATGGAACAGCGGCGCAGAGCGGATCAAGGGTTACCGAGCCGATGAGATCATCGGGCAGCACTTTTCGAAATTCTATCCATTGGATGCGGTCGAGAGCCGGTGGCCCGAACACGAGCTGCAGGTCGCGACCGAGACGGGGCGATTCGTTGAAGATGGCTGGCGCATTCGCAAGGATGGCGAGAGATTTTGGGCGAACGTCACCATCATTGCCTTGCGCGATCGTAGCGGACGGCTGCACGGATTCGCCAAGCTGACCCGCGATCTATCCGAACGCAAGCGAGCGGAAGCGCTGGCTGCCGACGGAGCGCGACGCGACGAAATGCTCGAGGCGGAGCGCAGTGCCCGCATCGCAGCCCAGAAGGCCGCGCACGTCAAAGATGAGTTCCTGGCCACGCTGTCGCATGAGCTGCGGACCCCCTTGAATTCGATTCTGGGATGGACGCAAATCCTGCGAAGGCAAGTCACGCCGAAGCCCGAGGACTTTCAACGGGGCATGGAGGTGATCGAACGCAACACGAGAGCACAGGCGCAGCTCATCGAAGATCTGCTCGACTTGAGCCGGATCATGTCGGGTCGTATTCGCCTCGACGTTCAGCAAACGGCAATAATCGATGTCGTCCGAGGAGCGGTCGAGTCCGCGGAGCCGATCGCCCAGACAAAAGGCGTGCGTCTGGAGAGCATGCTCGATCCCCGCGCTGGCACCGTGCCAGGTGATCCGGGCCGCCTGCAACAGATCATTTGGAATCTTCTGACCAATGCGATCAAATTCACTCCCAAGGACGGCAAGGTGCAGGTGCTTCTACAGCGAATAAACTCGCACGTAGAAGTGAGCGTGAGCGATACGGGTATCGGCATACCGGCCAGCTTTCTGCCGTACGTATTCGATCGCTTTTCGCAGAACGACAGCTCGACGACTCGCACTCAGGGCGGCCTCGGTCTCGGACTGGCTATCTCAAAGCAGCTGGTGGAGCTGCACGGAGGTTCGATACACGCGAACAGCCTTGGCGAAGGCAAAGGTGCGACGTTTACCGTGCATCTTCCCCTCGCGATTATGGAGACAGACGCTGCATCGGCGAATCGGGTTCATCCCACGCATCCGACTCCGGAAGGGCAATCCGTACTTCCCAAGCTCGTCGGTGTTCACGTGCTTGTCGTCGATGATGAAGAGGACGCCCGCGATCTGATCCAGCGTATGCTGCAAGAGCAAGGAGCAATCGTATCCGCCGTTGCGTCTGGCGCGGAAGCGCTCCGAATCATGGAAACTTCGAGCCCGGATGTCCTGGTCAGCGATGTGGGGATGCCTGACCTGGACGGTTATCAACTGATGCGGCGGATTCGGGCGAACGAGCGGGAGGGTCGGCGAATTCCAGCCATTGCCCTGACTGCGTTTGCGCGCTCAGAGGACAGAAAACGGGCACTGCTCGCCGGCTATCAAGCTCATGTGGCCAAGCCAGTCGATACCGCCGAACTTCTCATTGTCATAGCCAGTCTCGTGCGAGGTACCTGATAGCAGCGCCGCACGATTGTCCGCGCTAGCCCGACGTGGCTTTGGTTGGCTAAGTGCTCGATGAGGTGCGATCCGCGACAAACCCGGTCATCCGATTCCGGCAATCCACGAGCGCTTCGCGTGCGCGCTCTTCGCGCGAGATCTGCTCGAACGCATGACCGGCGGGTCCGAGCGTCGAAGTGCCTCGTGAACTCTGCAACGTTCGCGCAGAACAGTTGGTCGGGCGCGTCTTTCAGCGCCTGCACTCGCGGCAGAGCTCGACCCACCGCAGCGCGTGCTTGGGCAGGCTTATCGCCTTCGCGCGTAACGCAATCGTGTCGGAATGCCGCGAGCGCTCAGGTAATCCTTGCCCGCTTCGGTGACGGAGAAGCCGACGTCCGGAGTTTTCTGGGCGAAGCCCATCGCGACGAGCGCGAAAGCGACCGCGTCCGGCACCGTCTCCAGCGATCGACCCACCGCAATCCGGCGCAGCCATTCCTCGGCCCCGCCCTCCAGGGACGGGTGCTCCTTACCTTCGTCCATTGCTTGTTCCAAAGATGACATGACAGCCAGCATGGTGGATTTAGATGGCGGAACTCTGCACTCTTCGCAAATTCCCGCAACGTCTGTCCGCCACCGGACATAGGCGCGTCAAATTGGCACCTATTTTTGCCGTGACCCGAGCGCGTTCATCTTGCTGACCGCCACATAAAGAAAACGGCCCCAGGTCAGGGCCGTGATCCGTGTTTGCTGAGTGAACCTTTCGGTGGAGCTACTGGACAGGCTAAAGATGTTGTGTCCGGCAGGGATCCATCACGCACAACAATCTGGCAACGCCCGGGCGAAGGGAGCCACCTCCGCGAAACCCGCTGTCGACGTGAGTTGCGTTATATCGTTGACGCCATCACCTCTGGGGCTGGAGCGTGAATGAGTATGTCGTCGTGATAGGGCCGTCCGGAGGCGAGTCGTACCTCGTTCCTGATCCCTGGACGAGGTCGCTGATTACCTTGCCCCGCAGTATGTCGCCATATGCGGGCATGAACGTTCCTGGAGCCGGAGGCGCGGGCATACCCAAAAACGTGCAATTGAAGGTGCCGGGAAATGACCAACCGTCGGGCATGAACAAGGTCGCTTCGGGCGACTCGGCGCTGTCTGCGGTCAGTACGTAGTTGTCCACAAGCAGGAAGATTTGTAACGAGGCCAGCTCCGCGTTGGGTTGCGTTCCAATGCACGTGCCGCCCGAAACAGCCTGTACCTCATAGTACGAGCTCGTGTAGTCGGCGCCCCCGGGGAAGACATAGCGGCCGACGTATTGCGGGAGATCAGGGTCCTTTACAAACGAGATATTTCTAAAGGTGACGACGAAGTCAGTGTCAAGCGTTCCACCGGCGGCGGCGACGTGCTGCTTTGCCTCCATCGAGATCGACCCCATGAAGCTGGTGGGCAAGGTGTACGTCGAAGGCTTGACGCCGAGCTGGGGCGCGAGGCTGTCGCTTCTCGTCGACCCGGCCTTGCCGGCCTTCCCGCGATTGGCACGTGCGACCGAAGCGGTCACTCCATTGAATGTGATTGTGGCGTGCGTCTGGTCGATGAATTGGACCTCGAGCGTGGCGATCTTGGCAGGCGTTGCCGGCGGATGATACGGTCCGGCGATGGTCTGGCCATTGGCGAACTGCAGGACGTCGCCATGGTACGTCGTCGCGTCCGTCATCGGCCCGGCCGAGTAGTACCAGATCGGCCGACCGGTATCGTCGTACATGAAGCCAACGACGAACAGATTGTTACCCTGCACCTCCACACTGTAGCCGCTGCCGCTCTCGTTGCTGTTCCACCACCACCCTACGTACGGCTTGAAAGCGGGGGCGCCCGCGCCGAAAATCTGCCGCTCGATCGCGACCTCACCACCGGGCCAAGTCACTGTGCCGTGCGTATCGTCGGTGAAATTGACCGACAGTTGCCCAACGATGACTGCGTCGCCGGGAGCGACGTACGTTCCGAACAGCGTCTGGCCGTTCATCTTGTAGTACAGGTCCCCTGTCCAGTTGTAGGGATCGGGATTGGGCCCGCCCGAGACGAGCCACTTCGCGTGACCGTCGTCGTCGTAGAGGTAGGCACCAATGAAGGTCACGCCGCCCTGACTCTCGACGAAGAACCCGCGCCCACTCTCGTTCGGATTCCACCACCAACCGGACTCCGGATCCGCAAACGCGGAATTGCAGAGACCGCAAAAGAGCATGAACAGCGAGACGATAATTCTGGAAGGAGTCATGTTTTCGTCCTCCGCGATGCAGTTAGCTGGCTGCGCATTCTCCGCCAACAATGACGGATAAGCCCGTTCATGTCAGCGCAGCCGAGGTACCTCCCGAACCCCGCATGCCCGATTTGCAATCGATCGGCGTGCGACTCTACCGTCGCTACCTCAAGCGTCGGCGATGCGAGCGTGAGAACCAACCCTTAAACGCATCGTAAGCATGGGCGACGCACTACGCAACGTGAATATTCAGCATTCGGGGAGGCGGCGTTGCCGCTGCACGAACCGCGTTTCTGGTGATCAGCGCGCCAAGCGCCGCGACGGTCGCTAGCACCATCGAGCGGCCGCTGTCCGTGCTTTTACCGCAGCTTGACGTTGGCGTCGGCACTCGGCGCGGCCAATGGTCTTGGGCGACAGTTCGACAAATCGAAGTCATGAAGAAACGACTGGTCGGCGGGCGCGAAAACTATGCGCCTGGACGAGGAATTCCGTCAAGACTGCGAGCGGTGCGGCGACGATCCTAGCGGCACTGCGCACGCCGGGACTTCCGCCTGGAGCGAGTGCAATCGACTCAATCCGTATGGCCCCCAGATCGGGCCGCCATTCCTTCGTTGGCAGAAACGGCGCTAATCGACCGAGGCCCGATCAACCCCGTTCCTTCACGATCTGTCGCCACGATTCGACAGTACAATGGACTCCGGTCACCGCCGCCGCCGAGCCGGATGACAGGTCAGCGCGAACGTAGTGGACCGGGCATGGATGAACGGAAAAAAGGGAGAATACAGCTATGAACCTCAACAGAATCCTGACAGCGTGCGCGGTCGCTGCTGCGACAGCGTTGTTTGCCGGCGGCGTTGCGGCGCAAATGATCGTCACCTGCGAATCGATCAACTACCAGAGCCAGGAATGCCCCGTCCCTGGCGGCCCGGCAATGCTCACCCGGCAACTGAGCTCGCCCCCCGGTGATTGCATCCCCGGACGAACTTGGGGCTTCAACGGCTACAACAACACGATCTGGGTCACCAATGGATGCCGGGGCGAGTTCAGCGTCGGCGCGAACACCAGCAGACCCCCGGGGCCGCCCCCGGGAATAGTCCTGACTTGCGAATCGATCGACTATCGCAACCAGGAATGCCCCGTCCCCGGCGGCCCGGTATTCATGCGCCGGCAGCTCAGCTCGCCGCCAGGCGATTGCATCGAAGGACGAACCTGGGGCTTCAACGGATACAGCAACACGATCTGGGTGACCAACGGTTGCCGAGCGGAGTTTCGTGCGGGAGTAGGCGGCTAGGAACCTTGCCACTGCCAGCGCGCGAATAGGGTCGCCACGGCGGCACCAAGCAGTTCCGCGACAACAAAGCCGGATACGTCGACCGGGCGGATGCCGGAGAACGTGTTAGTTGCGGCCCTCGCCAGGGTCACCGCAGGATTGCCGAATGCCGTCGACGCCGTAAACCAGTAGGCTCCCGTGATGTAGGCGGCGACCAAGCCTCCTACCCAAGCGGGTCGCACGCGCAACCCGAGCAAGACGGTGAGCACCAGCCCGAAAGTGGCGACGACTTCGCTCGACCATTGTCCGAGGCCCGTGCGTACATGGAGCGATGCCGTGAAGGGCGAGAGTTCGAACATCAGATGCGCGATGGCGACCCCAACGTAGGCAAAGACAACCTGCGTCAGCACGTAGGGCATCACGTCGCGCCACGGGAACACCTTGGTCGCGGCCAAAGCTAATGTCACGGCTGGATTGAAGTGGGCACCTGAGATGGGAGCGAAGAGTGTAATTAGCACCCACAGTCCGCACCCGGTGGCGATGCTGTTGGCGAGCAGTGCAATTGCCGCGTTGCCGCCAGATAGACGCTCGCCCATGATGCCCGATCCGACGACGGCAACCAGGAGCAACGCCGTGCCCACCGCCTCGCCGGCGAGCCGTCGGGATAGCGTCATTCACGACCGATCGCGCGAGCCGCATTCTCCGTCGCCAGCCGCTCGAGCGTAGCAAGTGGCAGGCCTGCGAATAGTTCGATCCGGCGCCTTAGAATGCCGGCGACCTCTGTGAATTTACGCCGCTTTTCATCAGCAGTGCCTTCAAAGCGCGACGGATCTTCAACGCCCCAGTGGGCGGTGACAGGTCGTCCTGGCCACACCGGGCAAATTTCGCCGGCCGCGTTGTCGCAAACGGTGATGACGAAATCCATCACAGGTGCGCTTGCGGTTGCGAATTCGTCCCAAGGCTTGCTACGCAGTCCGCTGATGGGAAGGTGCAGGCGTGCGAGTGTTTCCAAAGCAAAAGGATTGGGCGCCGCGCCCGGCATGCTACCGGCGGAATATCCCCGAAAGCGCGCTTTGCCCAGATCGTTCAGCAGAGCTTCCGCGATGATGCTGCGCGCTGAATTGTGCGTGCAAAGGAAAAGGACGTTGTAGGCACGGTCTTGCACGACTACGCCTTCGCGCAGCACCCGCTTGTTGCGCGCTCTGATTGAGACGAGCTGGCGGCGGGTACGCAGCAAGACTCAGCGGTGCCGCTGCTCCCACAATTTGCCGGCTGCTCATCCGGCGCGGGGCCCGCGCTTCCGAACAACGGTATGGAACCCAGCGAGTGAAAACTCTCCCAAGCGATCCCCTGCGGATCGGTCACCCAGTATTTGTCGGACTTCGCGTAACAGCAATTCGCGCTCTCTTCGGCAAGAATCGTCGTATCCGCCCTTCGAAGGTTGGCATGGATCGACTCGAGCTCGACATCGTCCTCCGCTTGAATGCCTAGGTGGTTTACGCCGGGCGCCTGTCCGCGGCGCGAAATCGCAAAGTTGATTCGGGGATCTTCAAGCATCCATTTGGCGTAGTCTGGTTTCACTACGGCGGGTTGTTCGCCAAACATCGCCGAATAGAACGCGATGCTCCTGTCCAGGTCATTTACGGCGACGTGCACGTGGAACCGTTTCACGGGATCTCCTAGAAATAGTGTTCGGTGCGGCAGCAGCGCGGATGCAGGAGATCTGATTCCATGACGCCTGCAGCTTGCACGCGCGAGCGTGTCGCCAGCAGACGGCGAATCGCCAACGTCGATAGCTTCCAAAGTCGGATCGATTCGGATGTCGCGCGGCTCCATAGCGTCATAGGATCCTCAGTTTGCGTTGCACCGTGGGCGCGCAAGCGAGGTCGCATGCGGCGCCCTTGCAGCAGTTTTCGGTGAGGTAACTCACCAGCCCGTTCATCGTCTTGTAGTTGGCGGCGTAGTACACGAACCGTCCGGATGGGGCGGACCTAACCAAGCCCGCGTGCTCGAGCTCCTTCAGGTGGAAGGACGCATTGGCGTTCGCCAACTTTCGGCGAGCCGCGATCTCACCCGCGGGCAGGCCCTCCGGTCCCTGCTGGACCAGCAGTCTGAAGATCCCGAGCCTGGTGTCGTGGGCGAGCGCCGCGAGGGCGTCAATCACATTTGTCGTTCTCATATTTCTAATATTGTATAAATAATAGATTCGTTGTCAAGTGCCCTTATCAGCCGCGCATCGTAAGAGAATGCGCCCTCGAATCCAAGCTAACCGGCGACCACCAAGGCGCGAAGCACCGCCGGTGGGCGTCCGTGTTGACCGCGTGGTCAGGCGCCAGGTGCAAGAAGCACGCCGACACGCGCCTAGGATGTGGCGGAGCTGCCCGCATCCACACAGCAGCCGCCTTGTTGGATAGGCGGGCACTTCACTGAACCGTAAGAACAAAACACGCAGCAGTCACCTGCCTTTGGCCGAAGCAGAGTGTGACACCGCGTGCATTCGTAGAAGTAGAGACATGCGTCGGTCGGCATCGATTCGAGCGCGGCGAACGCGCAATGCGGACAGGTGACGACTGACTCAAGGATTGGCTGCGGGTGCATGGTGGGCCCCTAACGCGTGAGTTAAGTGGCGCGCGGCTTTTCGCGCGTCCGCTTGAACGATTGGTTAGGCCGCACCTTACGTCTGAACAGCTGCACTGTCACGGCCGTTCACTGATCCGATACGAACAGTCGAAACTACGAGGGCGAATTGAAGCCGAACACCCACTTCCATCCGCTGCCATCCTTTACATAGACGGAGTTGGCGTAGACCTTTTGTCCACTGATATCCTGTCCGCCGCATGTGCCGACACCCATGCCCGTCAATGTCAGGATGCCGACCGTTGGTGAAATGGAAGTTCCAACACCGTTCGTCAGTGTAAAGCTCTTAATCTCGCACAGGGCGCTGGTCCAGTCCTTTATCGTGGCGGTCTTGTTAGCGAAGAAGGTGCCGAATAGATCAACAAACGCAATATCCTTGGCTGTCAGGTCTCTGCTCCTGTTGGCGTCGTGCGTCATCCACGCTTCCCAGACGAAGTTTTCAGCCGTCATCAGCATGTCGGTGATCGGATCGCCGGCCGCTTTGGCAGATGCCGGAACACCAGCCGTGTCGGCCTTGGTTGCGGGCCCGTTGCTTTCGGACATTTCCTTCTTATTGGCTGCCGGCGGCGCCTTCGGATCGACGATCAGGTTCTCGCCATGAAAAGCCACCTGCCATGTGTTCCCATTTCTGACCCAAACGGTCGCCGCACGAACGGGAGATCGCGCACCTTTTCGGCTGTGACATCCGTTGGGCAGCCGCGCTTCCTGTTCGACTCATAGGTGAGGACATAAGCATCATGGTCGATCTTCAACACCTGCGGCCGGGTCAACGTCCAACCTTCTTTGACCGCGCATTTGACGCCGCTGATCATCTTGAGGACATCCGTCTTGCTGAGGCGAGATCCGCCTTTTTGCATCACTAACTTGTCGCTGAGCAAGCTCTCAAGGATTTTGCCGTCACCTTTGACATAGGCTTCGTTCGCCTTTTTTTCCAACGCGAGCAATGCGTCTGCGGTTGGTGCCGCCGCGACCGGCTTGGCGACGTTGGCGTTCTTAGCCGGTGCATTGTCTGCGGGTGCCGCCGATGCTGAAAATACAACGGCAGCGGTCAAGATTAACGGCAAATACCTTGAATTGAGGATCATCGGGTTCCCCTTGACGATTTCGTGGGCTTTTCGAAAGTTAGTTGCCGTGGACGGCTGTGCGGGCTAACGCAACAAGCTAACCGGCGACCGACGCGCGGGCGCAAGCCCGCCGGCGGCGTCCGGTTGAGCGACGAGTTAGGCGGCATGGCTACCCATTGGCACCTGAAAGTATTCTCGAGCGCGCTTGGTGCATAGCAATGCGACCAGCGCGAGAGCGATTGGCACGCCGATTATGGCGCGCGGCTCGCTGCCCGTGACCGAATTGGCTAGATCGCCAACCAGATTGATCGAAAGAAGAGCCATGGCCGACCACCGACCCCATGGCCGACCTAGCCATAGGCCCACAGCAGCAACCGCGCAAGCGGTCGACACTACGCCCAGCAGAAACGGTGCCCAAAGCCCAATAACGGAAAACGCCGGCCTTGCACGGGGATTTAACTGCCACAAGGGTTCGAGGATGCCGCCAGGAGTAAGGAGTGAGACCGCGGCGACAAAAGCGATTAGCGCTCCGAGTGCAAGGAAGACGCTGAGCGCGGTGATTAGTAGTGGTCGCGTGCGCACAACTATCTTTCGCAACATTGACTGCTGCCGCCTAACGCAACAAGCTAACCGGCGCGCCGAAGGCGCGGCCGGTTGAGCGACGAGTTAGGCCTCATGTTTCGGCCCATTGAACGGTACCAGGCAAAGTACCCGACGCGGCGAAATCTTGAACCGTCTCCATCGCTAGGGAAAGCGGAATTACGCTGTAGCGCGGCAACTCAGTATGGTGAGTGTATGACACATAGCAAGTGAGGACCGGATCGACGACTGTCGCGGTACCCCGCGATGCAAGATAGGGTGGGTTGCGGTGGTCATAGGTAAAGGTCAACGCGGAATCATCGCCGCCAAGAACGATGCCCATGACATGACCTGCGGGAACCGTGACATACGCGACGTTCAAAAGGCCGTGGGCGCGTGCGTCGTTGGCCGCCTCGTCCAAGGTCGAGCGAAGCTGTGAAGCGCCGCTGACACGCACTGGCTCGCGCTTCTCGTCAACAGTGACTAACGCGTCCATGAGGCCTAATGATCAAGTTAACCGGCGCCCGGCCACGGCGCTTGCTCGAAAGAAGACGCACACCCGGGCGTCCGGTTGAACGCCATGTTAGGGCTTCACACCCGAACGCAGTTGCGCCGACATCATGACTCCCTGCACCAGGACTTCAGAGAGCCGCTGGGCAACACGCCACGCAGTATTCAGGTCAGTCGCGATGGACTGAAGTTCTAGAACCATTTCGTCCCTTCCGGATTCATTCAGAAATTTCAGTCCATGCCGTGCAAAGAAACCGTGGATCAGCGAGTTTCGTCGCGAAAGTGCGGCGGAAAACTGCGTTTCGATGTCATCGGGCAACTGCAACAGACTTTTGATCTTCCCCAGCGACCGCCCTAACGTCTGTCCGTCGATCGCAGACCTCAGCCGCAGATATGCGTCAGCGTCGGGGTTCAGATGACTTCCGGTGTCGAGCGCGTCGATGGCCAATAACGCAGTGCCGATATCTTGCTCAAGAAGCTGGGCAAATTGAGCGGCACGGCCAAAATTCTCGAAAACGGCTTCCCGCGTTGCCATCGCACATGAGCCCTAACGCAACAAGCTAACCGGCGCCCGACGCGCGGGCGCAAGCCCGCCAGCGGGCGTCCGTGTTGAGCAACAGGTTAGGGCGCGGCCCATCGCGAACGAAGCGCACCGACCGCGTGACTGCAAGCGAGGCCAACTACGAAAGTGGCTGCGCCAAGCGCAAGCCAGAAAGTCGCGGCGCGAGGCTCGCCGAGCGCGATGACGCCGAATGCGAATGTGGTGGCCGAAAACATCATTGGATAGAGCCAACGATTGCGCGGAGCGAGGAAGACCGTAAGGATAGCAACCACGCCGACAGTGCACGCGACCGCCAACGCAAGCCAAAGAACGATGTACTGGACATCGGACCGCATCCACCACGTTTTCCCGAACAGCCAAGAGAAATACGGAACACCAGCTGCGAGCGCTGATATCGCCCCTAAGGAGTTAACCAATAGCTGTCTCCTGGTCATGACGCGCCCTAACTGGAAATAGAGAACCTAATTGACGGGAAATAATCAATCCGTCGTAGATCAGCACTGGCACAAACAAAATCCTCATGAGAATCAGCATACCTCGTTCCAATGGTGACGCCTATTGCGTGCCGGCGTCAGCGCATCCGCCTTAGGGAAGCCGAACCGAGACCGGCTGGTGTAGGCTATTTACGTGCGGTCCACGACAGCCAGATAGACGCCCGTCCCAGCGCTGTCGTGGTGCTGAATCCTGCGGAATCTACGAACGTGGCGGAGGCGTCAATGCGTAACGGACATCAGTTCAACTGGCTTTTCATATTGTTGCTGGCGGTTCCCTTCTCTGTGGCCGCGCAATCCGCGGCAACGGTGCGCACGGTAAGCGTACGCGCCGGGCCAGATCGCATATTTCCGCTCGTCGCATCGCTTCCGCCACGATCGAACGTGCACATCGTTGGTTGCACCGAGGGGCGGCACTGGTGCGACATCGTGGCTGGGCGCACGCACGGATGGGTCGGCGCAACCGATCTATCCGGGGCGATCCGCAGTGTTCCCGTCGTCAATTTCTCGATTGGCCCCTATTGGGACGCGAACTACCGGACCCGTCCGTGGTATTCGTCCAAGGCAGACTGGGCGAATTGGGGCACACCATCGTTTCGGCCGCCGCCACCGCGCTGAATGACTGGCGTGCTCACACCCCAGGCAGCAACCTGCAAACCCGCCGCGCGGAGCGAACTCGCGTAGATAACGCAAGACCCGTGTGTACTGGGGATGGCAAAGAAAACGGCCCCGGATCGGGGCCGTCATTCTTCAGTTTGGTGGAGGCGGCGGGAATCGAACCCGCGTCCGAAAACGCTACACAGTCGGGACTACATGCTTAGCCACGTCATTGTGCTCTCGCCCCGGCGCCACTGACGGGCAGGCGACGCCGGAACCAGTCACCTAGATTTAGCGTGTCGCCCAAGTGACCCGGGCGTACGCGATCGCTCGAAATGTCCTCGCTGTGACAGTTACATCACCCGGGCTGAGCGCCGCCCGGTGCGAGGTCCGGCGGGGTTAAGCCGCCAGAGCGTAGTTTTCGTCGTTCGCAGTTAAGTTTGCGATTGCAGAGGATTCGCAAGGTTCTGCACCTTGGCATGCCCCGCGCTGCTTCACAGTTCCCGTCGAAACCAGGTCGCCCCCGGTAATCGGGCCTGCGACGCGCCGCATTTCACGGCTCGCGCTGGTTTGTAAATAATACCACTTTGCGGATCTCATTTCCGCCCGCTGGCACCGGCGCGTAGATGGGGACGATGCGCGGTTCGCACAAGAGAGATCGAAATCGATGCCCGAAGTTGGCGTCGCTCGTCACTATGCGAGGTGCGGTACGTCCTTGGCATCGATAACTCAACGCGAGCTTTGCCAAGGCGCGTGCGGTCAGACGGACAGCCCTGTTGGGGTACAATTCCACTCTTCGATTTTGTCGCAAGGCCCGATCGTGGCGTTCGTGCCCATCATCCTTTCCGGCGGCGCCGGCACGCGGCTCTGGCCGCTGTCGCGCGAGTCCGCGCCCAAGCCGTTCATGATTCTTCCGGACGGCGAGACGCTGCTCGCCAAGACGATCACACGCGCAGTCGCGCTGCCTGATGTCTCCGCGCTGATCACGGTCACCAATCGCGACTACTACTTTCACACCAAGGACGTATACGCCGGCGCGGGTGTTCCTCCGCCGCGGTTGAGCTACCTGCTCGAGCCGTTCGGACGCAACACCGCCGGAGCGGTTGCGTTGGCGGCGATGAGCGCGCAGGCGAGCCTGGGCGGGGACGCAATACTGCTCGTCCTGCCGGCGGATCATCTGATCCGCGACACCACGGCATTTGCGGCCGCCGTCGACCGAGCGGCGTCGCTCGCGCGCAAGGGATGGCTTGCGACATTCGGCATCGTCCCTACCCGCCCCGAGACGGGTTATGGCTACATTCAATTCGGCGAGGCGCTCGATATCACGGGCACGTTTCGCGTTGATCGCTTTATCGAGAAGCCGCCGCTCGCCGACGCCACCGGCTATGCCGCATCGAACCGTCACGTTTGGAATTCCGGCATGTTCTGCTTCACGCCCGCCGCGATTCTCGATGCCTTCGCAAAACACGCGCCGACGGTCCTCGAATCGGCGCGCCGGGTGTGGCAGCACCTCGCCACGCAAGGCAACTCGACCATGATGGAAATCGATCCCGCACTTTTCGCGGCGGTGCCCGATATTTCGATCGACTACGCCGTCATGGAAAAGGCGTCCAACGTCGCCGTCGTTCGCGGCGCCTTCGACTGGAGCGATGTCGGATCATGGCAGGCGGTTTCGGCGCTGACCGAGCCCGACGCCGACGGCAATTGCGGCCAAGGCTCGCGCGTCACGATCGCGACGCGCGACACGTTCATCCATGCGCAGGATCGCGTGGTGGCCACGGTGGGCGTCGACAATCTCGTGATCGTCGATACGCCGGATGCGGTCCTGGTCGCGCACCGCGATCACTTGCAGCGCGTGCGCGAGGTCGTGGGCGAGCTGAAAGCGCGTGGCCACGATGCCTACAAGCTGCATCGCACGGTCTCTCGGCCGTGGGGCACGTACACCGTGCTGCAGGAAGGACCGGGATTCAAGATCAAGCGCATCGAGGTCAAGTCGGGCGCCCAGCTGTCGCTGCAGATGCACGCGCATCGCAGCGAGCATTGGGTCATCGTCAGCGGCGAGGCGCTGGTCACCAACGGCGAGCGCGTCTATCCCGTGCAGGTCAACGAGTCGACCTTCATCCCATTGAAGACCCGTCACCGGCTGAAGAACCCCGGCACGGAACCGCTGGTGATGATCGAGGTCCAGTGCGGTGACTACGTCGGCGAAGACGACATCGTGCGCTTCGATGACCAGTACGGCCGCGTAAAAGCCTGAGCGCGCCACCCCTCCCTTCGCAGCCCATCGCGCTGCCGCGACTCCTGCCGGCGGCACCGGAGGCTGGCCGCAAGGCTTCCGCGCCGACGCTCGCGGGGTCCGCCGACGCGCTGGCGCTCGCCCAGCTCGCCACCGACGCCGCGCAATCAGGACGATTCGTCGCCATCGTTTGCGCGGAGGCCGCCGCCGCGATGCGGCTCGCCGAGGAGATCGCCTGGTTCGCGCCGGCGCTCCGCGTTGTCGTCCTGCCGGATTGGGAGACGCTTCCCTACGATCACTTCTCGCCGCACCAGGATCTGGTGTCCGAGCGGCTGGCGACGCTCTACCGCGCGTCGCGCGGCGAGTGCGATGTGCTTCTCGTCGCGGCCACCACTGCGCTCCATCGCCTCGCACCGCCTTCCTACCTGGCGGGATTCACGTTCTTTCTTGCGCAGGGAGAAACGCTCGACGTCGACGCCTTGCGCGGTCAGCTCGCGCTCGCCGGCTACCAGCATGTGACGCAGGTCGTCTCACCCGGTGAATTCAGCATTCGCGGCGGGCTCATCGATCTTTATCCGATGGGCAGCCAGCTCCCCTATCGCATCGATCTCTTCGATCAGGAAATCGAGACGATCCGCACTTTCGACGTCGATACACAACGCACCGTCTATCCCGTCTCGACCGTGCGGCTCTTGCCGGCGCGCGAATTTCCACTCGACGACACGGGGCGCGCGCGCTTTCGCAGCCGCTTTCGCGAGGTGTTCGAAGGAGACCCGTCACGCTCGCCGCTGTACAAGGACATTTCCAGCGGCGTCATCCCGGCCGGCATCGAGTACTACCTGCCGTTGTTCTTCGAGTCGACGGCGACGCTCGCCGCACTATCTTCCGCCGAACACGATTGCTGCTTCTGCACGGCGACGTGCCGGCAGCCATCGCGCACTTCTGGCAGGACACCGAGTCGCGCTATCGCCTGCTGCGCGGCGACAAGGCGCGGCCGCTCCTGCCGCCGCCGGAGCTGTTCATTCCCGAGGACGAATTCAACGGCATGCTGAAGCCGTTCTCGCGAATCCAGTTGCCGACCGAAAGCGACGCCGAAGCGGCGCCCGACGGCAAGCGGTCGAAGGCGCACACCGAGCCTCTGCCGTCGGTCCAGGTCGACCGCCGCGCGCCCGACCCCCTGTTGTCGCTGAAGCGCTTCGCCACCGCCACGCGCGAGCGCGTGCTCATCGTCGCCGAGAGCCTTGGTCGTCGGGAGACCATGCAGCAGTACTTCGCCGAATACGGATTCAAGCCGTCGCTGGTGGAGGATTGGGCCTCGTTTCTCGCGAGCGATGCGAGCCCCGCGCTCGCCGTCAGTCCGCTGCAACGCGGCTTCGCGTGGCCCGGCGGAAATCTCGCGCTCGTCACCGAGGCCGAGCTCTACGCTGACGTCGCACGGCGCCCCGGCAAGCGTGAAGGCCGGCGCAGCAATGTCGACGCGATGCTGCGCGATCTCTCCGAGGTACGCATCGGCGATCCGGTGGTGCACGAGCAGCACGGCATCGGCCGTTATCTCGGACTGACGACGCTGGACCTGGGCGACGGGGCCAACGAATTCCTGCACCTGCTCTACGCCAACGACGCCAAGCTCTACGTTCCCGTCTCGAGCCTGCACCTGATCAGCCGTTACAGCGGAGCGTCGCCCGAAGCCGCGCCGCTGCATGAGCTGGGAAGCGGGCAATGGGCCAAGGCCAAGAGAAAAGCCGCGCTGCGCGCGCACGATACCGCCGCCGAGCTTCTCAACCTCTACGCGCAACGCGCCGCGCGCGAGGGGCACACGTTCAAGTTCGATGTGCACGACTACGAGGCCTTTGCCGCCGGATTCGGTTTCGAGGAGACGCCCGATCAGGCCGCGGCCATCGAGGCCGTCATCGGCGACCTGACGTCCGGCAAGCCCATGGACCGCCTCGTCTGCGGTGACGTGGGCTTCGGCAAGACCGAGGTCGCATTGCGCGCTGCCTTCGTCGCGGTGGCCGATGGAAAACAGGTCGCGGTTCTCGTGCCGACGACGCTGCTCGTCGAGCAGCATTTCCAGACGTTCTCCGACCGCTTCGCCGACTTGCCGGTGAAGCTCGCCGAGCTGTCTCGCTTCCGCTCCACGGCCGAGGTGAAAACAGTGCTCGAAGGCCTCGCCTCGGGACGCATCGACCTGGTGATAGGCACGCACAAGCTCATCCAGCCCGACGTCAAGTTCGAGCGGCTGGGATTGATCATCATCGACGAGGAGCATCGTTTCGGCGTCCGGCAGAAAGAGCGCCTGAAAAAGCTCCGCGCCGAAGTCGACGTGCTCACGCTCACCGCGACGCCGATTCCGCGAACGCTGGCGATGTCGCTCGAGGGCTTGCGCGACTTTTCCGTCATCGCGACGGCGCCGGAGCGGCGGCTGGCGATCAAGACCTTCGTCTCGCCCTACTCGTCCGGCATCGTGCGCGAGGCCTGCTTACGCGAGCTCAATCGCGGCGGCCAGATCTATTTCCTGCACAACGACATCGATACCATCGTCACCATGGGCGAGAAGCTCGCCGCGCTCGTTCCCGAGGCGCGCATCGCGATCGCCCACGGGCAGATGCCGGAGCGCGAGCTCGAGCGCGTGATGCGCGACTTCTACCAGCAGCGAAGCAACCTCCTCCTCTGCTCGACCATCATCGAGACCGGGATCGACGTGCCGACCGCCAACACCATCATCATTCACCGCGCCGATCGCTTCGGCCTCGCGCAGCTTCACCAGTTGCGCGGCCGTGTCGGCCGCTCGCATCACCAGGCGTATGCGTATCTGCTGACACCGCCGGAAGAAGCGCTGTCGGCGCAGGCCAAGAAGCGTCTCGAGGCGATCCAGCTCATGGAAGAGCTGGGGTCCGGCTTCTATCTCGCGATGCACGACCTCGAGATCCGCGGCGCGGGTGAAGTCCTGGGCGAGGAGCAGTCGGGTGAGATGCAGCAAATCGGATTTCAGCTTTATGCCGACATGCTCAAGGCGGCCGTCGACGCGCTCAAGGCAGGCAGGGAGCCGAACCTCACCGATCCGCTCGGCGTCACCACCGAGATCAACTTGCACGTTCCCGCGCTCCTGCCGGAGACCTATTGCAGCGACGTTCACGAGCGCTTGGTCCTGTACAAGCGCCTCGCCAACTGCGACAGCCTGGGCGCGCTGACGAGCATGCAGGAGGAGCTGATCGATCGGTTCGGCCTGCCGCCCGAGCAGACGCAGGCGCTCCTCGCCTGTCACCGCCTGCGCCTGATCGCGCGGCCGCTCGGCGTCGTCAAGGTCGACGCAGGGCCGGATCGCACGCAGGTGCAGTTCGGTCCCGAGCCGAACTTCGATCCCGGCAAGTTGATCGCGCTCGTGCAGCAGGACGGGCGCTATCGCTTCGCCGGTCCGGATCGGATCCGCATCGAGCGCGCCGCGCCGGCGCTCGATGAGCGCGTCACGCTGGTCGAATCGTTTCTCGGGCGCCTGACATGAGTGCGCGTGCCGAGACGGGGGCCTTGCCGGGCCAGGTACGCGTCTTCATCCGCGACTGGCTGTCATCGAACAACGTGCTGCTCAAGGGACGCGACGGCAATATCCTGATCGATTCGGGATATGGCCGCCACGCCCCAATGACCCTTGCGCTCCTCGAGACTGCGCAGGGCCTCGGGAGCGCACCACTGACCAAGCTCGTTAACACCCACTGCCACAGCGACCATATGGGTGGCAACGCGGCGATCCAGGCGCGGTATCGCTGTCCCGTGGTGCTGCCTCTCGCGGAAGCTCCATTGATCGACGCATGGGACGAGAAGGCGCTCCTGCTCGGCTATTGCGACCAGCGCGCGGAGCGGTTTCGCTACGATGAAATCATTGCACCGGGAGACACGCACGTCTGGGGCGACCTGGAATGGCACGCGCTCGCGGCACCCGGCCACGACATGGGCGCGCTCGTTTTCTACAACCCCGAGCATCGGATCCTGATTTCCGGCGACGCATTGTGGGAGAACGGCTACGGATTCGTCATGCCGCGAGAGATCGATCCGCACGCGATGCAGGCCGCGCGTGCGACGCTGGAGATGCTCGCCCGCTTGGACATACGCACCGTGATTCCGGGCCATGGCGAGCCGTTCGAGAATGTCGGCGCAGCGCTCGAGCGTGCGTTTCACCGAACCGAGAGATTCGAGGCGGATACGTTGCGGGCGGCGCGCCATGCGCTCAAAGTTCTGCTCATGTTCGCGCTGCTGGACAAGCAGCGCCTTGAAACTGCGGCGTTGCCGGCGTACGTCGATCGCATCGAAATCTATCGGGAGTTCAACGCGCGCTTCTTCCGGCTTCCAGCCGAGGAGCTCGCCGCGATGCTGGTCAATGATCTCGACCGCGCGGGCGCGGTACGAGTCGAAGGCGGCTGGTTGCGCCCAGCTTGAGGGGGCGTGGAATAAACGCATCGGTTCCCCTGTACGTTCCATCGGCTTGCCATTGTGTGAACGATCGGGTTCAATGGCGGCGGACGGAAGCGCGGAATTCAATCCGGATTCAATGCGGCGACGCTTTGCCGTGCTCCGATTTCGATTCACATGACTGGAGGTTGTTGATGCGTGGAGCTCTGACTGCATTTCTGGCTACTCTGCTGGCCGGCGCCGTAGCGATCGCTTTCGCGCAGGACATGAAGCCCGATCGCGCCATCAAGTATCGCCAAGGTGCGCTGACGACGATGGCGTGGCATTTCGGCATCCTCGGAGCGATGGCGAAGGGCGAGCGCCCATACAACAAGGACGAAGCGATCAAGAGAGCATCCTACGTCGCCGTGGTGTCGCAGCTTCCGTGGGAAGGCTTTGGTCCGGGAACCGATCAGGGCGCGCCAACCAAGGCCAAGCCGGAGATTTGGAAAGATCCGGCAAAGTTCAAGGAGCTCCAGGACAAGTTGATGATCGAGACGGCCAAGCTCGAGACCGTCGCCAAGACCGGCGACGAGGCGGCGTTCAAGGCCCAGGTCGGAGCGACCGGCAAAGCATGCGGCAACTGCCACGACGATTTCCGCGCCAAGTGAGCTGACACCGCAACCCGCTTAAACGCCGCCCACGATTCGAAACGGGCGGCGACTCGAGCCAGGTGGCCGGTCCCGCCTGGCTTTTTTTATTTCGACGTCGATGGGCGCCGATCGAATGCGCCGGACGATTGTCGCCCGCATGCGGCCGAATCGCACGTCGCGATCGTTTGCCTCCGGACGGACGCTTCAGCCTGGTCTGGTGCCGCAACTGGGCTTGTGGCAAATTCCAGTTCGACGACGAGCGGCCGACGATCGCAGCGCTCGAGCTCGTGCCAGCCCACCATGCCCGCATTCAACGACGAAGCTCCGCTCGACAATCCCGTCTGGTCCTGCCTCGCGACCCGCCACGCGCACCTCGCGCAAGGCGGTCCGCTGGCAAGGCGCTATCCCGCCGCGGTTTCGCCGCTGTCGGGAATGGCCGCCGGCGCTGCCGAGAACGTCGAGGCTCTCCAGAGCCTATTCGCCATCGGCGAGGAGTTCGACGTCCCCGGCGAATACACGCCGCGAGCTCCGGTGCGATGGGAAACGCGAGGCCAGATCCGCGTGGTGCAGATGATTCGGCGCGACAAGGCACCATTGCCCGACGGTCACCGAGCCGATCTCACCGCTTGGCGCCGCCGACGTTCCCGACATGCTGGCGCTGGTCGATCTGACACACCCGGGACCCTTTCGCGAGCGCACGATCGAGCTCGGCGCATTCGTCGGCATACGCCGGCAGGGACGCCTGCTCGCGATGGCAGGCGAGCGACTGTGGATCGGCGACTATCGCGAGGTCAGCGGCGTCTGCACGCATCCGGACGCGCAGCAGCGTGGCTTCGCCCGCGCGCTGTTGGCGCATGTGACCAATCGAATGCTCGCCGCGGGCCAGACTCCCTTCCTCCATGTCGACAGCAGGAATGAGCGGGCGATCGCGCTGTACCAGGCGCTCGGCTTTGTCCGCCGCACGGAGTTGCCGCTCGTGCAGCTGAGGAAAGTCCGCTAGGGACGCAAGCTCGAGCAGGTTGCCAGAAGGAGTCCTCAACCCAGGGACTGATGCAGGGTTCGACCCCACCTGCGAATGCGATCGAGCTGACGACGTAGGCAAACAGACCCGTGAGGTGCCAACGCTATCCGTCCGCGAATCGGGCGGATCGCCTTCGTGGGAACAACTCGGGATGCAGGCCGATCCTTCTCGCAGATCTCAGAGACGAGTCACGATCAGCCAGACGACGACCGCACACAGAGCCAGCAGCACCAATGCCTTGACGTTGCCAGGTTCCTCGCGGGCCATCGCGGCATGCGCGGCCGGCAAGCTCTTCGCTCCGTGCAGCATCGGCTTGATGAGATTTTCCTTCAAGACGAGCAGATAAAAGACCACTGCCGCGATATGCGCGCACGCAAGCAGGCCCACGATCCACGCGTTGCGGCGATGGAGGCTGCTCAGCGTG
The DNA here is from genome assembly GCA_963730465.1 of uncultured beta proteobacterium. Lineage (GTDB taxonomy): Bacteria > Pseudomonadota > Gammaproteobacteria > Burkholderiales > Casimicrobiaceae > PALSA-1003. The sequence goes on along the minus strand of CAVSRR010000006.1, from coordinate 281,278 downwards.
TCCGATAGATCCTTGGTGATGAGCCGCACCAGCGGACCATCGGTCAGCACGTCGTCGTTGGTGAAGAGTCCCGTCCCCGTTTGAAAGAGCAGCGCGAGAAGCAAGGCAATGACCATCCAGCCGCCGAGCGGATTATGGCCGATGTGAAGCTCTCGCGCGGCGGCGTCAGAATCGAGCGTGCGTAGGCGATGACAGCGCGCGGACCGCGCAGGAAGCTCGAGAACCTCGCGTAGCGCGTCCCGACGAAACCCCAGACAACACGGAACAGGACGAGCGTCAGCATGGCTTCGCCGGCACGCATGTGCCACGTCATCGCATCGCCCCCGATCCAAGCGGTCATCAGAAGAGTGATGAGCAGCAGCACCATGGCCCAGTGCACGATGCCGAACCGGCCAGTCCCATACTCTCACCGCGACCGGGTCAGCGATTCGGGTCATCCCCGTGTTCGCACCGGCATCCATCGTCATCGCCCTCTCTGCGTGTGCCTATCGAAACTGTGTCGCGACGTCTTTTATTCCGCCGAGCAGCATTTCCACCGCAACGGCAGTCAGCACAAGGCCCATGAGCCGCTCGAAGGCGCGTACCGCGCGCTCGCCCAGCCATCGCTGCAGTCGGCCCGCAGCGACCAGCACGAGTGTCGTGACCAGCATCGCGCCGGTCAAGGCGGTGGCCCAAGCACCGAGCTGGTCTGGATTGCGCGACCCCATGAGCATCACGGTAGCGAGCGCGGACGGACCCGCGATGGCCGGTATCGCCAGGGGCACGATGAAGGGCTCGGCGTCGACCGTGTCGCCGAAGATGCCTTCGGGATGCGAGAACACCATGCGCAGTGAGATCAGGAACAGGATCACACCACCCGCGATCGACAGCGACGTCTCCGACAGGTGCATCAGCGCGAGAAATGAGTGTCCGCCGAACAGAAACACCAGCAATACCGCATACGCGATAAGGCATTCGCGGAGGACGACGCGCGTTCTCCGAGGCATCGGCGTGGCGTTAAGAGCACTCACCACCACTGGCACGTTGCCAAACGGATCGATCACCAGGATGAGCAGGATGGTGGCGGAAAGGAGTTCTGATTGCATCGATGCGGCCGGTTTCACGCGAACGCGGCAGTATATCGCCTCCGCGACCGGTCCCAGCCGCGCGCATCACACTACCGTGGCTCGCGCCGCGAAACTCGACGCGCGGGCTAGTGCAGCTTTACACGCGGCTCCATGCGCCGGCGCAGGAAGCGGCCGACGGTGTCGAACACAACGCGGCCATAGCCGTAGATCGACAGCTGATGCTGCTTGTAGAGCGAGGCGTACATCCAGCGCGCGATCAGTCCCTGGATGAACATGCTGCCGCCGATCAGCCTTCCCATCAGGTTGCCGACGGCCGACAGCTCGCCGAGCGAGACAAGCGATCCGAAATCGCGAAACCGAAATGCCGGCAATGGCTTTCCCGCGAGACGGGCCAGCATGCTGCGACGAAGCATCGACGCCTGCTGGTGAGCCGCTTGCGCCCGGGGTGGAACGAGCCTGCTCTCCTTGCCCTTGCCCCCGGGCCACGGGCACGCGGCGCAGTCGCCGAACGCGAAGACGTCCGGATCGCGCGTCGTTTGCAGCGTTTCGTTGACGACCAATTGATGCAGGCGATTGACCTCAAGACCGTCGAGCGAGCCGAGGATCGAAGGCGCCTGGATGCCTGCCGCCCAGACAACCAGGTCCGCCGGCAGCACGCTTCCATCCGCGGTGTGCACGGTGTTCGCATCGACGGAAGTGACGCGTTCCGAAGTTCGCACGGAGACGTCGAGCTTGCCCAGGAGTCCTGTCGCCGCTTCCGCGATGTGCTCGCCCAGCTGGGGCAGGATGCGCGGCGCCGCTTCGAGCAGCGTCAGGCGGATGTCTTTCGATGGATCGAGCTTGTCGAGGCCGTAGCCGACGTGCTCCCTCGTCGTTTGCCGAATCTCAGCCGCGAGCTCGACGCCGGTGGCACCGGCGCCGATGATCACGATATCAACATGCGCGCTTCTTCCTTGCGCAGCCTCGTCGTCGGCACGCACGCACGCCGCAAGCAGCCGGCGGTGGAAGCGGTCGGCATCGATCGCGGTATCGAGCGAGATGGCGTTGGCCGCGACACCGGGCACGCCGAAATCATTTGTGGTGCTCCCGATGCACAGGATCAGTGTGTCGTAGCGAAGCTCCCGCTCCGGCAGCATGAGCTTGCCTTCGTCGTCGTCGACCTCGCCCAGCGTCACCGTGTGCCGCGCGCGATCGAGCGCGACCACCGTGCCCTGCCGAAAGCGGAAGTGGTGCCAGAAGCCGAGCGCCATGTAGTCGGCCCCGTGCGCATCCGCGTCCATTCGGCCCGCGGCCACTTCGTGCAGGAGCGGCTTCCACAGATGTGTCTCGAAACGATCGACGAGGGTGATGTCCGCGCGCCGGTTGCGCTTGTTGCCCAGCTTCTCGCCGAGCGCGGTCGCGAGCGGAAGCCCGCCGGCGCCGCCGCCGACGATCACGATGCGGTGGAGCTGTTGCGATGCCGTCTGCGCCATGTCAGCGGCTGCCGCGCGAAGGCGCATGTCGCGCGACGACGCGACTGCGTCCCGATTCGCTCAAACGGCCGGTCGAAAGTCTGCTCAAGGGAATGGTGCGCCGAACGAGCCGGCGATGCGCTTCAGCGCCGCCGCGTTGGCCTTGAGCGCATAGTCGAACAGCGCCAGCCTCTGACCCATGAGCTCGCCGCTGAGCGACGCCTGGTCCGCGGGGTCGAGCTTGAGAAACGCCTCCGCCTCTCCGGTATCGATGCAGATTTTCATGCCGGACTTCCGCGCGATATGCATCATTGCCGCGTTTTCGGCGAGACAGTGCATGTACATCCTCGTCACGAAGCGATTGCGCGCGTGCTCGATGGCGCGTGCGAACAGCGCGCTCCCGATGCCGCGCGAGCGATGATCCGGAAGGACTGAAACGCCGAGCTCTGCGCCGTCAGAGCCAAATGCCACGTGCGCGGTGGCCGCAAGTCCGAGATCGTCGTCATAGACGCCGAAGACGGCATCCCTGTCGAAATCGATGCGTGCGACATAGGCTTCGATGCCTGCGGGCCCGAGCGGCGCCCCGAAGCGCAATCGCACGTCTTCTGCCTCCAGTCGCAGGAAGTGGTCGAGGAGCTTCGGTCGCGCCGACTCCGCCAGACGATGAACGTGAATCGTGCTCATGTTCGGCCCCACTGAACCGCCGGCGCGTACGCGCCCTGAACCACCGTTGGAAAGACGCGGGCGGCGCGAGGCACCGCTAGATTGGCACACGGAGAGATGAACATGATGCGAGGATGCATGGTCGCGCACCGTAGTCGTGCCGCTCATTCTACCGCGCCGTGAGTCAGAGTGGTGCGCTGCGAGTCGACGCGAGCGATCACGTGCTGCTCAAAGCGCCGCTCGCCGGCCACCTCACTGCATCGGAGAGCGGCGGTTGCGTGAGGCGCGATTCGGCGGCATGCTATCGATATGAGCCGAACCCTTCTACCCGAGGCAGTCGAACACTACCTCGCCGCGGAAATCGCGCGCGAGACCCCGGTGCAAAAGCGTCTTCGCGAGGAAACCTCGCACCTTCGCTTTGCCGGCATGCAGATCGGCGCCGATCAGGGTGCTCTGCTGGCGATGCTGGTGCGACTTCTCGGCGCAAAACGCGCGATCGAGATCGGCACCTTCACCGGATACAGCGCACTGGCGGTTGCGTCGGCACTCGGTGCCGGCGGCAAGCTAATTTGCTGCGATGTGAGCGATGAATGGACGAGCATCGGGCGCAAATACTGGAAGGAAGCGAAGGTCGCCGACCGCATCGACCTTCGACTCGCGCCGGCCACCGAGACGCTCGCAACGCTGATTCGCGAAGGTGGCACTGGGACCTTCGATTTCGCGTTCATCGACGCGGACAAGCCCAACTACGATGCCTACTACGAATCCTGTCTGACGCTGCTGCGCCCCGGTGGCCTGATCGCGATCGACAACGTGCTGTGGTCAGGCAAGGTTGCCGATCCGAACGCGCACGACGAGAACACCGATGCGCTGCGCGCGCTGAACGCCAAAGTCCGCGACGATCCCCGCGTCGATGCATGCTTGCTGACCGTGGGCGACGGGGTCATGCTGGCTCAAAAACGACCACCAGCGTAGTGGTATGGTTTTTCTGTCGCGGCCGGATCGCCTGGCGAACTGACTTGCGCTCACGTCCCGGATCTGCCGGGACGGATCCCGCACTCGGGAAATTACCGGCACGGGTACCGTGCGTTTTCGCAGCGCTTGATCCAATCTGGCCGTGCCGGTGAGTTTCATGATCTCTTGCTCGTAACCGGCGGAAAGCGGAGTGCGGTTCCATCGCTCTCCGCGACAGCTACGGGCACGCACCGATGCGCTTGGAATGCACTTTCGTTCCGTTGGAGTTTTCAGAGTCGAAGCTATCGCCGTGATAGGTCGTCGTGCCCGTGTTCGAGCCCACGGCGCACTGCGAGGTGACTGTCACCTGATTTCCGCTCGCCTTCACGGCGGTCACCTTGCAGCCGCTGGCAGCCGTCGCCTTTTCAATCCCATCCCTGAGCATTGCCTCGTCGCCATTCATCACCTGCGCCTCCGCCGGCGTAAGGCAGCTCTGCATGGTGCGGGTCCGGCCACCCGAGTCGACGGTGGTTTCCCACTGTCCTGGATGAACACGATCCGCCGCGGCAGCGTCCGCAATGGGTCCCGCGACAACGAGGAGCATGACGAACACTGACGTGCGGCCTGGATTCTTCAAGAAATACCTCCTGGTGGCCCGCGAGCGGCCGGAGCGCTGGAGAACGGAGTGGACTGCTTGGGCGGCGAAGGATTCGATACCGCGTAGCAGGAACAGGACATGCTAACTCAAAAGCTGCCCCGATGCCGCGGAGCGCGCCGGCACGCGTAACTCGATGTCGCCGACGCGCCGCGCGATGACCATGAAATCCGCGATGCACTCGCGTCAAGCGATGTCGGCATTAGGCGCCGCATCGTGCTGTCGCAAGCGGCTCGCCATGAACGTCGCCATGAAAAACGGCGGTCTCGCGACCGCCGTCGTCGTTCATCAAGCTGCGGCGTGCCTACTTCACTGTCACGTCCACGCGTCTCGCTTCGTTGCTGTCGCTTCCGCCCATTGTCTCTTGTGGCTTGTCCATCTGGATTCGGTCGTCCGAAATGCCGCCGGACCTTAGTGCTTCGCGGACGTTCAGTGCACGCTGCTTTGCCAACTCCTGGTTTTGAGCGAGATTGCCCGTCGCATCGTGGAAACCGGAGATCGATACCTTACTGCCGGCGTTCGCCTTTAGATATGTGAGGACCGGGGCGAGCCCCTGTTGCGGATCACCGGGCAGCGCCGATGCGCCCGAAGCGAAATAGACCGTCATCATGGGCGCGGACGTCGCGGGCCCTGCTACGAACGACCCTCCCGCGGGAACGGCGCTCGCGGCGGGAGCGACGGTCGCCGGCGCAGCTGCCGGCGCGACGGACGCAACAGGCGCAGCCGGCGCAACTGCCTTGCGATCGCCGGCGCCGTGCAGCGCAAGCAGCGGCACGATCATCAGCGCAACGATGTTGATGATCTTGATCAGCGGATTCACGGCCGGTCCTGCGGTGTCCTTGTACGGATCGCCGACCGTGTCTCCGGTCACCGCGGCCTTGTGCGCGTCCGAGCCTTTGCCGCCGTAGTGTCCGTCCTCGATGTATTTCTTGGCGTTGTCCCACGCGCCGCCGCCGGTCGTCATGGAGATCGCCACGAAGAGGCCCGTGATGATGGTGCCCATCAGCAAACCGCCCAGCGCCTGCGGCCCGAGGACCAGACCGACGATGACCGGAACCAGCACCGGCAATAGCGACGGGATCAGCATCTCGCGGATCGCGGCCTTGGTCAGCATGTCGACCGCCACGCCGTACTCGGGCTTCGCCGTTCCAGCCATGATCCCCGGAATCTCCTTGAACTGGCGCCGCACCTCGACGACCACCGCACCCGCCGCGCGGCCGACCGCTTCCATCGCCATCGCGCCGAAGAGGTAGGGAATCAAGCCGCCCAGGAACAGGCCGACTATGACCATGTGATTCGACAGATCGAAGCTCACGCGGATGTTCGAGCCTTCCAGGGCGTGCGTGTAGTCGGCGAAGAGCACCAGCGCGGCGAGTCCTGCGGACCCGATTGCATAACCCTTGGTCACCGCCTTGGTCGTGTTGCCGACCGCGTCGAGCGGATCGGTGATGGCGCGCACCGACTCGGGAAGATCCGCCATCTCGGCGATGCCGCCGGCGTTGTCGGTGATGGGGCCATACGCGTCGAGCGCAACGATGATCCCGGTCATGGAAAGCATCGCGGTGGCGGCAACGGCGATGCCATAGAGGCCCGCAAGCCAGTACGACGCAAGAATCGCGATGCACACCGAGATCACCGGCCATGCCGTCGACTTCATCGAAACGCCGAGTCCGGCGATGATGTTGGTCGCATGCCCGGTAGTCGATGCTTGCGCCACGTGGCGCACCGGCTTGTACTCGGTCGCGGTGTAGTACTCGGTGATCACCACCATCGCCGCTGTCAGGGCGAGGCCGATAAGGCCAGCTCCCCACAGGTGCATCGTCGTCAGTTGCGGGTCGGTCGCGACCACCCCGCTCATCATCTTGTCGGTGATGAACCAGAAGCCAATCGCCGAGATGCCTCCCGCGACCATCAGGCCGCGGTAGAGCGCGTTCATGATCTTGCCGCCCGCGCGCGCCTTGACGAAGAAGCAGCCCACGATCGACGCAAGGATGGAGAATCCGCCGAGTGCCAGCGGATAGGTCACCGCGGCTTCCGCCTGGCCCGGCAACAGCAGCGCGCCGAGCAGCATGGTGGCGACGATGGTCACTGCGTACGTCTCGAACAGATCGGCCGCCATGCCGGCGCAATCGCCGACGTTGTCGCCTACGTTGTCGGCGATCACCGCAGGATTGCGCGGATCGTCCTCGGGTATGCCCGCCTCGACCTTGCCGACGAGATCGGCGCCCACATCCGCGCCCTTGGTGAATATGCCCCCGCCCAGCCGCGCGAAGATCGAGATGAGCGATCCACCAAAGGCGAGCCCGACCAGCGGCTCGATAATCGTGTGCAAGCCTTTGCCCATCATGTCCGGCGTGCTCGCCGCCGATTGCACGAGGTACACATAGAAGCCCGCAACGCCGAGCAGGCCGAGGCCCACGACAAGAAGACCGGTGATGGCGCCGCCGCGGAACGCAACCGCCAGCGCCTCGTTGAGGCCCGTGCGAGCGGCTTCCGCGGTGCGCACGTTGGCGCGCACCGAGACGTTCATGCCGATGAAGCCGGCGAGGCCCGACAGGATCGCGCCGACCGCGAAGCCGGCCGCGGTACGAGCGCCGAGCGCCCAGGCGATGATGATGAGCAGCACGACGCCGACGATGCCGATGGTCGTGTACTGCCGGTTGAGATACGCCTGCGCTCCGGTCTGGATCGCCGCGGCGATCTCGCGCATACGCTCGTTGCCGCTCGGCCTGGCCATGATCCAGCTGATGGACCAGCCTCCGTACAAAAGCGCGGCGACCGCGCACGCGAGCGCGAACATTAGTGCGGTTGACATGAACATCCCCTCAAGTGGCAAAACAGAATCGTGGCAACCGGATCGCTTTTCCGCGCCGGTCGTGTTTTATGGTGCGCGCTTCGTGCTTGTCGAGAATCGCGACGCCGGTCAATCGCCGACTGAGGCGGATACCGGCTTCAGCCTGGGGCGTAACAGCCCCAAAACACGCTATTTTGCCAGTGCAAGGTCCAAAAAGTCGAGCCGATCCTGTCCCCAGAACAACTCGTCGCGATAAACATAGGTCGGCGCGCCGAAGACCTGACGGTCCATGGCCTCCTGCGTCAGCGCGGCGTAGTGCGACTCGGCCTGCGGCGTTGCCGCGCGCGCAGCCACCGCCGCCGAGTCAAGCCCCTGCTCGCTCGCAATCGACGCCAGCGTCGCTGCGTCGGAAATATCGCGCTCCTCGACCCAGACCGCGCGCAGCAAGGCCCCGGAGAGGCGCAGGGCATCGGCCTCCCCGCCTGCCCGCGCGGCGATGATCCATCTCGCGGCCGCATCCGGCGGAACGGGAAAATGCCCGGGGTTCAAGTTGAGTGATTTGCCGAGATGCTTCGACCATCGCGCCAACTCGACCAGGCGATAGGCCTGGCGCTGAGGCGCACGCTGCTTGAGCGGAAGGCCGCCCGATGCCGGGAAAATGCGTCCGTAGTCGACCGGTTTGACCGAGATCGCGGCGCCGTGCTTGGAGGCAATCTCGACAAGGCGGTCGTGGCCGAGGTAGGTCCACGGCGACACCGGCGTGAAGTAGTAGTCGACATGCTTGACCATTTTGCCGGGTCCTCGGTTGGTCAGATCTTGAAGTCGGACGCGAGCTTCCGCGGCACCGTGGCATTCTTCAATCGCACGTACTGCGGCAGACCGTTCCTGAACGGCGGGAAGTCCTCTCCACGGATGAGCGGTGCCAGGTATGTGCGCGCCCTGGCGGTTATGCCGAATCCGTCCGCGCGGATGAAGTCGTGCGGCAGCTTCTTCTCGACATTGGCAACCTTGTCCAGCGGCGCCGGTTCGATCTTCCACCGGTACGGCGCGTCGGACGTGCGGATGATCGCCGGCATCACCGCGTTCCGGCCCGCGAGCGCCAGCTCGACTGCGGCCTTGCCCACCGCATACGCCTGCAGGACGTCGGTCTTCGACGCCAGATGCCGCGCGGCGCGCTGCAGATAGTCCGCGACCGCCCAGTGGAATTTGTGCCCGAGGCGGTCCTTGACCAGCGACGCGATCATCGGACCCACGCCGCCGAGTTGCGCGTGGCCGAACGCGTCCTTGGTGCCGGCCTCGGCCATCAACGCGCCCTGCGCGCTCTTCAGGCCTTCCGAAACGCCGATGCAGCAGTATCCGAATTTCTTGACCTTTTCATCGACGAGCGCGAGAAAGCGGCCTTCGTCGAACGCGATTTCCGGGAACAGCAGGACCAGCGGGATAGGCGTCGCTTCGTCGTCGGCGAGACCAACCGCCGCGGTGATCCAACCGGCGTTCCGTCCCATCACCTCGAGCACGAAAACGCGCGTCGATGTCTTGGCCATCGAGGCCACGTCGAACGCGGCTTCGCGCATCGAGACCGCGACGTACTTGGCAACCGAGCCGAAGCCCGGACAGCAATCGGTGATCGGAAGGTCGTTGTCGACCGTCTTCGGAACGTGCACCGCCGTGATCGGGTACCCGAGCCGCGCCGAGATCTGCGACACCTTGAGGCAGGTGTCCGCGGAATCGTTGCCGCCGTTGTAGAAAAAGTAGCCTATGTCGTGCGCACGAAAGACTTCGATCAGCCTTTCGTATTGCGCGCGATTCTTGTCGATGCTCGCGAGCTGATAGCGGCACGAGCCGAAGGCGCCCGCGGGCGTGTGCATCAGCGCGGCGATGGCGCGAGTCGTCTCACGGCTGGTGTCGATCAGGTCCTCCGTCAGCGCGCCGATGATGCCGTTGCGCCCCGCGTACACCTTGCCGATGCGACCCTTGTGCGCCCGCGCGGTCTGTATCACCCCGCACGCCGTGGCGTTGATCACGGCAGTGACGCCGCCGGATTGCGCGTAGAACGCATTTCGTTTTTGCATGTTTTGAGCTCCCCGTGAGTCAGGAAAGCGTACAACGACCGGCACCGGTCACAGACCGATACGCGGGCATCCGCTGCTTCAGCTTTGCAGCGCCGCGAGCACGGCTGCCTTGATGGCCTCGACCGGCCCCGTGCCGTCCACCTTGCGATACTTCGGCGCGCCTGCGCCATTGGCGCCCGACCACTTCGAGTAATACGCGACTAGGGGCTCGGTCTGCTGATGGTAGACCGCGAGGCGCTTGGTGACGGTCTCCTCCTTGTCGTCGTCGCGCTGAATGAGCGGCTCCCCGGTCACATCGTCGTGTCCGGCGACCTTGGGCGGATTGAACTTGATGTGATACGTGCGTCCCGATGCCGGATGCACGCGGCGCCCGCTCATGCGCTCGACGATCGACGCGTCGGGCACGTCGATCTCCAGCACGTAGTCGATCGCGACCGGGGCGTTCTTCATCGCATCGGCCTGGGGGATGGTCCGCGGAAATCCGTCGAACAGGTAGCCGTGAGCGCAGTCGGCCTGCTTGAGGCGCTCCTTGACGAGGGCGATGATGACGTCGTCGGACACGAGCGCTCCCGAGTCCATGATTTTTTTTGCCGCGAGTCCCAGCGGCGTTCCCGCCTTGACCGCAGATCGCAGCATGTCGCCGGTGGAGATCTGGGGAATGCTGTAGGCCTGCGTCACGAAACCCGCCTGGGTCCCCTTACCCGCGCCGGGCGGTCCGAGCAGTATCAGTCGCATAGGGTGACGACGATCGGTCGAAATACGGTGGAAAAAGAATGCACGATGCAGACTGCGCGACGCAGTACCCGCGCCCCGCGATGCCAACTTCTCGTCGATCCGCGCTTGCCCGGCAGTTGCCCGGCGATTCTGTCCGGAATCGCAGCGGCGGTCAAACGGTCCCGGCGGCGGCGGAAAACAGCGCGCGCACGCGCTCGAGATCTTCTTCGGTGTCGACGCCGGGCGCCGGCGCTCCGCGCGTGACGCTTACGATGATCCGATACCCGTGCCATAGGGCGCGAAGTTGCTCCAGCGCTTCGAAACGCTCGATTGTCGCCGGAGTGAGCGTCGGGTATCGGCGCAGAAACGCGACGCGGTACGCGTAGAGCCCGTGGTGGCGATACAGTGGAAGATCGAGCGGAAGCTTCTTCGGCGAGACTGCAAACTCATCGCGCGCCCACGGTATGGTCGCGCGGCTGAAATACAGCGCATATCCCTCGCGATCGAGGACGACCTTGACCACGTTGGGGTTGAACGCCTCGGACGGGTCCGAGATCAGGTGGCACGCGGTTGCGATCGATGCGTCGGCGTGCTCGGTGAGGTTGCGCGCGACGTTCGTGATCAGTTCGGGCTCGAGCAGCGGCTCGTCGCCCTGGACGTTGACCACGATAGCCTCGTCGTCGAGGCCGAGCTGTGCCGCCGCTTCGGAGAGTCGGTCGGTTCCCGTGGGGTGCGAGCTTCGCGTCATCACCACGTCGATGCCGTGATCGCGCACCGCGACTCGGATGCGTTCGTCGTCGGTGGCGACGACCACGCGCGCCGCACCGCTCGCCAACGCGCGCTCGGCGACGCGCACGACCATCGGCTTGCCGGCGATATCAAGCAGAGGCTTGCCCGGAAGCCGCGTCGACGCGTATCGCGCGGGAATCAGAACCGTGAACGGAGCGCTCATCGCCTCGCTCGATCGCGTGCTGTGCTCGCGCGCTCAGCCGCCATTCATTTTCCCGCCGGATCGTATTCCGCGGGTTCGAGCCTGCGTGCCTCTTCTTCAAGCATGACGGGAATGCCGTCGCGAATCGGGTAGGCCAGACGCGCCGACTTGGAAATGAGCTCCTGGCGCTGCCGGTCGTAGATCAGCGGCCCCTTGGTGACCGGACAGACGAGCATCTCAAGCAGTTTGGGATCCACGAAGCCTTTCCTCGATGAGCGCCACGAGCGAATCGTCGATGGCGGCGAGCACGGGCAGCGCCCAGCAGCGGTCGTCCGCGAATGCGAGGCATTTTACCGCATCCTTCTCGGTCATCAGAACGGCGGACGCGTCGGAAAACGACAGGTCCGCCGCTGTAAACCGATGATGGTCCGGAAACGCGTGGCAGCGGGCGTCGATCCCGAGCGAGCGCAGATGCTCGAAGAATCGCTCGGGATTGCCGATCCCGGCGACGGCGTGAACGCCCGCTGCACGAAACGATCGCGCTGAAGCGACGATTGTCGGCGCGTTGATCCGCACGAAAGCGTCACCGGTCAACGACATGGTCGACTCCCGCGCCGACAGCCGTGCCGCGGGAGTTCGCACCAGGCGCACCACGGCGTCGACCTCGTCCAGTCGCGATGCGGGTTCCCGAAGCGGTCCCGCGGGGAGCATGCGGCCGTTGCCGAGGCCACGGCTCGAATCGATGACGGCGATCTCGACGGTGCGGGCCATGGCGTAGTGCTGCAATCCGTCATCCGCAACGACGACGTTGCATTCGGGATGCGCGTCGAGGAGCCCCTTTGCCGCGGCGACGCGATCGCGTCCGATCCAAACGGGCGTCCCCGTGCGAGCGAGGAGCACGGGCTCGTCACCCACTTCGTCCGCGGTCGAGCGTTCCTCCACCGCGCGCGGTCCCGAGGCCGCGCCGCCGTACCCACGACTGACAATACCTGGGCGCCAATCCCGAGCTCTCAGTGCGCGCGTCAGCGCGATGGTCAGCGGCGTCTTGCCGCTTCCTCCGACGGTCACGTTGCCGATCACCACGACCGGAACCGGAAGTCGCTGCGCGCGCAAGACGCCAACGCGGTAGAGAGCGCGGCGCAACGCAACCGCCGCTTGAAAGAGGACACTCAGGGGAGTCAGCGCGGCGGTCAGCAGCGTCAGGCGCGGCGCGTACCACGCGCCGACGAGGCGGTCGGCGAAGCTCATGACGCGATCCGGTCGTTGATCCGCGCGCCGGCACCGCGATAAACGCGAGCCCATTGGCCGTTCACGCTCGCAACATGGATCCCCGCGCAGTTACCCACATGAGCGGGGATGACGCATCCGTTGCCAATCGCCGTGACCCTTCGCGTCTTGCTCTTGGACGGATGCGTGACAAACCTTAGACGACCCGTCCCCCCACGTATCGTCATTCCCGCGAAAGCGGGAACCCATTGGCCGTTCACGCTCGCAACATGGATCCCCGCTTGCGCGGGGATGACGCAGCCGTTTCCAATCGCGGCGACCCTGCGGGTCTTGCTCTTGGACGTCTGCGTCACTTACCCGTCGTTTGCGTTGCGAATGTGATGTGCGTGAGGCCCGCCAGGCGTGCGGCTTCCATCACGTGGATCACCGACTGGTGCGTCGAGTTGGCGTCGGCGCTGATAATGACCACGGCGTCGGTGGCTCCGCCCGAGGCCTTGGTGAGTATTTCAGCCAGCGCATTGACCGTGGTGAACGGGAAGACGGTCCTGTCGATGACATAGCGACCCTGCACGTCCACGCCGATGTTGATTTCCTTCGGGCGCTGCTTCATCGCTTCGGCGTCGGCCTCCGGAAGCGTGATTTGAAGCTCGGCAACGCGCTGATAGGTCGTGGTGACCATCAGAAAAATCAGGATCACGAGCAGCACGTCGATCAACGGAATGAAGTTGATCTCCGGCTCCTCCCGCGCGGTGTTGCCCCGAAAATTCACGCCGAATTCCGCGTCACTTACGCTCGCCGTGCGCGAGCTCGACCAGCTTGATCGCCTGCTGCTCCATTTCGACCGTGAGGTCGTCCACCTTGGCTCGGAAATGGCGATAGAAGATCATGCTCGGAATGGCGACGATCAGTCCCAGGGCCGTGTTGTACAGCGCGACCGAAATGCCATGCGCGAGCTGAATCGGATTGGATCCCGCGGCGGTTTGCGACCCGAAAATCTCGATCATCCCTATCACGGTGCCGAACAGCCCGAGCAAGCGGCGACATGGCCGCAATCGTGCCCAGCGTGGTCAGGAAGCGCGCGAGATCGTGACTGACGATGCGTCCGACCTCCTCGATCGCCTCCTTCATCACCGGCCTGGGACTCTTGACGTTCGCGAGCCCCGCTGCGAGCACACGGCCCAGCGGTCCCTGATGCGCCGTCTTTGACAGCAGCTCGGAAGTGACGCCGTCGCGCTTGTATTCGGCCAGAACGCGATCGACCATTCCTGGCGGTGCGACGACGCTCTGCCGCAATGACCACATGCGCTCGAAGATCAGCGACAGGGCGACAACCGAGGCAAAGACCAGCGGCCAGATCGGCCAGCCCGCCGCTTGAATAATCGACCACACGTCAGGGGACTCCGCGAGACAAAGCGCGACTCTAGCGTGGACACCCCGATTCGGCAAGCCGAGCTTTGCGTCTTGTGTGGCGATTCCTGATGAGCGCCACCTACGATTGCGCTCCGCTGCGTCCGTCGCCAAGCGTCGCCGTCACCGCGGCACCCACCAGCAGGATGATCCACGACACATATATCCAGATCAGGAACAGCGGCAGCGTGGCTAGCGCGCCGTAAACGACGCGGTACGTCGGGACGTGCGTGATGTAGACCTTGAACCCGACCTTTGCCAGCTCGAATGCGGTCGCCGCGAGCAAGCCGCCGGTCAGCGCGTGCTCGATGGGCACTCGGCGCGCGGGGACGAGCTTGTAGATCATGGTCAGGACCAGCGCCGCGATCGCGATTTCGATCGGCTGCACGAGAAACGACAGCGCTGCGGACACGCCTGGCACTACGGCAATCGATTGCTCGATCGTCCACGACGTGAGTTGCACCGCGCCGCCGATCAGCGCTGGCACGGCGACGAAACCAAGCGCATAGACCACGACGCGCCGAGGCAGCGAGCGCCCCTCGTGGATCCCCCAGATGGCGTTGATCTCGCGTTCGGTCTGCGCCACGAGCAGCACCGCGGTAACAATCAGAAACAAAGTTCCGATGCCCTGGATACCGGCGGCCTTGGTCGTGAACTCCGCCAGGTACTGGCGCACGGCACTGCTGCTGTCGGGCAGCAGAAATTTAACCAGGAACGGCTCCAGCGCATCGAGCCATTGGTTAAAGACAGGAAAGCGCGCCACGTACACGAGCGCGACCGTGAACAGCGGCACGATGCCGAGCAGCGTCGTAAACGCCAGGCTGGCGGCGACGCGCCCGACGCGCGCCTCGCGCAGGCGGCGGACGACCCGGACGACGAACACGCCGCCGCCCTTCAGAAGCGACGGCTGCTTGCGCCGCCCCTCGTGCCAAATCCGATCATGACTGCCCTTCCCCGAACGCAAGGAGGCGCGATTATCGCACCGCGGTCGCGGTCGGTACGCCGGGCGTAAGCGAGGACGCGCAGCTTCGACCGCCTCAAGCGCCGATAGCGCGCAACACGGCCCGCGCTACGGACGCCGGGCCAGAAAGCCGCCGCCCGCCAGCGCGGCGCCGATGGTCCAGAAAACAGGGGCGAGCCCGAGCGTCGACCCGACCGCGCCGAACAGGAGCGGCATGGCGAACGTCGACGCGTTGATGATCGCCATTCGCACGCCAACGGCCTCGCCGACGCGACCCGCCGGCGCAATGCTATGAAGCAGCGACATCACCATCGGCTGCCCTGAGCCGAGCGCGAGACCGAGAGTGAACGATATCGCCATCAGTGCGGCGAACTCTTTCACGAATGGAAACAGCGCGTACGCGACCGCCGAGATGAACAGGGCGACGGTCAGCACCTGAAACTCCGAGAATTGCCGTGCGATCCTTGCCGTGAACAAGCGGACGGCGAAAGTTGCGGCCGCGAATGCTGCAAGAATGACCCCGATGCGAGATGCCGAAAGGCCGATGGTCGCGCCGTAAATCGGGACGAAGAACGAATGCAGGTCCCACGCTACCGCCATCAGAGCGTTGACGATGAAGACGCGCCGCAAATGCGGATTGCGAAAGAGCTCCGCGATGCTTCCCGACACGCGATTCGCCGCGACGGGATGCGGGCCAGGCAGCCTGAGGACGTCCCGTGACAGGACAGCGACAGGAATCAGCGGCAGAACCGCCAGCAGCGCGAACGTGGCGTGGAAGCTCGCGTTGTCGATCATCAGGCCGCTGACCAGAGGTCCGCAGAAACCCGAGATCGAGTAGCCGAGCGCGAGCCAGGAAAAATGCCTGGCACGGTCAGATGCATGACCGAACATCCCGGTCGCGTTCTGCGTCGCGACCTGAAAGAGCATGAAGGACACACCGAGAAGTGCGGTGGTGACAAAGAGAGGGCCGATTCCCGGCAGGAGGCACGGAAGGAGCGCCGCGAGCGCCACGCCGCAGGAGCCGAGCAGCATGGGCTTGCGAACCCCGATGCGATCGCACAGGCGGCCGGCGTACACGCCGAGCAGCATCGGCAGAAACGCGTAGAGACCGATCAGCGTGCCGACCACGAACGCGGAAGCGCCGAGCGACAACGCGTAGAGAGCCACCGTCACGCGGCTACCCGCGAGAACGGTGTGATTGAGGATGCCGAGGACGATCAGCGCCGGAAACGCATAGGCGTGGGGCCTCTCCGGGTCGCTCACGGCGCCAGCCGCTCGATGCGCCAGTGCGTACCCTCGCGTTGATAGCGGATACGGTCGTGCAGCCGCGATGGCCGTCCCTGCCAGAACTCGATCGTCGAGGGCAGCAGCCGATAACCGCCCCAGTGCGGCGGCCGCGGGATGGGATCGGAGTCGCCGTAACGCTGTTGCGCCGCGCTGAACTCGCGCTCGAGCCAGTTGCGATCGGGGATCGGTTTGCTCTGCGGAGACGCCCACGCACCGATTCGGGACAATCGCGGACGGGACGCGAAGTAGGCATCCGACTCGGTCTCGGGCGCTTTGCTGATACTTCCCTCGATGCGCACCTGGCGCTCCAGTACGACCCAATGAAACAGCAGCGCCGCCAACGGGTGTCCGGCGAGCTCCCGGCCCTTGCGACTGTCGTAGTTCGTGAAGAACAGGAAGCCCTGCGAGTCGACGCCTTTGAGCAAGACGATCCGAGCCGCCGGCCGCCCATCGTCTGCGACGGTGGCGAGCGTCATCGCCGTCGGCTCGGGAACCTCGGCTCGCTCGGAGTCGGCCAGCCAGCGCTCGAATTGCGCGATGGGACTGGCATCGACGTCGCTTTCATCCAGCGTGGCGCGATGATATTCGTGGCGTATATCGGCAATGCTCATTGCGGAAGTGCCCGACGGAGACTGTCACCCGATTATCGGTGATTTGACGCTCGCCCGGTGCGGTGGTGTCCGTGGCGCACGATACGTCGTCTCCAGTCACCTTCCTGACGGCGCCGGGGAACAGCCGCAGCGACCGAGCCCGGCCGAAGACTCCCGCAGCGAATCGCACTCGGCCGGGCAGAAGGCGGGCGCCATTCCTTTTCGCCGGCGCAACAGCCCGACCGGCGCCTCACGATAACGAGACAGAATTTGCACACCACGCCGACGAGAATGCGGTATATTTGCCCGATGGGGTGCAGGGGCCGTCGACAGGAGATCTGCCCTGACTCCATTTTCATCGCCGTCGCATGAAGCGATCAACCACCAGGAAGGAGAGCAATGGCTACTGCCAAGAAAGCTGCAAAGAAGCCCGCAAAGAAGCCGGCCGCGAAGAAACCCGCGGCTAAGAAACCGGCAGCGAAGAAAGCCCCGGCGAAAAAGGCTGCACCGAAAAAAGCCGCACCGAAAAAAGCCGCAAAGAAGCCCGCTGCGAAGCGCAAACCCAACGCTGCATTCATGAAGGCAATGACGCCGACAGGCGCGCTGGCCGCAGTCGTGGGCGCAATGCCGCTGCCGCGTACCGAAGTCACCAAGAAAATCTGGGACTACATCAAGAAGAACAAGCTGCAGGACTCGATCAACAGGCGCCTGATCAACGCCGACGAAAAACTGAAAGCAGGTTTTCGGCGGCAAGAAGCAGGTGTCGATGTTCGAAATGACCAAGCTGGTCTCAAACCACCTCAAGTAATTCGCTTGGGTCAGCGCGCCGTTCCTGCGAGCGCGCCTTTCGTCCAGACGGCCGGTCATCGCTTCGCGGTGGCCGGCCGTGTGTTTTTTTACTTCCGCGAAAAACCTGACGACTCTGACGTCGCGGAATTATTCCGAGCGCGCGGCTGTTTGCGCGCGGTATGCGGCGCGCGGTCCGGACGGTAGCGGCGACGGCCCGGCGCAGACATACTCATCCCCGTTCGCCCAGGAGATCCCCATGAATCGCACAACGAAGCTGCTCGCGCTGTTGTTCCTTGTGCCTTGTCTTGCGCTGGCGCAAACGCCCGTCGCCGACGCAGCGCATTCGCGGCGACGTGGTCTCGATCGACGGCACTATGCTCAAGGTCAAGGAGCGCAGTGGCGAAATGCTGACCATCAAGCTCGCGGACACCTACGTCGTCACCGCCGTGGCCAAGGTCGGCATCGAGGCGATCACGCCCAACGCGTTCGTAGGGGTCGCCTCGATGCCTCAGAGCGATGGGACGCAAACCGCGCTCGAGGTGCTGGTCTTTCCCGAATCGGGAAGAGGCAGCGGCGAAGGTCACTATCCCTGGGACCTTCAGCCGGGCAGCATGATGACCAATGCCACCGTGGCGGAGGTCGTCTCCATGGGCCCGTCGCGACGCATGACGCTGCGCTACAAGGACGGAGAAAAAGTCATCACGGTCCCCGCCTCCGCGCCGATCGTCACCTTCGAGCCGGGGGACCGCGCCATGCTCAAGCCGGGCGCGCATGTGCTCGTGAGCGCGGCGCGCCAGCCGGACGGCACGCTGACCGCTGGCGCGCGTCGCGGTCGGCAAGGACGGGCTCGTACCTCCCATGTGATGGAGCGGCGAGGGCGAACTCTTCGTCGAATCCGCCGTCGAACTTTTTTGCCCCCGACCGGAGCCCCCGACATGGCCCGCATTCACCTTCTGTCCAGACTCTTCCTCGGCGCCTGCATCGCTGCCGGGGGATTCGCTCACGCCCAGACCCCCGCTCCGCGCATACGCGGGGATATCACCGCCGTCAGCGGCAAGACGCTTCAGCTCAAGGCGGACAGCGGGCAAATCGTCCCGCTCAAGCTCGCCGACAAGGTCTCGATCAGCTCGCGCGCACACGCCGACCCGACGAAGATCAACACGGGCAGTTTCCTCGGCACGACGGCGACGCCCGGCCCGGACGGGACGCTTATCGCTTCCGAAGTGCACATTTTCGACGAGTCGATGCGCGGCACGGGAGAAGGCCACCGGCCGATGGACGCCGCGACGGGAAGCACCATGACCAATGCGACCGTTGCGTCGGTCAGCCCCGCGCGTGCCGGCGCTGGACGCACCATGACCAACGCGACCGTTGCGGCCGTCACATCCGATGATCAGGAACGACGGATGACGCTGCAATACAAAGGCGGCGAGAAGGTGGTTGTTGTGCCGAAGGACACGCCTGTCGTCATGGTCGAGCCCGGCGATGCCTCGTTGCTGGTTGTGGGCGCGCATGTCGTCGTCTCCGGCGCCACGCAGAGCGATGGATCAATGCTCGTCGACCGCATCCAGGTGGGGAAGGACGGGTTCATCCCTCCGCTCTAGGCGGTCGCGCCTCTCCGCTCCGGCGCTAGGTACCGCGACGCGCAGGCCAGTCGTCTTCGTCGACGAGTACCCGAATGACGCGGGTTCGCTTGCCGCCGCCGTAGTTCTCCATCTTGACCAGCACCGGGTAGAGCTCCGCGAGCTTGGCGCGCGCCGCACCTTCGTCGTCGAAGATCAGCGGCGCGCCGTCGGCGCCGCGCTCGTCGTGCCAGATGCCTTTGTCGTCCTCGACCTCGATCTTGTATTTCTGATCCTGAGCCATCGCAATTGCCTTGATCGTCTTTCGCTGCATTGCTACGAGCGGCCTGCGCCCATCGCCTGAAGTGCGCGAATCCGCTCTTCGATCGGCGGATGCGTGGCGAACAGGGAAGCGATACCCGACTTGTCGGTTATGCCGAATCCGTTCAGCGATTTCGGCAACTCTCCCGCGGGAACGCCCCCCAGCCGCGCCAGCGCACGCATCATCGGCTGCGGCGTGCCGAGGTACTGCGCGCTACCGGCATCGGCGCGAAACTCGCGGTGGCGTGAAAACCAGGCGACGATGATCGAAGCCAGAATGCCGAAGACGAGCTGACAGACGAGGACGGTGATGAAATACCCCGGTCCGGTGCCGCGCTCCGTGCGGAAGACGATCTTGTCGACGAAAAACGCGACCACACGCGCCAGGAACACGACGAAGGTGTTGAGGACACCCTGAATGAGCGTCATGGTAACCATGTCGCCGTTCGCGACGTGCGCCATCTCGTGGCCGAGGACCGCCTCGATTTCATCGCGCGACATCGAGCTCAGAAGGCCGGTGGAGACCGCGACCAGGGCGGAGTTGCGAAATGCGCCGGTCGCGAAGGCGTTGGGGTCGCCGTTGTAGATTGCGACCTGCGGTGCGGCAATCCCGGCCTTGTCAGCGAGCCTCTTGACCGTCGCCAGCAGCCACGCCTGGCTTTCGTCGGCCGGAGTGTCGATCACCTGCGCTCCGGTCGACCACTTGGCGACCGTCTTCGACATCAGCAAGGAAATGATCGCGCCGGCAAAGCCGACCACCGCCGAATAGACCAGCAGCGATGGAAGGTCGAGTCCGTTCGCTGAGAGGGCGCGGTCGAGGCCGAGCAGCCGCACGACGATCGAGATAACGACCATCACGGCAAGGTTGGTGAGCACGAACAGGACGATGCGCTTCATGGCGTTTCTCCAAAATGCGCGCGGGGGATCAGTGTATCGCGGCGAGCGTGTTCGCGAACAGCGGAAGCGGCTGGTGCCCCCGAAGCAAGCGCGGCGCGCGTAACCCGGAGCGCGCGAAAGCTCTAGGCGACGGTGGTCTTGCCCGAGGACGCGCCTGGCTTCTGACCCCACGAGTCGCGCAGGGTCACGGCACGATTGAATACCGCGGCCCCCGGCCGCGTGTCGCGGATATCGGCGACGAAGTAGCCGTGGCGCTCGAACTGATACCGCGTTTCGGGCGCGACCCCGTCCAGCGACGGCTCGACGTACGCCTCGACGATCTGCTTGCCGCGCGGATTGAGATCGTCGAGATAATTCCGCTCGATAGCCTCCTCGATCACCACGTCGTCATCGACCTCGACGGCGAGCGTCGGGGACGAGCCCGCGTTGACGGAGTCGGTGGCGCGCCCGGGCTGCGGCGCAACGAACAGGCGATCATAGAGACGAACCTCGGCGCGCTTGGCGTGCGGCGCAGACAGCCAGTGAATGTTGCCCTTGACCTTGCGTGTCTCGGCGCCGGGCGTTCCGCTGCGCGTTTCCGGATCGTATGTGCAGTGGACCGCCGTCACCTTGCCGGTCGCGTCCTTGTCGGCGCCGACGCATTTGACCACGAAGGCGTAGCGCAGACGCACTTCCTTGCCCGGCGAGAGCCGAAAGTATCCTTTGGGCGGCTCTTCGTTGTAGTCGTCACGCTCGATCCAGAGCTCGCGCGAAAACGGCAATGCGCGCGTGCCCAGCTCCGGTTGCTGCGGATGGTTGGGCAGGAAGCAGTCTTCCTCGCGACCCTCGGGATAATTATCGATGATCAGCCGAACGGGGTCGAGCACGGCGATGCGCCGTTGCGCGCGCACGTTGAGATCGTCGCGCAGGCAGTCTTCAAGCACGCTCATGTCGATCCACTGATCGGCCTTGGAGACGCCGATGCGCTCGGCGAAGAGCCGAATCGATTCCGGCGTATAGCCGCGCCTGCGCAAGCCCGCGAGTGTCGGCATGCGCGGGTCGTCCCATCCGTCCACGTAGCCGCCTTCGACAAGCTCGAGGAGCCGGCGCTTGCTCATCACCGTGTACAGGAGATTGAGCCGCGCGAATTCGTGCTGTTGCGGGAGCGGTCGCTGCAGAAGACCCGCCTCCGCGAGCCGCTCGATCACCCAGTCATAGAGCGGACGATGGTCCTGGAACTCGAGGGTGCAGATCGAATGAGTGATGCGCTCCAGCGCGTCGGAAATGCAGTGCGTGTAATCGTAGAGCGGATAGACGCACCACTTGTCGCCCGTCCGGTGATGCGAGATGTGACGGATGCGGTACACCGCCGGATCGCGCAAATTCATGTTCGGGCTGGCCAGGTCGATCTTGAGTCGCAGAACATGCGCTCCGTCGGGAAACTCGCCTTCCTTCATGCGCCGGAAAAGATCGAGATTTTCCTCGACCGATCGCTCGCGGAACGGGCTCGCGCGACCCGCTTCCGTGAGCGTGCCACGGAGCCTGCGCATCTCCTCCGGCGACGAGCTGTCGACGTAGGCGAGGCCCGCCTTGATCAGGTGCCGCGCGAACTCGTACAGGCGATCGAAATAGTCGGATGCGTGATAGAGGTGCTCGCCCCAATCGAATCCCAGCCATCGCACGGCGGATTTGATCGAGTCCTCATACTCGACGTCCTCCTTGACCGGATTGGTATCGTCGAAGCGAAGGTGACAGACTCCGCCGTTTTCTGCCGCCAGGCCAAAGTTGAGACAGATCGATTTCGCGTGGCCGATATGGAGATATCCGTTGGGCTCCGGGGGAAAGCGCGTAACGACCCGGCCCCCGTACTTGCCGGTGCGCAGATCCTCGGCGATGATCTGGCGCAGGAAGTTCGACGATAGCGGTGTTGACAAATTTTGTGGCAGTGCAGCACTCATTGCGTTTGTTCATGAACAAATCGGTAAGAACAAGCATTCTAACTGGTGGTCCCGGACGCGTCATTGACCGCCATGCCAGAGGCACCGATGACCCGGCGCGAATCCCGCATGCAGCAAGGCTCGCAGCCCCACTACCGGTTTCGGGCTCGATCCGTTTTCCACAATATCTGTGGATAAAAGTGTGCATATCTTGTAAATTTATTCGCTAAGTGGCCCACAGGGTAGGGATTTCATTGTCATGCCCAAATTTTTGCCTCATTTTTTCTCTTATTTTTCATATAGTTGTAATAATTTCACGCGGCTACGCCGAGCGCGGATCGCGCATCACGAGACGCGTCGATGCGCTGATTTTGCGCAAATCCGGCCGCAGCGATGTCATGGACAAACGATTTTCTGTCGCGGCACTGTCCGTCTGTGACCCTTCCGCGATGCTGAAGTCGGCGCCCGCATGAACCCCGGGACGGTGCTTCCGGTATCGCTGCTGATCAGCTCGGCGCGACTTCTTGTCGAACGTCACTTGGGCCTTGCCTGGGTCAGCGGCGAGATCTCGAACTTCACTCGCGCGGCGTCCGGTCATTGCTACTTTGTGCTCAAGGACGCGAACGCCCAGGTGCGCTGCGTGATGTTCCGGCAGCGCGCACAGCTTCTCGAAGTGACTCTCAGGGACGGGCTCTCCGTCGAAGTTCGCGCGACGCCGACCATCTACGAAGCACGCGGGGAGTTCCAGCTCACCGTGGAAACCGTCCGCCTGGCGGGCTTGGGCGCGCTCTACGAGAAGTTCGCCGCGCTCAAGGCCAAGCTCGAGGCCGCTGGGTGGTTTCACCCGGACCGAAAGCGCGCGCTGCCGCCGTTTCCGCGCGCGGTCGGGATCGTGACTTCGCCCCACGGCGCCGCCTTGCGCGACGTGCTCACGACACTGCTACGTCGGCTGCCCGGGATCCCGGTCATCGTGTATCCGACACCCGTGCAGGGCGCGGGCGCCGTCGCGAGCATTGCCGCGGCTCTTGCCATCGCAAACAAGCGCGCTGAAGTCGACGTGCTGATCGTCTGTCGCGGCGGCGGCTCGATCGAGGACCTTTGGGCGTTCAACGACGAGCGCGTCGCGCTCGCGGTTTTCGAGTCGCGCATCCCGATCGTCAGCGGCGTCGGCCACGAGACCGATTTCACGATTTGCGACTTCGTCGCGGACATGCGCGCACCGACGCCTACCGCGGCTGCAACACTCGTCGTTCCGGATCGCCTCGCGCTGCGTGCGGCAGCCGCGGCGGCGAGCGCTCGCTGGTGGAAAGCAGTCGAGCGCGCGATCGAGCTGCGCATGCAGCATCTGGACATGATTTCACGGCGACTCGTGCATCCGGCGGAGCGCATCGCGCAGCGGCAGGAAAATCTGGCCGTGCTCGCGCGGCGCATCGCGCGCGCGGGCGTCATGGCGTATGAACGGCCGAGGCGCGGTCTCTTGCCGCTCGGCAAGGATCTCGCCCGCCTTTTCCGCGCCACGCCGCGGCAGAGCGCGACGCTGGCGAATGCCCGAGAGCGCTGGCGTCGCGCCGGCGGCGAGCGCCTCGCCGCCATCGCTCAGCGCCTTGGCGCGCTCGAGCAGAGCGTGCGTCATCTCAACCCACGGGCGGTACTCGATCGGGGCTACAGCATCGTCACCGGACCGGATGGCGCGATCCTGCAGGACGCCGAGCAGGTCGCGGTAGGGCAAGCCATCGGCGTGCAGTTTGCGCGCGGCGAGGCCGAGGCGCGCGTCACGCGGAAGTCCTAGGCCTCGTCGGGATCCGGGTTGTCCACGGCGCCCGCGGACGGCTTCAACGCGCTGAGCGCGCCGGGAGCCGACGCCGCCAGGCGCGGCGTCGCGCACTTCACGTCGGCGTTCTGCGCCCGATGGCGCAGCGCGTGATCGATCAGGACCAGCGCCAGCATCGCTTCCGCGATTGGCGTCGCGCGGATGCCCACGCACGCGTCGTGACGGCCGTGCGTGTTGACGATGACCGGATTGCCGGCCTTGTCGACGGACCTGCGGTCGAGCCGGATCGACGACGTCGGCTTCACCGCGATCGATACCACGATGTCCTGGCCGGTGGAAATGCCGCCGAGAATGCCGCCGGCGTTGTTCGAGACGAAGCCCTGCGGCGTCATTTCGTCGGAATGCTCGGTGCCGCGCTGCGCGATGCTCGCGAAGCCGGAGCCGATCTCGACACCCTTGACGGCATTGATGCCCATCATCGCATGCGCGATGTCGGCGTCGAGCTTGTCGGCGACCGGCTCGCCCCATCCGACGGGCACATTCTGCGCGACCACGGTGATCCGCGCGCCGCAGGAGTCGCCGGCCTTGCGCAAGGCATCCATGAAGGCCTCGAACTCGGCGACGATGTCGTCGTTGGCGGCGAAGAACGGGTTCGTCTCGACGTGCTCCCATCCCTTGAAAGGAACTCGATGCGGGCCGAGCTGAGTAAGATGGCCGCGGATCGACACGTCGTAATGCTCGCGCAGCCACTTGCGCGCGATTGCGCCCGCCGCGACACGGACCGCGGTCTCGCGCGCTGACTGGCGCCCTCCTCCGCGATAGTCGCGAATCCCGTACTTCTGCCAGTACGTGTAGTCCGCGTGCCCCGGGCGAAACGTGTCCGCGATCGACGCGTAGTCCTTGCTGCGGGCGTCCTCATTGCGGATGAGGAGCGCGATCGGCGTGCCGGTGGTCTTTCCTTCGAACACGCCGGAAAGGATTTCCACCGTGTCCGATTCGCGCCGCTGCGTCACGTGACGCGAAGTGCCGGGCTTCCTGCGGTCGAGGTCGCGCTGAATGTCGCTCGCGTCGAGCGCGAGCCCGGGCGGACAGCCGTCGACCACGCAACCGATGGCGGGTCCGTGCGACTCGCCGAAGGACGTCACGCAGAAGAGCTTGCCGAATGTGTTGCCGGACATGGTCGGATCCGTGAGGGTCGCGGGAACGTGCGATGTCGCTCGCGACAGTGCACGCAGTTTATCATCTGGCCTCCGATCGCGCCCGTCTCGACAGCACGGTGCAGGAAGCCTTCGACTTGAATCACGACATGCGCCAGAGCAGCGACCTGGAACAAATCGCACGCGCGCTCGCCGGATCGCGTTGCGTCGGCGATCCTGACCGGAGCGGGCGTCTCCGCCGAATCGGGAGTTCCGACGTTTCGCGATGCGCAAACCGGGCTGTGGGCGAGATTCGATCCTCTGCAGCTCGCAACGCCCGAGGCATTCGAGAACGATCCCAAGCTCGTCTGGGATTGGTACGCATGGCGCCGCGAGCTCGTCGCGCAAGCGGAACCGAATCCGGCGCACTACGCGCTCGTCGACATCGAGCGCCGCATCGCGGATTGCATCGTTGTCACGCAAAACGTCGACGGCCTGCATCGGCGCGCAGGCAGCCGCAAGATCGTCGAGCTGCACGGCAACATCGGCCGCGTCCGATGCTCGCGCGAAGGGACCGTCGCCGACCGATGGGACGCGGTCGAAGGCGGCGTCCCGCGCTGCGCCGGCTGCGGCGCGCTGCTCCGGCCGGATGTCGTATGGTTCGGCGAGACGCTGCCATCCGGCCGCGCTCAACGCCGCCGAGGCGCTGGCGCGCCGCTGCGACCTGATGCTCGTCGTCGGAACGTCGGCCGAGGTCTACCCTGCGGCCGCTCTTCCGGCCGTCGCGAGGTCCTCCGGCGCGATCGTCGTCGAGATCAATCCCGACGTCACCGCGTTGACGGCCGAGCGTCGACTATTCGCTGCGCGGGCCCGCCGGGATCGTGTTGCCGGCGCTGGTGCGCAAGGCGTGGCCGGACGGCGCGTGACGGCGATCACGCGGCCCTGTCGCGCGCCTCGCTCTCGGGTTCCGGCGGCGGTGCGCTCAACTGGCGCGAGAGTTGCCACGCCATCCATCCCAGCACTGCGACGCCCAGAACCAGCACCGCCCACAGGACGGCACGACGATACTGCCGCGGCGGCTTCGTCTGCTCGAGCGAGCTGAGCGGCGCCGCAACTAGCGCCAATCTCCACGCAATCCGAGGACGCTTTTCTGCAGCGCCTCGGGCGTCGCGAGGTCCGGCGAAAACGGCGTTCCGGCGACCAGCGCGATGCGCGAGAACAGTCCTCGCCACCGTCGCATCGCCTTGCCCTCGTGCGAGCGGCTGAAGAAGCTCCCCCACAGTCCGCGCAGGGCCATCGGCACCACCGGAGCCGGGCATTGCTCGAGGATCCGCTGCAGGCCCGGCCGGAAGACATTGAGGTCGCCGGTGTCGGTCAGCTTTCCCTCGGGAAAGATGCCGACGATCTCGCCCGCCTTGAGCGCCTTGGCCGCTTCCTCGAATGCGCGTTCCTTCATCGCCGCATCCTCTTTCGCGGGAGCGATCGGGATCGCGTTCATATTGCGGAAGATGAAATTCAGGAGAGGGATCCTGAAGATGCGGTGATCCATCACGAACCTTATCGGCCTCTTCACGCAGGCGGCGATGACGATCGCATCGACATAGCTCACGTGGTTGCAGACGATCACGCAGCCCCCGGTTTCCGGAATCCGCTCGAGCCCCTCCTCGTGGACACGATAGACCGTATGCACGAGCAGCCAGGCCAGGAAGCGCATCAGGAATTCCGGCACCAGCGAGAAGATGTAGATCGCGACCATCGCGTTCATCACGCCGGTCGCCAGGAAGAGTTGCGGGATGGTGCAACCGGCCTTGAGCAGTCCGAGCGCGATCCCCGCGGAGGCCACCATGAACACCGCGTTCAGGATATTGTTGGCAGCGATGATCCGCGACCGGAACGACGGATCCGAGCGCTGCTGGATCAGGGCGTACAGCGGAACGATGTAGAAGCCTCCGAACATTCCGAGCAAAACCAGGTCGGCGCAGATGCGCCAGTGCGCGCCGACGCGAAGAAATCCGTCGACGCCGGAGAGACTGTTCGGCGCGAGCCCGCGGCTCGCGAAATAGAGATCGACCGCGAAGACCGAAAGGCCGATCGAGCCGAAGGGCACCAGGCCCACTTCCACCTTGCGGCCCGACAAGCGCTCGCACAACAGCGAGCCGACGCCGATGCCCACGGAGAAGATGGCGAGCATCAGCGTCGCGACGTGCTCGTCCCCGCCGAGGACCTCGCGTGTGAAGTTGGCGAATTGCGTCAGGTACGTCGCGCCGTAGAACCAGAACCAGGAAATACCCAGCATCGAGAGCCATACGACGCGGTTGCCGTGCGCGAAACGCAGGTTGCGCCAGGTTTCCGTCACCGGGTTCCAGTTGATGCGAAGGTCCGGCGCCACCGATTCGGCCTTCGGTATGCCGCGGCAGACGATGTAGCCCGCGACGGCGATGGCGATCGCCGCCCCACCCGCGTACAGACGACCGTCCGGCTTGATCGCGATCAAAAGGCCGCCCACGATTTCGCCGAGCAGAATCGCGACGAAGGTGCCCATTTCGATCAGGCCGTTGCCGCCCACCAGCTCATCGCTCTTCAGCGTCTGCGGCAGGATCGCGTACTTGACCGGCCCGAATATCGTCGAGTGCACGCCCATCAGCCCGAGCGCCAGGAAAAGCAGCGTCAGGTCGCGCCGGTAAAAGCCGATGGCGCCGACGATCATGATCCCGATCTCGAACAGCTTGACGAACCGTATCAGGCGCGATTTCTCGTACTTGTCGGCGAGCTGGCCGGCCGTGGCGGAGAAGAGCATGAAAGGCGCGATGAATACCGCGGCCGCGATGTTGACCAGGTCGTTGGACGAAAGCGCGCTCAGGGTCGCGGCCTGGAACGCCACGAAAATGACCAGCGCGTTCTTGTAGACGTTATCGTTTCCGGCGCCGAGAAACTGGGTCCAGAAGAACGGCGCGAAGCGGCGCTCCTTCAAGAGTTGGAACTGACTGTGCTCGGCCATCGATCGCTCCGGTGGTCAAAAGAGTTCGGCTGCGCAGCGTGTTCTCGTCCACATCTCTCAAGCCCGAGGACGCGGCCTGCAAGAGCCCGCCCCACAACGAATGGAACCACAATCCGAAACAACATGCTGCCTCCGTCGGTCCGAGACTGCTAACCGGCCTGCTTCCCCGCCGGTGATGCCTAGTGCTGCCGGACGTACTCCTTGACCGCGTCCAGCGCTTCGCGGACGGCGGCCGCATCGGGCCAGAAATACACCTCCCGCCCAGCTTTCTCGCTCCTCAGCACGCCGGCCTCGCGCAACACCTTCAAGTGGTGCGCTACCGCAGTGCGCGACAGCGTGGACGCGGCGACGATCTGGCCGATGTTGAGGCGCTCGCCGGGCTCGAACATCAGGACGATCCTCTGCCGATGCGGGTCGCCGAGCGCCACGAAGACCCTCGCGATTCGCCGCCACGCCTTCGGGATTGCCTTGGCGTAAGCCTTTATCACAACTATATGACTAGTCGCATAGTTCTTTAATCTACTCCTCGCGAGACCATTGTCAAGCGCACTGCACGTTTCATCCGACGAGCGGTCGGACGGCGCCCTGGCGACACGGACGCACGATGGGGCCACGACTCCATCGGATACAATGCGGCTTGCTTTTCGCACGCCCGACCATGCTTCCCTATCTCGACTTCATGCGCCATGTGCGCGATCACGGATTGCGCAAGGACGACCGCACGGGAACCGGCACCCTGTCGGTGTTCGGCTACCAGATGCGCTTCGACCTCGGCGCGGGCTTTCCG
This sequence comes from uncultured beta proteobacterium, assembly GCA_963730465.1. GTDB lineage: Bacteria > Pseudomonadota > Gammaproteobacteria > Burkholderiales > Casimicrobiaceae > PALSA-1003. The sequence goes on along the minus strand of CAVSRR010000006.1, from coordinate 252,328 downwards.
CTGCTGACCACCAAGAAAGTCCATACCCGCTCCATCATCCACGAGCTGCTCTGGTTTCTCGCCGGCGACACCAACGTGCGCTACCTGCGCGACAACGGCGTGACCATCTGGGACGAATGGGCGGACGAGAACGGCGAGCTGGGTCCGATCTACGGAAGCCAGTGGCGATCGTGGCCCTCGCCCGATGGCAGGCACATCGATCAGCTATCGGACGTCGTGGCGCAGATCGTCAGGAATCCGAACTCGCGCCGGCTGATCGTCTCGGCCTGGAACGTCGGCGAGCTTTCGCGCATGAAGCTCCCGCCGTGCCACGCTTTTTTTCAGTTCTACGTGGCCGAGGGCAAGCTCTCCTGCCAGCTCTACCAGCGCAGCGCCGATATCTTCCTGGGGGTTCCCTTCAACATCGCCTCGTACGCGCTGCTCACGCACCTGGTCGCGCAGCAGACCGACCTGGGCGTGGGCGACTTCGTATGGACCGGAGGCGACTGCCATCTCTATCTCAACCACCTCGAGCAGGTCGACACGCAGCTCTCGCGTGAGCCTTACCCGTTGCCGAAGCTGGTGATAAAGCGTCGCCCCGCGTCGCTCTACGATTACCGCTTCGATGATTTCGAATTGGTGGACTACCGGTTCCATCCGACGATCAAGGCGCCGGTCGCCGTCTGATCGGCGCCGAACGCCGGGCAAATTCAACGGAAGAAAACCCGCCGGTTGGGCACGGGCCGCACTCGGCCCGCTATTTAGTCCCGTCCCGACGCAAGTGACGCTCCTTCCTCCGGCAATCGGAGGCCTCAGCGCCGCCGGCGCATGACGCCGCCCGCAGCCAGCGCCAGACTCAATGCGAGTGCGGCAAGCATCCACCGTGAATCGACCGGAACCTGCGCGATGGCCGCCGCGGAACCGATGTATGTAAATGCGGCGGGAACCAGCGCCGTGCCGAACGTCGTCGTCACGCGGATGTCGACGACTCCGGCGCCTGGCGGAACGGTTACTGTCATACTCGTATCCGAGTTGACGACGATGCTCGTAGCCGCAACGCCGCCGAAGAAGACCGACGTATCGCCGGCGACGAAATTCGAACCGGTGATGGTGATGGTTGTACCGCCTGCCGCCGGGCCCGATGGCGGCGCGATGGTGACGACCGTCGGCGGCGAAGGCGGGATGAAGTCGAGCACGAGGCCGAGTGCCGGATCGTTGTGCTTGTCGAATATCTTCGTCAGAACGGTCGTGAATTGCGCGGACGTCATCAGTCCCGAAAGCAGGCCGTCGAACGTGACCGAAGCAGTCGACGGCCAAACGTCATTGGGCGACGAGACTTCCTGAATGTAATAGCCGGTCGTTCCGGAGAATGCGTCGCCATTCATCGTGACGATCGGACCTGTCGTGGTGTTGCCGGTGATCAATAGCCCGGTCTTGCTCCCGATCATCCGGTTCTGCGACAAATTGAATGGTTGATTGGTGCTGGACGAGAGGTCCATGTTCACATCGGGGATGTTGTTCATGACGTTGCCGGACAACGTCGACAGCCCGGCGTTGTCCTGAACGACGATACCCTCGTCGGGATTCACGCCCGGCGTGGTCGTGAAATTGAGCGTGTTGTCGCTGATCGTCAGGTTGGCGGCCGACTGGACCGCGGCGATGCCGAGATCGTTGTTGTTGACGGTATTGCCCGTGATCGTCATCGTTCCCGCGCCGAACGGGAGGATTCCGGTTGCGGATCCGGCCGCCACGGTTGCGATATTGCCCTCGACCAGATTGTTGAGGATACTGCCGCCGGCTCCCGCGCTGTACTGGATGCCATTGGGCGTCGCAGTCACGGTATTGGGCGTCAAAACGTACCCGCGATTGATGACGCTGTTCGATATGGTCGCGGTCAGCGATGCCCCCCGGAGGTCGAGACCTCCTCGCTGGTAGAAGTCGATCAACGAATTGGTAACGGCAAACGTAACCGCACCCTGATTGGATGCGTTGACGATTCCCGAGCCGGCGAGCTCGTTGAAGTTGGAAGTCTGCCGCGTGTTGGTCGTGTGGACGTTGTGTACTGTGCCGCCGGCATTGTGATAGCCGATCGCGAAAAACCGATCGGAGCTGCCGTAGATCGGCGGGACGATGGTGTCCTGCTGCGTTCCACCGTCGACGGTCAGATCGCTGATGTTGACTGTCTGCGACGCCGGGGCGGCCTGGTTGTCGACCATGACGATGGTCCAGAAATTGGAGCCGAACGTGAAATTCTGCGTCAGATGCGCCGATGGTCCAGGAGCCTGGACGATGGTGACGCCCTGGCCGGCGCCGACGATATCGACGCTTTTGGAAACCACCTGAAATTCCTGGACGTATGTCCCGGCCGAAAGCTGGATCGTATCCCCCGACACGGCCGCATTGATCGCAGTCTGGATGCTGGCCGGCGGCGGTCCGACCACGATCGTTGCGGCCATGACCGGAGTGGCCAGCCACCCAACGGCGAACGCCCACCATCCGCAACAAGACATCGTCGGCCCCCTTGAAAGACGCGAGATATCTCATCTGCCGCCGAACTAGTCAACACGAAGGTTCCGCTTGGCGGTGGTGGTGGCCAATCGAGATTGCACAGGTTGTTCGTGCACTGCGCGTGCGTGTGTTCGACACGCGGCTTGCGCGAGCTGGTGGTTGCCAAAGCCGGTGATAAAGCGCCGCCCCGCGTCTGTACGAACTCAGGACCAAAAAAAACCCGCCAGGAGGTTGGGGCGGGCAAGGGGGAGTCGATACTGGATCGGTCAGTGAGATCGGTCTGACTCGAGAGAAAGATTGTCGGTGTCGGAGGCGCGCGTCCGATCAGATGATGCTGCGCGCGGCACAGACGCGCTCGGCCAGTTCCTCGAGGGCCTGCTCCTGCTCGGTACGCCAGGCTCTGCTTGGCCGACGCTTCAACGCTCTCGCGGGCCGTAGGAGGCGACGGTTCGTCTTGCCAGTACGCCGAAAATTCGGGTGAGTACGTATCCGTATCCATGTGTCTCTCCTAGGAGGCACAGGCCACGCGCGCCGCGCGATTCAGTACCGTCCCGAGACTCAATAAGCAAACGTTGTGCCACGAGTTTCGAGATGCGGCGATTCAACGCCTTGCGTTGTCGGGCTAACGTCGTGTGAGCACCGGATCCGGTCAAATCGGGGCTGATGCTCTCGTCATCGAAGGGTCAAGTGTCGCGCGCGCACGACAAGGTTCATGCGTGAATCATTAACCACCTGAATTACTGATGTATTAATTGTCTCCAAACGGAGACAGACGCTGTACCGAGTGCAACATCCGCGAAGAAGGTAAACGGCGCTTGCCGATTCGCACGACCCTTTGGACACCTCTCGCCGGGCTTGGCGAACGCTAAGCCTTCCCCTCCTTGAACATCGCGGGCTCGAGGCGATGACGCTGCAATAGCTTGTAGAACTCGGTGCGATTGCGCTTGGCGAGGGTTGCCGCCTGCGTCACGTTGCCGCCGGTGATCTTCAACAGGCGGACCAGATAATCGCGCTCGAATTGCTTGCGGGCCTCCTCGAACGGCGCGAGCTCACCGGCGTCCTCGCGCAACGCGCCCTGCACCAGGGTCGCCGGAATCATGCTCGTAGTCGCGAGCGCGACGGCCTGCTCGAGCAGATTGAGAAGCTGCCGCACGTTGCCCGGCCAGGGCGCGCCGATCAGCAACGCCATGGCGTCCGGCGCAAGTGTCGGCACTGGCTTCTTGTAGCGATCGGCGAGCTTGCGCAGGAAGTGCGTGGCGAGGAGCGGAATGTCCTCGCGGCGCTCGGCGAGCGGCGGCAATTTCATCGACACGACGTTGAGACGGTAGTAGAGGTCCTCGCGGAATTCTCCGGCGGCTTTCTGAGCATCGAGATCGCGATGGGTGGCGGAGATCACGCGCACATCGATCGGGATGGATTCCGTCGCTCCGACGGGCCGCACTTCCGCCTCCTGCAGCACGCGCAGCAATTTCACCTGCAAGGCGAGCGGCATGTCCCCGATTTCGTCGAGGAATATCGTTCCGCCGTCCGCCGACTGAAACAAGCCCTTGTGCGCCTGCACCGCTCCACTGAACGCGCCGCGCGCGTGCCCAAAGAGCTCCGACTCGAGCAGAGGCTCGGGAATCGCACCGCAATTGACCGCGACGAACGCCTTGCCGATGCGCCGGCTCGCGCGGTGTATGGCGCGCGCCAGGAGCTCCTTGCCGGTGCCCGATTCGCCGAAGATGAGCACGCTGGCGTCGGAATCCGCGACCAGCCGTGCCTGCCGGAGCAAATCCTCCATGCGCGGGCTGCGCGTAATGATCCCGGATCGCCATTCACCCGCCGTCTGCGAGACCGCCTCCGATTCGCCTCCGCTAAGGCGCATCGCGGCCGCGACTTTCTGCAGCAGCTCCTGACTGTCGAAAGGCTTGGTCAGGAAGCCGAAGACTCCGCGTTGCGTCGCCGACACCGCCTCGGGTATGGTGCCGTGCGCGGTGAGGATGATGACCGGCAGCGCAGGATGCTGGCGATGAATGGCATCGAACAGCGCTAGACCGTCGATGCCCGGCATCTTGAGATCCGTGATCACCGCGGCCGGACGCGCAACCGCCAGCGCCGCGAGCGCGCTCTCTCCGCTGTCCGCCGTCTGCACGCGATAGCCCGCGGAAGTCAGGCGCAGGCCGATCAGCTTCAGCAGGTCCGGGTCGTCGTCGACCAGCAGCACGTCGCCGGAATGTGGAGTCGTTGCTTTCATCGCCCGGTACCTCCACCGCCGCCGCCGCCTCCGGCGCCGCCGGCGTTGCGATTGCGCTCGAGCAGCAGGCTGCGCTCGACCGCGCGTAGTTGATCCAACTTTTCCTGCGCCGCGGCGCTTTTCTTGCGCTCCTCGGCCATTCCCCGCACGCGCTCGTTGATTTGCGCGAGCAGCACCGCCGCGAGCTGCTTCATGGGCGATGCGCCGGGCGTCTTACCGCTCACGCTTTCCAGGAGGGCGATCGCCCGCGCATCGTCGGTCGGCCCGGCGCCGGGAAGCGTCAGCAGCACCGCCGCGCGAATCCGGTTCGGTTCCGTGCGCGCGCGGTTAAGCGCCTGGATCGCCGCGCCGAGCTCGCGCCTCAGCTCGTCGTTCGATTCGCTGCTGTAGCGGGTGAGGTCGAGCAACAGCGCCATGGTCTGTTGCTCATCTTCGCTGACCGCCGGAGCGGGAGCTTGCGGCTCGGCAGCCTCAGGCGTGCCTGGCGCAGGCACGGTGCCGGGTCCGACTTGCGCGATCACGGTCGGACGCAATGGCTCCGCGCGAAGCAGGGTCGAGGCCGGAGCCAGGACCAGCGCGACCGCCAGCATGACGTTCGTCAGGCAGGGCCCGCTCGCGCGCATCGCTATGCTTCGCCCACGAACGTCACCGGCGCCGTCGGCCCCTCGTGCGGACTCCGGCCCGAAACCGGGCGCCAGCGGCAGCCACAGACGGAAGCGCGCGCCCCGCGCGCCATCGGCGCGATCGAGCACTTCGATCCTGCCGCCGTGCGCCAGGGCGTACTCGCTCGCAATGGCAAGTCCCAGGCCCGAGCCCTTGATGCGTCCCCCGGGCGCAATCTTGCCCTGATAGAACGATTCGAATATTCGCGGCCTCTCGTCCGGCTCGATGCCCGGGCCCTCGTCGATGACGTCCAGCACCGCGAAATCGCCTTCGACCGAGAGCTTGACCGTGATCGGCGACGAACGGGGCGCGTACTTGATCGCATTCGACATCAGGTTGTCGATGATGGCGCGAATCTTGTCCCCGTCGCCGACGACGATCGCCGGCGAAAGCGTCGCGTCGAAGGTGAGCATGCGCGCGAACGCGGCAAGCTTGTGCTCGCGCATCACCCGGCGCAGCACGTCGACCAATGCGACCGGCCCAAGCGTTTGCGGCTCCATGCTGCGCGTCTGATGGTAGGTGAGGAGATCCTCGATCAGCTTCTGCAGCGACAGGGTGTTTTCGCGCACGATGCGCACGATTTCCCGCTGTTCCGGGGAGAGCTCGCCACCGACCCGGTCGCGCAACAGCTCGGCGCCCTCGCGGACCGCGGTCAGCGGCGTTTTGAGCTCGTGCGAAACGTGCCGCAAAAAGCGGTTCTGCTGCTCCTCGAGCTCGTGCAGGCGCGAGCGCAGCCACTCGAGGCGCTGGCCGAGATAGCGCATGTCCTGAGGGCCGTTGACCTCGATCGCATGCGTGAAGTCCGCCGTGCCCATCTGCCGGATCGCCTGGTCGAGCTGGCGGATCGGCCGCGCGATCAGCACCGCAAACAGAATCGCCAGGGCGAGCGCGATCAATCCGGCGGCGAGCGCGAGATAGCCCCAGGTTTTGCTCCCTTCGGCGGCGGTCTGCTGGATGCGCTCGATCTCGCGCTCGGTCAGCTGCGTGGTCGCGGCGAGCATCGCCTGCGCGCTCTCTGCAATGCCGGCGTAGCCCTCGGTGAGCGTCGTCGTCGCGTTGGCGGGACGCTGGGGTAGTCTTCAGCAGCGAGAACAGGCGGCCTTCCTCGTCGATCAGCTTCTCGAGCTGATCGAGCTGCGCGCGTTCGAGCGGCAATTGCGAGAGCTGCTGCGCGGTCTGGCGGAAGTCGACCCGCAGGCGCGCATAGTCCTCGATCAGTTGCGGATCATCGAGTATCAGATCCTGGCGAACCAATCGCTCGAGCGTCGTCGCCTGCTCGTAGAGCTGCCTGCTGGCGCGGCCCGCCTGCGCCGCCTGCAGCACGGCCTGCTGACTTTGCGTGCCAAGGCGATCGAGGCTGACGATCAGCTCCACCAGCGCGTAGAGCAGCGGCAGGCTGACCAGCAGGAAGCCGAGCAGAATGAACTTTAGGAATGAACGCGGGTAATACACGGCGAGCGGGTGTCAGCGGCCCGCTATAATCGAGTTGGATGGCGCGTCAAGGCGCCGCAGCCTGCGAGCCACGCGTGCACGATACACCAGCCCCCGCCGCATCGCCAAGCTCCGTCATCGCGAGGCGACGCGTCGCGCTCATCGTCGCGGTGGCGAGGAACGGCGTCATCGGCGCCGGTAACGGGCTGCCGTGGCACTTGCCGGACGACCTGAAGCACTTTCGAGCGCTGACATCCGGGCACACGGTCGTCATGGGGCGCAAGACCTGGGAATCGATCGGCAGGCCGCTGCCGAACCGGCAGAACATCGTCGTCAGCCACCAGCCAGGCCTTCGTGTCGATGGCGCTCGGTGGCGCATTCGCTCGACGAGGCGCTTTCGATGGCATCGCTGCCGGACCCCGTATTCGTCATCGGCGGCGAGGCGCTCTTCCGCGTCGCGTTGCCTGTCGCGGCCGTTCTTTACATGACCGAGCTCGAACGCGATTTCGACGGCGATGCGCGGTTTCCGCCGTTCGATCGCGCGGAATGGCGCGAGGTCACGCGCGAGACGCGTGAAGCGGCAGGTGAGGGAGGTTTCGCGTACCATTTCGTCACGTACGAGCGCGCAGCCGTTTAGGAGTGGCGTCGCATATACAGAGCCGTCGAATCACGACGCTGGGAGAGGCAAATGTCCGAAGATGAGTTTCATGTCCACGGTCCGCACGATCACGAAGCCGAGCATCGCGCGGAGCACGATCCATTCGCGGGGAAGATTGCCGTCATGACGGCGATCTTCGCCACCATCGGCGCAATGTTCGGATATATGGGCGGCGCAACGCAGAACCAGGCGCTGCTGTTCAAGAACGAGGCCGCGATTCGCCGGACCGAGGCATCGGACCAGTGGAACTTCTACCAGGCGAAAAGCAGCAAGCAGAACCTGGCTGAGCTGGGCGCGACGCTGACGACCGGCGACCAGCAGGCGAGATATCTCAAGGAGGTCGATCGCTACAAGAGTGAAAAGGAAGCGATCGTGCCCGAAGCGAAAAAGCTCGAGGAGCAATCGAAGGCGGCGGAGGAAGGGAGTGAAGCGTCGATGCACGTGCATCATCGCTGGGCGCAGGCGACGACGCTGATCCAGATCGCGATCGCTCTGGCCGCGATCACCATCCTCACCCGCAACCGCGGGCTCCAGGCGGTAGCCTATGTCACGGCAGGCGCCGCGCTGATCGTCGGTGCGCTCGCGCTGGCGCACGTCTAGCGCGGCAGCTAGCCGTAGATCGGGCGTCGCGACAAGTCATCGCGGAAGGCGCCGACGTGGCGCCCGGCATCATCGGCGGATCGCGACTTCTGTGCGGCCGCCTTCAGGGCGCAGGCAACGCCTTGGTGACATTGTTGTTGATGATGAGCTTGTCCGACACGGTCAGGATACCGTTCGCATTCACGTCCTTAAGGAAGTTCGCTGACGTCACGATGTGCGTGATCTGCTGGTTCACCAGTAGGATATCCGAGACCGTGACGACTCGGTTTTGATTCACATCTCCGGCGAGGAAGCCGACGCGAACGCTCCCGCTGCCGGTTCCACCGCCGACGAACGCGACGTTGGTCAGTTGGATCGTCACGTACTGCCGGTTGGCGACACCGGTGAGTTGGACGATGACATCATTGCCGCTGAACGTTGGCGCCGATGCGGTGGCGACGCCTTCGGTGACGGTCACCGTAGCAGCCGTCACCGCACTCGGCGAACGGGACCACGATGGTGTGATTGGGACCGATCCGCGGCTCGGTGGTCGGATTGGTCGGTGCCGCCGACAGCGGCAGATCGAACGTTCCGGCGGTCCCGTGCACCTTGCGCGAGATTGCGCCTACCGGCGGGACACCGCCGCCGGTACCGACGCCGGTCAGGGTCAGGGTCGATGCGGGCGCGTTGCTGGCAATGGGTAGATTCAATGTTCGGGTGCCTGCCGCCTGCGGCGTAAAGGTGAAGTACAGATTGCAGCCAAACGTTGACTTGACGGTCTGACCCGGCGTGCATGCCGCGGCGCCTGAGCTCAGCGCGAAATCACTTCCCGGAGGGATGGAGGCGATCGGATTGCCGAGCACAAGATCGACGGCCGAGTTATTTTGGATTTCGGTGCTCAACGCTGGGCTGGTGCTGCCAACGGCGCGACTGGCGAAAGTGAGCGGGTTGGGATTCAGCGTAACGTACGGGATCGCCGGTCCTGTAACGGTCAGATTCAGAAACTTCGACCCCGTGAAGTAGTTGGCTCCTTCGGTGAGCGAAATCTGGACGCTGACCGTCCCAGGATTGATCGGAATACCACTGATGATGCCGCTGACCGGGTCCACCGTGAGCGGGTAGGGCAAATCGAACGCGCTCCACTTCAGCGGGGCCAGGCCCTGGCCCGTCAGCTGGAATGAATAGGGCACGCCGGTGACGCCGTCGGGTAGCGCGGTGGTCAGTATCGCGAAGGGTATGACTGCGTCGTCATTGAGGATGACAAGCGTGGCGGTATCCCCAAAGCCCGGGGTGCTGCCAACGATGGTGGCATTCACCGGGTTGCTGATCGTCACGATAAGACCTTCATCCAATTCGTACTTGGTATCGCCGACCACTTTGACGACGATATTCTTTTGCGTTTCGCCCGGCGCGAAGGTCAGTGTGCCCGAGGCCGGGATATAGTCGTTGTCGGCGGCGGTCGCTGCGCCCGAGGTGAGCGGCGCGTATTCGCTCGTCGCATAGTGGACGGTGACCGTCTTTGTGGATGGCCCCGACAGATTCACCGGAATCAGTGCGTCCGAAGTCCCGCTGTTACCTTCGTTGATGCGCACACCTCCCTGGTTGGCGGCGTTTTCCGAGCCTTGGGCAGAAAGATCGACCCACATTTGCACGTCGGGTGTGGGAAGAATCGCCGTCGACCAAAATCGCGCCGTGCCCGCGCCGCGACCGGGCTGATCGTATGGAGCGCCAATCGGGGGAATGTCGTACTTGACGAAGCTGAACCCGCCCGCGGTGAACGGTGCCTTGAGCAGGATCAGCGGGTCATTTTGACCCGCACTGTTGCCGGAGAGCGCAGCCAGCTGACCGTCGGCGCTGATGTCGATATCCTCGAACCCGTCATGCGTGCCACCGGTGTCAAAGCTCAGGGTATCGACGGAGGACGCGCTACTGTAGGGCGCTGAGATCGCATAGACGCGCGGCAACATTGGCGGCGTTTGCTGGTTGCTTTCGACGACGAGTACCTTGTTTCCGTCGGGCGTGAAAGTTAGTCCATCGGGGCTGGCGCCCGCAACCGGAATGGTCAGCACCTGGGGCACGCTGGCTGCGGAAAAAGGCGCATGGAATATGCGTACGTCTGAGGCGAAAGAGAAACTGCTCAAACCTCGGGTCGCCACGAGCGTCGCGCCATCCGGCGAGAGGGCGATGCCGCCGATCAAACTGATGCCATTGCTGCTCGGAATCGTAAGCGCGATGGATGTATACGGCGGATCGAGGACGGCGATGCCGGTCTGGAGCGCCAGATACGCGCGCCCGGTCGTCGCGTCGAATGCGATCCCGCGCGTCTGCGCGGTACCTCCGCCGCTAGGTAGCGCAACCATCGTCACCGCGGCCGTGTGGTCGAACGGCGCTGGAATGACCCAAAGCGTGCTGATGTCGGTCAAGGCGAGCACATGCGTTCTGGCGGGATTGATGGCCAAAGTGCCCAAGCCGTCGTAGTGGACATTGGGGGCCGGGTCGGGCAGCTTGAAGTTATCGATGAGCGTGCTAGTCGGCGTGTCGATAAGGTTGATCCCCGGCGGAGAGATCTGGGTGGTGAGCGCACGATTGGCGGAGACCAGGGCGAGGCCGTGCGTCGACAATTGAATTTGAGCAGGGTTCAGTGACGCCACGTAGTTTCGCGGCGGATCGGCTGGCGCTCCCGAAACATCGGGGAAGATGACGACGGGCGCCCATTGGGGGAAGCCCCCCAGGTCGGTCCCTGTCGTGATGACGAGCTCCTGTGCGAGCAGTGCTAGAGGCGTCGCATGGACAACCGCGACGAAGAGCGCAGCAAACCGGCGGTAGGCGCAGCGATCGAAACGGTTCATAGCCCGTCCTGGCCAAGAGGTGAGGCCAGTATGTGGGCCGGTACCTTTCCGATGCCTAACAGATCATCAAGTTGACCGGCAACGCCCCGCGAGGAGCATGCTATGCCGGCGACCGGGATGCTTTCTCCGGGAATGACGCGTCTTCGTGGAGTCGCTTCTGCTCGACGGCGCCAGCCCGGCATTTAATCGGTGCTCGATGAACATGTTGAACCTAGCGCGCCGCCCTGAACTAGCAGCGCCCCAGGCTGTTACTCGCTGGTCAAGCGATCAGAACGTCGCGATCCGCGGGCCTTACTTTTAACCGGCGCGGACCGATGGCAGCTCGCCGAATAACGACGGCAGCGATGTTGAACCATCGCTAAGGCGCTGGCAGCGCCTTGGTGACATTGTTGTTGATGATGAGCTTGTCCGACACGGTCAGGTTGCCGTTCGCATTCACGTCCTTCAGGAAGTTCGCTGACGTCACGACGTGCGCGATCTGCGCGTTCACCAGGACGATATCCGAGACCGTGACGACCCGGTTTTGATTCACATCTCCGACGAGGAATCCGACGCGAACGCTGGCGCTTCCACCGGTCCCGCCATCGACCGAAGAGACGTTGGTCAGCGCGATCGTCACGTACTGCTTGTTGTTGACGCCGGTGAGTCCGACGATGACGTCGTTGCCGCTGAAGGTAGGTGCTGCGGCCGTGGCGGTGCCTTCGGTGATCGTTGCCGTGGCACTCGCGATTGGCTTGTCGAACGTGAACACGATCGTTTGCGCCGGACCCTGTCGCGGCTCGGTCGTCGGGTTATGGTTGATGCTCGGTGGCGTCACCAACGACAGCGGCAGGTCGAAGGTGCCCGCGCTGCCGTGCACCCTCCGCGATACCGCGCTCGCGAAGACCGGCGGCGCGCCGACCGTCCCAACGGTCAGCGTTGCGGATTGAGCCGCGGTGTTGAGCGCGATCGGGGTCGTCACCGCGCCACTGTTGTCTACGTACACATTGGCCGTGCTGCTGGTGACGTTGACCTTGTAGGTGCACGAGGCGAGCGCCGGCACCACCCCGGCAGTCAAGCCCAGCGAGTTGCCGCCACCGGTCGCCGCCAACGTTCCGGTGCAGCTGGCGCCGGTGATGTGGGCGTTCGGCGTTCCGGTGTTGACGACCCCCGACGGATAGGTATCGGTAAAGACGATCCCGTTCAGCGCCACCGTATTCGGATTGCTCAGCGTGATCGTGAGGACCGACGTTGCGCTCGGCGCTATCGACGCCGGAACAAAACTCTTGGCGATGGTCAGCGGACTGAGCACCGAACGCAGGCTTCGATCGGCCATGACGATGCCGTTGCCGGCGGTCACGTCGAAGCCGACCGCCTCGATATCGATCGCGGTCGAGAACAGCGCCGTCTGGATCTGCGACGCGGTCAGCGACGGCTTGGCCTGCTTGAGCATCGCGGCGATCGATGCCGCCGTGGGCGCCGCTGCCGACGTTCCGCAGAACGTGGAAAACGTCACGGTGTCGGCCACAATCGCCGGCGGTGATGTCGACCTTGTTGAGCGTCGTGCCGCCGCCGGTCCCGAACAGTACATTGCCCGGCGTGATGGCGGCGCCGGCCGGCGTGTAGAACATCTTGCGCGGGCCGTCGGAGCTATAGGGCTCGTTCGATTCCGCGCCGGTGAACTGCGAGCCGGTGTGCGAGCCCAGATTCACCGCCGCCACGGTGTACGCCGTCGCGGCGGCGTTATGGCCATAGGTGCTGCCGTTGGTTTTGACGGAAAGCTGCCCGCGCATCGTGTCGATGCGCAGCGCGCGTACGGCTGCGCCGGTTTTCTTGAAGATCACGACTCGCCCATCCGCCGGGCACTGCCGCCGGGACGCTGCAGTCGATGAATTCGAACGGATCCTGCGTGCCGGTTTGCGCCGAGTTGCCGGACCCCACGACTGTCGTGCCCGTCGGAGTCGAGGATGAACAGGTCGTAGTCGTTGCTCGACGCTCCGAGCGGGTCGGACCATTGCAGGGTGACCTCGAAGCCGCACGTGCGTCAGCACGTCGTAGGCATTGGCTCCGAAGCTGTGCACCGTGCCGCCGGTCAGCAGCGCGTTGGTGCCGCCGTCGACGAAATCGCCTTCCCAAGTCCCGGACGTGTTGTGCGCGAGGTTGTTCGAATTCGCCGCGGACGAGAAGTAGAGCGCGCCGGCGGAGGTCACGGTGCTTCACCGCCTGGGCGATGATGCCGTCCTGGAACGCTCCCTCGTTGTCGTAGGTGACGTCGTCGACGATGATGTTGCAGTTGTGCGGCGATTGCTGCAGCTTGACGATGTTGTCGGCGAAATCGACGTCGCTCATGAAGGCGGTCGCGAACCCCAGCGCCGCGCCCGGAGCCATGTCGTAAACGATCTCCATCATGGCCGCGCCTTCGTCCTCGCATGTCCACCGGGACGGGATTCTCCAGCACGTCGACCGTCGGAGGAAGATCGCCGGTCGCCTGCAGGCCGCTGATAGTGGACGGGGATCGCGCTGTCGGACAGCACGCAGACCTTGACGCCCGCGCCGTCGATGCCGGTGCTCTGCGCGAGATCCGCGCCGTGCTCGAGCACGCCCGACCAGTTCACCGACCCCGTGTTGGTGACGGGCTCGGAGCGCGACGCAATGCCCTCCTTGATCTGCGCGGAAACGCTCGGCGCGCCGTCTCCAGCGATCACGGTTGAGAATAGGCTTGGCGGTCGGTGCGATCGACTGGACATCCGAACGTTGCGCGATCCCGAGCACGGACGCCAGCGGCAGCCGCAGCGTCACGCGCTCGAACTGCGGATAGGATCGGATGTTGCTTCCGCCGACCGCGGACAGCGCGGCGAGCGAGCTCCGCATTGATGTCGCCTCGTATCGTTACTGCAACGGACGAGTCCGGTGCGACGTGGCTGGCGATGAATCCGTCGACGCCGGCATTCGAAAGCGGCAATCCCGATCCGATATACCCCTGCGATCGAAAGCGGGAGGCATACAGCAGCGTTGACTGGATCTTCCGCTCCGCAGGTGTCCACGACTCTTTTCGGTGACGTAGGCCTGGATCTGCGCGAGGCCCTTCGTCGGGGATCGGCTGCGCCGACACCGCGGCCACGGAGCAAAACGCCAGTGCGGGCAGCAGCCACGCACGCCCTGAACAAACGCATGAAAACTCCCAATGGGATTCCGATAGGTCGATGCCGCGCGCTCATGTGGACCGCGGGCATGCCGTCGGAATCGGCAGCACCCGTGCTGAAATACTAGTTTGCGCGGAAACGCAGCGTCAAGCGCTGTTACCGCCGTTTACGATGCTCATGTGTACCAATTGCAGGCTACACCTGACGAGCGGCCATACGACCACGAAGTGAGTACGCGAGTTCCACTCTTCGCAGGGCGCGACGCAACAGCGATGCTTCGGAAGTTACTCGCCTTCGTCAGCCCAGGTTCCGCAACTCGCGCAGCGCCACCGAAAGCATCGAGGCGTCGATCGGCGCCGCGTTGCGCAATTCGCCCAGCAATTGCTTGGCGCGCTCGATGCCGCGCCCGTTGCGATCCTGCCACGCGGCGATCAAGCCCGTCCGGCGCGGCGATGTCGCCGCCGCCGGTGATCACTTCAGCCGGTGATCGTCCGCTGAAGGCCGGACAGATCGTCGAGCATCGCGCCCTTGGCCAGCATCTGCCAATGCGCCTGGCCCGGCAAGGCAACGATCGTCTCGCGCAGCCAGGGCAAACCGAGACGCGCGGCGAGATCGAAGTAGATCTCGGCGACGGTTTCGACCGGACGCCGGGTGCTGTCGGCGACTTCGACGATGTCGAGCGTCGCGTACAGCGTGTCGAAGGTGACCACGCGCTCGGCGAGCTCGCGCGACACGCCTTGAGCAACGTAGTGCGCCACCGCGGATTCGATGCGCGCGCGATCGGCGTCGTCGAGAAGCTGCTGCAGACGCGTCGCCAGCGCCTCGACCCGCGCCGCGAAATGGGCGATGGTGGCGGCCATGTCCTCGCCGAGCCGGCGCGAGCGCAGGAACCACATCGTGCCGCGGTCGATCAGGCGCGCGGTATCGATCAGCATCGCCGACTGCACCGCGTCGTCGACCTTGTTGTCGAGCGCCTCGATCTGCTGCCAAAGCGTGACGAAGCCGAAGATCTCGCGATTGAGGAGGTAGGCGCGGACGACTTCGTGCGGCTTGCCGCCGGTCGTCTCCATCACGCGATGCACGAACGTGCTGCCGACGCGATTGATCATGCTGTTGGTGACGTGCGTGGCGATGATCTCGCGCTTGAGCGGATGGCGCTCCATGTACGCCGCGTAGCGCTCGCGCAGCGCCTTCGGGAAAGTATCGCGACAGCGCCGTTTCGACCCAGGGATCGTCGGGCAGCGTCGACGCGAGCAGCTCGTCGTAGAGCCAGATCTTGCTGTAGGCGAGCATGACCGCGCGCTCGGGGCTGGTCAGTCCGATGCCGCGCGCGCGCCGCTCGGAGATCTCTTCGTCGGACGGCAGGAACTCCAGCGCGCGATTGAGCTTCCCGGCTTTTTCGAGATACTGGATGAAGCGCTGCTGCGCATCGAGCAGTTGCGGCGCGATGCGGCCGGTGACCGAGAGCGCCTGCGTCTGGAAGTAGTTGTCGCGAAGAACCAGCGCGGCGACGTCGTCGGTCATCTCCGACGAGCAGCGCGTTGCGCTGCTTCTCGGTCAGCTCGCCCTCGGTGATGGGGAGGCCGAGCAGGATCTTGATGTTGACTTCGTGGTCGGAGGTGTCGACGCCGGCGGAGTTGTCGATCGCATCGGTGTTGATGCGGCCGCCGGCCAGCGCGTACTCGATGCGCCCGAGCTGGGTGCAGCCGAGGTTGCCGCCCTCGGCGAACACCTTGCAGCGCAGCTCGCGGCCGTTGACGCGCAGCGCGTCGTTGGCGCGGTCGCCGACTTGCGCGTGCGTCTCGCTCTGCGCCTTGACGTAGGTGCCGATGCCGCCGTTGTAGATCAGATCGACCGGCGCCTTGAGGATGGCGTTCACCAGCTCGATCGGCGCCAGCGCGTCGGCGGTGATGCCCAGCACCGCCTTGACCTGCGGCGTCAGCGCGATCGATTTCGCGCTTCGCGCATGAATGCCGCCGCCGGCGGAGATGAGCTTTGCATCGTAGTCGGCCCACGACGAACGCGGCAGCTTGAACATGCGCTCGCGCTCGGCGAAGCTCGCGGCAACGTCCGGATCGGGATCGAGGAAGATGTGGCGGTGGTCGAACGCGGCCACCAGCTTGATGTGCCGCGAAAGCAGCATGCCGTTGCCGAAGACGTCGCCCGACATGTCGCCGATGCCCGCGACGGTGAAATCGGTGGTCTGGGTATCGACGCCCATCTCGCGGAAGTGGCGCTTGACCGACTCCCACGCGCCGCGCGCGGTGATGCCCATCACCTTGTGGTCGTAGCCCGACGGAGCCGCCGGAGGCGAACGCGTCGCCGAGCCAGAAGCCGTACTCCTTGCTGATGCCGTTGGCGTAGTCGGAGAACGTCGCGGTGCCCTTGTCGGCGGCGACCACGAGGTACGGGTCGTCGGGATCGTGTCGCTTCACCTGCGGCGGCGGCACGATCTTGTCGCCGACGCGGTTGTCGGTGATGTCGAGCAGGCCGCGCAGGTAGTCCTGGTAGCAGGCGACGCCTTCCTTCATGTAGCGCCTCGCGATCGGCGAGCGCGGGCGCGCGCTTGAGCACGAAGCCGCCCTTCGACCCGACCGGAACGATGACCGTGTTCTTGACCATCTGCGCCTTGACGAGGCCCAAGCACCTCGGTGCGGAAATCCTCCGGCCGGTCCGACCAGCGCAAGCCGCCGCGCGCGACCTTTCCGCCGCGCAGGTGCACGCCTTCGAAGCGCGGCGAGTAGACGAAAATCTCGAACATCGGCTTCGGCTCCGGCAGGCCCGGCACCTTCGACGGATCGAACTTGAACGACACGAAGCTCTTGCGCTTGCCGGCCGGATCCCGACGCCAGAAGTTGGTGCGCGTCGTCGCCAGAATCATGGCGAGGTACTGGCGCAGCACGCGATCCTCCGAAAGATTCTCGACGTTCTCGAGCGCGGCCTCGATCTCGCGCACCTTGTCCGCGGCCCTCGCGCCCGCGCCGGCGGTCTCCGTCGGGATCGAACCTGATCTTGAAGAGCTCGACCAGCGCGCGCGCGATACCGGCGTGCGCCGCGAGCGTCGTCTCGATGAACGCCTGCGACAAGGCAAATCCGATCTGCCGCAAGTATTTCGCGTAAGCGCGCAGGACGACGATCTCGCGCGCCGGAAGCCGCGCGGCGAGCACCAGCCGGTTGAAATCGTCGTTCTCGACTTCGCCGGTGAAAACGCTCCCGAACGCTTCCTCGAATACCGCGTGCAGGGAATCGATCTCGACTTCGGTGTCGGCAATCGCGGACTGCATGCCGAGATCGTGCATCCATATCGGCGGCGAGCCTTCCGGCGTCACCCGATACGGCCGCTCGTCGAGGACCTTCAGCCCCATGTGCTCCAGCATCGGCAGGCTGTCGGAAAGCGCCACCGGCGCGCCGAGGTGATAGAGCTTGAAGCGCAGCGTTCCGGGCGCCGCTTCGAGCGGCCGGTAGAGCGACATGGCGAGCGGCTCCGATTCGCTCAGGCTTCGCCATCCTCTGAATGTCCGGAACCGAGGCGCGCGCCGGTGAAATCCTCCCGATACGCCCGCCGGAAAGGCGGCGCCGAAACGCCGCGCGAGATCGATGCCGCGCGCCTCGCCCTCGGACTCGATGAGCGCCTGCCTGAAGTCGTCGTTCCATCGCCGGGCGACGACCGCGAGCCTCGCTTCGAGCTCGCGCACGTCGAAGGCGCGGAATGCTGCCCGGCGTCGTGCGCACGGTGATCAGAATCCGCGCCAGCGCCGACTCCGACAGGTGCACGTTGAATTCGGAGCTGCTGCCGTTGAATGCCTGGGTGAGTATGGTCTGCCACTTCTGGCGCAGCTCGGTGGTGTAGTTCTCGCGCGGCGCATAGATCAGGCACGAGAGGAAACGCTCGAAGGGATCGCGACGCACGAACAGGCGGAAGCGCTGGCGCTCGCCGAGATGCAGAATGCCCATCGCCGTGCGCAGCAGCTCGTCCTCGGTGATCTGGAACAGCTCATCGCGCGGATAGTTCTCGAGGATGTTGATCAGCGCCTTGTCGGCGTGGCTGCCGGGCACCAGCCCTGCGCGCGTGACGACGTTGGCGACCTTGCGCCGGAGCAGTGGAATGTCCGACGGCTTGGCGCTGTACGCGGTGGACGTGAACAGGCCGAGGAAGCGGTCCTCTCCGCACACTTCTCCCTTGGCGTCGAAGCGCTTGATCGCGATGTAGTCGAGATAGCCCGGCCGATGCACCGTCGAGCGCGAAGTCGACTTGGTGACCACCAGCAGCTCGGGCCGCCGCGCGTAGGCCTTCACCTCCGGCGGCAGCGCCGCGAAGCTGGTCGCGACTTCCTTGCTCTCGCCCTCGCGCAGGATCCCCAGGCTCGAGCCCGGGACGATTTTCAACGCGTCCCCGTCCTTCTGCACCACGAGCTCGTGGCAGCGATAGCCGAGAAAGGTGAAGTGATTGTCGGCGAGCCACGCAAGAAATGCCTTGCCTTCCGAAAGCTCGTCCGCGGGCAGCGGTGGCGGCCGCTTTTCGGTGTCGGCGAGAATCGCCTGCAAGCGCTCGCGCATCGCTTTCCAATCGGCGACGGCCGCGCTGACGTCGTCGAGAACGCGCGTCAGGTCGGCAGCGAGCTCATCCATGCGCGCCGGCTCGACGATGCGATCGACCTCGACGTGGATGAACGACTCGTGCCGCCCGTCCTTGTCGTCATCGGCGGCGAGATCGACCAAGCGTGCCGTCGGCGCTGCGCTTGACAGCGATGATCGGGTGCATGATCAGGTGCAGCGTCAGCCCGTGGCGGTTGACTTCCATCGTCACCGAATCGACCAGGAACGGCATGTCGTCGTTGACGATCTCGATGATCGTGTGCGTCGACTGCCAGCCGTGTTCCTCGATCGTCGGGTTGAACACGCGAAGCCGCACGCTCCCCGGGATCGCGCTTGCGCGCGAAATTCCAGTGCGAAAGCGCCGCGCCGTAGAGGTCCGCGGGCTGGCGCTCGGCGAGGTCCTCCGGATCGAGCTGGCTGAAGTACTGCTTCACGAATCGCTCGAGAAGGTCCTGCTTCTCGGGCGCAACCTTGTTGCGAACAAGCTTCAGGACCTCGTCAAGGCGTTGCACCCTGCCCCCTTGGACGTTTGCCATTCTTGAACTCCTTGACGCGCGTCGGCCGGCGCGTCATTGCCGAATCGGATGAGAAGGGATCGCGAATTGCAAACGAAAGGCGCGCCGATCAGACCTATGGGCGCGACTTGGGGTTCGGTCCCCTGAGAGTAGCCACCATGCCTCTAGTAGGCCTGTATGATGCCAGCCCGCCGCAACGGCGTCGAATGGCGAACCTTTGTCTTATGGATTTATGGCGGCGCTCGGGGCACCGGAGGCCACCGCGCGTCAACCGTATTCGAAATTGGCGCGGCACCACGGTCGTGGCAATAAGCTGTGAGAACCGGCCACAACCGTGCGCTCGATACGTGCCTTTATAACGCTATGTACGCCCGCCGGGTCGGGGTATAGTCGATCGCGTTTCAGAAGTGCGAGTTCATCGCTCGACATCGGGCTAGCACCTTGTGCCGACTGTTGGATTTTCCAACGTCCTACGAGGTACCCGATGGCCAAGACCACGCCGCCGTTCCAGTCGTTCAACTACCTGCTGGCTTCGCTCCCCCGTTCCGATCGCGAGCTTGTCGCGAGCGCGTGCGATTCCGCGGACCTTCCCTTCGGCGAGGCGCTGTGCCAGCCGGGCGAGGCCATGCATCATGTCTATTTTCCAACGGACAGCTACATATCGCTGATCACACCGAGCGGAGCGAGCGAGAGCCTGGAGGTCGGCATGGTTGGAAGCGAGGGCATGTTCGGAGTGACGCTCCTGCTCGGCGTGAACAAGTCGGGTCTGCTCGGCCTGGTGCAGGGAAGCGGCCAAGCGTTGCGGATGACCGCAAAACGGTTCAAGCAGCTCGCCGACGACAGCAAACCGTTCCATCGAACCTTGAATCGCTATCTCTACGTCCTGACCGCGCAACTGGCCCAGACGGCGGCCTGCGGACGGTTCCATCTGCTCGACGCGCGCATGGCGCGCTGGCTGTTGATGACACAGGATCGAGCGCACAAATCAACGTTTCGCATCACCCACGAGTTCCTGGCCTACATGCTCGGCGTACGGCGCGCGGGGATCACCGAAGCGGCGGGCCGCCTGCAGGCGAAGGGACTGATCCGCTATGTCCGAGGCGAGCTGACCGTCGTCGACCGCGCCGGACTCGAGGCCGTTTCATGTGCCTGCTACGGCGCGTCGAAGAGCACGTACGAGGAATACTTCGGCAAGCCAAAAAGCATCGCGGCCTCGTAAGAGGCCCTTGCGGATCGCCGAGCGGTACCGAGGCGACCGCGAGCCAGACCGCCGCGCCCGGGCGAGGGACACGGTCACGGATGGACGACGAACGCGCCACCGTCATCGGTCGTCGCATCCGACATCGAAAAATCGGGCGATTGGCGCATCCATTTTGCCGCGTGCACGCATCTAACCTGATTCCGCACGAATTGGAGCCGGTGCCATGATGCGTCACCTTGATACCACCGCCGCCGCCTCGAATCGCCTCGTTCTGCTCGTCGTAATGGTTCTGGGCGCCTTTCCAGCGTGGCCAATGGCCAGCGAACTCAGCGCGAACCCGACCAGCATGGTCTTTACTTCCGACGGGAACATCCGCATGGAACTCGACGTTGGGCGAGTCGAGGTCGTCGGCGTGGCCGGCGACAAGATCACCGTGTCATGGCACTCGACCTCCCCGCGGGACGAGCGCGACGTCACCGCCACGGTGCAGCGCACGGGTGACGATGCTGCGACAGTCGTGATCGCCGGACCGGGCAACCACATGCGTTACCGCGTCGAGGTGCCACGACAATCGAACATCGCCATTCGCATGCATGCCGGCGATCTCGATGTTCGCGGCGTTGTCGGCAGCGTCGACGCCGATCTTCTGGCGGGCAATATGGATCTGCGCGTCGCCGACCCCTCGCACTACCACAAGGTCATCGCATCGGTGACGCTCGGCTCGCTCAGCGCACCGGCGTGGCGCACGGATACCGGCGGTATATTGCGCTCGCTGAGGAAGAGCGGCGATGGCGACTACGATCTGCGTGCGAGTCTGCTCGCGGGGCAGCTGACGATCCACTCGGAATAGGCTTCGGGCGGCTCGCGACCGGCAGGCGACGTCACGCGCGCACACAGACTCAAATCCAGGCCAGGGCGGGGACAAGACCTCCGGCAACTTCAGAGTCGGGATATCGGCGCTATTCGGACACGCCGAGTAATCTCAGCGATAGCCTCTACACGCTTGCGCTGCAGCTGGAGTTTTAACCCGGTTGCGAATGATTCGGCGAACTGAGCGATAATCGCGTGTTGGCCCACTTACGGAGGCACGCATGAAACTGAAATCCTTGCTTTCCACGTTGTCCCTTCTTGGGGCCGCGACCTTTGCGGCAACTGCCCATGCCGAGGCACCCGCCGGATCGACCGGCCAGTGCAAGGACGACACCTACACGACGGCGACGTCGAAACGCGGCGCTTGTGCAGCCCACGGCGGCATCAAGGACTGGTACGGCTCCAAGAAGTCGACCTCGTCCAAGGAGTCAACCTCCAAGAAGTCGACATCGACGGACGATTCGGCTTCGAAGACGTCGACCTCCTCCTCCGCGGATTCGAAGTCCAAGAAGTCGACGTCGTCCAAGACCACGGCCGCAGATTCCAGCACCGCCGCCGCGGCATCTTCCGCCGCGACGACCAAGTCCGCAGCTGCCGCGCCAGCGACCACGGCGAAGCCCGCCGCCAAGTCAGCCGACATGCGCACCGAAGCCGCGCCAGGCGGAGGCGCGGGCAAGGTCTGGGTCAATACGAGCTCCAAGGTCTATCACTGCCAAGGAGACGAGTGGTATGGCAAGACCAAGCAGGGCGAGTACATGAGCGAGACGGCTGCGAAGGCGGCGGGCGCTCACGCCGATCACGGCAAGGCTTGCGGCTGACCGATTTCCTGCGGCCAGGATCGTTTGCGGACAGGGGCTGAGACAACTCCCAGACTGCTCAGCGCTCGTGGCTGCCGCAACAGCGTTCTTGCATTCGCGGTTGGAGCACAGTGGGGTCGCAGTGCGACCCCACGCTTTTTCTTGCGAGCGCTCGGGTCTCTCTATCGCTCTGACGTGGGCGCCCGCTTCGGGCGTGCGCTCGCATCTCGCGCCTGACACTTTTCCTCTGATACTTCTCCATTGGCATGGCGCCAAATGCAAGGCGCAAGCAGGATGGAAATGACGTCCTGATCCCGGGCACGCTAGAACGTTGTTACAAGGATGCCTCCAAACCATCCGACATCCTGGCATCCCGTCGGATTCAAGTTTGAAGCGGCGAGTTTCCCGGTAAGTCCGGTCATATTCACTTGCATCTCGAATAGATGGAACGTGCCGGACGTCCCGTCGCTGCACTGGAACGATCCGACAACGTCTCCCATTTGGCCGGCCTCCGTCAGCGTCCCCTGGTATGAACAACTGCCGCCCGTGAATGGCAAGCTTTGGAGCGTGAACGAAGAGCCGTCCTGGGTAACGTTCACAACGCCTGTGACCTCGGATATTCCGTTGAAACTTGGATCGTTGCATCCAGTGGTTTCTTGGTGGATGCCGCCGCTGTAATGCCCGCTGAAGTCGTCGACCGCGATGGGCTGCCGCGCAAGATTCTTTGTCACCGCCACGCCGCCGACGTTGTAGGTAAGGATCCCCGTCGTGACGGTCTGAGCGGTCCAGGTCATGGTTCCAACGCTGGCACGGGTCACAGTCGCGGGGTTGAATGGCACGGCCCCAAACCACGGGCCATTCGTAGCGACCAGGTCGCCCGACCATGTGAGCGTCCCGGCACTGTTGAGCGTCGCGCTGTACCAGTACGCAATATTGCTCTGGTCATATACAAACATCGTGGCGAAGATGACAGAGCCGCGCTGCACGAGCTGAATGCCCCACCCTGACTCACCCGAATTCCACCATAGGTCGCTTTGGTCGGTGGAAAATGACGTGGCTTGCGCGAGCGGCGATAGACATGAGAAAGCGATCAGAAATGACGCGAAGAGACGGCGAATGGTGTTCATATGTGTATTCTCGATGGATCGCAGGCTGCTATTGCGGGTACCTGAGTTTGGCAGTCGTTATCCCGAGGCACCATCAGCCGATTGATGATTCCACGTAGGACAACGTCCGAGCGACGCACTATTGAGGAGCAGGGTTGTCCGAGGGCAGCGCCTGAACCTGGGACGCTTTGGTGCTCCCGGTCAGTTCGTACTGCGAGAATGAACCGAAAACGGCCCCAGCCCGGCTCGCCATCTTGCGTTGCTGCATGGGAACGGAATCGAGCTTTGATGCTTGGTCCGAATGCCGGTCGACCCATTTGGGCGAAGACCCTCGATCTCATCGACCGATTCCTTGCGGTTTGCTGACAGCCTTCTGTCCCCCAAAGTTATATCCTCTCTTCACCGGCGGCATCAGTGGATGGACGATTTGTCGCAGGCGGCGGTCGAGCACCTTCCTCCAGGGTTCGACCGCCCTTTTCGGTCCCCGCGTTACCGTCGATCTGCCGGGCTGTTCACGCCCAAGTGCGGTCAAACGCAGTCCAACGCAGTGTCATCTCGGGAACAGTCGTTCACGCCGCTTGTCCGAGAGCGCTGCAGCGAAAATGCCTTCTGGAAGATCAATGCCAAACCAACTGCCCGTTATCGCGGCGTTCCTGGCAATCACCTTTACGCACAATTCGTGCGCAGACGCGGGTGCACCGCCAACACCGACTTATCGCGTTACCAAGACGGTCGCGCTCGGCCCTCCTGACCGCTGGGACTACCTGACGTTCGACGCCGAATCCGGCAGGGTCTTTGCAGCGCATGGCGACCGCGTCACAGTCGTCGACGGCCGGGATGGGACGATCCTCGGCCAGATCGAAGGTTTCCCCGGCGGTACGCATGGTGTTGCCATCGCGTCCTACGCCGGGCGCGGATACTCGGACGACGGCCATGCAGGCACCGCGACATCGTTCGACCTGAAGACGCTCAAGCCGCTAAGGACGATCAACGCCGGCAAGGGCGCCGATGGAATCGTATTCGATCCTTTCAGTCGGCACGTGTTCGTGATCAACGGCGATGGCGAATCGGTCAGCGTCATCGATCCTTCCAGTGACGAGGTCGTGGCGACCATCAAAGTGGGCGGCGGACTGGAATTCGGCGCAGCCGATGCTCGAGGCAAGTTCTATGTCAATGGCGTCGAACGGCAGGAGATTGTCCGCATCGACACAAAGACCAGTCGCGTCGATGCGCGCTGGCCCGTTCGCAACTGCTCGCGGCCTCACGGTATCGCCATCGATCCCCTGACTCGCCGCATATTTGCAACCTGCGTCAACAACGTCATGGTCGTCGTCGACGCGGACAGCGGCGCAATCATCGCAACGCTACCCATCGGATCAGGAAGCGACGCGGCGGCCTTCGATCCGCAACGCAAACTCGTGTTCAGTTCGAACGGCGACGGGACACTTACCGTGATCGCTGAAAAGGGGCCGAATCAATTCGAGGTGATGGGCAATATTCCCACCGCGGTGGGAGCGCGAACGATGGCGCTCGACGCGGTCAGCGGACGCGTCTACCTGATCACAGCTGATTTCACGGACAACGACAAAACGGCCTCCGGCGATGCCAGGCGCCGGCACTCGATGGTTCCGGGAACCGTGCACTTGCTATTTCTCGACCCGACGCCATAACAGGTCACATCGGCACGATGAAGCAACTTGCAGTTGTCGGCGACACCTGTATCGCGTCTTCTCGCTGCATGCGCACCGGGTCCCCGCCGCTCCAAATGTTCGCTCGCCTCACGCCGAGTTTGCATGAGCCGGAAATACGACCAACGATCCGCAGCCGCGGCGATCATGGAGACGTTGTGAAGGGCGACCTTGAGAGCTGACGATCACGCCGACGTGAAACACATCGCCGCCAAAGTTCCCGAGGTAACGCTCTACTTCTGGATCATCAAGATTCTGGCAACAACGCTCGGTGAAACCGGCGGTGACGCGGTGACAATGTCCATGAATCTCGGATACCTGCTCGGCACCGCCATCTTCGCGTCCATCTTCGTCATCGCCGTGGGCGCCCAGATCGCGGCGAAGCGCTTTCATCCGTTCCTCTATTGGGCCGTGATCGTCGCGACGACGACCGCGGGCACGACGCTGGCCGATTTTGTCGATCGCTCGCTTGGGATAGGCTACTTCGGTGGCGCCTCGATTCTGTTTCTGCTTCTCCTAGCCACGCTGGGTATCTGGCATTGGTCGCTCGGTTCCGTTTCGGTCGACTCGCTCAACACGCGCAAGGCGGAGACGTTCTATTGGACGACGATCATGTTTTCCCAGACGCTGGGCACCGCCCTGGGCGATTGGATCGCAGACTCGACCGGGCTCGGATACACGGGCGGCGCACTTGTCTTCGCCGCCGGCCTGATCCTCGTAGCCGCGGCATATTTCTACACGAAAGTGTCGCGCACTCTCCTGTTCTGGACCGCCTTCATCCTGACCCGTCCCTTGGGCGCCACGCTCGGCGACCTCTTCGACAAGCCGGCGGCGAACGGCGGGCTGGCCTACAGCCGGTACACCGCCTCGGCGGTGCTCGCCGCTGCCATTATTGCGTGCGTCATGTTCTTCCCGCAGCGCGCGAGGAAGCAACGCGCGTAACCGACGTGCAACGGCGCGGAGCCGATGAGGCGTCGCGAGCAGTCATTGCCTCGAACCGCCAATCCATCGCGACGCCCAACGTCAACGAGGTTTAGCCGCTGAATGCATTGCCGGCCGCAACTGCGTCGTTGCGCTGGGTACGTCACTTTCCGGGCACCGCAGGCGCCGGCCCAGCTGCCTTTGCTTGCGGCAAGTGGGCAAAGATGCAGTCGAACGCGCGCTGATTGGAATCGCCGCTCCCAAGGAGAGCGGTCAACTTATTTTGGTAGACCGCCGGAGAAATGCCGCCGCTGTACAGCGCGGACGTACTACTGAGGAAATTCGAATAGTTTTCGGGCTTGGCGCCGACGCCGTTGTGTGTGATCGCCTGGCCCATGTCGTCGGTGCCGATGATGAGTGGCTTGCAGTCGGCCGCAATCGTATTGAGAAACCCGTCATAGCCCGGGGCATTGACAGGGTTTGAGGTGCAGGCGACAACACCTAGCGCGAGCACTGCAATCGCCACTGAGGGAACCCGATTCACTCTTTCTCCTATCGCGAGCGGCGCAAACATTCGAGAGATTCGCGGCCCACCAAACGTCGCGCCCGATGTTCCATGCCGATCGCTCCTGGCACTACTTCGAACCTGAGATCACGATATAGCGCTACCGCGCCTCGAGCCGCAGGCGAGCCTCAGCGTCGCCGCGATCGCACTGTGACGACTCCACGCCGAGCAGCGGACACGCCCGCAATACCGCCAATCTTTGATCCAAGCTGGAGACGATTGCCGCGCCCGGAGGTCCCCTTGGGGCCGTCGGACGCGGCCTCACGATGCGGGCAGATTCTAGAGCGAAGCCGTGCAATTGGCAAAAAGCCTTGGGGCACGGGATCGCGTTGTAATCTTCGCCGAACGACGAAAACTGTTCGAAGGCCACGAGGCCAGTAGCACCCAGAACGGCGGGAGCTACCGGCGATACTCTGGCGCCGCGCAAGTTCATCAACGGAAAAGCTGCCTGACCTCGCGCACGACGGCAGCACGCAACAAAAAGCCCCGCCGGGGCGGGGCTTCACTGGAGACGATGCGGGTTACTGCTTGCGCCGGCGCGAAGCAGCGAGACCGGCCAGGCCGAGGCCGAGAAGCGCCAGGCTGCCGGGTTCAGGCACCTGTCGCAAGGTCGGCGCATGGACGATTTGGTAGGTCACGGTCGGAACGATGTTCCAATCGACGGCGTCGTGCAACGTGATGTCCAGGAAAAGGCCATTATCGGCGCCGCCAAGCACGAACTCGATCATGCTGTGGGCCGGATTCCAATTGATACAGTCGCTCTGCCCATGAGTGCTTGCCGGGTCGCCCGCCGCACATGGAAGTACGCTCCCGGTGTATTTGGCCGTGTACAGCCCGGTTTCTGTAGCATTCCCGGTTGTTGCAGTAATCCCCGCGCCCGTCACCGAGAAGGTCACGCTCAGCGTCTCCGACGCATAGTTGCCTGCGCAACTACCGGCTGGAGCGATCGTCAGCAAATTGTAGGTGTGCGCACCGTTGTCCTGGACCACTGTGGAGCCCAACTTGCCGCCTATGCTTGGCGCACAGCCTGCCACGTTGAGGCCCGACAGGGCGTCGGTGAAGCCTACAGTCGGCGCGATAAACGAGCCAAACGCGGGCTGAACTGCCGCCAGGAAAAGGCCCGTGGCGCATGCAAAGATACTGAGTAGTTTTGTTTTCATAAGTCCCATGTGACGCAAGTAAGTCGAGTGGTTGGCTCCTTCGCTCTCCCACACGCACTGTTGCAACTCGCATGCCATTCTCAGTTTCATGAAGCTAATCAATCGCCCATTCACGCTCGTTCACGTGAAATAGATACGAATGTAATATTGTTCGACACGCTCGCGTGTTCTGTTTCCGCGCCGACCGTTCGTTGAATCGTCGAGTCGGCACGCAGTGGCAGCAGGGAGTGGTGAGCGGATCGTGAGTAGTACAGATCAAACCCAGGCCCCTGTTTCGCGAGGCGAGCGACTGTGCCTCGGGCGCCGGGCGTCGCCGGCATGCGCTTGGCCGGCGCAATGCCATCCATACCTTGGCAGCCCGGCGGGTTCGGGAAGCTCCGACGTTATCGCGGCGCCGTCGGGTCTACGGACGCGATGCCTGAGCCCTTGTCGTGCTGCAGAACGTCGTGCGAATCGCCCAGCGGCACGCAGTCCGTCGTGACGCCGGCGATGCTCAGAAAGTCAACCGCGGTCGCGGCAACGTAATTCGCGCTGGCGAGGGAATTCAAGCTAACGGGAATACGGGTTTTGTGAATGGCTTCTGGTATAGCGCGGTAGGGGTGTACAGCGTTACCGGATCGCTGACGCTGCTTATGAGCGCAAACTTGCCTATCGTTGGGATGAACATCCAGTGCGAGTTGACGCCCGCCGAGGTGTAGGTGCTATTGAGCGTCCCAGGCAGCGTGATCTTCGTCACCCTCCACGGATTCGTGAAGTAGCCAGAGCTCGGTGGGGTGATCATGTAGACATGCGTGAGGTCTCCGGGCGCTTGAAGTGTCCCGGCGACGTAAACGTACCCGACGTCATGGACCGTGTCCCAATCGAATCCGGCAGATCCTAGAGTCGATGTCGGGAACGCATCCCCGGTCATGTTGATTGGCCTCGCCCCAAGGCCCGGATTAGCGAGGTCAACCGCGAGGAACGTCAATACGCCCGTACCGAGGTACGGCCCGACGTAGCCGCAATAGACCATCAGGCCGCGTACTGGAACTCTCGCCGCAACCTGCATCGTGCCCAAAGCCACAGGACTTGGCGGACATGGGACGGAACCGTGAATACCCGTTGTCAGGTCGAGATACGGCATCCGAGCCGCTATACCATTGGCCCCTACTGCCCAAATTCTGTTTCGGCCGGCGTCGTAGCACGTCGCGCTGCTGCCTTGCAGGTAGGTGTCGATCTGCGTGCCGTTCGGCGCACCCATAAAGCGCGACCACGTCGGCGGCGTCGTTCCCAAGTCGAGCGCGTGTGAATACAGACCGATGACATCAACGTAGCAATACTGGCTGACATAGGTGACCATGATCCCCTTGCCACCCGTACCACCGGCGATCACATTGAGCAGTTGATACGAGTGGAATGCCCCGGGGTGTCCATCCCCGTGTTCACAGTAGGCGGCATTGAAATTGGGATCGTTCGGATATTGCAGGCCATTCATGTACGGGGTCGTAGTCGGAGTCGTTATCATCGACCACGTCAGAGTCGCTACATCGAAGGCATAGACCTGATTGCCCCAATAGTCTGCATCTCCGCCGCCAAATTTGAGTATTGATCCCTGGGGTCCGAGGTTCGGCGCGAAGCACGCTCCCGAATACGCCATGATCCCGGCAATGCCATCCACACCACGATACGGCTGAGCATTGGTCGGGTCAGGGTCGAGGTCGCGAATGACGTTTGTCCCGACCAATTCAAGGGCGTTATGCGTCGGGATGTCAACCGAGAATCTTGCCTGCCCGGTCTCGATGCGTTCGTATGCGAATACCGCCGGGATGTTCGCCTGGATGTAGTCATAGCAGTCCTGCGCACCTGTGATGCCTCGCTTCGCTGCCAGGGCCAGCGCTGATCGCGTGTGCTGGATGTAGGATGAGACGTAGACGCCGAGCGACGTCGTCTGCAACTGCTCCTTGACGCTCAGACCGTCAAATCCGGTGTCGTTGTACGTATAGCCGTGCGAGTCGGTTTCTCCGCTCGCGATCGTCGGCGAGCTTGGGCTACCAGCATTGTAGTAGGCACGCAGCGCCGCGTAGCTCGCGCACACCGTCGCATCGGTCGTGTTGTCGGTGGTGTAGAGCCCGAAAGGCCTCGCCGCCCAATTCTTGTCCGGCAGATACGTGTATGGACACGGCCAATCGCGCGGCCACCCGCTCGTTCCATTCGTAAGCTGGATGGTCGAATCGATGGACCACGTGAAGATCGGCCCCCAATTCGGCATACCGGCTTCTGCCGCCCATCCCGAGACGAACGAAAGCCACGACTGCATCCAGCAGTCGATGCCGTCGGTGCGCGTCCAGCACCGATACTTCTGCACTAATTGCGACGTCGCATTGACGTACTTGAGCGCGTATTGACGGCAATCCTCGACGCACGCCAGCCAATAGCTTTGCGGTTGCAGCCAGATCGGCACGCTCGCCGGCGTGGACGCGGCGAGGACGACCAGGTCGCGCAGGCCCCAAGCGAATGCGCGAGTCTGGAGCGAGTCGACCAGCCCAGGAAGGCCCTGCGCCCTGCGAGGGGAGCAGTTATAGAGCAGCCCCCAATTCGCAACGAACTGCAACTCCTCGAGATACGTCGGATCGCCTGTCAGCAACCACGCGGCGGTCGCGCACGGGTACATATGCGCGGTGTCGAGGTAGATATACGCCGGCATCGTGCCCGACCCCGGAACCGCGGGTGCGTTGTTCAGCGTATTGCCGCCAACCGAGCCGCCGATAATAGCTTGGTAGCCTTTGTATCCAGTGCGAACGTCGAGCATTGCGCCGGTGGCATCGTCGCGCCAGTGCATCGCTGCGTTACCGAACCAGCGCGCCTCCGTCGTCAACGTCGTAAGCGCAGCGGAGCCGCCGCGGATCATGTAGTCCGCCGCCGCCTCGGTCAGATAGCCGATCTGCTCATGGTCTCCGGGCGCTTGCATGTCCTGCTCGAACGCTGTCGCCAGCGAACCCGTCGTGGGGTCAGCAGGAGCCGAGAATGGACCTCCCCACGCGATGTTCTTGCTGTATGCCGCAGTCCCGAAGAGACCGTTGGGGCCAAAATTCGGGATCCACCCGCGTGCGATAAGTGTCGCCGGAGTGCGAATGACCGGGCGTGAATTGGAAATGTAATTCCACCGTCCACCCCAAATGTGCAAAGGAATCGTGCCGCTATAAACCGTCGATCCGGCCTTGGTGATCGTCGCGACGTATGGCGTGACCCTATTGGCCGGTACGCCGTTCGTCGTACGGCCGAGCTCGACGAGCACTTCATCGCGCCAACCCACCGCCGGCGCGACTATCCGACTGCCAGTGCTGTCCGTATCGACACGGAAGATGACGCGGTAATCGGGGAAATTGGGGTCCGAGACCGTGTAGCTGCGGCACCGGACGCCAGTGTCCGTATCGTGGAACTCCCCGATATCCGTTGAGTTGGCCATTGAAAACGAGCCAATGCTGCCGCCGCCAAAATCGAGCGACACCACGAGATCCAGCCCGGCGTCGCCCTGCTTCACTACACCATCGAAGTACGCCTCTGCCGGACGCGTGACCGCCGCGCCGAGGCCGAGGCCACCAATGAGTCCGCCGAGCGAGCCCTTCAAGAAGCCACGACGTTCCATGCTTTCATCCTCGATAGCGTCATTCCATGGTCGAGACCAGGATTCGATCTGTGCCTAAATGGCCAAGGGAGGGGACTATGGGCTCGAACCAAATGTTGCATAGGCCGCGCGCGACCGGCTGCTGAACAGTGTCCTGGGATGCGCCGTACCCCTTACGATTGCGCTGTCTGCGGAGTTGGTCCCGGCGGACGATTGCATTGTACCGCCGACCGGAACCGTCACATTTCGCGCGATGCCGACTGCGAGCAGCGCAACACGCGGAACGCTGACCACTGGTCAGACACTCCCTCACATAGCTCAGTTTCCGGGCTGCTGCGAAGTTCGACTCGCAAGCGGCCAGCAAGCGTTGGCAGCCAAGCATTCGACGATCTCGCGACCGGCCCGAGCGACCAGCCGAGGTGGTGACGGCACCGGGCGGAGCGGCGCCGGCAAGGCGCACGCGTACATTATGAAAAAAGAAAGAGAAACGGCCCCAGGTCGGGGCCGCCATTCTCGAGTTTGGTACCGGGAGGGGGAATCGAACCCCCACTCTGTTGCCAGAACTGGATTTTGAGTCCAGCGCGTCTACCAATTCCGCCATCCCGGCCGAACGCCCGCAGCACAATAGCGGCGGCGTAAGAGCACGAGCAGCACGCTCGAGTGCTCGCATTTGCCGGCCGGCTGTGGAGGCGGCATTATCGCGGAAAAGCAGGTTCCACTCAAACGCGGCCACCGCGCATGCCGACCGCAGATCCCCCACCGCTTCGTCTTTCCGACTTCGATTTCGCGCTGCCCCCGGAGCTGATCGCTCAGCGGCCGGCGCCGCAGCGCTCCGCAAGCCGGCTGCTTCATATCTCCGGAAGCAGCCTTCAGGATCGCACCTTTACCGCGTTGCCCGACCTGCTCGCCGCCGGCGATGTCCTGGTGTTCAACGACACGCGCGTCGTACGCTCGCGCCTGCGCGCGCGCAAACCCGCGCCACACGGAGGAAAGATCGAGCTGCTCCTGGAGCGCATCCTCGCACCGGACGAAGCGTGGATGCAGCTCAGGGCGAGCCATCCGCCCAAGGCTGGCGCGTCCATCGACTTGCCCGGCGATGCGAGCGCGCTCGTGCTGGAGCGTGCCGGGCGATTCGTGCGTTTGCGCTTTGCAATTGGCACGACGCTCGAAGCCTACTTGAATCGCCACGCGGAAGTTCCGCTCCCACCGTACATCGCGCGAGCGCCCGACGCGTCCGACGACGAGCGCTATCAGACGGTGTACGCGCGGCACGCCGGCGCCGTCGCCGCGCCGACTGCCGGCCTGCATTTCGACGAGGCGATGCTCGCGCGCCTGTCTGCATCGGGCATTGTGCTGGCGTATGTCACGCTGCACGTCGGCGCGGGTACTTTCCAGCCGGTCGAGGCCGAAGACCTGTCGCAACATCGCATGCACAGCGAGCACTACAGCATTCCGGCCGCGACCGTCTCGGCCATCGAGGCCGCGCGCGATGCCGGCCGCTCGGTGATCGCGGTGGGGACAACGTCGCTGCGCGCGCTCGAAGCCTCGGCCGCCGATGGATTGCGCGCCGGCGAACGCGAAACGTCGCTCTTCATCACTCCAGGATATCGCTTCCGCGTCGTCGACCGGCTGCTGACCAATTTTCATCTTCCTCGATCGACGCTGCTCATGCTGGTCAGCGCGTTCGGCGGCTACGACGCGCTTCGCGCCGCGTACGCGCACGCGATCGCCGAGCGATATCGCTTTTTCAGCTACGGCGATGCGATGCTCATCGAGCGCGATGACAGTTCCGATCGGTCTGCTCGCGCTCCGAAGTAGCGCGATCTCGCTGCTACAATCGACGCAATGGAATTCTCGGTCACCGCGCAATGCGGCAGCGCGCGCTGCGGGCGTTTGACGCTGACGCACGGCGTAGTCGAGACGCCGGTATTCATGCCGGTCGGCACCTATGGCACGGTCAAGGCCGCGACGCCGCGCGAGCTCCATGAGCTTGGCGCACAGATCATCCTCGGCAACGCGTACCACCTGTGGCTGCGGCCGGGTCTTGAGGTCGTCGCCGCACACCAGGGCCTGCATCGCTTCATGGGCTGGACGCGTCCCATTCTCACCGACTCCGGCGGTTTTCAGGTCTTCAGCCTTGGCCCGCTGCGCAAGGTGCATGAGGAAGGCGTGACGTTCGCCTCGCCGGTCAACGGCGACAAGATGCTGCTGACGCCGGAAATCTCGATGCAGATCCAGCGCACGCTCGATTCCGATATCGCGATGGCGTTCGACGAATGCACGCAGCATCCGGCAACGCGCGACGAGGCGTTGCGGTCGATGCAGCTCTCGATGCGCTGGGCGCGTCGCTCGAAAGCGGCCCACGACGACAGCCACAACGCGCTGTTCGGCATCATCCAGGGGGGCATGCATGAGGACTTGCGCGACGAATCCCTGTCGGAGCTGACCGACATCGGGTTCGACGGCTACGCGGTTGGCGGTCTTTCCGTCGGCGAGCCGAAGGAGGACATGCGCCGCATCCAGCAGCACATCGCGCCACGAATGCCTCCCGATAAGCCGAGGTACCTCATGGGCGTGGGCACGCCCGAGGACATCGTCCAGGCCGTCGCCGATGGCATCGACATGTTCGATTGCGTGCTGCCGACGCGAAATGCGCGCAACGGCTGGCTGTACACCCGCCGCGGCGATGTGAAGATCCGCAACGCCCGGCACCGCACCGATATCCGGCCCCTGGACGAAACCTGTACCTGCTACACCTGCCGGCACTTCAGCCGCAGCTATCTGCACCACCTGCAACGGGTCAATGAGATCCTCGGGGCGCAACTCAATACGCTTCATAACCTCCACTATTACGTGACACTGCTCCGGGAGCTGCGGGAGGCCATCGCCGGCAACGCGCTGCCGGCCTATGTGACCCGTTTCCGCGACGAACGCGGGCAGGAAGCCGGCGCGCCGGACATGGTAGAATCCTAGGCTTTACACAAGCATCGTCACCGTCCCTCCGGTCGCCTAACAGGCTTGCGGGACCTCATGCCCCGAGGTGACGGGGATTCAGTCGCAAGGAGGATCACCGTGTTCATCAGCCCCGCGTACGCGCAGGCTGCCGGCGGCATCGCCGGCACCGACCTGATGTCATTTCTGCCGATGGTCGCGATTTTTGTCGTCTTCTACTTTCTACTCATCCGGCCACAGCAGAAACGCGCCAAGGAAACCAAGGCGATGCTCGGCGCGCTGCAAAAAGGCGACGAAGTCGTCTCGGCCGGCGGCATCGTCGGCAAGATCAGCAAGTTGAACGAGGCCTACGCCACGGTCGAGGTCGCGCCGGGCGTCGAAATGACCATTCAGCGAAGCGCGATCTCACTCCTGCTGCCGAAAGGCACCATCAAGAGCCTGTAGTGCGAGATCGCGTTCCCGCGGCGGCCAAGCAGAGACTCGGGTCGATGATTCGCCGCGCACTTAAACCGTTGACAGCCCTATGAACCGTTACTCGGCATGGAAATACATCGTGATTGGCGTTGCGATGCTCGTCGGCATCCTCTACACGCTGCCGAACTTCTTTCCCGAAGTGCCCGCCGTCCAGGTCTCGACCAGCAAAGCCAACGTCAAGGTCGATACATCCACCCTGCAGACGGTAGAAGACACCCTCAAGGCCGCCAACATCGCCTTTACCGGCGAGACGATCGATCCGACGGGCATCAAGGTCCGCCTGACGGACACCGACACGCAGCTCAAGGCAAAGGACGTGCTGCAGAAAAAGCTCGGCGATGACTTCATCGTCGCGCTGAATCAGCTGTCGAGTTCCCCGCGCTGGCTCGCGTCCATCGGTGCGCTGCCGATGTACCTGGGACTCGATCTTCGAGGCGGCGTCTACTTCCTCGAGCAGGTCGATATGAAGGCCGCGCTCGACAAGGCCGCCGATCGCTACCTCACCGACATTCGCTCGCTGCTGCGCGAGAAGAAGGTCCAGTATTCGGGCATCGCACGCGAGGGCCAGACTGTCGCGGTCCGATTCCGCGACGGCGGCGAGCGCGACAAGGCGAACGTGGAAATCACCAGCGCGTTTCCCGATCTCGCGCTCAACGCGGTCGACTCGGGTACCGACCTCAAGCTTGTCGCCGGACTGAAGCCGGAAGCGCAAAAGCGCATCCAGGACGGCGCGGTGCTGCAGAACATCACCATCCTCCGGAATCGTGTCAACGAGCTTGGCGTCGCCGAGCCGATCATCCAGCAGCAAGGCGCGGACCGCGTCGTCGTTCAGCTTCCCGGCGTTCAGGACACCGCGCGCGCCAAGGACATCCTGGGCAGGCAGGCGACGCTCGAGATCCGCATGGTCAACGACGATCCCGGCGCGCTGGATCAGGCGGTCGCCGGTCAACCGGCGCTCGGCAACGACCTTTTCACCGAGCGCGCCGGAGGCAAGATCCTGGTCAAGCGCCAGGTCGTGCTGACCGGAGATCGCATCAACGATGCCCAGCCGGGTTTCGATGGACGCACCAACGAGCCCGCCGTCCACATCAATCTCGACGCTACCGGCGCCCGCATTTTCAAGGAGCTGACGCGCGAGAACGTGGGCAAGCGCATGGCGATCGTGCTGGTCGAAAAGGGCAAGGCCGAGGTCATCACCGCGCCGGTGATCCGCGAGGAAATCGGCGGCGGCCGCGTGCAGATCAGCGGCAGAATGAACACGCGCGAGGCCAACGACATCGCGCTGCTGATGCGCGCAGGCGCCCTGGCGGCGCCGATGGAAATCGTCGAGGAGCGCACGGTCGGGCCATCGCTCGGCGCGGAAAACATCCAGAAGGGCTTCGATTCCGTGCTTTACGGCTTCATCGTCCTCGCGATCTTCATCTGCGTCTACTACGGGCTCATGGGCATCATTTCGACCATCTCGCTGGTGGTCAACCTGCTGCTGCTCATCGCGATCCTTTCGATGCTGCAGGCGACCTTGACGCTCCCCGGCATCGCCGCGGTCGCGCTCACGCTCGGCATGGCCATCGATGCCAACGTCCTGATCAACGAGCGCATCCGCGAGGAGCTGCGATGGGGCGACACGCCGCACGCGGCGATCAAGGCCGGCTACGAGCGCGCGTGGGGCACCATCCTCGATTCCAACGTGACCACGCTCATTGCCGGCCTCGCACTGCTCATTTTCGGCAGCGGTCCGGTGCGCGGCTTCGCCGTCGTTCACTGCCTCGGCATACTGACTTCGATGTTCTCCGCCGTCTTCGTCTCGCGCGGGCTCGTTGCCCTGGTCTACGGCGGCCGCAAGAAGCTCGAGAAGATTTCCATCGGCCAGGTATGGAAGCCGGCCGCCGCGAAAGCGGCGGGCCAATGACGATCGCCCTTCAGCGCCCGGCGCGCGAGCACGACGCTCGCCGCTGCGGCGCATAGAGAACAGCCATGGAATTCTTCCGCATCCGCAGCGTCATCCCGTTCATGAAGCACGCGCTCG
Organism: uncultured beta proteobacterium; assembly: GCA_963730465.1. GTDB lineage: Bacteria > Pseudomonadota > Gammaproteobacteria > Burkholderiales > Casimicrobiaceae > PALSA-1003. The sequence goes on along the minus strand of CAVSRR010000006.1, from coordinate 215,828 downwards.
TGTTCAACGTGATTTCGTTGATCACGTTTGCGCTAGCCGTGATTTTTCTCGCCACTCGCGGCCTCAATCTCGGCGTCGATTTCCGCGGCGGCACGGTCATCGAGATCGCCTACGGTCATGCGGCAGACCTGACGAAGGTGCGCACGGTCATCGACAAGATGAATCTGGGCGAATTCGCGGTCCAGAGCTTCGGCAGCTCCAACAGCGCCCTCATCCGGCTGCCGCTCAAGGAAGGGTTGTCGAGCGCACAGCTTTCCGAGAAAGTCATGGCGGAGCTCAAAGCCGACGATCCGAGCGTCAGTCAGCAGCGCGTCGAGTTCGTGGGACCCCAGGTCGGGAAGGAGCTCTACGAAAACGGCGCCCTCGCATTGCTCCTGGTCAGCATCGGCATCGTCGCCTATCTCGCACTGCGCTTCGAGTGGCGCTTCGCGGTGTCGGCGATCGCGGCCAATCTTCACGACGTGATCATCATCCTCGGGTTTTTCGCCCTCTTCCAATGGGAGTTCTCGCTGCCCGTGCTGGCGGCCATCCTCGCGGTGCTCGGCTATTCGGTCAATGAATCGGTCGTGATCGCCGACCGGATCCGGGAGAATTTCCGCAAGATGCGCAAGGCGTCGGTTCCGGACGTCATCAACAGCGCGATCACGAGCACCCTGTCTCGCACGATCATCACGCACGGCTGTACCTTGATGATGGTGCTCTCCATCCTGTTCTTCGGCGGCGAGACGCTGCACTACTTCGCCCTCGCCCTGGCAATCGGCATCTGCTTCGGTATCTACTCCTCCGCGCTGGTGATGGCGTCGCTGGTGATGTGGCTAGGCGTCTCACGCGAGGACCTGGTGAGGCCCGACAAGAAAAGCGGCGCGGGGGCGCGGGAAAAAATCCTGCCCTGACGCATCGCGGGCAGGCACTCCGCAGCCGCCCTCATGATCACCACGCTCCTTTATTCGCTGCTGGCGCTGGACCAGTCGCTGGCCACCCTGGCCGCGGAGCACGCATGGCTGATGTTTGCCGCGCTGTTCTTGGTGATCTTCGCCGAAACCGGCCTGGTGGTCTTTCCCCTGCTTCCCGGAGACTCGCTCCTGTTCGTCGCGGGCACGGTCGCCGCCGCAAGCGGAATGCACATCCACCTGCTGGTGGTCACGCTCGCGATCGCGGCGATCCTCGGAGACTCGGTCAATTACGCAGTCGGGTATTTCATCGGTCCGAAAGTTCTCTCGAAGCCGCGCGAGTCACGGCTCGGGCGCTGGTTGAAGCCCGAGTACATGGAGCGCACGCGCCGCTTTTACCAAAAATACGGCGGATTCACGATCATCATCGGCCGCTTCGTTCCGATTGTCCGCACGTTTGCGCCGTTCCTCGCCGGCGTTGGACAGATGCGGTACCGGAAATTTCTGTTCTACAACGTGATCGGCGGTTTCGCCTGGGTGGGATTGCTGGCGTACGCGGGCTATCTCTTCGGCAACATTCCGTGGGTCAAGAACAACCTTGCCTGGATCGTCGTCGGCATTGTCGTCGTGTCTCTGCTTCCGATGGTGTTCCAATGGCTGCGCGAGCGGCGTGAACGCAAACCGCGAACCGCGAATCCCGACCGATAGCGAAAGCGGTGCCTTGCGCGCCGCTAAATGCGGCGCGCGAGCGCGGCGGCGTTGCCGGTGTACGTCGCAGGCGTCAACGCCTTGAGTCGCGCCTTGGCGTCGGCGGGAATCGCCAGACCATCGATAAAGGCGTGAAGCGATTCGCGCGTCATGCCACTTTTCCCGCGGGTCAGGGATTTCAGTTGCTCGTACGGGTTGGCCACGCCGTATCGGCGCATGACGGTCTGGATCGGTTCGGCGAGCACTTCCCAGTTTGCGTCGAGATCGGCGGCCAGCCTCGCCGGATCGACTTCGAGCCGGGAGAGCCCGCTGCGGCACGAGATGAATCCAAGCAGAGCGTAGCCGAAGGCGACGCCCATATTGCGCAGCACGGTCGAATCGCTCAGGTCGCGCTGCCAGCGCGAGATCGGAAGCTTGTCGGCGAGATGCCGAAGAAGCGCGTTGGCGAGCCCGAGATTGCCCTCCGAGTTTTCGAAGTCGATCGGGTTGACCTTGTGCGGCATGGTCGACGACCCGACCTCGCCCTGCTTCATTTTCTGCTTGAAGTAGCCGAGCGAGACGTAGCCCCAGATATCGCGGTCCAGGTCGATGACGATGGTGTCGATGCGCGCGAGCGCGTCGAAGAGCGCCGCCAGCCCGTCGTGAGGCTCGATCTGCGTCGTATACGGATTGAATTCGAGGCCAAGGCCCGTCACGACCTTGCGCGCCAGCGCTTCCCAATCCACGTCGGGATAAGCCGACAGGTGCGCGTTGTAGTTGCCGACGGCGCCGTTGATTTTCCCCGGGAGCACCGTTTCCGCGAAAGTCGCGCGTGCGCGGTCGAGGCGCGCCACGACGTTGGCCATTTCCTTGCCCAGCGTCGTCGGCGTCGCTGCCTGACCGTGCGTTCGCGCCAGCATCGGCTGGCCCGCATGCGCATGCGCGAGCGCGCGCAACTCGCGACGTGAGGGCGTCGAGCGCGGGCAACATGATGTCCCGACGCGCATCGGACAGCATCGACGCGTGCGCGAGATTATTGATGTCCTCCGAGGTGCAGGCGAAATGGATGAACTCCGCCACACGCGCCACCTCGGCGACGGTCGCGAAACGCTCCTTGAGCCAGTATTCGACCGCCTTGACGTCGTGATTCGTCGTGCGCTCGATCGTCTTGATCCGCTCGGCGTCGGCGACGCTGAAATCACGTCCTGCCTCGGAGAGCAGCGCGCGAGTGGCGGTGGAGAACGGAGGAACCTCCGCGACGCCAGCCTCATCCGATAGTGCTTCGAGCCACGCGATCTCGACACGCACGCGCTGTCGCATGAGTCCGAATTCGCTGAAATGCTCGGCCAGCGCCGCCACCCTGGATCGATAGCGGCCGTCCAGCGGCGACAGCGCGGTCAGAGGTGTAAGCGCGTCGAGAGTCAACATGACGTTGCAGGCAGGGCCAGCTGAGTGTATCACGTCGGCGCTCTCGGTTTCGCGCGCCGTGCCGGAAAGGTCGCGTGTTTCGCGATGGTATAATTCGCGTGTTGGCGCACGTGCGCCTTCCTTATCCGTCACCGTCAGGCCGGCATGAAACTCCTTTCGTCGCAGACGAGTCCCTACGCGCGCAAAGTGCGGATCACCATCGCCGAAAAGAAAATCGAATGCGAGGTGGTCGAGGAGACTCCGTGGGATGCGGGGACATCGGTTCCTGACCATAATCCTCTGGGGAAGGTGCCGGTGCTGATCCTCGACGACGGGACCGCGCTCTACGATTCCCGTGTCATCGTCGAGTACCTCGACACCGTGAGCCCCGTGTCGCGCCTCATCCCCGAGCCGAGCCGGCAGCGGATCGCGGTCAAGCGCTGGGAGGCGCTCGCCGACGGGATTTGCGATGCGGCCGTGCTGATCGTGCGCGAGGCAAAGCGCCCCGCGCGGCAGCAGAACGCCGAATCGCTCACGCGTCAGCGCGACAAGATCGATCGCGGCCTCGCGGATTTCGCGAGCGAGCTCGGCGACAAGCCATGGTGCAGCGGAGACACCTACACGTTGGCCGATATCGCGACGGGCTGCGCGCTTGGGTATCTGGATCTGCGCCATCCAACGATCGACTGGCGCACCGAATACCCGTTGCTTGCACGGCACGCTGAGAAGCTCGCGAAGCGGCAGTCGTTTCTGGACACCGTTCCGCCGGCCGCATAGTCGGCCCCGATCGGCTCAGGGTCTCAGCAAGAATTTCGTCACCCCCGCGAACGCGCGACGTCGCCTTGGGCATCAGCGACGTAGCCTTGGGCATCAGCGTCGCGAAACCGCGACATAAGCCCAGACGCCATCTCCGAAAGCGGGACACAGCGCCATCCGCGCGAGCGCGGGACACCACGTCATTCCCGCGAAAGCGGGGATCCATGTTGACTTAAGATCCAATGGATTCCCGCTTTCGCGGGAATGACGAAACTGGTTGGCGCTCGCGTCGCTGTCGCAGTAACACGTGGAAGTAACAGAGCGTGCTTTAGCTGCAGCGCCTACAACGCCTGCTTCAACTGCTCCAGTATCGCCGGATTTTCCAGAGTCGAGATGTCCTGCGTGATGGTTTCGTTCTTGGCGATCGAACGCAGGAGCCGGCGCATGATCTTTCCGGAGCGCGTCTTGGGGAGATTGTCGCCGAAACGAATGTCCTTGGGCTTGGCGATCGGCCCGATCTCCTTTCCGACCCAGTCGCGCAGCTGCTTGGCCATCTTCTCGGCATCGGCGCCGGTCGGCCTCGCCTGCTTCAGCACGACGAACGCGCAGACCGCCTCGCCGGTCATGTCGTCGGGACGTCCGACAACTGCGGCCTCCGCCACGATCGGATTCGCGACCAGAGCGGATTCGATCTCCATCGTCCCCAGGCGATGCCCGGACACGTTGAGCACATCGTCGATGCGGCCCATGATGGTGAAGTAGCCGCGATCCTTGTCGCGCACCGACCCGTCTCCGGCGAGATAGAGCTTTCCGCCGAGCTCTTCGGGGTAATACGATTTCTTGTACCGCTCCGGGTCACCCCAGATGGTGCGTATCATCGCCGGCCACGGCCGCTTGATGACAAGGATACCGCCGTGACCGTTGGCGACGTCGTGCCCCGTCTCGTCGACGATCGCGGCCATGATGCCCGGCAACGGCATCGTGCACGATCCCGGAACCAGCGGAGTCACACCCGGCAGCGGCGTGATCATGTGGCCGCCCGTCTCCGTCTGCCACCACGTGTCGACGATCGGACAGCGCGCGCTTCCAACGTTCTCGTGATACCACATCCAGGCCTCGGGATTGATCGGCTCGCCCACGCTCCCGAGCAGTCGCAGCGAGGACAAATCGTACTTTTTCGGCGCGGTTTGCGGGTTAACGTCGCACGCCTTGATCAGCGAGCGTATCGCCGTGGGCGCGGTGTAGAAAATACTGACCTTGTGCTTGCTGATCGTTTGCCAGAAACGCCCGGAGTCGGGATATGTCGGTATGCCCTCGAACACGACTTCGGTCGCTCCGACCGCGAGCGGACCGTAGGTGATATAGGTATGTCCCGTGACCCAGCCGATGTCTGCGGTGCACCAGAAGATGTCCTTGGGCTTGATGTCGAACGTCCAGCGCATGGTCAGCATCGCCCACAGGAGATAACCGCGCGGAGCTGTGCTGCACTCCCTTCGGCGTACCGGTCGAGCCGGACGTATACAGAATGAAAAGCGGGTGCTCGGCGCCGACCCATTCCGGCTCGCAGGTGTCCGGTTGTTTCGCGACGAGCTCATGCATCCACAAGTCGCGCGGGGCCGAGAACGAAACCGCGCCGCCGGTCCGCTTGTAGACGATCACGTTGCGCACCGCTTCGCAGCGGCCGAGGCCAAGCGCTTCGTCGACGATCGCCTTCAGCGGCAGCGCCTTGCCCCCGCGCGCCTGCTCGTCGGCGGTGACGACCGCGACGGCTCCGGCGTCGATGATGCGCTCGTGCAGTGACTTGGCCGAGAATCCGCCGAACACCACCGAATGCGTGGCGCCGATCCGCGCGCACGCCTGCATCGCGACGATGCCTTCGACCGACATCGGCATGTAGATGACGACGCGGTCGCCCTTTTTGATGCCGAGCGATCGCAATGCGTTGGCGAAACGGCACACCCGATTGTAGAGGTCCTGGTAGGTGACATTCGTGACCTTGCCGTCGTCGGACTCGAAGATGATCGCGGTCTTGTTCGCGTTGCCGTTCTCGAGATTTCGATCGAGGCAGTTGTACGAGACATTCAATTGCCCGTCCTCGAACCATTTGTAGAGCGGCGCGTTCGATTCGTCGAGCGACTTGGTGAACGGCTTGCGCCACGCAAGCGTGTCGCGCGCAAGCTTGGCCCAGAACCCCTCGTAGTCAGACGCCGCCTCGGCGTTCATGCGCTCGAAATCGGCCTTTGAAACGTTGGCCTGTGCGGCGAAAGCCTGCGGAGGCGGGAACACGCGGGTTTCGTGCGATACCGATTCGATCGATGCCATGTTGAAGTGCCTCCTCGGGCAGGTTGTTGTGCGGCGCCGGTTCTGCAGCGTTGGGCAACGCGGCCCGCAGCCAGGTTCCGATCCAGTCTACAGCGCCGATGAAACCACGGGCAAGCCGGGCGCCATCACGTATGCGTGACGCGGACGCCGCGCAGGACCTCGAGCCTATCCCAACCGTTGCCTCGGAGCTCGATCAAGGGTGAAAAGAACCGTCCGGGCAGGACACGCCGACACGCCTGTCCGCGCGAGACACCGCGGCGCGCGGCGATGCTAAAATTGAGTTGGGGCTTGAGACCTCCAGTTTGCACGGCATCGCTACGCAACTTCTCGATGAGTGCCCATTCCATGACGACGATCTCCCAGGAAGCGCTGATCCAGAGCGTCGCCGACGCGCTCCAGTACATCTCGTACTACCACCCCCTCGACTACATCGACGCACTCGCTCAGGCGTACACGGCCGAGGAGTCGCCGGCGGCCAAGGATGCGATCGCGCAGATACTCACCAACTCGCGCATGTCCGCGGAAGGACATCGACCGGTGTGCCAGGACACGGGCATCGTCGTGGCCTTCGTCAAGATCGGCATGGACGTGCGCTGGGACGGCGTGACGATGTCGATCGCCGACATGGTGAACGAGGGCGTACGCCGGGCGTATCTCGATCCCGACAACACTCTGCGCGCGTCGATCGTCGCCGATCCCGCCGGCACCCGCAAGAACACGAACGACAACACGCCAGCGGTCGTGCATTTCGATCTCGTGCCGGGCAATACGGTCGAGGTGAAGCTCGCTGCCAAGGGTGGCGGATCGGAGAACAAGGCCAAGTTCGCGATGTTGAATCCCTCCGACTCGATCGTCGACTGGGTCGTCAAGACGCTGCCGACGATGGGTGCAGGGTGGTGCCCTCCCGGAATGCTCGGCATCGGCATCGGCGGCACCGCAGAAAAGGCGATGCTGATGGCCAAGGAAGCGTTGATGGAACCGATCGACATGCACGCGCTGAAAGCCCGCGGCCCGAAAAACGCAACCGAGGAGCTTCGCATCGAGATCTTCGACGCGGCCAACGCGCTCGGCATCGGCGCCCAGGGGCTCGGTGGATTGTCGACCGTTCTCGACGTCAAGATTCTCGACTATCCGACGCACGCCGCGAGCAAGCCCGTGGGCATGATCCCCAATTGCGCCGCGACGCGCCACGCGCATTTCACCCTCGACGGGTCCGGCGCCGTCAAGCTCGATCCGCCGGATCTCGCGCGCTGGCCCGACGTGCACTGGACGCCGTCGCCTTCGTCGAAGCGCGTCGACGTCGACAAGCTGACGCGCGAGGAAGTCATGAGCTGGAAGCCGGGCGAGCGCCTGCTGCTCAACGGGAGGATATTGACCGGGCGCGATGCCGCACACAAGCGCATTGCCGATCTTTTCGCCAAGGGCCAGCCCTTGCCTCCCGGCGTCGATTTCACCAACCGGATCATCTATTACGTCGGTCCCGTCGACCCGGTGCGGGACGAAGTGGTCGGCCCCGCCGGCCCGACGACGTCGACGCGCATGGACAAGTTCACCGAGATGATGCTGGCAAAGACCGGGCTCATCGCCATGATCGGCAAGGCCGAGCGCGGGCCCGCGGCGATCGACGCGATCAAGAAGCATGGTGCCGCATACTTGATGGCGGTCGGCGGGGCCGCATACCTCGTCTCCAAGGCGATCAAGCATTCACGTGTCGTCGCCTTCGCCGACCTCGGCATGGAGGCAATCTACGAGTTCGACGTCAAGGACATGCCGGTTACCGTCGCAGTCGACGCGCGAGGTACCTCTGTACACCAGACGGGGCCGCGCGAATGGCAACAGAGGATCGGCAAGATCCCGGTGACGGCGGCCTGAAGCGCGTGGCATCCGCTCGCATTCGGGCGGGATTTTCGACCGGCGCTGGTCAAACAAGGCACACACGGTCGCCCAACGCCGGAAGGCGCGGGCATACTGCGTGCTTGTAAACCATCTTTCACCCCTGGTTTCCTGAACGGACACTTAAGACGAGCGATGCTCAAGTACAAGTCGCCCCTGTCCGCCGAGGTCGTCTCGCCGCAGACCGCGCCGCCGGTGCGCCTCGGCCTGCGAACCAAGCTCAACCTTTTCGCCATCGGGCTGATCTGCGCCACGGCGCTGATCATCAGCATCTTCCTGGTGCGCCAGCAGGTCACCGACGAACAGACACGGCTGCGCGCTCAGGGGATGACCATCGTCTCGATGCTACTCGAGCTCGCAGACACGGCGGTCGCCACGGCGGACACGCCCGCGTTGCACGAAATCCTCGACAGCCTCGACCAGGACCGCGACATCGCCTACGTCGTCGTGCTCGACGCCGCATACAAGCCCCTGGCGACACGCGTGTTCTCGGTCGACGCTCCAACGCCGATACCTCCCGGCGATCCGAGCGACGCGAAAACCAGGACCGCCGTGCACTCGATCGGCAGCCGCCGCTACCTCGATCTCGTTGCCCCCATCGTCGTCACGAACGCGCCGCCGAGCGATGCATCGAGACCGGCCAGGAATCCTGCCGTCGCGGCCAGCAAGACCCCTGTCGGCTACTTGCAGCTCGGGATGAGCTTCGAGCGCAGCCAGGCGGAAATGTTCGCCAATCTGAGGGTCGCGCTGTCGGTCGTCCTGGTGCTGGTCCTCGTCTCGATCGCGATCACGCTGTTCTTCACGCAACGCCTGATAGCGCCCATCCGCGAGCTCATGCGCGCCGCACGCGCGGTCGCCGCCGGCAAGCTCGATGTCTATGTGCCGGTCAATTCGAGCGACGAGCTCGGCCTCCTGACGCACACCTTCAATCACATGACGCACCGCCTGTTCGAGGCGCAGTCCGAGGTGTCGACCAACCGGCGTACGCTCGAGGAGAAGGTTACGCAGCGCACCAAGGAGCTCGAGATCGCGACGGCGCAGGCGTACAAGCTCGCGCAGCACGACATCCTCACCGGCCTTCCGAACCGCGCGCTGCTCAACCAGAGGCTCCGGCAAATCATCGCTCAGGCGGCGCGCGACGGGCACCAGGTGGCGTGCCTGTTCCTCGACTTCGATCACTTCAAGCGCATCAACGACACGCTCGGCCACGACGCCGGCGATCGCCTGCTGCAGGCCGTCGCGCAACGGCTCACCACCGCGGTGCGCGAGTCGGACACCGTGGCTCGCCTAGGTGGCGACGAGTTCGTCGTCGTTCTCCCCGGCCTCGATCCGGACAAGGCCACGTTCGAGACGATGAATGTGATCACGCGCGTCCGCGAATCGTTCCTCGCACCGTTTCGCCTGGGTGACCAGACTCCGACGCTGACGTGCTCCATCGGCGTGTCCGTTTATCCCGTCGACGCGGCCGATCCCGGGGCGATAATCAAGCAGGCGGACACGGCGATGTATGCAGCCAAGGATGCCGGCCGCAATGGCTATCGCTTCTACACGGCCGACATGAACACGCGCGTGCAGGCGCGGCTGCAGCTCGAAACCGACATGCGCCGAGGGCTGATGGACGATGAATTTTTCGTCGTCTACCAGCCGCAGATCGAGATGGCCAGCGGACGCGCATGCGGGGTCGAGGCGCTGCTCCGATGGCGCGATCCGGAGCGCGGCGTCATCGGGCCGAACGAATTCATTCCCATCGCCGAGGAGTCAGGAATGATCCAGGCGCTGGGAGCGCGTGTTCTGCGCGACGCATGCCGCCAGGTCATGGCGTGGCATCGCCAGAACATGATGCTGCGCCTGGCGGTCAACCTGTCGGTTCAGCAGCTGCAGCACGACAGCTGGCTATCCGTCGTGGAGGATGCCTTGCACACCAGCGGATTGCCCGCGCGCTATCTCGACCTCGAGATCACCGAGAGCGTGATCATCACGCACCCCGAGAAGGCCGTGGCGACGCTGATGAAGCTCAAGCAGATGGGTGTCTCGATCACCGTCGACGACTTCGGCACCGGCTATTCGAGCCTGTCCTACCTGACGCGCCTGCCGATCCAGGCCGTCAAGATCGATCAGCGCTTCGTGCATGGACTGGAGCAGAACAAGAACGACGAAGCGGTCACTCAGGCGATCATCGCCTTGTCGCATAGCCTGGGGCTACGGGTCATCGCCGAAGGTGTCGAGACCGTCGCCCAGTATGAATACCTCCGAAGCCGCGGCTGCGAAGAGGCGCAGGGTTTTCTCATCTCGCGCCCGCTCGAGGAGCCGGAGCTCCGGGCGTGGTGGAAGATGCAGGACGAGGAGAATCGCATTGTCGGCCGGCAAGGCGACATGCTGCGCCAGGACCGCGGCGTCTGACGCGGACGTCCGAGAGCAAGTGACGCATCTGTCCAAGAGCAAGACGCCTTAGCGTCGTGGCGATTGGTTACGGATGCGTCATTCCCGCGAAAGCGGGGATCCAGTGTCCTTGATTTGTTTGCGTCAATTGAACGGACGCCACTGGATTCCCGCTTTCGCGGGAATGACGGCAAGAAGATGCAAATGCTGACCGAACGCTTCACGGAAGCGACTACCAGCAAGTCTCAGCGCGCCAAATCGGCCTTGGTGTCGACGTCGCGCGACACGCCCTCGTCATCCGTTTCGATGATGCGCAGATCGGCCGCGCGCACCCGCAGGATCGCTCGCGCGCCTTCGTCGCCGGAAAGCGCCACCAGCTCGGGATAGAAGCACTTCGAAAACCCGACGGGATGCCCGCGCACGCCGCGGTGTGACGGAGCGACGAGGTCGTCGCCGCGCCGGAGAGCATCGACGATGAGGCGCGTAGTCGCCGTGGTGACCCAGGGCATGTCGGCGAGTGCGACGACCCAGCCCCGGGAGAGTGGTGTCGCCCGAATGGCCCACGCGAGGCTTTGCCCCATGCCGTTCGCTGCATAGGGACATTCGGTGACGCTCGCGCCGTGTGCCGCGAGCAAGCGAGCGAGCGCACTATCCTCGGCCCGAACTACCGCGGTGACGCTTTCGACACAGGCGGCGAGATTGGCCAGTGCGCGCACCCCGATCGGCGTGCCGTCCGCGAGCGGCGCCATCAGCTTTCCGCCGCCGAAGCGCGACGCGCTGCCGGCGGCAAGCAGGATGCCGGTCAGCGCGGCGCCGCCCTGTCGCTGTCTCTGTGTCACTCGGGCAGCAAGCGGAACTTGCCGTCCCTGACGACGACCAGGACCCGTGCCCGCTCGTCCATACCGTTGTGGTTGGTCGGGCTCATGTTGAAAACGCCCTGGCATCCGGTCACGTCGTGCTCCTGCTCGAGCGCGTCGCGCAGCGCAACGCGAAACGCTTCCGTTCCCGGCTTGGCTGCCTTGAGCGCCAGGGGAATCGCCTGCTGCAGCAATAACCCCGCGTCGTACGTATTGGCGCCGAATGTTGCCGGCTTCTGCCCGAACTGCTTTTCGTAGGCGTTGATGTAGCCGATCGCAACCTTCCGGATCGGATCGCCGGCAGGGACATCGTCGATCACCAGCATCGATCCCGCAGCGAGCACGGTGCCCTCGACCTTTTCCTTGCCGAGGCGGATGAACTCGTCGGTCGCGACCGCGTGCGTCTGATAGACGCGCCCCTTGTACGACTGATCATAGAGCGTCGCCTGCGGCAACACGGCAGGACCGCCGACCGCCGCGATCAGCACGGCATCGGGCTTGACCGACATCATCTTGAGCACCTGTCCGGTGACGCTCTGGTCGTTGCGCGCATAACGCTCGCTGGCGACGACGCGGATGCCGGCCTTCTCGGCGAGGGCACCGAAGACCTTGTACCAATTCTCCCCGTACGGATCGTTGAAGCCGATGAAGGCTACGGTCTTCACGCCATTCTTCGCCATGTGCTTGATCAGAGCGGCGGCGATCAGATCGTCGTTCTGCGTCGTCTTGAAGACCCACCGCCGCTTGGCATCGATGGGCTCGACCACCGATGAGGTGCCGACCGTGGCGAGAAGGGGCACCTTGTTCTCCGCGATGATGTCGAGAATCGCCAACGCGTTCGGCGTCGTGGACGGGCCGATCAATGCATCGATGTGATCCTCGCTGATGAGCTTGCGCACGTTCTGCACGGCACGCGTCGTGTCTCCGCCGTCGTCGAGCTGGATGTATTCGACGCTCGCATCGCCAATCTTCCGCGGCAGGAGCTCGCCCGTATTCTTTTGCGGAATGCCGATCGCGGTGGTCGGCCCGGTCGCGGACACCATCAGGCCGATGCGCACCTGTGCCGTCGCGCCGGCGATGCCGAGCAACAGGGCGGCTGCGAAGACTATCGAACGGCTGAGCATGACCATAGTCTTATCTGCTCCCAGTGGTGTCGGACCGCGTGAATGAAACCCGCAAAGATGCGCATGCTATGCCGCCGGCGCAGCGCCTACAAGCTCGCAGCGCAAGCTCCGTTGACGGCTTAGGCAAACTGCCCGGCCGCGAAGCCCGAGGACCACGCCCACTGAAAGTTGTGGCCACCCAGATGTCCGGTGATGTCGACGACTTCGCCGATGAAATACAGTCCCGGAACGCGCTCGGCCGCCATGGTCTTCGAGGATAGTCGCCGCGTGTCGACCCCGCCGAGCGTCACCTCGGCCTTGTTGTAGCCGAGCGTCCCCGACGGGACGACCGTCCAATCGTTGAGCACCGAGCCGATCGCGGAGAGGCGCTTCTCGCCCAGCGACCGGGCGGGTCCGGGCGGGTGCAACGCGTCGCCGAGCTGCATGCTCCACTGCTGCGCGAAGCGCTGCGGCAGACGCTGGGCAAGAAGAGCAGGCAAGCCTGCGGAGCTTTCGCGTTCGCCGCGCAGCCATGCGCCCGCGTCGATTCCCGGAAGCAGGTCGATGTGGATCCGATCGCCGCCGTTCCAGTAGGAGGAAATCTGCAGAATCGCGGGGCCAGACAGCCCGCGATGGGTGAACAGCAGATGCTCGCGGAATCCACCGGCGTTGCACGACACCTCCGCGTCGATCGACACGCCTGAAAGATCGCCGTAGCGCTCGAGCGCGGCCGGCTCCAGCGCGAGCGGCACCAGCGCCGGGCGCGGCGGAACGACGCCGATACCGAATTGCTCCGCGATGCGGTATCCCAGAGGTGTTGCGCCAATCTTCGGTACCGTCAGGCCTCCCGTGGCGACGACCAGCGAGGTGGCGCGAACCGCCCCACGAGGGGTAGCGACGCAGAAGACTTCGCCCTCGCGTCGGACCGATTCGACCGGGCACGGAATGCGCCATTCCACTGAGGCTTGATCGCACTCGGCACGCAGCATCGCGATGATCTGCAGCGCCGACTCGTCACAGAAAAGCTGGCCGAGCTTCTTTTCGTGCCACGCGATCCCGTGCCGCTCGACTATGGAGAGGAAATCGCGCGGTCCGAAACGCGCGAGCGCGGAACGACAAAAGTCGGGATTCTGCGACAGGAAGTTCGTCGCGCTGGAATGAACGTTGGTGAAGTTGCAGCGCCCGCCGCCGGAGATGCGGATTTTCTCGCCGACGATCGGGTAGTGCTCGATGAGGAGCACACGCCGTCCGCGCTTTCCCGCCTGCGCGGCGCACATCATGCCTGCCGCGCCGGCGCCGATGACGATCACGTCGTACGACGCAGGCCGCGTCGTCAAGCAATGCGCCTCGGATTACGTCGCTCGTGTCGGCGCATCGCGGCTCGACCGCGCCTACGGCTCGAAGAATTCCCGGACCTTGTCGAACCAGTTCTTCGCACGCGGATTGTGCGCGCTAGGGTCCTGCGCGTTGATCGCCTCGAATTCGCGCAACAAATCCTTCTGCCGCGAGGTCAGCTTGACCGGCGTCTCGATGGCGACGTGACAGAAAAGATCGCCGTAACCGCTGCTGCGCACGCCCTTGATACCCTTGCCGCGCAGGCGGAAGACCTGCCCCGTTTGCGTTTCCGCCGGGACCTTGATCTTCGCGTGCCCGTCCAGCGTCGGAATCTCGATCTCGCCGCCCATCGCCGCCGTCGCGAAACCGATCGGCATCTCGCAATGAAGATCGTTGTTCTCGCGCTGGAAGACGGGGTGTTCCTTGAGGTTCACGACCACGTAGAGGTCGCCGTGAGGGCCGCCGTTGAGGCCGGCCTCGCCTTCACCCGAGAGGCGAATGCGGTCGTCGTGATCGACGCCCGCGGGAATCTTGACCGACAGCGTCTTGCTCTTGCGCACGCGCCCGGCGCCGGCGCACGTCACACAGGGCTCGGCGATCACCTTGCCGCTGCCGTGACACTGCGGGCACGTCTGCTGGATCGAAAAAAAGCCCTGAGAGACGCGCACCTGGCCCTGCCCGTTGCAGGTCGTGCAGGTCTTGGGTTGCGTTCCCGCCTTGGCTCCGCTGCCGTGGCAGGTCTCGCACTCTTCCATCGCCGGTATGCGGATCTTGGCCTCGGTGCCGCGCGCGGCTTCCTCGAGTGACAGCTCGAGGTTGTAGCGAAGGTCGGCGCCGCGATAGACGCCGCTGCCGCGGCCACGGCCACCCGCCTGGTTGCCGAAGATCTCCCCGAAGATGTCGCCGAACGCGTCGGCGAATCCGCCGAAGCCTTCGGGGCCGCCGCCGAAGCCGCGCGCACCGGCCGCGCCGAACCCGGCCGACGGATCGACGCCCGCATGACCGAACTGATCGTAAGCCTGGCGCTTGCGCGCGTCGGTCAGGATCTCGTACGCCTCTTTCGCTTCCTTGAATTTCTCCTCCGAACCCTTGTCCGGGTTGCGGTCGGGATGGTGCTTCATCGCAAGCTTGCGATAAGCCTTTTTGATGTCCTCGTCGGAAGCGTCGCGATTGACGCCGAGAGTCGTGTAGTAGTCGCGCTTAGCCATTCACCTTCCCCAACAGCGATGAAATACCACTCCCCTGACAGCAGTTGGCCGAGTTAAGGGGCGCCAGCGCCCCTTCAACTCGGCCAGATAGTACGTCACCGGGCGGGCAAGCGATGGACGATATTGCCAACGTCCCGTCCGCCCGGCGACGCACTATCACTTCTTGTCTTTGACTTCCGTAAACTCGGCGTCGACGACCTTCTCCTCATTCGCGTCGCCAGCACCACCACTACCCGCGTGCCCGGCGCCGCCCTGAGGATTGGCTCCGGCTCCCGCTTCCGCCTGCGATTGCGCGTACATCGCCTCGCCCAGCTTCTGCGACGCCGTCATCAGCGCCTGCGCCTTCGACTCCATCGCGTCCTTGCTCGCGTCCTTGTCCTTGAGCAACTCCTCGGCTTCCTTCAGCGCGGCCTCGATCTTGCCCTTTTCGTCGGCGCCGACCTTGTCGCCGTGCTCGGTCAGCGATTTTTGCACGCTGTGCACCAGCGCGTCGAGGTGATTGCGCGCCGTCACCGTCTCGAGCATCTTGCGGTCGTCTTCGGCGTGCTCCTCGGCGTCCTTTACCATCTTCTGGATCTCGGCCTCGGAGAGGCCCGACGACGCCTTGATGGTGATCTTGTTCTCCTTGCCGGTCGCCTTGTCCTTGGCGTTCACGTGCAGGATGCCGTTGGCGTCGATGTCGAACGTGACCTCGATCTGCGGCATGCCGCGCGGTGACGGCGGAATCCCTTCCAGGTTGAACTGGCCGAGGCTCTTGTTGCCCGACGCGACGTCGCGCTCGCCTTGCAGCACGTGGATCGTCACCGCGGCCTGGTTGTCGTCCGCCGTCGAGAACACCTGCTGCGCCTTGGTCGGAATGGTCGTATTCTTCTGGATGAGCTTGGTCATCACGCCGCCCAGCGTCTCGATGCCCAGCGACAGCGGCGTCACATCGAGCAGCAGCACATCCTTGACGTCGCCCTGCAGCACGCCGGCCTGGATGGCTGCGCCGACCGCGACCGCCTCATCGGGGTTCACGTCCTTGCGCGGCTCCTTGCCGAAGAACTCCTTCACCTTCTCCTGCACCTTCGGCATACGAGTCATGCCGCCCACGAGGATCACGTCGCCCACGTCCGAGAGCTTGACGCCCGCGTCCTTGATCGCGATCCGGCACGGCTCGATGGTGCGCTCGATCAGGTCCTCGACCAGCGCCTCGAACTTGGCGCGCGTGATCTTCATCGACAGGTGCTTCGGGCCCGACTTGTCGGCCGTGATGTAGGGCAGGTTGATTTCGGTCTGCTGCGAGCTCGACAGCTCGATCTTCGCCTTCTCGGCCGATTCCTTGAGCCGCTGCAGCGCCAGCACATCGTTCTTGAGATCGACGCCCGCTTCCTTCTTGAACTCGGTGACGATGTAGTCGATCAGGCGCTGGTCGAAGTCCTCGCCGCCGAGGAAGGTGTCCCCGTTGGTCGACATGACCTCGAACTGATGCTCGCCCTCGACGCTGGCGATCTCGATGATGGAGATGTCGAACGTGCCGCCGCCCAGGTCATACACCGCGATCTTGCGGTCGCCTTCCTTCTTGTCCATGCCGAAGGCGAGCGCGGCCGCGGTCGGCTCGTTGATGATGCGCTTGACTTCGAGGCCCGCGATGCGGCCCGCGTCCTTGGTCGCCTGACGCTGCGAATCGTTGAAGTACGCCGGAACGGTGATGACAGCCTCGGTGACGTCCTCGCCGAGATAATCCTCGGCGGTCTTCTTCATCTTGCGCAGGATCTCGGCCGAGACTTGCTGCGGGCCGATCTTCTTGCCACGCACTTCTACCCAGGCGTCACCGTTATCCGCCTTGACGATTCGGTAGGGCATCAGGCCGATGTCCTTCTGTACTTCCTTTTCGTCGAACTTGCGGCCGATCAGCCGCTTGATCGCATAGAGGGTGTTCTTGGCGTTGGTGACCGCCTGCCGCTTCGCCGGGGCGCCGACGAGGATCTCGCCGTCTTCCTGGTAGGCGACGACCGACGGGGTCGTGCGCGCGCCTTCCGAGTTCTCGATCACCTTGGGCTTGCCGCCCTCCATGATCGCGACGCAGCTGTTGGTCGTTCCGAGATCGATACCGATGGTTTTGGCCATGATTTTTTCCTTTGTTCCTGGAATTGCTCGCTTGGAGCTCGTTGACGTTTTATTTGGGGGAAGCGGGGTGCCGATTCAAGCGGAAAGTGCGCATTAGTCCGCACTCTCGCGGGCCTTGGCAACTGCCACCAATGCCGGCCGCAATACGCGATCGTTGAGGAGATAGCCCTTCTGGAAGACCTGGACCACGGTGCCGGGCTGCTCGTCCGACTCGATCATGGTCATCGCCTGATGGCGGTGCGCATCATATTTCTGATGCAACGGGTTGATCTCGGTAATGCTCGCCTTGTCGAACGCGGAATCGAGGTTCTTGAGCGTGAGCGCCACCCCGTCGCGAAGCGCCTCGGTCTTAGCGTTCGGAGTCGCGAGCGTGAGTTCCAGAGCGTCTTTTACAGCGAGGAGCTCCTGCGCAAAGCGCTCGACCGCGTACTTATGGGCCTTGGCGATATCGTTCTGCGCCACGCGGCGGGCGTTGTCGGCTTCGGCCTTCGCCCTCAGCCACGCATCGCGCAACTCGGCCGCCTCGTCCTCGGCTCGCTTGAGCTGCTCCGGGAGGTCGAGCGCTTCGGGTGCCTCACCGGACGCCGAAGGCTGGGCGGAGGCATCCTCCGCGGAGGCCGGCGAAACCTGAGTATTCTCGTCGGGATTGTTCTTCATTATGCTTCCTCAAGGGAACCTGAGGCAGATGGGGCCGTTTGGACATGTTTCAACCGCCGAGACGGGCCCGCCGGAACAATTCTCGGCAGCTTTTCTACTCCGGAGCGCCCAAGGCCTTAGCCCGGGCCTGGGTCGATTCTCTCGCGGCGTCGTCGGGGGGCGCCTCGAGCCAGCCGCCCAGGTTACGGACCGCGAGGTCCGCCAGGGCGGCGATCCACGCCGGGCGCTCGTTGAGGCAGGGAATGTAGTGAAACTCCCGGCCACCTGCCTTGAGGAACGCCGCCTGGCCTTCCTGGGCGATTTCCTCGAGCGTCTCCAGGCAGTCGCTGACGAAGCCGGGGCACACCACATCTACCCGCCCCACCCCCTCTTTCGCCAGCCCTGTCAGCGTCGGCAATGTATATGGCTCGAGCCACTTTGCACGGCCGAACCGCGATTGGAACGTGACCCGCGACTCTTCCTTTTTCAAGCCCAGCTCGGTCGCCACGAGGCGCGCCGTCTTCTGGCATTGGCAGTGATAGGGGTCGCCCAGCTCGAGCGTTCGCCTCGGCACGCCATGGAAGGAAAAGAGCGTCATGTCCGGCCGCCCGTTTCTGACCCAGTGTTCATTGACGCTTTGCACCAGCGCGTTGATGTAGCCCTCGTCGTCGTGATACGCATCGACCACGCGCAGCGCCGGCACCCGCCGCTGCTCGCGCGTCGCATCGTTGACCGCATCCAGCGCGGAGCCGGTCGTGCTCGATGAGTATTGGGGATACAGCGGCAGGACCAGAATGCGAGTGCAACCGTCTGCCTCGAGCTTCGCCATCGCCGACTCGACGGAGGGATTTCCGTAGCGCATGCCCAACGTCACTCGGCAGAAGTCCGACGGCAGCCCGAGCTCTTTCAGGCGCTGGCCGAGATAGCCCTGCAGCAGTGTTTTCTGCCGCAGGCTGTGGACCAGCAGCGGAGAGCCATCCTTGGTCCAGATGGTTGCATACCTCTGCGCCGACTTCGCCGGTCGTAAATTGAGTATCACGCCGTGCAGAAGCGGCGCCCATATCGCACGCGGAACCTCCACGACGCGCGGATCGGAAAGGAACTGGGCGAGATAGCGCCGGACCGCGGCCGTGGTCGGCGCGTCGGGCGTGCCCAGATTGATCAGCAGAACGCCGAGCCGTGTCGGGCTGGCATGGGTGAACGGCACTGCGGTCCGATATCGCGCCATGCCGTCAGGCGTGCATCAGGCCGCAGCCGGCGCGTCGACGATCGCGCGGCCAGACGCGCGCCCGCGTACCCGCGCGAGCCCGGCGCGAGGCACTCACTTCGCTGCCGCGCGAAACGCCGCGAGGCCTTTCGCGGCCTGCCCGCGAATCGCGCCGCGCACGGACGGCACCCATCCCAGCAGGGCCCCCTTGGGACCCAGCGCCATCGCTGCCCAGCGCCACAAGTTGAAGCGGTCGATGTGGCGCACGATCAGTCCATCGGCGAAATGGAATTCAGCGTCGATGCGGTTATGCACCACCCGCCCCGTCGCGGCGAAGGTGTACCACGCCTCCCAGTGCGCGCGCCCTCCATCGGGGCCCGCACGGACATCGCTGAACTTGACCTGCAGATCGCGCGCGCGGCCGTTCAGCATGCGCCACATGGCGCGCGCGTCAGCACCGCCAAGCGTGCCGAAGACCGGGTCGCTGAAGACGACATCGGGGTGGTAGCAGGCAAGCATAGAGTCGACGTCACGGCGACCGAACGCGGTATAGAAGCGCTCGATGAGCGCGGTACTTGCCGCGGATGCCGTCGATGCCTCTGCATCCGGCGAGCCGCTCATCGCTCGCTGTTGTGCTGGGTGAGCGCATTGGACAGAAGCCGCGCGGTCACGTCGACGATCGGAATGACGCGCTCGTACGCCATCCGCGTCGGCCCAATGACGCCGAGGGTCCCGATGACCTGCCCGTCGATCTCGTACGGCGCGGAAATCACGCTGCAGTCGTCGAGCGGCGCCAAACCCGATTCGCCGCCGATGAACAGGTGCACGCCCTGGGCGTGGTGACTGAGATCGAGAAGGTGGAGCAGCGACGTCTTCTGTTCGAAAATCTCGAACAGGCGTTTCAAGCGTCCCATGTTCGACGCGAGATCGGCGGCCGACAGTAGGTTTTTCTCGCCGGACACGACGAGATCGTCGCGACTGTCGGCAAGTGCCGCATCACCCGCGTCGACCGCCGCCGTCATCAGTCCGACGACATCCTCACGCAACTGCTTGAGCTCGTCCGCCAGCAGGCTCCGTATGGCGGCGAACGGCTGCCCCGCGTAGTGATCGTTGAAGAAGTTGGACGCCTCGACCAGCTGTGATTGCGTATATGCCCGATCGGTATGGAGGATGCGGTTCTGCACGTCGCCGTCGGGCGTGACGATGATGAGCAGGACGCGCCGCTCCGACAGGCGCAGAAACTCGATATGCCGGAACGATGGCTCGCGCCGCTTCGGCGTCGCGACGACGCCCGCGAATTGCGTGAGGTGCGAAAGAAGTTGCGCCGCGGCGCTGACCAGCGCCTGCGGTCGATCGGCCTGAAGCTGATCCTGCAGATCGTTGATCTCGACCTGCTCGAGAGGCTTCACCACCAACAGGCTGTCGACGAAGAAGCGGTAGCCTTTGGCGGTCGGCACCCTGCCCGCGGACGTGTGCGGGCTGGTGATGAAGCCCATTTCCTCCAGGTCGGCCATGACGTTGCGTATGGTCGCCGGCGAAAGCTCCAAGCCCGATTGGCGCGAAAGGACGCGCGATCCCACCGGCTGGCCGTCGATGATGTAGCGCTCGATCAGCGTCTTGAGTAGATATTGAGCGCGCGGATCTACCATCTCGCGGTACTCGCCCGGCAAGCGCTCAGCCGACCGCGGCGCCGGTGAAAATCGGCGCCGTTCATTGAGCGACGCATTCCCCGGCTCGCCGACAATCGATGCATGGGGCCATTGTAACGCCGCGAGCGCGACGCTTGGTCGGCCACTCGGCCTTGTGCTTTAATCGAACCCATGACGCCTCCGGGACACCCTTTCTCGACTATCGCGCTGATCGGCCGCTACGCAAGTCCCGGGATCGCCGATCCGTTGAGTCGCCTCGCCGCATTCCTGGCTTCGCGCGGGCACCGGGTGATACTCGACGCCGAAACAGCGGAGTTCACTCCCCTGCCCGGCTACCCGACCGCATCGATGGGCGAGATCGGCTCCAGCGCGGCGCTTGCGATCGTGATCGGGGGAGACGGAACCATGCTTTCGATCGCCCGTCAGCTCGCTCCGTTCGACGTGCCCCTGATCGGCGTCAACCAGGGACGGCTCGGGTTTCTGACCGACATCGCGCTCTCGGACATGGAGCCGGTATTGGCAGCGATGCTCGACGGCGCGTACGACGAGGAGACGCGAACCCTGCTCGACACCCGGCTCATGCGCGGCAGCGGTGAGTGCGAGAGAAGCCTCGCCCTGAACGACGTGGTGGTGAACCGCGGCGCGCTCGGCGGAATGATCGATTGCGCGGTCACGATCGACGAGCGCTTCGTGTACGCGATGCGCGCCGATGGCTTGATCGTGGCCACGCCGACGGGCTCGACCGCATATGCCCTCTCGGCGCAGGGGCCGATCGTCGATCCGGGGGTGCCGGCGATTCTGCTCGTCCCGGTCGCGCCGCACGCGCTCAGCAATCGGCCGATCGCGGTGCGCGACTCGGCCACGGTGACGATCACGCTCCTTCGCGGCAAGGATGCAAGCCTTCATTCCGACGGCCAGGCGCACTACGCGCTGGCGGAGGGAGACAAGGTCGTCGTCGCCCTCGCCCCGCACCGGGCACGGCTGCTTCATCCAAAAGACCACGATCATTTCGCGATGCTCAGGCGTAAGCTCCACTGGGCCGAGACGCCGGACCAGCTTCGCCCCGCCAGGGCGGGCACTGAGACTTGACGCTCGCCGCGCCGGTGTTGCCGCCACTTCGGGACACTCGCTGCTTCGGACCATCCGCTGCATCGGACCATCCGCGGATGTCCGGCGCGTGAGACACCGCTGACACGAGAGGGCGCTGCGACCATGTGTCGTGCTCGTACCGCCTGCCGAGACCACCATCCGCCATGTTGCGTTTGCTGTCCATTCGAAATTTCGCAGTCGTTGCCGCGCTCGAGGTGGAGTTCGATCACGGCTTCACTGTCCTGACCGGCGAAACCGGCGCCGGCAAATCGCTGCTGCTCGACGCGCTGTCCCTGCTGCTCGGCGATCGTTTCGAGTCGGGCCAGCTCCGGATCGGCGCTGATCGCGCGGAAATCGCCGCGGAATTCGACCTGGATGACGCACCGGCCGCGCGTGCGTGGCTGATCGAGCACGATCTCGCGGAGGACGGACCGCTGCTCCTGCGACGCGTGCTCGACGCCCAAGGCAGAAGCCGCGCGCAGATCAACGGCCGTCCGGCGACGCTCGCGCAACTCGAGGCCGTCGGCGAGCTTTTGATCGACCTTCACGGCCAGCACGCGCACCAATCCCTCGGGCGGCCCGAAACACAGCGCCGTCTTCTCGACGCTTACGGCGGCTTCACGGCGCTCGCGCGCGAAGTCGCATCGAAATGGCGGGACTGGCAGGACGCGTTGGAGCGCCGCGACCGCGGGGTGCAGAATGCCGCCGCGCTCCGAGGCGAGCGCGACACGCTAGGCGCACGTCAGGCTGAGCTCGAGGCCCTTGGCATGGCCAGCGGGGAATGGGAGCGGCTGTCGCAATCGCAGTCGCGACTGGCGCACGCGGCAACGCTGCTCGATGCGGCGAGTGCCGCCGAAGCCGAGCTCGGCGAAGGCGATGCATCGCTCGCATCGCGCCTCGCCACCGTGGTGCAACGCCTGAAGCACGCCGCGGCGCACGATCCGGCGCTCGACGAAATGGTCGCGCTGTGCGACGAGGCGAGAATTCGCGCCGACGAGGCCGCACGCGCATTGCGATCGTATCGCGAGCGGCTCGATCTCGATCCGGGCGAGCTTTCACGCGTCGAGGCGCGCTTGAGCGCGATCCACGATGCGGCGCGCAAGTACCGGGTGCGCCCCGACGAATTGGGCGCGCTGGCCGAGCAGACCGCGGCACGCCTTGCCGAGCTCGCCGTGCGCTCCGACGCCGAAGGCCTCGCCAAGGCCGAAGCCGACGCGAAAGGCGCTTTGCTCCGGGTCGGGCGTGAGCTCTCGGCCAAGCGCAAGCTCGCCGCGGCCGAGCTTGGACATCGAGTGAGCGCGATCATGAAGCGCCTCGCGATGGCTGGCGGCCGTGTCGAAATCGCGCTGACTCCCGTCGCGGAACCCGCGAGCTTCGGTCTCGAGAATGTCGAGCTGCGGGTCGCCACGCATCCGAAGCAACCGTTGGGGCCGCTCGCGCGCGTAGCGTCCGGAGGCGAGCTGTCGCGCCTGGGTCTTGCGATTCAAGTTGTCCTGGCCGAGGTGGGCGAGCTGCCGACCTTGGTGTTCGACGAGGTCGACGTCGGCATCGGCGGCGCCGTCGCAGCAACCGTCGGAAGCATGCTGCAAAAGCTGGGAAGCCGGCGCCAGGTGTTGGTCGTTACACATCTGCCGCAGGTCGCCGCATCCGCCGATCACCATCATCGCGTAGTCAAGCGCGCGGCCGCGGGCGAGGTCGAGACCGAGCTCGCGCGGCTGGATGCTCCGGGGCGTGTCGAGGAGCTTGCGCGCATGCTCGGCGGACACGAGGTCACCGCCAAGACCCGCGCCCATGCGAAGGAATTGCTCGCGCAGCACCGGACGCAGCCGCGAAACTGAACATGAAATGAAAACGGCCGCAGCGCGGCCGTTTTATATGCAGCCACCGTGGCTGCGGATCGCGTGTGACCTAAACGGGCGCAGGAGCAGCCGAGGCAACTACTTTCGGCGGCGCGCTTTGGGTCAGGCGCTTCGGCCTGGCAACGCTCTTGACGGACTTCACCACGGGCATCGCTTCCCCGGTTTCGAGCCAGTGCTTGACGCGATTGGCATCGCCGATGCGAGTGAGCTTGCCGTAGGAATCCAGGAGCACGATGACGATGGGCCGGCTGGCAATCGTCGCCAGCATGACCAGGCATTTCCCGGCTTCGCGAATGAAGCCGGTCTTGCTGACCTGGATGTCCCAATCTCCACCGCGGACGAGTGCATTGGTATTGTTGAAGCCGAGCAGCGTGCCGGTCGGCTGCAGTTCGACGTAGTGACTCGACGTAGTCGTAGCGTCACGGATCATCGGATACGCCGCGGCAGCCTTGACCATCAGCGCAACCTCATTGGCGGTCGATACGTTCTCGCTGGTCAGGCCGGTCGCGTCGCTGAAATGCGTATGCGCCATGCCAAGTTCCTGCGCCTTCTTGTTCATGGCCGCGATGCACGCGTCGAAGCCGCCGGGATAATGGCGCGCGAGTGTCGACGCGGCGCGATTTTCGGACGCCATCAGCGCGAGGCGCAGCATTTCGCGGCGTGGCAGCTCCACGCCGAGCCGCAGTCGAGAATGACTTCCACGCAACAGATCGAGGTCGGCAATTTCGACGGGTACGTTTTCGTCCATCGGCTGGGCAGCGTCGAGCACGACCATCGCCGTCATCAGCTTGGTCACCGACGCGATGGGCGTCACCGTGTCCGCCGCCTTGGAATAGATTGGCAGCCCCGCGGTCGCGTCCAAGACCAGGACATTGCTCGAAGCGAGTTTGAGCTTAGTGACGTCGCGCGCCACTGTTGGCGGCTCCGGAGCGGCAGTATCCGCTCCTGCGGCGATCGCTGCAGGAGCAATTAATACAGCAAAAACAATGGTTAATAGAATTTTCATGAACTAAACAGTAATTAGTCCGCCGAGGTTTATACCACGGGTGCAAGCGACGTGCCAATAGCCTAACGTATCAAACGTTTACGCGATGACACGGCGTTCGTCGCTGCCCCTGAGCGGTGAGGACTCCGCGGCGAGCTGCCGCTCCTGCTGCTGCAGGGCCCACATCCGGGCGTACGAGCCGTCCGCATCGAGGAGCTCGGCGTGCGTGCCGCGCTCGGTGACGCGCCCATGTTCGAGCACCAGGATCTCGTCGGCGCCGACGATGGTCGACAAGCGATGTGCGATGGTGAGCGTCGTTCGATCGGCGGATATCTGCTCGAGCTCGGCCTGGATGAGCTTCTCGGATTTGGAATCGAGCGCCGACGTTGCTTCGTCAAAAATCAGGATTCGCGGGTTCTTGAGGATTGCGCGCGCGATTGCGACACGCTGCTTCTCGCCGCCGGAAAGTTTCAGCCCGCGCTCGCCGACCGGCGTTGCGTAGCCTTCCGGCAGAGAGGTCACGAAATCATGAATCTGCGCGAGCCGTGCCGCCGCGATGATCTCGGCCTCGCTCGCATCCGGCCGGCCGTAGGCAATGTTGTATCCAATCGAATCGTTGAACAGCACCGTGTCCTGCGGCACGATGCCGATGGCGGCGCGAACGCTGCCCTGCCTCACGGCCCGCAGGTCCTGCCGGTCGATCGTGATGCGCCCACCGCTGACGTCGTAAAAACGGTACAGCAAACGCGCCAGCGTCGATTTCCCCGATCCGCTGGGCCCGACGACGGCGATCGTCCGCCCTGCGGGAATGTCGAAGGACACGTCGAAGAGGATCTGTCGGTTCGGCTCGTAATGGAAGTCGACATGCTCGAAGCGAACTTCGCCGGATTGCGCGATCAGCGGCGCCGCGCCGGGCGCGTCCTTGACCTCAGCGTTCACGTCGATCAGGTGAAACATCCGCTCCATGTCCGCGAGCGACTGCTTGATCTCGCGGTAGATGACGCCGAGGAAATTGAGCGGAATGTAGAGCTGGATCATGAAGGCGTTCACGAGCACCAGGTCGCCGATCGTCATCGACCCCCTCACCACGCCGAGCGTTGCGCGCCACATGATCAGCGTCACCGCGATGGCGATGATTGCGCTTTGCCCGATATTGAGGAGCGACAGCGACGTCTGGCTCTTGACCGCGGCCCTCTCCCATCGCTGCAGGCTCTCATCGTAGCGCCCGGCCTCGAATTCCTCGTTGTTGAAATACTTGACTGTCTCGTAGTTGAGCAAGCTGTCGATGGCGCGCGTATTGGCTTTGGAGTCGAGCTCGTTCATCTGGCGGCGAAAGCCCGTGCGCCATTCCGTGACCGTCACCGTGTAGATGATGTAGAGCAGCAGCGCTGCAAGGGTGATGCCGATGAACCAGATGTCGTATCGGGCGATCAGAATTCCCGACACCAGCGCGATTTCGATAAGCGTCGGCAGGATCGAAAACAGCGCCAGGCCGATGAGGGTCGAGATGCCTCGCGTTCCGCGCTCGATGTCGCGCGTCAGCCCGCCGGTCTGCCGTGACAGGTGAAATCGCAGCGACAGGTCATGAAGGTGTCGGAAAGTCTTGAGCGCGATGGTGCGTACCGCGCGCTGCGTGACCTTGGCGAAAAAGAACTCGCGCAGCTCGGTGAAGGCCGTCGTCGCCAGGCGCAAAGCGCCGTAGGCGACAAGCAGCCCCACGGGGAGCACCAGCATCTGGGCTTGCGAGCCGGGCGTAAGGCTGTCGATCACCTGCTTGAGGACCAGCGGCACGCCGACATTGGCGACCTTGGCCGCGATCAGGCAGGTCAGCGCGACCGCGACCCGTCCGCGGTACGCCAGCAGGTACGGCAACAACGTCCGAATCGTGTTCCAGTCGCCGCGAACGGACGGGGCGGAACGCTCTGCAGTGGAAGTCGGCGGAAGCGGAGGAAGTGAGGTGGAACGGCGCATCGCAAAACGCATCGCGAGAATCGCGACGGACAAAGAATAATGTTACCAGAAGCGCGATGCCCGCCTCCGCGTCACTCCTCTTTGCGAAACCACTCGTTGCCGCCATAACCCAGGAAGCCCATCGCCAGGCGCACGATGCCGTACGATATCCAGATCGCGGCCTTGTAGAACCTCGGCCTGCTCGCCCAATCGTCGGCGGCGACGCGCCGCGAACCCGCCCTCACCATCTCGAGCAGTTGTCCCTTCAGCTCACGATTGAAGCTGTTGTCGCGCACGAACACATTCGCCTCTCGCGCCATGAGGAGGCTGTAGGGATCGATGTTCGAGGAGCCGACGGTCGACCAGTGCTCGTCGACGACCGCGACCTTGGCGTGCAGCATGCTGCGGTGATACTCCTGGATGCGAACGCCGGCGTTGAGAAGCTGGCCGTAGAGCGCACGCGTCGCGAAATGCAGGAGCATGTATTCCACCCTCGCCTGCAACAGGAGCGTCACGACGACTCCACGCTGTGCCGCATCCTGCAACGCACGCCGAAACCGGATCCCGGGGAAGAAGTATGAATTGGCGATGATGATCTCGCGCTTCGCCGTCCGGATGGCCGCGAGGTATGCGCGTTCGATGTCGCGCCGATGGCGGAGATTGTCGCGCGTGACGAATTTCGCGGTCTGCGATCCGGCGCGCTCGCTCGAGATGGGATCCGGGAAAAAGGGGACGTCGCTGTTTCCGGAGCGGACCAGCTGAACGAGCGCCCACACCCGTTGCATCGTCTCCACGATAGGGACCAGCAGCGGCCCTTCGATCATGACGGCGAAGTCGGCGCGCGGAGGCGTCTGGCCCGGGGTGTTGGCGTCGTCGATGACGTTGATGCCACCGACGAAAGCGATACGATTGTCGATCTGACAGAGCTTGCGGTGCAGCCGCCGAAGTCGATGCGTGCGAAACTGCCACGGCGCGACCTCCGGGCGATAGCGCATGAGATCGACGCCCGCCTCGGTCATTTCCTTCTCGAGGCTGGCGGTCAGATAGAACTTTGCGCCCCAGCCATCGACGAGCACGCGGACCTTGACGCCGCGCCGGGCCGCGCGCTCCAGTGCAGCTCCGATCTGACGCCCGGTGGGATCGTCGGCGAAGATGTAAGTCTCGAACCAGACCTCGCGCTGCGCGGCATTGACGGCGCGCTCGAGCGCCGGGAAATACTCGGCCCCATTGCGCAACAGCGTGAGCTTGTTCCCGGGCTTGTATCGATTCACGTCCTGCCGCCGCGGCTTGCCGCGCGCTGGCGCCCGAGGTCGAATGTGGCCGCCAGAGCAGCGTGGTCGGAAAGCCGCGCCAGCGGATAGGCGTAGTGCACGTCCGTGCTGACGATATCCAGGCCGCGGGCGTAGATGCGGTCGAGCCTGAAAACCGGGAGCACCGATGGGAAGGTTCGGGCGGGCCGTCCTCGGGCAGAAGTGAAGACCTCGAGCACGCCCAGGTCCCTTTGCAGCGACCGGTCCGCCTTGCTTCGCCAGTCGTTGAAATCGCCGGCGATCACCAGAGGCGCATCGACCGGCACCATCTCACGAATGCGCTCGATGAGCGCACGAATCTGCCAGCGCCGGCCACGCTCGAAGAGGCCCAGATGAACGTTGATGCAATGCAAGTGCGGCATGCCGCGCTTGAGCTGCATCTCGCAGTGCAGCAGACCGCGGCTCTCGAATGCGTGCGCCGAAATATCCTGGTTGTCATGCTGGACGATCGGAAAACGGGACAGCACCGCATTGCCGTGATGTCCGTGGCGCGTGACCGCGTTCTTGCCGTAGGCCACTTCGTGCCACACCGTATCGGCGATGAATTCGTGCTGCGGCATCAGTGGCCAGTCGCGATAGCGCCCCGCGTGCCGGCGATGAACACCCTGGACTTCCTGCAGGAACAGGATATCGGCCGCCATTCCGTGCAGCTTTTCGCGCAGCTCATGGATGACCATTCGCCGGCCGAGGTGAGAGAACCCTTTGTGTATGTTGAAGGTCGCTACTGTGAATTGCATGGGATGGAGATTTCCGGAAGACCTGCCAATAGTAGCGTACGGCTTCCGCGGCGCTTGTCCCCGATTGGCGCCGAGGCCGGCCGAAGGTGTAAGGTTGTGGGAGCCCTGGCGACCAAAGGGCCAGATGGGCAAAAGCGTCCGTCTTTGGCAACCGCTCTGCAATTCACTTCGTTCAACCATCAGGAGATTTTCATGAAGGAACAAACCACAATCCAGGCGGCCGTCGCAGGCTTGCTCGCGCTCGGCTTCGCGGCCTCGGTTTCGGCGGCGGTCGCGCCACCGGATGCCAGCAAGGACAAGTGCTTCGGCGTCGCCAAGGCCGGACAAAACGACTGCGCCGCCGGCAAGCACGCCTGCGCCGGACAAAGCACCGTCGACAACGATCCCGTCTCGTGGAAGTACGTGGCCAAGGGAACGTGCGAGAAAATCGGCGGCAAGACGACGGCACCGAAGTCCTGATCGAGAGCGTCCATCGCAGCGCCGGCGTCTCGAAGCCGGCGCATTTTTTCTCTCCTCTCCGACCCGATGCCCGGCCCCGACACCCTTCCTGTCTCCATCGGCATCGGTCTGCGCTCCCCGCATGTAGCACGGGTTCGCGCCGAGCGCCCCGCGATCGGCTGGCTCGAAGTCCATAGCGAGAACTATTTCGTCGACGGTGGCCCGGCCATCGCATCATTGGAAGCGATCCGCCGCGACTATCCTATTTCACTGCACGGCGTCGGCCTGTCGCTGGGTTCGGCCGATGGGCTTGACGCGGGGCATCTGACGCGTCTGAAGCGTCTCATCCGTCGCATCGACCCCGCCGCGGTGTCGGAGCACCTCTGCTGGAGCCACGTCGACGGCCGTCATCTCAACGACCTCCTGCCGCTTCCGTTCACCGAAGAGGCGCTGACACTGGTTTGCGAGCGTGTCGACGCCGTTCAGGATGCGCTCGCGCGCCCGCTGCTGGTCGAAAACGTATCCGCGTACTTACGCTTTGATCACGACGCGATGAGCGAATGGGACTTCGTCGCCGCCGTCGCCCGACGCACCGGCTGCAAATTGCTGTTCGACGTCAACAATATCTACGTCAATGCGGTCAACCATGGCTTCGACGCCAACACTTTTCTCACGGCGATTCCCGGCGACGCAGTCTCCGAGATCCATCTGGCCGGATTCGACGCACGCGGTGCCTGTCTGATCGATACTCACGGCACGCCGGTTGCCCCGCCGGTGTGGGAGCTCTATCGCGCCGCGATCACGCGCTTCGGACCCAAGCCGACACTGATCGAATGGGACACCGATATCCCGCCCCTCGAGCTGCTCATGGACGAAGCGGCGAAAGCGCAGACCATCCTGGAGACCTGCGATGCCATCGTTGCATGAATTGCAGCGCGCGTTCTCCGCGGCGACCGTTCTCGGCGACCCCGCCGCGCTCGCGTCACTTGGCATTGTCTCGGGAGCGTTGAGGGCCGAAGCCCGCGTCGACATCTACCGCCGCAACGTGCTCGGCAACTACCGAAAGGCTCTCGCGGCAACGTACCCTGTCATCAGGCGGCTCGTCGGCGCTCCATTCTTCGACGCGGCGTCGGACCATTTCGTGCGCGGCCATCCGTCGACGCGGGGCGACATCAACACCTACGGCGCGGACTTCGCCGCCTTTCTGGTCGAATATCCGCCGGCGCGCGCCCTCAAGTATTTGCCGGACGTAGCCAGACTCGAATGGGCCATGGACCAGGCCGCGATCGCCCGCGACGCGCCTCCTTTCGATCTCCGGGCGCTCGGTGGCGTGCCTGCGGAGTTGCATGGCGAGCTGCGCTTTTCGTTGAATCCATCGGCGACGCTGGTGGTCTCCGAGTATCCCCTATTGCACATCTGGCAGGCCAACCAGGCGGACGTAGAAACCGATGAGCATATTGACCTCGACGAAGGCGGCGACACACTGCTCGTGCTGCGCCGTGACGCGGACGGCATCGTCATCGAGAGGCTGCCGCCATCGGACCACCTTCTCCTCGCGCTACTCAAGGCGGATCGCACGCTGGGGCAAGCCACAAGCGAGTGCGCCGCGAGCTTCCCCGAATTCGATCTCGCCGCCGCCCTGCAACGCTACGTAGCCGGCCGCGCCATCGTCGCGTTTCGCGCCCCGGCCAAATCCACGCAAGAAGGCAACCAATGAACACTGCCACGACGGATTCGCGCTTCGGCCGTGTCGCCGCCTTGTACTGCGCTGTGGCGCGCGAGGTCGACAAGCTGCAGCCCATCCTGCTCCTTGTCACTCGACTCTACGTCGCGCGCGTTTTCGTGATGTCGGGCCTGACCAAGATCCACGACTGGAGCGTTACGGTCGCGCTCTTCACCGATGAATATCACGTGCCGCTGTTGCCGCCAGGCGTCGCCGCGCTGATGGGAACGGCAACCGAGCTTTCGATGCCTGTGCTACTCGCGCTGGGCTTCGCCACGCGTGTTGGCGCCTTCGTCCTCTTCGTCTTCAACATCATCGCCGTGGTGTCGTACGCGGCGCTGCCCGACGTTGCAGTTAAGGACCACTACCTGTGGGGCGTGCTCATCCTCGTCCTCTTTGTCTTCGGGCCAGGAAAGATATCGCTCGACCACTGGCTCGAAAGCAGGCGGAGAACGATCGGCTGAGGAGCGCCTGCAACGATTCCGGAGTATGCCGGCGGCGCTATTGCTTGC
Source organism: uncultured beta proteobacterium (assembly GCA_963730465.1). Lineage (GTDB taxonomy): Bacteria > Pseudomonadota > Gammaproteobacteria > Burkholderiales > Casimicrobiaceae > PALSA-1003. The sequence goes on along the minus strand of CAVSRR010000006.1, from coordinate 184,787 downwards.
CCTTGCTTTCCGACCAGCTTCGCAGCGCCTCGAGCGTCTTTTCGACGTGCTTGGTCGGATTCAGGCTCGTGTAGTGATAGATGATGGTTCCGTCGGGAGCGATGACATACGAAATGCGATTCGCGAAGTCGGGCCGCGTCGGCATTACCGCGTCGAAGGATTTCGTGACCATTTGCGCTTCGTCCGCCGCGACAGGAAACATGCCCTGGCACGCCTGAACCGAGAATTTGGTCAGCGTGTCGATGTCGTCACCGGAGACACCGATCACCGTCGCGCCGAGCGCCTTGAATTCGCCGATCGCCTCCGCGAAGTAGTGGGCCTCGAGCGAGCAGCCTTCGGAATAGGCCGCGGGAAAAAAGTAGACGACGACGGGGCCCTTCTTGAGGGACTCCGCGAGCGAGAATCGGTAGACTGATCCGGCGAGCGCCGCGGGCGCGATGAAGCTGGGCGCGCGCTCCCCGATGTCGAGCGCGGCTTTCGCGGACAGAGGGATCGCGAGTATGACGAGCGCGCACGCGAGGAACCGCGACATGGCGATCTCCGACGGAACACCGGCAACCATTCTATCGCGGCTCCGAGTCCGGTTGCGCTGTGCGCGACAGCGTTCCTCCAGGCGTGCGGAACGCTGCCGATGCGGGAGGTGAGCGAGCGGGCTCGAATCGTGTGAGGCAGTGCGCGCTACGCGCGCGTCTCGCGGAGATTGTAGCGGCCGCGCACCAGCAATACCGCCTCGCGCAGCATTGGCGCACCTCGACGGTTCGGGCCCTTGCGCGTCACCTTGATGTCCCAGTTGCATCCGGTTTCGTCCGGCAAATGCGCGACGATGCCCACGGCGAAGCCTGCGCATTCGGGAATCCTCGAAATTTCGGCGTTGGCGATCGCCTTCAGTTTTTCGTAGTCAGCCGCAGTTCTCGCCATGGTTCTCTCCATGGAATGGCACGGTCGGACGTTCGACAAAGCGCTGCGCGTCCGTACGGTTAGCTATGAGTGTCTGTCGCGCGTCGAGCGCTCGCACGCAGTGCGAGTCGACGGACTGCTCGAGCGCGATGGACGGTCGTATTGTCTCATATGCGAATCGGCTCCTACAAATGTCAGGTGGCATCCGACGCTCGCGTCTAAGCACCGACGCGGTTCGGGCGTCGTACTGGCTTAGTAAGTGTCGAGGCGGGAAGCGTTCCCCACGGCGTCGTTGCGGCGCGAGGCTCCGGCCACGCCGGCATCACGGCGCGACGTCGAAGCGCACGCCCTGCGCCAGCGGCAGCTCGCCCGAATAGTTCACAGTGTTCGTCGCGCGCCGCATATAGCTCTTCCACGCGTCGGAGCCGGACTCGCGCCCTCCTCCGGTTTCCTTCTCACCGCCGAAAGCGCCGCCGATCTCCGCGCCGGAGGTCCCGATGTTCACGTTGGCGATGCCGCAGTCCGATCCCGTCGCGGAAATGAAGAGCTCCGACTCGCGCAGATCCGTCGTGAAAATCGACGAGGACAAGCCTTGGGGAACGGCATTGTTGATCGCGATGGCATCGGCGATGTCGCGATACTTGAGCACGTAGAGGATCGGCGCGAAGGTCTCGCGCTGCACAATGGCCGTCTGCCCGGGCATCTCGACCAGCGCGGGCTTCACGTAGTACGCATCGGGGAAGCGCTCCTGCATGACGCGCTCGCCGCCGAAAACGCTGCCACCCTCTGCCCGCGCCTGCGCCAATGCGGCTTGCATCGCTTTGTACGCGTGCGCATCGATCAGCGGACCGAGCAGTGTTCCCTCGTCGAGCGGCGGCCCGATCCTGACGCTGCCGTACGCGTGCTTGAGCCGCTCGACCAGGCGGTCGTGCACGGAGTCGTGCACGATGAGGCGGCGCGCGGTGGTGCAGCGCTGTCCCGTCGTCCCAGCCGCGGAGAACATCACTGCGCGCACCGTCAGATCGAGGTCGGCGGACGCGCCGACGATGATGCCGTTGTTGCCGCCGAGCTCGAGCAGGCAGCGGCCGAAGCGCGTCGCTACCCTCGAGCCGACCTCGCGTCCCATGCGCGTGCTTCCCGTCGCGGACAGCAGCGCTACGCGCGGGTGGGCGACCATCGCCTCGCCCACGTCGCGGCCGCCGATGAGAACCTGCAACAGGTCGACGGCCCGCGACGGATCCGCGAAGCGACGGCAGGCGCGCTCGAACACCGCTTTCACGGCAAGCGCGCACAGCGGCGCTTTCTCCGAAGGCTTCCACACCACGGGGTCGCCGCAGACGAGCGCCAGGGCGGCGTTCCATGCTACGACCGCGACCGGAAAGTTGAAGGCTGTGATGACGCCGACGACGCCGAGCGGATGCCAGGTCTCCATCATGCGGTGCCCGGGCCGCTCCGACGCGATGGTCAGGCCGTAGAGCTGGCGCGACAGGCCGACTGCGAAATCACAGATGTCGATCATCTCCTGCACCTCGCCGAGCGCCTCGGAGCGGATTTTTCCAACCTCGAGCGACACCAGGCGGGCGAGCGGCTCCTTGCTCGCGCGGAGCTCCTCGCCGAAAAGGCGCACCAGCTCGCCGCGTTGCGGCGCGGGCACCGCGCGCCAGCGCTGATAGGCGGCGTGCGAGCGTTCGATCACGGACGATGCGTCCGCGATCGCCGTTTCGGGGACGCGAGCGAGGATCGTCCCGTCGCCGGGACCCACGACGGTGAGACTGCCTCCCTGATAAGCGTCAGGGGACACCCCAAGCGACTGCAACAGCGTCTCGATATTCACGGCGTCTCCTCGCGTTGACACGATAGTCGCTCAGCCGATCGATTCGACCTGGCGCGACTGCTGGTAGGCGCTGCCGAAGCGGTTGGCGAGAAAATCCGGCAGCTCGACCTGCTCCTGGCGGATGAAGCCACGGCGCGGCAGCTTGCCCTCGCGAAACAGATCGACAGCGGCACACACGCCCGCGGCGGTGGTGATCTGGATCGCGGACAGCGGCGCGCCTTCGGTCCGGTCGGCGAAGATCTTGCGCGCGAACACCTCCTGCACCAAGCGGTCGCCGCGCATGCCGCTGACGGTGACGAATACCAGCACCAGGTCCTGCATCGTCGTCGGCACCGAGCGCCGCAGCATCGCCTTCAGGACTTCCTGGTCGGATTTTAGCTGCAGTTCCTCCAGCAGCATCACCATCAGGTCGCGATGGCCCGGGTAGCGGACGGACTTGTAGTCGAGCGTGCGGACGCGCCCGGCAAGCGTATCGCATAGAGTGCCGAGGCCGCCCGAGGTGTTGAACGCCTCGTATTCGACGCCGTCGAGGGAGAAATGCTCGAGGCCTTCGAGCGCCAGCATCTCGATGCGACGGCCGTCGCGAATCGCATCGCAGGGATGAACGTATTCGTTGATCAGGCCGTCGACGCTCCAGGTGAGATTGTATTTCAGCGCGTTGGTCGGGAAGGCCGGCAGCGCGCCGACGCGCATCTTGATCTCATGCAGGACGTCGAAGCGCTTCGCGAGGTGGTTGGCGACGATGCCGATGAAACCAGGGGCGAGACCGCATTGCGGCATGAACGCGGTCGCGGCGCCCTCCGCGATACCCTGGATCTCGCGCGTCGCGTTGACGTCCTCGGTGAGGTCGAAGTAGTGGCACCCGGCCGCGCGCGCTTGCCCGGCCGCCAGTGTCGCCAAGTTGTACGGAAGGGCGTTGATGACGACATCCTGTCCGTCGAGCGTCCGCCGCAACGCGCGCGTATCGTCGCTGTCGACCACCGCGGCCTTCACGGGCAGCCCCTTGAGCTCCGCCAGCGCGGCTTCGCTGCGATCCACGACTGTGACGGCGAAATCGCCGGAGCGAGACAACAACCCGGCGATGGTCTGGCCGATGTGACCGGCACCCAGCAGCACGACGCGCATAGCGAACCCCGGCGAGGCATGATCGAGCGGTCACTGTAGCGATAGAGGTTGACGAAAGAAACGACAAGTTCGACGAAAAGTCGCATACTCTTGACGATACGACGGTCTTTGTTGACGATATGACATCGCCGACCTGCTGACGCCTTCCATCCTGGCCCGACGCCAATGAAATCTACGCGCACAGACGACACGCTCCCGTCGCGCCGCGACAAGCTCGACCGCGCCTTGCTGGCGCTGCTGCAGGCGAACGCGCGCGAATCGGCCGCCAACCTGGCGCGCAAACTGGGCGTAGCGCGAACGACCGTCGTCGCGCGGCTCGACCGCCTCGAGCGCGACGGGGTGGTGCTCGGCTACACGGTGCGCCTGCGCGAGGATGCGGCCGACAGGGGCCTGCAGGCGATCGTCGGCATCACGGTCCGCCCCCGCTCCGGCCGCGAAGTCGTGCGCCAGCTCTCGCGCATGCCGGAGTTGCGTCAGCTCAGCACGGTCAGCGGTGAATTCGATTTTGTCGCGCAGATTCGCGCGGAGTCGGCGGCCAGGCTCGACGCGCTGCTCGATGAAATTGGCGATGTCGAAGGCGTGCTGAAGACGACGACCTCGGTGGTGCTCGCGAGGAAGATCGACCGGACCTGACGCGCTTGCAAGCGCGAACCTGCGACGCGGAGCAGCGCGCAGCGTGTACCCCGCGCCCCGCCCTATTCCGGTGGGTCGGAGTGCAGATCGCCTCGCGCCGGCTCGCCCGCGACCGCGGGCTTCGCCTGCAGGATCGTCGCCCAGCTCGTGTCGCTTTGCCGCGGGTCCCTCGCATCGGGGTTCACGACGCCTTCGCGCAATAGCTTCGCCGTCGCTTCCGCAGGCAGCGGCCGGCCGAGCAGGAAGCCCTGCACCGTTGTGCATCCCAGACTCAGGAGAAGATCGATTTGCGCCTGCGTCTCCACGCCTTCGGCGACGACGGCAAGCTTCAGGCTGTGTGCCATCGCGATGATGGCGCGCGTGATCGCGACGTCTCCCTCGTTCCCGGCGTCGCGGATGAAGGACTGATCGAGCTTGAGCTTGTCCAGCGGCAGGCGCCTCAAGTACGACAGCGACGAATAGCCCGTCCCGAAGTCGTCGATGGCGACTTTGACGCCCTTCGCGCGCAGCGACGTCAATGTCCTGAGCGCTGCCTCTGAATCGACCAGCAGCATCGACTCGGTCACTTCCAGCTCCAGATAGTCGAGCGGCACGCCGACGACGCGTGCGATTTCCTCGACGCGCTCGGCGAGTTCCGGATCGCTGAACTGCACGCTCGACAGGTTGACCGCAATGGTGACCGCAGGAAGGCCCTGCGCCAGCCAAGCGTTGTGCTGGATGAGCGCCGCGACGAGCACCCATTCCCAGATCGCCATGATCTGCCCCGCCTCCTCGGCGACGCCGATGAAGTGGGCGGGCCCGACGACGCCGAGCGTCGGGTGATTCCAGCGGATGAGCGCCTCCACGCCGACGATCTTTCCGGTGACCACTTCCACCTGCGGCTGGTAGTAGAGCTCGAACTGCTCGCCTTCCAGCGCTCTGCGCAGGTCGTGCTCGAGTGAGAGTCTCTGCGCGGACGCCTCGCGCATCGATTCGTTATAGAACGAGAACTGGCCGCAACCCTGCGCCTTCGCGTGGTACATCGCTGCGTCGGCGTTCTTGAGCAGCGTGTCGATGTCGTTGCCGTCGCGCGGGTAGAGGACGATGCCGATCGACGCCGACACGAACACTTCGTGCGTGCCCAGGACGATGGGCTGCGCGAGCATCGTAAGCAGCCGCGTCGCCGCACGTGCCGCGTCCTGCTCGCTGGCCACGCCGTTCAGGAGCACGATGAACTCGTCGCCGCCGTGCCGGCATACGTCGCGCTCTGGCGTCGTCGCAAGCGTCGGCCCGGAGATGTCGTCGGGACGCAGGCTGCGCGTCAGACGCTGCGCGATGACACGGAGCAGGTCGTCGCCGACCGCGTGCCCCAATGTGTCGTTGATGCGCTTGAACTGGTCCAGGTCGAGAAACATGATCGCGAACGCCGAACCGTCGCGTTCGGCGGTCCTGAGCGTCTCGATCAGCTTTTCATGAAAGCGTGAGCGGTTTGGAAGCTCGGTGACGACGTCGAAGTAAGCGAGGCGATGCATTTGCTGGATCGTGCGCGTGCGCTCGGTCGCGTCCTGGATCGTTCCCACCAGCCCCAGAACGTTTCCGCTGGCGCTGAGCAACGGTTCTCCGCGCAGGTGCACGTGACGGGCTTCGCCGTCCTCATCCGCAAGCCGCACTTCGAGGCCTTGCGACGCATCGCCGCGCGCCAACCGGACAAGCCAGCGAGAGAGGGCACGCCGATCTTCGCGGTGGATGAGATTCCGAATGACGGACGGCGCTGGATTGGATTGCTCCGCATTGATGCCGACGATACGCAACGCCTCACTCGAGCATGCAATGCCGCCGCTCGCTCGCTGCCACTCCCAGCTTCCGATCCGTGCGATCCGTTGTGAGCGCGACAATTGCTGTGCGAGGGCGTGGCTGGCGGCGCTTTCATGTTCGACCACCCGGTATGCAGCCTTGAGGCGTTGCTCGCGACGGGCGACGCGGCGAAGAAGGTTGTCGAGTCCGCGCTGCAGCCCTTCGAGGCCCGTCGACTTTGCGTCGGCGAAAGGCGTCGCGTCTTCGCTGCCCGCGCCGAACCGCGTCAGCGCCGTGCGCAACCCGGCGACCGAGCGCGCCATGCGCCGCCCGAGGAGCAGGAGCGCCAGACACGACAGCACGAGGGCCGCAATTCCGTAGGCATAGGCGCTGATGGTGCCGGTTGTGATCAGGGGCAGAAGGACGGCATGCACGAGTGCGACCGAAAGCGCCGCCTGCCCGGAAAAGCTGTGCAGAAACGCCGGACGCACCCTTCCCAACCGCCGGGTGGCGGGTGGCTGATCGGGCTTCTGGCTCGTTTGCTCTTCCTGACCCAACGCTGCCTCGTCGATTGCGGACTTGTTGTTTGCGAAGACCTCGTCTGCAGGGACGCGCCGGCCTCCGCAAGCGGCCGGCGTACGCCTACGGACGCAATGATCATGCCAGCGTCGAGCCGCGTCGCCGCAGGGGAACCACGGGGAGTCCCTTCGCGGAGGTCAACGCCGTCGGTCACTCTTGGACCCTGCGCGCCGCTCCGGTCCGCCGGGTGCGGATACTCGCCACGAGGACACGCGCACCGCTCTCGTCCGGGACTCCGGCGTTGAAATCTCGTCCGGCGCGGGCCGGCGTCGGCTCAGCCGGCAGCCTTGGCCCGCTACCTTCCTCTGGGCTCGACTATTCTGCTATCGTCCCGGATCGTTCGTGCCTTTCGCGCACGCGCATCTGATCCACGGACCACCATCATGGACAAACAAAGCATCGCGCCGCGCCGCAATAACGTGCTGGGCGTTCATTCGCTCAATCACTTCGCCTTCAGCGTGCCGGACCTCGCTCCGGCCGAGCGGTTCTATAGCGCGTTCGGCCTCGACCCCCGGCGCAGCGGTAACCGTCTCGAGTTGTATGCCCACGGTCATCCTCACCGCTGGGGAACCATTCACGCCGACGGCAATGCCAAGCGGCTGCAATTCTTGAGCTTCGGCGCGTACCAGGAGGACTTCGAAGCGCTCAGGAAGCGGATCGACGCGCGCGGCACCACCGCCCCGCATCCGCTCTCCGACGGCGCCGGCGTCTGGATCCGCGATCCGGACGGCACGCCGATCCAGATCGTCGTCGCGCCCAAAGTATCGCCGTCGGCCAAGTCGAAACCCTGCTGCGTCGTCCGCGGTCGCCGCAGGCAAGGGCGCCGCGCCGAGCCGCAGCGGGGCGCCCAAGGTGCGGCCGCGGCATCTTTCGCACGTCCTTTTGTTCACCCCGGACGTGCAACGGCAGATCAGCTTTTATTCAGACGTTCTGGGTCTGCGCCTCTCGGACCGGTCGGGCGACATCATCGCATTCATGCATGGTCCGCACTCGAGCGACCATCACCTGGTGGCGTTCGCCAAGTCGCACGCGCCGGGGTACCACCATTCCAGCTGGGACGTCGGGAGCATCGACGAGGTCGGCCTGGGCGCGGAGCAGGTGAAGGCGCAGGGTTATACCAAGGGCTGGGGCGTAGGGCGGCACGTGCTGGGCTCGAACTATTTCTACTACGCTCAGGATCCGTGGGGCAGCTGGTCCGAATTCTCGTACGACATCGACTTCGTCCCCGTCGACCTGGAGTGGCCCGCGGGCGATCATCCGCCCGAGGACTCGTTCTATGTCTGGGGCCCGACCGTTCCCGACGATTTCGTCACCAATCACGAGCAGCCCGCGCCGGCCTGAGGCGCCTGTTTTCACCGAGCAAGGAAAGCGATGCGCTTCGTAGCGTTCCAGCAGAGCGACGGTTCGCCCGGCCTGGGCCTGCGCATGGACCAGGAGCTCGTCGACCTGGCGGGGCTCGGGCTTCCGGCAACCCTCAAGGGTCTGCTTCAAAGCGCGGGCGGACTCGACGCGGCGCGCTCGGCCGCGGCGCGCTCGAAAACACGACGGCCGCTCGCGGACATCTGCTACGCGCCGCCGATCGGCGATCCCTCCAAGGCGATTGCCGTCGGACTCAACTATGTCGATCACGCCGCCGAGTCTCCCTACAAGGATCCGCCGAAATATCCCGTGCTGTTCCATCGCTACCCGCAATCCTGGGTGGCGCACGGCGCGCCGCTGGTGCGGCCTCAGGTATCCGAGAGCTTTGACTACGAAGGCGAAGTCGTGGTCGTGATCGGCAAGCCCGGACGCTACATCGCCAAGGAGCGCGCACTGGACCACGTCGCCGGCTATTCGATCTTCAACGACGGCTCGATCCGCGACTACCAGTTCAAGTCGACGCAATGGATGATGGGCAAGAACTTCGACGCCACGGGTTCCTTCGGACCCGAGTTCGTGACCGCGGACGAGCTGCCCGCAGGCGCGAGCGGATTGCAGCTTCGCACCCGGCTCAACGGCAAGGAACTGCAGAACGCCAACACGCGCGACATGATCTTCGACGTCGCGACCCTCGTCAGCGTCTGCTCGGAGGCAATGGCGCTCTTCCCCGGCGACATCATCATCAGCGGCACGCCCGCAGGTGTGGGGTTTGCGCGCAAGCCGCCGGTGTGGATGAAGGCCGGCGACGTATGCGAAGTCGAAGTCGAAGGTATCGGCGTGCTGCGCAACGACATCGTCGACGAAGCGCGCTGACCGGGGCCTGTTCACACTATATGCATGCACGCGTGACCTTCAGAAAGCCCGCAGGCAAGGCGCGGCGAGGAAGCGAGGCTGGCCGCCTCGCAACGAGCTGCAACGCGGCCTGCGGGCTTTCCGAAGGATCACCCGCAGGGGCGGGGGAGCGCCGGCCCCTGAGACCGGCGCTCCTCCGCCGCGTGCACGCATATAGTGTGAACAGGCCCTAGAACGAACGACAACAGGAGGAGCAGTCGATGACCCCAGTAAAACGTATGGCCTTATGGGCCGGCGCGTCGATCTTCGCGCTGCTGACCGCGGCATCGGTCGCGCTGGCGCAAGGCACGCAGCCGCCGATCCGCATCGGCAGCACGCTCGCGCTCACCGGGCCGCTCGCGTCGACGAGCCTCGTGCACAAGGTCGTCGGCGAGATTTACGTCGAGCAGCTCAACAAGCGCGGTGGCTTGCTCGGCCGCCAGGTCGAATGGATCGTCAAGGACGACCAGTCGAAACCCGACCTCGCGCGCACGCTCTACGAGCAGCTCATCACGGTGGACAAGGTCGATCTCCTGATGGGTCCCTATGCGACTGGGGCGATCCTCTCCGCGATGGGCGTGGCGCAACGCTACAACAAAGTGCTCGTGCACCACACGTTCGGCATTCCATCGCTCGCCAAATATGAGATGCAGTTCCCGGCGTGGTCGCTGGGGCCGGATCCGGCGAACACGGTTCCGAATACAGTCTTCGATGCGCTCGCCGCGTCTCCCAAGCCGCCGAAAACGATCGCGGTGGTGACGAGCAAGTTCCCTTCGGTCCATTTCATGTCGCTCGGCGCGCGCGAGGTCGCGAAGAAGCGCGGCCTCACCGAGGTGCTGTTCCTGGAGTGGGACTTCGGCAATCTCGACTACGGCCCGATCGCCGCGCGCATCAAGGACGCCAAGCCTGATTTCATCTGGGTGGGCGCGATCGGCCTCGAGGGCAACCAATTGCTCGACGCAATGAGCAAGATCGACTACGCGCCGCAGGAGCACTTCTACATGTATCCGGCGCCCGGTCCGATGTCGAAGTCTCCGCTGGCGAAAAATGCGCTGTCGATGACGGTGTTCGAGGAGCACCCGCCGTTCACCAACGCCCCCGGCGCGAAGGAATTCATCGCGCTCTATCATGAGCGTGCCGCCAAGGCGGGCATCCCGGACACAGCGGTCGAAGTCCAGGCCGCCGCGTCCTACACCGCGTGGCAGATCCTCGAAGCGGGTGTGCGCGGCGCCAACAGCCTCGACGACAAGGCGATCGCCGCGTGGATCAAGAAGAACGGCGTCGACACCATCCAGGGACACCTGCGCTTCGACGGTCCGAGCAATTACGGTGACGACCTGATGCGCGTCAAGCAGGTGCAGAACGGGCGCTGGGTCACCGTGTATCCCAAGGAGTTCGCCGCACCGGGCGCGACGCTGCAAGTTCAATGACGCGAGTCGCGCGGCGTCAATCCGTGCGCGCGACGGCACGCGCGACGCCGTGTGGCGCGCGGGTGCTTGGAGCGTGGGGTCGCGGGTGACGTTCCCGAGTGCCACGCTGCTCGCGCAATCCGCCCTCTCGGGGGTGTTCATCGGTAGCCTGTACGGCTTGCTCGGCCTGGGAATAGGCTTGTCGTGGGGATTGCTGCACATCATCAATCTCGCCCACTTCGCCTTCGCCTTTCTCGCCGCGTACCTGTGCTATCAACTCGCGAGCGTCGGCGGCATGGATCCGCTGTTGACGCTCGCGCTCATCGTGCCGCTCTTCTTTGCTCTCGGGGTCGCCGTGCAGTGGCTGTTGACGCGATTCTCGGTGTCGCCGCTCAATTCACTGCTGGCGACGTTCGGACTCACGGCGATCATCGAGGCCGGTATCCAGGCGGGATGGACAGCGGATTTTCGCAAGCTCGAGTCGGTCTATGCGGGCGAGAAATTCCGCGTCGGAGCTTTGTTCATCCCCGTTCCGGAGTTGCTGACCCTTTCGCTCGCGCTGGTGCTGAGCTTCGGCATCTGGGCGGCGATGCGCTATACGGACCTGGGACGCGCCATGCGCGCGCTCGCGGAGGACGCGCCCGTCGCCGCGGCGTTTGGCATCAATCGGCGCGCGCATGCGCTCGTCCTCGCAGGCGTCTGCGGCGCGCTCGCCGGCATCGCCGGCGTGTGCCTCGCGCTGAGCTTCACGCTGACGCCCTCGCAAATCTATGCGTGGGTCGGCGTCGTGTTCGCGGCCGTGATGCTGGGCGGCCTCGGCTCCGCGCTCGGTCCGCTCACCGCCGGTATCGTGATCGGCGTCAGTGAAGCGGTGACGATGGCTTTCGCATCGCCGTCGTGGGCGCCGATCGTGTCCTTCACGTTGTTGATCGTGCTCCTGCTGCTGCGTCCGGGAAAAACCTGAAGACAGACCGCACGCTCGTTGCCATCGCAGCCGCGGGAGCGGGTCTCGCCGCGGTTCCGTTCCTGCATTTGCCCGCCTTCTACGAATCGTTCCTGTACCTGGTGCTGCACTGGATCGTTCTGGCGACGTCGTGGAACATCCTGTCGGGCTATTCCGGCTACTTCTCGTTCGGTCACGGGGCGTTCTTCGGCACTGGCGTGTATACGACCGCCGTGCTCGCCGGCAAATACGACGTCCCGTTTCTGTGGACGCTGCCGGCGGCCGGGCTTCTGGCTGCACTCCTTGGGCTGGCACTCGGCGCGGTCGTATTTCGCGTTCGCCGCGTCCGCGGAGAGGTCTTCGCTCTCCTGACGCTCGCGGTCACCTTCGTACTCGCGACGATCGTGCTCAACACGCCGATCGATGGCGGACCGGGAGTTTATCTCTCCGCCGTCAGCGTTCCGGCATTGGCGCCCACGGTCTCCGGTACCTTCTACATGATGGCCCTCGCGCTCGCGATCGTCACGCTCATGATTGCGCGCGCGATCACGCAGTCGCGCCTGGGGGTGGGCCTGTTCGCGATTCACGACGACGAGGACGCCGCGGAAGTCATGGGCGTTCCAACCTACGGCTACAAGCTCATTGCGCTCGGTATCTCGTGCGCGCTCGCCGGCGTCGCAGGCGGCATCCAGGCGCTGTTCGTGTCGTACGTCACCGCGAACAGCACCTTCAACATTACCGTTCCCTTGACGGTGATCCTGATGAGCGTGCTCGGCGGCACGCGGCATTGGGCGGGACCGGCGCTCGGCGCCACCGCCATCACGCTCCTCCTCTATGCCTCGACGGCCGCGGATCAGGCGCTGGCGGGCAAGGCGATCAGCGGAGCGATTCTCCTGGCGGCGATCCTGTTCATGCCCAACGGCATTCTCGGATTGCTGCGCTCGCGGTTGGCGAGACCCGGCGCGAGCGTCGGCCCGCCGCCGATACCCGTGGCACATAACCCCGGGATCGAGGTGCTCGATCGTGTTCGCGGCGCGAACGGCGGCGGTGACTCACGGGCGACGGCGCCGCGTCCCGGCGAAGCGATCCTCGCGGTACGCGCGTTGCGCAAATCCTTCGTCGGCGTCCATGCACTCGACGGTGTCGATCTCGACGTGTACGCCGGCGAGATCCTCGGCATCCTCGGGCCCAACGGCTCGGGCAAGTCGACGCTGATCAATGTCGTCAGCGGGCATCACCGTGCCGACACAGGCAGCGTCTGTTTTCTCGGCGTCGAGCTCGCCGATCTGCCCGCTCACCGCATCGCTCGCGCCGGCATCGCCCGCACCTATCAGATTCCAAGGCCCTTCGCGCATCTCAGCGTGCGCGACAACGTCGCGCTCACCGCCATGTTCGGTCACGCGGGGCTCCATCGACGCGACGCCGACGAGGCTGCCATGGAGTGGCTCACCTTCACCGGGCTCCGCTCGCGTGCCAGCGCGATGCCGGGCGACCTCAATCTGCACCAGACCAAGTTTCTCGAGCTTGCTCGCGCGCTCGCATCGCGGCCACGCTTGCTGATGCTCGACGAAGTGCTGTCGGGCCTGACGCCCTCCGAGATCGACGACGCCGTCAGCCTCATCCGCCGGATTCGCGACCGCGGCACGACCATCATGCTCGTCGAGCACGTGGTGCGCGTGGTGACCGCGCTGTCCGATCGGATCGTCGTCCTCGACCAGGGACGCGTTCTCGCGCAAGGCAAGGCGTCTGACATCATGGCGCGCGACGACGTTGCCGTCGCGTACTTCGGAGTGCCGCGTGCTTGAGATTCGAGACTTGCGCGTCTGCTACGGTGCGGCGCCCGCGCTGTGGAGCGTGTCGCTCGCGATGCGCGCCGGCGAGCTCGCCTGCGTCGTCGGCCCGAACGGCGCGGGCAAGACCACGCTGATCAACGCGATCGCAGGTTTGCAGCCTGCGAGCGAGGGCACGCTCATGATGGACGGCCGCGATATGCGCGGTCTGTCGCCACATCGCTTTTGCGCCACGGGCATCGCGATAGTACCCGAGGGACGGCGCCTCTTCACGCGCATGAGCGTGCGCGAGAATCTCGAGGTCGGAAGCTATCTCCGCGCGGCGCGACGTCGAGCGCAGCCGTTCACTGGAATCGGTCTGCGCGCTGTTCCCGCAGGTGCGCGACAAGCTCGACATGCCCGCGGGATCGCTCTCCGGCGGGCAGCAGCAGATGGTGGCGATCGGTCGCGCCCTGATGGCCATGCCGCGATTGCTCCTGCTCGACGAGCCGTCCCTCGGGCTGTCACCGGCGATGGTGTCGGTGATGTTTCGCGCCATCCGCGAAGTGCACGCGGCAGGAACCGCCGTGCTCCTCGTCGAGCAGAACGTCGCCGCGGCGCTCGACATCGCCGACCGGGCCTACCTGCTGGAGGAGGGCCGGATCATCGCGGACGGCGTGCCGTCGGACGTATTCAGCAGTCCCGAACTGCGGCGCGCATATCTTGGCCTGGTCGCCGACGAATGAGCTACGCGCCGCGCGGACTTTCGCGCCCATCGCGACCCATCAGCCCAGCTTGAAGTAGTCGCCGACCCGGTACAGTTGGAGAAGAGCCGTTGCATAGATGCGATGCAGGCGGATGCAACGGAATCGGGCGGATTGCGGTAATGGGAAGCGGCAGCGGATTATCGGCCGGCGCGATGAGGTTGCGCGCGACCAGCCTTCCGAGCGTTGTCGCCATGGCCACGCCGCGGCCGTTATAGCCGAGAAGGATCGTCAGCCCTGGAGCGGGTCGATGCACATGCGGGATGTGGTCGCGCGTGAGCGCGATCCGCCCCGACCAGCGAAACTCGCAACGCTGGCCCTTGAGCTGCGGAAACACGCGAGCGATCACTTTTTCCAGGTGGCGAAAGTCGCCCGGGCCCGCGGGCTCGCGAAAAGAGCCGCGACCGCCCATGATCAAGCGTCCGTCGTGATCGCAGCGATAGTAGAGCAGCAGCTTGCGCGTGTCCGACGCGACATGGCCTTCGGGCAGCACGGTTCGCCGCAGCGCATCGGGAAGCTTCACCGTCGCGACCTGGAAGCTGTTCGCCGCGATCACGGTCTGGCGCAATCGCGGCCACAGCGCATCGGTGTAACCATTCGTCGCCACGATGACTCGCTCGGCCGACACCACCGGTCCGTGCGCCGCCGTCACCTTCCATCGGTCCCCATCACGGGCGAGGCCGGCGACACGTGAGCTCCCGCAGACGATCGCTCCGGCCTTTTGCGCGGCGCGCGCGAGACCTCGCGAGTAACTGAGCGGCTGCACCGAACCGGCGCGAGGATCGATCCAGCCGCCCCGGTATACCGGACTGCCGACCAGCCGCGCACGCCGCCTCGCGGTCGAGAACGGTGACCGCGACGCCGCGACGCCGCCATTGCTCCGCGCGGCGCGCGACCATGTCGACGTCGGCCGCGCGCGTAGGCGGGCTGGATCCAGCCACAACGCCGCGCATCGCAGTCGATCTGATGGCGTGCGACGAGGTCGAACACGCGTGTCGGCGGCGCCGCCGGCGACACTGCGCCAGATGCTCGCCAGCCTCCGCGCCGAACATCGCGACGAGCTCGTCGGGATCGTATTTCAGCCCCGGAATGACCTGGCCGCCGTTGCGCCCGGAAGCGCCCCAGCCCGGCTCACCCGACTTCGAGCACCACGACCGACAGACCCGCTTCGGCGAGATGCAGTGCCGCGCTCAAGCCCGAGAAGCCGGCGCCGACGATCGCGACGTCGGCCTTGCGCGACTCGTCGAGCGGGGGCGTCAAGGGGGCCGGGCGCGCGGTCGAAGCCCAGAGCGAGGGTGGCAGCGGCAGCGAGCTAAGTCCCTGAGTGGACGCCGGAATGCAATTCCTCCGCCGTCATCAAAGTGGATGCGTCACGCGGCGCAGGAAATCCTGCGTGCGTTCGTGCTGCGGCGCGCTCAGCACGTCGCGCGGCGTGCCCTGCTCCACGACCTTGCCGCCGTCGATGAAGACGACGCGGTCCGCGACTTCGCGCGCGAACGCCATTTCGTGCGTGACGACGATCATGGTCATGCCGTCGGCGGCAAGCAGGCGCATCACGGAGAGCACTTCGCCCACCAGCTCGGGGTCGAGCGCGGACGTGGGCTCGTCGAAGAGGATGGCCTGCGGCTGCATCGCCAGCGCCCGGGCGATCGCGACGCGCTGCTGCTGTCCGCCGGAAAGGCGATGCGGGTAGTCGTGCTCCTTGCCGGCCAGACCGACTCGCTCCAGCAGCGCGCGAGCCGCGCTCGATCGCGGCTGACACGCGCCTCGCGCTTGACGTAGACCGGGCCCTCGATCACGTTTTCGAGCGCGGTGCGATGGGGGAAAAGATTGAATCGCTGAAAAACCATCGCGACCTTTTCACGGATCGCCACGATGTGATGCACGTCGCGGTCCACGCGCTGGCCGGCCACGGTGATCTCACCGGCGTCGTACGACTCGAGCCCGTTCACGCAGCGGAGCAGCGTCGACTTGCCCGAACCGGACGGCCCGATCACGCACACCACCTCGCCCTGGCGCACGTCGAGCGAGATCCCGTCGAGCACGAGATTGCTCCCGAACGACTTGCGCACGTCGCGGATCGCGATCATTTCCGGCCGAACCTTTTCTCCAGCCTGCCCACGAGGAGGATCAGCGGGACGCACATCACCAGGTACCACACGGCGACCAGGGTGAAGATCTCCGTGTTCTTGAACGTCGACGACGCGATCAGCTTGCCCTGGAAGGACAGCTCCGCCACGGTGATGATCGACGTCTGCGACGTGTCCTTCAGCAGCATGATGCAGGTGTTGCCGTACGGCGGCAGGGCGATCTTGAACGCTTGCGGCAGCACGACGCGCCAGAGGATGAGCACCCGGCTCATGCCGAGCGACTGTGCGGCTTCGACCTGCCCGGGATCGACCGCCTCGATGCCGGCGCGGAACACCTCCGCCATGTAGCACGAATACGCGAAGCCCAGTCCGATGACGCCCGCCTCGAAACGCGGAGAGCTGGATGCCGATTTCCGGAAAGACGAAGTAGATGTAGAAGAGCTGAACGAGGATCGGGATGCCGCGGACGATGTTGATCAGTACCTTGGAGAATCCCGACAAGGCGCTGATCGTCGAGACGCGCATCAGCGCCCATACCATCCCCAGCACCGTGGCGACGACCAGCGCGCACGCAAAGACCTCGACCGTGACCAGCGCGCCTTTCGCCAGTATCGGCAGGTATTCCGCGAGGTCGTTGCGGGAAAGCACGGCCAGCTATACGACAGTCGGGAATGACGGAGACAGGATAGACGCGACGCCTCTGTTAGCTCGTCGCCCTCGCGAAAACGAGCCCGAAGGGCGAAGTTTCAAGGAACGGCCAAGCGGGCGCCTAGCATCGTTCGTCGGCAGTACTCCACCGCAACCCAACGACACTGGATTCCCGCTTTCGCGGGAATGACGATTCTTCAACCTGTTTCGATTCGTCGGTTCAAATCTGTCGCGAGTCCCCTTGCGCGCTCGCTTACTTCAGTCCCCAGTTCGCGAGGATCTTGTCGATCGTTCCGTCGGCCTTCATCTTGCGCAGCGAGGCATTGACCTTGTCGAGCATCGCCTTGTCGCCCTTGCGCACGGCGATGCCGACGCTGCCGACGAGCATCGGTTTGTAGTTCTTAACGAGCCGCGTTTCCGGATATCCACCCTGCTTGATCTGATACGCCACGATCGGATAAGTCGGCGAATCCTGCCTTGATGCGGCCGACATTGACGTCGCGAATGATGTCGGGAATCGTGTCGTAGACCTTGATCTCCTTGAACAGGCCCGAATCCGTCAGCGGCTTCACGTACGCCGTGCCGATCTGCACGCCGACGATCTCGCCCTTCAGATCCTCGAAAGATTTGTAGTCGGTCGGGTCCTTGGCCGAAACGAACAGTCCATCGCCGTAGGTGTAGATCGGATCGCTGAAATCGACGACCTCCTGACGCGGCGCGGTGATGTACATGGCCGCGGCGATCACGTCGATCTTGTTGGCCTGCAGCGACGCGATCAGGGTGCTGAAGGTCATGGGGCTGACTTCGGCCGTGAAGCCCTGGTCCTTGCCGATATCCTTGATGATATCGACCATGATCCCCGAGATCTGGTTGGTCTTGGTGTCGAGGAAGGTGAACGGGATGCCGGTGGGCGTCGAGCCGACGCGCACCACCTGCTGAGCATTGACGGTCCCGCTCAATCCAACCGCGAGACCCGCGGCGACGAGAACGCAGGAGAAGAACTTGGCGAGCATGGTGATTCCTTCTGGAAGAGACGGCATTTTGGGGAATCATCAGACTCGGCGCGGCACCGTCGTTCCGCCGTCTGCGTCTCTCAAACTCGGACGATGATAGGAAGCCCGCCTGCGTGTGTCAACGAATTACGCCTCGATATTCCTGTCGTCGGTGCCAGTGGGCCACGAAGGGGACTGCCTCCCCGCGCTCGTGATGCACGCGAAGCAGGGCCCGGCTTTGACCCTGGACGGTTGCAACATGGATTCCCGCTTTCGCGGGAATGACGAGCGTTACACGCTCGCGGGATATGACGAGTGGTTACACGTTCGCGAGATATCGTCGTCCCCGCGAAAGCGGGGACCCATTTTGACCTTGGACCGTCGCAACATGGATTCCCTCTTTCACGGGAATGACGAATAAATCGCACTCGCGGTAGTAATCGGGGCCTCTTCTGATCTTGACGGTCGCAACGCGGACGAGAGCATCCGATACCGCCGACGCTCCCGGCCGCTGTAGGATGCCGCTGCTGACCTCGCTTTCGGGAACACGAACTTGAAAATCGCCACCTTCAACATCAACAGCATTCGCAGCCGATTGCCGCAGCTCCTGGAGTGGATGGCCGAGTCGCGCCCCGATGTCGTATGCCTGCAGGAGCTTAGAATCCTCGACCGTGAATTTCCTCTGACCGAGATCCGGCGACGCTGGATATGGCGCCATCTGGAAAGCACAGAAAACAAGATACAACGGCGTCGCGATCCTTGCGCGCGGCACCGACCCCATTGCGGTGCGACGCGACCTGCCCAGGCGACCCGAAGGACACTGAGGCGCGCTATCTCGAGGCCGCGGTCAACGGCATCCTGATTGGTTGCCTCTACGCACCCAACGGCAATCCGCAGCCGGGTCCGAAATTCGAGGCCAAGCTCGCGTGGCTCCGCCGGCTGATCAAGCACGCCTCGGGCCTGTATGCGGCGCACGCGCCGGTCGTGCTCGCGGGCGACTACAACATCGTGCCCACCGAGGCCGACATCTACGCGACGCGATCATATGACGACAACGCGCTCGTCCAGCCAAAGAGCCGGGCCGCGTTTCGCGAGCTGCTCGACCTCGGCTGGATCGATGCCATCCGCGCCCGGCATCCGACCGGTGCGATCTATACGTTCTGGGATTACATGCGCAAGCGATGGGATCGCGACGCGGGGTTGCGCATCGATCACTTGCTGCTCAGCGAAGAGCTGAGCGCACGTCTGGTCGATGCGGGTGTCGATAAAGCCGTGCGCGGCAAGGCTGGCGCGAGCGATCACGCGCCGGTGTGGATCGATGTCGACTAATTCAACGCCGTTTGTCAGGCACGCTTGAAAAGCGTGTTGAGATCCTTCCCGGACGCAGCATGGGTGAATTCCTCGAACGTGCCGTGCTCTGCAATCGATCGTGCCGCGCGTATGAAACCACCCCACGCGGAGCGCGCCAACGCGCCGCCGACGCTCACCCGTCGCACGCCGAGCGCGGAGATTTCCTTCATCGTCAGCTTGCTCGCCGAGCCGACGAGCAGATTGACGGGCTTCGGCGCGACCGCGGCCACGATGGCGGTGATCTGATCGCGCGCCGCGATGCCTGGCGCATAAAGGCAATCGGCGCCTGCGTTCGCATAAGCCTTGAGCCTTCCGATCGTTTCGTCGAGATCCGGTCGGCCGACGAGAAAGCATTCCGCGCGTCCCACGAGAAGCGTGTCGCCGCCAGCCTTGTCGATGGCCTTGCGCGCTGCGCGGATACGATCGACAGCGAGGGCGAGATCGAAAAGCGGGCTCGCGCGCGTCGCCGGTCGAGTCCTCGATCGACAGCCCCGCCACTCCGGTCTCGACCGCAAGGCGCACGCTCTCTCCCGACGCCCGGCGCATCCGTCGCGAAACCGCTTTCGAAATCGGCATTGACCGGCAAGTCGGTCGCCGCGACCATCGCGTGCAGATGCGCAAGCGCCATGTCGCGCGAAATGCCGTTGTCGGCGTGCCCCTGGGACCAGGCGAAGCCCGAGCTTGTCGTTGCGAGAGCCTTGAAGCCGAGGCTTTGCAGGTACAGAGCGCTCCCCACGTCCCAGGGATTCGGGATGACGAAGCAGCCTGTCTCGTGCAATTTCCGGAAGGTGCTTCGCTTGTCGGCGATGCTGGGTCGGGGTGTGGTCATCGTGGAATCCTGATGGTCATTGAACGGCTGATTTTGCGACCGGCCGAGCCGAATCACAAGCCGCCGCGCACTCCGCAAAAGTAAGCACTGGCGGCGGCCGCGCAGCATCAGGCGACGCTTAGGTCATTTGTCGAAAATAAGCATCAGATAGGCCACGAACAGCAGCAGATGCACGGCACCCAGCAGGACATTGGTTCGCGCGCTGGCGAACGTCAGCGTGCTGACCACGAGCGTCAAGAGAAGCAGGATCGTGTCGGCAGGGTCGAGCCCCAGCGTTATTGTCTGATGGGTCGCGAGGCCGATCACCAGCACGGCGGGAATGGTCAGGCAGATGGTTGCCAGCACCGAGCCCAGAAGAACGTTGACCGACCGCTGGAGCTGATCGGAAAGGGCAGCACGCACGGCGCTGAGGGATTCAGGCGAGAGGATGATGACCGCCACCAGAAATCCTGCCAGCCCGACCGGAGCGTTCATGACGCCGATGCCATAGTTGATCGGCAGGGCGAGCTGCTTCGAAAGAAGCACCAAGGGCAACAGGTAAGCCGCGAGAAAGACAAAGTGATACGCCGTGGAATGCGTCGTCGCATAACCGTGATCTTCGGCGGCGCCGACCGCCCCGCCCGGATGAACGAAATACTCGCGATGGCGAATGTTCTGGATGGCGAGGAAGACTCCGTACAGGCCGAGCGACATGACGGACACGAATATCGCCTGCACGGAAGACAGCGTCGGACCCTGCGTTGTGTGCGTGTAATTCGGAAGCACGAGGCCGATCACGGCTAGCGGAATGATCACCGCCAGAAACGCATTGGCGCCCTGAAGGTTGTACGTCTGCTCGTGGTGACGAAGGCCGCCGGCCAGCAGCGAGAACCCAACCATGCCGTTGAGGACGAGCATGACCACCGCGAACATGGCATCGCGGGCGAGGGTCGGCGTGCCGTTGCCGCTGTACATCACGGCGGCGATCATCATCACCTCTATGCCGGTGACGGCCAGCGTCAGCACCAGCGTGCCGAGCGGCTCGCCGACCTTGGCGGCGATGCTCTCCGCATGGCGAACGATCGCGAAGGCCGAGAGAAGGATGACGACGAAAAGCCATCCCGACATGAAAACGAACCACGGAGCGCTCGACAGATCCGCAAGCCAGTGCGAGCCAAAAGCAAGGAACAGCAGCGCCGTGACGACGCTCGCGAGCAACGGCCATTCCTGGCGAAGGGTCGTCATGGTCAGGCGCCAGCGGAGCGCGTCACGCTTGGGACCGCGAAATTCATCGCGGGACACCGGGCCTCGCGGAGGCTTCGCGAGGACACGCGGTAATTGATGAGACTCGAGCCCGCGATAACCGGAATCACAATGCTGTTACCCCCGCGAAACCTAAAGCATGTGGTGAAATTCGTGGACGATAGTACACCTTAAACGCCGCGTCTTCGTGACGTCAGTCCGACGCACGAGGACCACAGCGGCCGGAGCACCATCAGGATTTCAAACGTGGGATCAGCCGGATCGCGTTGCCACTTTCGATGGCTTGCATCTCTGCAGAACTGAAGCCCATCTGCCGCAAGTTGGCGATCTGATCGAGTGGAAAATACGGATAATCGGTGCCGTAGGTGATCTGCGACGTCGATACGAGCTTGAGCAGGGCTGCCATGGCCGGCGCGCTCGTCGCGTTCGCAGTGTCGTAGTTCAACCGCTTGAGCTCGCCGATAATGCCTTCCGGAGCGAATTCCTTGAGATTGGGGCGCGCTCCGTAGAACGCGTCGATACGTCCGGCCATCATCGGCATCGTGCCTCCCGCATGCGAGAAGAGCCATCGGATGTCGCGATAGCGCGCGAAGGAACCCGAGAGCAAGAGGCTCGTGATCGTCCGCGTCGTGTCGTGCGGCACTTCGATGACCGCAGGAAATGTGCCGACGCTTAAGTTTGCGCAGCAGGCCGCGACCAAGGGATGGACATAGACGACCGCCTTGCGCCGGTTGAGTTCGTCCCATATGGGCTTATACGCCGCATTCCCGAGCCACTTGTCACCGTAGTTGGACTGCAGGCCGACGCCATCTGCCTTCAGCGTGTCCAGCGCGTATTCGATTTCCTTGAGGGTCGTATCGCTGTCGAGCATCGACAGCGTCGCGAACAATCCGAAGCGACCCGGATAGTCGCGCATCATTTCCGCGCCATAGTCATTGCAAATGCGCACCATGCGGGCAGCGCTCTCGGGCCCCGCATCGAACCACAGGCCGGGCGTCGACGCGATCGAGAGGACCGCCGTGCGGATGCCGTTCCTGTCCATGTCCTCGACGGCTTTCTCGCGTGTCCAGGCTACCTGCTGCGGGAAATGCGGGATCTTGCGTTGATCTTCCCAAGCGAACTGCGCGGTCTGATACGCCGGAGGATAGAAATGGTGGTGCGTGTCGATCAACTTGCGGCTTTCGCTCTGTCCGAGCGCGAAACCGCCCGGCACGACGCTCGCTGCGACGAGCGCACCGGCGCCGAAGAGAAAGCGCCGCCGCGGCATCCGGCATTGACCGGCTAGATGATCATGCCCGCAAGAGTACCTAGTGTGACGATCGTGAATCATGTCCGTACCCCTCATCGTTCGCGATCCCTTGGGTGTGGCGACGCTTCTCCACTCCATAGGGCGCCGTCGACTATGTGACGTGCGCGCGTTGTCCCTTAGCTGCATCCCGTGTTGCTGCCCTCAAGTCCTCCAGATATTCATCTGCCACCCGCGCATGCATGGGTGTCACCACAACATGAATACTAGGCGGGTTGCTGGACGGCCGCACGAACCAGCCCTTCGCCTTCATCGATTCCACGATCGACCCGATGTTACCGTTGGAAGAGATGTAGGTGAAAACACTCATCACGGGCTTTCCCTGAATCGTCAGCCCAGGAATCTCCTCGATACCTTTGCGTAAGCGGTCCGCCGTCGCCGTAACGCGACGAGTCAATTCCAGATAGCCGCTTGCGCCCAGGAACTTCATGACCGCCCATGCGGCGGCCACTGCCCCTCCCGGACGACTTCCCAGCATCGCCGGGTTGAGCCAGGAGCCGGAACGCCATCCGTCGAATTGAAACGCCTGATATTTGTGGATGTCCGCATCGCGATACAGAAGGACGGAGCTTCCGACAGCACAATACCCGTACTTGTGAAGGTCCGTACCGATGGATGAGACTCCCGGTAACGAAAAGTCGAATCCCGGTACCTCGCGACCGAGTTTTCGCAGGAATGGCAGATGGTAGCCCCCGACGCAAGCATCGACGTGCAAGTGAATGCCGAATTCCTGCGCCACGCTCGACATTTCGGTGATCGGATCCATTACGCCGAATGCATAGCCGGGCGCGGACCCCATGATCAGGATCGTGTTTTTCGTAATCGCAGCGCGCAGCGCCGCCATGTCCGCACGAAATTCAGAGGTAATCGGTATGGTGATGACTTCAACGTTCAGGTAGTGCCCTACCTGCCACCAGGATCGGATAAGCCGTCGCTGGCACGACAATTTGCGGCGACGTCACATTTCTCTCGTGCCGCGCCTTGTCACGTGCGGTCTTGACCGCGAGGAAGATGCCTTCGGTACCTCCGGACACGAAGTTGCCGACCGCTCTGTCGCCTTGAAACAAATCGGCGGTCATGCTTACAACATCGTCCTCGAAGCGCTTCAGACTCGGGTACGCGTGATGGTGCCGGGCGTTTTCAAGGACGTACATCGAATAGATTTGCTCGATGACCTCGAGCAATTCATCGCCGGCGCAGTAGGCAACACCGAATGCGCGACCCGTTCGCCACTTCGCAATGTCCTCAGACTGAGCAGCCCGTATCTCCTCTTTGAGGTCGCTCCATTGCGTACCCTCTTCCGGCATGCGCATAGGTATTCTCCGGCGGACTTTACCGCGGCACGTTCGATTCAATCTACAACGCGATGCTCGACGTTGTATTTCGCCACTAGTCGATCAACGGAACCTTCGCCCGCGAGACGACATCTTTCCAGCGCACCAGCTCGGCGCTGTAGAACTGACTGAACTCATCGACGCTTAGCGTGGCGGGCTGGGCACCAAGAGCGGCAAGGCGCGTGATGACGTCTGGCATCGTTACGGCGCGGTTGATCGCGGCGTTTAGGCGGCGCACGATGTCGGGTGGCGTCCCCGTCGGGACAAATGCGCCAAACCAGCTTGTCACGACATAATCAGGCATGCCGGCCTCGCGTGTCGTCGGCACGTCGGGCAACAGCGCAAGCCGCTTCTCTCCGGCTACGGCGATCGCTCGAAGCCTTCCGCTACTGATGTTCTGGCCAAACGAAGTCATGTCGCTGAACATCAGCTGCGTATCGCCGCTCACGACGGACATGCTGGCCGGCGCCGCGCCGTTGTAAGGAACGAAGGTAAACTCGGCGTTGGTGAGCAAGCGGAACATCTGACCCGCGAGCAGTGTCGAGTTCCCCGCCGTGGCGACGTTGAACTTGCTCGCGTTCTTCCGTGCGTAGTCGGCGATCTCGTTGACGCTGCGGATAGGCACGCTTGGATTCGCAACGATGACGAACGGCGACGTCATCAGCTGTGCGACCGGCTGCAAGTCCTTCGGGTCGTATGAGACGTTGCGATAGAGGCTTGGATTGAGCACGATGCCAGGTGCGTCGACGAGAATCGTATAACCGTCGGGCGCGGCCCTGGCGACCGCGGTAACGCCGATCATCCCGCCGGCACCGGGACGGTTCTCGACGATGAACGATTGCTTGAGCTCCTCGGCAAGCTTCTGCGCGACCAAACGAGCAATCAGATCGGTGGCGCCACCTGCCTGATACGGCACCACGATTTTCACCGGCCTGTCGGGGTATTGGGCAAACGCAGATAGAGGAGCAATTAACGCCGCCAGGACTATGGCGACCCCTGCCACGATGCGCGACGCGCCCGGATGGGTCATGGTCTCTCTGCCCCCAAAATAAGCACCACAACGATACAGCTGTTGTGCCGCAGGACGGGAGTCCCGGTGGAGACCATCGAAACATGCTGCCTGGTCTGTACCTTCCGCCACGCTCGGTGACGTACGCAGCCTGTGCGAAATCCTAGTTCGCGACAATCTCACTTGTCAACATCGGTATGGGATCCCTGCAGCCACCGCCGACGCGGGACTGTAGAATGGCTCCGCGAGAGACTTCTTCGAAACGCTGTTATGCCCTACGCCCAGTCCGCGGACATCAAGCTTTATTTCGAGGAAACGGGGTCTGGCTACCCGCTGATTTTTGTCCATGAGTTCGGCGGAGACTACCGCAGCTGGGACGATCAAGTGCGTTGCTTCGCGCGCCACTATCGCTGCATTACGTTCAACGCTCGCGGATTTCCACCCTCGGATGTTCCCGAGGGAAACGCGCGCTTACGGATACGAGCATGCGGCCGCGGACATCGCCGCGGTCATGCGCCATCTCGACATCCATAGAGCCCATATCGTCGGATTGAGCATGGGCGGATATGCCGCGCTCGTCTTCAGCCTGCGTTATCCCGGCATGTCGAGCGCGGTGGTCGTCGCGGGATGCGGCTCCGGCTCGGATCTCATCGACGCGTGAGGCATATCTTCGCGACATGCCGGCACGCGCGGATCTCCTCCTGGCCGAGGGCATCGAGCGAAAGGTGAGCGACTCCAGCGTCGACCCTTCGCGCATCCAGTTGCGCCGGAAAGATCCCAAAGGGTGGGACGAGTTTATTCGCCATATGAACGAGCACTCGGCGATCGGGTCCTCCCTGACGTTGCGAAATGTTCAGGGCAAGCGTCCAGCGCTCCATGAGTTTGAATCTGAATTGAAACGGCTTTCCGTTCCTATGCTCGTGATCACCGGTGATGAGGACGAGCATTGCCTGCAGCCGAGCTTGTATCTGAAGCGGATCGTTCCGAACTCCGGCCTCTGGGTGGTGCCCAATACCGGACACGCCGTCAACTTGGAAGAGCCAGCCGCTTTCAACGAGGTCGTACTGAATTTCTTAGGCGCTGTCGAGCGCGGAAGTTGGCGGCGTAACGGGTGATCCGCTGCCGCTCGTCTCCGATTCTTTGACCAGTGAAATTGCAATTCTGGGGAGTACCGTATCGATGAACCGCGACGTGATTAATCCTGCCGGACTCGCAGCGCCGCTCGGCCCCTATTCCTATGGCGTAATGACAACCGGCGGGCAGTTGTTGTTCATCTCTGGATGCGTGGCTCTCGACGGACTGGGCAACATCGTGGGCACCGGCGACGTTGCCGCGCAAATGGACCAGGTCATGAGAAACCTGCAGGCGGTAATCGAAACCGCCGGCGGCACAATGCGCGATGTCGTGAAGATCACTAACTATATGCTCGACATTGGCGAATTCCCAAAGGTCGCTCCGGTACGCACGCGCTATCTTGCCGAGCCGTTTCCGGCAAGCACTACCGTACAGGTAAGCAAGTTGATTCGCGATGAATTCCTGATCGAGGTCGAGGCCATCGCAGTCATCCGCGTGCCATCGTGACGTCGGCTACATACCTCTCGGCATATAGGTGCGTGCGATGCCCACCCGAGTCGAGCGAAGAGAAATGCCTAAGCAGGAAATTAACTGCGTGCATTCGGCGACCGAGACTGACCGTTACCGAATCCGCTACGCTGGCACTCCGGGCAACTCAAGACGTGCCAGGGTGCTCGCCATGACGCGTCGTGGCGTTGGATTTCCGAGCCTTTGACATGGCCAGCGAGCAGGAGCGCAGCACCGCGCTGACGTCGCGGTTCCAGCAGATGTTCCCGGTCCTTTCCCCGGCCGAGATCGACCGCGTCCGCCGTTTCGGCGAGATCAGCGCTTTCGGCCGGGGAGTTCCTCTGCCGGGCGGGAAAGGCCGCCCCGGCATGTACGTGATCCTCTCCGGCCGCGTCGCGATCGTCGGCCGCGATGCGCTCGGGCAAGCGCTGCCCGTGGCCGCGTTCGCACAGCTGATCGGGGCGCCCCTCGAGGAGATGACGAGGTGGTGCCGGGCGAGGTCATGGCCGAGCTCGGACATCTCTCCGGAGGCGACGAGCGTGCTCGACGCCCGGGCGGTCGGCGACGTGGAGGCGATCGTCGTCCCGCCCGAGGCGCTGCGAGCGCTGCTCGTCGCCGAAGCCGAGCTCGGCGAACGCATCCTGCGCGCGCTCATCCTCCGCCGCGTGGCGCTGATCGAGATGGGTTTCGGAGGTCCGGTGCTCATCGGGGCACTCAAGTCTCCGGACGTGACGCGGCTGTCGCATTCCTCGAACGCAACGGCATTCCGTTCCGCGTGATCGATCCCGATGAGGACCCCGATGCCTCGCCGCTGCTCGCGCGCTACGCCCCGAAGCGGGCGAGCTCCCGATCGTGGTCATGCCGGACGGCGCGGTGCTCAAGAACCCGACGAAGCAGGAGCTGGCGCGGGCCCTCGGGCTGGTGGCGACGACTTTCCGCTCCGAGCCGTACGACGTGGCGATCGTCGGCGCGGGCCCGGCCGGGCTTGCGACCGCGGTCTACGGAGCGTCCGAGGGCCTCTCGATCCTGGTGCTGGAAGCGCTTGCGTTTGGAGGACAGGCCGGCGCCAGCGCGCGCATCGAGAACTATCTGGGATTTCCGACCGGCGTCTCGGGGCAGGCGCTGATGGCGCGCGCGTTCACGCAGGCGCAGAAATTCGGCGCCGAGTTCAGCCTGTCCACCGAGGTCAAGCGGCTGGACTGCACTTCGGAACGCTCGGGGCCCGATCCCGTGCACATCCTCGAGCTCGCCGATGGCCGGCGGGTCCGGGCGCGCGCGGTCGTGGTCGCCACGGGCGCGCGCTATCGCCGTCCGGAGATCCCGAACCTCGCGCAGTTCGAGGGCCGCGGCGTCTCGTACTGGGCCTCGCCGGTCGAGGCTCGGCTGTGCCGCGACGAGCAGACGGCCTTGGTGGGCGGAGGAAACTCGGCGGGCCAGGCGGCGGTGTTCCTGGCGAGCCACGCGCGACACGTGCGCATGCTCGTGCGCGGCCCGAGCCTTCGAGCACCATGTCGCGCTACCTCATCGATCGGATCGCGGCCTGCCCCAACATCGCGGTGCTCTGCGACACCGAGGTCGTCGAGCTGTCGGCAACCCCGACCAGGGTCTGCAGGGCGTGCGGTGGCGCAACCGGCGCACCGGAGGGGAGGAACAGCACGCGATCGCCCACCTGTTCCTCTTCACCGGCGCCGATCCCGCGGCGAGCTGGCTCGCCGGATGCGGCATTCCGCTCGACGAGAAGGGCTTCATCCGAACCGGCGCCGAAGTGGGTGCTACCGATCGCGCCCTGCTACCGCTGGAGACTGGAGTCGAAGGAATCTTCGCGGTGGGCGACGTCCGTTCGAGCTCGGTGAAGCGGGTAGGGGCGGCGATCGGGGAGGGCGCCGCAGTCGTCGCTCAGCTGCACACGTTCTTGGCGCGACGTGAATCGGCCGTCTCGTAAACCCGCTGATCCCCGCTGGAAGCGCCTGGACGAAGCCAAAGTCGCCCGCACTACGATCGCATACCGTGCACCTGATTCTTAGCACGAATACGTAGCCGCCACACCCAGCTCCAAGTACATCGGGCTCAGTGCCACGTGCTTACGATTGTCAACGGACGCTTTGGCTAGGAGAGCACGCGGGTTGGTGCGCTTACCGAATCTACGCTTGTTCGACGCGCAGCAGCATCGTCTGCCAGGAACCGTTAATTCCGAGGGCCTTGGCCGTCGCAGTTGATCCCCAAGTCGAACCGGGTTTGGTTGCTCAATCGGAAGGTCGGCGGGTATCGCGCCGCGGAGAATCCTGTCGATGAAGGAAGCGCCGCCGCGATCAAGATCTCCAGTTCTGCGAGAGGTCATACTGATAGGGAGATCAACGCACCAGCCTCAAGGAGGGGGATCCGCGTCGCCCACGAGAGTCGACGTAAAGCGTACCTCAGTGCAGTACGCATCGTTGGTTCAGCAACACTTGTCGTCGATCAGGTCGGTATCGGGTGGAGCGCGCTGCCTTACCGTCCTGCCGAATGTCACCAATTCCCGCCCTTGCAGGCGTGGGGCCCTGGGCAAGATCCACGTAGATTGGCTGCATCCCGAGCGAGCGATACGCTGCCTCGAGGGGGCGAGCTGGGCCTGCCGCGAGAATATGGAAGAAGTTCGAATCCATCGAGCTCGCCGACGCGTATCGCGGCCGGAAGCAGCTCGCGCAGGATCGACAACCCCTTGGCGTCGATCTCCTTGAGAGAAAACGGTGTAGCCCGTGATATTGCCCCCGGGCCGGGCGGAGGGTCGCGACCAGCCCTGCCGCGACCGGGTCGGGCGAGGACCACATTAATGGATTAGGGATCGTCGTCGGTCGCGTTCTTGGCGGCTCGCTGGGCGCTCTCGCCGCCTGCTCCCGACGATCTAGGTCTACCTTCGAGGCGAACGAACTTTGCCGCCACGCCCAGGGCATTCGGCCCTACTCAACATAGCGTTGGTCGATGAGCAGGTTCTGTCCAACGGACCCTAGCCGAGTTCCCCCAGGCGCGGCACCCAAGGAGTTTCAGGTATTGCTTACGGGCGCTCAACAGGAGACGGCGGATCGTGCCTCAAGCCTAACCAACCTATTCGGCGGACTCTCGGTTTCCGTCTGAGACCTGCCGGTAAGCCGGGCGCGGCTAAAGTAGCCGAGACCAGCGCAACGATAAACAGCCGTCGGTTCATCGAATCGAAGCGCTCCAACGCAGCCGAAGAGAAGCGGTGCGCCATCAAACAGCCGCAGGGCGGCCTAAATCTAGCCGACGCTACGTCACTCCCATTGGACGATCAAGCGACGCTCGCTGAAGAAGATCCGACCTCCGTTGGGATCAACAGCCCTCGCACCCAGCTCAAAACCACATCGGGCGACTTCCTCGAGCTCAGTGCCTAGTGCTCCGAACTCTCAACGGCGGCTTTCGGCCAGTAGACCGAGCAGCGCCCACAATTTTCTCGCAAGCGGCCGCAGAGCGGATCCGCCGCCTCGCATCCCAAGCGGTGGTGCCCGAAGGTCATACCTCCCGAACGTCGCGATCACGTCGGTTTGTGTTGCTTCGGCTCGACGGCCTCCGCCTTGCCCCGGGCCGCCACCCAGCCCATGAAAATCTGGTAGCCCAACGCGAGCAGCGTCGCACCGACGAACATCCCGAGAATCCCCGCGGCCGCCATGCCGCCGAGCGCGCCGATCAGGATGATGGGCATCGGCGCGTCGACGCCGCGGCCGAGCATCAATGGCTTGAGCACGTTGTCGGCCATTCCCGAGACGAAGAGCAACACAGTGTAGATGATCGCCTCGACGGTCCCGTAGTCGCCGCTCCACCAAATGTAACCGATAGCCGGCAGGGTAACGATCAGCGCGGGCACCTGGGCAATGCCAAGAACCAGGACGATCATCGCCAGCACGCCCGCGAAGGGTATGCCGGCGAGCAGCAGAAAAAGGCCGACGAGGATCGCCTGAATGAAGGCTACGCCGATGACGCCCTGTGCTACGGCCCGTATGGTCGCCGTGGATAGCTTCGTGAACTCGGCGCCACGTCCGGGACCGGCGAAGCGCTCGAAGATGGCAAGGCTTGCACGGCTGCCCGCCTGACCGAAGGCCATGATGATGCCGGCGATGATGAAGGCGGCGAGGAATTGGAGGAGCCCGGCGCCGATGCCGGCGACGAGGCCGACCGCGGCCTTAGCAAGGTCGCCGATCTTCGGCTGCAAGCTATGAATCAGAGCAGGCAGGTCGGCGTACGCCGCCGACCAGATCGCATAGAGCTTCTCGCCGACTACGGGCCAGCTTGCGACGGCATCGCGCGGGGCTGGGATCTCGAGCGTGTCCTGCTGCACGTCGATGATCAATTGATGGACCGAGTCGCCCAGCGAATTCATCAGCACGGCGGTTGGCACGATGATCAGGATGACGCCGAGGAGAACCACGATTGTCGCTGCAAGCCCTTGCTTCCTTCCGATCTTGGCCGCGAGGTACTGGTGCATCGGATAGAGCGCGACCGCCAGAATCAGGGCCCAGACCATCAGGGTCAGGAAGGGCGCGAAGACCTGATAGCAAAGCATGGCCAGTGCCAGGATGAGTGCGGCACGGATAAGTACGTCCAGCAACCCGGACATATCGCGTTGCTGGCCCGAGTCGGTATTGATCCTGTCGTTCGAACTCATGTGCGACTCCCACGGCAGATTTGCGCGCCGAGACGAAAAGCACCACCGATCATGCCGACGGGTTTCGCCGGCGCTCCCTATACAGTACGCGCAGTCCTTGTCGTTAGCCAGATGTGCTAACTTCGATCGGCACCTCGACTCACCCGATGCTTGGGCGCGTGTCGGGTGGTTTGGCGGCCCTAGCCAAGCCCATTCCCCACGGGACCCGTCAATCTTGCGAGGCGAAATATGCCCGAGGCTTGTGAACCTCGACTAGATTTGCTCTGGGCTTTTCGCGAGCCGACGTTTGAGCTGTTTCAAGATGACCGCGCAACGCGCGGGAGGTTTATGGTGATGCGGTATTGGCTTGCATCGGTCATTGCGGCCGCATTGAGCTACGGATGCACGGGCACGGCCGACAATCGCCGGACCGACACGGTTTCGTTCGTGCTTCAAGCGGGTTCGCGCAACGCCGGCGAGACCGGAAGAGGATTCATGACGGCCCAGGGCGACAGGACGATGATCAACCTGACTATCACCGGTGTGCCGCCCTGGGTGGCGCGACCGATTCAACTCTTTACGTTCATCTATGCGGGTTCGTGCGCCAAGCGTGACGCCACTCCCGCCTACGCGCTAAACGACACCGTTCAGGTGAATGGCCAGAACAGCGTCGGCGTGTCCGGGCCGTTCACGATCGCCAAGGCAGTACCCGTGCCCATGGCTACACTTCGCTCGCGGGAATACGCAATCGTGTTGCGCACGAGTCCCGCCGACGGAAACTGGGACGTCTTTTGCGGCGATATCAAGTAGCATCGTCGCGAGTCTGATCGCGGTTGGACGTTCCGTTTATTGCGGCGCAATGGCCGGTTTGGGTGGCGTCGATACCGGTCGTTAAACAGATTATCAGGCACTTCGAGCGAACACTGCGTTCGTCGAGCCGCGATCAGAACACTCGCTGCCCTGACACGGAATTCGAAGCACTCGGCTCGAAGCACGGAGACCTTATGAAGCCGTCTTGCGCCGAGCCCCCGGCTTCTTCGCTGCGCGCTTCTTCGCGGTCGGTGTCTCCGCGAACGCCTTCTTAGCAGCATCAAAGCTCCGCTTCGCTCGGTGCCCCACGCTCGTGATCGATTCTCCAGCACTTGCCAGCGCCGAGGTGACCTTGCGCTCAACCCGCCGAGCAGTTTGTTTCGCCGGCTCCTTCGCTTCCTCGAACTTCGTCCCCACCTTTTGCGCGGTGCTTTTTAGCGTGTGCGCGGTGCGGCGAAGCGCGAGTCCGGCGTCTTGCGCCGCCACTTCGACCGCGGCCTTCGCCTTGCGCGCGACACCCTTTGCCTTGGCCGTCGTCGTGTCCCCTGCGGGCTTCTTTGCGCCGCCTTTCCGCCCTGTGGTCTTGCGAGTCGTTGCCATGACGAAGCCTCCTCTGGATGGGATGGGAATTCAAACGTATCATGAGGTTCGGTTTGAACGCAAAGATTGGACGTGCTGTGATGCCAATACGACACGCTGTTCTCGCCCTAACGATCCTATTGGTATCCTGTGCGACTCCGTATCAGCCACTGGGACTGACCGGCGGGTACTCCGAGGCAGGATTCGATGAAACCACCTACGAAATCGCATTCAAGGCAAACGCATTTACAAGTCCCGACGAAGTTCAGCGGTATATTCTCTTTCGCGCGGCTGAGCTCACGTCTCAGGCGGGATTCGACTATTTCGTGATCACGGATGCCAAGGATTCGTCCCGCGTGGCTCAACAGACAACGCCCGCAACCGCAACAACCCAGACAAATCTTTATGGCGGGACAAACGTTACCGGCCAGGTTGATCAGTACGGAAACATCTCTGGGTATGGCACGACAGATCTGAGCGACTCATCGACTCCTACATTCCAACCAGCCCGGACAACATTCGTCATCAAGCCCGGCGAGAGAGTGCTGATCAAAATGGGCAAGGGAACAAAACCCGAGATTCAGAATGCATATCGAGCGGCGGCGATCTTGCGATACGTCGGCCCCTCAATCAAACGGCCTTAGATCGGCCCCACCGCGCCCATCAGGTGCATGGCCTGGTTGGGCGCCTATTTGAAACTCTCGCAACGCTGATTGAAGAACGCGCTACGTCCGCGCGAACCATTTGTCATAGAGCGCTCTGTACCGCCCATCTTCGTACATTTCCAGTAGCGCCTTGTTGATCCGCTTACGCAGGGGGCTGCCATCGGGGACGGCAATGCCGTACTTTTGCGGCGCGAAAATTGGACCAACGACCCGCAGGACGCCGTTGCCACGCTTCGCGGCCAGGTACTGAAGCGTGGGCGTGTCGAAAACCATCGCTTGGACGCGACCGTTCAAAACGAGATCGCTCCCTTCCTCGGCTGATGCCACATTGACGTATTGCAAACCTTGCTCGGTCAGGTAGTCCGCAGCGGCCGTGCCGCCCACGGTTGCGATCGTCTTTCCCGCCAGGTCGGACGGTCCGCGTATCGTCGAATTCAGGCGGTCGGCGGTCTGTGTCGACGTGATTGTGGCCGTCAATTGCGCAATCAGAACTACACCCACCAGCCACAGGAAAAAAATGATGAGCCGCTTGACCACCTTCGCGGCCTGCCGATCGCCATGCTCCCCCGTCGCGACAATCAGCGCCACGCCCCATAGTCCTTCGCCAATCGCCTTCAGATAGCCCTTGCGAAAATGCTCGCTTGTCTGTCGCTCAATCAACCATAGGACGTTCGCCATGACAAACATGATGGCAAGAAACGCTCCGAGGAGCACGCCGACGGTGGACCATGGGATCGAATCAAACGCATCCAGCAAGTGATTGCCGCCCTGAGCGTGCACCATGATCTGCAGGCCAGAGTCGAAATAGGGCTGGGTGAAGTCGACGATGTTGTCGCGTTCCCTCGTGATGGTAATAGCCGCGATCGCGGCGTCAGCCTTGCCGCTCTTCACCGCTTGCAATTGATCACCGACCGTCGTGACGTCCACCCACGTCGTCTCGACCCTGAGCGACTGCGCGACGCGCGTTCCAGAGATCAATACTGAAACCGCTCAGGTCTGTCCCATGGCCGAACACGAATGGCGCAATCGGTTTAACCGCAACACGCAACACCTTGCCGGTCGTGTCCTGGGCAGCGGCGCCTCTTGCACCGAGGCAGGCCAGCGCTACGACGAAAACAATGCATATCGCCTTGAATCGTTTTTGCGCCATCCGCATCCTCCTCCATCGCCGTGACGAGCATTCTTACCCAAATGGGCCATTCCGGGGAATTTGCGCGGCGTGCGCCGCCGGGGGCCGTCCCGGACCGATTGCGGGCGAATCCGATGAATGCCCGTTCGCGGGATAGGCAAATGGGCCTCTGGAAAAATCCGGCGCAAATTTCTCGGAACTCCGCGCCGACTCGACTGCATCGCCCGCTAGGTCAGGCGCTAACCGCCGAAGGTCTCACGGCGAAAGCAGGCAATGCTTGAACGCGGGGTGTTACTTTGATTCCGAGGGAGGCTTTGGCGGTGGAAGCGGCGTTTCCTGCGTCTCCACCGACGGCGTACTCGGCAACGGCTTCGCTGGCACCTTGTGCCCGTTGCCGCCAAGAATCCAGCCTCTCTTGAATATCGGGCTGTCTGGCGGTGCCTTTGGTATCTCGCCCCAGGAGACTTTGTTTGGTGGGGTCTTGTTTCCGGTCATGGTAGATACTCCCTTTCTACTCGGATGTGTTCGGAATGGCCAGGGTTCGTGCAGCGCGCCGACGACTTTCAGGAGCGCTTGGCGCTGATTGGCATGGACCTAATTTGTCCACGCCGTAGTGATTCTCGCGGATGATCTCCTCACGACCGATCTTCGCGTAGCGGACAACCGCTCGCATCGCCTGGAACATATCACGCGCATCCCGCAACGCGGCCGCATGATGAGTCGCAGCGGTGCCTCGCCAACACATTAGATGCGGTTCCAAGATCACCACGCTACTTCTCCATGTTGTGAGGGAATATTAAGTTAATGCAATGCCGTGCGGCACCCCTAGCAGTTTCTGGGCTGTCACTCGTCTTGCAAAGAATTCATGGCGTGTTCGAGACGGCGTAACATGGACTCTTCTATGGCGGTCTTCGGTTTCTTCAAGCCGCAGCCAGCGTGACGATATCCCTGCGCAGCGGCCCCCGGAAGCGCTCTGGTACGCTGTCCCAGGCCCAGCCTATCAACTCGGCTTCTGGCGTCGCTTGATCGTACTTGATGACTTGGCGCTCGCCGAAAAGCAGCTCTGACGCCTGCACCCCGAGCACCTTTGCCAGCCTGAGCAGGTTCTCTGGGGTGGTCCCTCCGCCCTGACTCCACTTGTGCGCCGCTTGCGGCGTCACCTTGTGTCCAAGGCGATTCAGCCTGTCAGAGATTTCTCGAAACGTGGTGCCACCTTTCAGCGACAGAAAGCGTTCAGCGAACGACGTGCTTTTCGGTGCTGCCTTGCTGACCATTTCATCTCCTGTGGCGAATTACTAATCTGTGCGATGACGATGAGTTCGCGCTTGGGCCCGACGGCGCTTCGCTCCGTGCGCCAAACGCTTCACAGGACACGCCAATCCGGTGGTTTTAGACGCGGCCGGATGGTCTCGCCATACTCGCGTTGACCTGCTACGAGTCTGGTTGGGCCGAGCTATCGGTGTCCGGGGCGCGTCCTCACCCTTACACATCGTGACAGCATGTGCCTCAAACGTGTCTATTGACAATGACAGTGAGACTGGCATAATACACTGTATGAATAATGTTGCAACCAGCGTCCGGGCCTACACCCTGGATGAACTTTGCGCGCTGGTTGCTGCCCAAGCGAACCGTCCGCTACTACATCCGATCGGGCTGGTTGACCGGCCCACCGGCGAGACCCGAGCCGCGCATTACAGTGCCGGCCATCTGGAGCAATTGATCCAGATTCGGAAGTGGACGGAGGCAGGGGTCGCCCTGGAGCGAATCGGCGAAATCCTCGCTGGCGCCAAGGCGCCCGTGCCGCCGAAACCGCGCCGGCCCGGCGCAGTCGAGG
This sequence comes from uncultured beta proteobacterium, assembly GCA_963730465.1. Taxonomy (GTDB): domain Bacteria; phylum Pseudomonadota; class Gammaproteobacteria; order Burkholderiales; family Casimicrobiaceae; genus PALSA-1003. Next base: position 148,780 of record CAVSRR010000006.1, on the reverse strand, counting down.
TTCGCAGCCATTTGCTCGTGGCCGACGGCGTGGAGCTCTCGCTCGAACCCGGACGTGCCGGACTTTCCCCGGAGCAGGTCCGTGCGTTGTTCCGCTCGGTGCTCGATGCCTACAACACCATCGTCGAGGAGAACAAGAATGTCCGCTAGCCAAGCTCAGAGCAGCGTCCATGGCGCGATACGAGGAACAGAGACTCGCCTCGAATCGGCGGCCGGTGGCCTTAGATCAGCGCAGGGCCAACCGATGGCGCTGTCGTCCGTCTCCGCCCAGGGCACGCTCAATGGGCTGATGTTCGTCCTCGCAGTCGAACAGCGCTACCACAACACCACGAGCCGGACGTTGGAGACGGTCTACACGTTTCCGCTGTCGTGGGACGCAGTCCTCCTGGGGATGGAGTTCCATATAGGCGACAAGGCGCTGTCCGGTGTCGTCACCGGGAAGCGTCAAGCCGAGGAACAGTACGAGGAGGCCATTGCCGCGGGTGATACCGCGGTGATGGTGAAAATCCGTCAACGGCCTCTACACGGTCAACCTGGGCAACCTGAAGCCGGGCGAAGAGGCGAAAATCGCATACCGCTACGCGCAGTTGCTGCGCTTCGAGGGAAACCGGCTTCGACTTGGCGTCCCAACCACGATCGCGCCATGCTACGGTGACCCGCAAGCGGACGGCGGAGTGAAGCCGCACGAGTCGGTGCAGGCTGATCTGCTTGTCGAGTATCCGTTCGAAATCTCAATCGATATCATCGGCGACGCTGCAGCCGGGTCCTTGAGCTCACCCTCGCACTCGACCACGACCGCACATACAGCGAGCGGCGCCACCGTGAAGCTCTCTCGCGGCGCCTTCCTTGATCGTGACTTCATCCTCGTTATCGAAGACTTGCGGGACGCTCCCTCGCGACGGTCGCCCGTGATGGCGAAGGTTACGTTGCCCTGGCGAGCATCTGTCCCAACGTGCCCGGCGCGGCGCCCACGCCCGTGGCGGTGAAACTGCTGGTCGATTGCTCCGGGTCGATGGCGGGCGACAGCATAGCCTCGGCCAAGCAGGCGCTTCACAAAGTGCTGGAGCAGCTCGATCCAGGCGATAGATTCACGCTAAGCCGCTTTGGCTCTCAGGTCGGCCATTCGCGCCCTAGGCTCGCAAATGCCGATGAGAACGCGACCCGCAGCGCTGCCGACACGATCAGCAAGCTCGATGCGGACATGGGCGGGACCGAGATGGAGAAAGCGCTGCTCTCCACATTCGCGCTCGGCACCGGAGAAGAACCCGCCGACGTTCTGTTGATTACCGACGGCGAGATCTGGAAAACGGAAACCCTGGTCGAAGTCGCGCGCCGGTCCTCACACCGGATCTTTGCGGTTGGTGTGGGCAGCTCGCCGGCGGAGTCGCTCTTGCGGCGTCGGCAATGGAGACGGGCGGAGCCTGCGAGTTGGTAAGCCCGAACGAAGACGTTGCCGGGACGATCGTGCGCATGTTCGAACGCCTGCGTCAACCTCAAGGCGGGCAGATCGCGATCGCGTGGCCGGGGCAGCCGAAATGGGTCACCCCGCTGCCGTCCGTCATGTTTGACGGCGATACGCTTCACGCCTTCGCAGGATTTTCAAATGTGCCGCTCGGAGCCGTTGAGCTTACATACGTAGCCGGCGATACGCAGCGCGGGCCAGCCACTACTGTCGATCTGCGGATGACGAACGACGCGACGGATGCCCTGTCGCGCGTGGCAGCGTTCGAGCGCATGAAAAATCTTCCGCGCGGACAGGAGAAGCTGGACCTGGCGCTGCAGTACCAGCTAGTGACCGAGGACACGAACCTGATCGTCGTTCACGCTCGTCCATGAGGGCAATTGCGCCGACGGATTTTCCGCACCTGCAGAAGATTGCGCACATGTCCGCGGCCGGATGGGCGGTCCGGGACCGTTGTCTTTTTCGCCGTCGCGGTCCAATGTTGCTGGAAGGATAGTGACAATCCCTACGGGTGGGACTCCACGGCAGCGATACAGTTGCCACCCGCCGCTAAGGCATACGTCGAAAGAGCGCGGCCGAAGTGCTTCCACCCAGGGGCAAGCCCAATCCATCCGTCGGAACCCGCGCCGTCAGTCTTTTTCGACCAGGTCAATAGCAAATTGACGCACGTCGATGACTATGCGCGATCTGTCGCCGATCTGACGGCATGGAGCATCCCCGATGAGGTCGCCAGGTTCATTCGGGGTTTGCCCAGTACGCCGACGTTCGACAATGAAGCGCCCCTCTCGTTTCTGCTCTACCTCGCGAACAGAGAATTTCTCTCGCGACAAGCGACGCGGGTGATCCGGATACTGCTCGCCAGACATGACCGGCGTGGCCTTCGGTCCCTGTTCAAGAAATACAAGCAGGGTCGCTTGGCAGTGTTCGAACAGGCGTTCGATGTTGGGCTCCGACTGTCCGCAAGCGACTCCTGGGAGCTGCGTGTGTCGGAGTTCCACGCCAAAATCGCGCCGGCACTGAAAGCCGGAACCAAGCGAGCCTAGGTGCGTAAAGTTGTGACACGAATCACTTGGACGCGACTCCTTACTCACTGTTGACGAGCTGCATCACCCGCGCCCACGACGCGGGGATGTCGGGTTTCGGCTTAATGCACTTCGGATGGATCATGGGCTCGTACCGAATAACTCGGCGGTCCAAGTTCCTTTTCACTGCCTCGCTAGTAGTACTGTTTAATGTAGCCATACGCCTTCTCGAGCAAGTCCTGATCGGTGTGGAGCTTGTACTTCTAGAGGGTGCGCCGCAGCTCTTTCTGCACCAACCGCTCGCCCTGGCTGGTTGACTGCCAGTCGGGGAAGCGCACTTTCCTGACGATCTCGTCGATGTCGTTCACGATGCGCTCGACGATGATGTGAGTGTTCCCGGTCTTCGCTTCGTTGAAGAGTTCCGTCAAGCTTCCTTCGCGCGATCCCGCTCCTCGACCGGGTCGGTTTAGGCCCCACACGCAAATTAGTGTGATTGCTGCAGAGGGACGAGCCCTCCAAATGCAACATAAAAGCCGGCGCCTTTGATCGGGACAGCCAATTCGGCGTCGCTGGTACCTTCGGAGTTGGCAATGCCAACGGAAGCAAAATAGCAAAGAGCACCGGATCTAGTTGCTTTCTCAATGCGCTGGCTTTCAATGTGTGGCTCAAGGAGGCCTTTCGCCGGGTAGCACGCGGTTCGAACGATAATGAATTCGAGTTGACCTGCTCGCTTCGCGACGACTTGGGATTGGCACCGAGTTCAGGTGCATCTACAAGTTCGTGGCCCTCGGCTCGTAGAAATTCGACAACCACCTCGATGCCGAAGTCATGGATCTCGTCCTTGGTCATTAACTGTGCCATCTGGGATGTCTCGCGCGAGGCTTAACGAATACCGCGTCAGTATTGCTGGATCGCTGATACGACGCCGTTCTCGAAGTAGACACTAAAGCCGTCATACTTCCACTGGTCGGTGACTTTGCCGGCGATGCGCAACGTCGTCGTTTCCAATGGGCTGCCAACCTTGCTAGCCTTTACTTGATCAGGAGTCATTCCTACTGCGACTCCCGAGAGGAACGAGCAGTCGTCGGTATTGATGTCGGCGGCGCGAAGTGCGAGCGTGATCTTCGTAAGCTCGCGGTCGCACGCTGGCGTAGTGCCCAACTTGATCTGGCACATTTGAGCGATGGTCGCTTTGTCACCGAACACGTGCAACTCGTCCTTGTACTGAACGTATGGCTTTTCTTCGCATTCAGTAGTCGCCGCCGCGGTCGTTTCGTCGACAACCGGCTTGACATTAGACAAGCCCACATTGCTGTCCGGCGTGTACGTGATCGCAGGGGACACGACGACTGGAGCAGGTGGTACGACGACGACCGGCGCAGGCCGCACCAGACCGTTGAGAAAGATCGCCCAATCTAGCCCATTCCATCCAGCCAAAGCCGGAGTGCTTATACATGCGGTTGCCACAAGTGCGAGCGTTGCGATAGTGCGTTTCATCGTCTTCCTTGCGTGGTCTGGACTCGAAGCGTCAGTTTCCATGCTGCGGCCGGGTGCTTCACCTTTAGGGCGAACGATTGGCCGACCGCCAAGCCGCGATTTCATGCGTCACCGCAGTCGTGGGTGTGCCCGACTGGTCCGCCGCAGTTAGGGTTGGGCAGCGGGGGACATTGCGCAGCGACTCCGCCTCGCGGACAAGCGTGTGCCACACCTGACGAGCCATCCACGCCGAGACGATTGACCGCGGAATCTTGAGAGCGTCGGCCACGTCGTAGAACTGCTGCGGCGGAAGGTTGCGGCGTAGTCGATTGAGTTCGGCATGCAGCAAGGTTGTGAAGCGGGTTCCTTCGTTGAGCTGGGTCATACTGCCTCCGTGACTAAAACGCTGTTTACCTTTTGATGACAGAGTTTCTCTTGCTCAGCCCGATTGCGCTTCGCCCTGCGCGCCAAGCGCTTTACAGAACACGCCAATCGGGTGCACTCAGGACGTGAGGGGTGCGGCCAGGCAGCCGCCACGACACTTGAACCGACTTCGACCTAGTCGCTCGCCAAGGACTTACTAGAGCGGTACTCCGACGGACTCATACCCGTCCACCTTCGGAAGGCGCGGGTGAACACGCTCTGCTGGGAATAGCCCAGGAGAAAGGTGATGTCGGTAGCGGACTTGGCGGGATCCTGGATATACCTCAGCGCCATGTCCCGCCGTGTATCGTCGACGAGAGACTGGTAGCTGGCGTCAGCCTCCGCGAGCCGGCGCTGCAGCGAACGGCGACTCATGTGCAGATCACTTGCTATGTCCTCCTCCGAAACCTCGCCGGACGTCATTCGCTCAAGTAGCGAGGCACGAAAGCGCGCGATCACATTCCTTTTATCCAAACGGGCAAGCTGCTCGACAAGGATGCGGTCGTGGGCTGCTGCAACATCGCGGTTCCCGGTCGGAAGTGGATGGTCGGCTTCAGCACGGCCGATGAGCAGCCGGTTGGCATCCGCGCCGAATGAGACGGGGCAACCGAAGAGTGTCTCGTATGGCGCTGCATCAGCAGGGGCTGGATGTCGGAACGCCACGCGCCGCGGGCTAAACCCCTGGCCGAAATTGGTCCGGCACATGTCGTAGATGATTGCCATTACGATGTCGCCCCGAATTCCGTCGGGAGCGCTGTCGAGCACCGGCGGCGTGTGGACGAATTCAACGCCCTCGGGCGTCTCCTCCAGTCCAACTGCCACGTCGGCAATCACGATGTACCAATAGCGCACCAGGCGCTTCAGGGCCGTGTGCAGGGTGGAACTGGACAGCCAGGCGTATCCCAGCGTGCCCAGGTTCGACGGATGCCAGCAGTGTGCGGCCTGCAAACCAAATGAGGGATCGGCAATCTGCTCGGCTAGTGCACGCATCAGCGCATCGCTCTTCGGGCGCGCGATGTACCCGTGCGGATCGTGAATGATCTCCGGATCGATCCCAGCCGCTCGGAAGAGCGGTTCAGGCGCAAGATCGTGCCGCTCGATCAAGCGCCAAACGATCTGGCCCACACTGGCGAGCGTTGCGTCTTTCACGATGCGTGGCCCGAATTGAAGTCGGGCGACTATAGCAGGAGCACTGGTCGACCCGACAGGCTATCTGCGGCCCTCTACAGCTTCCGCCGAGAACACAAACAACACGTCCAGCGCAGCAATGGCGTGAGGACCGAACGGATCGCTCGCGAACAGCGACCGCCACGTTGCCCGGTACGCTCGAGCAAGCACGTGCATCTCGACCGTATGCAGCGGTTCGCCGGTCGAGTTGCTGAAAATGCTGTATTCCGGGCCAGCCCAAGTGTCATTCATTTTGCGATTCTCATTAGATTGCTGCGCACACAAGTCTAGTCTGCGCCGTACCGCCGCCTGAGTGCGTGGCAAGTATCTGTTTGGAACGGCCGACCCGCTGTACCCGGTGCGCCACGGACTTGGCCTTTGGCGCCAATTTGAGCCGCGCACCGGGAAGTGTGGTCCGCACGCGCTACGTGGCCGAACTCCTCGAGATCATCGCTCTCATCTCGCAATCCACCCGATTGGCGCGTCCTGTGAAGCGCTTGGCGCGCAGAGCGAAGCACGGCCGGGCCCGAGCGTGGAGACTCATGCTCATCGCGCAGACGCTGCAGGTCGCAAAGGCCGACAGCATCCATTCGGGAGAATCAAGAATGTCGACAAATGACGCTATCGCGGCTAAGACCCTGCCTGAAAGCCCCTCGCGCGCACTGTTCGCGAACCTTAGGGCTGCGTTTCCAACATTGCCGAAGGGCGTTTCGCATCCGCCCTTTCAATCCGCGGGCATCGACTTTTTTCCCGGTGGCACTGGCATGTGCGTGCAGGACGCACCGTTCCCGTTCGGCGGCGTGATGATCCTCGGCCACAACTACGGTAGCGACCTGGACTTCAGCCGTAACGTCAGAGCGGCGGAAACGTCGTGGGACAGGTCCGTGTGGCACACGTGTCGCAACACTTACAAAGCGCTGGTTCGATGGGGCATCGACCCTGCGACGTGCTTCTTCACGAACTTCTATCCGGGATATGTCACGACGCGTGACCGGTACGGAAAACCGTTCAACGTCGGCACGCATCCTCATGCAGGCGATGCCGCGTTCGTTCGCGCCAGTCGGGAGTTTTTCGTGCGACAGGTACGGGTTCAACGGCCGCGCGCGGTATTGGTCCTCGGCGCCGAGGTGCCCCCGTTGCTGGCACCCTTGGACCGACGCCTTCGTGCATGGTCGCCGTGGCCGACGTTCGCTGCGTTGGATGCCTCCGGTGGCAGCATGGTGCGCGGCCTGACCCTCGGCGGGGTTACGTTCAACATGTGCATCATCACGCACCCCAGTTTGCCAAACGCAGGGCACCGCAGGTATGGCGACCTTCAAGGGGCGAAAGCCGAGGACGCCATGGTCCGCGCGACGGTGGAGGCGTAGCCGTGAAACGCGCACGCATCCGAGACATGGAGGAAGGCAGCCAGAGAACGCTTCTGGCTCGTTAATCGAGAGTTTCATCGTCCGAATTTCCCACTGGAACGCGGCATGGATTCTAAAGAGCCCAAACGACCGACGATTTCTCCACACGCAGTCGCTTGGGGACGAACTGTACCCGCTGCAGCGGACAGCCCGATCTTCAAAGCAGGATGGGTCATTGGCGGCCGTGTCGGCGCAGAGTCCAGCTTACCGACGGGAACGGTGACTTACGTTGCTCCCACGATGGGCGACACCGCCAAGGTCCATCCTTCAATCGACAGTGCAGCCGCGGAAGGCATGACTTGAGGATGATGGTGGCGCGGATGTTCGCCGAGCTCCGCGAGACCACGCTCTGGTCTTAAAACCATCGGATTGGCGCGTCCTGTGAAACCCTTGGCGCGCAGAGCGAAGCGCCGTCAAACCCAAGCGTGGAACCTCCTGCTCATCGCACAGATGGTGTTCCTGCCCTGGAAATCGCGTGATGCAGATCCAGCCGCAGGCTTTCAAAGCTGAACTCATCGGAGGTGATAAGTGAGTTTCAAAAACAACCTTCGCCAATTTGGCCAATCGCTGTCTACTCGGCAGGAAAACTGATGGAAATCCAAGGCGCTGAACGCAGTACGCTAAGAGACAAGATCAAACATCTCCGTGCGGAAGGTCAGTACGACGGAGCCGTGGCTGTTGCCGAGTCGGTGCTCGTCACCGAAGAGAGCTTGTACGGACCAGACCATTCGAATCTGGCGGCCTCGCTCAATGATCTGGCAGCGCTCTATTGCGATCAGGGCAAGTACGCGTTGGCTCAATCGCTCCTTAAGTGTTCGCTAGCGATTGAGGAGAAGATTCTCGGTCCCGACCACCCTACTGTCGCGACATCGCTCAATAGCATAGCCGTGCTTTCTTGTGTGCAAGGCCAGTACGCGTTGGCGTTACCGCTCTATGAGCGCGCATTGACGATCCAGCTCAAAGTGCTGGGCCCCTCCGATCTCATGGTGGCCACGTCGCTCACCAACATGGCAAACCTCCATCGCGCCGAAGGCCAGTTCGCTCTAGCGGAACCGCTGTACAAGCGAGCGCTCGCCATCCGGGAGGAAATGCTCGGTCAAGACAGTCCCGTTGTAGCGAGCTCGCTCAACAATATTGCGGCGCTTTACTGCGACCAAGGCCAGTACCCGCTAGCGAAGAACTTCACGCACGCGGCTTGGCCATGCGGGAAGCGTTACTCGGCCCCGACCATCCGGACGTAGCGAGCTCACTCGACACGCTCGGAGCAATCTATCGCGCGCAGGGCAAGTACGCGCTTGCCGTTCCAGTCTATAAGCGTGCACTGGCGATTTACGACCAGGCGTTTGGCGGCAACCATCCTGATGTGGCGATCTCGCTCAACAACCTGGGTTCGTTGTACCTTGACCAGGGCCAATACGAGTTGGCCGAGCTGCTCTTGAAGCGCTCGCTGGTGATTCTTGAGAACTCGTTCGGCGCCGGCCACCCTGACGCGGCGATCGTGCGCGCCAATCTTGCGAGGCTCGATGAAACGATCGGCTTCGCACCCCGAGCACAATTGCCGAGGGGCGCGGCGCAGGAACGTCAGGGCAGCCGAGGGGAAGTTGGCTGCACTTGACGTCGGCAACAGCGAGCCGTTTGAGGAGGCAACTTGTGAAGCGGTTTGCCACTTCGCGTCGCGGGCGGCGGTATCGACCCAACTGCCCTGGAAAAGGGCGTCCGCGCGATCGAACAATGTCGCCGCGATTGTCTCGGTGCCTATCCCCTCACATCCGAGAGTTTAAGTGCGATGTCGGGCGGCGGATCCCTTTGCGGCTTTCGATTGATTGAATCACGCAGGCATTCCGTCTGCCGCTAGGCAACTGAGCATCGATACGCAATTTTGCCGCCATCGCTTAAGACAAAAACGCGTACAGCGCTCAGTACGTTAGTGAGAGCTATCACGGAACTTCAAAAGGGGTGGGGTGGCTGATGGGACTCGAACCCACGACAACCGGAATCACAATCCGGGACTCTACCAGCTGAGCTACAGCCACCAACGAAACGAAGTCATTCTGCGCCAGATGCGGCATCGCGCATTCGGTCGTCTCGGGCGATCGATTTGGCACGCCCGACAGGACTCGAACCTGTTACCCCCGGCTTAGAAGGCCGGTGCTCTATCCAAATGAGCTACGGGCGCGTCGGCCTTCGACCGCTCGGGCCGCGGGGTTGCAGTGTTCACCGCGACGGGTGCGGCGCAGACGCAATAGTAGCCGATTCCGCGCGGCCGGCACAGTCCCGCCCATGAGGCCCGTTCGCGGCCACCTTGGGCAGACGGGGCCAAGCTCCTGGAACACCGCGCCCTTGCCCGCTCACCTCAGCCCGCGCACCCCTGCGTCGGGATCCTTGCGCAACTCCAGCGCTTCCCAGCGCGTGTAGGCGTCGGCCAGATCCCGTTCCGCTTGTGTGAGCTCGGCGCGCAGCGCTTTCGCTTCCTGCGACGAGTCGCGATAGAGGGCCGGGTCGGTGAAACGACCACGCATCGCTTCGATGCGCCCTTCGAGCTCCTCGATGCGTGCGGGCAGCCCCGACAACTCCCGCTCCTCGATGAATGTGAGGCGACTGCGGGTCGCGCGGGCGACACGTGGAGGTGGTTTGGCCGCGGCGGATGCGTCCTGCGACACTGCGTCTGTGCGCTGCGCCCTCAAACTCGGCACCGTCTCCGCCGCGCGTTGCTCTGTCCGCTGACGCTCGTGATACTCGAACCATTCGCTGTAGCCGCCGATGTGCTCGCGCAGCACGCCATTGCCTTCGAAAGCGATCACCTCGGTCACCACGTTGTCGAGAAAGGCGCGGTCGTGGCTCACCAGAAACACAGTGCCGCGATATTCCTGGAGCAGCGCTTCGAGCAATTCCAGCGTATCGATGTCGAGATCGTTCGTCGGCTCGTCCAGCACCAGCACATTCCCGGGCCGCGCGAACAGGCGGGCCAGCAGCAGCCGGTTGCGCTCGCCGCCCGAGAGCGAGCGCACCGGCGACCGCGCACGCTCGGGTGCGAACAGGAAATCCGTGAGGTAGGTCATGATGTGCTTACGCGCGCTGCCGATCTCGATCCATTCGCTTCCAGGACTGATGGTGTCCTGGACCGTGGCCTCGGGATCGAGCTGGTCTCGGAGCTGGTCGAAATACGCGACGGTGAGATTCGTGCCGCGCCGAATGGTGCCGGCATCGGGCTCGATCTCGCCAAGAATCAGGCGCAGGAGGGTGGTCTTGCCGGCACCGTTGGGGCCGATGAGCCCGACGCGATCGCCGCGCAGGATGCGGGTCGAGAAATCGCGAATCAGCACGTTGTCACCGAATGCCTTGGTGACCGAGTCCAGCTCCGCGACCAGCTTGCCCGAGCGTGCGCCCTCGTCCTGGGACATATTCACCTTGCCCGTCCGCTCGCGACGCGCGGCACGATCGCGCCGCAGTTGCTCCAGGCGAAGCACGCGGCCCTCGTTGCGCGTCCGACGGGCCTCGACGCCCTTGCGGATCCACACCTCCTCCTGTGCGAGAAACTTGTCGAACCTCGCGTTGGTCTCGGCCTCGTCGCTCGCCTCGCGGGTCTTTCGCTCCTCGTACGCCGCAAAATTGCCGGGATAGTTGCGCAATCGCCCGCGATCGAGCTCGGTGATCCGGGTGGCGATCGCATCGAGAAAGCGCCGGTCGTGCGTGATGCAAACCACGGCGCCGGCGAATTCCCGCAACAGCGTCTCCAGCCAAGCGATGGCGGCCAGGTCGAGATGGTTGGTGGGCTCGTCGAGCAGAAGAACGTCAGGCTCGGCGGCGAGCGCCTGCGCAAGCGCGACGCGTTTTTTCCATCCACCCGACAGCGACCCGACAAGGGCATCCGGCGACAGACCGAGCCGCGATAACACGTTGTCCACGCGATGGCTCAATGCCCAGCCGTCAATCGCGTCGAGCCGCGCATGCAATGTGCCGATCCGATCGAGATGGCCCGCGTGCTCGCCGTCATCGGCCAGCAACGCAGTCGCATGGTGATACTCCGCGAGGACCTCTCCTTCGCTGCCCAGGCCCAGCGCGACCGTGTCGTAGACCGTGCTCGCAGCATCCTGGAGAGGCTCCTGGGCGACGCACGCGATGCGAACCTGTGGCGCAACCCAGCGCTCGCCGTCGTCGAGCTGCGAGCGACCGGCCAGCACGTTCAGGAGCGACGACTTGCCGCTGCCATTGCGGCCAATGAGGCCGACGCGCTCGCCCGCGTCGAGCTGGAATTCGGCGTCGTCCAGCAGCTGATGATGGCCGAACGCGAGGCGCGCGTGATTCAGCGTAATGAGGGGCATCGACGTCGGGTGGGTAATCGGTACGAAGCGTGACGGCGAGGAGGCTGCCCTCCGGATCTCGGAGCGGCTTCTATTCCGCCGCTAATTTGCGCCGCCCGTCTTGCGGGGCGCGCTACGCCGTTCGCGTGATCGCAGATCGGTATCTTGGTGGTCGGGGTGAGAGGATTTGAACCTCCGACATCTTGCTCCCAAAGCAAGCGCGCTACCGGGCTGCGCTACACCCCGAAAGACGTGAATTATCGCGTGTAACCGAGCGCGGGGTCAAACCGCTTCGCGCGATTGTAACGAACGCACGTACCTCTCTACCGGGCGAATTTGCGGATCACGCCCAATGCTTCCTCGATCGCGCGCCCACCGTCGCCCGACTTCACCGCGTGCTGCACGCAGCCGTGGAGGTGATGCTCGAGCAGCTGCAGCGCCAGCGCATCGAGCGCCGATTGCACGGCGCTCACCTGCGTCAGGATGTCGATGCAGTAGCGATCCTCGGCGATCATCCTGTCGATGCCGCGAACCTGGCCCTCGATGCGCTTCAGGCGCTTGGTCAGCGCCGACGGATCGTGGCGCTTGACGAGTGGATGCTGCGGATGGTCCTGCGCCCGCACAGCGCCGCGCAGCTCTCGCCTTGGGCTTGCTAGGCCGGCTCATACCCGGCCTCCTCGACGGCGAGCTTCAGCGCGGCGATGCCGGTGCGAGCCGGGTCGAACTGCACCTCGGCGCTGCCGCGATCGAGCATCGACGGTCGCTTGTTCGACGCCGGGCACGGCCTGCAGCACGCGCGTCACGCTCGCAACGCATCCGTTGCACGACATGCCACGCACCTTGAAGTTGACGGTTTCCATTCGCGCTCCTTGTTGACTCAGTTGGCTCAATCAGGCTCTCGGCCGCCAGCGCTTCAGCAGCAATGCGTTGCCGACGACGGAGAGCGAGCTCGCCGCCATGGCCGCGCCGGCGATGATGGGGCTCAGCAATCCGGCAGCGGCGAGCGGGATGCCGAGCACGTTGTAGGCAAAGGCGAAGAACAGGTTTTGCCGGATCTTCGAGAGCGTCGCGCGCGACAGCTCGATCGCGTCGGCCACGGCCTCGAGGTCGTTTCGCACCAGCGTGATGTCCGCCGCCTCGCGCGCAACATCCGCTCCGCCACCGATCGCGAAGCTGACATCCGCGGCCGCCAGCGAAGGCGCATCGTTGATGCCGTCGCCGACCATGCCGGTGACGATGCCCTTGGCCTGGAGCGCACGCACGGCGGCGACCTTGTCGGCGGGCGTCGCGCCGGCGCGAACGTGCTCGATGCCGACCGCGTCGGCGATGCTGCGCGCCGTCGCCGCGTTGTCGCCGGTCATCATCACGACGTCGATGCTGGCTGCCTTGAGCCGGGCGATCGCGCCGGCGGACGTCGGCCGGACGCGATCGGCGAGCGCAATCACGCCCAGCGCGCTTCCTCCCGCCGCGACCGCGACGACGGTCTTGCCTGCGCGCTGCAGCGTTGCCGCAGGCTCGACGGGCAGCGTCACGCCATGCTCGGCCAGAAAAGCCGGCGAGCCGACGATCGCAGTCACGGATTCGACGCCGACGCGACCGGTGGCGCCCTTGCCAGCGACCGACTTGAAATCGCTCGAAGGGAGCAGCGCGACATCGCGCGCCGCCGCGAGAACGGCTTGTGCCAGGGGATGCACCGATCCCCGCTCGAGCGCCGCGGCGACGCTCAGGAGCCGCTCGCGCGTCGCGCCGTCAACCGGCAGCACATCGGTCACTGCCGGTTTGCCCTCGGTCAGCGTCCCGGTCTTGTCGACGATCAATGCGCCCAGGCGCCCGGCGTTCTCGAGCGCGGTCGCGTTGCGTATCAGCACGCCCGACTGCGCGCCGCGGCCCGTGCCCACCATGAGCGCGGTCGGCGTGGCGAGCCCGAGCGCGCAGGGACAGGCGATGACGAGCACCGCGACCGCGTTGATCAGGCCCTCGGCCGCCGCCCCGCTCAACCACCACCCGATGCCGAAAGTCAGCAGCGCGATGCACGAGAACCACCGGCACGAACACGCCCGACACCTTGTCGGCCAGGCGCTGGATCGGCGCGCGGGAGCTCTGCGCTTCGGCGACCAGTCGAACGATGCCGGCAAGGACGGTCGCGTCGCCGGTGGCAGTCGCCGCGCACACCAGCATTCCGTCCTGATTGACCGTCCCCGAGAAAACGCGGTCGCCGATGGCTTTCGCAACACCGCGACTCTCGCCGGTCAGCATGCTCTCGTCGACCGCGGCGTTGCCGCCCTGCACGACGCCGTCCACCGGAATGCTCTCGCCGGCGCGCACGGTATAGCGATCGCCGACCACGACGTCGGCGAGCGGCACGTCGATGGTCCGACCCTCGCGCTCGACGTGAGCCACGCCCGGCTGCAGTGACAGGAGCTTGTTGAGCGCCTCGGACGTGCTCGTCCTGGCGCGTGCCTCCAGCAGTTTGCCGAGCAGCACCAGCGTAATCACTGCCGCACCCGATTCGAAGTACACGTGTTGTCCGTGCAGGCCGAGCAGCGTGACCGCGGCGCTGAAGATGAACGCCATGCTCGTGCCCAGCACGATCAGCACATCCATGTTGGCGCCGCCGCCGCGCAGCGAATGCCACGCGCCGACGTAGAACCGGCGGCCGGCCCAGAGCTGGACCGGAGTGGCGAAGGCGAGCTGAAGCCATCGCGGCAGCACCTCGGCGTGTTCGCCGCGCCCAAGCCAGTCGCCCGCCGCGAGCATGGGCAGCATTTGCGCCATCAGGGGCAGCGTGAGCACGGCGGCAACTGACAAGGTCGCGTCGGAGCGCGGCATATTCGCCGGCCTTGCGCGCCTTGTCCTGGTCCCGCGCCTGCGCGGAGTTCTGTCGGACGAAGGCCCGGTATCCGGCTCGATCGACCGCGGCGATGAGCGCGTCGACGTTGGTGTCGGCCGGATCGAAGCGTGCCGCCGCCGTCTCGGTCGCGAAGCTTACCGTCGCGGCGACGCCGGGCAGGCGATTGAGCGATTTCTCGATCCGGGCCGCGCACGCGGCGCACGTCATCCCCTCGATGGCGAGGTCGATGCGATGCCCGGCGTCCGGCGAAGCGTCAATGGCGGCTTCCATGACGCCAGTATATACCCTATGGGGGTATGAGGCGAGAGCGCCCTCGCTCGCCGTCGCCTCAGAAGCGGATCTTGCCGGTCAGCAGGTCCTTGAACATCACCCAGTCGCCGATGAAGCTGTACAGCGGATAGGTGAAAGTCGCGGGACGGTTATGCTCGAAAAAATAGTGGCCGATCCAGGCGAAGCCATAACCCGCGATCAGCGCGGCGGCAAGCCACCAGGCGTTCAGGGTTACGAGCGCCGTCACCAGGCACGCAATGACCAGCGTCGTGCCGACGAAGTGCAGGCGGCGGCACGCCGTGTTGGAATGCTCCGAGAGATAAAAAGGGTAGAACTCCCGAAAGGTCTCGTAGCGCTTGTGCATGGATCGTCGATTGCGCGGAAGGTTCGCCGCGAATCAGAATTCCTTTTTCAGCTGCGGAAAGAGAATCACGTCGCGGATCGACGGGCTGTCGGTGAGCAGCATCACCACGCGATCGATGCCGATGCCCTCGCCCGCCGTGGGCGGCAGGCCATACTCGAGCGCGCGGATGTAGTCGGCGTCGTAGTGCATCGCCTCCGCGTCGCCGGCCTCCTTCGCCTTCGCCTGCTCGGTGAAGCGCGCCGCCTGGTCCTCGGGATCGTTCAGCTCGGAGAATCCGTTGGCGATCTCGCGGCCGGTGATGAAAAGCTCGAAGCGATCGGTTACCGCCGGATTGGCGTCGTTGCCGCGCGCGAGCGGGCTGACGTCGGTGGGATGCGCGACGATGAAAGTGGGCCGCACGAGCTTGCTCTCGGTCGTCGCCTCGAACAGCTTCAGTTGCAGCATGCCGACGCCGTCGGTTGGAAGGACCTCGACGCCCGAGGACGCCAGCGCCGCTTTCAAATACTCGGGCCGCGCAAGCTCGGGCAAGGGATGGCCCGGATTGTATTTGGCGATGGCCTCGGCCATGGTGAGCCGGTCGAACGGTCTGTCCGAGGTCGATCGACTGGCCCTGATACTCGATGAGCGTCGAACCGCAAACCTTGCTGCGCGACCTCGCGCAGCAGCGCCTCGGTGAGGTCCATCAGATAGCGGTAGTCCTGGAAGGCCTCGTAGAACTCGAGCATCGTGAACTCGGGATTGTGGCGTGTCGAAATCCCTTCGTTGCGGAAGTTGCGGTTGATCTCGAAGACCTTCTCGAAGCCGCCCACGACCAGCTTCTTCAAGTAGAGCTCGGGCGCGATGCGAAGGTAGAGCTCCGTGTCGAGCGCGTTGTGATGGGTGACGAACGGCCGCGCCGCGGCGCCTCCCGGGATCGGGTGCATCATCGGCGTCTCGACCTCGAGATAGCCGCGCGAGACGAAGAATTCGCGCATCGCCTGGACGATCTGCGACCGGGCGACGAACACGTCGGCGCGACTCGGGACTGGTGATCAGGTCGACGTAGCGCTGCCGGTACTTCTGCTCCTGGTCGGTCAGGCCGTGAAATTTCTCCGGCAGCGGCCGCAGCGCCTTCGACAAGAGCCTCAGCTCCGTGACCTTGACCGTCAGCTCGCCGGTGCGCGTCTTGAACAGCGTTCCGCGCGCGCCGACGATGTCGCCCAGGTCCCAGTGCTTGAACGCGTCGTGCGACTCGACGCCGGCGTGATCGTTGGTGACGTAGAGCTGGATGCGGCCGCTCATGTCCTGCAGCGTGGCGAAGCTCGCCTTGCCCATCACGCGCTTGAGCAGCATCCGTCCGGCGACCGCGACCGTCAGCGGGCGCCGCATCGAGCTCGTCGGCGGATTTCGCGTCGTAGGCTGCGTGCAGATCGGCGGCGAGCGCGTCGCGGCGGAAATCGTTGGGGTAGGCGTTGCCGCGCTCGCGCATGGCTTTGAGCTTGCCGCGCCGCTCGGCGATGATCTGATTCTCGTCGGGAGCCGCGGCGGCTGGCTCCGCGGATGCCTTCTTATTGTCCTCTTGCGAGCTCATTACACTCCCTGCTTCAGGCTGGCGGCGATGAAGTCATCGAGGCCGCCGTCGAGCACAGCCTGCGTGTTGCCGACCTCGTAGTTGGTTCGCAGATCCTTGATGCGCGACTGATCGAGGACGTACGAGCGTATCTGATGGCCCCAGCCGATGTCGGTCTTGGCGTCTTCGAGCTTCTGCTGCTCGGTCTGCCGCTTGCGCAGCTCGAGATCGTAGAGCCGCGACTTGAGCATGGCCATCGCTTCGGCGCGATTGCGGTGCTGCGAGCGGTCGTTCTGGCACTGCACGACGATGTTCGTCGGAAGGTGCGTGATTCGCACCGCGGAATCGGTCTTGTTGATGTGCTGGCCACCCGCACCCGACGCGCGGAACGTGTCGATGCGAAGCTCGGCTGGATTGATTTCGACGTCGATCGTGTCGTCGACCTCCGGATAGACGAACACGCTCGCGAACGACGTATGCCGGCGCGCGTTGGAGTCGAAGGGACTCTTGCGCACGAGGCGGTGCACGCCCGTCTCGGTGCGGAGGTAGCCATATGCGTACTCGCCGGTCACCTTGATGGTGGCGCTCTTGATGCCGGCAACCTCTCCCGCCGACTCCTCCATCACGTCGACCTGATAACCCTTGCGCTCGCAGTAACGGATATACATGCGCAGCAGCATCGCCGCCCAGTCCTGCGCCTCGGTGCCGCCGCTTCCAGCCTGGATGTCGATGAAGCACGGATTGGGGTCCATCGGATCGTGGAACATCCGGCGGAACTCCAGATCGGCGACCGTTCGCTGCAAGGTCGCCGCGTCCGACGCGACCGCATCGAGCGTCGCATCGTCTCCTTCGGAGCGCGCCAGCTCGAACAACTCGGAGCCGTCCCTGAGACGGCCATCGAGCTCGGTCAGCGTGCCGACGACGCCGTCGAGCTGCTTTTTCTCCTTGCCGAGCTCCTGCGCCCGCTTCTGGTCTTCCCAGACCTTGGGGTCCTCGAGCTCGCGCACGACGGCGTCGAGCCGGTTCGACTTCGTATCGAAGTCAAAGATACCTCCGCAGATCGGCGGCACGCTGCTGAAGATCGGACAGCAGATTGGCGATCTGATTGACACGTTCGGCTTCCATGGACTCGATTCGCACTTTGACTTCGATCAGCCCGATTATACGCTGTGCCGTACATATTGACGGCCATCGGAGTGTGCAACGCGTTGTTTCCGCTTGTTCCCCTCGATAGCCAAATCCCCTATGATGGCAAACTGTTGCGGAGCGAATCTAAGACAGCTACTTCCGCACACTTACGCGGGGAGTTAATTCCACCCGCGAACTGAACAGGGATAACTTTCCATGTTGCGAACAGCTGCCTTGATGCTCGCCTTCGCTGGCGGGCGCGCTCCACGCCGAGCCGGGCGTCACCCCGACATCCATTCTCATCGGACAGTCCGCGGCTTTTTCCGGCCCCGCGTCCGAGCTTGGCACCGAAATGCGCGCCGGCGCGAACGCGTACTTCCAATCCGTGAACAGTGCCGGCGGCATCAATGGGCGCAAGATCGAGCTGCGCTCGCTCGATGACGGTTACGAGGGAGACCGCGCGGCTGCGAACACCAAGAAGCTGATCGATGACGGTGTCTTCCTGCTCTTCGGCTACGTCGGCACGCCGACGTCGAATGCATCCAAGCCGATCTTCACCGCCGCCAAGGTTCCCTTCGTCGGCCCGTTCACCGGCGCCGAATCCTTGCGCACGCCGCTCAACCGCTACATCTTCAACGTGCGCGCGAGCTACTTCGACGAAACCGAGAAAATCGTCGGACAGATGACCGGACAATCGCTCGACAAGATCGCCGTCTTCTACCAGAACGATGACTATGGCAAGGCCGGCCTGCTCGGCGTGCAGCGCGCGATGGAGCGGCGCAATATCAAGATCGTCGCCACCGGCACCGTCGAGCGCAACACGGTCGACGTCGCGGCGGCGGTCAAATCGATCGGCAAGGTCGAGCCGCAGGCCGTCATCATGATCTCGGCCTACAAGTCCTGCGCCGCGTTCATCAAGGCCATGCGCGCCGCCGGCTTCAATCCGCAATTCATGAACGTTTCCTTTGTCGGCAGCAAGGCGCTCGCCAAGGAGACCGGAGACGACGGCCGCGGCGTCGCGGTATCGCAGGTCGTGCCGTTCCCCTGGAACATCGGCGTGCCGGTCGTCAAGGAATATCAGGCGCTGCTCGAGGCTTCCACCGGCAAGAAGGACTATTCGTTCACCAGCCTCGAGGGCTTCATTGCCGCCAAGGTTCTGGTCGAAGGCTTGCGTCGTTCCGGCAATGACCTGACTCGCGAAAAATTCGTCAACGCCATGGAAACGATTCGCGATTTCGATCTCGGCGGATACTGGGTCACGTTTACTCCGGCGAGCCACAACGGATCGAAGTTCGTCGAGTTGACCGTTATCGGCAAGGACGAGCGATTCCTCCGGTAGTGTGCCGTATTCGAATAAGCGGCGAATAAGAATCAAGGACGGCTGCTCGGCGGGAGCAATTCGTCCGGGTATCGGGTATCGTATTCGGACCATGCACCGCCAACCACCGAGCGGCTTTTGACTCAGGAACCGGGACTGCGCACCATGGGGACGCCCGCCGGCCTCGAGCCGGGCGCGGCGCTACCCAAGGAGCTTGCCGCCGACGCCATCTGCTTCGTGTGGCGCGACGACAAGATGCTGATAAGCGCCTCCGAGCCACCCGCGCTCCCGACGCTGTCCGATATCTCGCGCATGGCCATCGACGGAGGACGCCACTACCTCGGCCGATACGATGGCATCGATTGCATCGCCGTGCGCGCAGCCGCCGATGCGCCCGAGCCCGCAGGCTGGCAATGGCGCGGCCTGCGCTCGCTGTTCCTGCAGATATCCGACCCGATGCTCGCGCTCGCCGGACGCGCGTCGCAGGTCATCGAATGGGACCGCAGCCATCGCTACTGCGGCCGCTGCGGAACGCCCACGCGTCGAAAAGCCGGACGAGCGCGCCAAGGAGTGTCCTGCGTGCGGCTACGTAGCCTACCCGCGTGTGTCGCCGGCGATGATGGTGCTCGTCACGCGCGGACGCGAATTGCTCCTCGCCCGCGCCAACCGATTTCCCAATGCGATGTACAGCGCGCTGGCGGGCTTTGTCGAGATCGGTGAATCGATCGAGGATTGCATCCATCGCGAAGTCCGCGAGGAAGTGGGCATCGAAGTCGGCGGGCTGCGATATTTCTCGAGCCAGTCCTGGCCGTTCCCGCATTCCCTGATGATCGCCTTCAACGCCGAATACGTCAGCGGCGAGGCGCGCCCGTGCGACGACGAGATCGCCGATGTGCAGTGGTTTTCTCTCGACGCGCTGCCGCCGTTGCCGGGACCTGTCAGCATTTCGCGCAAGCTGATCGACGCGACGATCGCGCGCCTTCGCGCGGAACGTCCCTGACTTAGCCCTGAGTGGGCCCGCGGAAGCGGCCCAGCACGCTGGCGCGAGTCGCCTCAGTGGCCCGCGCTATTCCACCGCGTCCTTACTCGACCGCCTCCCACTTCTCGGCGCTGGCTCCCGCGAGCGCCCGCACGCGCTCCTCGTCCTTCGCGAATTCCGCGGCGAGACCCTCGTAGACGACGCGCCCGTCGTCCAGCACGTAGGCGCGATCCGCGATCTCGACGGCAGCGCGCACATTCTGCTCGACCAGCAGGATCGACATGCCTTCCTTGCGCATCGAGACGATGACGTCGAAAACGTTCTGCACGATCAGCGGGGCGAGACCCTGCGAGGGCTCATCGAGCATCAGGAGCTTGGGATTGAGCAGCAGCGCCCTCGAGATGGAAAGCATCTCCTGCTCGCCGCCGGAAAGCTGCCGTCCCTTGTTCGTCTTGCGCTGCGCGAGGCGCGGGAAGAGCTCGTAAATCCGTGGAATCGTCCACGGACCCGGACGCTCGATCGGCACCTTGAGGTTCTCTTCGACCGTGAGGTTGGCGAAAATCCGCCGTCCTTCGGGCACGAAGCCGACGCCCAGCGCCGCGATGCGATACGGCGGCCAGTCGGTCGTCGTCTCGCCGAAAATGCGCACCGTGCCTTCGCGCGCATGCGTGAGTCCCATGAGGCTCCGCAGTGTCGTCGACTTGCCGGCGCCGTTGCGGCCGAGAAGCGTGACGATCTCGCCCTCGCCGACGGTGAGACCCACGCCGTGCAGGATGTGGCTCTTGCCGTAGAAAGTGTGGAGGCCTTCTGCCTCGAGCGCGTTCATGCTGCCTTTCCCAGATAAGCGGTCTGAACGCGCTCGCTCTTGGCGATCTCGTCCGCGGTGCCCTCCTCGAGCACCGCACCCTCGGCCAGGACCATGATGCGATCCGCCAGGTGGAAGATGACGCGCATGTCGTGCTCGATCAGGACGATGGTGAGCTTCTGGTCGCGATGCAGGCGCCGTATGAGCCGGGTGATGTCGTAGGTTTCCTGGTCGCCCATGCCCGCGGTGGGCTCGTCGAGCAGCAGGAGCCGCGGCTTGAGCGCCAGCGACATCATGATTTCGGTGGCGCGCTGATCGCCGTGCGGCAGCTCGCCGACCAATCGGTCGGCCTTGGAGGCGAGGCCGCCCATCTCCATCAGCTCGTCGACTCGCGCGCTGCATCGCCGCGGATTCGCTGCGCGAAAGCCAGGGCCG
Organism: uncultured beta proteobacterium; assembly: GCA_963730465.1. Lineage (GTDB taxonomy): Bacteria > Pseudomonadota > Gammaproteobacteria > Burkholderiales > Casimicrobiaceae > PALSA-1003. Next base: position 127,825 of record CAVSRR010000006.1, on the reverse strand, counting down.
CAGGCGATAGCCCGCCGCGACTTCCGACGGGAATGCGCAGGTTCTCGCGCACGGTGAGCTCGGGAAAAATCTCGGTGATCTGAAACGTCCGCGCCATGCCCATCGCGACGCGTCGATGCGCCGGCAGAGCGGTCACGTCCTGGCCGTCGAAAAAGACGCTTCCCGAGGTCGGCGGAAAGAAGCCGCTGATGAGATTGAAGAACGTCGTCTTGCCGGCGCCGTTCGGACCGATCACCGCGCGCAGCTCGCCCGGCTCGACCGACAGCGATACCTTGTCCACGGCGACCAGGCTGCCGAAAAGCTTCGATGCGGCGCGCACCTCGAGCAGGCTCATGACGCGCTCTTTCTGCGAATGATGCCGAGAACGCCGCGCGGGAAGAACAGCACGATCAGCACGAAGAAGAGGCCGATGAACGACATCCAGTTCTCGGTGTGGCTCGACACGTAGTCCTGCAGCAGGACGAAGATGGCCGCGCCGATCAGCGGCCCCCAGAACGAGCGCATGCCGCCCAGCACCGCCATGATCACGAAATTGCCTGACTGGTCCCAGCGCAGCGCGCGCGGATCGGTGAAATTGTTGAGAAGCGCGTAGAGAGCGCCCGCGAGCGCCACGAACAGGCACGAGATGACGAACGAGAGCCAGATGTGCTGCTCGACGGGCAGGCCGAGAAAGCGCGCGCGGCGCTCGTTCTCGCGAATGGCGAGTAGCGTGCGCCCGAACGGAGAGCGCAACAGCAGTGCCATGATCCCAACCGCGGCGGCGAAGAGCGCGAGCGTGAAATAGTAGAACACCTTGTCGTTCCTCGATGTCGATGGCCCACTGTCCGAACGTGAGCGCCTGCCGCTGCCAGCCGGTCAGGCCGTCGTCGCCGCCCGTCACCGAGTTCCAGCGAAAGGCGATGAAGAAGAACACCTGGCCGAACGCGATCGTCACCATCGCGAAATAGACGCCGCGCAAGCGCACGATCATCGCGCCGATCAGCGCGGCGGCGACGACGCCGATGACCAGGCCGACGAGGATCGCGAGCGGCGTGCTGGGCGTGATGTACTTGAGCGTCATCGCGACGCCGTACGCGCCCAAGCCGAAGTAGGCCGCGTGCCCGAACGAGAGCACGCCGGTGAAGCCCAGCAGGAAGTTGAGCGACATGGCCGCCAAGCCCAGCACCAGGACGCGGCTTCCGAGCTCGGTGTAGCCGCCGACGGCGCCCAGCCAGTACGGCATGGTCAGCAGGATTGCCCATACGAGCGCGTTGGCAGCCCGCGGCGACATCACGTTCAATGGACTCTCCCTTCTTCGCCGAGCAGTCCGCGCGGTCTCACCAGCAGGACCAGGCCCATCATCACGTACATGACCGCCTCGGTCGCGGACGGAAAGAACACCGTCGTGATGCCCGAAGCGACGCCGATCAGCAAGCCGCCGAGCAGCGTCCCCGGCAGGCTGCCCAGGCCGCCGACGATGATCGCGACGAAGCTCGGCATGATGAGCGAGGTTCCGATGGTCGGCTGCAGGCCGAGCATCCCGGCCGCGAGCACGCCGGCGAGTCCCGCGAGATAGATGCCGATGCCGAAATTCAGATTGCGCAGGATGCGCACGTTGACGCCGAGCACCGACACGGTCTCCAGGTCGAGCGTGCCGGCGCGGATGCGCATGCCCAGGCGAGTGCGGTTGAGAATGAAGAAGAGCGCCGCCGACCGCGATGGCGACCAGCGCGACCATGAACAGGCGATAGCCCGTCAGGAAGAAGAGGTCGCTCGACAGCGGCGTCGCCAGCCAGCCGGGAATCGGGTAGGGCAGGCTCTGCGCGCCCCAGATGTAGCGCGTGACGTCCTCGAAGATATAGGCGAGGCCGAAGGTGAGCAGCAGGCTATAGAGCGGATCGCGACCGTAGACGCGGCGAATGAGAAATCGCTCGACGACCAGGCCCAGCGCCGCCGTCAGGAACGGCGCGACCAGCAGGCCGCCCCAGAACCCGATGTAGGGCGTCAGCGTATAGGCAATGTACGCGCCGATGGCGAGAAATCCGCCGTGCGCGAAATTGATGACGCCGCTCAGGTTGAGAATCAGCGAAAGGCCAAGCGCCATCAACGCATAGAATGCGCCGACGATCAGCCCGTTGAAGACATTGAACAGCAGTAGCTGGGTCATTCCCTGGCCCCCGTCCCGGTCGCGTTCGCTCAACCGCCGGCCCGATTGTCCTCGGGCCGGCAGCGATCACATCGTGTGAACTGCGCGAATGAGAACTGCGCGTTTCTTTTCACTGACCGCGGCGTCGGCCCGCGCACATCGCGGACGCGCGCCGCGGGGCTGCGCCTTAAGCGGGCCAAGTCATCTTGCAGCCGGACTCCTCGACCGTTCCGGCGACATCCGCGCCCTTGACCACCTCCGTGACCTTGAACAGGTCATCGGGCGCGCTACCCTGCGCCTGCGCATGTCCGACGTAGAGATTCGGAATGAGCTGATTCTGTCCGGCGCGGAAATACGGTTGGTCGGGCATCAGGCCGACCTCGGGTGGCAGCTTGAAGCCCTGCAGCGCCTTGGCCATCTTCACCGCATCGAGCGACTTGGCGTTATTGGCCGCCAGCGCGCAAGTCCAGGTGGACGCAAAGCCGAACCAGGTGCGCGCGGTGGGGACGCGGCCGGTCAGCTTCTTGATGTCGGCGACGAACTGCGCGACGTGAGGCACGTTGGGCTGGTTCCAGTACCACTCGAAGACCCACGTGCCGACGCGCGCTTCGGGCGGCAGGCCCTCGAGCGGCTCGAGCTCCTGCTGCGCACCCGGCGAGGTGCACCTTCTTGTCGAGTCCGAATTGCACCGCCTGCTTGAGGGCGTTGATCATGTCGTCGCCCTGAACCAGGAAGATGATGATGTCGGGACTCGCCGATTGCGCCTTGATGAGGTAGGACGAAAAGTCCGTCGTGCCCGAGCGGCGTCAGATCCGCGCCGACCTTGCTCCCTCCGAGCCGCGTGCACGCCTTCTCGAGACCCGCCTGCAGCGTGTGCCCGAAAGCGTAGTCGGGGGTGATGTAGTACCACTTCTTGCCGGCCGTCTTGATCAGCGTGCCGGCGACGGCGTTGGCTTCCATCTGGGTCGTGTTGCAGACGCGGAACACGTTCCAGTGGCAGGTCGCGCCCGTGACCGCGTCGGTGTGACCGCCGGGCACGACGTGCAGCACGCCCTTTTCGTTGCTGACCTGCGCCATCGCGAGCGCCAGCGCCGAGTTGACGTTGCCGAGCAGGAAGTTGACCTTGTCGCGCTCGATCAGCTTGCGCGCTTTCTGAACGGCCGTGCCCGGCATCGCCGCTGGTCGAGTCCTCGACCAGAAGCTCGGCCTCGCGTCCGAGAATGCCGCCCTTCTTGTTGATCTGATCGATGGCGAGCTGGCAACCGAACAGCTCGTTCTTGCCCACCGCCGCGTAGGTGCCCGTCAACGGATTGTCGAGGCCGATCTTGACGGTGTCGGCCGCGCGCGCCGTGATGACGAAAGGCCCCGCCAGCTGCGCCGCGCTGACCGCCGCTGCTGCCTTGAGAATCGTGCGCCGGCTGACCGGGCCCTTGGGCGTCTCCTTGCTATCCTGACTCATTCGCAAACTCCTCCGAAAATTGAACAGTGCAAATTGAACAACTCTTGAGATTTCACTCCGCGTTCGCCGGCGGTCAGGTCGTTGACCGCGGGTACAGATGCGCGCGTCGGAACGTGCTTCTCCGCACCGTTCGTGACAGTGCGGCAAACACGTTCCAGCTCCAGCAATTCCCGTGTCCTCGTCCGTCAGTGAAGCACCATGGACGTGAACGGATAAACATAAGCCTGTGCCATGACGAGCAGCCCCACCAGGCAGGCGAGTGCCAGGCTGTGGAAGAACACATAGCGAAGGATCTCGCTCTCGTGCCCGTACCAGTTGGTGGCGGTCGCGGCGACGACGATCGACTGCGCGTCGATCATCTTGCCCATCACGCCCCCTGAGCTGTTGGCAGCCGCCATCAATACCGGATTCAATCCGAGCTGCTCGGAGGTAATTTTCTGAAGGCTGCCGAACAGCACGTTCGACGCGGTATCGGATCCCGTCAGTGCCACGCCGAGCCACCCCAGCAGCGTGCCGAAGAACGGATACAGCACACCCGTCTTCGCGAACGCCGAGTCCCATGGTCGCATCGAGCCCGGAATAACGCGTCGTCACGCCGATCGCGAGCATCGCCGCGATGGTGAGCAGCGAAAATCGAACCGTTACCAGCGTCCGCCAATAGGTCTGACACGATGCCGCACGATATTCACCTTCATCACCAGGCCGGCGATGATCGAGGCGAGAAGAATCCCGCTGCCGGTCGCTGACAGCCACGAGAACGCGTACACTGCGCCTTCCGGCTTCGCGTTCGGCGGCGCGACCGGCGGAACGCGCTGGATCATGTTGTGCAAGCCATCGATCGGGAACTGCGGGTTCGAGATGCTGTTGAGCCACGTCTTGACCGTCGGCAGGCCCCACGCGAACACGACGACGCATAAGATGATCCACGGCAGCCATGCCGAAAGAACCTCGGCTTTGCTGTGCGTGTGCCGAACCATGCGCTTGTCGGCCTCCGGCCGGCGAGACGAATTCGGAGTCGCGCGTCGTGCCGAGCATGATCGTCTTCGGACGCCAGATCTTGAGGAATCCTGCGAAGCATGCCATCGACACCAGGGATGCTACGACATCGACCAGCGTCGGCCCGTGATAGTTCGACATCAGGAATTGCGGAACGGCGAAGGCGACCGCCGTGACCAGGATCGCGGGCCAGATTTCGATCATGCGCTTGAACCCGGCGAATGCCCAGATCAGCCAGAAAGGCACCAGTATCGAGAAGAACGGCAGCTGGCGCCCGACCATCGCCGACAAGGTATTGAGGTCCAGGCCCGTGACGCTTTGCAGGCCGATGATGGGCGTGCCCAGCGCTCCGTAGGCTACCGGTGCGGTGTTCGCGATCAGCGAAAGCGCCGACGCGGCGAGCGGCGAGAAGCCCAGGCCGATGAGGATGGCGCCTGTCACCGCGACCGGCGTTCCGAATCCCGAGGCGCCCTCAAAGAACGCGCCGAAGGCGAATGCGACCAGCAGTAGCTGTAGACGACGGTCGTTGGTGATCCCCGCGATGCTGTCCTGCAGGATCTTGAAGCGACCCGTCGACTCCGAGAGCTTGTAGAGGAAGATGACGTTGAGGATGATCCAGCCGATCGGCAGCAGTCCCGTCAGCATCCCGAGCACGGCCGTCTTGCCCGCCATGACGCCCGGCATCCCGAACACGAAGATGGCGATGATCAGCGCCGCGGCGAGGCCGAGCAGTGCCGCCCAGTGAGCCTTGATTCTGAAGATGCCGATTGCGGCGAGAAGAACGACGACGGGCAGCGCAGCCAGTACGGTCGACAGGAACGGATTGCCAAGCGGGTCATAGACCTGATGCCACATGAATCCTCCTCCTAAGGTGACTTCCGTGCCTCAAGCGGGCACTGCGCCGGGTATCCTACTCCTGCCAGTTACCCGGTCAAATGGCGGTGACGATAGCACGGACGCCGACGGCGGTGCAGGCGCGCGCGCGCTTGCGCGCCGACCGGGCGTGCGCAGCGGTCTGCTAGAATGACGTCTTCCCGCAGGGCCTTATCGTATGCGTCTCCGCGCCGGTTTTTCCGTAGTCGTCCTGCTATCCGGCGTCGCCCTCGCTCAGCAGGCGCCGCCGCCTCCGCCGACGGCGGGAACGACCGTGCCGGCCGTGACCCCTGGCCTGACACCGGAGATGACCGAAGCGACGCGCATGATCCAGGATGGCCAGTACGCGTCGGCCCTCACCAAGATCGATGCGGCGATGGCGGCGGACCCCAAGAATCCCCAGGCGCGCTTCCTGCGCGGCGTCGTGGAATCCGACGAGGGCGACAAGGACAAGGCGATGGCGACCTTCCAGGCGCTCACCGAGGACTTTCCCGAGCTGCCCGAGCCCTACAACAATCTGGCGGTGATCTGGGCGCAGCGCGGACAATACGAAAAGGCACGCGTGGCGCTGGAATCGGCGATCGCGTCCAATCCCGACTACGCGATCGCCCACGAAAACCTCGGCGACATCTACACTCGCCTCGCCGGCGCGGAGTACGACCGCGCGACCGCGATCGACAAGACCAACCACAGCGCTCAGGCCAAGCTCGTGCTGGTGCGCCAGCTCTACGCGGTGCCGCCGTCCAGTACAGGCCCGGTTCTCGCCGTGCCGACCCCGAAGCCCGCGCCGACGCAGAAGCCGAAGAAATAGCGCCGCTCGGACCGTACTCGCGGTCCCGGTCTCCGGCCACCCAACCCAATCCACTCACACCTTCAACGCAAAGGAGTCATCGATGTTACGTCGCACCTCGTTGTTGCTCGCCGCCGCTCTGCTTCTGGGAGCCGCGCAGGCTCGCGCCGCCAATCCGCAAGTCGATCTCGACACCAGCGCCGGCAAGATCAGGATCGAGCTCTACCCCGATGCCGCGCCCAAGACCGTCGAGAACTTCCTGGCCTACGTCAAGGCGAAGCAGTACGACGGCACGCAGTTTCATCGCGTCATTCCCGGATTCATGATCCAGGGCGGCGGATTCACCGCGGACTTCCAGCAAAAGCCCACGCGCGCGCCCGTCCAGAACGAGGCCGAGCAAAGCAGCAAGGCGGGACTGCTCAACGCGCCCGGAACCGTCGCCATGGCGCGTACGGGAGACCCGCATTCGGCGACTTCCCAGTTCTTCATCAATGTCGCCGACAACAAGTTCCTCAATTTCCGTGAAGCGTCGCCGCAGGGCTACGGCTACACCGTGTTCGGCAAGGTCGTCCAGGGCATGGACGTCGTGAACAAGATCGCGACCGCACCGACCGGCGCGGGCGGCCCTTTTCCGAAGGACGTGCCGGTCGAGCGCGTCATCCTCAAGACCGCGACCGTCGTCCAATAGGCTCGCCATGGTCATCCTGCACACCAATCACGGTCCCATCACGATCGAGCTCGACGCCAGCGCATGCGCCGAAGTCGGTCGCCAATTTTCTCGAGTACGTGCGCGCGGGGCATTTCGACAACACCGTGTTTCACCGCGTCATCGATGGATTCATGATCCAGGGCGGCGGATTCACGCCCGACTTCAAGCAGAAGCCGACGCGTGCCGCGGTCGAGAACGAAGCGAAGAACGGCCTGAAGAACAAGCGCTACACGGTGGCCATGGCGCGCACGTCCGATCCGCATTCCGCGACGGCGCAATTTTTCATCAACGTCGCCGACAACGCCTTTCTGGATCATCGTTCTCCCGACGCCAACGGCTGGGGCTACTGCGTTTTCGGCAAAGTCGTCGCAGGCACCGAGGTCGTCGATCACATCAAGGGCGTGCCGACCGGCGACCCGCGGCTTCCACCAGGACGTGCCGACCGAGGACGTGGTGATCGAGCGCGTCGAGGAAACAGCCTAGGCTGGTCGCAGGATCGGAGCGACGGCGATGCCGAAGACGCTGTTCATCTCCGACCTGCATCTCTCCGCCGAGCGACCCGCGCTCGTCGAAGCGTTTCATGCGTTCGCACGAGGTCCTGCGCGCGAGGCGGCCGCCGCTCTACGTCCTGGGCGACCTGTTCGATGTCTGGCTGGGCGACGATCAGCTCCGCGATCCGCTCGCTGCCGGCGTCGCCGGCGCCTTCGCCGAGCTGGCGCGCTCCGGCACGCCGGTCTATCTCCAGCACGGCAACCGCGACTTTCTGATCGGACAGCGTTTTGCCGATGCGAGCGGCGCGACCCTGCTCGAGGACGCCGTCGTGCACGACGTGCATGGCACGCGCACGCTGATCATGCACGGCGACCAGTTGTGCACCGACGACGTCGGCTACCAGCGCTACCGCGCGTTCTGGCAGAGCCCCGCGCGCCGCCGCCGCGTTCTCGCCCTGCCATTTTCAGTGCGGCGTGCGATCGCGGCGACCTTGAGCGCGCGCAGCCGGCGGGCGATCGTAGCCAAGCCGGAGAAGATCATGGACGTCAACGACGAGGCCGTCGCCGCGGCGCTGCGTGACGCCGGTGTCACGCGGCTCATCCACGGACACACTCACCGCCCGGCAGTCCACACGCACGTCGTCGATGGCCGATCGTGCACGCGCTATGTGCTCGCCGACTGGTACCGCAAGGCGAGCTACCTCGAGGTGTCCGAATCCGGGACGCTCGCGCGCGATACCTGACTTGACGCTGACGCTCAGGCGCGCGAGCGCCTGCGCAAAGTCGGCGATGAGGTCTTCGCAGTCCTCGATGCCGACCGACACCCTGATCAGCGAGTCCGCGATGCCCATGCTCGCGCGCCGCTCCGCACCCATCTCGTAAAAAATCGTGTGGGCGACCGGGATCGCCAGCGTGCGATTGTCGCCGAGGTTCGAGGACAGCACGACGTGCCGCAAGCGATTGAGAAAGTCGAAACAATCGATCCGCGGATCGAGCTCGAACGACAGCAGTGCGCCGTAGGCGCCGAACAGCTGGCCAGCCAGCGCGTGCTGCGGATGCGAATCGAGGCCCGGGTAGTAGACCGCGTGAACCTCGGGCCGCGACGCGAGAAACATCGCCAGCGCCATCGCGTTGGCGCAGGCGCGGTCCATGCGAAGCGACAGCGTCTCCGCTCCGACCGCCAGGTGATGCGCCTGCTCGGCCGCCAGCGTTCCGCCCCAGTCGCGCAGCCCCTTCTTGCGGATCTGCGTGATGCCCCATAACGCGGTCTTCGGCCCCTTGTACGTTTCCTGGATGTTGGCGTACCGCGTCCAATCGAAAAGGCCCGTGTCGGTGATGCTGCCGCCCAGAGCGTTGCCGTGGCCGCCGATGTACTTGGTCAGCGCGTTGATCACGAGCGAGGCTTTGACCGATTTCGGGCGAAAGAGGTACGGCGAGGTCATCGTGTTGTCGACGATGTAGACGAGTCCGCGCCGCGCGCAGAGCTCGCCGATGCGCGCGAGGTCCGCGACCTGTGTCCGGGGATTGGCGATGGTCTCCACAAAGACCAGGCGCGTTTCGGGTCGGATCGCCGCCTCGACGCGATCTGCGTCGGTCGCGTCGACGAAGCTCACGTCGTTGCCGTGCAGCTCCAGCGTATTGAACAGGCTGTTGGTGTTGCCGAACAGGAATGCGCTGGAGACGACGTGATCGCCGCCGCGAAGCAGCGCGAGCATGATCGCGCCGATCGCCGCCATGCCGGTGCCGAAGCAGACGGTCGCGACGCCGTCCTCCATCCGGTTCACTTTTTCCTCGAGTGCGGCGGCGGTCGGATTGCCCTGGCGGCCGTAGGCGTATCCCTGCGACTTGCCCTGGAAGACGTTGGCGAGCTCGCGCGCGTCCTTGTAGCCGTAGGCGACGGAGACGTGGAGGGGCTTGTGCAGCGAGCCGTGTTCGATCGCCGACTCGCGGTCGGCATGAAGAATCGAGGTCGTGAATCCCGGTGAGCGAACTGTCTTCCGCAGCTGTCTGTTTCATGGCGACTCGACAAAAAGGCCCGTCAGCTTGCGCTAAGACGGGCCCCGGAATCACTCGATGCCTCGCTTTAGCTGCATTTATTAAGCGCCCGCAAGCTGCGACGTTGCATGAGACGCAACATCGGTTTCAAATCGGCGCTGAATCAAGTATCCGCGCAATCCGCCCGCGCGTCAATTCGCGCAGCCTGCCTTCGGAACAACACGGAGGTGGAATCAGCCGGTCGCGAACAGGCTTTCGTCGGCCTCGTCGCGACTCTCGTCGCGCTCGCGAGCGAGGGTCGACAGGTAGTCGGCGGTCACGTCGCCGGTGACGTAATAGCCGTCGAAGCAGGAAGCTTCGAACTCCTTCAGGCGCGGATTGGCCGAGCGCACGGCACGCTTGAGCGCTTCCAGATCCTGGTAGATGAGAAGATCGGCGCCGATCTCGGCCGCGATCTCGGCCTCCGTGCGCCCGGTCGCGACGAGCTCATGCGGCGTTGGCATGTCGATGCCGTACACGTTGGGATAGCGCACCGGCGGGCTCGCCGACGCGAAGTACACCTTGCGCGCGCCCGCCTCGCGCGCCATCTGCACGATCTCGCGGCTGGTAGTGCCGCGCACGATGGAGTCGTCGACGAGGAGCACGACCTGATCCTTGAACTCCATCCCGATCGGGTTCAACTTCTGGCGCACCGTTTTGCGCCTGATCGCCTGCCCGGGCATGATGAACGTCCGGCCGATGTAGCGATTCTTGACGAATCCCTCGCGATATTTGAGGCCAAGCGTATTGGCGAGCTCGAGCGCCGAGGGCCGGCTCGAATCCGGAATCGGGAATGACGACGTCGATGTCCTGCGCCTCGGGGATGCCCTTGATCTTTTTCGCCAGCTCGCCGCCCATGCGCAGCCGCGCCTCGTAGACCGAGGTGCCGTCGATGACCGAATCCGGACGCGCGAGATAGACGAACTCGAAAATGCACGGGCACAGGCGCGGGTTGTCTGCGCACTGACGCGAATGAAACTTGCCGGTCTGGTCGATGAAGATCGCCTCACCCGGCGCGACGTCGCGCAGCACCTGGAAGCCCAGCGGCTCCAGGCCCACCGATTCGCTTGCGACGAGATATTCCGTTCCGCCCATGGCTTCATTCACGCCGATGATCAGCGGCCGGATGCCATAAGGGTCGCGAAAGGCCAGCAATCCATAACCCGCGATCATCGCGACGATCGCATACGCGCCGCGGCAGCGCTTGTGCACGGCGGCGACCGCGGTGAAGATCGCGTTGGCGTCGAGCTTGGCGTGATGTGCGGCGCGCTCGAGCTCCAGCGCGAGCACGTTGAGAAGGACTTCCGAATCGGAATTGGTGTTGACGTGGCGGAAGTCGAACTGAAAGAGCTCGCGCTTGAGCGCTTCGCTGTTGGTCAGGTTTCCGTTGTGTGCAAGAGTGATGCCGAACGGTGAGTTGACGTAGAAAGGCTGCGATTCGAGCTCGGACGACGCGGAGCCGGCGGTCGGATAGCGGCAATGGCCGATGCCGGAGTTGCCCGCCAGCTCGCGCATGTTGCGCGTGCGGAAGACGTCGCGCACGTAACCCGGAGCCTTGTACATGTGAAACACCGGGCCTTCGCTGGTCACGATGCCGGCCGCGTCCTGGCCGCGATGCTGCAGGAGCAGCAGGCCGTCGTAGAGCAGCTGGTTGACCGGCGTATGCGTTACCGCGCCGACGATTCCACACATGAGCTTCTATCCTCAGGTCAAGCTAGCGCACGTACGTTCCGCAGCACTCACGCCTGGACGCCCCGCTTCGCCGGACTTCCCGGCTTGCCCGTCATCGGACCGTAGTCGAGGCGCTCCGCCAGCGCCGCCGGCAGCCAGGGCCTCAGGCTCAGCGCCGCGATCACCAAAGGCGGAGCGAAAGCTGCATTCTGCCACCATTCCTGGCGCGGCAATGTCGTCAATCCCGCAAACAGGACTCCTACGACAACCATAAGCACGCCACGCGCCACGCCGAACACCGCGCCAAGCAAGCGATCGATAAAGCCAAGTCCGACCGCGCGCACGGCCTTCGACAACATCCAACCCAGCAAACCGAAGATGAGGGCAACCGCGATAAAGATCAAGGCAAACGCCGCCATGTAGCGCGTGACGGGGTTGTCGCTCACGACAAGCAGCAGATTCGACGCCCATGGCGAAAAGTGGATTGCCGCAAGCACCGCGGCGACCAGACCCGCCAGCGACATGACGACGCGAACCAGACCGCGCCAGAAGGCAAACACCGCCGACAAGCCGACGATGCCGATGACGATCAGGTCGAATGCCGTCATCGCGCCTCGGGCAACATCATTTCGCCGTCACCACACCCCGGTACCCGGCCGTCTTGAGCTTGCCGAGCTCCGCGTCGGCGATCTCGCGCGTTGCATAGGGGCCCGTGCGCACGCGCCTCATGGTGCCCTTCGACGTTTTCACCGTGTCGACGTAAACGGGATATCCGGCGCCTTTGAGCTTCGACGAGAGCGCTGAGGCGGCTTTCGCATCCTCGAACGCGGCGACCTGCACGACGATACTGCCCGCGGGCGATGCCGGAGCGGGGGCCGCGGCCTCGGAAACGGCCTTGGCTGGCGGAGCCGGCCTTCGGCGCCTCGGGATTGGCCGCGCCGTTGCCGGCTGCACCTGGCGGTGGTGCTGAGTCTGCGGGCGGCGCGACGACCGCCGGAGTCGCTGACGCATCGGCCGGCTTCGCATCGGCAGTCTCCGCAGCGCTCGGTGCGGGCGTCGTTGCAAGAGGCTTCGTCTCGGCGTGCGAATCCGGCGCGATGGCGGCTTGCTTGGGCGCGGGCGTTGCGGGCGATGCGCCGTTCGGCGCGGCATTCGGCGCGGCTTTTGTGTCCGATCCCTTGGCCGGCGGGAGCCGCGTGATGAACTTGCCGTTGTCGATCGGGGGAATCTGGATCGAAACGTCGTCGCCGAGCGGTTTCGGATCGCTTTCGAGCAGGAGCGGCAGGATGACAGCGGCCGCGAGCGCCAGAACAACCGCGCCGACGAGCCTGCGGCGGGCGCGGCGCTTCAGCTCTTCGACGGCGGGATCCGCGGCTTCGGGTCGTGTCAGCATGCGCTCCGTTGAACTCGGTGACCCTTAGCGGTGATTCATGCCGCGCGGCGTTCCGTCGGCGGCAACGCCGCGGCGTCACCCGTCGGCGGCAACGCCGCAGCCACTGTCAGAAACGAGCCAAAAACGATAATTCTATCAGCTTCCGAGGCCGCTTCGCGCGCCGCATCGATAGGCCGACGCAGGATCGCGCGAATGTCCGGATGGCGGATGCGGCGACGCCAGCGCGCTCCAGCCGGCTGCGCAACTCCGTGGCTTTCGCGCCGCGGGGCGGAGGCAGATCGGCGACATGCCAGCGGTCGACGCGCGGCAGGAGCGTCGCGATGACACTGTCGATGTCCTTGTCGGACATGATGCCGAAAACGGCGCAGGTTTGCGGGTGAAACCCCATCGACGCGAGGCTGTCCGCCAGTGCGCGCGGCGGCCTGCGGATTGTGCGCGACGTCGAGCACGGTTACCGGGCCGACCCGGAAGCACCTGCAAGCGGCCCGGGGAGCTCGACGCAGACCAGACCCTCGCGCACCGCGCCCATGGAAACCGCGAGCCTGTCGCGCATGACGTCGAGCGCCGCGAGCGCGGTCGCGGCATTGGCAAGCTGATACGAGCCGCGAAGCGCGGGGATCGGCAAGCCGTGCCGCGTACCTCCCGGCCCCCTGTAGCTCCACTGCCCGTCGTGAGCCGTGAAGTCGTAGTCGATGCCGATGCGCAACAGCCGTGCATCGATCGCACGTTGCATGCGCGAGCAGGCTCGAGGGAGGATGGCGATCGCCGCAGATCGCAAAAGCGCCGGCGCGGAAAATCCCGGCCTTCTCGCGCCCGATGTCCTCGCGCGTTGGGCCCAGATAGTCGACGTGATCGATCGCGACCGTGGTGACGACGGCGACGTCGGCATCGATCACATTGACCGCATCGAGCCTGCCGCCGAGGCCGACTTCGAGCACCAGCACGTCGACTCGCGCGCGCGCGAACAGCCAGAGCGCGGCGAGCGTGCCGAACTCGAAATACGTGAGCGGCGTTTCCATGCGCGCTCGCTCGACCGCGGCGAACGATTCCAGGAGCGAATCGTCGCTCGCCTCCGAAGCATCGATGCGCACGCGCTCGTTGTAGCGCAGGAGATGCGGAGACGTATAGAGCCCGACGCGGTAGCCGCCCGCGCGCAGCATGGATTCGAGGAGCGCGCAGGTCGATCCCTTGCCGTTGGTGCCGCCGACGGTGAATACCGGGCATGTCGGCGCGACGTCGAGGCGGTCATACACCGCGCTGACGCGGTCGAGCCCCATCGCGATCGCCTTGGGATGCAGCGTGCCGAGATACGCGAGCCACTCGGCCAGCGTCGAGAATGCTGTCACCGGTTCACCGCTGGATCGAGGAGGCTCGCGCGCGGCGAGCGCAAGGACCGCTTCAGCCCGAGGGCAGCGGCTGTCGCTGCAGCAGCGTCAGAAGCCTGGGCAACTCGTCCTTGAGCTGGCGGCGATCGACGATCATGTCGATGGCGCCTTTTTCGAGCAGGAATTCGGCGCGCTGAAAACCTTCGGGCAGCTTTTCGCGCACGGTCTGCTCGATCACGCGCGGTCCCGCGAATCCGATGAGCGCGCCCGGCTCGGCGATGACGATGTCGCCGATCATCGCGAAGCTCGCCGAAACGCCGCCCATGGTCGGGATCGGTAAGGATCGACACGAACGGGAGGCGCGCCTTGGAAAGCTCCTGCAGCACCGCGGTCGTTTTCGCCATCTGGAAGAGCGAGTTGACGCCCTCCTGCATGCGCGCGCCGCCGCTGGAGGTGATGCACACGAACGGAATGCGGTTTTCGTACGACACGCGCACGCCGCGAACGAAGCGCTCGCCGACCACCGAGCCCATCGAGCCGCCCATGAAATCGAACTCGAAGACCGCCACCACCAGCGGCGCGGACTTGATGCTCCCCTGCATGACGACCAGCGAATCGGTTTCGCCGGTCTCCTCCAGCGCCGCGGAAAGGCGCTCCGGGTACTTGCGCGTGTCCTTGAATTTCAGCGTGTCGATCGGGAGCACTTCAGATCCGATCTCGTAGCGGCCATCGGGGTCGAGAAGCTGCTCGATGCGCTCGCGCGCGGATACGCGGCCGTGGTGCGAGCACTTGGGACAGACGTTGAGGTTCTTGTCGAGATCGGTGCGATAGAGAACGGCCTCGCACGCCGGGCACTTGACCCACAGGCCTTCGGGGATCGCTTTCTTGGCGATGCCCGGCGTCGCCTTGATGCGCGGGGGCAGGAGTTTTTGCAGCCAGCTCATCGTCGTTTCCCCGTTCGGCGCCGGTCAGGCGGCTTTCCTGGCGACGTTGTCAATGGCCGCGCGTATGGTCGCGAGCCACGCCGCGACGCGCTCGGGCGCCTGCGCGGCAGGGCCGCTCTCGATTTCCTCGATGATCCTGCTGCCGATGACGACCGCGTCGGCGTGCGCGGCGATGGCTTGCGCGCTGGCGGCGTCGCGGATGCCGAAGCCCACGCCGACTGGCACCGTGATGTGGCGGCGGATCTCGGCGAGCCTCGCGACGACACCCGAGACATCGAGGTGCCCCGCGCCCGTCACGCCCTTGAGCGAGACGTAGTAGACATAGCCCCGCGCCATGCGGGCGATGGCGATGATGCGCGTCTCCGGCGTCGTCGGCGCCAGCAGAAAGATCGGCGCGATCCCGCGCTGCTCGAGCAAGAGCGTCGAACTCGACGGCTTCCTCGGGCGGATAGTCGACGACCAGGACCCCGTCGACGCCGGCACGCTGCGCGCGATCGGCGAAGTCCTCGATGCCCATCGACTCGATCGGATTTGCGTAGCCCATCAGGACCACTGGCGTCAGCGCGTCCTGCTCGCGGAACGCAGCGACCACCGTCAGGACGTCGCCGAGACCGACGCCATTGGCGAGCGCCCGCTCGGACGCGCGCTGAATCGACCGGCCCATCCGCCATCGGGTCGGAAAACGGAACGCCGAGCTCGATCACGTCGGCGCCGGCCTGCGTCAGCGCGCGCATCAGCGGCACGGTCGACGCGAGCGATGGATCGCCCACGGTAATGTACGGAATCAGCGCCGTGCGGCCTGCTGCGCGAAGCTTGGCGAAGGTCGCGTCGATGCGATTCATCGGCGCGACGGGTCGCAATCGGGACGGCAGTAGAACTTGAGGCCGGTGCGCTCGGCGACCGTGTTCATGTCCTTGTCGCCGCGTCCGGAAAGATTGACCAGCAGCACGGTGCTCCTCGGCAATCCAGGAGCGATCTTGGTCGCGTAGGCGAGCGCGTGCGACGACTCGAGCGCCGGAATGATGCCCTCGATGCGGCAGCAGTCGCCGAAAGCGCTGAGCGCTTCATCGTCGGTGATCGAGACATACTGCGCGCGGCCGTTGTCCTTGAGCCACGCGTGCTCCGGACCGACGCCGGGATAGTCGAGCCCCGCCGAGACCGAATGGGTCTCGATGATCTGACCGTTGTCGTCCTGCAGCAGGTACGTGCGATTGCCGTGCAGCACGCCCGGCCTGCCGGCGGTCAGCGATGCCGCGTGACGTCCGGTCGCGATGCCCTCGCCCGCCGCTTCGACGCCGACCAGCTTGACGCTCTCGTGCGCAAGATACGGATGGAAGATGCCCATGGCGTTGGAGCCGCCGCCGACGCAGGCGATGACCATGTCCGGCTGGCGGCCGATCATTTCCGGCATCTGCTGCAGGCACTCGCGCCCGATCACGCTCTGGAAATCGCGCACCATCATCGGATACGGATGCGGCCCCGCGACGGTGCCGATGATGTAGAACGTGTTGCTCGACGTTGGTCACCCAGTCGCGCATCGCTTCGTTCAGCGCGTCCTTGAGCGTCTTCGAGCCCGATTCGACCGGCACCACTTCGGCGCCGAGGAGCTTCATGCGGAAGACGTTCTGCGCCTGGCGCTTGATGTCCTCCGATCCCATGTACACGACGCATTGCATGCCGAAGCGCGCGGCGACGGTCGCCGCGGCGACGCCGTGCTGGCCGGCGCCCGTCTCGGCGATGACTCTCGGCTTGCCCAGCCGCTTGGCGAGCAGCGCCTGGCCGATGCAGTTGTTGATCTTGTGCGCGCCGGTGTGATTCAGGTCCTCGCGCTTCAGATAGATCTGCGCGCCGCCGAGCTTTTCGGACCAGCGCTGTGCGTGATAGACGGGGCTCGGGCGGCCGACGTAGTGCTTCAGCTCGCGCTCGAACTCGGCGACGAAGTCGGGATCGTGCTGATAGCGCGCGTACTGCTCGCGAAGCTCGTCGAGCGCGGCGATGAGCGTCTCCGCGACGAACACGCCGCCGTAGGGGCCGAAGCGCCCGCGCGAATCCGGCAAGTCATTCATCTGCATTGCGTACCTCCCGGATGAACGCTGCGATCCTGGCCGCGCTCTTGATCCCTTTGCGCGGCTGGCCGTCGTCGCCCGTCTCCTCGACGCCGCTGGAAACGTCGACCGCCCACGGCCGCGCGATGCGAATCGCCGCGCCGACGTTCTGCGGCGTCAGCCCTCCCGAGAGGATCAGCGGCCGCTGCAAGGCGCCCGGCAATTCGTTCCAGTCGAAAGTCCTGCCAGTGCCGCCGGGCAGCCCGCCGGGCTCGAAGGCATCGAAAATCAATCCCTGTGCGTCACCATAACGGGCCGCGTATTGTAGCAAATCGACTCCAGGGACGACGTGCACCGCCTTGATGTACGGCCGGCCGAAGCTCGCACAGAAATCGGCGCGGCTCGTTGCCGTGGAACTGCAGCAGGTCGAGCGGAATTCGATCGAGCACGGCGCGCACCGCTTCTGTCGTCGGATCGACGAACAATCCGACCGATGGTGACGAAAGGCGGCACGCTGCGCGCAATGGCCAGCGCCTGATCGAGACTCACGCGGCGCGGAGTCCCCGGCCAGAAGATGAGCCCGATCGCGTCCGCGCCGGCGTGCGTTGCCGCCGCGCCGTCCTCGACGCGCGTGATGCCGCAGATCTTGACGCGAGTGCGCATGCCCGTCGCCGTCAGCTCAAGGGTATGCGCAAAGGCGCAACCGTCGCCGGCAGATTGAAGTGGACCGGATAGTCGACACCGGTGAAATACAGTCCCGCGCCGTCGAAGGTCGGCGCGGCGCGCGCGCGATCGCGACCCGCCAGCAACGATCCGATCCACGCCGGCGGCTGCCGCCGGCTGCCGACATAGACGAGCGCGCCGACGATGTTGCGCACCATCCGGTAAAGAAAAGCGTCGGCGTGCAGGTCGAATCGGATCATGTTTCCCTCGCGCGCGATGTCGAGGCGATCGAGCGTTCGCACCGGCGACTTGGCCTGGCATTCGGCGGCGCGAAAGGCGCTGAAATCATGCCTGCCGATCAATGCGCGCCGCGCCCTCGCGCATCGCAGCCAGCGGCGAGCGGCTGATGGTACCAGCCCGTCCTTTTGTCGAGCAGGGCCGGCCGCACCGGGCGATCGAGCAGAAGGTAGGTGTAATGCCTGCCCGTCGCGGTGAAGCGCGCGTGAAACTCGTCGGCGACCGGGGTCGCCCAATGCACAGCGACCGCGTCGGGAAGAAGAGCGTTCACGCCGCGGACCCATGCGCTCTCCGGCCGCTCGACGTCGCTGTCGAAATGCACGACCTGCATGCGTCGCGTGCACGCCGCTGTCGGTGCGTCCCGCCGCGACCACCGCGATCGGCTTGCCTGCGACCTCCGACAGCGCGCGCTCGAGCGCATTCTGCACGCGCGCTGCCGTCCGGCTGCGACTGCCAGCCGTGGAAGGGCGCGCCGTCGTATTCGATGCCGAGGGCGATGCGCATATCGGGAGAGTGTAGCGGCAGTGCCGCCAGCGAGCGGCTACGTGATGTGACGACTGAAATGAAAAGGGCGGCGGATCGGCGATCCACCGCCCAGTTACAACCTTCCGTTGTCGGGGATCAGGCGAGCTTGGTGATCAGCGCCTGGGCTTCGGCCTTTTGCTGGTCGTCGCCTTCGTGCAGCACTTCCTGCAGTATTTCGCGCGCGCCTTCGACGTCGCCCATCTCCTGATACGCCTTGGCGAGATCGAGCTTGGTCGCAGCATCGTGCCACTGACCGTCGAGCACCGACGGCGTCGGATCCTCGAAGGTCGAGCGCTTCGGATCGAAAGCAAGGTCGAGCTTGTCGAGCTCGATCGCCGCGGCCGGACGCGTCAGCTGCGGCGCGGGTGCGCCTATCGTTGCCATGGCCGGCTCGCGCGGAGTCGCCGCGGCTGTTGCGGTTGCCGTTGCGGTCGCGACCACGGCCGGCTTTACCGCCGGGGTTGCCGGGATGATCGGTTCGTCGAGATGGAAGTCCAAATCGAACTTGGGCACCGACTCGGGCTCGAAGGAAACGGTGTCGCGCGCCGCGCTGGCCGTCTTCTCCGCTGCTGCCTTGGCGGCGACGGCGGCAGCGCTGCCCGCGGCGGTCGCGGCCAAAGCCGCGGCCGATATCGTCGGCTTCTCGAAGCTGATTTTCGGCGGCTCGCTCGGCAGGCGCGGTCGTCTTTGTCTCGACTTCGGACGTCGGCGACAGTGAAATATCGTCGTCGAGGGTGAAGTCGAGCGGAGTGCCGCCGCGCGGCTCGGACTTGAACTCCGGCTCCGACGGGCAGGATCGCCTCGTCGGTGTCGATATGAGCCGCGGGCGTGGCCGCGGCGAATGCGGCACCGCCGCCCGCCTCCGCAAACAGCGGATTCGTCGGATCGAGCTGGCGGCCGAGCGTCATGGCCTTCTGCCACACCTCGCCCTGGCCGCCCGAAACCGAATACAGCTCGCTGGCCACGGTCTCGAACGCGGACGGCTTGTTGTGCTGCGCGTGGATCTCCAGCAGCTTGAGGTAGATTTCCTGGCGCTGGGGATCCTTCTTCAATGCATCCTTGAGAATTTCCTCGGCCTGCGCGTCCCTGCCATAGGCAAGATAGACCTCGGCCTCGGCGATCGGATCGACTTCATCGGTGTCGATGTTGCCGAGCCCCTCGCGGCTGAAATCGCTGGCGAGCGAATTGTCACCGGTGTTCACGACACCGCCGCCGGTCGAGCCAAAGACCGTATTGGTCTTGATGTCGGTCCCGGAAATGATGCTGTCTTCGAACTTCGTCGTCTTGCGCCGGCGCGCCGCGATGATGGCCGCGATGCCGCCGAGCACGATCAGCGCGCCGCCTCCGACTGCCCATGTCGGCGTATTGCCGAACAGATCGTCGATGAACGAAGGCTCGGGCGCTTTCTTGGGCGCCACCTTCGGCACCGCCTTCGGTTCCGGTGCCGGCGTCGCCGCCTTGGTGTCCGGCGCCGGCGTCGTGTCCGGCTGCCTTGGTCTCGGGAGCCTTGGCTTCCGGAGCGGGCGCGGGAGCTACGACCGCCGGCGCCACTGCCGTCGGCGCAGGCGGAGTGACCGCCGGCGTCGCGGGTGGAGTGACCGCCGGCGTCGCGGGTGGCGTCGCGGCAGGCGGCGTGGTCGCTGCCGGCGGAGGCGCTGTCGCAATTTGCGTATCGGACGCCTTGGGCACTTCGACTGCCCTTGCCGGCCTCCGCCTTCGCCTGAAGATCGGACATCGTCCCGCTCTTCAGCGCGGCGGCCCTCTGCAAATCGCGAACCGTCTTTTCCAGATCGGCGACTCGCGAGTTCGCTTCGCGCAGTGCCTTGTCCTTGGCAGCGAGCTCTTCCGCGCGCGCTGCCGCGCTTCCGGCGCCTGCTTCACGCGAGACGCTGACGCGATCCTTGCCGCCCATTGCCGCAGCCGCCTGATCCTCGACCGCGGTCGTGATCTTGCCTCCGGCCGATTGGCGCGGCGCGGTGGTGTCGGTCGACGGTGCGCCGGACGCGACGCGATCGCGGTAGGCACGCCAATCGGAGGCCTGCACCTTCACCTCGCTGACCGCTTCGCTCTGCGGCATCGACGCGATCTGGTCGCCTTGCGGCACGGTGATGATCTGGCCGCTGCGCAGGCGGTTCATGTTCTTGCCGTCGAACGCGTTCTCGTTGCTCCGGAACAACGCGACCAGCATCTGCTCGAGACTGACGTTGGGAGGCTTGTATTCGTTGGCGATCTTCGAAAGCGTATCGCCGCGCTTGACCGTGTAACCGCCGGCGGCGTCCGGCGGATTGGATGCGGACGAAGCGGGACGCCGTGGTGTTCCGCCGCGCGACGGCCTGGCGGACGCGCCATGCGCGAAGGCTCGGCGGCTTCCGGGCGAATCGGGGTTGCCGGCTCGATCGCCTGCATCTCGGTGGCGCCGGGAGGGTCGAGCAGGAACGTGTAGTCGCGGACCACGCGCCCGGTGGCCCAGCTCAATTCGATAATGAGGTTCAGGAACGGCTCGTTCACGGGAGCCTGGGTCGTCACGCGCAAATACGTTGCGTTGGCTCCCTGCTCGACCGTGATGCGCGCACGGGAAAATGCGCCGACGATATTGCGCGCCGTTGTCGCGATAGACGGAAGGATCCGCAATGCGTGCGCGCAGCGAGTCGAGATCGTCCCGTTGCGCGGCAGTGAGTTCGATCTGCGCCGACAGCGGTTGTCCGAGGCCGGAGTTCACCGTGAGCTTGCCCAGCCCGAGCGCGTACGCCGAAGCGGGAAGCGTCAAAATGCCCGACAGTGCGGCGGCAATGACGAAGGGTTTTAATCGCATGCAGACCTCAAAATGCTGATTGCCTTAGCTAACTTAACATCATGGAGTTAGCGGTGCAAGCTAAACCTCGGTATTAGCTTGACTTTTTAAGGCAAACGCACTCTTAAGCGCAACACAATCGTCATTGAGGCGGGGTGGATGGAAGCGCAACAGGTAGCGGCGAGGCCCGGCGGCCGGTACAACAGCTTGTGGCCTGCGTCTTTGCCAAACTCGCGCGAAATACCTGTTGTAAGCGTGTCGCGGCACGACGTCGTAGGGACGCGAGGCCTTAGCGTCGACGCATAAAAGCAGCCAAAAAGGGCCTCGCGGCAAAAGCACGCCGTGCCGCTGTCATAATCCACATCATTGACGGTGTTGCAAAATTTGCAACATGCGTCGCAACGGCTCGGCTGCGCCCCACAGAAGCTGATCGCCGACCGTGAACGCGCCCAGGTAGTCGTCGCCCATGGCCAGGGTACGCAGGCGACCGATCGGAACTTCCAGCTTTCCGGTTACCGCGGCCGGCGTCAGCTCTCGCGTGCTCGCATCGCGCGTGTTGGGTACGACACGAACCCACTCGATGCGCTCCGGCGATCAAGCGCTCGATCTCCGGCAGCGGAACCTTCTTCCGTAGCTTCATGGTCAGAGCCTGACTGTGGCAACGCATCGCGCCGATGCGCACGCAGATCGATTCGACGGGAATCGGATGGCCTTCGCGGCCGAGGATCTTGTTGGTCTCGGCGCCGCCCTTCCACTCCTCCTTGCTGACCCCGTCGCCCATGTCCTCCGCGATCCACGGAATCAGGCTGCCGGCGAGCGGCACGCCGAAATGCTCGGTCGGGAAGTGATCGTCCCGCAGGATGCCCGCAACCTCGCGGTCGATGTCCAGTATCGACGATGTCGGGTCGCCGAGCAGATCCTTCGCCGCAAGGTGAACCTCGCCCATCTGCTGCAGTAGCTCGCGCATGTTCTGCGCGCCGGCGCCGGATGCCGACTGGTAGGTCATGCACGTCATCCATTCGACGAGGTCGTTCTGCAGCAGGCCCGGCGATCGCCATCATCATCAAGCTCACCGTGCAGTTGCCGCCGATGTAGTTTTTCACGCCGCCGTCGAGCGCGCGGTCGATCACGTTTCGGTTGACCGGATCGAGAATGATCACGGCATCGTCGGCCATCCGCAGCGTCGACGCCGCGTCGATCCAGTACCCGTTCCAGCCGGCGGCGCGCAGCGCGCCGTACATCGGCTTGGTCCAGTCGCCACCCTGGCAGGTGACGATGGCATCGAGCCCGGCGAAAGCCCGGGCGTCGTTGGCGTCGCGCAGCGCGGTCGTTGGCTTGCCGATCGACGGTCCGATGCCGCCCGCGCTCGATGTCGAGAAGAACACCGGATCGATGTGCTCGAAGTCCCCTTCCTCCAGCATGCGCTGGATCAGCACTGAACCGACCATGCCCCGCCATCCGACAAAACCTACGCGCATCATGTCCTTGCCCTCGATGAATTCCTTGCTGGACCCTTGGCAAACGTTGATAGAGCGCGATACAGCCTGTGCTTCATGGCGCAGCCTGCGCCAGGAACGACGGATGCAGCCGCGCCATCGCGTACGAGTCCACGTAATGCCCGTCGCGGAAGGCGTAGGCCCGGAACGTCCCCTCGATCACGAATCCGAACTTCCGATACAGCGCCATGGCTGCCAGGTTGTCGGCGAAGACGTTGAGCTCCAGGCGCTGATAATTGAGCCATCCGTCGGCGAGCTCGATAGCGGCCTTCATCAACGCGGTGCCGACGCCACGGCCCTGGCTG
Organism: uncultured beta proteobacterium; assembly: GCA_963730465.1. Classification (GTDB taxonomy): domain Bacteria; phylum Pseudomonadota; class Gammaproteobacteria; order Burkholderiales; family Casimicrobiaceae; genus PALSA-1003. The sequence continues at coordinate 104,893 of CAVSRR010000006.1, read as the reverse complement.
TCGTCGCGCACGGACATGCCGATCGCGCCGACGTGCCTGCGCCTTGGAGACTTGCCGGCCTCATGCAGCCCGAGATTGCCGACGACGTGGCTGTCGATGGTGGCGACCAGGAAATAATCCGCCAGCGCCACCTCGGCCAGGCGCTTCTTCCACAGCTCGATCGATGGATAGGGCAGCTGCAGCGTGCCGGCAATGACCTTCGGACCCATGAAGGTCGCGTGGATCGCCTCGGCGTCGGAGGGCTCCGCGCGCCGGATAACGATCGGATGTCCCGCGATCGTCATGACAGCGCGGCGACGACTGCGTCGCCCATTTCCCGCGTGCCGACCATGCGCTCACCCGGCAGTGCGATATCGCCCGTGCGCAAGCCGCCGGCCAGGACCCGGCGCACGGCGGCCTCGATGCGGTCGGCCACGTCTGCGCGAGCAAAGGTGTAGCGGAACATCATCGCCAGCGACAGGATCGTCGCCAGCGGATTGGCCTTGTTCTGCCCGGCGATGTCGGGCGCCGAACCGTGAATCGGCTCGTACAGCCCCTTGTTGTTCTCGTCGAGCGACGCCGACGGCAGCATCCCGATCGATCCCGCGAGCATCGACGCCTCGTCGGAAAGAATGTCGCCGAACATGTTGCCGGTGACGATCACGTCGAATTGCTTCGGGTTGCGCACGAGCTGCATCGCCGCGTTGTCGACGTACATGTGCGATAGCTCGACGTCGGGATAGTCGTTCGCGACCGCGACGACGACTTCGCGCCAGAGGATCGACGTGTCGAGCACGTTGGCCTTGTCCACCGAGCAGAGCCTGCTTATTGCGCTTGCGCGCGATCTCGAAGCCGACGCGCGCGATGCGCCGGATCTTCCGGCTCGCTGTAGCGCATGGTGTCGAAGCCTTCCGCGTCGCCGGCGGCGTTGTCGTGGCGGCCGCGCGGCGTGCCGAAGTAGATGTCGCCGGTGAGCTCGCGCACGATCATGATGTCGAGCCCCGACACCACCTCGGGCTTGAGCGACGAGGCCGCCGCCAGCTCGGGGTAGAGGAGCGCAGGACGCAGGTTCGCGAAGAGGCCGAGCGCCTTGCGAATCGCCAGGAGCCCTCGTTCCGGACGCACTTCCCGCGGCAGCGAATCGTATTTCGGGCCGCCCACGGCGCCGAGAAGTATGGCGTCGGCTTGCGCGAGCAAGATCGAGGGTCGCATCGGGAAGCGGCTGGCCGGCCGCGTCGTAGCCCGCGCCGCCGATGGGCGCGGTTTCGGTCTCGATCGGCAGGCCGTCCGCGCGACAGGTGCTCGAGCACCTTGCCCGCCTCGGCGACGATTTCCGCGCCGATGCCGTCGCCCGGAAGGATGGCGATCTTCATCCCGCGACCCCGGCAGCGCGCGATCGCCCGCGAGCGGCTACAGCGGGAACAGTTGAAACCTTGTTGTCTACTGTGTCCCGGTGTGCTGTGAGCCGCTGTGCGGTCAGAACAGCCACGGTTGCTCGGCTTTCCGCTTCGCCTCGAACGCACGAATCTCGTCGGCGTGAGTGAGCGTCAGCCCGATGTCGTCGAGACCGTTCAGGAGGCAGTGCTTGCGAAACGCCTCGACCTCGAACGGGAAGACGGTGCCGCCGTCGACTGTCGAGACGGTCTGCCGCTCGAGGTCGATCGTGAGCCTGAATCCCGGAAATGCAGCCGTGTCATGGAATAAGCGCTCGACGCTCGATTCCGGAAGCACGATCGGCAGCAGCCCGTTCTTGAAACAGTTGTTGAAGAAGATGTCGGCGTACGACGGTGCGATGATCGCGCGGAATCCGTAGTCTCCGAGCGCCCACGGCGCGTGCTCGCGCGAGCTGCCGCAGCCGAAGTTGCGGCGGGCGAGCAGAATCTGCGCGCCCTGGTAGCGCGGCTGGTTGAGCACGAAATCCGGATTGGCACGGCGGCGCGACGCGTCCATGCCTGGCTCGCCCTTGTCCAGATAGCGCCACGCGTCGAACAGATTGGGACCGAAGCCCGAACGCTTGATCGACTTCAGGAATTGCTTCGGAATGATGGCATCGGTGTCGACGTTGGCGCGATCGAGCGGCGCGACGAGACCGGTGACGACGCGGAAGGGTTGCATGTCGTTATCCTCGACCGCTATCCCAGACGCCGAACGTCGACGAAATGGCCGGCGATGCCTGCAGCGGCCGCCATCGCGGGACTGACCAGATGCGTGCGGCCGCCGGTGCCCTGCCGTCCCTCGAAGTTGCGGTTCGACGTCGATGCGCAACGCTCGCCCGGCTCGAGGCGATCCTCGTTCATGGCGAGGCACATCGAGCAGCCGGGCTCGCGCCATTCGAAGCCGGCCGCGGTGAAGATGCGATCGAGCCCTTCGCGCTCGGCCTGCGCCTTGACCTGGCCCGAGCCCGGAACGACCATCGCCAGCATCACGTTGTCGGCCTTGCGCCGGCCCTTCACCACCGCCGCCGCTGCGCGCAAATCCTCGATGCGCGAATTGGTGCACGAGCCGATGAACACCTTGTCGATGCGGATGTCGCCGATCGACATGTTCGGCTCGAGCCCCATGTAGACCAACGCGCGCTCGATGCCTTCGCGCCGCTGCGGATCCTTTTCCTTGTCGGGATCGGGCACGCGGCCCTCGATCGTGGTCACCATCTCGGGCGAAGTACCCCATGTGACCTGCGGCGCGATCGCCGCGGCATCGAGCATCACGCTGCGATCGAACTTCGCCTCGGGATCGGAGCGCAGCGTCCGCCAATACGCGACGGCGCGGTCCCACGTCTCGCCGGTCGGCGCGAACGCGCGGCCCTTGAGATAGCGAATCGTCGTCTCGTCGACGCCCACCATGCCCGCGCGCGCGCCCGCTTCGATCGCCATGTTGCACAAGGTCATCCTGCCTTCCATCGACAGCGCGCGAACCGCCGAGCCGTCGAACTCGATCGCGTGTCCGCTTCCGCCGGCGGTGCCGATCCTGCCGATCACGGCCAGCGCGATGTCCTTGGGCGTGACGCCGAAGGGCAGCGTGCCTTCGATGCTCACCCGCATCGACTTCGCCTTCTTGGTGATCAGGCATTGCGTGGCGAGCACGTGCTCGACTTCCGAGGTGCCGATGCCGAACGCGAGGCAGCCGAACGCGCCATGCGTGCTGGTGTGCGAATCGCCGCAGACAACCGTCATGCCCGGAAGCGTCGCGCCCGTCTCGGGACCGATGACGTGCACGATGCCCTGACGCTTGTCGCGGAATGGAAAGTACGCCTTGGCGCCGTACTTGAGCATATTGGCGTCGAGCGCATCGATCTGCGCGTGCGCGGTGGGATCGGTGATGCCGAGATCCCAGTGCGTCGTCGGCGTGTTGTGATCGGCGGTGGCGACGACGGAGCTCATGCGCCACGGCTCGCGTCCCGCAAGCCTCAAGCCTTCGAACGCCTGCGGGCTCGTCACTTCGTGCACGAGATGCCGGTCGATGTACAGCAGTGCCGTGCCGTCGCTTTCCGAGCGGACAACGTGGCTGTCCCAGAGCTTGTCGTAGAGCGTTCGGGCGTTCATGGCAAAGCGTTATCGACCGCGCAAAAAAACGATTATTGCACAGCAGCAATCGCGCGTCTAACCGGCTACGACCCTCCGGTGTCGCGCAGCGACGATTGCGGCGATTCGGCGCGGCAGATCGGCGTGACGAGGCAATCGAGCAGTCTCAGCCTGCGTCGAGCGCAGCCAGGTGAGCTGCCGCTTGGCGAGCTGGCGGGTCGCTGCGATGGCCCGCTCGCGCATCCCCTCCTGTCGCTGCGCGCCCTCGAGCACGTCCCAGATCTGGCGGTAACCCACGCAGCGCATCGAAGGCATCGCAGCCGTCAAGCGATAGCGCTGCCTGAGCCTTACGACCTCGTCGACCAGTCCCGCCGCGAGCATCGCGTCGAAACGCGCGGCGATGCGGCGATGCAAGCTCGGCGCGATCCGATGGCACGAGCGCGAGCGCGACGAAATCGGGCGCGCCGCCCGCGTCGCGCGCGCCCTGCAGTGCGGACAGCGGCGTTCCGGAGACGCGAAAAACTTCCAGCGCGCGCTGTATGCGCTGGCTGTCGGTGGTCTTCAGCCGCGCGGCCGTGACGGGATCGACGCGGGCGAGCTCAGCGTGCAGCGCGGGCCAGCCCTCGGCCGCGGCGCGACGATCCAGCTCGCCACGCACGCGAGCGTCGGCCTGCGGCAAGCGCGAAAGCCCCTCGCGCAGCGCCTTGACGTAGAGCATCGTGCCGCCGACGAGCAGCGGAACGCGGCCGCGGCTGCGTATCTCCTTCATCGCCGCGAGCGCGTCGGCGCGAAAGCGCGCCGCCGAATACGACTGGTCGGGCTCGATCAGATCGATGAGGTGATGGGCGACGCGCCCGCGCGTCGCGGGATCGGGCTTGGCGGTGCCGATGTCCATGCCGCGGTAGACCTGCGCCGAGTCGACGCTGACAATCTCGACCGGCAGCATCGCTGAAAGCTCCAGAGCGACGGCGCTCTTCCCCGACGCGGTCGGTCCCATCAGCAGGATGGCGGGGTGCATGATGAACAGGTTGGGAAAGGGCGCGCAGAAAAGTGTTGAGCTGCGCCGGCGAGTGAGGCGGGAGCCGGCGCGAAGGGCGTCGACCCTTTCAGCGCCCGCGCATGAATAGCCGGTCGAGATCGCCGAGTGAGAGCTGGTACCAGGTCGGCCGGCCGTGATTGCACTGGCCCGCGCGCTCCGTCGCTTCCATTTCGCGCAGCAGCGCGTTCATCTCAGGGACGGTCAGGCTGCGATTCGCGCGAACGGCGCCGTGACAGGCCATCGTCGACAGCAGGTCGTCGCGCTGCGCGGTCAGCACCCTGCTTCCTCCGAATTCGCGCACGTCGGCGAGCACCGCGCGCGCGAGCGCGACCGCGTCGGCATCGACCAGGAGCGCGGGCACGCCGCGCACCGCGAGCGTCGTCGGCCCGAGCACGGACATCGAGAAGCCAAGGGCCGAGAGCACCGCGGCGTTCTCGTCGGCGGTGGCCACATCGACGGCATCGGCCGCGAATGTCACCGGTACCAGGAGCGGCTGCATCGGCAGCGCGAGATCGAGCGCGGTCTTGAGCCGCTCGTAGAGAATGCGCTCGTGCGCTGCGTGCATGTCGACCAGCACCAGGCCGTCGCTGTTCTGCGCGAGAACGAAGACGCCGTGCAGCTGCGCCAGCGCAAAGCCGAGCGGATGGTCGCCGGTATTCGGCAGGTCGGGGCCTTCGGTGCGGTCATCGGACGGCGTCATTCCACGCGACCGATCGCCGAACAGCGTGGCGTAGAAGCTCGCAGGCTCCGCAGCGCCGAGGGTCATCGAACCCTGCGACCCGAACGGGCGCGCGGTCCAGCCCTGTGACGACCCCAGCGGCGGGACGCGGGCCGCGGCGATGCCCAGACGCTCCGAGGCCGACACCGCGGGCTGCTCCGCGGCGGTCGACGCGAGACTCTTTTCCACCGCATGCCGCACGAACTGGTGCACCGCGCCGCTGTCGCGGAACCGGACTTCGGATTTCGTCGGATGGACATTGACGTCGACGATGCGCGGCTCGATGGTGAGCCACAGCGCGTAGGCGGGCTGTCGCTCGTGGTGCAGCACATCGCGATAGGCTTCGCGCAGTGCATGCGAGAGCACCCGGTCGCGCACGAAGCGGCCATTGACGAAAAGATACTGCGCATCGCGCGCGGTCGTCGCATACGCCGGCCGCACCGCCCAGCCGGTGAGCGACAGTCCGGGGCCGTGCTCGTCGACGAACGCGGCCTGCGCGGCAAAGTCCTCGCCGAGCAGCGCGTCCACGCGCGCACGCCTCCCCTGCGCGAGCAGCCGGTAGCGCACGCTCGCGTTGTGCTGCATCGTGAATCCGCAGTCTGGATGCGACAGCGCGATGCGGCGAAACGCTTCGTCGCAATGACCGAACTCGGTTGCGTCCGATGCGCAGGAATTTCTTGCGCGCCGGCGTATTGAAGTAGAGCTCCTGCACTGTCACGGTCGTGCCGCTGGAGAGCGCCGCCGGCTGCGGCACGCCTACTTCGCCGCCGTCGACCTCGATGCGCCAGGCGTGGGGCTTGTCGCGCGAGCGCGATGTCAGCGCGAGACGGGACACCGAAGCGATGCTGGCGAGCGCCTCGCCGCGAAAGCCCAGCGTCCCGATCGCCTCGAGATCGCCGGCACTGGAAATCTTGGATGTCGCGTGACGTGCGACAGCCAGCAGGAGATCCTCGCGATCGATCCCCATGCCATCGTCGGCGACGCGGATGAGCTTGGCTCCGCCGCCGGCAAGATCGATGTCGATCTGCGTCGCGCCGGCGTCGAGGCAGTTCTCGAGCAGTTCCTTGAGCGCTGCCGCGGGACGCTCGACGACCTCGCCCGCGGCGATCTGATTGATGAGCTGGTCGGGAAGAAGCCTGATCGCGTGCATCAGCGTGCCAGTCCTCGCGCCCACGCGGTGTACACATCGTCGGCGACGCGCGAGAGCGCGGCGAGGCGCGTGTCGACGTCCTCGAGAATGTCGGCTCTGCTCTGGATCGCGCCGTTGGAGCGCGGCGGAAGCTCGTCTCCGCCGCTCGCGCACCAGCTCTCGACCATCTCGCGCGTCATCTCGATGTGGCATTGGAAGCCGATGTGCTTGCCGAACGCGAATGCCTGCTCGGGATTGAAGCCGTTGGTCAGGACGCGCGTGGCGCCAAGCGGCAGTCCGAAGACTTCGTAGTGCCATTGAAAGGTCCGAAAGCCCGCGCGCTGGCCGAACCAGGGATTGGACGCGGCGTCGATCACTTTGACCTCGCTCCATCCGATTTCCGTCGCCGTCGCACGCCCGACCTTCGCGCCGAGCGATTTCGCGAAAAGCTGACCTCCGAGACAATGTCCGATCACCGGAACGTCAGCGGATACCGCGTCGCGCAGAAGGTCTAGCAGCGGCGCGTTCCACGGCAGGTCGTCGTTGGCGCTCATCGGGCCGCCCATCATGCCGATGCCGGCGAAGGCGCGCGCACTGGCGGGCACCGGATCACCGCGATCCAGTGCGAAGAGCGCGTAGGGAATGCCCTGCGTCTCGAGCCACTCGCCGAAATGGCCGGGGCCCTCGGTGGGCGAAAAGCGGAAAATGGCGACGGGCTTCACAGCGCGCTCATATCGGGAATTTGCGGGTTTCGGCGCTTGGGTTCCAGACCGCAGCGTGACGCATCAGCTTGCGTTGTGCGGCATGGCGGCGCGCGTCCGCCGGCCAACCGCCGCGACGATGCAATTGTACCCCGGCGCATCGCATGCACGGGTCACCGACGCGAGCGCTTGCTCGCACCACCGACCAATTTGAACAAGCGCGTGTCGAACGGATACCGGGCCGCGGCGGTGATTCTCGAATTGCGTCGCCGCGGGATGCGCGGGGTTGACCAGATAGTTCCAGACCTTGGGCACGAGCGCGCTCGGAACCCGCAGCAGAGCGGACGAACGGCCCGCCAGCCAGCGGTCGCCGATGGCCTGGGTCGCCGCTTCGTCGCTCTGCCATTTGAGCGCGAGCGCGTGCGTGGGCAGCGACTCGATCGTCACCGCATCGGGAACGCCGATCTCCAGCAATTGGTAGCCGTCTGGCAGCGCCGCGAGGTTCGCCACGTCGAGATGCGCCAGGATCTCCAGCAGTGCACTCGCGGGGTGCTCGGCGCAGTAGACGATGGGGCGCCCCGGCGAATGCCACCTTCCGCCGGCGCGCAGGCCGCCGCCGCCGGCCAAATCGCGATGATTGCTGATGCGCCAGATATTCACGACAGCGATCGAATCGGGCGGCCAAGGGGTGTCAGGCGAAATAACCTTCGTCGATGCGCAACAGCGCTTCTTCGACGATGCGGGCACCCGCTTCGGAGACCATCTGCTCGAAGCCGCTCTTCCCCGAGAAGAGACCGGCCGGAGCACCGAGCCACACCAGCGCCTTGGTATGGTCGCCGAACACCGCGTCGGCCAGCGCCACGAGGCGGGCAACGCGCATGGCGCGATCAGACTCGTCGAGCGTCAGTCGCTCACCCTTGCCCTTGCGATGCGAGAGGGTGCGCGGGGGAATGATGAAATCGAGATGGCGCGGAGGAACTCCCGCGCGCGCAAGGCGATCGATGGCGTCGGGAACGATGCGCTTGGCGACGATCTCGGCAAGGTCGCGTTCCTGCCTGGGGACGCGTGGGAGCGCGAGCAGCTCGGCCAGCCGGCGCAGCGCTTGCCGGCCAGCGCCGGGGTCGGCCTCGGACGGGGTCTTGAGTATCGTCGACGGTGCCATGCGATCGTCCCTGGTTCAGCAGAATGCCGCAATTCTATCGGCATTTTGCCGGTATGCCAAGCCTGCCGGGACCTGCCCGTCCGCAGGCCTGACGCCATTGGAGTAAGGTTGCCGGCAGATTCGAAATCGCGACCGCCACCGACAAAGCCCGTGACGACCCGCAGCCATCGCCGTATCGCCCGGCGAGAAGATCTCGGCTTGACCCGCGTCGAGTTCGCTTGCTTGAGCCGCCTTTCGACGCCTCAAAAAATCCAGTCGTTCCTCAACTCAATCTCCATCAACCACGAGGAAGGCGGCGAGACGATGCTGTCAGTGCGCGAGGTGCTCGCGCAACGCCGCGCGCACTGCATCGAGGCGGCGTTCGTCGCCGCGTGCGCGCTCTGGATTCACGGCGAACCGCCGCAGGTGATGCATCTCGACTGCGCGGCGACGGACTATCCCCACGTGCTCGCGCTCTTCCGGCGATTCGGCAACTGGGGCGCGATCTCCAAGAGCAACGGCACTGCTTTGCGATATCGCGATCCGATCTACCGCAGCCTTCGCGAGCTCGCCATGTCGTACTTCCACGAGTATTCCGACAAGCGCGGCCGCAAGACGCTTCGCAGCTATTCGGCGGCTTTCGATCTGCGCCGCCTCGATCCCGACCTTTGGGTGACGGCTCCGCGCAAGTGCCAGCAGGCGAACGACGCACTTGCGAGCGCACGCCACTATCCGATGATGACATCACGCCAGGAGCGTCTGCTCGCGCGACGCGACGCCTTCGAGCGGTTCGCCGCGAAGACGGTCGAATATCCTCCGCCTGTCGCGACTGCCGGCAAGCGGAAATCCGTTCCCTGAGCAACGAAGCTGCGATGCGAAATTCCCCATTGCACTATTCGGAACGAGGGAGAATAATGACATCGTCATCGACACGAACATGAAGGAGAACGACATGCTGGGTATCGGCCGCCGCGATGGTTCCGTCGAACTGAAACACTCCGTCAAGAATGTGCTCGCGGCCCCGTCGCCGCGCCCCGCCGGAATCGGTGGCCATGCGCAGCCGGCGCCCGCTTCACGTTCACCTACGCCGTCCACACCCGCCGCCGCACACGCGGCGCGCGACGACTCAGTCGCCGCAGGCGCGCGTGCGAAGGAAAACGCCGTCCCGGCGGCGCCCTCCTCCGCATCGACACCCGAGCTCTACGCGCCAGGCCTCGCGCTGGCCGAGACGCCGGGCAGCAAGCTCTTTGTCGGCGTCAATATCAAACTGAAGGGCGTCGAGATCTCCGACTGCGATGTCCTGGTCGTCGAAGGCCAGGTGGAGGCGACGGTCTACAGCAAGGGCCTGCAAATCGCCAAGCCGGGGACGCTGCGCGGAACCGCGGCCATCGACGTCGCGGAAATCTTCGGCGAGTTTTCCGGCGACCTCACGGCGCGGACGAGGCTCGTCGTGCACGGCACCGGCCGCGTCTCGGGAACGATACGTTACGGCAAGCTCATCGTCGCTGAAGGAGGCGAGCTTACGGGCGACGTGCGGCAGATGGATGGCTCGCTCGATCTGCTGCGGCCGACGCAAGCGCTCGACGCGGATTCACAGTCGGATTCACGTCCCGGTTCCGGTGAGCTGTCACGAGATTTGCTGGAACTGCGCGCACGCGACTCGTAAGCGCGGGTGCAAGGAGTCAAGCCGCCGGCAGCACACTCGGGCGGCTTGATCTCGACGCAGAGCGACGCGAACGAGGTGCCAGATCCGCGACCTCCGCCTCGGCGACGGAGTGGCGCGTGCCGGATTCCCGCATATTGTTGTGACCGGAACCTTGTGCCCGCTCGGAACAAGCAGCATACGCCCAGCCCCGCGCGCCGTTAATCAGACAATCTTGCAGGGAATCACCGCCTCCTCATCGAACGAATAGACAGCACACAACCGGTGATAGCCATCGGCGATGATCACCGGGTCGCCGTCCGCGCGCCGCACGAGGAGGAGGGGCGGCAACGACTTACCCGAAGCGACTTTCTTTCGCTCCTGTTCGACGTGCGGATTGCCGCCGCCCAGCAGTGACAATCCGGACGCGCGGAAGATGTCCTTGGCCTCGAACTCGGAAAGCGGCGCCTTGCGCAGCTGCTTGACATACTTCGTCGCAGCCGACGCGTCGAAGAGCAGATTCAAGTACGCGCGCGCGGCCGGATAATCGTGAGCTTCCGGGCTTGTCCGCCACCTGATCTTGAGCTTTTTCGTCATGACACCTCGCGAATCGACATCTCGACCGGTCTCCTGCGTCAGGCCTCGTGTCCTTAACGTCCCGGCTGCCCCGACTGCACATCGCGAACGATCTCCGCGTACGCGGAATGATTGTGAATCGATTCGAAGTTTTCGGCGGCGACGATGAAACCTTCGAAGCGCGCGTCTGCGAGCAGTCGTGCGGCGACTCCCCGCACGAGGTCCTCGACAAAACGCGGCCGATCGTAGGCGCGCTCGGTGACGTACTTTTCGTCCTCGCGCTTGAGCAGTCCATAGAGCTCGCAGGAAGATTCCTGTTCGGCGATCGCGACCAGCTCCGACAGCGACGACGCGACGCCACCGATGCGCAGGCGCACGGTAATCGTCAGATGTGAGCGCTGATTGTGCGCACCGTAGTCGGAGATCGCCTTGGAGCTCGGGCAAAGGCTCATCACCGGCACGACGACGGCAGCGCTGATCGTGCGCTTGCCGCGTGCATGCTCAGCGATAAGCCTGGCCTCGTAGTCCATCATGCTCGGCGCTCCGGACACCGGCGCGGTCTTGCGCATGAACCACGGGAACTCGACTTCGATCCTGCCGCTGTCGGCATCGAGCCGTCGCAGCATGGTATCGAGAAGCGGCGACATGCTCGCCAGCGAAAGCGGCTCGCTCATCTCGTCGATCACTGCGACCAGGCGCGACATATGCGTGCCTTTTTGGTCGGCCGGCAGCGCGACGTAGACATTGAAGCGCGCCACGGTCGCCTGAGGCGCGGTCGCGCCGTCGGCAAATTGCAGCGGATAGCGCAGGCCGCGGATCCCGACCCTGTCGATCGCGAGCTCGCGCGCATCGGAGTCGGATTGAACGTCCGGTATAACCGGTGCTTCGGGGCGGTTCATGGTTGGAGTATCAGGTTTGGGTTGCAGGATTGGCAAGGAGGGCGCATTTGCGCCGCCGCCTCACATGACAGTGCGGCCGGCGCGTAGTAGTGAAAACTCTCGCAGCGAGCTGCGCGCGATACGTCATACCGGGCCGAACCTCAGGCTTTCACCGTGGGCTTCGAACCTTTCACGGGCATCAGCGCCGCAACCGTCGCCTCTGCCGGCCGGGCGCCGAAGCGCGCGACAATCGACGCCGCGATGCCCTTGGCGTCGAGCCCGCAGTGCGAAAGCTGCAGCGCCGGATCGCCCTGATCGATGAACGCGTCGGGCAGTCCGAGATGCAGCACCGGGATGACAATGCCGAGCCGCGATAGCGCTTCGGCGACCGCGCTTCCCGCGCCTCCGGCGATGACGTTTTCCTCCACCGTCACCAGGTAGTCGTTGGCCTCGGCCAGCCATTCGATCAATTCGACGTCGATCGGCTTCACGAAGCGCATGTTGGCGACCATGGCGTCGATGGCCTCGCCTGCGGCGAGCGCAGGGTGCAGCATGCTGCCGAAGGCGAGAATGCCGATGCGCTCCGTGCCGCGCTTGGTCTCGCGCCGCAGCTCTCCCTTGCCGATCGGCAGCGCGCGCATCTCCGTCGTGACCGTCGTGCCGGGACCCGATCCCCGTGGATACCGCACCGCGCTGGGCGTATCGAGCTTGAACGCCGTATAGAGCATCTGCCGGCATTCATTCTCGTCAGCGGGCGTCATCACGGTGGTGTTCGGCAGGCAGCGCAAGTAAGTGAGATCGAAGCTTCCGGCGTGAGTCGGCCCGTCGGCGCCCACCAGGCCGCCGCGATCGATCGCGAACATCACCGGAAGGTTCTGCAGGACGACGTCGTGGATCAACTGGTCATACGCGCGCTGGAGAAAAGTCGAGTAGATAGCCACCACCGGCTTCATGCCCTCGCATGCAAGCCCGGCGGCGAAGGTCACCGCGTGCTGCTCGGCGATGCCGACGTCGAAATAGCGGCTCGCGTATTCCGTGGAGAAACGCACCAGACCTGAGCCTTCGCGCATCGCTGGCGTGATGCCGATGAGCCGCGAATCGCGCTTGGCCATATCACACAGCCAATCGCCGAAGACCTGCGTGTAGCTCGGCTTCCCCGGCGCCTTGGGAACGATGCCGGCCTCCGGATCGAACCTGGTGACACCGTGGTACAGGATCGGATCTTCCTCGGCCTTCGCGTAGCCGTGGCCTTTGCCGGTGACCACGTGCAGCAGTTGCGGGTCCGCGCAAGTCCCTGAGGTTCGACAGGGTCTTCACGAGCGTGTCCAGGTCGTGCCCGTCGATCGGCCCGATGTAGTTGAAGCCGAATTCCTCGAACAGCGTGCCGGGAAGCACCATGCCCTTCATGTGCTCTTCCCAGCGTCTGGCGAAATCCTTGACCGGCGGCATCTTGGACAGCACTTCCTTGCCACCGCGGCGCACGTAGTTGTACACGCGGCTCGATAGGAGCCGCGCGAGATAGTTGTTGAGCGCCCCGACCGGCTCGGAGATCGACATGTCGTTGTCGTTGAGAATGACCAACATGTCGGTGCCCAGCGCGCCGGCATTGTTGAGCGCTTCGAACGCCATGCCGGCGCTCATCGCGCCGTCGCCGATCACGGCCACGACCCTGCGATCCTCAGCTTTGCTTTGCGCGGCGACCGCCATGCCCAGCGCCGCCGAGATCGACGTCGATGAGTGCGCGGTACCGAAGGTGTCGTAGGGACTCTCGTCGCGCCGCGGGAAGCCGGCGATGCCGCCCCATTGACGCAGCTTCGCCATTCCTTCGCGGCGGCCGGTCAATATCTTGTGCGCGTAGGTCTGATGGCCGACATCCCAGACGATCCGATCGTTCGGCGTGTCGTAAACGTAATGCAACGCCACGGTCAACTCGATCGTTCCGAGGTTCGACGACAGGTGACCGCCGGTCTGGCTCACCGACTTGACGATGAAGTCGCGCAGCTCGCGCGCGAGCTGGGGCAGCTGGCTCTTGTCGAGTCTGCGCAAATCGCCGGGCGTATCGATTGTGTCGAGCAACATCAGTTCTGGCGGAGCGCTATCCAGTCGGCGAGCTCGTCGAGCCTGCGGGCACAGGCGCCAAAGCCCTGCAAAGCAGTGTGCGCTTGTTCGCGCAATTCGGCGACGCGCGCCTTGGCCGCCTCGATACCCAGCAGCGAAACGTAGGTCGGCTTTCCCTGCATCGCGTCCTTGCCCGCGGTCTTGCCGAGGCTTTGCGGCGTCCCTTCGACGTCCAGCACGTCGTCGACGACCTGGAAGCCCAGCCCCACCGCTGAAGCGTAACGATCGAGTGCATCGTTTTCGGGCGCGCTCAGCGCTCGACCGCAGCCGGCGCCGAGAAGCACCGCGGCCTTGATCAGAGCACCGGTCTTGAGTGCGTGCATCTGCTCGAGCTCATCGACGGTCAGCGCGGCGCCGACGTTGGACAGATCGAGCGCCTGTCCACCGGCCATTCCGCGCGAGCCCGCAGCCGCCGCGAGCAACGCGAGCGGCGCCGGAAGGTCCCCTTGCGCGCGATTCCGCGGCGCCTCGGTCAGGATCTCGAAAGCGAGCGTCTGCAGCGCGTCGCCCGCAAGGAGCGCCATCGCTTCGCCATGGGCGACGTGACACGTGGGCTTGCCCCGCCGGAGGACGTCGTCATCCATGCACGGAAGATCGTCGTGAACCAGCGAGTAGGCGTGGATGAGTTCTACCGCGACCGCCGCGTGGTCGACCGCGTTCGGATCCGCATCCACGAGCTCGCCAGAAGCGTACGCAAGCAGGGCTCGCACGCGCTTGCCGCCGCCGAGCACGGCGTAGCGCATCGCCGCGTGCAGAGGCCGAGGAGCTTCGTCGGGTTCGGGCAACGCCCTTTCGAGCGCTTGCTCGACGCGTTGAGCTCGCTCGCTCGACCAGATGGCCCACGCTACATCAGGATTCATCGCTTTCGCCACGCCCGGCCGCGTCGTCGGGCTCGAAGCTCTTGAGCACTCCGCGCTCCAGGATTTGAACCTGGTGTTGCGCGTCCTTGAGCGCCGATTGGCAATACTGCAGCAGCTCGGCGCCGCGCTTGTAGGCTGCAAGCGATTCCGCGAGCGGCAACTGTCCGCTTTCCATCGTCTCGACGATAGTTTCGAGCTCGGCGAGTGCGCTCTCGAAACTAGCCGGCGCGGCTGCGGTCTTGGACGCGGTATCGGACATGCGGAATGGCGCGCGCTTCGCGCGCGGGAGGTGGCAAATCGCGCAAACGCGCGCTTGAAAAGCACTCAAGAATACCCCAATTGCGCGGGGGCGGCCAATGATACGCCTGGCGATCGCGCGACCCGGCTGGCTCGATTTGCCGCAGCGCTGAATTCGCGCTATAATTTTCAGTTCATTTGACGACGCAGCCTTGATACGAAAGCTTTTCGTAGCGGGCTGACTTAGCAAAGCGGTTGGGGGGCGATTCGGTCGCTCCTTATATTGTTTGTTGGGTTGGCGGTTCACGAAAAGGGAAGGCTGATGTCCAATCTCGCGACACGCGAGCGGCTGCGACAGTCCACGTCGCAACTGCCCGTCTCCTGCTATAACGATCCCGCGCTGCTCGAGCTCGAGCGCAAGGTTCTGTTCGACCGTGGTCCGGGCTACGTCGGCCACGAATTGATGGTCCCGAACAAGGGCGACTATCAGGCGCTCGCCTGGCGCGACAACGCGCAGGTGCTGGTCCGCAGCGATACCGGCGTGGAACTGCTGTCCAACATCTGCCGCCACCGCCAGGCCATCATGCTGACGGGGCGCGGGACTGCCTCGAACATCGTCTGCCCGATCCACCGCTGGACCTACCAGCTCGACGGCAAGCTGCTCGGTGCGCCGCATTTCGCGGAGCAGCCGTGCGTGAGGCTGCACAGCACACCGCTGCAGCAGTGGAACGGGCTCCTCTTCGAGGGCACGCGCGACATCAAAGCCGACCTGGCCGGCATGCGTGCCGCACAGGATCTCGATTTTTCGGGCTATGTGCTCGATCGCGTCGAAATCGCAGGAGTGCAACTACAACTGGAAGACCTTTGTCGAAGTCTATCTCGAGGACTACCACGTAGAGCCGTTTCATCCGGGTCTCGGGCAGTTCGTGACCTGCGACGACCTCGCGTGGCAGTTTGGCGAACGCTACTCGCTGCAAACCGTCGGCGTAAACAACGGACTCGCCAAGCCGGGCACCAAGGCCTACGAGCGCTGGCACAACGCGGTCCTCGCGTACTACGACGGCAAGGCTCCCGCGCACGGCGCGATCTGGCTGACCATCTATCCCAACATCATGGTCGAGTGGTACGCGCATGTGCTCATCGTCAGCACGGTCATTCCGCGCGGCGTCGACAAGACGACCAATGTCGTCGAGTTCTACTATCCGGAGGAAATCGCGCTTTTCGAGCGCGAGTTCGTGGAAGCGGAGCAGGCGGCATACATGGAGACGTCGGCCGAGGATCATGAAATTGCGCTCAGGATGGATGCGGGACGGCGGGCGCTTTACAAGCTCGGCCGCAATGAGACGGGGCCGTACCAGTCGCCGATGGAAGACGGCATGCAGCACTTCCACGAGTACTTGCGCCGCGAGCTCGGCGAGATCGGCTAGAACGAAATGATGGCGACGCGGGTGCGGGCGGTTGTGGCCGGTGCGTTGGCGCTGTCGCTGCACGCCCCGATCGCCTCGGCCGAGGATCCGCCGAGCATTCCGTACGAGAAGTATCGGCTGGACAACGGCCTCGAGGTGATCCTGTCGCAGGACCGCAGCCTGCCGCTGGTCGCGGTCGACATCTGGTATCACGTGGGCGCGGCAAACGAGGAGCCGGGGCGCACGGGCTTCGCGCACCTCTTCGAGCACATGATGTTCACGGGCAGCAAGCACATTCCGCGCGGCGCGGCCGACAAGCTGCTCGAGGGCGCCGGCGGCACGGATTCCAATGCGTCGACTTCGTTCGACCGCACCAACTACTACGACACGGTGCCGGCCAATCAGCTCGAGCTCGCGTTGTGGACACACGCCGATCGCATGGGCTACCTGCTCGACTCGCTCGACCAGACGGCGCTGTCCAATCAGCAGGACGTCGTGCGCAACGAGCGGCGGCAGTCATACGAGAACCGGCCCTATGGCATCGCCGACGAAGCGCTGATTCACGCGCTGTTCCCGCCGGGCCACCCGTACCGTGCGGCCATCATCGGCTCGCATCTCGACATCCAGGCGGCGAGCCTCGCCGACGTGCGCGATTTTTTCAAGCGCTACTATCGTCCCAACAACGCCACGCTGACCCTCGTCGGCGATTTCGACACCGCGTCGGCCAAGCGCCTGGTGCAGAAATACTTCGGCTCGTTCAAGCGCGGCCCCGACGTGCCGGCGCCGTCGGTCGTCACGCCTGCGCTGACCGCCGAGAAGCGCATCACCGTCACGGACAGGATCGAGCTCGAGCGCCTCGACCTCGCGTGGCTCACGCCGCCGAGGTTCAAGCCGGGCGACGCGGAGCTCGCGATCGCCGGCTACATTCTCGCCGGCGGAAAATCGAGCCGGCTGTACAAGAAGCTCGTGTATGACTTGCAAGCTCGCGCAGGAAGTGTCCGCCGAGCCAGGACCCATACGCGCTGACATCGTTTTTCGAGATCGAGGCGATGGCGCGATCCGGGCACACCGCGGCCGAGCTGCAACCGCTGATCGACGCGGAGCTCGACCGGCTCGCATCCGAGCCGCCTTCCGACGCGGAAGTCGAGAGCGCGCGCAATCAGATCGAGCGCTCGCTCTATCAGGGCCTGCAGAAAGTGCGGCGGCCGCGCGGACCTGCTGAATCATCTACAACCAGTACACCGGCGACCCGGGCTACCTGCCGAAGGACATCGAGCGCTACGCGCGCGTCACGCCTGCCGACGTGCAGCGCGCCGTGCGCGAGCATCTCTCGCAAGGATGCGCGCGTGGTCATGCTCGCGGTGCGCGGCGACAGGCATCTCGATCCGGATCCGCCGGCGCCGGAGATCGCGCGCAACCCGGGAACCGAGTCGATCAACGCCGACGAGCGCTGGCGCAACGCGACGCCCAAAGCCGGCCGCGCACGCATCCCGACGCTGCCCGCGCCGCAGTCCTTCGTGCTGGCGAACGGCCTCAAGGTTCTCTACCTGCAGCGCCCGAATCTTCCCATCGTCAGCGCGCAGCTGGTCGTCGACGCGGGCCGCGCCGCCGGCGATCCCGCGCTGCCCGGCGTTTCCGATTTCACCGCGGCGATGCTCGAGGAAGGCACGGCCTCGCGTACCTCGCAGCAACTCTCCGACGAGCTCGATCGGCTCGGCGCCGGGTACGCATCGCAAACCTTGCGCGATGTCACCTCG
This sequence comes from uncultured beta proteobacterium, assembly GCA_963730465.1. Classification (GTDB taxonomy): domain Bacteria; phylum Pseudomonadota; class Gammaproteobacteria; order Burkholderiales; family Casimicrobiaceae; genus PALSA-1003. The sequence continues at coordinate 87,191 of CAVSRR010000006.1, read as the reverse complement.
CTCGAGATCGACGCGCTGGCGCGCAACTTTCCCGACGCCCTCGCCTTGCTCGCCGACATGGCGCAGCATCCGACGTTTCCTGCCGACGAAATCGAGCGCCAGCGCAAGCTCGCGCCTCTCCAGCATCGCGGAATTGCGCGAAGACGGCGCCGCGCTCGCCGACGTGGCGCTTGCGCTCGCGCTGTACGGCCCCGCTCACCCGTATGGAAATTCGACCATCGGCACCGAAGCGTCGGTGAAGCGAATCGGCGAAGCGGACTTGCGCGCGCGTGTGGCAGCGCCATTTCCGGCCGGACAACGCCGCGCTGATCGTCGTCGGAGCGATCGATCCCGTCAGCCTCAAGGCGCTGGTCGAGCGCAATGGGGAGACTGGAAACCGCGAGCGGCGCGATCGCGGCGGTCGGCAGCGCAGCGGAGGCGCGGCCGGTGCCATCCAAGCGCGCGCATCATCATCGTCGACAAACCCGATTCGCCGCAGACGGAGCTTCGCATCGGGCGCATCGGCACGGTACGCACGACGCCCGACTTCGCCGCGCTGCAGGTGCTCAACGAAGCCTTCGGCGGCGCCTACACCAGCCGCCTGAACCTCGACCTGCGCGAAGACAAGGGCTACACCTACGGCATCGGATCGCGCTTCAACTACGGCCGCGCGCCCGCTCCCTTCGTCATTCGCACCGCGGTGCGCAGCGACGTGTCCGCGCCCGCCGTCAAGGAAGTGTTCGCGCAATTGAAGCGCGTGACCTCGGCGCCGCTCGCCGCGGACGAGCTGAAGCGCGCTCGCGGCTCGCTCACGCAGTCGCTGCCCGGACTGTTCGAGACCAACGAGGCGACGGCGGGATCGTTTGCCGACTTGTTCGCCTATGGCCTTGCGCCGGACTACTACCGCAGACTGCCGCCGCAGTTCAGCGCGGTAACAGCGCCGGCTCTGGAACCGCTCGCGCGGCGCTATCTCGATCCCGCCGGCATGGTCGTGATCGCGGTCGGCGATCGCAAGAACCTCGAAAGCACCCTGCGGCCGCTCAACCTCGGGCCGATCGAGGTGTGGGCGATCCAAGGCAAGCTGTTTTGACCAGCCGCATCCCGTACACGACGCTGATATCGACGGCAGAGCTTGCCGCGCGGCTCGACGATCCGGCATGGGTCATCGTCGATTGCCGCCACAACCTGGCCGACGTCGACGCCGGCGAGAAAGCCTATCGCGCGTCGCATATCGCGGGCGCGCAATTCATGCACATGGACCGCGACCTGTCCGGCGCCGAGAACCGGCGCCAACGGGCGGCATCCGCTGCCGGCGATCGCCGACATCGCCGCGACGCTTCAGCGCGCAGGCATCGACGATTCCAAACAGGTCGTCGCCTACGACCAGAACAACGGCATGTGGGCGTCACGCCTGTGGTGGCTGCTGCAATGGCTGGGACATCCCGCGGTGGCCGTGCTCGACGGCGGGCTCGACCGCTGGACCGCGGAAGGCCGTCCGTTGACCACGGGACGCGCCACGCATCCGTCCCGCGGCGTTCGTCGCGAAGGAGCCGGCAGCCACGGCGTCGTCCGAGGAAGTCCTCCGAGCATCTCGACGATGGCGCGCTGACGGTCATCGATGCGCGCGCGCCGGAGCGCTATCGAGGCGATGTCGAGCCGATCGATCCGGTTGCGGGCCACATACCGGGCGCCATCAATCGTCCCTACACCGCGAACCTCGCGCCCGACGGCACGTTCAAGCCACGCACTGCAGCTCCGCGATGAATTCCACGCGCTGCTGCAGGACTCTTCGCCCGTGCGCGTCGTCCATCAATGCGGCTCGGGCGTCACCGCGTGTCACAACGCGTTGGCGATGGCTGTCGCCGGCCTTCCGGGATCGCGCCTGTATCCGGGATCGTGGAGCGAATGGATCGCCGATCCGAAGCGGCCGATCGCGCGAGGGTGACGAGATCGACTCGCGGCGCTTCGACGCCGGCTCGCCTATCGATATCGGCTAGGCACTCGCAGCCAGCGGCCAGCTCGACAGAACGCGATACCGCGCGCCCGCGGAGGACAGTTCCGACGCGACCAGCGCAAACGCGGTTGCCGTGCCACAGGATCGGCGGTACGAGAGATCGCTGCACGCTCCTCTCGATGCGTCGCGCCAACGTGACGTGCGCGGAAAACGGCCGATCCTCCGGCTCGATGCCGACCGCGCGAAGCGATCGCGGCGATGTGCGCCGTGCAACGCGATGAGCGGCGGCGGCACGCTTTGCACGCCAGCCCAGGCGATGCTGATTCTTGCGCCAGGATTCGACCCGATCGACAACGAGATCGAACGCCGGGAGCCGACGATTCGCGCACGCGGAGGCGCTGAGCGCGCGCACGACAGCGGCGGGTTGATTCCCGAGAAACGCGAGCGTCAGGTGAGCGTTGCCGGTCGGCGATCGGACGCCCGCCGGACTCGATCGCAACGTCGCGCGCAAGCGCCGCGAGCGCATCGGCGACCGTGCGTCCGGCCAGAGCGCGAAAAAGATCCGCTGTGTCGCCTCGTCCATGCCGCACTATAGATCGCGACGGCCGCGATGAGCGGCCGTGCCGGAAACACACCGGCCGCGGCGCCCGATGACGGGACGGCGCGGCCGGCGGCGAAGCGGGCTTGCTGGACTGGTGCGCTACGCGTTGGCGACCGACAACGCCGCTTTCGGCTTGTCGAAGAACTGCTCGTCCTCGGTCGATCCCTTGAGCGCCGTCGTCGACGATCCTGGCCCCCTGGATCGTCTGCGTCACCGCGTCGAAGTAGCTGGTCCCGACCTCGCGCTGATGCTTGATCGCGGTGAATCCCTTCGGCGACCGCCGCGAACTCGGCTTCCTGCAGCTCGACGAACGCCGTCATCTGGCTGCGGGCGTAGCCGTGCGCGAGATTGAACATGCTGTAGTTCAGGCTGTGGAAGCCGGCGAGCGTGATGAACTGGAACTTGTAGCCCATCGCGCCCAGCTCGCGCTGGAACCGCGCGACCGTCGCATCGTCGAGATTCTTCTTCCAGTTGAACGACGGCGAGCAGTTGTACGCCAGCATCTTGTCCGGGAAACTTGGCGTGGATCGCGTCGGCGAATGCCTTGGCGAACTCGAGGTCGGGCTTGCCGGTCTCGCACCAGAGCAGATCGGCGTACGGCGCGTAGGCGAGCCCGCGCGATACCGCCTGATCGAGGCCGTTGCGCGTCCTGTAGAAGCCCTCGACCGTGCGCTCGCCGGTGCAGAACGGCTTGTCGTTGTCGTCGATGTCGGACGTCACGAGATCCGCGGCCTCGGCATCGGTGCGCGCGAGAATGACCGTCGGCACGCCCATGCAGTCCGCGGCGAGCCGCGCGGCGACGAGCTTCTCGACGGCCTCGCGCGTCGGCACCAGCACCTTGCCGCCCATGTGGCCGCACTTCTTGACCGACGCCAGCTGGTCCTCGAAATGCACGCCTGCGGCGCCGGCATCGATCATCGCCTTCATCAGCTCGAAGGCGTTGAGCACGCCGCCGAATCCGGCTTCGGCATCGGCGACGATCGGCGCGAAGAAGTCGATGTCGCTGCTTGCCCTCCATGTGCTGGATCTGGTCCGCGCGCATGAACGTGCTGTTGATCCGCCGCACGACCGACGGGCACCGAATTGACCGGATACAGCGACTGGTCGGGATACATCTCGCCGGCGACGTTCGCATCGGCGGCGACCTGCCAGCCGGACAGGTAGATCGCCTTCAGGCCGGCCTTGACCTGCTGCATCGCCTGATTGCCGGTCATCGCGCCGAGCGTGCTCACGAACGGCTCTTCGTTGACCAGCTTCCACAGCTTTTCCGCGCCGCGCCGCGCGAGCGTGTGCTCGATGTGCATCGAGCCGCGCAAGCGCACGACCTCTTCGGCCGTGTAGCCGCGCTTGATGCCTTTCCAGCGGGAATTCTCCGCCCAGTCCTTTTTCAGTCTTGCCGCTTCGAGATCGTATCCCGTCGTGTAGCCCATCGTTGCTCCCATCGTCAGCATGGCCAACCGAGTTCGCGTCGACGACGCGAGCCGGCACTTGGTCGAGGACGCCTTTGCGCGAAAAAATCGCGCGCAAGAGCGACCCGGTTGGTGAAACACGCGCGCTCGTTGACGCGGGCATTTCACTGCACGGACCGGCGAAGATCGTTCGACCGGCCAGTCGGGCATGGATGGGGTAGGTGTTCTTGCCCAAGCCCTGTGCGCGCGCTCCTTGGAGCGCCCGCCTGATGTGACGTTAGCAAAGTTAATGCTGCATGACAACAAAATTTGATGCGCTGCAGCGGGATAATTGCGCATTAATAATCATATGGTTAAAATGCTACGCCGACGACGAGGAATCGGACCCGGCTCACACGGCGAATTGTTGTTGCGGCGCACGTAACGCTCAGCGATGCGCCCAATCCAGTGCCTCGGCCATGCGACTTGATTATTCGTCGTTTTGCGCGCCGTTGGCACGCGTGCGCCGGGCTGGCGCGACTCGAACAGGCGGCGTCCGTCGCAGCGTCGTGCGGCAATCGACTACGCGACGCTAGCCGCTTACATCAGCATGTCGGCCCAGATGTTGCGCGCCCACGCCTCGGCGAAAACACGCTCGCCCTCATTGGCCGTGAGCGACAAGCCCCCGCTGCCCGGCACGACGAGCATGGTCTTCTGCGCGCGATCGTAGGCATGGACCGAAGTGACGTGACCCACCTGCTTGTCGTCGACGTAGCTGTAGCAGGTGTTGGCGATGACCGGCATCGGGTTGACCTCTGCGCCCGACAGCAGCGCAACGACCGCGGCCGCGCAAACTTTCGCGTGCTGATTGGCCATGTGGCCCGACTTGGGCATCAGCGGCGCGACCTGGATCGAATCGCCGAGCACGTGGATGCCGCGCTGCGCGGTCGACTCGTAGGTCAGGAAGTCGACCTGGCAGAAGCGATCGTTGGCGTTGGCCATGCCCAGCCTTCGCGCGATGGCGCCGGCACGCTGCGGAGGAATGACGTTGATCACGTCGGCCCGCACATCGTCGAAATCGAGCTTGAGCGTCCGCGTCGCGAGATCCACGTCGACCAGCGAGCTGTTCGGACGGTAATCGATGATAGCCCTTGTACAGGGATTCCCATGCGCCCGGCGAAGAGCGCCTTCTTGGACTGGATCTCCTCGTTGGAATCGAGGACGATGATCCGGGATTTTTTCTTGCTCGTCGAGAAATAATGCGCGACCTGGCACGCGCGCTCGTAAGGCGCCGGCGGACATCGAAAGGGCGCCTTGGGAATGTGGATCGCGAAAACGCCGCCGTCGGGCATCGCCTCGAGCTGCGCGCGCAAGGCGAGCCGTTTGCGGCCCGGCCTTCCATGCGTGCAGCACCCTATCCTGCGCTGCCGCCGTGGCAAGCGACGGGATGTCGTCGTAGATGAAGTCGACGCCCGGCGAGAGTATCAAGCGGTCGTAGGCAAGCGCCTCGCCTCGCGCGAGCTTGACCGTGCGCGCAACCGGATCGATGTCGAGCGCCTCGTCGCGAACGACGCGCACGCCCCATTTACGCAGGCCGTCGAAAGGCACGGTGATGTCGGCAAGCGTTCGGCTGCCGCCGATGACGAGGTTGGACACCGGGCAGGAGACGAATGCGGCTTCGCGCTCGATGACGGTGACGTCGATCTTGCCGCCGCTCCACATGCGAATGTACTTGGCGGCGGTCGCGCCGCCATATCCCGCGCCGACGACCACTACGCTCGGTGCCGCCGCGCGCGCCGGCCTTGCCCGAAGCGCCGATCGCCGCGGCCGCGAGCGACGCGGAAACGCACCCCAGGAACCGTCGGCGGCCGCTCGCGATGCGATCCTTCCCGCGGCCGCGCGAGCTCATGGCTTCGCCTTCGGCTGAGCGGCCAAGTAGGCAGCGGCCGCCTCGATCTGCGCGTCGGTGTAACCCTTTGCGAGCTGCTGCATCACGGTAGAGCGACGACGGCCATCGCGGAAGTCCTTCATGCGCTGCACGATTGCCTGCGCATCCTGGCCCGCGAGACTGGGGATCGCACTACTGACGCTCCTGCCGTCGGTTCCGTGACAGTTGGCGCAGTTCGCGGCGATGTCGCGGCCGAGGTTCGCATACGGCGCAACGTCGGCGGCGAAGGCGAAGGAGGCCGGAAGCGCCACCAGCGCCATTGCGCCAATCATCAGATGGAATTGCATCGCGCGGTGCATACGGTTCAAATACTGCTGAGGATCCGAAACTCGACTTTCGTCAAAAGACACTGGATTCCCGCTCAGTTACGAAAATGAGCGGGAATGACGGACTCGCCTATTGTCGCCTATCGGGCTGACGTAAACGCGCCGACGCTCGAGAACCCGCAAAAGCAACGACCGAAATGGAAACGGGGGCCGATCAGGCCCCCGCGTAAAGCTACAACCCCCGACCTGCCCTACATTACGCCACCGGCTCGACCTCTTTTGCTTCGTCGAAGTCGAGCTTGATCTTCTCATCGCTGCCGATGTCGATGGTGACCTTGCCGCCACCGGTCAGCTTGCCGAACAGCAGCTCGTCGGCCAGCGCCTTGCGGATCGTGTCCTGGATCAACCGCGCCATCGGGCGCGCGCCCATTTGCGGGTCGAAGCCCTTCTTGGCCAGGAACTCCTTGAGATTCTGCGTGAACGACGCCTCGACCTTCTTCTCGTGCAGCTGGTTCTCGAGCTCGAGCAGGAACTTGTCGACGACGCGGAGAATCACCTCGTGGTCGAGCGAAGCGAAGGAAATCGTCGCGTCCAGGCGGTTGCGGAACTCCGGCGTGAACATGCGCTTGATCGACTCCATTTCGTCGCCGGCCTGCTTGTTGTGCGTGAATCCGATCGAGTTCTTGGACAGCATGTCGGCGCCCGCGTTGGTCGTCATGACGATGATGACGTTACGGAAATCCGCCTTGCGGCCGTTGTTGTCGGTCAGCGTGCCGTGGTCCATCACCTGCAGCAGGATATTGAAGATGTCCGGATGCGCCTTCTCGATCTCGTCGAGCAGCAGCACGCTGTAGGGGTGCTTGCTGATCGACTCGGTCAGCTGGCCGCCCTGGTCGAAGCCGATGTAGCCCGGCGGCGCGCCGATCAGGCGCGATACCGCGTGCCGCTCCATGTATTCGGACATGTCGAAGCGCAGCAGTTCCACGCCAAGACAATAGGCGAGCTGGCGCGCGACCTCGGTCTTGCCCACGCCGGTCGGGCCGGAAAAGAGGAAATTGCCGATGGGCTTGCGCGGATTGCCGAGCCCCGAGCGCGCCATGCGAATGGCCGCGACCAGCGCGTCGATGGCCTGGTTCTGGCCGAACACCACGTTCTTCAGGTCGCGATCGAGCGTCTTCAGCGCGTTGCGGTCGTCCGACGAAACGCTCTTGGCCGGGATGCGGGCGATCTTGGCAACGATCTCCTCGATCTCGGACTTGTTGATGACCTTTTTCTGCTTCGACTTGGGCAGGATCTTCTGCGCCGCGCCGGCCTCGTCGATGACGTCGATCGCCTTGTCAGGCAGATGGCGGTCGTTGATGAAGCGCGCGGCGAGCTCGGCGGCGGTCGTCAGCGCAGCCGGCGCGTATTTCACGCCGTGGTGCTCCTCGAAACGCGTCTTCAGCCCCTTGAGGATCTCGATGGTCTCGGCGATGGACGGCTCGGGCACGTCGATCTTCTGGAAACGTCGCGACAGCGCGTGGTCCTTCTCGAAGATCACGCGATATTCGTTATACGTGGTCGCGCCGATGCATTTGAGCGCCCCGGTCGACAGCGCCGGCTTCAACAGGTTGGATGCGTCCAGCGTTCCGCCCGACGCCGCGCCGGCACCGATGATGGTGTGGATCTCGTCGATGAACAGGATCGACTTCGGGTTCTCGGTCAGCTGCTTGAGCACCGCTTTCAGGCGCTGCTCGAAATCGCCGCGGTATTTCGTTCCGGCCAGCAGCGTTCCCATGTCCAGCGAATAGACGACATAGTCCTTGAGGAGCTCCGGAACGGCACCCTCGTTGATCCGGCGCGCGAGCCCTTCGGCGATGGCGGTCTTGCCCACGCCGGCCTCGCCGACCAGCAGCGGATTGTTCTTGCGGCGGCGGCAGAGAACCTGGATGACGCGCTCGAGCTCGTGCTCGCGTCCGATCAGCGGATCGATCTTGCCCTGCTTCGCCAGATGATTGAGGTCGATCGTGTAGGCGTCGAGCGCTCCGGCGGGCTGCGCGTCGCCGTCGCTCTCTTCCTTCGACGACTCGGCCTTGTCCGCCTTCTGCTGCGCGTGCTTGGTGATGCCGTGAGCGATGTAGTTGACCACGTCCAGGCGGGTGACACCCCGCTGGTTCAGGAAATAAACGGCGTGCGACTCCTTCTCGCCGAAGATCGCGACCAGGACGTTGGCTCCGGTGACTTCCTTCTTGCCGGATGACTGGACGTGCAGGATCGCGCGCTGGATGACGCGCTGGAATCCCTGGGTTGGCTGGGTATCCGCGTCGGAGTGCGGCGACAGCCGGGGCGTGTGCTCATTGATGAAGTCGGTCAGCACGCCGCGCAGCTCGTCCAAATCGACGCCGCAGGCTTTCAGCACCTCGGCTGCCGACGGATTGTCGAGCATCGCGAGCAGCAGGTGCTCGACGGTGATGAACTCGTGCTGCTTCTGCCGAGCTTCGACAAAAGCCATATGGAGGGAAACTTCCAGTTCCTGCGCAATCATAGTTCGGTCCCGATCCCATCGCCGCGCTCGCGGTTTGCGCTCGCCAACGATGGATTAACGTTCAAGTCTCCTCCATGGTGCACTGTAACGGATGCTGATACCTGCGTGCGAAATCCAGCACCTGATCTCTCTTGTTCGCGGCAACTTCGCGAACATACGTTCCGCACACTCCCATGCCCTCGCGATGAATCTGCAACATGACCTGCGTCGCCTTCTCCCGGCTCATTGCGAATACAGTCTGCAACACGACGACGACAAAGTCCATCGGCGTGTAGTCGTCGTTGAGCAGAATGACCTTGTACAGTGGCGGGGGCTTGAGCCGGGTCTTCTGTACTTCGAGGACATTGCCTTCCTGTTCGTGTTTGGCCATTGCCGCCCAGGAGACCTTACCGTTCGCTACCCAAAGGTTGATGATAACAACAGATTTTTCAAGAGCGGGACCATTTGCCCGCCGCGGCACGCGAATTTCCTGGCTGACTGTTGCAAACGCGTCGCTCCCGGCGGCGTTCGCTCCGCCGATCGGTCAAGAGCGCGCGTCCGGCCGGAAACCTTTGGCAACCGCAAAGGCCGACTGGTTCAAATCTGAAGCCTACCGTGTGTTTCGGAAGGCTCGCGCGTCGGCTTTGCGACGCCGGCGGCAGCCATCCTGTCTTACGCGCGGAGCGCGCGATTGGATTTCGCGGCGCGCCGGCGCGCCGAAACGCGAGGCGTGTCGTCGCCGCGGTCTGCGCGAGCGAAGCGACAGGTTCGCCTTGTCGCCGCAGCGCTCCCGCGCGCCGTCATTCCCGCCAACACGGAAATCGGCTCGTCCTTATATCTCAAGTCGAGCGTGCGACACGCTTGCCGTCGACCCCGCCGCTCGGACGGCTCAATCCCCACGCTGCGCGTGGGGCGACTGGCGACGTCGCGATCGCGCCGCGGCTCTGTCCGGTTGGCGAGATAGCGACGTCGCGTGTCGGCCTCAGACGTCGACTCGCAATTCCCCGCCGATCCCCACGCTGCGCGTGGGGCGACCCGCGACGTCGGGGGCTCGCGCCTCGGCCTCTGCACGCTTGCGAGATCACCGCGTCGCGTGTCGGCCTCCGACGTTGACTCGTAATTCCCTGCCGATCCCCACGCTACGCGCGGGGCCCCTCGTCAGGCCTCGCAACGTCACATCCTCTCGATCATCGCCTTGCCGAAGCCGGAGCAGGAGACTTGCGTGGCGCCGGTCATGAGGCGCGCGAAATCGTACGTTACAACCTTGTCGGCGATCGCCTTTTCGAGGCTCTTGACGATCAGCGCCGCGGCTTCCTTCCAGCCCATGTGCACGAGCATCATTTCGGCCGATAGAATCTCCGAGCCCGGATTGACGTAGTCCTTGCCGGCGTACTTGGGCGCGGTGCCGTGGGTCGCCTCGAACATCGCGACCGTGTCGGACAGGTTGGCGCCGGGCGCGATGCCGATGCCGCCGACCTGCGCCGCCAGCGCGTCGGAGATGTAGTCGCCGTTGAGGTTCAGGGTGGCGATGACGTCGTACTCGTCCGGCCGCAGGATGATCTGCTGCAGGAAGGCGTCGGCGATGACATCCTTGACGACGATCTCGCGGCCTGTCTTCGGGATTCTTCATCTTGCACCACGGGCCGCCGTCGATCGGCTGCGCGCCGAACTCCTTTTGCGCCAGCGCGTAGGCCCAGTCGCGGAAGCCGCCCTCGGTGAACTTCATGATGTTGCCCTTGTGCACGATGGTCAGCGACTTGCGGTCGTTGTCGATCGTGTACTGGATCGCCTTGCGCACGAGGCGCTCGGTGCCTTCGCGCGACACGGGCTTGATGCCGATGGCGGACGTGTCGCGGGAAGCGGATCTTCTTGACGCCCATCTGATTGATCAGGAAGTCGATGATCTTTTTCGCGCCGGCGGACTCCGCCGCCCATTCGATGCCGGCGTAGATGTCCTCCGAGTTCTCGCGGAAGATCACCATGTTCACTTTCTCAGGCGCCTTCATGGGGCTTGGAACGCCGGCGAAATACTGCACCGGGCGCAGGCAGACGTAGAGGTCGAGCTCCTGGCGCAGCGCCACGTTGAGCGAGCGGATGCCGCCGCCGACCGGCGTCGTCAGCGGCCCCTTGATCGAGACCACGTACTCCTTGACGATCGCCAGCGTTTCTTCCGGCAGCCACACGTCCGGCCCGTAGACCTTGGTCGACTTTTCGCCGGCGAATATCTCCATCCAGTGGATCTTGCGCTTGCCGCCGTAGGCTTTCGCCACGGCAGCGTCGACGACCTTGATCATCACCGGCGTGATGTCGAGCCCGGTGCCGTCACCCTCGATGTACGGAATGATCGGCTGATCCGGAACGTTGAGGCTGAAGTCCTTGTTGACGCTGATCTTCTGGCCGCCGGCCGGGACCTTGACGTGCTGCGAGCTGGGCATGGATTCTCCTGGATGACGCGTCGATTCTCGGACCCGCGATTATCCGCGATTTCGGCCCCCGGTGCCACGCCGCGCGGCGCCCGACATGCTATGATGCTGCGGCATTCCCGCCTTGTTGCGGCCAGATTCTTGCCCGATGAGCGCGACCGCATTTTGCGAGCATCGCGCGAGGCACAACCCGCCCAACCCGCTCCCGTTCGATGGTTCGATGATTCGCCGCTTTTTCGCGCGCCTGATTCCCGGCAAGGCGTCCTCCAAGCCGCTCATCTACGGTCGCGGACGCGCATCCGATCCGCAAGAGCCAGATCTCGCGCGGCGCGCAAGACGTCATCCGCAAGCTGCAGCAGGCCGGCTTCAAGGCCTTCATCGTCGGCGGCGCCGTGCGCGATCTGCTGCTCGGCATCACGCCCAAGGATTTCGACCTCGCGACCGACGCGACGCCGGAGCAGATCAAGCCGCTGTTCCGGCGCGCCTTCATCATCGGCCGGCGCTTTCGGCTGGTGCACGTGCTCGCGGGCGCCGAGACCATCGAAGTCGCCACCTTCCGCTCGCTGCAGACCGGCGACGACGTCGCCGACGAGCACGGTCGGCTCCTGTCGGACAACGTCTTCGGCTCGCAGGCGCAGGATGCGCAGCGCCGCGACTTCACCATCAACGCGCTCTACTTCGATCCGTCCACCGAGCAGGTCTGGGACTATGTCGGCGGCGTTGCCGACGTCAAAGCGCGGCGCCTGCGGCTGATCGGCGACCCGGTCACGCGCTACCGCGAAGACCCGGTGCGCATGCTGCGCGGCGCGCGACTCGCGGCCAAGCTCGGCATCACCATCGAAAAGAAGACCGCCGCGCCGATCCCCGAGCTCGCGCCACTGCTGGCAAATGTTCCGCCGGCGCGACTGTTCGACGAGATGGAGAAGCTGCTGCTGTCGGGGCACGCGGTCGAGTCGCTCAAGAGCCTGCGCCAGCACGGCCTGCATCATGGCGTCCTGCCGCTGCTCGACGTGATTCTCGAGCAGCCGCTGGGCCAGCGCTTCATCGAGCTCGCGCTTGCGAATACCGACGATCGCATCCGGGAGGGCAAGTCGGCGACACCGGCGTTTCTGTTCGCCACGTTGCTGTGGCACGAGGTGCTTGCCACCTGGAACGCCTCCAAGGCCAAAGGCGAGAAGCCGATGCCGGCGCTGTTCGACGCAATGGATCGCGTTCTCGAGCAGCAGGCCAAGCGCCTCGCGATTCCGCGCCGCTTCGAGGCGACGATCAAGGAAACCTGGGCGCTGCAGCCGCGTTTCGAGCAACGCTCGGGACAGCGCCCCTTTCGCCTGCTCGAGCACCCGCGCTTTCGCGCGGGCTACGACTTCCTGTGGCTGCGCTGCGAAAGCGGCGAGATGGAAGGCGAGCTCGCCAAGCTTAGCCACTGGTGGGATCGCTTTCAGCACGCCGACATGGCCGAGCGCGAAGCGATGCTGCGCCCCGACGACGCACCGAAAAAGCGCAAGCGGGCTCGCGGGCGCAAGCGCAAGGCGGGCGACGCGGGCAATGCACCGGGTGAAATTGGCGAACCCGGCGAGACCGGCGACGAGGCGAACCATCGCGAATGAGAGACATCGCCTTCATCGGGCTCGGCAGCAATCTCGGGCATCCGCGGCGGCGCCTTGCGCGCGCGCTCGCGGCGCTCGCGCGGCTGCCGCGATCGCGCCTCGTGGCGGCTTCTCACAACTACACCAGCGCCCCGGTGGACTGTCCCGAGCCGCAGCCCGACTACGTCAACGCCGTGGCTGAGCTGCGCACCGCGCTCGCGCCATCGGCGCTGCTGCAACGCATGCGCGCAATCGAGCGGAGACAGGGACGCCGCCGGGACCCTTCCCGACGCAATGCCGCGCGCGTGCTCGATCTCGACCTGTTGCTGTTCGGCCGTCGGCGATTGTCGCGCCCGCACCTGTCCTTGCCGCATCCGCGCATGCACGAGCGCGCGTTCGTGTTGCGGCCGCTCGTCGACATCGCGCCGTCCGCGCTGATTCCTGGCCGCGGCGTGGCAAAAACCTGGCTGCACCGCGCGCGAGGGCAGCGCATCGCGCGGACCCGCACTCACTTCTGGCGCTAGTAGACTTCCGGCATGGATCTCGCCAAGTGCCACTACATCGTGATCGAAGGCCCGATCGGCGCCGGCAAGACAAGCCTCGCCCGGTCGTTGGCGCACCACCTCAACGCCGATGCGCTGCTCGAATCGCCGGACGAGAACCCCTTCCTGGCGCGCTTCTACGATGACATGGCGCGTTTCGCGCTGCCGACCCAGCTCAATTTTCTGTTTCAGCGTGCCGATCAGCTTCGAGGTCTGACGCAGCTCGACATGTTCCGGCGGACGACGGTCGCGGATTTCCTGCTCGACAAGGACCCTCTGTTCGCGCGCCTCAATCTCAACGACGACGAGTTCGCGCTCTACGACAAGGTCTACTCGCACCTCAAGCCGCAGACGCCGACGCCCGATCTGGTGGTGTATCTCCAGGCGCCCGTGACGACGCTGATCGATCGCGTGCACAAGCGGGGCGTCGAATACGAACGCGCGATCTCGGAGCATTATCTTGCGCGGCTCGCCGACGCCTACACGCGCTACTTCTATCAATACGACGAGGCGCCGCTCCTGATCGTCAACAGCGAGCGTCTCAACTTCGTCGACGATCCGGACCATCTGCAGCTGCTGCTCGGGCGCGTCGCCGACATGCGCGGGCAGCGGGAGTTCTTCAATCTCGGACAGGCCTGACGCAATCGAGTTCTTTGCAACGAAGCGTCGCCGCGTTCATCCGTACTTCCGCGTTGTTTCCCGCATCCGCAGACTTGCTTCACCCGCATTGTCGGAACGAGTCCGACATGCGCCGTTTCGTGTCACCGCGAAGCAAAAAAACTTAAACCTTCGCCTCGAGCAAGCGTCAAAAATAAACCGGTGGCGTGCCGGTGCAATGCTCAGGAGTGACTCATGGCTACGAAATACAGCAGATCGTCGCGAGGCCTCGTCGCGGCGGCGTTGGCCGTTTTCAGCGCCGGCGCGCTTGCGGGCGAGATTACGCTTTATCAGAACAGGGATTTCCGCGGAGAGGCCGTCACCTTGCAGGGTCCGGTGATGAACCTTGAACGAAGCGGCTTCGAAACCGCTTCATCGGCGGTCGTGCGCTCGGGGCTGTGGGAAGCCTGCACCAGCGCCAATTTCACCGGCCGCTGCGTACAGCTTCAGCCGGGCGAATACCGCAACGTGAACACCTTGCTGAACGATGACATCGCGTCGGCGCGCGAGATTACGTTCGGCGCCAGCGTTCCTGCCGCAGCGGTCGTCGTGGGAGTTGCGCCCGCGCCAGTCATCGTCGCGGCGGCGCCCGCGCCGGCCACTGTCGCAGCGGTGCCCGCGCCGGTCATCGTCGCCGCGGCGCCCGCGCCAGTTATCGTCGCGACGCGCGACCCGCGCATCGTGCTGTACCAGGATCGCGGGTTTGGCGGATCATCGGTCGAGCTGACCAAGACCATGGGCGGTCTCGAGCGATCGGCGGACTATTCAGGCGCCGATGCGGCCGTCGTCTATGGCGGCGTGTGGCGCTTGTGCTCCCGGCAGTATTTCCGCGGCGAGTGCGCCGATTTCGCTCCGGGGCAATATGCCGACCTCGGTGCGCTGACAGGACACGTGGCCTCAGCCGAGCTGGTCGCCGTCACCTCAACCGCGACGGTCGGCACCGTCGCCTGCGCCGGTGGTTGCGGGGCAAGTGCTTCTCTACGATTTGCCGAACTTCCGCGGTCAATCGGTGGCGATCGACGGCGGCGCGGTGCGCGACCTGCATGTCGTCGGCTTCGACGATCGCGCGGCCTCGATGCGCATCGTGAGCGGGACATGGATGTTCTGCACCGACTCGGACTTTCGCGGCGAATGCCGAACGATGGGGCCGGGAGAATATGCGCATCTTCCTCGCGACGTCGACCGCAGGATCGCGTCGATCCGTCGCCTGACCGAGTTGTACGGCGCGTTGTAAGCGCGACTGCAAGTAACGCAGGCGGGGCCGTGACGTCAGTGCGCCCCGCCTGTTTGACCATGGCCGATGCGGCCCCAACCCGCCGGCGCCTTCATGCGATCGGCTTCCGAGCTCGGATTCTTGCCGGTCGCTCAGTTCGCGCTCGGTTCTGCGCTCAGTTCTGTGTCTTGACCCTCACCGGCAAAGGCACGCTGCACACGTCGATGCGCCCGGGCGACTCCTTGAACCACTCTTCGCGCCGATTGACGCGCGATTCCAGGAGTGTCTTGAACGTCTTCGATTCCGTGCGCAACGCTTCGAGATCGATGCGCTCGCCGGCGGGCACGTCGGCCATCATGCGCACCGAGCGAATCGAAATCCACTCGGACGGCTTTTCGTAGAAGCCCATGGTGCCGGTCCCGCGTGGCATGACCGAAAAGAGCTCGATGCCCTGCACGACGCGGCCGACGAGCGTGATATTGCGATCGAGGATGCGCGGCGACTGGCCGATGACGGCGTAGAGCTCCGAGCCGTTGCCCGAATCCATGGCGTTGTCGCGGCCGACGCCGACCGAGCCGTAGCAGTGCACGAGCCAGGTCTGATGGCGCTTCGGGATCGCGTGCGACGCGAAAGCCCTCCGAAAAGCCGACTTCGGGCGCATAGGTGTCCGGGTACGGGAGCCGCGTGAACGGCAGCTTGGTGTCGATGGGGCGAACGAACTCCGCCTTGAGCGTTCTGGTCGCCATCGCTTTCGCGCGCTCGTCGGTCTCCGGCCGCGCCCACTGCACGACGTAGTTGTCCTGCGAGCGGAGCACGACGCTGCCGTCGAAGTAGCCTTCTCGCACCAGTGAGCGTACCGCCGCGACATTCGCGGGCGCATAGTCCGCTGCGAGCTCGATGATCACGCGTCCCGCAGGCAGCTCCATCACCATGACGTTCTGCGGATCGAGCGTGCGCCAGTCGCTCGCCGGCGAGGCTTTCAGCAGGTCCGCGAGCAGAAACGGGTGCGACTCGAGGAGCCTCGGCGATCGCGGTGCTCGCGACCGTTGCCGCGGCGATCATCACCAGCCATCGGATCATCGTTCACTCTCCTTGACTACGTACATTGCCGGCCGGGTGGAACAGAACACTTGCCACTATGGCGCCTTCGCGCCGCCGGGCGGTGCAGGCCGCGAACGAGTCTTCGCCAACACGACAGCGGCGAAGGCGCCCACCAGCGCACCGATCGGAATTCCGAACACCGCCGCTGATGCGACCCTGTCCGGATCCCTCCACCCAAACATGACCATGATCCATCCGAGCGCAGCGCCGACGATTGCAGGAACAAGTATCCGCATACGCCTCCCGCTGATCGCACCAGCGATGGCGAGGCCCGCGCCCGTCACGAAGCCGAACATCCACAGGTTCTTGTTCACGGCGAGCATCGAGATCACTCCGATAACGAGTCCCGCGACGCCTGTCCATCCTGCAACGTTGCTCCTCTCCTTCCTGTCGGGTATTCGTTCCGGCGGTTTGCTGGACAACGAGTCCGCCGGACGATGCTCGGGCGCTTCCTGAAGGGGCGGAGTGACAATGGCAGGGATCGTTTCCCGCGGGAGCACGGGCGGCGGTGTGATGCGGTCCATGGGCTGTGCGGACGGATTCGCCTTCAACAATTCATCGATCTCGTCGGCGATCGTCGCCAGAAGATCGCGGCGCCTTCGCAGTCTCGCGAGCAAAACCCGCGCGTCGTTGCTCGTCTCGGGATCGCGCAGGCCCCTCTTCAGGTCGACGACGAGCGCGCTCTGTTGCTCGTAGCTCAGTGTCGACCGCCCCTCGATCTGCTCGGTCACGCCGCCGAGATAGGAAATCGGCACGTCCGGCGGCGCCGGCAGCGGATCGGGAAGAGGCGCGGCAGCCGGAATAGTCGCGAGCGCGCGCGCAAGCTTCAATCCCGAGCTTCGCTCCTGATGGCGATAGTCGACGAACTGTATTTGCGACAGCGCGGGCGGCAGCAGATTGGTGGAGACGCCGTCCGCCACCAGGACCGGCAGGATGGGCCTCCGCAGCGCCGCGGCGTAGCCGTACTCAGCCATGCACGCGGTGGAACGCAGCGAGTTCGGCGTCAGCACGAAGACAAAAACATCGCAGCTGCGCACGCTCTCCAGGATCTGGTTCCACCACGCCTGGCCGCCGGTCAACTGCTGATCGAACCATGCGTCGTGGCCGAGGGCGCGGATGTCGTTCGCCAGCGCTTCCGCGGCTGCCATGCTCTCCCTGCCATAGCTGACGAACACCTTCGGCATGACGCTGCTCCCCGACTCGCGGTCCCCAGGCGCAACGCTGCTACCCTTGCGTCACCGGTGCGAATCCTGTTTGCGATATTGTACTGCCGTCTCCAGCGCTGCCGCGCGGCGGCATGGTTTGCGCAATCCCGAGATGAACCGCGGAACTCCAACGGATCGCGACCATCTTGCAATCGGCGCCGAACCGCCGCACGCTAGCGTCCTTGTCGTCGACCCAACCCACCTGAGGATCCCATGCCCGCCTCGAACATTCTCGAAACGATCGGCAATACTCCGCACATTCGCATCAATCGCCTGTTCGGGCCCGGCCACAACGTGTGGATCAAATCCGAGCGATCGAACCCGGGCGGGTCGATCAAGGATCGTATCGGACTGTCGATGGTCGAGGATGCCGAAGCCACGGGCAAGCTCAAGCCCGGCGGAACGATCATCGAGCCGACCTCGGGTAACACCGGCATCGGCCTCGCCATGGTCGCCGCGGTCAAGGGCTACAAGATCGTGCTGGTGATGCCCGACAGCATGTCGGTGGAGCGGCGGCGCTTGATGCTCGCCTACGGCGCGACGTTCGTGCTGACGCCGCGCGCCGAGGGCATGAAGGGTTCGATCGCCAAGGCGATGGAGCTCGTCGCGGCGACGCCCGGCGCGTGGATGCCGCAGCAGTTCGAGAATCCCGCCAACGTCGAAGTGCATGAGCGCACGACCGCGCAGGAGATTCTCGCCGACTTCCCCGGCGGAATCGACACGCTGATCACGGGTGTGGGCACCGGCGGGCACATCACCGGCTGCGCGCGCGTGCTGAAGCAGAAGTGGCCGAAGCTCAAAGTGTTTGCGGTCGAGCCGACCGCGTCACCCGTCATCTCCGGCGGCAAGCACACACCGCACCCGATCCAGGGCATCGGCGCGGGCTTCATCCCCGCGATCCTCGACACGTCGCTGCTCGACGGCACCATCCAGGTCGAGGCGGATGCGGCGAAGGAAATGGCGCGCCGCGCGGCGCGCGAGGAAGGCATGCTGGTCGGGATCTCGTCGGGCGCAACGCTCGCCGCTATCGCTCAAAAGCTGCCGTCGCTTGCGGCGGGAAGCAAGGTGCTGGGATTTAATTACGACACGGGCGAGCGGTACCTGTCGGTTGACGGATTTCTGCCGGTTGAATAGTCTTTGCGTCACTTTGCGCATGCCGTCTGTCGCCGAAACCGTATCGCTGGCGACGGCCTCTTGAAGACTCGCCTGTAGTCAACCCATGGATGACGAAGTTCGCGGCCTCGGTCCGCGCATTTATTTTCATCACATCGGGAAGACCGCCGGCACGAGCTTTCGCCGCTTTCTTCTCGACCGCGTCGGTGAGGCCAACGTCTCGCCGATGCTCCGGGGCGTCAAGTTTGCCGATGCAATGCGCGAGTTCGTCGAGTTCCAGGTCATCGCCGGACACGTCGAGCCGTTGCCCAGCGACCGGTTGCCGCACGACCGCGTCTGCGTGACCTTGCTCCGCGACCCGATCGATCGTGTCCTCTCGGACTTTTTCTTTCGCCGGAACGCCTACGAGCTCGATGGAGGCTCCGTCCCCGCCGACGCCGCCGGCCTCGACGCATGGCTCGACGAACGGCTCGCCGACGGGCCCGACACGCTGAATGGGCAACTGCAGGCGCTCTGGCCGTTCGGCTGGAGCATGTCGACGTTACCGCCGCTGGACGAGCAAGTGAACGCCGCCCGGCGCGCGCTCGACGCCTTCGACGTGGTCGGACTGCAGAGCCGCATGGCGCAGACGCTCGCAGCATTCGCAGCAACCGTCGGATGGGACGTGCCGAATGCGACGCCGCATGAGAACGTAACGCCGGCGCGCATCTCGGCTTCCGATTTGTCGTCGCACACGCATCGCCGCCTGCGCGAAGCGCTCGCGGCCGACTACGAGGTCTACGCTTACGCGCAGAAGCGATTCGAGCAGCGGGGCACGCAAGCACCGCGGACCCTCACTGCTCCATGGGTCGCGGCGGTCGATGGTTCACCTGGCGAGCAAACGGAGCGTGCGTCGACGTCTCCGCCAGCGGCACACGACCCCTCGCACGAGATTACCGTGACCCGCGTGGCGATTCGCGGCCATGTCTCGGAGGACCGCGGCCTGCGCGTTGGCGAATGGACGACGATCGAGGTGTATCTGCGTTCGACGATCGTCGAGGCGGACCTCACGGTGGGCATCTCGATTCGCGACCACGCCGGTGCGCTCGTATTCGGCACGAACACGCGCGTGCTGGGCGATCGTCTCGAGGTCACGCCCGGTGACTTCGTCGTGTATTTGCAATTCGTGAACAATCTCGGTCTCGGCACCTATTCGTTGAGCGTCGCCGCGCATCGAGCGACCTCGCACTTCGATCGATCCTTCGATCGGCAGGACGACGTGCTCGCCTTCGAGATCATCGACCGGATCGGCCCGTACTTCGAAGGACGCGTGAGGCTCGACTTCGAAGCGTCGGCGACGCCGATTTCGCCGGGGACGCGCGTCGAGACGATTCCCCTCGAGCTCGGCGATTCAGCCGCCATGGTCCTCGGTCACCGTAACGTCGCGCTCATCGATCCCGCAGCGCGCATTTCGCTCGTGCGGCCCATGTCGCCGTTACGGCGCGGCGCGGATGCCACGATGCTCCTGCACATCGAGAATCGCGGGCACGAAGCGTGGCCCGCTTTCGGCAGGCGCGCAGTGCGCGTGGCGTATCACTGGTACGATCCAACCGGAACGACCATCGATTTCGACGGCGTACGCACACCGTTGCCGCACGATGTTGCGCCCGGCGCTGAGTTGCGCCTTTCCTGTTTCGTGCGCGCGCCTGATGTCGCGGGCGAGCTTCATCTCGTGTGGACGCTCGTGCAGGAAGGCGTGGCGTGGTTCGACACCATGCCAAGCGCGTCGCAACTCGTCTGCGCTGCGCGGGTCGTTTAGGGGCGGTGCAACGCAAGGCCCAAGCGCTGGGGGTTGTGCGTTGGCGTGCGGTGTCTGACTTTCGCGTGGGTACAACTCTACGGGACGACAGGGCACCTTCGACGACGCGCCTCAGGGTCCCAGATAGGCCGGGCTGACGACGAGCGGAAACGGTTGTACCTCGGCGGTCCCTGCGCTGAGCGTCGACAGGGCCACATATCTGTCGTCGTCAGTGCTTTGAGCGGAACCATCTCCATTAATAACACACGCTACTTGCGTGTCACCGTAGATGCCGCGCAGCTTCGATAGGGCCCCGCTGCTATATACGAACGCGGGCGGGTCCGAGTCGAACTGCAGCTGGTTGCGAATCGGAGCGATATCGATTGGGTCGAGCGGCAGGCAGTTGCCTTGTTGGAGAAGGAGACTCTTGTCACGCGGGCCGCCTTCGTCGTGCCCGATGGCCCCCACAGCTACCGTCAAGACATGTTCGCTTGCCGACTTTGACGTGCTCGTCGAAGCAGACGCCGGGTCCGTAAGGACCGCGAACCGCAAGAAGCGACGGGGCGGCAAGTCCGTCACCACGACCTCCGGCTTGCTGAGGTCAGAGAAGCCGAATTTCATTGTCAGATTGAATGGATTGAGACATTCGTCCCGGAGGGTGAGATGCCCCGTTGAGCCCGTGACACACGTGGTCGGTTGGACGCGCGCAAGCAGGTTCTGGCTACTGGCCACGTCCACTCGCCTGAACACACTGGTGCCGATGTGGATGTAGTCGCTGGCATTAAAGTAGGAAAAATACGTTGGCTCGGAAATATCCTTCGTGCCGACTACTACGACATCCTGTTCGGACGGCAGGACGCTGGAGCCTAGCGGACCGCGATAGGCAACCTGGAGATAGAGATCGGTCGCGCCTAGAGGAATAGGCGATTGAGAGAAATCGAAGTCGAGATCCAGCGTGTCGCGCGCGTTGAGCGTCAACGTCTTAGCAGCTGACACCACGACGCTTTCGGCGCTGTCATCGATGTCAAGTAGCGCGCTGCCTTGTGCGGGCGTGCGATCCCTGCAAGCGACGGAGATTCCGGGCGCACCGTACTCGCCCGCCAGATCGGCCCGATAGCAATTATTGCGGTGAAACTTGACGACGGCGACCACCGTACCGCCCGTCATGTGCTGAGGATATTGAACACCGTCTTCCACGAGGGGCGGCGTTGTATTTGTAAGCTTCAAGCGGATCTTGGTGAATCCTTGAGCGGCGGAATGATCGGAAATGGCGTAGGCACCGCTGTCAGGCAGGCTGATGGTCAATCGACCGTTGAAGAAGTAATTGAGCAGTCCCGCGGAATATCCCACGGCTCTTGGAAGAAGCAGCGCCGCGCGATCGTCATAAGTGGCACGGTCGAGAGAATACGTTCGCGAGGTCGGAAGAGAGCCAGCCATCAAGCCGTCATCCCACATGCTCGCTCGCGTCATGCGGATTGGTGCGGAGTCCTGCCCGATGTATTTGTCCGGCACGACGGCGGTCAGGTAATCCTCGGTTAGGCCCGGCGCACTCGGCATCGAAACCGCGACGTATTTGCTTAGGTCGTGGGTTGGAGTCATATATACGGAATCGCCGATGTTTGCGGCCGGCGTAAAGAACCCTCGGTTGCTATAGTCGGCCAGGCCTCTCCCGGAGGCCGTCGACGCCGGACCTTTGGCCGTGCTCCAGTATTTGCTGTAATGATTGAACTGAGGCGGCGGGTAGCCCGTGTAGATTAGTGGCGGCAGCGCCGATGGGTTGACCGTTTCTTGAGCGAACTTGAACGCTGCATCACCTCGCGCCCGCGCGTTGATATATTTTTCGTAGTCGGCGGCATGTCCTACGCCATGCGATTCGTTACGGGTGTGTTGCGGCTGCGCCATGTCCTGGATGAGATGTAAGGCATCTCCGAGGGAACGGAACGTAGTCGCCCACCACGCTTTGCGCGCTATACCGTCGGAAGCAACTACATTTAGGTTGCGGTCCATTCCGGTAAGCGCTCGCCACATGGCGTCGCGTGCGTCATAGAGCGTGAAGTGGTTCCGACGACCAATCATTTCCTGCGGTGTGGACTGGAAGGGGTCGTTCGCGCCGCTCGCCCAAACCGGCGCCGATGCGTATGCGTCGCCCGTGCAAAGGGGCATCGCATGGGGATCACTTAGCTTCGCGTACGTTAGCGGATCGAAAAAGTGATTGCACCAACGGTTGAAGTTTGTAAACGGGTCGTCTTGCGGCTCGACTTCGTCTGCGAAGACGACACCGGCCACGTCCGCGCTGTCGTCCTCTCGGACTGATCCGCGCATGAGCCAGCCTGAAACGCGGTAAGGAATCTGATCGTCCCCGCTCGGACGCGCAACTCCAGGCATTTTTTCCCGATCGTAGTCAAACGGAAATGTATTTCTTGACTCCACAATCCCGTTCGTAACTTGATAGTATTGGCTGCCCAGTACTGAATATTTCAGCGAAGCGATGCCAAGATCTTGCAGCCTTGTCGGACCAAGTTGAAGGGTCGACTGGTTGAACGCCTCCATCGTGGCTCGCGCATGTGTCGCGAGCTCGTACGCTTGGGATGCGGTGGAGAAGGTAAGGCCGAAGCAAAGCCAGCAGCGAATGCTGACGAATCTCATCATTGATAGCCTCGATTGAGTCTCGTGGTCGAATTTTCGTGGGCTCGTTCCTCACCTATGGTGAGAGACTCCACCATAAATAGAAGCGAACTCAGCGATCGACGCTCTTCGTACGACTCCGACATTGGTCGCGCCTCTTCGTACATCGATTGGTACATCGGCAGAGCCTTCGCCTTTCGCTGATCCAGCGGACCCGCAATCTGCCTTTTCCATAAGTTCTCCGATGCGATCGAGCTGACGAATGGCGGTCCGCGTATCGGGAACCAACACAACGCTTTCGCCACTGATGGGTCGGCCTTTTTCCCAGCGATACCCCGCTAGATAGTAGTAGTCATTCAGATTCTCATCGCCAAAGAGATGCGCGAGGATGCTGCCCGACCATGTCGATAGAGCAAATCGCCCCTGTTCGTCGGTCCGCACGACCTCCAGTTTCGAGCAACCCGAAATCGATTTGCCAGGTAATCCGATATTGATTTGCCACGCCCCGATGACATAGACGCCCGCAAGCGGCTTCCCCGTACTGCCATCGATAACCTTGCCTTCCAGCCCATAGCTCACTTCCGAAACGAGCATGACGCCGGCCCCGATTGCCACGCTCAATAAAAACCGGAGTCTCAATGAAGGCATAAGACCTCTACATGTTGTCGATTCGCCATAAGCCATCTCCGTCCCGGATCAGCAGCGCGTGATACCCATGCTGTCCGTCCGGTTTTGTGCGAACGAGCGTGATATCGGCGAATTCTTCGGTGAGGTATAGCGTCGACACGGCGCCGAAACCATTGTCGAGAATGGAAGGTAATCTCGCGCCGAGGCTGGAGAAAACGTTTTGATATTTGCCCCGAACCGTGCTCGTGATCGCATTCAGAGCACCGGCAACGTTGCCGGCGTGCAGCCGATCGAGCATCCCAGTAAATACCTGTGTGACCAATCCTGCAAGGTCGCGTGGATCTCGAGCGACAATCTTTCGTGTCGCGCTGTAAAGCGCGCGGTTGGACCCGTCGAATGCGGTGACGCGCAGATTGTAGAGACCAGGATTCGCGTAGTTGAGCGAGATGGTCGCAGTGTTGTCGGGCAGGCTCGTCAGTGTCGTCTCTGGCGTGCCGTCCCCGTTGCCATCGATCTCGATCCGCTGAAACGCGACATTTCCGCGGTTCGTGATCGTGAGTTGAACACCGAGTGGCGCGAGGCCCGATGCCGGCACCACGTCGACCGCAAACGGCGCCTGGGCTGAACTGCTAACGATGATGGTCTTGGTAACGGGCGCGGCGTCCTGTGTCTGGACCGACACGGTTAGCGTATTGCTTCCCGGCTGCAACGGCACGCCATCGACATAGAAGTGGCCGGACCGATCAAGCGCAGCAACGCGTCCGTTGACACTTACGGCGGAATTCGTCGCTGCCTGCAGGATGCCGCTGATTGACGCATTGTCGTCCGCGATCATGCTCCCGTCGATTCCCGCATCGATAGCCAATGTCGGTGCGGTCACGACCGAAATCGACGCCGGCCCTGAACTCGCCGCCAATCCGCCGGTCGTGCGCACGGTCGCGCTCACCGTGTGCGCGCCGACGCGGACTCCCGACCACAGCAGACTGTACGGAGCCACCTTCAGGCTTCCCAGCAATACGCCGTCTCCCGTGAAATCCACCTGTGAGATCGTTACTCCATTCGCGCTGGGGCTCGCGGTGATGCGAACGCTGTCGGGACTCTGATAGACCTGTCCCGAGAAAGGCGTCGTGAGCGTCACGCTGAGGTCTGCGACCGAGATGTTCACGGGGGGACTAGCGGCGCTCGTTCCATCCGTGGCGAATACTTTCGCCGCCACTACATGCGTCCCCAAGGCCGCTCCACTCCAGGTGAAGCTCACGTTCGCAGTGGCGACCCCACCAGGGACGGGCGCCGCACGCAACAGCACGGCATCAGCATAGAATTCGACGCGGCTGATCGCTCGGCCGGGTGTCGATGCGCTGCCGGTCAGAACGATCGCCTGTCCCTTCGCGTACTGTGCCCCAGTCTGCGGCGCCGTGATGGTGACACTCGGGACGACACTGGCCGAAACGTTGATGGTGACTGGGCTGGATAAGGTGCTGATCCCGAGATTGTCGGTTGCCTTGGCCGACAGAGCGTATGAGCCAACGCCCACGGGACTCCAGCTGATGCTGTAAGGTGCGGCAGTCCGTGTTCCGAGCAGCGTCGTTCCGGAATAGAAGTCTACCTTTGCGACAGAGCCATCGGGATCGGAAACGGCCGCCACGAGCGGTATCGTCGCGGGCGCCGTGAATTGCGCGCCATTGGTTGGCGATGTCAACGTGACGGTCGGCGACCGGTCTCCGAGGACATTGACGCGGACGACCTGCGAAGATCCGACAGTTCCAAGGCTACCGGTCGCCTTCGCATACAGGTTGTAGGCCCCGGCGCCAAAGCCACTCCAGGTAACACTATAGGGGAGCGCTGTCGCGGTACCGACGAGCTGCGTGACTGTACCTGCGACCGAGTAGAACTCAACCTTGGCAATGGTATCGCCCGCCTTGATCGCAGTCGCTGTTGCGCTCAGGGTGACGCTTGCCGGCGACGTATACGTCGCGTTGTTCGCCGGCGCCGTAAGGTTCACGGCGATCTGATCCGTAATGACGGAGACTCGAGTCGCCAGCGTCGTCGTGCTCGCGCCACGAGCATCGGTCGCCTTTGCCGTGAGGTCGTAGCTGGTATTGAAAGCTGCCGCCGGTGGATCCCAGGCGAGTTGGTACGGCGCCTGCGTCTTCGTCCCGATCAGGCTCCCTTCCGACATGAAGTCAACCCGTGCGATCGTGCCGCCTGTTTCGCTCGCCGTCGCGTTGAGATTGATCTTGTCGCCCTTGGAAAATATCGCGCCCGCGGCTGGAGCGGTGAGCTGAACATCGGGCGCCCTCGCAACGACTATGACGGCGACGGGCGACGATGTCGCAGACACGCCTGCGGTGTCGATCGCCTTCGCCATCAGGTTGAAAGAGCCCGCTGGGACATTCGGCCATGCGAACACATAGGGAGCCGAGAGCGCAGAGCCGATCAACGTCGCGCCATTGTAGAAGTCGACTCTCGCTATGGGCGCCTGCCGGCTGACCGCGGTCGCCACCAATTCGATCCTCGCCGGGGCCGCATACTCTGCGCCCTGCAGAGGAGCCGCCATCACCGCTCTCAGCGGCAGACACGGGTTCGCCGCAGAATAGAGTTCGCCAACCTGCGTCGCTGATAGCATCCCTTGATACAGCTCCAATTCATCGAACTGGCCGAAAAACCTATGATCGGAAGCACCAGTGCGTCCCTCCGATGCGCAGACTCCCGCTGACGACGGCGTTGCCGCTGTTCGGCACTCCGACTCTCTGGGTAAGCGACTGCAAGATTCCGTCGATGTAGAGTCTGTTTGCGGCGACGCTTCCGTTGGTGAATTCCGCGACAACGTGATGCCAGCCGTTGGCGAGCGAATTCGCGGCGATGCCATACACGTCGTTGTTCAGCGTCGTAAAACCGAAGCTATCCGCGGAAAACAGCAATCCCTGCGTCGACCACGAGAAAGGCATGGCACCATCGCCGCCGTTCCAGTTCATCCAGAATGCAGCGGTCGTCTTCGATCCCGCAAGTACGGGCACCGGCAAATCACGAGCGTCGATCGCGCCGCCGCCGAACGACGCTGCCTGGCAGGTATCAGGCTTCGCGCCCGCGGCTGCCGCGACGATCGCGGCTACATTGCCCTGTGGAATGCCGTCGAAGCCTCCGAGGAGGTCGCGGATATAGCCGGTCGAGGCCCATGCATCATCAAAGCCGTATGAGGCGATCGGTATCGCGAGGCCTGGGTCGACCGACACCATCACAGGTGCGGACGTCGTCGCTGCGCCCGCGGCGTTGATCGCGCGCGCCGTCAACGAGAAGGTGCCTGCCGGGACGTCGCCCCATGTCAGGGTATATGGCGTTGTAGTCGCGGACCCGAGCAACGTAGCGCCACGGTAGAACTCGACCCGCGTGATCGGGAATTGGGCGTCGGTTGCTGTCGCTGCCAGCGAAATGGTCGCGGGCGCGACGAATTGACTGCCGGCCGATGGGGCAATCAATGTCACGATGGGCTGGTCAGCCGAGGCCGTGACGGCGATCGTGACGGGAGGAGCGTCTGCGTAGCCTGCAACCAGGCCGGACGGATCGTTGATAAGCGTGGCGCGCGCGGAAATAACGTGGGTGCCAAGCGGTACGTTGCTCCAGGTGATCGCGTACGGCGCTATCGTCGCGCTGCCGAGAGGATCGACCCATCGTGGTAGTAGTCGACTTGCCGAACGTGCGAGAGGATATAGCCATTGGATGCAATCGCTTTCAGCGCGACGGTCCCCGGCGCAACGAAATTAGCGCCGTCGGTGGGTGACGAGATCGCAACACTGAAATAGGCGGCTGATGCGCTCGACGAAACAGTAAAGCTTCGATCCACGCTCGGCGCTGGCGCGAAGTAGCCGCTTCCGGGCTGCTCGGCGCGGACCACACAGGACCCAGTCCTGAGCGCAGACAATATGACCGTCGGTGGTGAGCTGGTGTCGAGACTGCAGACATCGGGCGTAAGCGATGAGAAGGTCACCATCCCGTTGGACGACGCCTTTGCATCCAGAAACGACTGCGCGCCCACCGGCAGATCCGGAAGTGCCGCGAAATTGATGGTCTGATTCGCGCGTCGAATCAGGATGGTGAAAGCCTGCGTGGCGTCAGGCGCGACCCCGTTGCCGGCGATCGCAATGCCGCTATACAACCCCGGACACGGGCACCCGCTCGATCCTGGAACGCCGGTAGTTAACAACCCATTCGGCTGCATCGTCGCGAAAAAACGGCGAGGTGCTCAGTGCGAAAACAGGATTCGGGACGCCGCTGGCCGTGAAGTTGAAGTCGTAGCGGACACCCGCGTCGCCGTCCGGCGGCCGCCCATTGGTGAATGCCGGCGCGCGCGTCACAAGCTTTGACGTGTTGGTAACGATGGATATCATCGCGCCGGTCGTGTAGTCCACCGCGATATCCGGCGCGCCGTCGCCGTTGAAGTCACCCGCCGCAATGCGATAGGGACGGCCCGCCATCGCGATCGTCACCGGCGACTGGAAACTGCCATTGCCATTGCCCAAGAGGATCGCGATGGTGTTGTCCTGGGTATTTGCCACCGCCAGGTCGAGCCTGCCGTCGCCGTCGAAGTCTGCTGCGACAATTCCTCTTCCATCCGAACTTGCACCGGTCGGATAATCAAACGTCGGCTGGAACGTGCCGTCGCCATTGCCGAGCAGGATCGAGACATTCGGATTGAACAGGTTGGTGAAGGCGATATCCATCTTGCCGTCACCGTTGAAGTCGCCGACCACGACCTCGTTCGGTCGCGAAGGAAATACTCCGGTCGGGATGCGTGCAGTCGGCTGGAAGGTACCGTTTCCCACGCCGAGGAGTACCAGGATGCTTTGGTCGGTTGACTGGTTGAGGACAATATCCAGCTTGCCGTCCCCATTGAAGTCTGCGACTGCAAGGCTGTCGACCAGTGTCCCACCGACTGGGAGATTGACCGCGTTCCGGAAGGTTCCATCGCCGTTGCCGATCAACATCGACAGGCTGCCATCATTGTTCGCGGTCACGAGATCGACCCTTCCGTCGCCGTCGAAGTCGCCGAAAGCGATGGCGCGCGCACTCACGTTGATTGGGTAGTTCACGCCATTGCCAAGGGTGCCGGCAGCATTTCCCAGTTGGATCGCGACGACACCCGCCGACTTCACGCTTGCCAGGTCGAGATTCCCGTCGCGGTTGAAGTCTGCTGCGACCGATCCCAGGATCGCGCCACCGCTCGGTCCTGAAAAATAGTCGCCGGCAATCAGGAACCCGCCCGCTCCGTCACCGCGAAGGAGTGCAACATCCGCGATACTGGTGGACGCGTGCGGGAGAGCGATGTCGAGTTTTGCATCGGCGTTGAAGTCCCCCACGACAATACCGACGGGAGCACTGTTGGTCAGGACGTCGGCGCTGCGTATGAAAGACACGTGCTGTGCTGTTGCGTTGACCAAGATGTTTGCGATGGCGGACGTTGTCGAAGCGCCGAGGTTGTCGTACGCCTTTGCCGTGACTGCGTACGATCCGGCGGCAACCGCGGACCATCGAAACGTGTAGGGCACCTGCGTGGCAGCGCCGAGAAGAGTGCTGCCGTTGTAGAACTCGACGCGGGCAATGGCGCCGTCCGGATCGATCGCTGTCGCATAGAGCGGGACGATCGCAGGCGCGACATAGGACGTGTTATTGGCCGGCGACCGCAGCACCACCGTCGGCAATCGATTGGCGGCGGTAACCTGGAAACTCCGGTCGACGTTGGCTGCGGGGGCATAGCTCGCATTGCCGCCTTGCGTCGCTCGAACCGTACAGGTCCCGATCCCAATCAGGGTTACCTGCGAAGCGCTCACGCTGCAGTGGCAGCGGTCTGGGAAGCGAATGCGACCGCCAGTCCTGAGGAGGCACTCGCGCTCACCGTGAACGGCGGCGACCCCAGCGGCTTGTCACTCAAGGGCGCGAAGCTTATCGTTTGCGCCATCCCACCAATCGTGATGACGAACGGCTGCGTCGCATTCGGTGGTACCCCGTTGCTCGCGGTGAACGTTCCCGCGAATGTTCCTTGCGCGCTTGGAGTACCCGCGATAAGACCGCTCACGCCGTTGAGCGACAAGCCAACAGGCAAGCTGTTTCCTAAAGCAGAAAATGTCGGCGCCGGTGTTCCACTTGCGGTCACGGTGAAGTTGTAAGGGATGTTCACGTTGCCGTTGACGGGTGGCCCGCTCGTGAACACCGGGGCGAAACTGGGCGAGGAAGGGGTGTTGGTCAGCGCAAATGCGGCGTTGAGTGTCGCGACGCTCGCGATGACGCTGAACGTCCCTGCGGTCGAGCTCGCTGTGAGCGCTGGCGCGATGGCGGTCCCGGAAGAATCGCTTACGACCCTGGCTACGGGTCCTGCGGCACCAAACGTCCCCGAGGGACCGGACGCGGGCGCCGTAAACATGATCGGCACACCCGCGAGTGGAAGAGAAGCCGCGTCGCGGGCTACGACCGCCAGCGGAGTGGCGTAGGTAGTATTGACCTGCGCGCTCTGCGGCGTGCCCGATTGAACGACAAGGCTTGCCGGGGTCGAGCCCGTTTGGAGCAGCACCGAGATGGTGTTGTTCGTGGTGCTCGTCAGCACGAGATCGGGCTTGCCGTCGCCATTCAGATCACGCGCAACAACGGCGCTCGGCGCTCCTCCGACACTGAAGGAGAGTGGCGTCTGGAAGGTCCCATTGCCATTTCCGAAGAGCACGACGACGTTGTTGTCGAATCGATTGACGACGGCAAGATCGGCACGACCGTCGCCGTTGAAGTCGGCGACCGTAACACTCGCCGACCCGTACCCGGTCGTGAAATTGGTGGCGAGGTTGAATGTTCCGTCGCCGTGGCCTAGAAGGATCGAGACGTTGTTGCTGTAGTCGTTGGCGACGGCAATATCGATGTTGCCGTCGCCGTTGAAATCACCGAGCGCGAGGGCATCGGGGAACGATCCCACTGGGTAGATGCCGGTCAGCGCGAAGGTCCCGTCGCCGTTGCCCTTAAGAACCGTGACGGTGTTGCTGCCTCCGTTGGCGACGGCGAGATCGGGTTTGCCGTCTGCGTTGAAGTCACCGATGACGACAGCGTAAGGGTTCGCGCCGGTCACGTAGCTCGCCGACAGACGAAATGTGCCGTCACCGTTGCCCATGAGTACAGAGGTCGTCATCCCGGAGACGGTTCCTGACGTGCCGTTGGTGACAACGAGATCGAGCTTGCCGTCGCGGTTCAGATCAGCCACCGCGATTGCATCCGGGTAGAGGCCTGCGGTGAAAGCTCCCACGCGGCTGAACGTTCCGTTCCCGATACCCGTAAAGATGACGACCGTTCCGCTCGTGAAATCGCAGATTGCGAGATCCAGCTTACCGTCGCCGTTGAAATCGCCCGTCGCCACCGCTATCGGCGTGCCGCCCGACACAACACTCGTCCCCGGCGCGAATGTGCCGTCGCTATGCCCGATTAGAATGGAGACGCTGGACGAAAAGGCGTTGGCCACTGCGAGATCCGGAATGCCATCACCGTTGAAATCTCCGACCGCGATGCTTTCGGGAAAACTGCCGACGGGATAGTTCGCCGCGGGCGCAAAGGTGAGTGGCGGCGCCGCGGGAGTTACGCCGAAGCTCTGGTCGACATTCGGTGCCGCTGCATATGTTCGCATTGCCCGGTTGCGACGCGCGGACCGTGCAGGTCCCGACGGCGGCAAGTGTGACCGTCGACCCGCTCACCGTGCACACCGTTGATGTGAGCGAGGCGAATGCTCACTGAAAGACCTGACGTCGCGCTTGCGCTGACCGCGAATGGCGGTGACCCCAGTGACCGATTGACCAACCCGGCGAACGCGATGGTTTGCGGGGTCAGCGCCTTGGCAGCGGGAATCGCTCGTTGCAGGAAGACGTCGGCAGAGGAAGCGCCAAGAGCATGCGCACGACTCGGCAGGAGCGATATCGTCAACAGCAGCAGGAGATGCGCGAGCCGCGAGTACGATCGAAACGAACTGGTGCGCTGTTCTCGAGCACCGCGTTGCCAGCTTTCCAACAGCAACTTCACACGCGTCCCCCTTGAATTGGCGCAAAGCCTTTGGCTTCGGCTCAACTATTTGCGCAAGGGGTCGATCGCGCAATAATCCAAACGGATGAGATGCAGTGCAATCGCCGGACGACAGCCATCCCGCCGGAGAAATCGGCAGGAAATCGGCTACACCCGAGAGCGACTAAAGTTATTCGCCCGTAGTCTTGCAGGCAACTGTAGGAAACGACAGGTCGAAACCGAATACCGTGAAGCGCTGAGCGCGTGACGCAACGGCTCTCCGAGGCCACGGGATGTTCGCGGTTGGTTCTTATCCTAGGCGAGGCGGACGGGCGGTCGCGGGATCAGGGAATTCAAAGACGGGGTCGATTCAAGCCTTTACATCGGCAGGGCAGCGGCTCCCTTCGTTTTAGTCGCGGCATCCGACCTTATGTAGACAGGACCTCGGCTGAAAAATCCCAACGACGCGGAGAGTATCGGGCACGATCCTGCGATCGAACAGTCTCGCCTAACTCACTGGAGCCTTCGCACGCAACGCCACCCAATTCCCAGCCACGGCCAGCACCACCCCCAACCCTGCCACCCAAGTCCACCGATACCCCTCGAACAGCGTCGACAGCGCCATCGCGATCACCGGCGTCAGCACACTCGTGAACGACGCCGGGCCGACGCCCGCACGTTTCAACAGCGCGAAGTAAGCGCCGAAAGCGATGATGCTCCCGAACATCGTCAGATACGCGAGCGATAGCAAATACGCGGGACTGGTGTCGAACGTCCACGGCACGCCGCGCACGATCGCCGCAAGCGCCGCCGTCAACGCGCCGTACGCCATGCCCCACGCCGTCTCGGGAATGATGGCGATACCCGCCTTGTGATTGCGCACGGCGATCAGGTTGCCGATGCACGCGATCACCGTCGCGACGATGCCGAGTGCGACACCGTAACCCGCAGCACCGCCGCGCGATGCCTGGTCGAGCTCGGGCAAAAAGAGCAGCGCCACGCCGACGATGCCGAGTGCCCCGCCGATCAAGGTGCGCCGGGACAACGGCGCGCCGAAAACGATGCGCGCACCCACCGGGTTCATGAAGACGATGGTCGCGAACAGCACCGCGACCAGGCCGGAGGTGACGAAGCGCTCGGACCAATAGATGGCGATGTAGTTGAGGCCCATGAGCGTGAAGCCGAGTGCGCCGAGCCAGAGGTGCTGGCGCAGCGAGAAGCGCACCGATCGTCCGGTCGCCGCGCACCAGATGAAGATTGCGATGGCGGCGAGGGTGAAGCGATAGGCGACGGAAAGCTCCGGCGCGACGCTGTCGAGCTGATACTTGATCACGAGCCAGGTGGATCCCCAGATGCCGGAGCAGATCAGGAAGAGTGCGGTGGGGCTCATTGGAGGATGGTTGTCGGCGTGTGCGCTACGGGCTGACGTTGACGCTCAACCATACGAACGACACTGGATTCCCGCTTTCGCGGGAATGACGGGCTTGGTGAGGCGGCGTCACGATGATACTTGCTGCTTCGCTACTCAGTGTTGCCGCGCACATACCCTTGGGTACGCCAGTCCGGCTATATCGCCGTCGGAGCATCGGTGCTTCGTCCGGGACACAACGATCTCGCCGACATCGCTGCCTCACCGCGCAGTTATCTTGCCGACGCGCGCTCCCAGGAAAGTGCTCATCCTCTCGACTTCGGCCTCCAGCTCGAGACGGAATGCTGCCTCGCGCGGCCGCTTGGCGACGAAGCCGGTTTCGACATCGAGCTTGCCGTCCGCGAGCGCGGCGTTGGCCCAGCCGATGACCGAATCGCGCCACAGCAGCGGCAGCGCATAGTACCCAAGTTTGCGCTTGGCCGGCGGCGTGTAGGCCTCGAAGCGGTAGGCCCAACCCCACAGCAGCTCGAAGCGGCGGCGGTCCCAGACGATCGGATCGAACGGCGCCAGGAGGCGCACGTTGTCGTGCGGCTCGACCTGCACTTTCTCGTTCGCGGGCCACACGTAGCGGACGCCATCGATCGTCGCATGCCTGACCCGATCGCCTTCCATCAGCTTGGCGACCGCTTTCGCCGCATTTGCACCCGGCAGCGAGGTTCGCGTCACGATGAATGCAAGCTCGCGCAGGCTGCGCTCGGGCAGCGGCGCGTAGAGATTGAGCACCAGGTCCAGGAGAGCCGACACGCGCTCGGCCTTCGACAGCGGCTCGGGCAGCGGATGCGCGAGATCGTAGACCTTGACGCCCTTGTCGCGGCGCGCGATGCGCAAACGGCCGCGGTAATGCATGACTTCGAGCATGCGCGTGGTGGCCGCCGACTCGCCACCCCAGCCGTTGATGACGCGCGCCTTGCCCAACGCGTTTTGCAGATCGCGTGGATGCGTCGGGCCATGCTTGCCGATGTGCGCGAGGATGCGCTTGGCGAGCCGCGGATGCTCGCGCTCGACGTGCCATGAGTCGCGCACCGGCCGCGGATGCAGCAAGCCCAGCGACTCGCGCGGCAGGATGCCGTAGACATGCACGAACTCCTCCGCGAACGGCAGCGATGCATAGTGCTTCTCGGCGTCGCCCGCGCGATAGCCCTCGGCGCGATGGCGAAGGATCAAGTCCTGCGCCCGCGCCGGCGCGCGGATCGGATCGATCTGCACGAAGCCGAGCGTGCGCACCGCCGATTCGAGATCGCGCGGAGCGAAGAGCGTCCGCGCGACGGCGTAGTTGCGAAGCTGTTCCAGGGTGATGCGCGCGCTCATGCCGCCCGCAACGCGTCGACGATCTTCAGCCGTGCCGCGCGCGCCGCCGGCAGAAACCCGCCGATGAAGCCCATCGCCAGCGCGAACAACAACGCCGCGACCACGATGCCCGGCGTGAGCACGAACCGGAACGCGATTTCGGCGAAGGTCTGGAAATTCATGGTCGAGATCGACAGCGCCTGCATGAACGAGGCGCACAGCAAGCCGATCACGCCGCCCAGCAGTCCCAGCATCAGCGACTCGCCGAGAAACGCGACCAGGATGGACGCGCGCGAAAAGCCGAGCGCGCGCAGCGTGCCGATCTCGGCGGTGCGGCTGGCCACGCTCGCGTACATGGTGATCATGGCGCCGATGATGGCGCCGATGGAAAAGATGACCGAGATGGTCGTGCCGAGATAGCTGATGAATTTCGACAGCGCCTCGGACTGGTCGGCGTAGAAGCGCGTCTCGCGCTTGGCTTCGAGGGTGAGCCGCGGATCGGACTCGATGGCGCTCTTTGCCGCGTCGAAGCGATCGCTGTCGGCGAGCTTGAAAATGACGGCCGAGAAGCCGGTGCGGCGGAACGCCTGCAGCATCTGCTCGGCGTCGCCCCAGATCTCGGAATCGAAGCCCGCGCGGCCGGCGTCGAATACGCCGACGACCAGCCAGTCGCGCTGCGCGAAGTGCAGCGTTTCGCCCAGGCCAGCGCCCTGGAACCCGCTCGCGATCGCGCGTCCGGCGATGATCTCCGACGTGCCGGCGCGGAACATCCGGCCTTCGATCATGTGCACTTGCGGGCGCAGAACCAATCCGGTCGGCGTCACGCCGCGTATCACGACGTTCGACGGCTTTGAGGTCCCGCGCTTGGGCAGGTTGATGAGCACGACCGGCTCCTTGGAGACGAGCGGCCTGCCATCCTGCGCCGATCGCGACATCCGGCATGCTTTCGACGATGGCGGCCTGAGTACGGTCGACGCCGCTTTGTATTTCGGTCTGCGAGCCGCGGCGGATGACGATCACGTTGTCGTCCTGCCCGGTCGCGACCAGCGTCGCTTCGAGGCCGGCGGCGAGCATGAGCACGGTCGCGAAGACATAGACGACGAGCGCCATGCCGCCCGCGGTCAGGATCGTGGTGAGGCGCCGGGCGACGAGATTGCGCGCGATGTAGACGAAGGGAACGCGCATGGCCGATCGCCCACGATACCACGGTCGTGTGGGGCGATCGTAGTGGATGCAGCCCTTCGCCCTCGACAAGGGCGATGGTAAAAGTGTCGCGTCAGCCGACCCGAGCTGCGTGACGCGGCCGCGAGCACCTGGCGCTCATCGGAGGCCAGGCGCCCCCATCGCTACAACTAGAACCGGTACTGGGCCCCTACGATAAATCCCTGCAAGTGGCCTCCCGCGAAGCAATGCGGGCCCGAGTTCGACACGGTTCCTGTGGTCGGATCGAACGCGGCCTCCGGTGTCGAATCATGACAGTCGGTGGTAACGCCGTGGCCGCCTGCGCCGAGATCGTAGTGCGCGTCGACATGGTTCAGCGTCGTCGCGTAGTTGGCGTACACCGTCAGGGCGGAATCGATGGCGTGCTTCCAGGCTAGCGTATACATATTGGCTGCGTTGTCGGGATTGGCACCGCCCGGCGTGTTGTGCTGTCCCGGATCGCCCGGAGTGGACCCCGCGTGCGCCCAGCCAAAGCTGACATTGTCGTTATCCGTCACCGCCTGCGTGATCGCCAGCCAGGTGGCGTTGTTACGAGTGCGCTCGTTTTGAGGTTGGAGATAGGACGGCAAGTCCCGCTTGGTTTTCTCCCATTCGAATCCCACCACCGTCTTGGTCACGAAAGCGTATTGCGCGGCAACTTTGAACGCGCTCTCGTTCGCAATGTCATTCGGGTCGTAAACGGGCAGATCGCTCGTCCGATTGACGTTCTTGTGCATCTCGTAGGCCGTCGCCAGATAGAGCGGTCCGCCTCGGTAGAGGAGGCTGACGCTGTACAGGTTGCCGTACGAGCCATCGTTACAGGTTGGCGGCAGCGCGCCGCTCCCCGGAATGTTTCCGCCTGTGCAGTCCGGCTCGCCGGAAGCGATGATGCTGCTCGTGTCATCGCGATTCTGGCCGGGCGAGAACATCGCGTTGAACGAGACACCGCTCCAGCCCGGAGATTCGTACCAGATCGCGTGCGACGCCCGCGCGCCGAACTCTACGCGGTTGTCGCCGCCCGTATTGCCCATGATGACCCGATAGTCCCCGATCATCCCGCTGAACGGATTCAGCGGATCGGTCGAGGTCTTGTACGGCGTCTCGTTCTTGCCGATCTTGACCGCGCCCCAATCCCTGCCGGCGAACCCGATGAAGCTGTTGCGCGAGAACAAGGCGCCGTTGACGGCATCGCTGTTGTTCGAGGTCGTATTCTTGGTTCCCGGCGTCGCGGAGACATCGATGCCGGCTTCGAGTTGCCACACGAAGTCCAAATCGTCCTTCAGGGGGTGCCGTCCGCGAACGCCCAGATAAGAGTTGTTCGTGGAGATTGCGGGCTCCCAACCCATCTGCCCTACCGGCGAGCCGCCCTGATCGTAGCTGCTGGCCAGACCCTTGGTCGTATAGTCGAACGACACGTCGAGGTTCCCATACAGCGAGACGTCACCGCCGCCTCGCGTGACAAAGGTCAACCCGGAGCCGGGCTTGGTCGCGAGGAATTGCTCGTTCTTCTTGGCTTGCTCGGCTTGTTGCGTCTGCGCCTGCGTGCTCACCTGGTCGATCTTGGACTTTAGTGCGTCCATCTGGCGTTGCAGCGCTTCGACCTGCGCCTTCAGATCGCTTACCTCGTCAGCCTGGGCGATGCACGGAGCAGCGAGCGCCACCGCGATCGCCAACGCCAAAGGTTTTGTCAGCATCATGGAATCCTCCGATCGTTGGTTTTTTTGAGCAACTGCGCGGTTATGCTGCCCGCCACACTTGCGACGACTGCTACGCCTCAAGCTAACATCGAGGATTCCGCAGGCGCAATCGTTGTATGCAATATACCAGCGACTTTCGAGACGTTTGGATTTCCTCCGTTGCACTACTGCAACGCGTTGCGAATTTCGCAAGCATAACGACAGCAATCAGTAAGGAGTTCGTCAACATCGCCCCAGCATTTCGATGGCGAGTCTTCGTCGAGACTTAAACGCGTTGCATTTGCGGCGCCGATGGAATCGTGCAATTCTCTATTGGACGCGGTCTCAAGCGTCCGCGCGATCGGATAAGGCCGAAACTCTAGCGTCGTACCTTTGGATGTCGACAATGATGAAATTGGTTCGTCTCCTTGCCCTGGCTGCGATAGCCACGTCTTTTGGTTGCGCAACGCAAGGAAACGGCGAAGGTTACGACGCGTTCCTGCAGAAGATCGCCGTCGACTGCAAGCCTCTGATTATCGGCGGCGACGACATCGGGCAGGCCATCGTTTTTAACGGTCTCGGCGCACAGCCGGAGCACTTCAACATTTTTCTTGCCAGGACGGATGCCCTTTACCACGGAGGCATCCCGCCGCAGGTCTATCGCGATTCGCTTACCGCGTTTGTCGGCACGGGCTCCTACAACACCCGCTCGTTCGATTGCATCACGGCGCATTTGCCAGGCAGTCCAACGGCCGGAGCGGCACCGGCGAAGTAAGGAGCCGCTGCACAGTCTGCGGGTGAAGCGACGGCCGCTGCGTCACCTTCTCGTGGCGCGCACTAACCCACCGCCCGCAGCCCATCGACGATGCGGATGTTCGCCGCGCGCCACGCCGGCAGCGCCGCGGCGACAACGCCGATGATCAGCGCGGCAGCAAGTTGCGTCATCAGCGTTTCGTCGCTGATCAGGAAGATGGGGAACAGCGACCCCATCGCGTCGGCGAAGGCGTGTGCCAGCGGAAACGTGAGCGCGATGCCGATCAGCCCTCCCACGAGTGCGATCACCAGCGATTCGCCGAATATCAGCAGCGCCACATAGCCGCCGCCGAATCCGAGCGCTTTCATGGTCGCGTATTCCGAGACGCGCTCGCGCGCGGTCATGGCCATGGTGTTGGCCATCACCGCCATGATGATCACCACGATCACGAACGACACCGCCTGGATCGCAATCAGGATGGCCTCTGTCATCGCCACAAAGCCGAGCTGGAACGCCTTCTCGGTTTCGGTGAGCGTCTCGGCGAGTGAATTCTTGAACACGGCATCGATGCCGGCCGACACCGGCGCAGCCAGTCCCGGCTCTCTCAGCCGCTCGATGAACACGCCGGTCTGATCGCCCCGGCGCGGAAAGCGCTTCTTGATCGTCTCGTTGAGAAGCGCCCAGTGAAAGAACATCGTCGACTGATCGGTCCCCGCATCGGCTCCGTCGTAGATGCCGCGCAGGTTGAAGGTCCACGTTCCCGAGAAAATGGTGCCGCGAAGCGGGATCTGATCGCCGACCTTCCATCCGTACTTGTCCGCGAGCTTGCGCCCGACGATGCATCCCTGGCGATCGAGCAGAAACGCTTTTTTCTCGTCGGGAGGGAGGATGAACTCGGGGTAGAGGTCCAGATACGAAGCCGCGTCGATCGCGAACTGGGGAAAGAAATTGCGCTCGGTGATGTAGACGCCGCCGAACCAGTTGGCCCACGAGACCCCGGTGACGCCGTCTACCTGGCGTATTCGTTGCGCATACGTGAGCGGCAGGGCAAACGCGAGCGAGATTGAATTGCGTGTGACGAGGCGCGCGCTGGAGCTCGCGTTCGCGCCCGCGTACCAGGCGTCGACGATTGTACGCAACAATCCGAACGCGGTAATTGCGACAACAATGCCGATGACCGTCAGGCTCGTGCGCAGCTTGTGGCGCAGAGAATTCTTGAGGATAAGGCGGAGCAGGTACACGGTCGACCGAAAGTGTTGCGGTGTTGCGGCCTGGAAGCGGGAAGCTTACCGCATGCCGCACCGCGCGCGGGACGCCTTTTCGGCTGCGCGGCATGGAACTTGCTGAACATGGCTCGGAGCCGCCTCGGGGCGTCCTCGATCTTGAGCATGACTGCCCCGGTGCGGCATTAGCTGACGAATTGACCGAGGGATCGCGATGCGACACTTCGCTCCGACACAACGATTTTTGGCACTCGCCTGCGCGGCACTGGCAGGCGGTTTTCTCCATAGCGGGCTGGCCTCGGCCGTGGCGCTGGGCAATATCGCGCAGCAGTCGTCCCTGGGACAACCGCTGCGGGTAACCATCCCCGTCGCCTTGAGCACCGGCGAAACCCTTAGCACCCAGTGCCTTAAGCTGGTCAGGGATCCGGAGCCCGGCGCACCGCAATTACTGACGGGCAGGGTCAGTCTTGAACGGACCGCGGCCGCGACGCGCGTGGTCGTCACGACCCCGCGCGCCATTGACGAACCTGCGATGCGCCTTTCGCTCGAAGCCGGATGCAGCGGCATCGTGCGTCGCGACTACGTGCTGCTGTTCGATCCGCAGGGCACGCCCGGTGACATCGTGCTGGCCTCGGCCGACATCGACGAATTCAGGAATTATCGCGGTGCAGCACTTCCGGCAGTGGCCGCGAAGCGCGCGCAACCGGTCATGGTGGCTTCGAACACGTCGTCCGTGAGCCACGAGCCAGTCGTTCGTGACACCAGTCCCGCCGTGCACGACATCGCTCCCGCGAAGACGACTTTTACGCCTATCGTGGATCCTGCTGCGCCGGCTCCGGTCGCGCAATCGCGGACCCAGAAGACAGTCGCACCCGTTCAAGTCGCCGTTGCGACGCCGCCCGCGCCGCAGCGCGAGCCGATCGCGATGACAACCGTGCAGCCCGGCGGATTTATCTCCGCGGCCGCTGCCTCGTCATTCTCCGCCGTATCCAACACCGGATCGAATCCGGCCCCCGCTGCAATCGCCAACGCGTTGCCGCGCACGCGCGCACCAGCTCCCGAAGCGACGCTGTGGACGCAGACGTGGCCCTACGGCGCCGTCGGCCTTAGCCTGGTCGCGATCGCGTTGACCGCCTTCGCGAAGCGCAAGCGCATCGCCGTTCCCGCGTGGAGCGCGCCGACGATCCTGAATGGTCCGAAGTCGTCGATGGACAACGCACAAGCGAACACCTTCGCGCATTTCCCCGCGATGAGCGAGCAATTGCCGCCCAACAAGCGCGTCGAGCTGGCGTATCCGACGGTGAGCGGCGATTCGACCTACGATGGAAGCCTGGACACGCTCCTCGAGCAAATCCCGGAATCCGCCGATCCCAACGTCGTCAACGACAATGAGGTCGATGAGCACACGATCCGCCAGGCGTACGCGACACTTGCCAATGAAGGTGCGGTCGACATCGGAACCGATTCGATCCTCAAGGCGATCGCCGAAGCCGAGCGCGAGTTGCGCATGGGACGGCCCGAGCCTAAGCAAGCTGCCATGGACAAGGCGCTCGACGAAGACCTGCTGCGCGAGCCGAAGCTGCGGAAGTAGTGCAGCCCGGACGCGAAGCAACCCCGTCGTAGCGCGCCACGTCCGTTAGTCCCGCGAAGGCGGAATCCAGCGTCTTCTGAACGAACGACACTGGGTCCCCGCTTTCGCGGGGACGACGGACAACTACTGGATTCGCCCTCGTATCGGCCCGATGCACGTCGTATCGGCCGTCTACTTGTCTCTCTAGTTTGTCTCTCTAGTTTGTCCCTCTGGTTTGTCCCTCTAGTCGGTCTAGCTCGTCCCTCTAGCCCGTCAGTCCAGTTCATCCTCCCAGATCATCCATCTAGCCTCGCTCGCCTGGTTCGTTCATCTAGTCCGCGAGAACACCCTTCTCCAGGTGCACGAGCCGGCGCGCTTTTTCCGCCGCTTTCGGATCGTGCGTCACGATCAGGATGGTCTTGCCCAGCTCGCGATTGAGCTGATCGATCAGCGACAGTATTTCCTCGCCGGTCGTGCGGTCGAGATCGCCCGTCGGCTCGTCGGCGACGATCAGGGTCGGGTCGGTGATCAGTGCACGCGCGATCGCGACGCGCTGCTGCTGTCCTCCGGAAAGCTCGTTGGGACGATGGTCCGCACGATCAGCGAGTCCGACCAGTGACAAGGCGATGCCGACGCGCTCGCGCCGGTCGCGGCGCGAAAGATTCGACAGCAGCAGCGGCAGCTCCACGTTTTCGAATGCCGTGAGCACCGGCATGAGATTGTAGAACTGGAAGATGAATCCGACGTGCGACGCGCGCCACGCCGCGAGATCGCCCTCGGACAGCCGAGCGATGTCGACGCCGCCGACCTTGATCGTGCCGCTCGAGGGCTTGTCGATGCCGGCGATGAGGTTCAGGAGAGTCGTCTTGCCGGAGCCGGAAGGCCCCATCAGCGCAACATAGTCGCCGAGCCGGACATCGAGATTGATGTCGACCAGCACGGGGATGATCTGCTCGCCGCGCCGGTAATACTTCGAGAGCTTGCGGATCTCGACCAGCGTTTGAATCACGGAATTATCGGATCCTGCTGCGCGCAGTGACGTAGCGACGGGCAAATTCTCGCCATCCGCACGATGCACCTCCGCCCCCAATCTCGTCATTCCCGCGAAAGCGGGAATCCAGCGGCGTTCGTCGCACGGCAGTGACGCCTCCAACGAGACTGGATCCCCGCACAGTTACCTAAATGAGCGGGGATGACGCCGCTTTTTCCAATCGCGGCGACGGTTCGCGCCTCGCTCTTGGACGGATGCGTCACTTTCCAGTCGCCTTGACCTCTACGCCGGCGACCAGATCCGAGGCTGGCTTCAGTACGGCCTTCTCGCCGGTCTTGACGTCGCCGCTGATCGCGGTCAGGTCGCCGATCTTCTGCCCAGGAGTGACGTTCACCGCGGCCGTCTTTCCGTCGCGCACGACGAACACGACTGTCTTGCCGTCGCGCGCTGCGAGCGCGTCCGGATGAACCGCGGTCAGGGGCTTTTGCTGCTCGGGAGTCACCGCCTGCGACAGGAACGAGACCTTGGCGCTCATCTCCGGCAAAACGCGCGCGTCGATCGCATCGAATTTCACTTTGGTCATCACCGTCGCCTTCGCCCGATCGACGGTCGGCACGATGCGCGACACCGTTCCGCGAAAGCGCACGTCCGGCAAGGCATCGAGCGTGATCTCGGTGGGCTGGCCGACGCTGACTTTCGACAGGCTCGATTCCGAAACGTCGGCCTCCACTTCGAGCGTGCTCATGTCGGCCATGCTGACGACGGCGCCCTTGGAGTCGGCTGCCGACGAAAACGGCGTGACCATGTCGCCCACGTTCGCGCTCTTCGACAGGATGATGCCATCGAACGGCGCGCGGATGACCGTATAGTCGACGGCGACCTGCGCGTTGCGCGCGTTCGCTTCGGCCGAAACAACCGCGGCTCGAGCGCTCGTAACGCCCGCAGCCGCACGGTCGGCACGGGCCTTGGCCGTATCGAGCGTCGACTCCGAGACGAATTTCTGGGCGATCAGATCG
Organism: uncultured beta proteobacterium; assembly: GCA_963730465.1. Lineage (GTDB taxonomy): Bacteria > Pseudomonadota > Gammaproteobacteria > Burkholderiales > Casimicrobiaceae > PALSA-1003. Next base: position 44,518 of record CAVSRR010000006.1, on the reverse strand, counting down.
CGCGTGCGCTTGAGCGACGCCGCCGCGTCACGATCCTCGGCCTGTGCTTGCTCCAGCGACGCGCGAGCGACCCCGACGTTGGCGCGCGCACCTTCGACCTGCGCCTGCACGTCGCTCTTGTCGAGGCGCGCGATGATATCGCCGGCCTTGACGCGCGAGCCTTCCGCCACGCCCAGCCACTCGAGCCGTCCCGACGCCTTCGAAGAGATCGCGGCCTTGCGCTGTGCGACGACATAGCCTGTGGAGTTGATGACCACGAACTGTTGCGAAGGATACGTGGTGACGATCGGAGTCGTCTGCACGGCGATCGCCCGCGGCTGGGACGCGAACCAGGCACCGATGCCGGCAACCACCAGCACGATCGCACCGATCCACAGCCACTTGCGACGGCGGCGCGTGCGCACCGGCGCGATGCTGCGGTCGATGCTGAGTTTGGAGAGTTGCTCGGAAGCCACGGAGGGAATGATGCGAAGCAGTGCGAGGCATTATAGCCTGCGACGATGCTGTGACGCCCTCGAGCGCCGAGGTAATGCAGTCAGTTACCTTCGAAGGCCGGCGTCTGCGGGGAGTCGGCCTCTCCGCGGCGCGCGCGCATCCACGCCAGCAGCGAGACGATGACGAGGCCCGCGGCAAGAAAAGCGATCCCTGTCCATTCGATCGGGTCGAGGCGTTCGTCGAACATGATCATCGAGCTCACGAGTGCGATCGCGGGAATGGCCAGCATGTTGAGTGCCGCCGTGCCCGCCGGCAGCCATCTCAGCACGGCAAGCCAGAGCACGAATCCCACCCCGGTCGCGATCGCGCCCGAGTAAGCGAGCGTGGCTGCATACAGCGGCGTCCAGTCGACTGGCGGCGTGTCGCGCAGTTCTAGAATCAGAAAGAACGGAAGAACGCCCACCACCATTTGCCAGCCGATGAAGTTCAGCATGTCGAGCGGCTTCTCGCGCTGGAAATACTTGGTCGCGACCGTGCCAGCGGCCCAGCCGAATCCCGACGACACGGCCCACATCTTCGCCTTCAGCGCATCGTGCCAATTCCACGGTTCGACGACCAGCGTGAGTCCAGTGAGCGCGAGCAGCACCGCGATCCATTGGCTGCCTCGAACGCGCTCGCCCAACACAGGCCACGCGAGCAGCAGCGTCCAGAACGGCATCGTGAACACCAGCACCGACGCGCGCCCCGCTCCACCGGACGCCACGGCCATGGTCGTCGAACCGAAGTTGACAGTGGTCTGGAGAAACCCGGTGACGACGATGGCGATCCACGAGTTCGGCGCAAGCGACTTCTTCTGCCAGACCATCAGCGCGAACAGCATTACGATCGCCAGAAGGATGCGCTGGGTGTTGAAGACGACCGGGTCGGCGTGGCGCATGGCCACTTTCATGACGACCCAGTTGAAGCCCCAGATCAGCGTGAGCACGACCAGCGCGACGAACGCGCCCCGGCGCGAGTGTATGGCGAGGCGACGAGCGATCAAACGAGAAAGGCTTCGATCGCCGCGGCCACCGCTGCCGGCTGATCGTGGTGCAGCATGTGGCCGGCGTCGGCGACAGTGATCAGCTTGAGATTGGAAAACGCGGCCATGCGCGATTTCAATGCGGCCTGCGCGTCGGCCGCGCTTGCCTTGGGCACGCCGGAGAGCCACTTGAGCACAAACGAATCTTGAGCGCCGACCCACAGAACCGGACACGTGACCCGCTTCCAGACAGCGAGCACTTCCTCCATCCGGTAGACGATCGGAAATGGCAGCTTGTGGCGCGGGTCCGACACCAGGCGCGCGCTGCCGTCGGGCAGAGCTTCAGCCCAGTGCGCGGCGAGGAATTCAGCCTTGTCGCGCGGCAGCCGCGCGTTGTTCTTCTGCAGGCGATCGGCGACGGCTGAGATGCTCGAGTAAGGCGCGAACGGCGGCGGGTCGCGCAACGCATCGAGCCATTTCGCGATCTTGTCGGGTGCGAGCTCTGCGCTCTCGGCGGGAAGGCCGAAGCCGTCGAGCGAAATCGCGTGCGAGATCCGCTGCGGCCGCAGCCCCGCGAACAAGCATACGACGTTGCCGCCGAGACTATGGCCGACGACGCGCGCGGGCTCATCCGGCGAATAGTGGTCGAGCAGCGCCTCGAGGTCGGCGGTGTAGTCGAGGAACCAGTAGCCGTCGGCGCACCACTCGCTGCGTCCGAATCCGCGCCAGTCGGGAGCTATGACGTGCCATTCGCGCTGCAGCGCGTCGACCAGAAACTGGAACGACGCGCCAACATCCATCCAGCCGTGAAGCATGAACAGCTTCGGCGCGTTTAGGCTTCCCCAGGTGCGAACGTGATAGGAAAGACCTCGAATCGGAATCGACTGCGACGAGGACGGCGTCACGCGCGGCTGACCGCCCGCAGCGCGAGGCGGTCGTTGCTCGTTGTCAATGCTTCTTGCCGCACATCGCGTTCCCGTCGACCCAGCCGGTGTGATACTGGCCGTCGCTCTTGAATCGCGCTGCGTCCTTCTGCTCGAGCGCGCCGACGCTGGCGCAGCCGTCGGTATAGCCCTGGCGGTACGGAAGCGGAAATCCCTGGAGATTGATCTTGGCGGCGGGATTGGTGCTCGTCGTCGGCGGTGCCTGCGGCCGGGGCGGCGGCTCGGGCGCCGCCGGCGCGGCTGCCGGCGCCGCGGCAGGAGGCGCGGCGGGTGGCGACGGCGCGCTCGCGCACGCTGCCACGATCATCACAGTCAGCACGAGTGTGAGGCTACGACAACGATTTTCCAGTATCGACACGGGAGTCCGCAGGAGTCAAAGCGAGTAAAATTGTACATCATGATCGTGCCTGTCCCGCTCGGCCAACCTGTCGCTGACGGCTCTCCCAGCTTCGTCCACCTGCGTCTGCATAGCGAGTATTCGATCGTCGACGGCATGGTGCGTCTCGACGAAGCGGTCGCGGCGGCGGCCGCCGATCGCATGCCCGCGCTCGCGCTCACGGACCTGGGCAACGTCTTCGGCATGGTCAAGTTCTACAAGGCCGCGCGCGCAAGGGGCATCAAGCCCATCGTCGGCTGCGACGTGTGGGTGACGCACGAAGCCGAGCGCGACGCGCCTCATCGCCTGCTCCTGCTTTGCCAGTCGCGCGCGGGATACCTCAAGCTCGCCGATTGGCTGACGCGCGGCTATCGTACCAACCAGCATCGCGGCCGCGCGGAATTGAAGCGCGCGTGGTTCGCCGAAGGAACCGGAGGCCTGATCGCCCTGTCCGGATTCGCCGGCGGTGACGTCGGCCACGCACTGGCGCAAGGCAATCCGAGCGCGGCACGCGCCGCCGCCAGCGCTTGGGCGGAGCTTTTTCCCGACCGCTTCTATCTCGAGGTGCAGCGCGCCGGCCGCAGCGACGACAACGCGCTGACCGCGGCCACCGTGCGCCTAGCCGCCGATCTGTCGCTGCCGGTTGTCGCCACGCATCCCGTGCAGTTCGCGACGCGCGAAGAATTCCGCGCGCACGAGGCGCGCGTGTGCATTGCCGAGGGCTACGTCCTCGCGGATCCGCGGCGTCCGAAGCGCTTCACGCCGGAGCAGTACTTCACGACGCAGGAAGAGATGGCGCGTCGCTTCGCCGACCTGCCTGGCGCGCTGGCCAACAGCGTGGCGATCGCGCAGCGCTGCAACCTGACCCTGCCGCTGGGCAAGAACTATCTGCCCGCGTTTCCCACGCCCGATGGATCGTCTCTGGAGCAGCACCTGAACAGCGAGGCGAGCGCGGGTCTGGAGCGGCGGCTGAAGGCGTCGTTCGGCGACGCCACCGAACGCGATCGCATACGGCCGGAATACGTCGCGCGCCTCGAGTTCGAGGTCAAGACCATCGTTCAGATGGGATACGCGGGCTACTTTCTCATCGTCGCGGACTTCATCAACTGGGCCAAGCGCAACGGCGTGCCCGTCGGGCCTGGCCGCGGATCGGGCGCCGGGTCGCTGGTGGCGTACAGCCTCGGCATCACCGATCTCGACCCGCTGCGCTACACGTTGCTGTTCGAGCGTTTCCTGAATCCGGAGCGCGTGTCGATGCCGGACTTCGACATCGACTTCTGCCAGGACGGGCGCGATCGCGTCATCGACTACGTCAAGCAGAAATACGGCGCCGAATCGGTGTCGCAGATCGTCACCTTCGGCACGATGGCGGCCAAGGCCGTGGTGCGCGACGTCGGCCGGGTGCTCGACCTGCCCTACATGTTCTGCGACGGCATCGCCAAGATGATTCCGTTTCAGCCAGGCCGCACCATCACGCTCAAGCGCCGGAAGCGCGACGAGGGCCAGAGCAACGTCATCTACGCGCGCGAGGTCGAGCCGATGATCAACGAGCGCGAGGCCGCCGAGGAGGAAGTGCGCGAGCTCCTGAGCCTCGCCGAGCAGCTCGAAGGCATCGCGCGCAACGTCGGCATGCACGCGGGCGGCGTTCTGATCGCGCCGGGCAAGCTGACCGACTTCTGCCCGCTGTACACCCAAGCGGGCACCGACACGCCCGTATCGCAGTTCGACAAGGACGACGTCGAGCTCGTCGGCCTCGTCAAGTTCGACTTTCTCGGCCTCACGACGCTGACCATCCTCGACTGGACGCTGCGCTTCATCCGCAAGCTCGATCCGGCGTCGACCGTTTCATTGGAGACGCTGCCGCTCGACGACAAGGCGTCCTACGACATTTTCAAGAGCGGCAACACGACGGCGGTGTTCCAGTTCGAATCGCGCGGGATGCGCGAGCTGCTTCTGCAGGCGCCGCCCAAGCGCTTCGAGGACGTCGTCGCGCTGGTGGCTCTCTATCGCCCCGGTCCCATGGAGCTGATTCCGGATTACGTGCGCCGCAAGCAAGGCGCCGAGAAGGTCGAGTATCACGATGCGCGCCTGGAGCCGATTCTCTCGCCGACCTACGGCGTGATGGTCTACCAGGAGCAGGTGATGCAGATCGCGCAGGTGATCGGCGGCTACACGCTCGGCGCCGCGGACCTGCTCCGCCGCGCGATGGGCAAGAAGCTCCCGGAGGAAATGGCCAAGCACCGCCAGGGCTTCGTTTCCGGCGCCATCGATCGCGGCTTGTCGTCAGCGCGCGCGACGCAGCTCTTCGACGTGATGGAAAAATTCGCCGGGTACGGCTTCAACAAGTCGCACGCGGCCGCGTATGCACTCATCGCGTACCAGACGGCGTACTTCAAGGCGCATCATCCGGCGGCGTTCATGGCGGCGAACCTTTCGCTGGTGATGGACGATACCGACAAGGTCCGCCAATTCTATGTCGACGCGGTGGCGCTCGGGCTGGAGGTACTGCCGCCGGATGTCAACGCCTCGAACTACCGCTTCGAGCCGGTCGACGCCCGGCGCATCCGCTATGGGCTGGGCGGCGTCAAGGGGACCGGGCGCTCCGCCACGGAGGCGATCGTCGCCGCCCGCGAGCAAGGGCCTTTCACCGATCTGTTCGATTTCTGCCGCCGCGTCGACAAGCGCGTCGTCAACCGGCGCGCGGTCGAGGCACTGATTCGCGCCGGCGCGTTCGACACCATCGAGCCGCGGCGCGCGAGCCTGCTCGCCTCGGTCGGCCCGGCGCTCGATCACGCGGAGCACGCCGATCGCGCCGCGACACAGGTGTCGCTGTTCGGCGACCTTGGCCTGGACGCGGGAAGCGCGGGACCCGCACTCATCTCGACGCGCGAATGGTCCGAGACCGAGCGCCTTGTCCAGGAGAAGGCGAGCCTCGGTTTTTATCTTTCGGGACATCCCTATCACGCGTACGCAGAGGAGTTGAAACGCTTGGTGCAGCAACCGCTCGGCGCGCTGCGCCCATCGCCGACGACGGTGCGCATCGCCGGCATCGTCGCGCAGCTCCGCACCCAAGCGTCCCGGCGCGGAAAGATGGCATTCGTGATCCTGGACGACGGCAAGGAGCAGTGCGAGGTCGCCATCTTCAACGAGACCTACGATGCCTGCCGCCATATGCTTCGTGAGGACGCGCTGCTGGTGGCGGAAGTGAAGGTGACTCAGCGCATGGGCGACGACGGACAGGTGCAGTCGATGCGCATCGTCGCCGAGTCGCTGCACGACCTCGCGGGCGCGCGCCGCAAGTGGGCGCGCTCGCTCAAGATCGCGTGCAACGGATCAGGCTCGGCCGAGCATCTGCTGGCCTTGCTCACGCCCTTTCGCAGCACGGCCACGGGCGCGGCTGCGATCGTCCTCAACTATCAGAATCGATCGTCGAGTGGAGACATCGAGCTCGGCGGCGACTGGCGGGTCAACCTCGACGATCGCCTGCTGGAAGGACTGCGCGAGCGGTTCTCCCCGGAGAACGTGCTCGTCGTCTATTGAGGCGTAGCGCCGCCTTCGAGCGCTCGCGCGCCGGCGCGCTGCGCGCTGATGTCAGCCAACCCGGGCGCAATCCTTCTCAGCCTTCGCGCGCTCGCGTCCGCGCCGCCCGTCGCGCGGTGGCGGAGCGTGCGACGGGACCGCGCTTGCTCGCGGACGCCTTGGCTTGGCGAGACAGCGCCGTGCGGCTCGCCGCACTCGAGCCTTCACGCTTCAGCGCCGCGAGTGTGGCCTTCGATCGCTTCTTCGAGGGAGCCTTGCCTGCGCCAGCACCGGCGGCGTTGTCGCGTTGAGCGCGGCGGCGCGTCTCCGCCGAAGCCGTCCCCTTCGGGGGAGCCTTGAGCGCCACTCCGGCGCGCCTTGCCTTGGACAGGCCGATCGCGATCGCCTGCTTGGTCGAGCGGGCGCCGTGCTTGCCGTCGCGAATGTGGTCCATCTCCTCGCGCACGAATTCTCCGGCCTGCGTGCCTGGGGACTTTCCTGCGCGCTTGTCGGCGCGAGCTCGATCCAGGGTTTTCTTGTCCGGCATGACTGCCTCCGTGATCCGGTGATTGAGTAAACCTTACATGTTGCAGCAATAATTTCCTCGCAGGGATAGCCGCCCGAATCGCCCTTAGCGAACGTTGCAGGGCGGATGTCCGCAATCACACTCGGAGTGCGCAGCGGAACCGGAGCGACTGCGTTTTTCGCAGAAGTCGCTGCAAAAACGTTTGCCTGGAGGCACCCCGCAATTACAGGCGGAGTGTCCGCACTTGGCGGGAATGGAGTTTCCGGCGCCGTTCGGCGTGTCGGCCATGTTCATCTCCTTTGAAAATGCGCGCTTGGAATATCGCGTGCGGGAATTGCAGCAAAAACCGGACCCGCGAACGCTGCGCTAAGGAGGGACCCGGTCTCGCGCGGTGGAAGGCCGGTCTCGCGGCGAGCACGCCGGCACTTCGAGACACATCACCCGGCGGGTTCAGCCTTGTCGACGAAATGCTTGGTGTCGCCCAGCCAGCTCCAGCGGAAATACTTTTCGTGATAGTGGAGCTTCACCTTGCGGTTCGCTGCGATCGCCGCATCGATGTCCTTGCGCACCTGGTCGTCGTCTTCGCGCACGCTGAAATCCCACAGCCGCGTCGCAACGCCAGCGGCCGGGTCCTGCTGCAGGTAGCCGAAGTCGAGCGTGCCTTCCCAGGTCTTGAAGATATAGCCGCTATGCGAGAGCTTGATGACCTGGCCGACGCGATAGCCTTCGCTGTAGTCGGCGGCGAAGACGAACCACGCTCCGCCCGCGAGCAGCAGCACGACGATGACCAGAGCGATGAGCTTTTTCATGAACGTTCGGTCGGCACACGACGCAGCAGACGCCGAGCAGGCAGTCTAGCGCAGGAAGCGGGCGGCGTGCTGCGCTACAATGCCTGCCCGATCGAGTTTCACCTTCCAGAGCCCCACGTCCACTCATGCCCGTCGCCATTCCCACGACCATGCGCTATGTCCTTGCCCGCGAGCCGGGGCCGCCCGACGTCCTGACGCTCGGCGAGACGGTGACGCCATCGCCGAAAGCCGGAGAAGTGCTGATCGAGGTCGCATACGCCGGTGTCAATCGACCCGACTGCATCCAGCGCGCAGGGCACTATCCTCCACCACCGGATGCCTCGCCCATTATCGGCCTCGAAGTCGCGGGGACCGTCGTCGCACTGGGCGTTGGAACCTCGGATTGGAAAGTCGGCGACCGTGTTTGCGCGCTGACGCCTGGCGGCGGATATGCGGAATATTGCACGACGCCGGCGGCGCACTGCCTGCCGCTGCCGCAGGGATTGAGCCTGCTCGAAGCGGCGAGCCTGCCGGAGAACTACTTCACCGTCTGGAACAATCTCTTCGACCGCGTCCACCTGTCTTCCGGCGAAACGTTTCTTGTGCATGGCGGCTCGAGTGGCATCGGCCTCACGGCGATCCAGCTCGCGAAAGCCTTCGGCGCAACGGTATTCACGACGGTCGGCGGCGCCGACAAGGCGCAATTCTGTCGCGACATCGGCGCCGATCACGTCATCAACTATCGAGAGCAGGACTTCGTCGCGGAAGTCGCCGGCATCACCGGCAAGAAAGGCGTCAACGTCGTGCTCGACATGGTCGGTGGCGACTACATCGAAAGGAACATCCGCTGCCTTGCTCTGGAAGGCCGCATGGTGTTCATCGCATTCCTTCAGGGCAGCAAAGTCACCGTCGACTGGCGCCATATCATGATGAAGCGCCTGACCGTCACCGGGTCGACGCTGCGCGCGAGCCCGTTTCAGCGCAAGGCCGAGATCGCGCAGAGCCTGCGCACGCGCGTCTGGCCGCTGTTCGAGGCGAAGAAGCTGCAACCGGTGATCTACCGCGTCTTTCCGCTGGCCGAGGCAGCCGCCGCGCACAGCCTCATGGAATCGAGCGCACACATCGGCAAGATCATGCTCGAAGTGCGTCCGTCGAAGTAAGCGTCAGAGGAGCTTGTCGAGTGTGATCGGAAGCTCGCGCACGCGCTTCCCGGTCGCGTGATAGACGGCGTTGCCGATCGCAGCCGCGGCGCCGGTGATCCCGATTTCGCCCGGCGCCTTTCGCGCCCAGCGGACTTACGAGCGTGTCCTCCTCGTCGAGAGGCGCGCGACCGTCAGCGCTTCGCAAGCGCTGGATCACCGTTGCGGATTTGTTGCCGCGGCGACGCGCGAGCTGCCAACGGCCCGCGCCAATCAGTACGTTGCGCGACCGCCCGAGAGATCGAACACTGCGCCCGTCGAGAACGAGCAATCCTCGGTGCATAGCCAGCCGACCAGCGCAGCGATTTCGTCGACCGTTCCGAATCGTCCCAGAGGGATCTTGGACAGCATGAAGTCGATGTGCTGCTGCGTGATCTGATCGAAGATCGCGGTACGCACCGCCGCCGGCGTGACGCAATTGACGCGAATGCCCGACTTGGCGAGCTCCTTGCCAAGCGTCTTGGTAAGGCCGATGACACCCGCCTTGGTCGCGCTGTAGGCACTGGCGTTGGGATTGCCTTCCTTGCCCGCGATCGAGGCGATATTGACGATGCGCCCGTAGTCGCGTTCGAGCATGAACGGTATCACGGCGCGATTGCAATAGAAGACGCCGTCGAGGTTGATGCCTATGACCTTGTGCCACTCCTCGAGCGGATATTGCCAGGTCGTGGCGTTGAGCCCTGCGACGCCGGCCGAGCAAACCAGCGCGTCGATGCGGCCCATCGCCTGTGCCGTAGCGGTCGCAGCCGTTGCGACACTCGCGGCATCGGCCACGTCGACGACCCGGATATCGGGCGCATTGCCCAGCGCCGATTGCGCACTCTTCAGTGCCGCCGGATCCCTGTCCCAGAGACTCACCTTGCCGCCGCTGGCGATCAGACGTTTCGCGACGGCGAGGCCGATGCCCGCCGCGCCACCAGTGACGACGGCCGCGCGGCCGTCGAAATCGAGTCTATTCACCCCCGCGCTCTCCCAATGGATTCGCGAGGAATCGTATCACGCTCTCAAGGTTCCCGATCCGTGAGCGCACAAGCTGCGCGCAGTGGCGCGGATCAAAAAAACGGCTGGCGATCCGAAGGCCGCCAGCCGCGGGGACCGCAGTCGAAGACGTATGCTCCGACGGCGACTCAATACACTCGTGGCGTCGTGAGCTCGTCCGGTGTCGACCGGCGATCGCGCGCACGATCGAGGTCGTCATCCCAGTACGGTGCGACGCCGTAGTAAGCGTGGAGCTCCGTCGCCCATGCGCGATCCGCCATCGACGGCCAGTGGTCCTTGTCGAAGCCGGGCGCATTCTCCAGGCGGTCCTTGGCAACATCGAGAATGAAGCGCTTTTCGCCAGCGTCGAGCGTAAATGCCGACCAGGGCACCGCGAAATACTTGGAGCCCATGCCAAGGAAGCCGCCGAACGACAGCACGGCATATGCAATTCGGCCGCCCGACACGTCCAGCATGATCGCCTCGATCTTGCCCAGGTCTTCACCGCTGGAATTGACGACGTTGTCGCCCTCGAGTGTGGCCGCGTCCATGACTTCCGGGCCGGGACCGTTGGAGCGCCGGCGCTCCTCGCCGATGATCGGTGCGCCGCCGCCTTCCTTGACAGCTCCGCTGGTGGAATACGAATTGATGGGTGTGGTCATTTGCCGTTCCTTGAAAAGAGATGGAAGGGCCCGGCGCGCGGCGACCGGAAGTCGGAGCCCGCGCAGGGCGGAGTTTGCTCGAGTGCCGCGGGCCCGACGCCGGGAGTCCCGGCGGACGACTAAGCGGCGCTGCAAGTGACCGTATTCTTGGTCGACAGAGGGGCCGTGCGTATCCGGCATCCTCTGATTTCGCCGTAAGCGGCGGCGCCGCTCCGCATCGGAGCCGCCCTTACAGCAAAAGCTCAACCGATTACTGGCAGACAGTACCCGGAGCGCGGAACACCTGCCTCGAAATGGCCTTGGACTGCGTGCCCTTGTTCACCCCGTCGCCCAGATCGACGCTGTAGGCAAACATACCGTCGTTACCGTCGGTAAACGTGAACGTCGCAGTCCCCACCGTTGTCCGCGTCACCTTGGTGGGATCGAAGGGCACTGCGTTGAACGCCGGGCCGCTAGTCCGTACCAGCGCCCCCGAATACACTCCCGGTCCCGTCTGCGCCGCCGTCGCCGACAACCACAGCGGATTACCAGCGGCGTCGTAGGTAAACCAGGTCGCGAAAATGGTCGTCCCCTGCTGCGTCAGGTTGACGCCCCAGCCCGACTCGACTCCGCCCGTCGCCCACCACAAATCCTCGTAGTTGGCGGTCGCCTTGGTCAGGTCCGGCTGCGCTCCCCACACGCACGTCGGCACCGGCCCGAAGGTCTGCAGCACGATCGCCTTGGTCTGCGTCGCCACGTTGGCACCATCGTTGACCGTATAGGCAAAGCTCCCGTGCGTGGCATCGGTGAAGGTCAGCGTCCCGGTCCCCACGGCCGTCGGCGTCGCCGGCGGAACAAAGGCATTGAACGGCGTTCCGTTGGTGCGTATCAGCTGACCGCTGTACACACCCTCGGCCGTCTTCGACGCCGTCATCGTCAGCCACCAGGCCTTGCCCGTGACGTCATAGGTGAACCACGTGGCAAAAATCACGTCGCCCTGATGCGCAAAATTGATCCCCCAGCCCGATTCCGACTCCGCCGGAGACGCGTACCAAAGACCCTGGTAGTTGATCGTGGCGGGAGTCGACGAAGGCACCGAGGCCTGCGCCCCGACGAAATTCGTCGCGAGATTAGGCATCATCGCGCCGGTGCGGCTTATGGCGGTCACACCGTCGGTAGGCAATGCGCCATATGTCACCTGATCGACGCCGGCATAATTGAGGGTGCCGCCGGCCGTGGACAGAAAACCGTTGGGCACGATGTAGTCCGGGGTGATGATCCCGAGGCTCGCGAAGCCCTGCGTGGCGATCAGCACACGCGTGTTGGCCGTGGAAGTCAGCGCGCGCGGGTTGACCATGGAAGCCAGAGCCGGCGTCATCGGCATGGACGCGGCGGCGCAACCGTATCCGTAGGGATTGCTGCAGCCCGTCGACGTGACGGGCAGATTTGCAGGAAATACAAATGCCGTATTTTGGGTCGCGGATGTGCTTGTCAGCCGGTTTCCGGCCCAGAAATACTCCTCGCTCATATTCTGCGACTCGTGCATTACGATGTATTGGACGCTTCCGTCTGCGTTGGAAAAGAGCTCCTCGATCTGATAGGTGTGAAATTCCGCCAGCGCCACGCCGCTCCACGCGGTCGCCGCCAACATCGCAGATGCCAGTAAGTACCTGAAAAGATGCCGCACAGTAGCCTCCTTCCTTCATTCGTGAGCAACGACGCGCAACTGCATTCGCGGTTGCGAGCATGCTATCGCCAACAGGACCCGTCGCATCCTTATTCCCCCGGCTCCAATGCAGGGAATAGCCTGGTCCCGGCAAGTGTTTCCATTCCCGATACGCGATGAATCCCAACGCATTGCCCACTCAACCCCGGGCGCGCCACCGCTCGAGGCGTCTCGCTGCCGCCTGCACCCTCGTCCTGGCGCTCGCCAGCGTCGACGCGAGCGCGCTCTTCATCGTCAATCAACCCTGGGTTTCACCGGCGCGCAAGGGACAGACCACGCGCGCCTACATGAATCTCACCAGCAGCGACGGTGCCACGCTGCTCGGCGTACGCTCGGAAGACGCAGCCAGCACGTCCCTGCGATCCGCGCACAACGCCGTGGTCGTCGTGACGCTGCCGGCTCAATCCGAAGTCGCCCTCGCGCCGGGGCACGATCATGTGACCCTGAGCGGGATCAAGCGGACGTTCAAGGTCCACGAGCGTGTAAAAATGATCTTGACGGTGCGGGACGACACCGGCGCCGTGAGCGAGATCGCAGTCGACGCCGAGGTCCGCACCCGCTCGCCCATTGACGACGAGCGCCGCGCACACCATCATCACTAGCTGATCGCCGGGACGCCGTCCTGGCCGATGCCGACGTGCGGGCCGCGTGCAGCGACCTCGGTATCCGAACAAAAACAGGCGCGCCGAGATCCAAAGCGAGTGATCAGGGTACTTATTTCGATCCGGCTGTACGTGTCATTGTTCAAGCAGGCTGCGCTCGCGTGGATCAAGGACGGCGCATCGAGCATGGGCGCGGCACTGGCGTTCTACAGCGCCTTCTCACTCGCTCCGCTCCTCCTGATCGTTATGGCCCTTGCCGGTCTTTTCTACGGGCCGGACGAGGCCCGCGAAGCCGTGGTGTCGCAATTCTCGGGCCTGATCGGCCCTGTCGGCGCCGACGCCATCGGACGCCTGCTCAAGGCGGCATCGGTCGCGGAAAAAGGCGTCATCGCGACTGCCGTCGGGGTGATTCTGCTGCTCGTCGGCGCGACAACGGTTCTGGTCGAGCTCGAAACCGATCTCGACAGGATCTGGGAAGCGCCGCCCCGCGAAGGCCACGGCATGGTGTCGCTGCTGCGATCGCGGCTTCTCTCCTTCGGGATGATCCTGGGCATTGGTTTCCTGCTCATCGTATCGCTCGTCGCCAGCAGCGCGATCTCCGCCATGGGCGTGTATTGGAAATCGTCCGCGTTCGGCACGACCGGTCTGTTCATCGCCGATTTCACGCTGGCGGTGTTGGTTTTCACCGCGCTCTTCGGCATGCTCTACAAATGGCTGCCGAACGTGAGGATCGCGTGGCACGATGTCTGGACGGGCGCGCTGACGACGGCAGTGCTGTTCAACCTGGGCCGCATCGCCATTGGCGCGTATCTCGGTCGCAGCGCGACCGCTTCGGCGTACGCCGCGGCGGGCTCGGTGCTCGTGCTTCTCCTGTGGCTCTATTACTCAGCGCAAATATTTCTCTTCGGCGCGGAGTTCACGTGGGTCCGAGCCAAGCACCGACGCGGCCAGGTGCGGCCGAAAGGCACGATGCCGGAGGACTACCAGAGCCCCGGCTAGCGTGGCGCGGACCGGAATCGCGTGGACGATCCCTCGCAGATGCGCTGAACCGTTGGTCCGGGCTGAGCGACGCGCCGCGTTCAGCTCAGCGCGAACTCACCACCACGCTCGATCGCGCGACGATAGGCGGGACGGGCGCGGATCCTGTCGAGAAACGCCGTCAATTTCGGACGGCTGGCGTCGAGGCCCGCGCGGGCCTCGGCTGCCTCCAGCGGAAAGCTCATCTGAATATCCGCTGCGGTGAATTCATTCCCCGCGAACCATCGATGCTTGCCGAGCTCGGCCTCGAGGTACGCGAGGTGCAGCGCCAACTGCGGCTCGATGAATGAAGTCTTGGCGCGGCCGGCGATGGCACGCGCGATCGGCTTCGCGAAGAATGGCATCGGCGCGGCCTCGACGCGATCGAAGACCAGTTTGAGCAACAGCGGAGGCATGGCCGATCCTTCCGCGTAATGAAGCCAGTATGTGTAACGCAGCCGCTCGGGCGTTCCGACCGCGGGAACGAGCCGTCCGCCGCCATAGCGGTCCACCAGGTATTCAAGGATTGCGCCGGACTCCGCCAAAGTCAGCGATCCGTCGGTAATGATCGGCGCCTTGCCGAGCGGATGAACTGCGCGCAGCGATTCCGGCGCCAGCATCGTCTTCGGATCGCGCTGGTAGCGCCTGATCTCGTAGTCGAGGCCGAGCTCCTCGAGCAGCCAGAGGACTCGCTGCGAGCGCGAGTTGTTGAGGTGATGGAGGACGATCATCGAGGCTCCGTGGCGCCGATCGCGTAGCGGCGACGCAGCGGCCGGCGCCGCGCTGCGCAGGCCGCGCGCCGCGCGCTCGATCCGCCAACCATCACTGCGTCGGAATTCTCAGCATCTGCCCCGGATAAATCAGGTCCGGACTCTTCAGCATCGGCTTGTTCGCCTCGAAGATCGCGTTGTACTTGTTGGGGTCGCCGTAGTACTGCTTGGAGATCTTGGACAGCGTGTCGCCGCGCACCACGGTGTAGTACTGAGCCTCGGGCTCGCTTTGGTCGACGGTCATCTGGTCGGTCACGCCCACGACGCCGGCTACGTTGCCGCAGCAGAGGACGATCTTCTCTTTCGTAGCCTGATCGGGCGCGATGCCGAATACGGTGGCGATGGACGTCGTGCCGTCGAAGGTCACCGTCAGGCCGGTTGCCTTGAGGCCCTGAGAGTTGATGTAGTCGAGGATGGCATCGCCGGCGGCATCATTGGCGGCCTTCGTCTTCTCGGCGGATGCAGGATCGGCTTGCGCCTGCGTTATCGCGGCTTGCGCGCCGCCCTTGCTGAACAACTTCTCGCCGGCTTCCTTGATGAAACTCAATAGTCCCATGATCGCTCCTTGATAGATCCAAACATTCGCATGATCCGTCCGCGTGGTGGGGCACCCGCCGAAGGGAAACGCGGATAAAAAAGTTGCCGGTGATGCATCGCTGGATTCTCACGGTGAGACCTCGCCGCCCGCCGTCCCGTTCCGCAATGCGGTTTGCCCAAGCGCGCCGCCGCTCCCTCCAATCAGGATACGCTCCGTGGCGGCGTGATAACAGCGATTTCCAGGCGACAATGGTGCAGCGTCGATGCACCCAAGGGCAATGCGGGATTGGGGCATCGAAGGCCGCCCGGCGTGGATTGATCGCCGCCAGGTGGATGCTCTTGCCGATGAAACACGCGCGACGCGGGGCCGCCGCTCGACGCACTACGCGGCAGCGTCAAAACACATTATCGTGTCGGCCGTGAGCAAGATTCTCATCGGCACCGCGTCCTGGACGGACAAGAGCCTGATCTCGTCGGGACGCTTCTATCCTTCGAAGAGCAACTCGGCCGAAGAGCGGTTGCGTTACTACGCATCGCAATTTCCCATCGTCGAGATAGACAGCAGCTACTACGCGATGCCGTCGCCGCAAGTTGCTCAACTGTGGGCCGAGCGCACGCCGCCCGACTTCACTTTCAACATCAAGGCATTTCGGTTGTTCACCGGCCATCAGACCTCGCCGGCCGCGCTCCCCAAGGACATTGCCGAAGCGATTGGAGGCGCCGCCCGCAAGAACCTCTATTACAAGGACGTGCCGAGGGAGCTGACCGACGAGATGTGGCGCCGTTACAGGGACGCGATTACGCCACTCGAGAACGCCGGCAAGCTCGCGGCCGTGCACTTCCAGTTTGCGCCCTGGGTCGCCTTCCATCCCAAGAGCTTCGAGCACATCGAGGAGTGTCAGCGGCAACTGCCGGGTTACCGCCTCGGCATCGAGTTCCGCAACAGGACCTGGTTCGAAGGCAAGCACGAGGCGTCGACCCTGCGATTCGAGCGCGAGCGCGGCCTCGTGAACGTGATCGTCGACGAGCCCGCGGGGATGGCCAATTGCATTCCGTCGATATGGGAGGTGACCGATCCCGCGCTTTCCATCGTCCGCCTTCACGGACGCAACCACGAAACATGGAACAAGAAGGGCCTCGCGTCATCCGCCGATCGCTTCAACTACGACTACGACCGCGCGGAGCTCGAGGACCTCGCGGGCAAGATCGACGCCATCGCCGCCGCCAGCGTGCACGTCGTCTTCAACAACAATTACGAAGACCAGGGACAGCGGAACGCGCGCACGCTCACGGAGATCATCACGGCTTCTGGATGAATCGCGTCATGGCGACCAAAAAGATCAGCGCGGGAATCCTCCTTTACAGGTTCGTCTCGGGAAGACTCGAGATTTTCCTCGTCCACCCCGGCGGACCATTCTGGGCGAAGCGAGACAAGGGCTCGTGGTCGATTCCCAAGGGCGAATTGAGCGAGGGCACGGAGCCGCTCGAGACCGCAAAAAGGGAATTTCTCGAGGAAACGGGCGCGCCGATCGACGGCGACTTCATCGAGCTGACTCCCGTGCGCCAAGGCGGTGGAAAGCTCGTTTTCGCGTGGGCGGTCCGAGGAGACATCGACGCGTCATCGGTGCGCAGCAACACGTTCTCGATGGAATGGCCGCCGCGCTCGGGCAAGCAGCAACTCTTCCCTGAAGTCGATCGCGGCGAATGGTTCTCGGTCTCCGACGCGCTGGAAAGAATACTCGACGGTCAAGCCGGGTTGATCGGCGAGTTGCGACGGAAGCTGGGAGCCGGCGGCGATACGGAATAGGCCGCCGATTCATCCTTGACGCGTCTCGCTTACGAATGGACGGACCGCGAAATTGAAAAATGACGGATTTGCCCGGAACTCGTCAGATCTCGAATGACGCCTCGATTCGAGTGAAGCATACGGATTGCCGCAAGGGGCGTTGATAAATTGCTGCCGATGCGCCGCTTAGCGGCCAGCGGGAGGCGCGGGGCACGCTGAGCGGTTCAATTCATTGAACTGCGCATCGCCGTGGTTTTCGCGCAACGTTGCGGCCAACCAAGATACTTTCCCACTCGTTTTGCTTGACCGGCTTGGCGCACGTTCAGCATCCTAGCGCAGGTCTAAAACATGCCTCACCAACGAGCGTGTCAGGGGGACCAAAAAAAAGGGGAAACAATGCGCAATCCGCGTGTCAGCGCCCGGCAAGGGGTGCTCGTAGCGCTGCTTTGGACAGGGGGGTCGGCGGCCGGCGCGGCCGAGCTCGTAGTCAACGGCGGCTTCGAGCAGAACGGCGGCGCCGGCACCAATGTCTTCACCGGCTGGACGATGGTCGATCAGCCGGGCGGCTCTGGCAGCTTTTACGCCCAGACCGGCACGTCGTCGCCACCACCGGATGTGATCAGCGTACCCAAGCCGCCCCAAGCCTCGTTCTCGGCGATGACCTCGCAGTCGGGACCGGGATCTCACATCATCTATCAGGACATCACCATCCCGTCAGGCGCTTTGACGCGATTTTCCGCAGCCTTGTACGTCAACAATCAGTCCGGGTCGTTTGCGACGCCAAGCACGCTCGACTACTCCGTCTCGCCCAACCAACAGGCCCGCGTCGATATCATGACCACCGCTTCGGCGATCACCGATGTGGGCTCGGGCGTCCTTCTGAATGTCTACCAGACGAAGGTCGGGGATCCGTTGGTGTCCGGATTCACTCCGATCGCCGCCGACCTCGCGCCGTTTGCCGGCCAGACCGTGCGCCTGCGCATCGCCGAGGCCGACGATCAGGGAAATTTCAACTTCGGCATCGATCAGGTGAGCATCGACGTGGCTGGTGCAGTTCCCACCCTATCGGAGTACGCGTTGACCGCGATGGCAGTCCTGGTCTTGCTGGCTGGAGTCGCGACCCTGCGCAGGCATCGCTGACCGCGCGGCGGCAAGGCGCGCATGCAACTGCTGTCGGGGCCGTCTCGCGACGGCCCTTTCATTCGCTTCTGAACACTAGCTCATCGGCTCGCGCTTGCCGAACAGAGCCATCGCGATCGGGATGGTCGTCAACGCACCGATCGCCAGGAGCGACCACCCCAACGCTCGCCGCGTGTCCGGTCGCAGAAAACCGGAAACGAGCAAACCGATGCCGGCCCCGCCGACGCCGCGGGTCGCAGCAACGATGGCGAGCTCAGGCAGGGTTACCGGGTATGTTTTCATGATTTTCCTCTTGAGATAGGACGCCACCGCGAGCTCCCAGCTTGGACGGAGCGCCCACGAAATGCTGACACTCCTGGAGCATCTTGTCTGTCGGTGAGCAACCCCACGACGCGCTCGATTATCCGGAACTCGGCGTCGGACAAGCTCTTACCGCTCGAGCGAAGCCGTTCCACAATAGGCGAACGCCGGTGCCATCATGCGGCACTCGGCGTCAATGGAACACGAGCCGAGACGACCGTTCCGGTCCCGCCGCTGCGCCGGCGCACTTGCAGGATTCCGCGGAAATGCGCGATACGCTGTTGCATGCCGATGATGCCGTGGGAGCGGCGCCGGTCGATGGCCTCCTGAGGGATGCCAACGCCGTCGTCTTCGATCGAGAGGCACAGCTCGCCGGACGCGACGCCGAGCGAGATGCGCACTTCCTGCGCACGCGCGTATTTGGCAACGTTGGTCAGCGATTCCTGAATAACACGGAATATCGCCAGCTCCAGTTCCCGGGAGAGCTTGGGCAGGCTTGGCGAATAGTCGGTGCTAACGCTGACTTTCGACGATTGCGACCAAAGCTGGATGTAATGGTCGATCGCCGCAATCAGGCCGAGATGGTCGAGCAGCAACGGCCTGAGGTCGGCAATGATGCGACGCTTGATCTCGCGTGCCTCTTGAACGAGCGCGAGCACTTTCTGCAGACGGTCATCGATGTCCGGGGGCAGCGCCTTCAGATCCGTGCGCAGCGATTCCAGGTCCAGCGTGATGACGGTGTGGAGCGCGCCCAGCTCGTCGTGCAGCTCGGCCGCGAGGCGCTCGCGTTCGTCTTCGCTGACGCGGATCAAGTGCTGCGAAAGGTCCGCCAGCAGCGCCGTCTGCTCGTCCACTGCCGCGGACAGGCGCTGGTTGGCGAGCGCGAGAACCTCTTCCGCCTTCTTTCGCTCGGTAATGTCGGTGCCGATCCCGATCAGCCCGATCACCCTTCCGTCCGCGTCGCGTCGCGGAGTCTTTGTCGAGACATAGGTGCGTCTCTCCCCATGGACGGTCAGCTCCTGCTCGACGCGCTCTCCGAGACCGCGGGACATGATGCGCATATCGTTGTCGTGCACGATCGACGCCTCTCGTGGATCGGCAACGTAGGCGGGCGGCAGCGCGCCGATCATTCGAGACGGCTCCGACTCGAATGCGAGGCACACCGCTCGATTGGCGAACTGCAGCTTCCCGTCGCGATCCTTGACGAAGATCCAGTCTTCGGTGCCCTCGGTGACCGCGCCCAGCAGTTCATTGCGGTCGCGCAGTGATTCCTCGGCGACGTTTCGCCGCCGGTGCTCGACGGAGACCGCGCGGTAAACGACGACGAGCGCAACCACCGCAAGAGCTGCCGCCAGCGTCGCGGCGATGAACGTAATGATCGTCCGCAGTTTCGTTTGACTGTTCGTGCTCGCGATCTCCTCGCCAACATGTGATCGCAGCCGTGCGATCACGCCGCGAATGCGATCCATGGTCTCGCGCCCTGCGTCAGACGGGATGATGTCACCCTGGGTCTGAAAGCGATTGATGGTTCGCTCGATGATGGCCATCTTTTCGTCGATCAGCGGCCCCAGCTCGGCCAGCCCTTGCGCGAGCACAACGTCGTTGGCAGCGAAAGCCGTGAGACTTGCCATCGTCGCCGGGTAAGCTGTCTTTGCACTCTCGTATGGCCCAAGATACGGCAGCCGGCCTGTGAGTAGATACCCGCGCTGCCCGGTCTCCGCGTCCAGCAAGGACGACTGCAGGCGTTCGAGAGCGTCCTGCGTCATCCGGAACGTTTCGAGTTGTTGCGCCGTTCCGCGCAGGTACCACAAATTGACGAGGAGGATGGCGCCGGCGATGACAGCGACGGCCAGTGCCACTTGAAACAGAGCGCGAAGCCGGGACGGCAGCGGCGCGTGCGCGGCTGCCAGTGGAGCTCCGCCAGTGTCGGCTGCGTGACCTTCAGCCACGCGAAGCCGCCATCGGATCGAGATCCGTCTGCCGATGCATGCCACTGGACATTGCGATAATCCCCTAGCGCACTTTGCGGGAGTCTAGCCTAGACCTTCGTATGGACAACTATTTGCGAGAAAACGTTGCGGAACGAGCGTCGAGGATCGCCACTAACCGCGACAGGCGACAGCGCCTATCGAGCGCGCCCCCTATCGGGTAAACGAAGTGAACGCGTCCCGGCTGGGGTTGCGCCGGACGCCGATGGTCGGCACCGGCGACCCCGCGCCTGTGTCCCTACTCTACATGACGCGGAGGCCGTGGAGGGCGAAGTCGAATCGTGGCGCCAGATGCATCGCCGCGCTTATCCAGCGCTGCTGATCATCCTACATCCGATTCAGACCCGCACCGATGGTGGCGTCCTCAGTGTCACGGTAACTTGGGCTCACTTTGAGCTTCCATCCGAAAGGAGCCAATCATGAGCGCGACAAGAATGCAGCGAGTAACGAATCACAGGACTCAAGAGGCGGCGCCTCGCTCGGTGCGGACTGGAAGGCCTTCCGACGCAATGCATGCGCCCCGTGCCGCTGGACCGAGCTATCGCGAGGAGTACATGCATAGCCGCGCTCAGAACATCGATCAGTGGCTCGACGATGAGGAGTACGGCGCAGAAATCGAGCATGCCATAAAGGATCGGGCTCGCCATTGATGTCCTGACCCAGAACGGGTCGCCACCTGATTAACGGGGTCGCTTTTGCGCACGCGCGTCCACCGCCCGACGGCTGAACTGCCTTCGATACCAGCGCGAAAACCCGCTCGGCGCTGCGAAGCCGAGCAGCGATGACACGTCTGCGAGCGAGCGACTGCGGTCCTTGAGGTACCGTTCGGCCAGTTCCCTCCGAACGGTGTCGACGACACCCGAAAACGTTTGTTGCTCGCGGGCGAGGCGGCGGTGAATCGTCCGCCGGTCGACGCCCATGTGCTGCGCCACGCGCTCGATCGTACAGGGGCCGGTGCCGAGCATCATCACCACCTGCTCGCGGACGTCTCTCGACATGTCATCCGTGGGACCTGCCAGGCTTGCTTCGAGCAGGTCTCGCGCATACTTCGCCATCGCGGGATCGGCGCCGGGGTTCGGCAGATCCAGGTCGGCCTGGGCACACACGATGCCGTTGAAATCGTGTCCGAATTCCACGCAATCACCGAATATGCGATGGTGGACGGAACGGTTGGCGGGCGCATCGTGCGCGAAGCACACGCGCCGTGGCCGCCAATCCGGCCCCAGCAGCGTCCGTAGCATCTGGAAGGCGACGCCGACCGCAAGCTCTGTCGACTGCCGTACGGGGCTTGCGTGGCCGACGATGAGCTCCTCGCGCAGCACGACGACATCCCCGGCTTCCTCGATCGTGAACAGCAATTCCTCGTTGAGGCGCCGGGCATAACGCGCGAATGCCTCGATCGCGAGCCGCAGCGTCGGCCTGCTCGCGTACCAGCAGACCGAGCGGCCCGAGATTGGAAAGGCGCCGCGCCTCGGCCATGAGCAGGCCGAATGCCTCGACGCCGCTGCGCTCCGCGGACGCCTCGAGAAGGCGCCGCGCGGAGTCGATTCGAATCTTGATTTCCGCGTCGACCAGGCAGCGTTGCGGCAGTCCGAATTCGCGCAGCATGCGCGCCGGGTGCAGGCCGGCGCCGCGCGCGACGTCGGCGTAGTGGGTAAGGCTCGCGCTGCGGATCAGTCCGGGCATGGGGCGACTTTCCGCGTGTCCCGAAAGGATAAGTCTATGTCACCGACGATCAATTCGCCAAGCGCTGAATGCAAGACAATCGGCCACACCTGAAAAAGTGCTTGCCCGATTGCAAACCAGCCTCTCGCGAGAGCAGAAAACGACCGACGTGAGTATCGTGATGCACCATGTTGACCTACGACCCGGCGGACCATCGTCCGGCGCCGCGACGTTACGCCTGGTCGGTGTTCGCGATCATCTTCGCGCTGATGGTCGTGGACTATGTCGACCGCCAGGTTGTCGTGTCCATGTTCCCGCACCTCAAGGCGCAATGGGACCTGTCGGACAGTCAGCTGGGCGCCCTTGTTTCCATCGTCTCGATCACCGTCGCGCTGGGGGCGGTGCCGCTGTCGCTGCTGGCCGACCGGTGGAGCCGGGTCAAGAGCATTTTCCTCATGGCGCTCGTCTGGAGCCTCGCGACGATCTCGGCCGCATTCGCCGGAAGCTATGCGCAATTGATCGGTGCGCGCAGCGTCGTCGGCCTGGGTGAAGCTGCGTACGGAACGGTCGGCGCCGCCCTTCTGGCAACCCTGTTTCCGCTCCGCATGCGCAGCACGGTGCTCGGCGCGTTCATTGCCGCGGGAATGTTCGGGTCGGTGCTCGGCGTGATGCTGGGCGGGTTCATCGCCGAGCGCTGGGGCTGGCAGGCCGGTTTCGGCGCCGTCGGAATCCCGGGGCTCGTCCTTGCATTTGTGTTCCTGGCCATCGTGCGCGACTACAAGACCGTCGCGCTGCCCGCTCGCCAGCGCAACCGGATCGAAGCCGCGCATGACGGCGCGTGCGGTCGTCACCGAGTTGCTCCGGCCTCGTACCGCTCTCGTCACGTGCATCGGCGCGGGTCTGAATCTTCTGGTGGTTTCGACGATGTATGCCTGGCTGCCGAGCTACTTCAATCGCTTCTACGGTCTCGCACCGGACAAGGCGGGACTCAAGACGGGGCTCGTCGTCCTGGTTGGCGGCCTTGGCGCGCTGATCTGGAGCGTGGTTGCCGATCGCCTGACTGCACGCATGCCGCGGGCGAGGCTGATAGTGCCGGCGATCGCCGCGGTCGTGACCACCGTGTTCATGCTGATCGCCTTCGCGGGCTTTCCGCCAGGGCCGGCGCAATTCGCATTGATCATCGCCGGCAGCGTAGTCATGGCCGGAAGCCTCGGTACCACCGACGCCGTCGTGATCGATGTCATCCACCCGGCGCTGAGGGCGACGGGTGCCTCGGTCCTGTCCGTGACCCGCAACCTGTTCGGGCTCGCCGGCGGACCGCTGCTTACGGGCGCCCTGTCCGATGCCTATGGATTGCAGTTCGCGATGAGCGTGGTGCCGCTGTTCGGGCTTCTGGCCGCTGCGATGTACATGCTCGCCGCACGCACCTACGTGGGCGATCTGAAGCGCGTGGAGAGCGTCGTGCACACCGTCGAAATTGAACTCAAGCCCCAGGTGGCATGACCGATGAGCGAGGACAGCATCATGGCGAACAGCTCCCGAGCATCCGCGAGCGCGTCGCCCGCGCAAGCGCAAGCAGGCTTCCGGAAACTGGAATCCCGATTGGGAGCCGTTCGCCGAGCTCGACCCCGCGTGGACCGAGAAGGTGATCGCGATGGCGATTGCGCCTAGCGGTCTCGGGCGCGCTCGATCCCAAGATGATCGAGCTGATCGGCATCGCGCTCGACGTCTCGTGCACGCACATGTACGCGCCTGGCGTCCGCCGGCACATCCAGCGCGCGCTCAAGGCCGGCGCGACGCGGGAAGAGATCACTGCTGTGCTGCAGCTCGCAAGCATGCAAGGTCTTCACAGCATGTGCCTCGGCGCTCCGATCCTGCTCGAGGAACTTGAAGCAAGCGGCGAGCGCCAAGGCCGGGATTCGGCCAACTCATCGCAAGCCAAAGTAACCGCCAAAAGGAAACGCACATGAACTTTCTCGACGGATCCCTGTTTCCCGAAAACCAGGACAAGCTCGTCATCACCGTCGCCCCGTACGGGCCCGAGTGGATCCCTTCAGACTTCCCCGAAGACATCGCGGTGACGATCGACGAGCAAGTGCAGAAGGCGGTGGACTGCTACAACGCCGGCGCCACCGTGCTGCACGTGCACGTTCGCGAGCTCGACGGCAAGGGCTCCAAGCGCCTGTCCAAGTTCAACGAGCTGCTAGGGCGCCTTCGCGTCGCGGTGCCCGACATGCTCCTGCAGGTGGGCGGTTCGATCTCGTTCGCGCCGGAAACGGAAGGCGCCGCCGCCAAGTGGCTGTCTGACGACACGCGTCACATGCTCGCCGAGCTCGATCCCAAGCCCGATCAGGTGACGGTGACGGTAAACACCTCGCAGATGAACGTCGTTGAGCAGATGTGCGAAGCCGACCTCGCGGGCACGTCGCTCGCCGAGCCGGCCAACTACAACGCGTACCGCGAGATGACGGTTCCCGGCGGTCCCGGCTGGGCCGAGGAGCACGTCAGGCGCCTGAGCGCCGCGGGCATCCAGAGCGCGTTCCAGTTCTACAACATCAACTCCTTCGAGACCGTCGAGCGCATGATCCGCCGGGGCGTCTACAAGGGCCCCCTGGTCATGAACTGGGTGGCCATCGGCGGCGGCATGGACGCGCCCAACATCTACAACCTGGCCAACTTCGTACGCGCCACACCCGATGGCGCCATGCTCACGCTCGAGAGCAGCATGCTCAACACGCTGCCGATCAACATGATGGCCATCGCCATGGGGCTGCACGTGCGCTGCGGCATCGAGGACAACCTGTGGACGCAAGACCGCAAGGCAAAGATGAGCTCGGTGAAGCAAGTCGAGCAGCTGGTGCGCATCTCGCGCGAGTTCGGTCGCGAGGTGGCGACCGGAAAAGAGGCTCGCCAAATCTGCAAGATCGGGACGTTCTACGACACCATCGACGAGACGCTCGCGGCCAATGGCTTCGCGCCGAATCGCAAGCAAAGGCGAGCGCGGCGCACCGCTCCGCGCGGTCGGCCTGACGGCGCGCCAGTCCAGCTAGGATCATGACCATGGCACAAGCAATCCGGATGCACAAAGCGGGCGGTCCCGAGGTGCTGCAGCTCGAGGACATCGCGGTCGGCGAGCCCGGCCCCGGCCAGGCGAGGATTCATCACGCCGCGGTCGGCCTCAACTTCGCCGACACCTATTTCAGGACGGGCCTCTATCCGATCCCGCTGCCGAACGGCATCGGCGTCGAGGCGTCCGGCGTGGTGGAGGCGGTCGGCGACGGCGTGACGAACGTCGCGCCCGGCGATCGCGTGACCTACACGGGCTTCGTCAACACCCTGGGCGCGTACAGCACGGATCGGATCATCCCGGCGGCGCCGTTGATCAAGCTGCCTGCGGCAATCTCGTGCGAGACGGCGGCGGCGATGACGATGCGCGGCCTCACCTCGGCGTATCTGATGCGCCGCGTCTGGCCGTTGCGGGCGGGCGACACCATCCTGCTGCATGCCGCGGCGGGAGGCGTCGGCTTGATCGTGTCGCAGTGGGCGAAGCTGCTCGGCCTCACGGTGATCGGCACGGTGTCGACCGAGGCGAAAGCGGAAGTCGCCCGTGCTCACGGCTGCGATCACGTCATCGATTACGGGCGAGAGGATGTCGCCAAGCGCGTTCGGGAACTGACCAACGGCGTCGGGGCGACGGTCGTCTACGACAGCGTCGGCAAGGACACGTTCGCCGGCTCGATCGACTCGGTGAAGCGGCGCGGACTGCTGGTATGCGTCGGAACCGCGTCGGGACCGATCCCGCCGATCGATGCGATGCAACTTGCGATCAAGGGCTCGCTGTTCGTGACGCGGCCCGCGCTCGCCGACTACATCGCGGATCCCGCCGAGAAGAGCGAACTCGCCGGAGAGCTTTTCGGGCACGTTGCCGCCGGACGCATCAAGATCGAGATCAACCAGCGCTATCAGCTTCAGGACGCGGCGCAGGCGCACCGCGATCTCGAAGGGCGCAGGACAACCGGGTCGTCGATCTTCGTGATCTGATCCAAGAGACTCGAAAGATGCGCGGCGCCGCGAAGCGACGGCGACCGTAAGTCGAGGAGGAGAAAACGTGAATATTGCAAACCCGGCTGTAGCGACGCGCTCGCGCGAAAGCGCGTGGCGAGGTTCAACCCGGAGCGGCCCGCCATCGTCGGCGACCGTCCCTGCTGAACGTCGACCGCATTCATCGGAGGAGCAACCGACATGACGACCGAAACTGCCCCAACGCTTATCACAACGCGAGGCTCTATCAGAGTCGAACCGCTGACGTGCACGATCGGAGCGGAACTTGGCAACGTCAACCTGGGCGTAGCGTCGCGCGACGTCGAGCTCGTCGCTGAAATCCGCGCGCTTCTGCTCAAGCACAAGGTTCTTTTCTTCCGCGATCAGGACATCACGCGCGCGGAGCACGTCGCGTTCGCGAGGCACTTCGGCGAGCTCGAGGACCATCCGGTCGCCGGCAGCGACCCGGACAACCCGGGCCTCGTACGCATCTACAAGGCGCCCGACGCGCCCGCGGACCGCTACGAGAACGCGTGGCATACCGACGCCACCTGGCGAGAGAAGCCGCCGTTCGGCGCGGTGCTGCGTTGCGTCGAATGTCCTCCGGTCGGCGGCGACACGATGTGGGCCAACATGGCCGAGGCCTACAAGCGCCTGCCCGAGCACGTCAAGGCGCAGATCGCCGATTTGCGCGCGCGGCACAGCATCGAATCGACCTTCGGGGCGGCGATGCCGATGGAGAAGCGCCTCGCGCTCAAAGCCCAGTACCCGGACGCGGAGCACCCGGTCGTGCGTACGCATCCCGAGACCGGTGAAAAGGTGCTCTTCGTCAATGCGTTCACGACGCATTTCACGAACTACCACACGCCGGCGAATGTTCGCTTCGGCCAGGACTACAGTCCCGGCGGCATCGCAGCTGCTGAACTATCTGATCAGCCAGGCGTTCGTCCCCGAGTTCCAGGTTCGCTGGCGCTGGAAGCCAAACAGCATGGCGTTCTGGGACAACCGCTGCACCCAGCACTATGCGGTGATGGACTACCCGCCTTGCCACCGCAAGATGGAACGCGCCGGCATCATCGGCGACTTGCCGTACTGACCACTGGAGGCGTGTGATGTATCGGCATCTTCTGATTCCGCTCGACGACTCGCAGCTCGCGGTCGAGACCGTCAATCAGGCCGTCAGGTTCGCCAAGTCGCTCGGCGCCAGAGTGACGTTCTTCCACGCGCAGGCGGACTACGGCGCGTCGAGCATCGGCGCGCTCGAGCGCGCGATGTCGCCGGGTGTGTTCAACGAGCACCTGCAGGGCGAAGCGCGCGCGATCCTCGCGAAGGCCGAAGTGGTCGCGCGGGTGGCCGGCGTGCCTCACGAATCCGCGGTCATGACGAGCGACCGGCCGCACGAGGCGATTCTGCATGTCGCAGAGTCGCGTGGTTGCGACCTGATCTTCATCGCCTCGCACGGTCGACGCGGCATCAAGGGTCTGATGCTTGGCTCGCAGACGCAGAAAGTGCTCCAGCATACGACGATCCCGGTGCTGGTGTCGGCGATCGAAAGCAACCTTCCGGAAGCGCACACGCTCGCGCCTCTTGCGACGATCCGCGACGAGCATCGCTCGCTCGCCGCAGTCATCCACGGACTCGAATACGTCGCCGGCGCAGGCGCGCGACCGGAGAGCGACGCCGTCGTTTCCTCTGCTGCGGGCCATGCAGCATTACATCGAAGCGTTTCCGGAGAAGCTGCATCATCCGAAGGAAGACGCGTATCTGTTCCGCAAGCTGCGCGCCAGGACGCACGAATTCGATGACACGCTCGACGAATTGGAACGCCAGCACGTCGTGGGACACGAGCTCGCCACGAAACTGGCGCGAAGCATCGACGCCTATGAGGCGGATCCGGAGGGTGGCCTCGCTGCATTTGTAGCGGCGGTCGAGCTCTTTTCGGTGTCGCAGCTGCAGCACATGGCGCTCGAAACCAAGGTGATCATCCCAGCCGCACGTACGTACCTCACTGCGGAGGACTGGGCGGAAATCGGCGCCGCTTTCGCCAGCAACGGCGATCCGCGCTTCTCGGCGGACAACGACGAGGAGTTCCGCCAGCTGTTCGTGCGCATCATCAATCTCGCGTGGGCGCAGGCCGCCGTTGCGCCCGCGCGCAGCTGAATCACAGTCTGTTCTTTTCACGCGTCACCACTTCACCAGGGAGAAAGAAGGCATGCAACATGCATCGAGAGCGGGCTTGCCCGCCGCAGCACTTCGGCGACGGGCGGTAGCGCTCGCCATCGCCTCGTTGTTCACGGCGTCCGGTGCCGTGGAGGCGTTCGAAATCGATACGGGCAACCCCGACATCACGATGCGCTGGGACAACACCGTGCGCTATAACCTCGGCGTTCGGGAGCAGTCGCAGAACAGCGCGATTCTCGGCTAACCCGAACCTGGACGACGGTGACCGCAATTTCTCCAAAGGGTCGTTGGTGACGAACCGGCGTGGATCTGTTGTCGGAATTCGACTTCGTCTACCAGAGAAAGTACGGCTTCCGCACGAGCTATGCCGCGTGGAAGGATTTCGCCTACGGCAGCCTGGACGACACCAACACCGCGACCGCGAATACGCTGGTCAACGGGTTGCCGGTCGCCGGTGCGCTGAGCCCGTATACCAAGCGCTATTCCAAGGGAGCGTCGGGCGAGTGGCTCGATGCGTTCGTGTTCGCGAACTTCGATGCGGGCGATGTGCCGGTCAACGTCAAAGCCGGCCAGCACACGGTATTCTGGGGTGACAGCCTGCTCCTTGGCGGAGCGGTGCACTCGGTGTCGTATTCGCAGAATCCGCTCGACCTGCAGAAGGGCTTCATGACCCCGGGGTCGGAGGCGAAGGAGCTGTTTCGTCCACGCGGCGGAGTCACGCTGCAGGCACAGCCGACCAATGAACTGTCGCTGGCAGGCCAATGGTTCTATGCCTGGCAAGCGGCGCGAGTGCCCGAGTCGGGAAGCTACCTTACGATCAACGACGCGCTGAACTACGGCGGCGATTCGCTGATCTTCGGTCCCAATCCGTTTGCCGCGTCCATCCCCGGCGCGCCCGCCATGACGCGCTTCTTCCGCACCGCAGGACATCCAGCCTCCGAACACGTCGGGGAGCCTCGGCGACTTCGGTCTGTCCGCGCGCTGGAGTCCTTCGTGGCTGGACGGCACGCTCGGCTTCTACGGCCGCAACACGACCGATACGCTGCCGCAGCTCATTGCTCACGCCCGGCCTGGCGACCACCGTGCCGGCCGGCGTCTGCACGGCAATCGGCGGTCAACCTCTCGGCGGGACCAATTGCATCATCAACAAGAACGCCACTTCGGTGGCCGAGCTGCAGAAATTCGGCAAGGTCGGAACCTACAACACCGCCTACGGCGACAACATCCACATCTTCGGCTTGACCCTCGCCAAGGAGATTGCCGGCGTGAGCTGGGCCGCGGAGGTTTCCTACCGCCAGAACATGCCGCTGCTGAGCCAGGCGGTGCAAGTGCTGCCGGCGGCGTTGGTGCCGACCAAGCCCGGTTCGATCGCCACCACGGCGGTGCCCAGCAGCGGCACGCCGGGGGCGCTTGGCGACACCTTCACGGCCTCATCAATGGCGTGGATATCCTCCCCAAGACGGCGCTGTTCGACACCGCGACGCTCTCCGGCGAGTTGACATGGATGGAGTGGGCAGAAGGTCACCCAGAACGCAGCCGTGTTCAAGGGAGACTCGAGCTACGTCAACGCCGATGGCTCGACTCCGATCGACAAAGTGACCAAGAACTACTTTGGCCTGGCGATCAACTTCACCCCGACCTGGTTCCAGGTCTTCCCGGGCGTGGATATGTCGGCGCCGATGACCTGGAGCCAAGGCATCTCCGGCAATGCTGCCATCCTGCTGGGCGGCAACAAGGACGGCGGAAACTGGAGCGCCGGAGTCGCCGCCGACATCTATCAGAAATACAAGGTACAGCTCAGCTACAACGGCTACTTCGGCAACTACTCGACGACGCCGACCGGGGCGTTGAACGTGGCCAACGGCACGTTTGCCTCGCTCTCCGACCGCGGCTGGGTATCGCTCACGTTCAAGACCACATTCTGACGAGGAAACGAATCATGTTCAGCAGATCATTGCTCGCCGCGAGCTTCGCGGCGATATTCAGCACCGGCGCCTTGGCGGCGGTTTCGGCGGACGAGGCGAAGCAGCTCGGTACGACGCTCACCGCCGTCGGCGCCGAAAAGGCCGGCAACAAGGACGGCACCATCCCCGAGTACACCGGAGGATTGACCACGCCTCCGGCCGGCTTCCAGGCCGGAAGCGGGATTCGTCCCGATCCGTTCGCGAACGAGAAGCCGCGGCTTGGTGATCGACGGCAAAGAACGCCGCGCAGCACGCCGACAAGCTGACCGAAGGCGCCAAGGAGCTCCTGAAGCGCTACCCGACGATGCGCGTCGACGTCTACCCGACGCACCGCACGGCGGCGGTGCCCAAGTTCGTGCTCGACAACACCGCTGAAGAATGCGACCGCGTGCGAAGACCGCCGACGGCGGCATCACGCTGGAGAATGTGGTCGCGGGCTATCCGTTTCCGATTCCGAAGTCCGGCTCCGAGGTGATGTGGAATCACCTGATGCACTACAAGGGGCTGGGCTGGGCTGCCAAGTACGACAGCTTCAACATCGACTCGGCGGGCGTACCGACGCTCTCGACGTCAGGCGAGGCGTGGTGGGAGTGGCCGATCTACGATCCGAAGAAGACCGGCGCGATCAACACGATCGAGCCCTTCTGGCTGGTGAAGCTCGACTACATCGGGCCGCCGCGGCGCAACGGCGAAGGCGTTGCTGGTGTGGGATACGCTCGCTCCGATCAAGCAGGGCCGCCGTGCCTGGCAGTACCTGCCGGGTCAGCGCCGCGTGAAGCTTGCGCCGGACATCGCCTACGACACGCCGAACCCCGCCACGGCGGGCGCCTCGACCTACGACGACGCTTCTCTGTTCAACGGCGCGATGGATCGCTTCGACTTCAAGCTCATCGGCAAGAAGGAGATGTACGTGCCGTACAGCGACTACAAGCTCACCTACGCACAAGTCGGCCGCCGACATCACCAAGCCGAATCACGTCAATCCCGGACTTCGTGCGCTGGGAGCTGCATCGGGTGTGGGTGGTTGAAGCGACGCTCAAGCCCGACAAGCGCCACATCTATAGCAAGCGCGTGTTCTACATCGACGAGGACACCTGGGCCGCGCTGGCATCGGATGAGTACGATGCGCGCGGGCAGCTCTATCGCTCGGGTTTCGCCTTCCAGTCGCAGAGCTACGATGCGCATGGCGCCGTGGGAGGACACCGATGCTTACTACGACTTCAGCTCGGGCGCTGTACGCATTCACCGTGGTGACCGGAAAGTACTACGGGGTCAAGTACATGACGGAGCCCAAGGCGCAGAGCTTCTGGTCGTCGGAGGCGATGGCCGGCGCAGGCATCCGCTGACGCGTTAGCCGGAACCTTCCAGTCATCCTTCCACGGACGGCGCGCGAACCGCGCCGTCCGCGCTGGAAGAATCGAACTTGAGCCTTTAATCATGAATCCATTGCGCTCTCCGCTCCCGGCACTCGTCGCTGTTCTGGCGCTCATCGTTGCTGTGCCGGTCGCCAGGCGCCGGCTTCGTCGATGTGCTGGACACGCCGGCGCTGATGTCGCCGCTCGCGAGCAAGAGTCTGTTGCAGTCGGTGACGCGTGCGGGCGATCGCATCGTTGCGGTCGGCCAGCGCGGTCATGTCGTCTATTCGACGGACGGCGGAGCGAGCTGGAAGCAGGCGAGCGTGCCGGTGAGCTCGGATTTGACCGCCGTGTTCTTCGTCGACGACAAGCAGGGCTGGGCGGTCGGCCACGACGGCGTGGTCCTGCACACCGTCGACAGCGGTGCAACGTGGGCGCTGCAACTCTCGGGACGCGGCGCCAACGAACTCCTGATTGCAGCGATGGAGCGCAGGGTCGCGGCGCAGCCGGCGTCGGAGGACGCGAAGAAGCTGCTTGCCGAGGCGCAGCGCTACAAGGAGCAGGGTCCCGACAAGCCGTTCCTCGACGTGTGGTTCGCCGACGCGCGAAAACGGCTACGTCGTCGGCGCGTACAACCTGATCTTTCGCACCGCTGACGGCGGCAAGACCTGGGAGTCGTGGTTCGACCGCACCGACAACCCGAAATTCTTCAATCTCTACGCGATCCGTCCTGCGGCGGGCGGCCTCTTCATCGCCGGCGAAGGCGGCTTGGTGCTGAAGCTCGACAGCGCGGCGCAGCGATTCCGCGCGCTGACCCTTCCCTACAACGGCAGCTTTTTCGGCGTGGCGGATGCCGCGCCTTCGGTCGTCGTCTTCGGTCTGCGCGGCAACGTCTATCGCAGCGACGACGGTGGCGCGACGTGGGCCAAGGTCGACGCCGGACTGCCAGCGTCGATCGTCAGTGCGACGCGCACCGCGGAGGGCGCCACGCTGCTGGCCGACGTCGGCGGCCGCGATCGCGTCCAGCGTCGACGGCGGACGCACCTTCGGCAAGGTCGCGCTCGCGCAACCGATGCCGCTCACGGGCATCGCCGATGCCGGCGGTGGCAAGCTCGCGCTTGTCGGACCGCGTGGCGTCGCGGTTTCCGCGCTGACCTCGCGCTGACCCGTGCGCTCCCGCACGGAGGACTGACATGTCCGCCATTTCGACCGAACTCGACCGGATGCCGGTGGTCCGCGATCTCGCGGACTTCGACCGCAACTCGGGCAACCTGCTCGAGCGGCTGGTGTTCAACCATCGGCTGGCGATGGTGATCGTCTGCGCGCTCGTCACGCTGCTGTTGGGCTACGTCGCGGCAACGCGGCTCACGCTGAACGCCAGCTTCGAGAAGATGATCCCGCAGGGCCAGCCGTACATCAAGAATTACCTCACCTACCAGAAAGACCTGCGCGGATTGGGCAACGCGATCCGCGTGGTGGTCGAGAACAGCAGCGGCGACATATTCGATCCGCGCTACCTGGAGGCCCTGAAGCAGATCAGCGACGAGCTGATCCTCACCCCCGGCGTGGACCGCGCGTGGGTCAAGTCGCTGTGGACGCCGGCGGTGCGATGGACCGAAGTGACCGAGGAGGGCTTCCGCGGCGGCGCGGTGATGCCGGACTCGTACAACGGCTCTCCGCAGAGCGTCGAGCAGTTGAAGCAGAACATCGCGCGCTCGGGGATCGTCGGCAGCCTGGTCGCCAACGATTTCAAGTCGAGCATGATCTTCGTGCCGCTGCTCGACAAGGAGCCGGGCACCGGCAAGCGGATCGACTACGCAGGGCCTGTCGAAGGTGCTCGAGGAGAAGATCCGCGCCAAGTACGAATTGGCGAAGGACCTCGGAGCAGGTGCGCTCGAAAGCGCGAGACCCCGCAGATCAAGGTCCACGTGATCGGGTTCGCGAAGCTCATCGGCGAGCTGATCGACGGGCTCGTCAAGGTCATGATGTTCTTCGGGATCGCCGCGCTGATAGCGACCGCGATCATCTATGGCTATACGCGCTGCGTACAGGAGCACGGCGTTGGTGATCGCCTGCTCGATGGTAGCCGTGGTCTGGCAACTGGGCCTGGTGGCGCTCTTCGGCTTCGAGCTCGACCCGTTCTCGATCCTGGTGCCGTTCCTGGTGTTCGCGATCGGCGTGTCGCATGGCGCGCAGAAGATGAACGGCATCATGCAGGACATCGGCCGCGGCACGCACAAGCTGGTTGCCGCCCGCTACACGTTCCGCCGGCTGTTCCTGGCCGGGCTGACGGCGCTGCTCGCCGATGCCGTGGGCTTCGCGGTGCTGATGGTCATCGACATTCCCGTGATCCGCGAACTCGCGCTGACCGCGAGCATCGGCGTGGCCGTCCTCATCTTCACCAACCTGCTGCTGCTGCCGGTGCTGCTCTCCTACACCGGCGTGAGCGCGAGTGCTGCAAAACGCAGCCTGCGCGAGGAGAAGGAAGAGCGTCGCGGCAAGGGTCTGGGTGCGGCCTGGGTCTTCCTGGACCGCTTCACCACTCGCAACTGGGCGATCGGCGCGATCGCGGTGTCCCTGGTGCTGGCGATCGCGGGTTTCGCGTCTCGCAGAAGCTCAAGATCGGTGACCTCGACCCCGGCGCGCCCGGAGCTGCGACGGCATTCGCGCTACAACCAGGACAACGCCTACATCACCGCGCACTATGCGCTCTCCTCGGACCAGTTCGCGCTGATCGTGAAGACCGCGAAAGAGGGCTGCCTGAAGTACGAGACGTTGGTCGAAGCCGACCGGCTCGCATGGGCGCTGCGTCAAGTCCCGGGCGTGCAGACGACGGTTTCGCTGGCCGACGCCGCCCGGCAGATCACCGCCGGCTCGTTCGAGGGCAATCCGAAGTGGCTGACGATCAACCGCAATCAGGACGTGCTGAACTACGCGGCGCAGCAGGCATCGGTCAACAACCCGGACCTGTTCAACACCGAGTGCTCGGTGATGCCGGTGATCGCGTATCTCGCCGACCACAAGGCGGAGACGCTGGATCGCGTCGTGAGCGCGGCGGCCGAGTTCGCGGACAAGCACAACGACAAGGATCGGCAGTTCCTGCTCGCCGCCGGAAGTGCCGGCATCGAAGCCGCGACGAACATCGTGGTCGAACAGGCCAATCGAACGATGCTGCTCTACGTCTACGCGGCGGTGATCGTGCTGTGCTTCATCACGTTCCGCAGCTGGCGGGCGGTCGTGGTGGCGGTGGTGCCGCTCGCGCTCACGTCGATCCTGTGCGAAGCGCTGATGGTTGCACTCGGAATCGGAGTCAAAGTCGCTACGCTGCCGGTCATCGCGCTCGGCGTGGGGATCGGCGTCGACTATGCGCTGTACCTGCTGTCGGTCCAGCTGGCGCAGCAGCGCGCCGGACTTCCGCTGACCGAAGCGTACAAGAACGCCGTGCAGTTCACGGGCAAGGTGGTCGCGCTCGTCGGCGTGACGCTCGCGGCGGGAGTCATCACCTGGGCGTTCTCGCCGATCAAGTTCCAGGCCGACATGGGAATCCTGCTCACGTTCATGTTCGTCTGGAACATGATCGGCGCGCTGGTGCTGATTCCCGCACTGTCCTACTTCCTCCTGCCGACGTCGATCGTGCGGCACGCGCCCGTCGGACGAGTCCCATGAACCCTTGCCATCGTCCGCGCGCCGTCGGCCCACGCGAAAGATTCGACAACGATGAATAACATCGCCACGCCGACGGTCCTGATCGTCCCGGGCCTGCGCGACCACATGCCGGGACACTGGCAAACGCACCTCGAGCAAAAGCTCCCGAACGCGATATCCGTGCCGCGGATGGAGCACGACAAGCTCTCTTGCGCGGCCTGGGTCCGCAAGCTCGACGAATCGCTGGCGGCGATCGAAGGTCCTGTCATCCTCGTGGCGCACAGCGCGGGTGTGATGATCGTCGTGCATTGGGCCCAACAGCACCGGCGTCCGATCGCCGGCGCGCTGCTCGCGGCGCCGCCGGACTTCGAGTCGCCGTTACCTCGACGGTATCCGACCGGAGGGTGTCCTCCGCGCGAGCGGGTGGCTGCCGACGCCGCGCGAGCGATTGCCGTTTCCGACCATCGTAGGCGCGAGTACCAACGATCCGCTCGGTCGTTACGAGCGCATCGAGTCGCTCGCGCAAGCGTGGGGCAGCAAGCTCGTCAACCTGGGCAACGTCGGGCACCTCAACCCGGCGTCGGGGTATGGCGAGTGGCCGCAGGCGGAAGCGCTCATCGGCGAGCTTGCGAACGCGCGCACGACCTCGGAATGAATCGGCGACGCGCGCGGCCCTACGTACACCGATCGTGATTCGTTCGGCCGCGTTGCTCGTCGGTTGTTCGTACCGACAATGTTCGAACCGCCAGCGGCACGCGCTACCGATCGATAACGCTCAGTAAACGAATCTTCGGGTCAGCACATCAGGTTCGACGCCAATAGTTGTTGGCGGCGGCGATGGTCTGGAACTCGATGGCGACGACGTGACCTGCCGCGATCAGGCTGTCGGGGTTCGCCGCGTAGTTCGGCCGACCGGCCTTGAGGACATCGAGATCCGGCTGAATGTTGTGAATCGTGTGGCGTGCAATCGTCACCGCCAAGGCGCGTCCCTCTTCAGGCGTGCCGGTCAGCAGCGAC
Source organism: uncultured beta proteobacterium (assembly GCA_963730465.1). Taxonomy (GTDB): domain Bacteria; phylum Pseudomonadota; class Gammaproteobacteria; order Burkholderiales; family Casimicrobiaceae; genus PALSA-1003. The sequence goes on along the minus strand of CAVSRR010000006.1, from coordinate 8,357 downwards.
CCGCCCGGTATGTGAACCAACTCCGAATCGGGAACGCGGTTCATGCTTTCTCCTTGCAGCGCTCGGAGTGAGCGCGAAAGCAGTATAGCCCTCCCGCAGCTCGCGAGCCGCGTTATTTGTACGATTCCGTACCGAGAGCATCGGCCATCCTCCGCTCGGCCATGATCGCGCTGCCCTCATTGCGTCGGCCATCCCTCCTCTTCGCTGGGTTTCGGTCACATCGTTGCCGGTTGGTCCTACAACACATTCAGACGCGCGCCGGTAGTTTCGCCTTCGCGCTCACTGTACCTTCACTTCACGCGCATTAGCGCGCTCGAGGAGTAACGATGAACCGAGAGCAGGTGAAAGGTGCCGCCAAGGATGTTGCCGGTAAAGTCCAGCGCAAGGTCGGCGAGCTGACCGGGAACGAGGATCAGCAAGCGAAGGGCGCCGCAAAGCAGGTGGCGGGAAAGGTGCAAAAGGGAGTGGGCAATGTCGAAGAGGCGCTCGACAAAGCGGACAAGAAGACCCGCTAACGCAATCGTGAAGGGGACGACGATGAACAGGGTAGTTACAGGTGCGGCTACGGATCCGGATGGAACGCTTGCATCTGACGAGACCGTTATCAACCGCCCGCCGTTTGCGACGCCCCGCGACGCAGTCGCGGATTCGTCGCCCTTTCCGGATGCGCACCCGACCGGCCGCGGCCTCGAACGCTCCTCTAGTCGGTGCGTGCCTCGCGTTTAGCCGTATCGGCGCTTTGGGTTCCGATCCCGATGCGACGGCACATGGATGATGCCTCGCCCCTCCAGGTGCGCCCTCCCAGCGGCAGTCGCCTCGAACGAGCCGACCGCCGTCCTCTGTACGAATCCCATCGCCGCAAGGGCAAATGCAATTCCATCCGGGACGTTAGCGAGCGATCGACCAATCGCGATGCGCCGGAGCCATTCCTCTGCCTCGCCGTTCACGCTCAATGCCCTCAACGGCTGTTCGCCATCCATTTGATGCTCCTCGACGTAGCACGTGAAAAATTCCACACCTGCAGAGCTCAAAAATAACACCACGTCCACCGTAATAACTAGAGCCATTCGGCACATTTGTGGCCCTATCTTCGACATAACTGATGGGAGCTCGGCATGAAGCGCGCATCCTGTCCATACTTTTGATCGCACTCCCTGACCGACGTCGGTGCCATTCCTACAAAGAAGGGCAGATCGGCTACGAGTATCTCAGCCGAACGCCGATTCACGGCGCACCTGCCTGCCTTTAGCATCGCGCCTTCCTGTCGCTCGATACCGAAACGCAAGCATGAAAACCTTTCATATAGATTCCGAGCTCGAGTACGACGTGCAGCAGAAGACGCTGTTCGTCTTCAACCTCGGTGTTCCAACGACGTCCAGCCAGATCGTGCGTGCCGAGGATCTGATCGTCACCCCCAACGTGCGGATTGACGAATTTTCGGACGCCGAAGGAACGAATCGCTTCTTTCGATTCACCGCCCCACCCGGGCACCTCAGCATTCGCTATATGGCGACCCTCGATATGGAGTGTCCTCGAATCAATGTCGACGCGCAGGAAACGCCGCTGGCCCAGCTGCCTGGCACCGTGCTGCACTATGTCATGTCGAGCAGGTATTGCGAGTCGGATCGACTGTTTGCGTTCGCATGCAACGAGTTCGGAAATCATCCCTCGGGATATCGCCGCGTTCAGGCGATTTGCCAGTGGATCCGAGAGAACATCCGCTATGAAATCGGCACGTCGTCGCCGCTGACGACCGCGCAGGACGTTCTAACCCATCGTGCAGGCGTCTGTCGCGATTTTTCGCATCTTGCCATCGCGCTTTGCCGCGCCCTCAACATTCCCGCGCGCTTCGTGACGGGCTATGCGCGCTATAGCGATCCACCGCCCGATTTCCATGCGATTTTCGAAGCTTATCTCGACGGTGGCTGGTATCTCTTCGATCCCACCGAACTGTCTCCGCTCGATGAGATCGTGCGCATCGGCACGGGCGCCGACGCGTCGAGCGTGGCCTTCGCAACCTTTTTTGGAGCGGCACGGATGCGCCGTTTGAGCCCGCTGATCGAATATGCGGAGCCAGGAACGGCGTTAGTGAGCTTGCAAACTCCGCAGTCCGGAATCCTGCTCGCAGCTTGACCTTTGCAACTGCGGCAAGCGAAGAAAGCACGGATCAGCGCCGATCGACTGCCAAGCGGTCCAGCCCGCTCGGATGTCGCATTAGCGATACGACCGCGGCGGTAGCCGAGCCGAGATGGTACGGATAGCAGAGACGCAAGCCGTCGCCGCAGCCTTTCGATTCGACGCGGCCGACAGCAGCGCTGCGACGAGCGCTTTATTTTCCGGATTTCTGCGAGGCTCCGCCCGCACCTGCGCCGGGTACCGCGGCCGGCTGCGTCACATTGGACGAAGCAGGTCCAACGGGCTCAGTGCGATCCGAGGGTGGTTCCACTTGTCCATTTCCCGGGACGACAGGCGAAGCGGGAAGGGGCATCGCGTTTGTCGCGGGCACTGGTCCAACAGTTACCGGGCCCGGGAGTGCGGTCGGCTGAGCCCCCGGCGCGGAAAGAGTCCCCGCGCCGCCACCGGTCATACCTCCGTTAGGTACGCCGTAACCACCTCCATTAGGTGCGCCGTAACCGCCAGGCACGACCGACGTCGGCGATGCGGGCTCGCCGTTCAGTTCTCGGCAAGTTGCAAGCGATGATCCGCTCATGCCGGTGCAATCGTGAGTGCGGTTTCGTGAAGGATCCTGACTGACCAAAGCTCCGCTAAGAGCGCCGGCGTTCAGTTGCTTACAGCTGGTCAACGCGGGTCCTTCTTGACCGCTGCAGTCGTACGGTGCCGCCGTGGTCGCGCCTGGCGGCGTCGCAGGCTGACTCAAAGCGAACCCGCTAAAGGCGAATAAAGCAACGCCCAATCGAATCCCATAAGGGAATTCAGTTGCTTCAAACGGTGACCTACGCGTCGAATAGTTTCTCATTGAATCCTCCGTTCGAACGGTTATGCCCATTCACATACTCGGCCACGGCGCCTTGAATACAATCAGACACAGTCTGTATTTGGTGTAGGACCCAATGGTGCTGTCGGCGCTCTGGATTCGGTTTAGCGCGGCTGAAGTTCTAGCGCCAATCGTCGACACGAACACTTGTCGAGATAGCTCGTCGGTGTCAGGTCCCGACCTACGGTTCGATCGCAAAGTCTTAGTGCGGAACCATCCATCGTCCGATGGTGCATCTGCGCGGCCGGTCCTATCCTCAAACACCGCTGAAGCCAGCCTTGATCATTTGATCGAGCGCGAGCCGACGGATTCATCCAGGAGACATTATGATGCGTCAAAGAATTGTGCACACCTTGCTCGCCGCCTCGCTTGCGGCATTCGCGATGAACGTCTGCGCCCAGACGACTCCCTCCCCGCAGAACAACAGTCCGCGGAACGCGCCAGTCGGGGACGCGTCGCGCCTCCGGTAGGAGCCGCAACAAGCGGCGCCGGCGCCGCCGCCTCACCCGCGATGAATGCGCCCGGCCTGCAATGGGATCGCCAATGGGATCGGATACGCCACGGGACATGAGCGGGTACAAGGCAGCACGCGCCGCATGCGATAAGGGAACGACCGCTGCACAAGAGCAGTGCCGTAACACGGTGAATACGCGTTACAGCGGCTTTGCTCCGAAGTGTCAGAAGCTCAGCGGATCCGCTCTTGACGATTGCATCAGGGCGCCGACCACGGCCAATAACTTACCGACGCGCCGTGCGGGCGGAGAGATATCGGTCGGACACGACCGAATGCCGCTCGCACGCCGCCGTGTCTCCCGCTCGATAACGCTCACTCAAGGGATTGCTATGAACCGCCTAATATATATCGTAGGTCTTGTTGTAGTCGTGTTGGCTGTATTGGCCTTCTTCGGGATGCGGTAGGCGTGGCTCGGAGGCGAGTCGTCCGGCGCCTAGCCTGGGATCGAGCCATCGAAGGATCTATTGGACCGCGCCCGACCGAACAACGATGACGCGACGCGAACCGCTCTCTGCAAGGCCGTGCTTGCGGCGCGCGATCGTGGTCTCCTCCACGTCCGCGTCGTGCGAAAGGCGTAGTAGCAGCGCGTTCGCGTCCCGTTGGACGGGCGTGCACGGAGCTCGAAAGAAAACGGCCCGGGTTGGGCCGTCACAGCTGGGTCTGCAGTTGGCGAATCGAATGAACAGGCCCCGAAGATGGCCTATCTCGCCCAGTAGAGCTCTGCGATATGAATTCGCTTCTCAGCGAGACGAGGCCAGCCTTCTGCGAGCGGACACCAGCACCAGCCCGATTGCGATCAAAACCCAGGTGGCGGGTTCCGGAACGAGGACTACTGCCCCGGTCAGAGTAATGTTAAACGCCAGCAGATCAAAATCGGGACCGGTGAACACGCCGTCATCCCAACCCGTGAGTGGGCTCCCTCCACCCATGCTCAGATCAGGTCCGACGACGTCGGTCGAACTCAGAAATGTGAAAATATCTCCATCCACTCAGCGGCTATTTGCAGATCGCGTGATAGCCAGATAGTAGAGGCCATCGGTACTCCGGCGACTCCGCCGGGCGGGTCGACGAACAGGGATTGCTGGCGTCTGCTGAGGGCAGGCAGGCAAGTGTGTTGCCGCCACTGTCATCATCATTCGCGTACACGCCCAGCAGCTGGCGCTGAACAAGAATAACTCGGTGTCCGGTACACCAAACGGTGCCCCGCCACTGATCGCCGAGAAATCCGCAAAGTTCGTAATGTTGATCGCGAATATGTCCACCCCGTTTGGATAATCAAGGCTTCCGGTAATCGTCGGGGTCGCCATGACAGGCGCGGTAAAGCTCAGCACGATCAGAGCAGCAACGGACGACAACGGTTTTCGCGACATCGAAGGTCTCACTCGGAGTTGGGGCGATTCGTGTACGTGCCTAGGCCGATGCCAAGCGACAATCAAAGTGATCCGCTTTCGCACCATAAAATGCATAGGCCAGCAAACGTCATGCCAGATTTTACGCGGGCGGTAGTCGCTTTTGATTCGTATCATATTTTTTTTATTCGGCTTCGAAAGTGGCATGTACACGAGTTGCTTGCGCGACCAAGGTGTAAAAACATTCGACACGCCGACACGCAATCGGCACGCGCCGCACCGCACCGAATTTGCCGCGCTGATCCACCACCGGCGTCTACAACAATGTTGGGCGGTTGACAAAATCCAAGGCAGATCAGGTTGGCCTTCGGTACTTTTTGTGACGCTCCGGCGGTCCGCATTTATTTTTGTGACGCCAGAATCAAACATACCTTCAATGCAATATTGACTTTCGACCTTCTCTGCGTTATTACAACGCGCACCACCCACCGCTGCGAGGAAACCCCGTGAAACAACGCCTGTGTGCTGCTCTCTGTCTCCTCGCGCTCGTTCAACTTGCGCACGCCCAATCAACTTCGATCGCTGGCATCTCGAATAATCTTCCACTTCCCCATGCGCAACCAACGTCACACGTTGGCATCCCAGTCAATGTAACGGCAACTGCCTACACAGGCCCGATGGTGATTGTGCCCCGCACTGCACTTGCGGGAGCAGCATTGACCGGCCCCGTTCCATTGACCGGCACCGTACAAGTGGGGATCAAGCTGCAGGATCCGCCTCTCGTTGTGGCGGTGGGAGTGAATGCCAAGCAGAATGGCATCACCATGACGCCGCTCAGCAGCGCGCCTACCTGGCGCAGCTCGCGCAAAAACAGAATGCCGTGATGTCGCAAGTGAAGGCTTTAGGCGGCGTGGAGTTGGGGCGCGTGAGCAAGGGACACAACGCGCTGATTGTCTCGGTCGACGCCAGTCGTCTTCAGGAAATTCACGGCATCAGTGGGGTGATCGCGGTGCGGCCAGTGGCGGATTATCAGCTCGCGGTGGCGCCGGCCCCGGATCTTCCGACTACGGACGCATATATTGGGGCGACCGCGGTTCAAACAAAGCGGGTTCACGGGAGCCGGCATTCGCGTGGCGATGCTCGACACCGGCATCGACTACACCCACTACAATTTGGGCGGCTCGGGGAACGTGGCGGACTACACCGCGGCCCGCGGTCGCCGCCGGAACGCCACCGCCGAGTCTCTTTCCGACTACGAAAGTGATCGGAGGTTACGATTTCACGGGCGAAGTGTGGCCGAATGGCCCGCTTGCGCCGGACGCAAATCCGATCGATATCAATGGTCATGGGACTCACACGGCGGACATCTTGGGTGGCCACAGTCTGGACGGCGTACATAACGGGACGGCACCGGGAACTCAATTGTATGCGGTGAAGGTGTGCAGCTCGGTCTCCTCCAGCTGCAGCGGCGTGGCGATTCTGGAAGGGATTGACTTCGCGCTCGATCCGAACAATACCGGCACACTGAACAACGCGGTGGACATCATCAGCATGTCGATCGGCGGTCCTTTCGGGCATGCGCGAAGACGACGAGAGCGAAGCGTTTACTGACGTTGTGAACTTTGGAGTCGTGAGCGTCATCTCCGCCGGCAATGATGGCGATATTCCGTATGTCCTCGGCGCATCCGGCATCGACGCCGGAAGTGCTTTCCGTCGCCGCGACGAACAGCGTAGTCGCCTTCGGCATCCCGCTCGTGTCAATTCGCCGGCCGTCGATTGCCGGGCACTTATTCGAACACAGCCACGCTCGATTTCGCTCCGGTCAATGCGACCGTAACTTCGAATGTGGCGTATGTGGGGCGCGGTTGCCCGGCCGGTTCGATCAGCACGGGCATCCCGCCGATCCTTACCTTACAAATCCGAGCGGAAGATCGCGCTGATCGATCGCGGGAGTCTGCGCGGTGAGCCTGAAGATCGACGCGGCCGCGAAGGCAGGCGCGTCGGCGTGCTCATTGGGCTCGTAGCGCCGGGCGATGCGGTCAGTTTCAGCAACGGTGGCGGCACGAATTTCGTCCCGACGCTGGTGATCACGCAGTCCAACAGCAACGTCATCAAGAACACATCTGAACATGTCCGCGGTGAACGCAACCATCAGCCCGAACAACGCGATCTCGCTGGCACGAATATCGCGAGCTATTCGTCTCGCGGCCCGAACTACAGCTACAACATGCTGAAGCCCGACATGAGCGCGCCCGGGACCATCAGGCCGCCCAGCCGGGCACCGGGAACGGCGAGACCACGGAGAGCGGAACGTCGTTCGCGTGCCCGCTCGCGGCCGGCTCGGCGCCTTGCTGCTCTCCAAGAATCACACGCTCGGACCGCTCGACGTGAAAGCGCTTCTGATGGAGACGACGGAGACGAACGTGTTCGAGAACGCCGCGACCGAGCCGGGAGTGCTGGCGCCGATGAGCCGCGCGGGCGCGGGAGAAGTGCGCGCGGACCGCGCCGCGGCGGCAACAACGTCCGTTTGGGACGCCAGCGACCCGCTGGCCGTGAGCATTTCCTTTGGAACTTACCGGCTCAACACCAACCAGAGCTTTAAGAAGAAGATCGTGGTGAGGAACTACAGTTCGACGGCGCGCACCTACCAAATCGCCAACACGTACCGCGACGCGCCCAACACTTACGGGCGCGACCATCACGGCACCGGCGAGCATCTCCGTTCCCGCCAACAGCGCCGCGAGCTTCACTCTAACTCTGACCGTGAATCCGGCGTCGCTTCCGGTCTGGACTTTGAATGGGGGTTCACAGGGCGGCAACGGCGAGCTTCTCAACACCGTGGAGTACGCGGGCTTTCTGAGCTTCACCAGCGGACCGGAGAATGTTCACATTCCGTGGCACATCCTGCCGCACAAGGCGGCCAACGTCCAACCCGCCAGCACTTCCATCGCGCTTGAACGGAAACCCGCAAACCTAACGCTCACGAACACGAGCGGAGCGGTGGGTGGGCTGGTGGATGTCTTTTCTCTTACGGGCACGGGAACGCAGTTTCCGGCTTCGGTCCTGCCGGCGCCCGGAGCCGACTTTGCGGTGATCAATCTGCAAGCGGTAGGCGTGCGGTTGGTATGCCTCTCGACCGCTTGCGCGCAGCTTTGGCGCGCAATTCGCGATCACTACTTTGGCCAAAGGTCGCACCCCGACGTTCCAGCGGAGTTCGATGTACTGATTGACGTGAACGGTGACGGAACACCCGACCTGGATGTTTTTAACGCGGACATCGGTCTCGAAACCACCGGGACGCTTTAGCGGACAGAACGGCGTTTTCGTGGCCGACCTGCGGCGGGCACCGCAGTCAGGCCCGTACTTCTACACCGTCGCGGACCTGGATTCGGCCAATGTCATTTTCACCGTGCCGCTGAGCGCATTGAAGACGGTCTCGGGCCTCCAGTTGAATATCTCTACGCCGTTCACCTTCGGTGTCTGGCGTTCGATAACTATT
>CAVSRR010000005.1:0-507877 GCA_963730465.1 uncultured beta proteobacterium | reverse complement strand
GTGATGCCGAGCTCTCGTGCGGTCTTAAGGTTTATCGCCAAACCAACCTTGCTGAGCGACTCCGCCGGAAGGTCCCGAGGACTGCTCCCCGCCAGAATGCGTTGGACGTATTTTGCCGATAACCTACCCACTTCGTTGAAACTCACGCCATATGCGACCAGGGCTCCTTGCTCGACGAGATTGTAATCTGCGAACATCCCAGGTAACTTCTTGGCTTTCGTTGCATCAATGATGTACTGAGACTGGCTTATTACCGTAGAGTCTGCAATGTTGAAGTAAGCGTCTGCGTCCTTCGACTTAAGCGCGTTCACGCTCTGCCGGAGTTCTTCTATGGACGCAACCTGATGCTCGACAATTTCAATATTCAGCAGCCGACCCTCCTCCCGCGCCGCCTTGGCGGACTTCAACGCGAACGCATTGCGAGGATTGTAGAACGTCACGACTCTGCGCAGTTCTGGCAGTACTGCCTTCAGGATTTCCAGACGCTTCGCGGTGAGATCAACCGACGAATAGTAGACGCCCGTAGTGCGCCCCCCCGGTCTCGCAAAGCTCTCGATCAGTCCGGCAGCAACCGGATCGTTCCCGGCGTCGAACACAATCGGGACATCGGTTGTCGCGCGTTTCGCGGCTGTAGCAACGGATGTGCCTAACGCGTAGATAATATCGACCTTCTTCTGTTCCAGATCCCTCGCCGCTCCCTCGATCGCCCCTAGATCGCCCTTTACATCGCGAATTTCCAGGACGTATTGCTTCCCCTCTGCAAATCCCAACTCCCTGAGCCCATCCTTGAGTCCGTCAACCATCGCGTTGTAGGGCCCTCCCTCGTGGATAACGCCGACACGGTAGACCTTGGCTGGTTGCGCTTGTGCGAACGCGCTGAGCGGCGCGGCGAGGAAGGCGCCCGCAACGCTGCCAATGAAACTCCGCCGATCCGTCACGAATCCCCTCGAGCGCAAAATGGAAACCTAACGATTCTACGCCCCGCGGGATTTGACCGACGCCAGCGGATGACTGCTTTTGGCCGTAGGCGGTATGGCAGCCGAAGGATAAGATTCAGAACTGCCATACCGCACGCTACTCCGCGCGCATAGCCCTATGGTCCACCGCGAAATTAACTCGCTTCTGCGTGTCTTCGGCACGCCGCGTGAGCAACGACCGCTTTGGTGATACCTAATTGGACGGCCGCTCCTGGCCAATAGCGACGTTGGAGGTCTGCTCTCTGTCGGGTTTTCGCTAGCGGGGCTTGAAGGGCGCCTCCAGCCAACCTCGGTGCAGCGTGTCGCCGCGGTCATCCGTCGCTTCCCCATCTAGCAATGGTCGGCGTTAGGCGAAACTCGATCAGCCGTCGCACGCTTTCCAGTAACTCCCTCGTCTCGTGCGTCAAAAGGCCCCAACCAACGGAAAGATGTCATAGGCAGTGCGCGTTGCGCCTATAGTAGTCTTGCTGGACATTCCTTTTCAAACTAAGGAGAGCCTGCATGAGTACGACCGAGACATTCAAAGAAATCAAGACCCAAGAATTTGAAATGGGTCGCCGACGCTTTTTGAGCGCCGCTATCTTTACGATGGCCGCCACGGAACTGACTGTAATGGGTTCGGCGAATGCGCAATTCAGCAGGGCCTCGAGCGTGCCCGCGATCAAGCCCGGAACGAACACTTCGTTTGGCTTGCTCAAACAGATCGACGCAGGCATCCTGAACGTCGGATATGCCGAAGCGGGTCCCGCCGAAGGGCCGCCTGTCATTTTGCTGCACGGCTGGCCTTACGACATTCACAGCTTTGTCGATGTGGCCCCGTTGTTGGCGTCGGCGGGCTACCGGGTGATCGTTCCATATGTGCGTGGCTGCGGCACGACACGCTTCCTTTCGAGCGCGACTTTTCGGAACGGCCAACAGGCGGCGGTTGCTGTCGACGTCACCGACTTGATGGATGCTCTCAAGATCGAAAAGGCGATCATCGGCGGTTTTGACTGGGGCGCACGGTCGGCGAATATCGTCGCAGCGCTTTGGCCGGAGCGCTGCAAGGCGCTGGTCACCGTGAGCGGCTATGCGGTCCCCAACGTTGCCGCTCAAAAACTGCCGTTACCGCCAGAGGGCGAGCATCAGTGGTGGTACCAGTATTACTTCGCCACGGAACGCGGCGTGCTCGGCTACGACAAGTACCGGAACGATTTCGGGAAGCTCATTTGGCGGCTCGCTTCCCCTCAATGGGCCTTCGACGATGCCACGTTCGATCGCACCGCGGCGTCGTTCAACAACCCGGACTATGTGGCCATCGTGATTCACAATTACCGCTGGCGACTGAGCCTCGTCGACGGCGAGCGGAAGTATGACGATCTGGAGAGGCGGATCGCCGAGCTTCCGGTTATCACTGTGCCGACGATCTCCCTTGAAGGTGATGCCAATGGCGCTCCGCATTATCCGGACGACGCGCCCTATCGCAAGAAGTACACGGGTAAATACGCATACCGGATCATTCAGGGAGGCGTCGGCCACAACCTACCTCAGGAAGCCCCACAAGCCTTTGCCCAAGCTGTCATCGATGTCGACCGTTATTCGTCGGTTTAGCCTGCGCTCGCCCCGCGGACTGACAGACACGATCTAGCTGCGGATCACGTCGACCGCGAGGTCTACATTTGTCCATGCATGCGAGCCGCCGTCCGCCTACCTCAAGGGGACCAGGCAAGTCGCGCAATCGTGGAGACGCATGAATCATAAGGGCTTACGCACGCTGCTCGTCGTCCACGGCGTGGTTACGTTGGCCGCCGGGATCGTGCTCGTCGTCGCGCCGGGTCTGATCCCAAGCGCTATAGGCGTCCATCTCGACCCGAGTACTTACGTGGTCGCATATCTACTCGCGGGCGCTGAATTCGGACTAGCCGTCCTATCGTTTGGTGGCAGCCGCCTGACGGACCCGCGAGCGCTCCAGCTTGTCGTGTGGAGTTGCATCGCCTTCCATGCAACGTCTGGAGTTCTAGAGGTATACGCCTTCGTTCAGGGTGCAAGTGTCGGAATCTTGGGTAACGTATGCACACGGGGAGCCATGATTGCCATATTTGCCTACTGGCTCCCACGCGTGAAGTTGGATCCCCAATGACCGCTTACCGGCAACTCGCTCAGCGTCCGCTTGTGGCCCGAACAGCGCTCCTTGGTCAGAGGCTCGGATCAATTCGTTCAACTCTCAAAAACATCATTGCAGCACACGCCCGAACATACACCTGGCACGAAGTGCTTGCGCAAACGGGGCCTTGACAATGACGTACGCTTCAGGCCAAGGAAATTCACGTGACAACGCTTACCGCAAGTGAAGCCCGCGCGAGCCTAGTATCGACTAATCGACGAGGCCGCCGAATCTCACCAGCCAGGGCCGTTTGCTGACGTTCGCGAACGACTGCTGACGACCCCTTGCAGACTTTGCCGGAGAGCGAAAGTCGCCTCGCGAGGCGTTGAACACCCGCCGCCCTGTGCGGTTGACGTCGTGGCGAACCTAATGCAAATTTGCATGGCTCCGTCTGAGCCGTCGAAAGCCCCACACCCTCCTTGGGAGTCGCTGCAATGATTACGCGTAGAGCATTCGTCCGCAGTTTGACTTGCAGCATGCTTTGCGTTCCGTTCAGCACGTACGGACAAACCGCGGGCAAGGTTTATCGTCTAGGCCAGCTCCGCGAGGGTTCGGTGCCGCTTTCGAAAGTCTTTTGGGAGGCCATGGAGGGCTACGGCTGGTTCCAGGGCAGGAACATCACGGTCCACGCACGCTTCGCGAAAGCGACAAACGAGCTCCCGGCGCTAGCAATGGAGCTCGTGAAGCTCGACGTCGACGTGATCGTGACCGATGGAACGCCTGCCACCCGGTCCGCCAAGGCCGCAACCGGGACCATTCCGATCGTATTTGCGATAGCCGCCGACCCGGTGCAACAAGAATTCGTCGCAAGCCTCGCACAGCCGAAAGGAAACCTGACGGGATTCACGTTCGGAACCTACATCGACAAGCAACTGCAGATCCTCAAGGAAGTTCTGCCCAAGGCGACCTTGGTGGCCGTTGCCGCAGATGTACGGCGACCGGACCTCGCACGCTTTGCGTCCTCGATCGGCGTCCGCCTGAACGAAATCGCGATCAATGGCCCCGATGACCTGAACTCATTTTTCCAATCAGTGCTGAGCTCTAAGGCCGATGCCGTATTGTTTCCCAACATTGCGTGGACAGGCCCGTATCAGCGAACCATCGGTGCCATGGCGATCGAGCACCGAGTCCCGCTTATCGCCACGTGGCGAGCGTTCGCGCAATCGGGAGCGCTGTTGACCTATGGCCCGACGCCGCTGGCATACCAGGCCCGTCTCGCGGCCCAGGTCGACAAGATTCTCAAGGGCGCGAAGGTTTCCGATATCCCCGTCGAGCAGCCGACACATTTCGACGTAGTGATCAACCTCAAAACTGCGAAGGCGCTCGGGATAACAATTCCGCAATCGTTGCTTCTGCGCGCAGACGAGCGGATCGAGATTTGACTCAGATCAATAGCGACCGCGCGTCTGGTAGCTTGACGGGGTACCCCGGTGGCGGCCAGGGATCACCGCGGGCCGGGCGCTTCGTCAACGGCCGCTTGCGGGCAAATTAAGATTTGACGGCGACCGTCCGGAAGTGGCCGATAGTAGTCGCCGGGAAAATGTACGCGGCGCGCGGAGGGCCTCACGAAAATCGAGCGAATCTAACCACGGGAAAGTGGCAGTTTCCATGTTCTAGATGGCCGCTTCCGACCCACACCCGTCGCTCGATGTTGCGCTAAGCGGACAATCGGGGCGGCATTGATCACTACTTTATGGAGCGTGGGATCCGTGAAGTGATGGAACGACAATGGTTGAGGGATACAATTGCTAGGAGTACATCGTCAGCGGAGATGAGCATGTTTCAGATCGGGCGCTTCATCGAAGAATGCCAGGCTGCAGTTAAGGAGTCCGATGCTCTCAGCGCGGTAAACGAGCTGGTCGCGCGAGTCGTGAGCGAACCGGCGCAAGTGCTGCGGGCGCTTGGAGAACCCGAGCGCTCCGGGGTACAAACGATCTACAAAGCAAACGATTTGACAATCCTCAACGTGTGCTGGGGCCCGCGCATGGAATTTCATCCGCACGATCATCGGATGTGGGCGGTTATTGGCATCTATAGAGGCTGCGAGCAAAACACGTTTTATCGCCGCAGCAAAGCTGGGGTTACGAAACAGGGCACGAAAGAGCTAAACGTTAAAAACTCCATTGCGCTGGGCGACACCATCATTCACGCTGTTACCAATCCGCTCGATCAGATTACAGGGGCGATCCATGTTTACGGTGGCGACTTCTTCGGGACATCGCGGAGCGAATGGGATCCTAAGACCCTTGAGGAGCATCCATACGACGTGGAGCAAACCATGCGAGCGTTCGAAGCGGCTAATGAGCGACTTCGTCCCAATGGGACTCTCTCACAGAGTGCGCCGTAAACGCGCAGCCGGCACCGTGTGAACTGACCGCCAGTAGCATTATCGAACGGCCGCTATCAGTGACATGGCCATGGGGCGCTCTTGGCCGAAAGCAGATTGCCCTGACTGGCGGGCAATCGACGGTTGCCAAGCTGTCTAGCGCGTTTCAGTTCAGTGCTTGCAGTACAAGGGCGTTGACCAACTGGCGATAGTGCCAGCGGATCGGTCCGGGCGAGAGAGCCATGAACACGACGGCAAGCTCTTCCTTGGGATCCACCCACCAGTTTGTGCCACTTGCGCCGGGCCAGGAAAAATCTCCGACAGACCCCATCAAGCGCACGATGCCTTCGGTGCGCCGCACCGCAATTCCGAGTCCGAAGCCATAGTCGGCGCGCGTGGGATCGGCGTTGCCGATCAGATTCTTGACGTCCGGGCCGAGTTGGTTTGCAGTCATGAACTCGACGGTCTTGCGGGACAGTATGTGCGTGTTGCCGAGCTTGCCGTGATTCAATAGCATTTGCGCAAAGCGCAGATAATCGCCCGCCGTGGATACCGCGCAACCCCCGCCGCACTCGAACTTGGTTGGTTTGGTCAAGTCCAGTAACGATTGCGGTTTCCCGGTGTCGGGATCGTTGGGCAGCTCCCTCGCGTAGCGATTCACCTTGTCGGAGGGCACAATGAATCCGGTATCCGACATGCCAAGGGGCTTGAACAGGCTCTCTTGAAGATACTGGCCGAGCTGTTCGTGCGCAATCGATTCGACTACCAGCCCAAGAACGTCAATCGAAAAGCCGTAGTCCCAGACCGTGCCCGGCTGATACATCAACGGCAGCGAACCGAGCTTGTCCAGAAACTCTGGGCTCGTCATGCTCTCGGCCGCTGAACTCGATGACGCTGGATACAGCTTGTGCACTGCCGTTGAGCCGCGTCCGCCGTAAATAATGCCGGACGTGTGCCGCATAATGTCCTGAATCGTGATCTGCCTTGCCGCGGGCACCGTGTCGATGATTGTTTGTCCGGCCGGGTCCATGCGTGCGACCTGCATCTTCGCGAATTGAGGGAGATAGTTCGACACCGGGTCGTCGAACAATACGCGTCCGTGCTCGTACAGTTGCAGTGCTCCGACCGTCACCATCGGCTTGGTCATGGACGCGATGCTGAATATCGTGTCGGTCGTCATTGGCACGCCGGCCGCCTTGTCCCGATAGCCGAACGCTTCAAAGTAAACGAGTTTGCCATTGCGGGCGATAGCCACTACTGCGCCGGGTATGCGCCCGCGCTCAATGTCGGCTCGCAGCACTTCACCGATGCGCGCAAGCCTCTCGGAAGACATGCCAACGGACTCTGGTTTGGCGCGTGGCAACGGATCGGTCGCAGCAGCGGGCATAGTCAACAACAGTGTGATTAGCGCCAAGTACGACGTGTGGGTAGACATTTGCATCTCCTCCCATTGTCAGACGGTTATTTTCCTAGGAATCTCGAGGTGCAAACGGCAGCATATTCGTCATGATCGCTCCGCTGTCTGCTCCAACGCGAGCTCTATCGCTTGCTCGAGCGTCAAAGCGCGGCCGTCCTGCCGAGCGCGGTCGAAGGCAGCACCGTCTCCCAGTGCCGCGCGCGCCGCGGCGACGCGCTGATCATAGCGGGGCCGGTCGTTGAACGGAATTGGCGATCCGATTTCCTCCCGCAGTCGCTCCGCGGCGCCCCAGATTCGGGCGGCCCGGACGTGGCTGCCGAGAGCGGCGATTACTGTCGCCAGCGACTGCAGCGAATAGGCAATCCCCTTCGGGTCGCGCAGCTCGCGCACCATGCCCAGGCTCTCTTGGTGCAGCGCCCCGGCGGCGGAATAGTCGCCCTGCGAGTAGGCCACATCCCCTAAATTGTTCAGCGAGTTGGCGATGCTCCACCGATCTCCCAGTTCTCGCGTGATCGCCAGGCTCTCTTCGTACAGCGCCCGGGCGGCAGGAAAGTCGTCTTGATCGAGTGAGACATTCCCCAAATTGTTCAGCGAGCGAGCGATACTTCCCTGACTTCCAAGTTCGCGCCGGATAGCCAGGGCCTCCTCATGCAGCGCCCGGGCAGAGACAACATCGCCCTGAGCGCGGGCCGCGGTTCCCAGGTTGCTTAGTGATTCGGCGACGCCTCTCCGGTCGCCGAGTTGCCGCCGGATCGCCAGGCTCTCCTCGTGTCGAGCTCGCGCGGCGGGATAGTCGCCCTGATAGAAGGCCAGAACACCCGCCGCATTGAGCACGTTTGTGCGCTCTTGAGTTCTCTCATCAGCTCCAGCCTTGCCCAGGACCCGCACACACCACTCCTGGCCCTCAGCCAGATGTCCCCGCGTCCACCAGAACCGTTGCAGCGCCGCGCAAAGCCGAAGGCCTCCCTCCACTCGCGTCTCCACGAGGCTCCAGTTGAGGCCCGCCAGCAGGTTCTCGTGCTCATCTTCCAGACGCTGCAGCCACTCGGCCTGCTCTGCACCGATCAGTTTCGGCTCCGCCTCTTCCGCCAGCGCCAGGAAGTAGTCCCGATGCCGTTCCCGCACGCGTTCTTCGTCGCCGCCGGCAGTTAACCGCTCGCGCGCGTACTCGCGGATCGTCTCCAGCATCGCAAAACGCGGTTCGCCATGGATCCCGGCCTCATGAACGAGACTCTTGCCGACGAGCGATTCGACGGTCTCGAGGACATCCACATCGTTTTCGATATTGCAGACCGCTTCGATCGCTTCCAGCGCGCATCCGCCGACAAACACTCCGAGTCGCCGGAACAGTCGCTGCTCGTCACCGGTCAGCAAGTCATGGCTCCAATCGATCGCGCCGCGCAGCGTCTTCTGCCGCGCCGGCAGGTCGCGAGCACCACCCCTGAGGAACGTGAGGCGATGGCTGAGCTCCGCCAACAATCGGTGCGGCGGAAGCACGCGCGTACGCGCTGCGGCCAGCTCGATCGCCAGCGGCAAGCCGTCGAGCCGGTGGCAGATCTCCGCGACGGCAGGGGCGTTCTCGTTGGTGATCGCGAAGCGGGGCTTCACCGCCACTGCGCGCTCGATGAACAGCGCCACTGCTTCGTACTGCGTGAGTTGCTCCAACGAAGGCAACCGTTTGGGGTCAGGGAGTGACAAGGGCGGAACGGGATAATCCGTTTCGCCGGACAGGCGCAGCACCTCCCGGCTGGTCACCAGTACTTTCAACTGCGGCGCGGCGGTCAGGAGGTCACTGACCCGCGGCGCGCCTTCGATCACCTGCTCGAAGTTATCCAGCACGAGCAGCATCTGTTTCTCGCGCAGATAATCCTGGAGCTGCTCTTGCAACGGTTTGCCCGGGGCTTCCTGCAAGGCGCAGGCTTTGGCAATCGTTGGCAACACCAGCGCGGATTCACTGAGCGCGGCCAGCGGGACAAAAAACACGCCATGCTCGAATTCATCCACCATGTCCGCGGCGGCCTGCAGCGCGAGGCGCGTCTTGCCCGTCCCGCCGACGCCGGAAAGCGTCAGCAGGCGCACCTTGGCGTTGGACAAGTGTTCTTTGACGGCGCGAATCGCATCCGCGCGACCGATGAGCGGCGTCGTCTGCGCCGGCAGATTGTTGGGACGCGCATCGAGGGTCTTGAGCGGCGGGAAGTCCGCGGGAAGATCGGGCGCGACTACTTGGTAAACGCGCTCCGGGCGAACCAGGTCTTTCAATCGCCGCTCGCCCATGTCGCGCAGCACGATGCCGGCCGGCAAGCTGTCGCGCACCAGCTCCTCGGTGGCGTGGGACACAAGGATTTGGCCGCCGTGCGCCGCCGCCATCAACCGCGCGGCGCGGTTCAGGACGGGACCATGGTAATCGCCGTCGCGTTGTTCAGCCGCGCCGCTGTGCAGCGCCATCCGCGACTTGATGGAGAGCACGCCCCAGGCGTGAGCCTTCAACGCGCGCTGCGCGGCAAGACACGCCGCGACCGCGTCGGACGCCGTCACAAACGCCGCATACGCACCATCGCCGGTGGTCTTGACGAGATAACCATCGTTCACCTCGATGGCGTTGCGTATGATCGAATCGTGATGCGTGAGCGCCTGCTGCATCGCCGCGCGATGCGTCGCCCACAGCCGCGTGCTGCCCTCGATGTCGGTGAACAGGAATGTGACCGTGCCGGTCGGCAGCAAGCGGTCAGCGCGATCATTGGCACGCATGGGGGCGGGTTCGATTGACCCAGAGCCGCATTCTGCGAGCCGCTTGCCGTTTGCGCAACCGGGTGACAGCACAGGCCTGCGGCGAGTCGGCCGATTCCTTCGTAGGGCGCTTGTTGAGCGGGCGTCGCGAGCGAGCGCTGCCTGGATTCTGGACTCGATCAACGCGCTAGCGCTCGCACTTCCCCTCTATTCAATGTGTGCCGTCGCCGATGGCGTCATGCGCCTAATTGGCGACCACTACGTCGCCGCTTTGCATCGGTCGCGGATAGTCCGCGAAAGGAAGCGTGGTGTTTTGGAACTGCACGGGTATCCCGGCGCACATCAGCGGATCGGCGGCATCGCAGACCTGGAAATGCAAGTGTGGCTCCGTGGAGTTTCCGGATGACCCTAGCTTGCCCAGCCGTGCTCCTACGGCGACCCGATCGCCAACTTGCACACGCACACTTCCCGGCTGCAAGTGCGCATACAGCGAGTACTCCCCATTCCCATGATCGATGACGACGTAGTTGCCTGCGACTCCGGCAGTGCCCTTCATCAGAAGCGCGCCCTGAATGTCTTGCATACGCGCGCCGTAAGCCTCAGCCGTTTCGTCAAGGCGGCGAAGCACCGCGGCATTCTCTGGCTGATCGTTCGCGGCGGCGGCGACGACGCCATCCCCCGCCGCAATTACCGACGCGCCGTAAGCGTAGTAATCGTCAAATCGCGCTCCGATTCCTCGATGGGTGAGACCGCCATTGCCGAGGCGCGCGATATCGTATCCGAATTCCTCTGGCAACGCCCACCGGTGAGCGGTATGCATCGTCGGGCCTACAGCGACGAACCATACGCCATGGAGTGGAAAATTCAACCGCGTTTTTGCTACGTCAGAGCGGATCGGCAGTGTGGCCGTTGCCTCGACATCGCGGCCGTCGATCCGCGCGCGCACTCGCACGCGCAACGCGTCGCGCTTACCCTTGAAGGCGAAGGGCTGCTGAGCGATCAGCAACGCCTGATTGGACGCAAGTGTCGGACCTGCCAACGTCATGCCGTCCGCAATCAAAGAGGAACCGCAGAATTGAAACGCGACGAGCTTCATCATCCCCGATTTTTGAATCACGGCGCCGGAGTCGGCCATGCCGACGAGGTCGGAGCCGGCGATCCGGCGTATATCGACCGGATTGGCGTCACGAAGCAATTCCAGCGTCACTTCGGTGATCTCGGCTGACGAAACGCCGTGATTGATGATCGCCGCATTTTGGAGGAGCAGGCTCTGCACCCCGCGGCTAGATTCCAATGGGAATGTTCGCGCTTGAGCGGCCGGACAGAAGCGGATCTCCAATGTGGCCGTCTCTTGGGCGGAGACGGTGCCTGCCAGGATTGACCCAGCCGCCAAGAATGTCAGAGCAGCGATTCTCATCCGGAGTTCTCCCACGATGCGCGGGCACCTGTCAGCAGCGTCATTTGCGTGTCCATGCTCATGCCCGCACGATACGACAGTGCTGGCACGGCGGCAACGGTAGCTGAAGCGACGTGTGAACAGCCGATAGGCACGTGGAGAAAGGCAGACCCGACAGCACCGACCAATGACCGCAATGCGGCGCGAGGCGCGACTTCCGCTTTTGGCCGAAGCAGACGGTCCTGATCGGCAGCAATCGACTCCAAGCAGACTTCGCTACCCGACAAGGCCGTCGTTGCACTCTCCGCCACAACGCGCATCCGCGCCCCTGGAACGCAGGGTCCGAAATTTCGCTCGCAAGTCACCTCGGCAATTGCCCTCTGGAAAGGTGATCTGTTATGTTTAGGCGACCGCAAAAGCTGTGAACGAGAGAATCAAATGAGACGGCGAGAGTTTGTTTCACTTCTCGGCGGAGCCGCTATCGCACCGCTCACCGCGTTGCCGGTGTTCGCGGACCCGCCCGACGGCTGCGGTGTTCCGGTCGCGCGAAAGGACGGCTGGCCCGTCGCCTCCATCAGCGACGATAAGCTCATGGACCGCGGTGCGCTGTGCAGGGTGGCGGATCGGCTCGCCGCCTCGAGCGATGCCAAAATACATGCCGTGCTGGTCGCGCGAAGTGGCAAGCTTATGTTCGAGCGCTACTTCAGCGGTTCCGACGAGATCTCCGGCCGCGTTGGCGGACGCCGCGTGGACAACGTCACCTTTGATGCCGATACATTGCATGACATAAAGTCGGCTTCAAAGTCCGTCGCGTCACTCGCGGTCGGGATCGCGATCGATCGCGGGCTGATACGCAGCGTCCACGAACCGATCTTCAGCTTCTTCCCCGAGTTGTCAGACTTGCGTTCGCCTGAAAAGGACCGCATTCAACTGGTGCACGCGCTCACGATGTCGATGGGTCTGGAGTGGGTTGAGGCGACTCCAGCCACGGGAGACGAGAACAACGACGAGGCGCGCATGCATAGGGCGTCCGATCCGTGTCGTTACGTCCTCGGTCTTGCGGTGACTGCCCCGCCAGGCCAACAGTTCTTCTACAACACCGGCGCACTTGCGCTTGTGTCGGGCGTCATCCACAAGGCTAGCGGACGCCGCCTCGACGAATTTGCGCGCGAGACGGTGTTCGAGCCAATGGGCATTACCGACGTAGAGTGGATCCGCGTCAAGGGCGAGACCGATGCCGGAGGTGGATTGCGCTTACGACCGCGCGACATGGCAAAAATCGGCCAGCTCGTTCTCGCGGGCGGCCGATGGAACAACCGCCAGATCGTTTCGAAGGCATGGATCGAGACCTCGACGGCATCGAAGATCAAGGCCACGGACGGTCAATCTTATGGATACCTATGGTGGCTCGGTCGCTCCCTGTTCAATGGACATGAGGTCCGCTGGATTGGCGCGCTCGGTCGAGGCGGGCAGTCGATTCGCATCGTCCCGGAGCTCGATCTCGTTGTCGTAGTGACTGCGGGGTACTACCAGGACTACAGCCCGCAAGCGTTTCAATTCCAATACGGCGTTTTCAAGGACGTCCTGCGGGGGATTTCGCCTCCGGGCTGAAGCGGAAGCTCCTGCCCGCCGTTTCGAACTCCGGTCAGAACAATGGCCACTGGGATCGGCGGGTTCAATAGGCGCGCCCCGAGCGCTGATGATTCGGATTCGAACCGCAATCATTGAATCACATCGTCCGCGCGCGTAGCGCACCCTGACCGGCAGCAGTCGACCCGTTCCGAACCTTGCGACATGCGAAGGGGACATCAAACGGTCAGCGGCGTAGCGAAACGCCAGCGAAGCTGGGTACAATTTCCGACCACGTTGGATTAAAGGAGCAACGATGTCGCACCATTACCCGGGCCCTGACCTTACGTTTCCCCATGGCGACGCTCGCTTGAACTTCGCCGACCTGTATGTGTTCCCGAAGGCTGGTGATGGCAGCAAATCGATTCTGATTATGGACGTTCATCCGGACGTCGGGCTGAATCCGAAAGGACCCACTACAAGAGAACCGTTTTCGACCAATGCGTTGTACGAAGTGATGATCGATACGAACGGTGATGCCATTGCGGAGATCGCATATAGCGTGCGCTTCGCGGCCTCAAAGGTCGGTGAGCAGACGGCAACTGTTCGTCGCATTGAGGGCACGCGGTCTGACCGCACGGGTCACGAGGGCGTAGTTATCGTCGAAGGCGCGCTGGTCTCGATGGGGCGCGAGGCAAGCGTGACGAACGCCGGCGACTACCGCTTCTTCGCAGGCTGGCGCAGCGATCCGTTCTTTTTCGACACGATGGGCGCTCTGAACAATTTACAGTTCACTGGTCAAGACTACTTCGCCGAAAGGAACATCTGTTCCATCGTGCTCGAAGTGCCCAACGCCGGACTTGGCGCGGAGAAGATCAACGTGTGGGCCCGCACGCTGGATGGCTCATCCGGAAGTTGGGTTCAGGCGGACCGGGGCGCGCGCGCGTCGCAGGTACCCTTCCTCGCCGGCGACGAGAAAGCTGCGTATCTTGCCGCGCAGCCGGCGCAGGACGCGCGATTTATCCCCGTCTTCGCGCACTCGCTGGAGCACACGGGTGGATACACGCCGGAGGAAGCAACGCGGGTGGCGGCGACCCAACTACCTGACATGCTGCCGTATCAACCCGCGCGCCAGGCATCGTACCCGAGCAACGGCCGGTCGCTCACCGACGACGTCGAAACTTACTTTCTTCCGCTGCTGACGAATGGCAAGGTGACGGGAGATGGAGTTGCACCCCATAGCGATCTGCTCGCCGAGTTCCCGTACGTTGGGCCGCCGCACAATGCGTGACAGGACCATGCGTTGACACTCTTGATCGTCGAGTAGTATTCAAATGTGAGCGCGCCCGCTGACGGCGATGTTCGCCATGTGGAGGGTGGAGCAGGCATTGAAGCGCGCGCGGCGACGGCAGAGGCGCCTGCGTAGCGCACCTCCGTACGCGTCGGCAACCGGCGTGCCGAAGATCCTTCGCGCGATCGTTGCGAGCCGGCCCTGACGAGCGCGAATCCGCGCCGTTTGCAGCTGATGGGGCTCGCGGCGCTGTTGCGCCATCACAGCATCCCGCGCCTCGACGTTGGCGTTGAGCCCGCTTATCGCAGCTAGATCCAACTCACGGATGCTCTACCCGTGGCCTCAAATGTCGCGACAACCTTCCCCACTGCCGATCTTTAACAGTCATTCAGCAGAGGCCCCGCTAATGCGGGTCAGCTGCGTCGCGTTCGAAGGGCCCTTATCCCCAGCAAGACAAACAGCATCGTCAGTGCGATCAATGCCCACTGGCTCAGCGTCGGGACCGGCGTGTTTGGTGGCGGCGGTGGAGGTGGAGGCGGCGGCGGTGGAGGCGGAGGCCCGCCCGATTGCAGCTCGAATGCGCCGATGTCGCACGCGGGGCCTTGGGGACGCGCCACGCCACGCTGATCGGTCGCAGGCGGCGGACAGTCCTCGGTGTTGGCGTCGATGGCCGGGCTCCCGCGAGTCAGCGCCATGGTCTGCGTCGGGCCGCCGTTATTGGCCAGCGCCTGAAGGAGTGGATCGGCGGTCGGTATGCTGGCGCCGCACGTGGCCCCGGGGAACTGCAGGTTGGTGCCGCTGTCGGTAATTGGTCCTCCGGTATTAGTACAGTTGACACCGTTGTTCGCGATTATTGTGCCGTTGAGGCTCACGCCAGACTCCGTTATTACTGATTCCCCCGCCGGTATTGCTGGCTATCGTCGTGGCGACGATGTTGACGCCGTTTCCGTCGTTGAACAGGCCCCCGCCCGCGGATGCGGTGTTGCCACTGATCGTGACGTTTGTAATCGTCGCATTGATGCCGTCGACGTAAATCCCTCCCCCGTCACCGCCGCCGGACGCCGTGTTGCCGGTGATCGTGGTCCTGTCCATCGTCAGCGAGTCGCCATCGTGGTAAAGGCCGGCGCCGTTGCCGCCTCCCGCTGTCGAATTTCCGCTGATCGTGCTGTCGCTGATCGTCAAAATGTCATCGTTATAAATCCCGCCGCCATTGCCGCCGCTGGGTCCGGCGGAGTTTCCGCTGATCACGCTGGTGGCAATCGTCATCGTGTCATCGTTATAGATCCCGCCGCCATTGCCACCGGCTGCAGCGGTGTTGCCGCTTATGGTGGAGCCCGTGATGCTCGCCGTGAAAAAGTTGGCGACGGCGCCGCCGTCAGCACCGCCCAAGGCGTGTTGCCGTTGAAGGTGCTGTTCGTGACGCTCATGATGTCGTCGTTGTAGATGGCACCGCCGTAGACGGTGGCGCTGTTGCCGCTGAAGGTGCTGCCCGTGACGGTCAAGCTGTTGAGCGCTGTAGATCGCGCCGCCGTCGTCACCGGTGTTGCCGCGTGAAGGTGGAGTTCGTCACCATCGTGGTTCCGTTGTTCGTGATGCCGCCGGCGAAGCCTGTACCTTTGCCGTTCGCGATGGTCAGGTTCTGAACCGTGAACGTCGATGCCGAAGTTCACTGTGAACACCGGCACGCTGTTGCCGCCGCTGATCGTGATCACGCCGCCGCCATCGATCGTGGTGTTGGCGCTGATGGTCTTGGTGCTGGTGACGGTTATCGTTGCCGGGCCGCAAGTGAATGTCACCGCCCCCCACCGGAGAGCGCGGTGTTGAGATGCGCTTCGTCGCATGTGGTGACGACGCCACCGGCCCACGTGGACGTGGGCGCAGTCAGCCCGGCCAGGGCCAGCGTTGTCAGAATTGCCAGGATTAGCGCACGTACAGGTCTTGCGTTCATCGCGTCTCCCTCATCTCGTTCTTTTCACCGCCCGGCACGCCGGGATAACCCCACCGTCGAGAGTAATTACCTCGTTACGCAGAGTCAATTCAACAGTGCGCGCGGGAGCGTTGCGACAATAGGACGTGTGTGAAATTCGCGACTGGCGAAGCTTACGAGTTACTTGCGAATTACTGACGCTTTACTTGCGATTAACTTACGGTTTGCTTACGAAACACAGAGCGGCGGTCAAACATGTCCGCTATCGAATGCGAATCGGGCATTTAGCAGCACTCTCTGAAACCCGAACACGAGCGAGCCGGAAACATTCTGTTACTAAATCAGCGCGTCCGGCCTCACTTTCGAGGCATCACCGAGACGCGGCTCTGGGAGCAGGGAACGACTCTTAGGGCGCCAAACGCGATGTTGTGCTTTACGAGGTGGTACTCGGTGGCAACTTCCGAGTACTTCGAAAGCAGTCGTTGATTGCCGGTCGTCCAGCCTCGCTAGGCGCAGCGTCATCGAGGCGGAGTCCATCGTCGCTCTGCTCGCGCGCTCCCTCCAGGTCGGCGCGTCCCAGTAGCGTAGTACGTGTGGATTGCTGCGCAGCGCGAACATGGCGTCGGTATCGGCGTCCGCGAAAGGACGCAATGGCAAGCGAGCGGTGCGCAGTATCGGGGTTGGCAAGGACATTTGCGCAGTCTGCGTCGACGAAAGGAAGTCCAGTCATTCTATGCTCCATCGGCCGGAATTGAGCGCCACCGCGGAATGACCGCTGCTGGCCGCGAACTGCCTGTCGATCTAGCAAATCAACTCGCTCAATTGCAGACGTTCAGGAATGGAACTCCAAGTGCGTGCTCAACAATCGGTCAACCGAGCAGGATTTTCCGTACCTCAGTACCGGTCTTGCCGACCAGTTTCCGCTTGTTAATGGCGGTCAGTTTCTTGATCGCCGCCTCCATCCGGCAAGCTTCCGACTGGTTCAGGCAGGCAAACTTGACGAGCAACCGACGCGGTGGATTGGCACGGGTGTAGCGCGCGCCCATGCCGGCAACGTGCTGTGCGTAGCGCACTGTTACATTCCGGGCGATGCCGGTGTAGACCGCTCCGCTACGGCAGAGGATGAGATAGACGTACCAGCGCTTCGCCGCTCGTGCTTGTGCCGCCTGCGCACGGGGCAATAGGTCAGACATGGGGCCAATTTTACGACGACGCCAATGCGCGCGATCCTTCGCGAGACCGCGCGATGGTTAGCTCCACCAACCAGGAGGTGGCGTTCGTAGCGGTTGCCAGGCGTGGTGGGTGGATCACCGAGGTTGAAGTCCCACGCAACGGATGCGATGACGACAGCGCTTCTGGAACGGTTCGCCAACCCCGCAACTACTATTCACTAGCCAGTGCTCATTCGGGCGGCCTACGCGGCGGCGCTCGTGTCCTCTTGCGATGGCGTCGCGCTGCGGTTGCACGCCGCGATTTTCTCTTCAAGCTCGGCGATTTTCCGCTCCCTCGCTCGGTTTGCCTCGTCGGCGCGCCGACGTGCCTCTTTGATACGCTCCGCAAGCGCGCCAACATATAAAGGAAGGATAAATAACGCC
Organism: uncultured beta proteobacterium; assembly: GCA_963730465.1. GTDB lineage: Bacteria > Pseudomonadota > Gammaproteobacteria > Burkholderiales > Casimicrobiaceae > PALSA-1003. Next base: position 490,509 of record CAVSRR010000005.1, on the reverse strand, counting down.
AAAAGAAAGCCAATCCCAATTACTCTGTGTTGGGACCAGAACGGGCCGATTGCTGACGTTCGCAAACGACTGCTAACGACGGCGGATTCAACCCGTCGACGCAACAGCTTCATGAAATCGCTGTGCTGGCGTTTCGTAGGCCAGCATCTTTCTCGGCCGTTCGTTGAGGCGCCTAGCGATCGCGTTGAGCTTCGCTTGCGAATATGCGGCGAGGTCGATTCCCTTGGGCAGATATTGCCGCAATAGCCCATTCGCATTCTCATTCGATCCACGTTGCCAGGGGCTTCGGGGATCACAGAAGTAGACCTTGATGTCAGTGGCCAGCGTAAAGCGTCGGTGGTCTGCCATCTCCTTGCCGCGGTCCCAAGTCAGCGATCGGTACAACTCGTCCGGCAGCTTGTGGGCGTGCTTGATCAGCGCATTCACGACTGTCTCAGTATCCTTCTTGCCGACCTTCGCGAGCATCACGTAGCGCGATTGACGTTCAACGAGCGTCGCGATCCGGCTGTTCTTGCTGCCGAACAGCAGATCACCTTCCCAGTGTCCAGGAAGCGCGCGATCTTCGACCGCAGCGGGACGCTCGCTAATCGATATCGCATCAGTGATTTGGCCGTGGATGCTGGTCTTCTGCGTATGGTGTCGCGAGCGACGCGTACCTCGGGTGCGCCGCAGGTGGGCCATCAGCTCCTTCTTCAGAGCGCCGCGCGCCTGGATGAACAGGCTACGATAGATCGTCTCGTGGGACACCTGAAAGGCTTCGTCATCAGGGTGGGCACGCTTCAACCAACCGGCAATTTGCTCAGGCGACCACTCGAGGCGAAGCTTATGTGCCACGAGGTGGGCCAGCGCTCGATTCTGCACAAGTTTACAGACCTGCGGGCGACGGCCTCGATCCCACGCCGCCTGATCCGCCTGGCTGGCCCGATAGCCTTGCCGGCCATCATTGCGTCGGATCTCGCGACTGATCGTAGACGGCGCCCGGCCCAGCGTCGCCGCGATCACCCGCATCGACTTGCCTGCCACAACGCCGCGAGAGATCTCTTCTCGCTCGATCAGGGTCAATGCCAATCGCGATCGGCGCCGCTCGGTTGGGCGTATCCCGCCCGACTCCGCCACGATGCGTTGGATCGACGAATGGTATCGGTCAAACAACCGGGCGATCTGGTGAAGCGTCTCACCCTTCCGCCAACGCTCCCAGATGAGCGCCCTTTGGTTTGCCGAGTAGTAAATCCGCGGTCTTTGCTTCATCGGCAACACCCCTTCCGCCGCAATGGCGTCTAGTGTGTTGCATCGACCAGTTGAATCCGCCACCCAAAGCGGACATCGGTGGGTATGCTATCTTTGGTGCTCACCATACGGGCCATCGAAGATTGCGGTCATATGAGACGGCGGCAATTTCTTATCTTGCTTGGCGGATCAGTTGCTTCGTGGCCCAGTGCTGCGGCTGGGGTCAAACGCATGCCCACGGTGGGTGTCCTCTGGCATGCCGGCAGCGAACAAGAAGAGGCGCTGTTTCTCGGCGAACTGCGGCACGGATTGCGAGACCTCGGCTACGCGGAAGGTCGAGATATTACGCTTATCAATACGTATGCGGCCGAACGATACGATCGCTTTATCGTAAATGCCCGCGACCTCGTCGCCCGAAACGTAGACGTCATCGTTGCGATAACCCGTCCGGCAGCACTTGCCGCTCAGCAAGCGACGCGCACAATTCCAATCGTGGCGGTCGTCGTTCCTGATCCGGTCGGCAGCGGTCTGGTGGCAAGCCTAGCGCGACCGGGCGGAAACATTACGGGTCTCGGCAACTGGGCAGTCGACCTCGCCGCAAAACGGGTCGAACTTCTGAAAGAGGCGGTCTACGGATTGTCAAAGGTTGTGTTGCTCGTGAATCCGAGCGACCCCAATCTCGCCAAGATATTTGTTAAGGAGAGCAAGGCGGCAGCTGACCGTCTCGGGTTGTCCATCCAGGTTGTGGAAGTTACGAAGGCCGAAGAACTCGAGGCAGCACTCGCGACGATATCGCAATCGGGAAGGACGGGCATCATCGTCAACAATGATGCTTTGCTGCTAACTCAAGCAGATCGGATCGCGCGCTTGGCGACGACGCGCGGCATAGCGACTATGGGATTTGTTGCTCTTATGTCGAAACAGGGTGTCTTGATGTCCTATGGGCCCGACAACCTTGCAATCTTTCGCCGGTCCGCGACTTACGTCGATAAAATCCTTAAAGGCGTTCGACCTGCTGACTTACCCGTCGAGCAGCCCACCGACTATCAACTCTCGATCAATCTGAAGACAGCAAAGGCGCTTGGTATAGCGATTCCCGCGACGGTGCTTGGCCGCGCCGACGAGGTAATCGAGTGATGTAGTCTTTCGGTTTGGGTTGTGCGATGCATGCCCTCCGGCCTTGCGTGTACCTGTGAGGTGCTGTCGCGTGACGGCAGGCCCCATTGCAGCGCCCATTTCAAACATCCGAAACGCGTACGGTCACCAAATCGCATCCGTTGAGCTTACTGGCAATGCCAATGCCGGAACAAGAGAAGCAATTTGAGCGTTAGTGATATGGGACTGCTTCTGGCCGTACTGAGACGGAGGTGCTCCTTGGGAGTGGGCATTCCGGCGTGCGTCCGCTTTGGAGGGCAGCGTCAGGCCGGTGTCGACCCGGAGCAGACACTCCCGCCTGAAAAAGCGGACGTAGAAATGTTGCGTAGGCGACTCGTCAGCGAGGTCCTCGGTTCAACCTGTGGGGGTCTTGGTTAGCTCGAAGTTCCTAGAGCAGGTCACGCCTGATAAGCCCATACACCCAGGAATCCGATACCGCTCCCTCCACGATGCAATCTTCTCGCAGCGTGCCTTCGCGGACAAACCCGAGCTTCTCCAGCACGCGGCTCGATGCCGTGTTACGCGTGTCGGTCTGGGCCTGAACACGGTTCAGGTCGAGCGTGTCGAAGGCCCAATGCAACAAAGCACCTACGGCTTCGGTGGCAAAGCCTTGGCCCCACGCCGCGTCATCGAGGCAGTAGCCCATCGTCGCGCTGCGATAGTCTGGATTCCATTTCACCAAGCAACACCAGCCGACAAACACACCATCGGCGGCACGCTCGATCGCCACTCGCGCACCGGTGCTTTCCTGCTCAATCTGCTTGCAAACCGCGATAAACCGCTCTGCTCGCGCGCGCTCCCTCCAGGCTGGCGCGTCCCAGTAGCGCAGTACGCGTGGATTGCTGTGCAGCGCGAAGATGGCGTCGGTATCGGCTTCCGTGAAAGGGCGCAATAGCAAGCGAGCGGTGCGCAGTGTCGGCGTTGGCAAGGACATGTGCACAGTCTGTCATATAACCACCCTTGGAATGAATGTCCGGTCTGCGGAAAATGCGGGGATGTCCCTTGTGGCCGATCTCAGACATCGCGACCAACGTCTGCAATCGCCAAGGTGACGTTTCCGTTAGCGTTCGCCGGCCGTCCCGCATGCCGATGTGGATAGTGTCCTTGGCTGGAGTGCGGCACCCATTACCAGTTGAAAGATTGGCCGTACCGCCTACAGCGGAGGCGGGTCAGCGCTTGCACATGTAGGTTGCGCCCCGACAACCGAATCAGACAGCGTCCGATTTCTTTGTAAACACATAGCACTTAGTCTCCTAACACGCGGGCTGCGCCGCGTCGTGTCGGCAAAATTAGAGGATTGGAGACTAACGTGTTCGGAAAATCTGCAACGTTCGCTGTCGCTCTCGCAATCCTCGCCGTTTCGGGATGCGCATCATTTGTCCACGACCCCGCATTGGACGATGCGCGATTATCCGTGGATGCGGCGCGACGCAATCCTCAGGTCGTGATGTATGCGTCCGCCGAGTTGGCCCAGGCGGCGGCGACGCTCCGCCAGGCGGATGACCTTGCGGCAAGCGGCGGACAGTACAACAGCGTGCACGATCTTGCCGTACTTGCGAACCAGCGTGCCGTGGCGGCGCAGGACATGGCGCGCCTTCGCAGCGAGCAAGCGGCGCTTGCCGCGCAACGCACGGCAACGGACGCGCGTATCCAAGCTAACGTTACTCAGCAACAGGCCGCAGCAGCACAGTTGCAAGCGGCGGAAGCGCAGCGCCAGGCGGATCAAGCGCAGCGGCTCGCGGTTGCCACTCCTGCCGCTTATGACTACCGGCGCCGAGACAACGAGCCGTTATACGAAGCGCCCGTGACCTCGACGCGCGCAGTCGTAGGGCCACCACAGCAGCGGTGCTGGGTAGAGCGTCAGGTTGTGGATACCGGCTCACCGGGTGTCAATGTCCCGGGCGCGGTGGTGGGAGGCGTCGTCGGCGGCATCCTTGGCCATCAGATCGGAAGCGGCCGCGGGCAAGATTGGGCGACGGGCATCGGCGCAGTCGGTGGCGCGGTGGTGGGAGCGAACGTGAATCGCGACGCGGCGGGCACGGTCTACACGCAGGATGTGCAGCGATGCGCGACCGTGTCTAACGCAGCGGTGGATTACTGGGACGTGACGTACAACTTCCGCGGATACGAGCATCGTGTGCAGACGACGACCCCGCCGGGCAGGACCATCTGGGTCAACGGGCAGGGCGAGCCTCGCGTCTGACCCAAGGTGCGGTACCGGGGGTCGCACTCGTGGCGCTCAGGGGCTGGGCGTGACACGTCGTAAACTCTGTCACCGCATGAAGGCTGAGGGTCATCCGTCCCGGGAGGGGCTACCCACCTTGCATTTGCAATGTGCACAAACCGCTGATCGTTTCTCCCGATTTTCAGAGCCGTCGGACAAACGCTCAGCTCACTCCATTTTGGGCGCGGATGTCCCGTCGGACCAGTGTGTCACTGGCACCATGATCACGCTCAAAGCTTCCGGCGAATCCTGGAATTGTGGGTTCAGCATCGGCGGCGCACCGGGCAGATCGGCGCCCCATGTCGAATCTTGCCCGCGCGGAAAATAGAACATGAGATGCGGCACCCAGTTGCGCGCCCCGTCGTTCAGATACTGCTGCTTGGACATCATGTAAGTCATCGCGCCCGATTCAAGAGGCGGCAGCGCATGACTTGCGATGGCATCCTTGATCGCGGCCATCATCTCCGTCTTCGAGCGCCCTGCCAGAACCAGCTCGGTGCGTTTAATCGTGTAGGGCAGGATCGAGCGCACTGCAGGGGGGTTGTAGCACAGCGGGCCGCGCATATGCGGATTCCAGAATTGCGGGAAGTCGTATTGCGACATCCACCCGCGCTCGACGGCACAGACGAATCCGTTGCTGCCCTTGACCGCGGTGTCGTAGCCGTAACGCGTCAGCACCAGCACTGTCGCCCCATCTGAGATCGAGGGCGGCGCGGCGCTCTTAGCCAACGCGACTTCTGCATCGGGCTCCATCATGTATTGATCCTGAGGTGCCATCGCCGGGTAATCTGCCGCATACACAATGGATGCGCATAACCATGCCGCACCGATTACGAGAGGGTTTCTCATCTAACGGACCTTTCTTCGGCGTGCGAATTCGTTGAGCGCGCCTGACAACTGACGACGCGCCATGTGTCCGACGGGTGGCATGAGCGAGTCCTTATCGTGGACCGGCCTTCACCCGCCGACCGCGCTCAGGTCCAGTTCGTGGCTTCGACCCAGCCAAAGTGCGGAGTCTCGATGGTCGCGCAGCTCATCGTCCGTATTCGGATGCGCGAAGACGTCGAGCGCGCCGTGATTGAGTGCAAGCCAACCAATGACGGCGGGAAACTCCACCGGCTCGAACGCGATCTGGAAGCTCCAGCGCGGGTGGGGTCCGACCGCCCGTTCGTGAAAGCGACCCACCCGAACCTTGTCCCCAAATTGCGCGGTGACCACTTCACGAAATTCACTGGCGGCGTCGCGGCTGGCCGCATCGAAATAGACGTGCGCATGCCAGCTTTCGATACGCGATACGTCGAGATATGTCATTTGCCGTTCCTTATCTTCCAGAGCGACTTCTTGAGTTCTTCCGCCTTCGACTCAAGATCGCCACCTAAGATTGTAGGTTCGTCTGTCCTCGGTAAGAAGCATTTATTGCGATGACGGACTGCTGTCGGAGCATCCGACTTCCACACGATCTCGAAGAAAAGCAAAGGCAGCATCTGCAGTGGATAGCGCAGGCCGAGCAGCGCCAGCAACGACACCGCCGCCAGCACGCACTGCACCACCCCGTACATCAGTTCCCAAGGTTTCTCGTGGCGGATGATTCCCGGCCAGATCTCGATGCCGAGCCCTACGACAAGAAGAAGGTACGCGGCTCTCAGCGCATACAGTCGCCACAGCGGTACCTCGGTCGCGCGGGCATTTGCTTCCCGCCGGGCATCTCGATCCAACGTCATTTCGCTCGTGAGCATGTTGGCTACTCCACTTCTTTCAGGACCTTCTCGATGGCGGTGAGACGGGTCCTGACGTCACTGAGCGCCGCCTGGATGGAAACAAGCGCAGTCGCATTCTCGGATGCGGAGGCCACGGCCTTTTCCGCGATCTGTCGGTAGGTCGCTTCGCTCGCGTTGCGAACCTTCGCTTGCTGCACGGCCGAGTAGGCCCTGATGCAAAAGATGAGGCAGATCGTCACGAGAAAGAGACTGATGGACAAGATGTACAAGTATTCAGACATGGGGATAGCCTCTACTTTTCAGGTTTGGTCGTCAGGGAGTTCGCCGCCTTGGCAATCGCGGCCGGAGTGAGCTCGAAGCCAAAGTCGTTCACTTCGAAGTAGTTGAGCGCCTTGCCGTCGACTGACAGCTCGAGCTGGCTGGAGACGAGACCGGCCTCCTCCAGCTTCTGGAGGTGCAGATGAAGCAACGGACGGCTGATACCGATCTCGCGCGCAAGCTGGCTGATGTAATTGCGTCCGCCGGAGGCCAGCGCAGCGATGATGCTCAAGCGATGCGGGTTGTCGAGCGCGGATAGCATGGCCAGTAATTGGTCGCCTGCGCTCGTCTTTGGCGCTCTTCCTTTCATGTGTCAACAATATCTGACGCATGTAAGGATGTCAACAACGGTGGGATCGGCCTCTGCCTTCGTCGGGCGGCACCTTGCCTTGGGCGCGCTCGGCGCAATGTCCCACGCCTAGCGGCGGCGCGAAGAGCCCGTCAAAACCGCGTCACTACCGCGCTAGTTACGAATCAGGCACGCTGGGCGCCGCCACAAACGACAAGCCCCGCAGCAGCGGGGCCTGTTGGCGCCAAACCAGTATTATTACTTGCGGCGCGAGAATCCGAGACCGGCGAGACCGAGGCCGAGCAGCGCAAGCGTCGCGGGCTCCGGAGCAGGCGTAACCGCACTGCCGTTCACCGTCCCTTCCAGGCTTGCGGTTACCGTACCTTGGGCATCGTAGCAAAGCTCGGTGCTGGGAGCGCCTGTAAGGCAATCGACCGACGTGGCGCCAGCTATGCCAAAGATCGACTCAGCGAACGCAGTTGCCGATCCACCGGGTGCTTCGAACGTGTCGGCGCTCACGATCAAGGAAGTGAAATCGACAACGATCATGTAGGTGGTCGACGACGGGCCGCTAATGTTGACGGACTCGGATGCGCTAATTGAAGACGACCCCGTTCCTGTCCCAAACGCATGGAGGACCATGCCGAATCCTGGCGGTGCCGGGTTCACAGTAAGCGTACTTGAAAGCATGCCATCGCCCGATTGGGTTATCCCGGAAGTGCCGAGACTAATGGTGCCCAAAGTAACACCCGTCGGAAGCGTGAATGTTACGGCTGAATCGTCCAGCGCATCGTACGACGATGGTGTCGCGCTGGCTTCGGTCGTCAACGCGCCGTTGGCTAAGAGGGCGACTATGAAGATTCGCCGCAGACCTCCCCTCGCCTTGCGTACGGTTGTCATCGTGTCTTCCCCTAACGACACAGATCCCTTCGAAGCGACGCCTTTGTGGCGCGTCCCGGCGTAACTAGCCCGAGGGTGATGCAACGACCGTGCCGAGATTGCTAATCTTCATCAAAACAATGGGCTGCGTGTCTGCGCCTACGGACCGAAGATTGCAACTGTAAGAGGAACCGACAATACGCAAAGCAGCCGCCCGGCTTAGCTGAGCGCCAGCGCCATGATGCCAAATGCGATCAGGGTCGCGCCGGAGATCCGTGCAAGGCGGTCGCGCTCGCCAAGCAACTGTCCGCCGATCAGCGCGGCGAACAGCATCGAGACCTCGCGCGCGGGCGCAACGTGCGAGAGCGGCGCGGACTTCATGGCGTACAGAACCAGCACGTAACTGACCGGGCTGATGGCCGCCACGATGAGCGCGTGCTTCCACTGTATTCGCCAGTGCTGGGCAGCGGTCGCGCGGTCGCGCAGCACGGTCGGCAGCAGGAACACCAACCGCGCGAAGTTGCCGTAGTAGTCCAGCAGGATCGGAGACATGAGCACGACCTTGACCGCATAGCCATCGACCACGGTGTAGCTGGCGATGAACATCCCTGTCAGCAGCCCGTAGATCATGCCCTTGCGAATTCCGGCCTGCTTCGCCGGGTCGTGCGCGGCGCGAAACAGCCCCGTTCCGCCGGCGATGAAGAACACCCCCGCCACCACGGCCAAGATGCCTGCTACGCCAAACGCAGTGATCTTCTCGCCGAAAACCAGTATCGCCACCAGAGAGGACAGCAGCGGGCCGGACCCTCGCGCCAGCGGATACACGACCGTGAGGTCGGCCTTGCGGTAGCCACGCAGAAGCGCGATGTAGTAGAGCACATGCAGCAGGCCACTCACGACGACGAACCCCCACTCCACGCTGCCCCACGTCGGCAGCACGTCCCACCCCATCCAGATGCCTAGCGGCGCCCATATCAGCGCCATGAGCACACCGGTAAACGTGGCGAAACGTACGTCGCCGCCTGCCTTCTTGGCGACGATATTCCAGACGGCGTGGATCAGGCCGGCGAGGACGACGAGCGCGAGGGATAGGACAGGCATGGAGCGAAACCGAACAGGGATGAATCCTGACGAGGCGCCGATTGTATGCGAGCGCCCCGCTTGACATCGACGCGCCCACGACAGCCGCGGTCAAAGTGCGGTAAAAGCGACCGCGTGGAGGGGTTTGCCAGGCGCCAGTTGACCGAGCAATCTGAACAACGAGATCCCGGGAGTTGAAGTGCTTTTTTCGACGGCCACGATACACATGTCCGCACTCACCACGGAACCGTCCTGCCGAGATAGTCCAGATACTGAAAACCTGCTTTTTCCGGCCTGCGCGTCAATGGTGTTCGCGAGGCTCGGTATGCTCTCGCCGATGCTCAGTCGCGCTTGGGGCGCCCGCGAGCGCCATCGGATGACATCCGACGATGGCGTGCCTGCTGCAGCGCGTGCAGAGCTTCCTCGAACCGACGTGGCAGCGTAACCTGTTCTTGGTGACGTTCGGTTTTCAATTCTGAGTCGGCTTAAGCGCCATCCAATGGCGGATGTCGCGCCATAAGAGACTTGCGTCCGATCAAATCCTGAGAGGAAAAGACATGCGCACCAACTTTATTCATTTGCCACGGATACTCGGGTCAATCGCTTTGGCGACATTTGTTTTCTGCTCGGCGGGCGCCGAAGCGGCTGACGATCATACGGCGCTCACCGGGCTCAAGGACGTGAAGGTCGCGTTCGACATCAAGGACGGCGATGCCAAGGGCCTGCTCAGTCGGCTCGATATCATCGACGAGACCCGGCAATCGCTGATCCAGCAGGGAGTAACGCCTCATTTCATCCTGGCATTCCGCGGACCCGCGACCAAGCTGGTGCAGACGGACATGGACAAGATCAAGCCGGAAGACCGCGCAATGGCCACGAAGATCGCCGCCCGGATCAAGGAGCTTAGCGCGTCCCCGGGCGTCGACGGATTCGAGCAGTGTGCCGTCGCGGCGCGAGAACAGGGAACGAAGACCGAGCTTGTCCTGCCGGAGATTCAAGTCGTCGGCAATGCGTTCATCTCGCTCATGGCTTATCAGGCCAAAGGCTACGCTTACATCGCACCTTGAATGCGCGGCTAGTCCGTATTGAAGGCGAACAACCGCGTCGACGCGACTCGTTGTGCTCGATGTCGCTTCACCGCCGCGTGGACCGATGCCTCTTCGCGCGCTCCCAGCCGCGGCATCCGTTCAGGAAGAGATTGACGACATCGCGCGCCCAGGCATTCAACTCGGCGGATGTCATGGGGACACCGAGTCCCATGGCGCGGCGCTGCGGCAGGCCGACGACCATGTGCAGGAACTGCTGCGCGGCGAACATCGGGTTGTCCAGCGTGAGATTCCCCGCGCTCGCCTCCCGCTCGAGCACGGCCGCGATCAATCGGACCGCTTCTTCGCTCGCGCCCTCTTTGGTGACAACGGATGCGAGCTTGGGAAAGCGACTCGATTCCGCGACGATCAGTCGATGCAGAGCGATAGCCGGCGGCGACAAGGCCGCGCGCAGAATGAGCTCCGCCAGTCCGAGCAGGATCTCCGCGAGCGTCGCCCCGTGAAGCAAAGGCGCATTCGCGGGCGGCCGAAGCCGCTCGATCGTGCGGTGGACGACGGCGCTGAACACTGCCGGCTTGTCATCGAAGCGATGATAGAACGTTCGCTTCGATATCCCGGCCCTTCGCGCAATCCCTTCGATCGTGGTGGCGCCGTAGCCCAGCGTGAAGAACAGCCCGGTCGCTGCATCGACGATGCGATGGGCGAGCTTCTCGGCGTCGGCCTTCGATGGGCGGCCGCCGCGGCTCGAAACGACATCTGCTTTGCCGGGTCTTCTCTTTCGACTGCCTGCGGGCGCGACCGATCGAATCAAGGGCGAGCGCGCGCTGCGACGTTGTGTCTAGCGTGAGTAATAGTTGGCGGCGGCCTGGGGCGCGTAGTTCGGCGGAGGACCATTGTAGGCTTGAGGAGGTGCGTAATAGGCTTGCCGCGCCGGATAGGAGGTCGCCGGCGGACCGGAATACGCCACAGGTGCTCGCGGCGCATAGTACGCCTGCGTCTGGGGCGCAGCGTACGTCGGGGCCTGCCGGACGTAGTCGGCAGGAACCCCCGGGGGCCCATAGTACGGCGCAGCCTGCGCGGCGCGATAGTCGGCAGGCGCGGCCGGCGCCCCGTAGTATTGAGGAGCGACGGGCGGCGCGTTGTAGCCGCGCGGAGCACCGCCATAGGCAGGACCTTGCGGGTAGTACAGCGGCGCCTGCGCCACTGCGGCCAGAATCGCGATCGGAGCGGTGACTATCGCGACCGTGGTGGCCGCGATGGCATTCGCCAGGCCCCAGATCGGACCGCCCCCGTGGTAGCCGCCGCCGTAGTGTCCGCTGTAGTGGCCACCATAATGGCTCCCGTGATGCCAGCCGTCCGCAAAAGCCGACGTAACGGGCGCAGCAGCGAGGGCGCAGGCGAAAAGACTGGCGATTACGACGCTTCGGTTCTTCATCATCGGCACTCCCGGAAGGGATAGGATCTGAACGTGAGATCCACGCCTAACCACGCTAACACATCCGGCAATTAAACGCAACGGTAGCGTTTCATTAGTGAGAATGAGAGGCTCCTGCTGCAATCCATGCTGACCAAAACATTGCGGATCGCATCGATCGCTCTGTGCGTGCCTTTAATGAGTGCGCCCTCGGCCCGCGCGCAGAGCCTTGAGCCCCGGTCCTATTCCAACACGCCCGTAGGAGTGAACTTCCTGATCGGCGGCTACGCTTACACGAGCGGCGGCGTCTCCTTCGATCCTTCCCTGCCGATTACCGATCCCAAGCTCACGACGTCCTCCGCGGTCGCCGCCTACGTCAGGTCTCTGGACCTGTGGGGCACGTCGGGGAAATTCGACATCATCGTGCCCTACACATGGCTTTCGGGATCGGCCACTTACCAGGGCGCGCCCGTGCAGCGCGATGTCAACGGATTCGGGGACCCGCTGTTGCGGCTCTCGGTAAACCTCTACGGTGCGCCGGCCCTGACGTTGCCCGAGTTCAGATCTTACGAGCAAGACCTCATCATCGGCGCAAGCCTGCAAGTGTCGGTGCCCGCCGGCCAGTACGACGACACCAGGATCGTCAACCTCGGCAGTCACCGCTGGTTCTTCAAGCCGGAGATCGGCGTTTCGAAGGTGCAGGGTCCGTGGACCCTGGAGTTCCAGGCCGGAGTAACGGTGTTCACCACCAACGACGACTTCTACAACGGGAGTCGGCGCTCGCAGGCCCCCCTCTATTCGTTTCAGGGACACGCGATCTACAACTTTCCTTCCGGGATCTGGGGATCGGTGGACGCAACGTACTTCGCCGGTGGCCGCTCGACGCTCAACGACACGTTGCAAAGCGACCTCCAGCAGAATTGGCGCGCGGGTGCGACGCTGGCGTTTCCGGTCGACATTCGCGATTCCATCAAGCTCTACGCGAGCAAGGGCGTTTCCGCCCGCACCGGCAACAGCTTCGATCTTGTCGGCGTCGCATGGCAGTATCGCTGGGGCGGTGGAATCTGACGACGGCGGAACGAAGATCCCCGCGAGTGCCTGGCTTAAAGCCCGGCCGCCAGTTCCCGCGTGAGCTGCGCGGCGGGCACTTCCTTGCATCCGGTCACGTTCTGACCCGCCCACAGCGGCGAGAAATCACCGGAGCCTTCCGCCTCTGCCTTTGCACGCAAGGGAGCAATGGCCGAAGTAGCCAGGGGGAATGCGGGGGCGCGGCTGTTCATCGGACCGAGTTCCCTCATGACACGATTCACGATTCCCCGGGCGGGGCGTCCGGTGAACAGATTCGTCAGCGCGGTGTGGCGCGCGGCGTCGCTTTTCAGCGCCGCACGATGAATCGCGCTGATCGTGCTTTCGGGGCAAAGCAGGTACGCCGTTCCTAGCTGCACGCCGGCCGCCCCGAGTGCCATGGCCGCCGCCGCGCCTTGCGCATCGGCGATACCGCCGGCAGCGATGACCGGCAACGCTACCGCGCGCACGATCTGCGGCAGCAGGGCGAACGTGCCGACCTGCGTCGTCAGGTCATCGGACAGGAACATGCCGCGATGTCCGCCCGCCTCCACGCCTTGCGCGACGATCACGTCGGCGCCGTGCGCCTCGAGCCAGAGTGCTTCTGCGACCGTCGTTGCGGAGGCGAATATCTTCGACCGCCAGGATTTCACGCGCGTAAGCAGATGCGCGGGCGGGAGACCGAAATGGAAGCTCACTACTGCGGGCTGATAGTCCTCGAGCACGTCGGCAAATTCAGCGCTGAACGGCGCGCGCCCTGGTCCGGCCGGGATGCGCGACGGATCGATTGCGTACCGTGTGTAGTAAGGTGCCAGCGCCCCACGCCAGGTGGCTTCGCGCTGGGCATCGGCATCCGGTGCCACGTGGCAGAAGAAGTTGACGTTGACAGGCTTGTTCGTCCGCGTCTTGACCGAATCCAGTTCCTTGCGCAGTCCATCCGCAGTGAGCATCGCGCAGGGCACGGACCCCAGACCGCCCGCGTTCGAAACCGCGACCGCCATAGCGCTGTCCTGCGCGACCGCCATCGGCGCCTGGACGATTGGCAGCTCGATGCCGAGAAGATCGGTCAATTTCATCATTGGTCACGAGTGCGCATGGAGCGTCTTTGATGTGCCATCGAGAATCTCCTTCGGAGCCTCCGCAGCGGTACTTGTGCGACCCGAGACGCAAGATCTTACTCTGCGGTGGACCGCCCCCAACAGACCACGCGTTGCAGAGACCGAAAACCAAACGCCTCGCTCGCATCCTTCACGACTGGTTTCTTGCCCTCCGATCGGACTTTTGAGAACGGTTCGTAGTAAATTGAACGCGCGACATGCCCGCGCTAGCCGGAGGAAGCCATGACCTCGTCCGTTCCCACCGCCCCAGGAGCATCAGCGCCATTGTGGCGACGCGCCTTCGACTGGTGGCTCGTGCAGGTGAAGCACGTGCTGCCGCCGACCATCTTTTTCTTCTTCGGCTTCAACCTGATCCTGTTCACGCGCTGGATGACGCTGGAGGAGTACGGGATTCCGTTCACGAATTTCTTCGCCGCGTCGCTCGCCGCGCTGCTGGTCGGCAAGGCGGTGCTGGTGGTCGACAACCTGCGTTTCATGCGCCACTTCGATGGTGCGCCGCTGGTCCAGCCGATCCTTTTCAAATCGACGATCTACTGGGTTTGCGTGTTCGTTTTCCGCCTCGCCGAGGGGCTGTTGCATTTCTTGCGCGGCGGCGGGGCTCTCGGCGATTTCCCGAACTTCCTCGTCGCGCAATTCTCGTGGCCGCGCTTTCTGGCAATCCAGATCTGGCTGATGGTGCTCTTCCTCGTCTACGTCACGGCCCACGAGCTCAATACGTTGTTCGGTGACGGCGAGCTGCCGCGACTGTTCCTGCGCTGGCACTCGTCCGAAGCCAAGCTCACGAGACGTCAACGCATTCGCCTGCTCACGCGGCTCAACCGCCTCACCGAGACGGTTCCGGTCGATGTCATCAGCGACAAAGGCTCGGCCGCGAACGCGGAGCTGGTCGGGATCCTGCGTGAGCTCGCGACGCGACCCGGCGAGAAAGAAAATTCCGCAGCGGAGCAACGCGCCTGATGACGCAAAAGGCAGGCTGGAATCAATAGATCGTGGGCAAGTGCAGGAGATTTTGCTGGGAGACCTGCGCGCCATACAACACTCCCGAGCCGACCCAGCGTCATGGTCGTCTTCGCGCGACCGCAGACCGTGCGCCCGCGAACGCTTCGACGTGGTGGTAAGCGAACGGACGTGATGTGTTTTACCGTTGGCCGACGGTTCGGCCATCGGCTTGCGGCAGGTGGCGGAGGATCGCCACCTGCCGATTCGACTTACTTGAGCTTGAGCGTTACGCCGGCCGCGGCCAGCGTCAGTCGGGCGCCCTTCTGCGTGCCATGCAGACGGAGCACGACACCGTTCTGGTTCTTCATGACCGAGTCCGTCGGACCACCGGCGACGGCGATACCCGCCTCGCCTGCAACGTACGTACCGCTGAAATCGGCAACATTCTTCAGGTTGAAGACCTCGCCGGACGTGGTGACGTCGGAAACGCCAAGGTCAGCGACGCTTAAGCCCTCGACCGAAAACGCGTACGTCTTGCCGCCAACGGTCAGAGTGCCATCGCCCCAGCTCACGCCGATGCCAATGGCTACGGCCTTGCTGCTCAACTTGACCGTTCCGGACACAGGCGGGTCCGCCGCCATCGCCACCGAGAACGCCGCAAGGCAACCCAATGCGACCAGCCAGTTCAACGTCCATTTCTTGATCATTGTCCTCTCCGAAGATGGTTGAACGATTGACGAAAGGAGATCCGCCAACGGGGGTCATTATATTGCAACCGCGTGATCGCGGTTTCTGCCCGCGCTGCCCGGCGCCTGCCGACCGTAGTTCGACCGAAACCGCTACTGCGACGCCGGGACTGCCGTACGGTCGGCGCTCGCCGCAAGCGGACCGTAGCAACTCGAGATCGACGGTTGACCCGTACGGCCGAACCCACAGATACTCGGTCTCTTCCGACTGAAAGCGCTTCAATGCGAAGAGTCACGACAGTGGCAGTCCGAGGCTCGAAAGCCAGCCGATGCAGCGCAGACTGACCGCGATCCTCTCGGCCGACGTCGCCGGCTACAGCGGCCTGATGGAGGTCGATGAGGCTGGGACGCTCGAGCGGCTGAAAACCAATCGAAGCCGGATTTTCGATCCCAGCGTCGCTGCGCAGGGCGGACGCATGGTCAAACTGATGGGCGACGGCGCGCTCGTCGAATTCGCCAGCGTGGTCGCGGCCGTCAACTGCGCACTCGCGATCCAGGAAGCCACGGCGCGCGCCGAGGCGGATCAGGCCGAAGAGAAGGCCATTCGCTACCGCATCGGCATCAACCTTGGCGAGGTCATCGTCGACGGCGAAGACATCTACGGCGAAGGTGTCAACGTCGCCGCGCGCCTGCAGGCGCTGGCGCCGGTCGGCGGCATAGCGGTCTCGCTTGCGGTACGCGATCAGGCGACCGGCAAGGTGTCGTGCGCGTTCGAAGACCTGGGCGAGCACACCGTGAAAGGCATCCAGCGTCCGGTGCGCGTCTTCTCCGCGCTCCCGGCCGAGAAGGTTGCGGCGGCAGGGCCCAAGGCGGAGGCGCCACGGCTTGCGGTCTGTGTTTTGCCGTTCGCCAACATGAGCGGTGATCCCGAGCAGGAATACTTTTCGGACGGGATTACCGAAGACATCATTACCGACCTCTCCAAGGTCTCGGCGCTCTGGGTCGCAGCGCGCAATACCGCATTCACGTTCAAGGGCAAGCACGTCGACGCGCAGCAGATCGCGCGGCAACTCAAGGTGAGCCACCTGCTCGAGGGCAGCGTGCGCAAGGCGGGCGGGCGCGTCAGGATCACGGCGCAGCTCATCGATGGCGCGACGGGCGGGCACGTGTGGGCCGAACGCTACGACCGGGACTTGAACGACATTTTCGCGCTGCAGGACGAAATCTCGGAAGCGATCGTCGCGGCCCTGAAGCTGAAGCTCCTGCCTGAGGAGAAAAAGGCAATCGAGCAACGCGGAACGAGCGATCCCGAAGCCTACAAGCTCTATCTGATGGCGAGGCAATACAGCATCACCGGCAATTTCGGCGACAGCCGGCGCAACGAAGCGATTATCCGACTGTGCCGCCGCGCCATCGAGATCGACCCAAATTACGCGCGGCCCTGGGCGCTAATGGCCAGCGCCCAGATCAACCTGCGGTTTTTTTCAGATAGCGAAGGCGAAGACGGGTCGACGGCGGCAGAGCGAGCCATCGAGCTCGACGGCAATCTGGCGGACGGGCATGCCGCGAGAGCCCGGGTCCTGGCGAAAAGCGAGCGCTTCGACGACGCCGTGCGCGAAATCGACCTCGCGCTCCGCCTGGACCCCGAGTCCTATGAGGTCAACCATGCGGCGGGACGACTCTATTACCTCATGCGCCAGTTCGACAAGGCGATCATACATTTCGAAAAGGCGGCCACAGCGGTGGAGACGGACTTCACTTCGGCCGGCATGCTCGTCAGCTGCAATTCCGCGATCGGCGACAAGGAGGGCGCCCGTCGCGCCGCCCGGCGGTCGCTCGAGCGGTGCGAGAAGATTGTTGCGCTCGATCCCGGCAATGGATCGGCGATGGGCTTCGCAGTGGGAGCGCTCGCGGTGCTGGGCGAATCGGAGCGCGCGAAGGAATGGGCCGACCGCGCGCTGTTGCTCGACCCTGACAATACGAACCTGCGCTACAACTTCGCGTGCACGCTGATTTCCGAGTTGAGCGATGTCGATGCCGCGCTCGATCTGCTCGCCCCCGCCTTGACGCACATGCGGATCGAGGTACTGAACTGGGTGAAGTCCGATCCCGATCTCGATAGCGTTCGAGACAATCCGCGGTTCAAGGCCATGCTCGCTTCAGCCGAAGCGCGCTTGGCACAATCGCAGTCGTAGAAAACGTCGCGTCACACGAAGTACGTCAACGCCAGGGGTTGGCGTGCAGCCACCCTAACCTGTTGTTGGCAGCTGTCGCCCGCACCGCGTCGGGCACGAGCGCAGCGAGTATCTGCCCGTCCTTGGCCCGGTCGGACGTGGCCGCGGTTGCGCGCAAGCGATCGGGACCGATGTCCAGCACGAACGCCAGTGGATCCGAAACTGACGGGTATGGCACATACACCGAACCGTAGCCAGTCTCCAAGCGCACCATGGCGCCATTCCCCGGCGAGATCACGCGCGTGATGCCTACCGCTCGCAGCTGCTGCACATAGGGCTGTGCTATCGCGGCAAGCTCCGGCTGCTCGGCCATGGGCAGTTGCGCCGTCGAGGCGCAGGCGCAGAGCAGGAGAAGCGGGAGCGTTCTGGCGAGCATCGCAGAGGGTCAGGCTCTCTTCGACGATCCTGGTTCGTCGCCCGAACGCATTGGGCGCCGCCAAGCAGACCGTAGACTTCAATCAGCCAGGCGAATACCGATCTGCCGCCCTAAGCCTTGCCGTCTCGCGGTCCGGCAAAAAACCACAAGATCAATCCCAATAACGGCAATAGCAGGACCACAAGGATCCAGATCAGCTTCTTCCCGTTGGAAACGGAGCTTTGGAAAATATTGATGAGCGCCCAGACGTCGCCGATCAGTATCAATAGGCCCAGAATCCCGCCGCCGTAGCCGAAGTTCATCATTTTTAGCCCCTTCCATGCGAAGTAATATGCTTGAACGCCATTACATCAGGTTCCAGCTCAATTACATCATATCCGCGGCATCACAAGGCAACGAGCCGCCCGCCGCTTCCGGGTCGAGAAGGGCTAGGACGCGCCCTTCTTCGCGGCGCCCGCAGTGCTCTTCTTTGACTGTTGCCGGCCAAGCTCCTCGGCGGTCGGCTTGACCTTTTTCACCTTCTCCGTCTTGACCTTTTCTTTCTTCACTTTTTCCTTCTTCACTTTTTCCTTCTTCACGACCGGCCCTGCCAATGCCTGCTTCGCCAGTCTTTTGGCCTGCTTGGCTGCGACATCGAGTTGTTTCCTGGTCTTTTGGTGCTTCCGTCTGGCTTTGAGCATTGACGCGTGACTCATCTTGACCTCCGATGGATGAAAGATTGGACTCGACTCAGGTTTGACCCGTATTGTGGCCCAGCTGGTTGAACCGAGGCGGCTCGGTTGCCGCAATGGCCGACTGCAAGCGCCGATTCGCTATTGGATCACCTGGTCGGCGCGCATCAGCACGGGCTGCGAAACGGTGATGCCGAGTGCCTTCGCGGTCTTGAGGTCGATGACCAGCTCGTACTTGGTGGGCAGCTCTACCGGCAGCTCGCTCGGTTTCGCGCCTTTGAGGATACGGTCGACGTAGATTGCGGCCTGGCCAAACAAGTCGTCCATGTTTGGCCCATAAGACATCAAGCCTCCGTCCTGAACGTACAAACTGAATTCGTACATTGCAGGAATTCGGCGCGCCGCAGCGAAGTCGATGATGCGCTTGCGATTGACGACCGTAAGTGAGTCCGCCACCAAAAAGAGCGCATCAGGATGCTCGCGCGCCATCGTCGCCAGGGCTGCGTCGATGTCGTCGGGTCCGCGTACGCCCAGCGGCTCCACACTCACATTCAGAACCCGCGCGGCTTTCTCGACCTCGTTGTAGCGGAGCGTCATCGCCCGATCATTTGCATTCCACATTACGGCGACGCGCGTAGCGCTGGGTACGACCTCCTTGAGAAGTCCGAGGCGCTTGGCGCTGAGCTCGGTGGCCGGATCCGAGATTCCGGTGATGTTTCCGCCGGGACGCGCGAGACTCGCGACCAAGCCGGTCGCGTCCGCGTCGCCTGGCACGACAACAACGATCGGGACAGTGGACGTCGCCGCTTTCGCGGCATCGGCCGCCGGCGCGCCGACCGTCAGCAGAAGATCAACATCGAGGCCCACGAGCTCAGACGCCATCCCCGGCAGGCGCTCGTACTTGGTTTCGGCCCACCGGCCAACATAGGTAACGTTTTTGCCATCGATGTAACCGAGCCGCCCGAGCGCCTGCACGAACGCGGCTGGCGGATTGCCATCCGCGGGACGCCCGCCCGCGGTCAGCAGACCGATGCGCCAGACTTTCGGTGGCTTCTGCGCATGACCGCACAATGGCGCTGCAAGCAAGCCGCCCGCAACCGCGAGAATGGCCTTACGTCGATCCATGATTCGATCACCTCGCCGATATGCAGAACGTCGACCTATATTACTCCTCCACAGGGACGTCGCTGCCGGACTGCGTTGGAGAAAAAACGGCTGCGACCCGTTGCACCCACCCGCTTGCCTGGAGGCCAACCTCGCGCGGGATCGGCATCTGACCTCATTCCAACCGCTCGAGTTTGCGCAGCTCTGGAAACAACTTCATCCATAGGAGCGCGATCGCGACCGTTCCAACCCCACCCAGCACGGCTGCCGGCATCGCTCCGAAGAGGGCGGCCGTCATGCCGCTCTCGAATTCGCCAATCTGATTGGAAGCGTTGATGAACAGGAAATTCACGGCCCCCACCCGGCCGCGCATCTCGTCGGGCGTTGCAAGCTGCACGAGCGTCGAGCGAATCACGACGCTCACCGTATCCGCCGCCCCCATGATAGCCAGCGCAAGAATGGAGAGCCACATCGAATATGAGAGCGCGAACACGACCGTCGCCAGCCCGAAGACGATGACGCCTTGAAACATCCGCATGCCCGCCCGGCGGTCGATCGCGTGGCGAGCCAGCAAGACGGTCATCATCAGCGCGCCACAGGCCGGCGCAGCACGCAGGACGCCCAGCCCCAGTGACCCGGTATGCAGAATGTCGTGCGCGTAAATCGGCAGCAGCGCCGTCGCGCCACCGAGCAACACCGCGAACAGATCGAGCGATATCGTTCCCAGGATCGCCGGATTGCGGCGCACGAAACTGACGCCTGCGAACAAACCGGCAGCCGTCGGCCGTTCCTCCGCGGTCACCGATCGATTCAGCCTGATTGCTCCGGTCAGCGTCCCCGCCAGCAACCACGCCACAGCCATCGTCGCATAAGGTGCGACGGGTGCAATCGCATAGGCGAAGCCTCCGAGGGCGGGACCAGCGATCGTCGCCAGCTGGCGCAGGCCGGTCGCGAGCGCTGTGCATCGCTGCAGCATTCCTTCCGGCGCGACCGCCGGCAGCAGGGCCGCACCCGCGGGACTTTCGAATGCAGTAGCGGCACCCAATACGGCCACGGCGGCAAAAATCTCCGCTACGTTCAGCCAACCGCCAAAGCTGCCCCACGCGAGGAACGCAGCAGCAAGCGCTTCGGCAAATTGGCAGAGCTGCACCACGCGCCGCCGGTCGTACCGATCTGCCGCATGCCCGGCGACGAAAGTGAGGAGCGCCGTTGGCACGAATTGCACCAGTCCTACCATGCCGAGATCGAATGCACTGTGGGTCAGCGCGTAGACCTGCCAGCCGACAGCGACAAAAGCCATCTGGTAGGAAAACTCGGAAAGGCCATTGGCGCAAAAAAACAATAGAAACGGCCGGTGACGGAGCACGTTTCCAGCACTGGTGGGCAAAGTGGAGCGCATAGAGTCGACTATAGACGAGGCACGGCGTCACGCGATCGCGCAGGAACGACCTGGAGGTCCATTCGACGTCGCCGGCCGCGACTCACCTGGATAATGGACAACCGAGGACCATCGTACCAACAAGGTCTAGGCGCGATCCAGCGTGAACAATTCCTGCGGTCGTGAGATCCCCTTCATCGCGTAGCGGCCCAGGCTCACGAGCACATGCCGTGCGCTCGCCCGCCGCGTCGGCAAAGGCCCACGACACGATCACACTCTGCTCGAGCGATGCGCATAGCGACCCGATGCGCGCCGCCTCGTTGACTGCCGCGCCCAGGACGGTGAAATCGAGTCGCCGCGGGCTGCCCAAGTTGCCATACAGCAGCTCGCCCACGTGCAGGGCCAGGTGCGTGTCGGTCACCGGCAGCCCGGCCGCGTGGCGTCGCTCGTTGAGAGCGGCGATCCGGCGGCGGAGGCTGGCAGCAGCGTCGAGCGCGCGCTTGCAGGCTCGCGTCGTGTCGTCGTCGGGAAAAATCGCCAGGATCCCGTCGCCCATGAACTTGAGGACGTGTCCACCATGGGCTTCGATTTCCTCGACCTGCGCTTCGGCGTAGTCGTTGAGCAGGGCGAGCACCACGTCGGGAGTTGCCGAGTCGGAGATGCGCGTGAAACTGGTGAGATCGCTGAACCAGACGACCGCGCGGATCGGCTGGGCGCGGCCGCGCACGATGTTGCCGGCGAGCACGCGTTCGGCGGCATCGCTCCCCAGATATGTCGTGATCAGCGTGCGCGCCGCGCTGTTGGTTGTTCGCAGCATGAACGCCAGCGTCAGCGCGGGCATGATCCCCGCGAGCATTTCGACTTCTGCGTCGGAAAAGCCGGCCGGTGCGTCTGTGGTCCACGACGACACCACGCCCTCGCCTTCACCCAGGCGCAGGTTCTCGCTGACCCGCTCGGCGAACGCCAGATAGTCGGTGACGCCCTGGTCGAGGAAACCATCGAGCATCGGAAACTCGCCCCGCCGATAGGTCGCGTCCAGACGCCGGCGCATTGACGGCTGACGGCTCTCCACCAGGAAGAAGAACGGGCTGCGCATCCAGTCTTCGGTCGGCCGCGTGTCGTCCGTGCGCAGGAACACTTCTTCGAGCGCACCTCGTGCCCGCGTTCCAGCGCACGCCTCGGCGCGTCGTGAATGGGGTCGAGCAGGTTCGTAACGACCGAGGACCGCACCAGCGACAACTCCCGCACTGGCGAGACGCTGACACACGCCCGCGACGATTTCGACTTCGTCCCTGCCCGCCAACGCCGCGCGCACGATCCAATCGCAGATCTCGGTCTTTACCCGCTCTTCCATCATGGCCGAAGATTGCCCGGAGCACGCCGTGTCAGCACCTGTGCCCAAGTTTAGCTTAGCCGCTTTTTGACTTGGTGCTGGCGCACGGTCATGACAATCCGCGTCGCCACTCGCGATCGCGATCGGTAGGTCGTCCAATGGCCAAGAGCAGAAGAGCCTCGGATTGACAACGTTCGATGTGCACCGCTAGTCGTGAACAATCGCTCAGCGTGCACTATGTACGGGACAGATCACGATTCGACCCCCACGCGAGCGGGCTCCTTCAGCGCGCAGTGGTCACGTGACCGGCATTGTTCGTTTTGACCACGGCGCATCGCGGTGCCGCGCGCTGCCACGAGCCTGACGTTCAGGGCGTTCGCATGGTGTCCCATTCCGCGCTCGATCGTTCTGAGTCCTGTTTTGAAAGGATTTCTTGCGCTGGCATGGCATGTGCATTGGAGGTTGCCATGCAAAGCCCAGTCACGCGCAATACGAACCGCGCACTTGCTGGACTCCAAAAATCAACCCGATTCGATTGACCCCTACATCATGAACCGCCGCAACCATATCGCTTCGCTAGTCATCGGCCTGCTCGTCTCGACCGGCGCAAGCGCGCTGGACGTCAATCTCGTCGGCCTGTTCCCCAACAAGGCGCTTGTGCAAATCGACGGTGGCGCCCTGCGGACCCTCGCCGTCGGAGACAAGACTCGAGAAAACGTCATCCTGCTCTCCGTCACACGCGATGGCGCGACGTTCGATATCCAGGGTCAACGCGTCGCGCTCGGCATGGGTCCTGCGCGCGCGCAGGCGAGTCCCGCTCCCGGCCGCCGAGACTCGGGCCACCGCCGTTGCCAATTACGCGAGGGTCGCGACCGACGCACGCGGCGATCTGGTCGCCGATGGCGAAGTCAACGGCATGGCGATTCGATTCGCCGTGGACACCGGCGCGACGTTCATCACGCTTCCCGCGCGCGAGGCGACACGCCTCGGGCTCGACTACCGCAGCGGCAGGAAGGTCATCATGGAAACGGCAAACGGCGACGTACCCGCCTATCGTCTCAAGCTCGAAGCCGTGCGCGTTGGCAACGTGGCGCTGAATGATGTCGACGCCGTCATTACCGAGGGCGACAGCCTGCCCATCGCTTTGCTCGGCATGAGCTTCCTGAATCGCACGGACATGAAGCGCGAGGGAACGACCTTGACGCTGACGAAGCGGAATTAGGGGATAGCCCGGCCGGCCGAGGTGGACCAGTCAGCGACGGCTTTCGACCCTGAGCGGACTGTTGGATTTGGCCGCTACAGACTATTCAGCGCAAGAACTTGTGGGGCGTTCGGCGAGCCGCGCCAGCACGGCCACCGACCGGGTTGATCCATTACTGAATCACCTCATCCGCCCGCGCCAGGAGCGACTGCGGAATAGTGAGTCCAAGAGTCTTCGCAGTTTTGAGGTTAATAATCAGGACGAAGTGTGTCGGCTGCTCGACCGGCATGTCTCCGGGATTTGCGCCTTTGAAGATCTGCCCCACAAGACTCGCTGCGCGGTAGAACAGTTCGGCGTAGTCGACCCCATAGGACATCAATCCTCCGATCTCCACGAACTCTCGGGCAGGATAAATCGCAGGCAGCCGATGATTTGCCGCGAGCTCCACGATAAGTTTTCGGTTCGGCTGCGTGAGGGCGTATCCGACTACGACCAGGGCCCCCACTCCTTGCCTGCTCGCCACGTCGAAGGCGGACGGCATATCTTCGGGTCTGCGCACGTCAAGGAGCTGTACGTCGACCCCCAACGACTGCCCCTCCCTTTCGGTCTGCTTCCACGAGAGTGAGGAATCAGCGTTACTAAGATTCGTCAGAGCACCAATTCGCCTGACGTCCGGAGCCATCTGCTTGATCAGCTCGACGCGCTTCGCACTCAAGTCGGGGGTGACAGAACTCAGCCCCGTGAGATTCCCGCCGGGGTGTGACAAGGACTTCACGAGTCCGCTTTCTACCGGAGAGCCAAACTCCGCGACGACGATGGGGATTGTTCCCGTGGCGTTTTTGGCCGCCTGCGAAGCGGGCGTGCCTCTCGGCACAATTACATCGACCTTCGCGCGAACCAACTCGATTGCCAGCTCGGCCAGGCGCTCAGGTCGCCCGTCGGCGGATCGATATTCAATGACTAGATTTTGCCCCTCGACATAGCCCAGTTCGCGGAGCCTCTTACGGAATGCATCGAGGTTTTCCGCATTCGTCGCGGTGGTGGTCGTATCGAGTATGCCGATCCGCCAGACTCTGCCCTGTTGTTGGGCGAACGAGCGGACCGGCGAAACAAGAGCGCCCGCACCAAGAGCAATGACCAGTTTTCGTCGTTTGTTCACTCCACCCCCTGTGAAGTTAGCGGATGAAACCTCATTTCCTCCAGTTGTGTCAATTCCGCCTACGCGCCGAGCGCCAAACTCAAAGGTGTCCGCACACCTGATTGCCGCGCACCGAACAACCGCTGCGTGGTGGAGGAACCGGCGGTCGAGCTTTTGTCTCGATGGTCGAATCGGCGCCGCGTCCGATGCGATGCGCTACTTCCTCGACGAGGCTGACGCTCTTTCCAATTCCCGCCGATAGAGACTGTCCACGCATCGTGCGTGGGCGTCTGTTCCAGGAGTCAGGCCCGCAGACGTGCAGACCGGGGCGAGATCACGCTGCAGGTGCTCCGCGATGCGTTCCTTTTCGACGGCGACGCGTTCTTTCTCTGCGGCCACTCGTTTCTTTTCGGCCGCGACGCGTTTTTGGTATTGCTGGCGCTTCTGGCGTTCGAGCGCCTGGGCCTGTTCAGGGGTCTGAACTGACTCGGGTGTCTGGAGCTGCGCTGGTGCTGGGACTTGTTCGGGCGCCTGGACCTTTTCCGGGGTCGCGCAGCCCACCACAAGTCCCGTCATCAAAGCCGCTGTGGCGCGTTTCCACATACGTTCTCGCCCCGTAGTCTCGTAAGTTCTGCGCGATTGCAGCCGCAACGCGGCAGCTTTTGACGCGGCGGCGGCCCGCACGACCGTCTCAGCCCATCGTCGCAGCTTGATAGTCTGCGGCAGCAATTACTGTGCCGCGGTGCGCAGCCGCTTGGCAGAGCCAAGCAGCCGGTGCCGAGACGCTCGATGAGCGATCGCGGCGGAGGTGAATCTCCAGGAGGTCGTATAAACCGGGGTCGGTCGAACGCGATCCGTGAAGAAAATGGGATTCTGACCGTAGCTATCCCCGTTGCCCTATGCCGGTCGTGCTCGCAAAATGACGTGCTCAGCCATCTTCGAGTGAGTTGGCATGCCATCTCGGCCAAGCGTCATGATTATCGGAGGCGGCATTGGCGGCTTGTTCGCCGCCAATGCGCTGAACGTACAGGGCTCCGCGTTTCAGTTTATGAGCAGGCGTCCGCACTGGGTGAAGTCGGCGCTGGCGTATACGTGACACCGAATGCCGTGCGCATTGCTCATTCGCTGGTGACGACCCTAAGCCGACAGGTGTGACTGTCCGCTTAGGAGAGACTCATCAGGCTACTGGACGCCCGAATCGACGCGACCTTCGCCTTATGCGTTGCTCTAGCGACGAACCGAGAGCATGATTTTGTTGGCGTCGGTAATTCCAGGTCGACTCGCCAACGGACAGAAAATCCGACTGGTGATAATATCTAAACGTCTGCCTTGCTGCGGCGGATGGAGGCAACACAACGATTGCCGGCTTAGGAGGCGTTGTACGTTCGGCGCGACGGCAGGAGCGTGTGATGCAAGATAATCATTGCCCAAATTGTGGCAGCAGGGACGTGATGCAGCGAATGGTCAAGGATCGCCTTAGAGCAGCCGACCCAGGTGGCCACACCTTCGAGGTGGATCTGCAATTGCCGGTGTGGAATTGCACGGCCTGCAAACTTTGCTGGCAAGGTCAGGAAGCCCTAGCCGCGATGGAGGCCGCATATCAGAATGTTGTCGGCAAGTCCTCTCCGAAGCAGACCGCCCGCGTAACCTGACTCACGGTTGTTGATCCCTCGATCTGCACGCGCGCAAGGGCGCGTCGGAAAGGGCGTGCGCGTAACTCACGCGGCACCGTACTCGGCATTCCGCCCTCACGACGGAGTTCGCGCCGTACTCGGTTGGAGCATACGTCAGCTCGAACGCGCGTGTGCCTTCCGATTCTGACACCTGTTCTCGTTTAGACACCGACGTGGCCGCTGGCGACCCGTTGTCGCCGGTCAACCTTCGACAAAGCAGTCGTTCAACAACACTGCGACTGTCCGACGCGTGAGGCGAGGAACGCGAAGGCTGCAAGATATCCAGAGGCCGACTACCGGATTACTTCGTCTGCACGCTCGAGTAGCGGCGGTGGAATTGTGATTCCGAGCGCCTTCGCTGTATCGAGGTTGACAAGGAGGTAGTATCTTGTTGGCTGTTCAACCGGTAGCTCGTCTGGTTTTCCGCCCTTGAATATTTTGTCGACGTAGATCGCGGCCCGACCAAACATGTCGTCGAGGTTCGGACCGTACGACATCAACCCTCCGTCCCGGACCAGGACGCCGAACTCGTACATTGCTGGAATGTGGTGCGTTGCGGCGAATTCAAGGATGCGCTTGCGATTGAGGGTCGTAAGCGCGTCCGACACCATGAAGAACGCGTCGGGGCGCTCTCGAGTCATAGCTGAAAGGGCTTCGTCGATGTCGTCGGGTTCGCGTACGCCCAGCGGCTGGACGGTTACACTCAGGACGCGCGCGGCTTTTTCAATTTGCTGGTAGCGCAGCGTCATTGCCTGATCACTTGCATTCCACAGCACCGCGACCCGCGTCGCGCCAGGCACCGCCTCCTTTAGGAGCTCGAGCCGCTTAGCGCTCAGCTCGGTAGCCGGATCAGTGATACCAGTAATGTTCCCCCCCGGCCGGCCGAGGCTCGTTACCAAACCGGTGCCTACCGCATCGCCGGCCGCGACGAACACGATTGGGATGGTCGAAGTCGCCTCCTTTGCGGCCTTGGCGGCAGGCGAACCCAGCGTCACCAGCAGATCGATGTTGAGGCCGACAAGCTCAGTGGCCAGCGCAGGCAGCCGCTCGTTCTTTCCTTCGGCCCACCGGCCTGTATAGATGACGTTCTTATCGATGACATAGCCGAGTTGTTGAAGCGCCTGTCGTAGCGCGGCAGGCGGAGCGCCGTCGGGTGGTCGTGCGGTAGCCGCCAGGAAGCCGATGTGCCAGACCTTCGCGGGCTTCTGCGCCAACGCGGAGAGCGACAAGGTGAGCAGCCCTTGGGCCGCTGCGCAGATGAACGTTCGCCGATCCGTCACGGACCACCTCGCCGACGAATGGAGGTCCGAACATACTACGCCTAGTATTCGGATTTCGTCTTCGACGACGGTGGCCCCTTCTGGCCGAAATCCGACATCTGCGGACCGCCGAGGTCGGCGAAGCCGAAAATAGCGTTCAACGAAAAACGGGGGTAGGCTTTCCTTGAAACGAGACGCTCCGATGGCGGCGCCCATTCCATCATCCTTCATTCGCTCGTTAGGCTTGGCAATCGCGCTCTTGCTCGCGTCCTGCTCGGGGGCCCGGCTTCCGGCATCCGAGACTGGGGACGTCACGATTGCGAATTGGCCGTATTACGGCGGCGATGCCGGCGGCGGTCGCTATTCCAAGCTCAGTCAAATCAACAAGGACAACGTAGCAAGCCTGCGAATCGCCTGGGAGTATCACACGGGCGATGTCTCCGACGGCAGCGACAATCGTCGCAAAAGCGCCTTCGAGACGACGCCCATTGTCGCTAACGGCACGATGTACTTCACCACGCCGTTCAATCGTGTCATTGCGCTCGATCCGGACACCGGGAAAGAGAAGTGGAGCTTCGATCCGAAGATCGATCTTCACGCGCCCTACTCCGAAGGCTTGATCAGTCGCGGCGTCGCGCTGTGGAGCGATTCGGCCTCGAGCGTCAACGTCTGCCGTTTCCGCATCTTTCTGGCAACGATCGACGCGCGTCTATTTGCCCTCGATGCCGCAACGGGACGACCGTGCGCCGATTTCGGCACCGAAGGCGCTATCGACCTCACTCAGGGCGTCGCCAATATCACTCGCCCCGGCGAATACGAGGAAACGTCGGCGCCGGCAGTGGCCGGCGACCTCGTCATCGTCGGGTCGTCCATCGCGGACAACGATCGGGTCAATAGCCCTAGCGGCATCGTGCGAGCGTTCGATGCGCGCACCGGCAGGATTCGCTGGAGCTGGAATCCGATTCCGGACGAACTGTCGCCGACGGGAGCCGGCAACGCCTGGTCGGCGATCTCGGTCGACACGGAGCGCGGGATTGTCCTGGTCCCAACCACGAGCCCGAGCCCCGACTATCACGGCATGAAGAGACCCGGCGACAACAAGTGGGCCGACTCCGTGGTGGCGTTGTCGGCAAAAACCGGTGAATTGATTTGGGGTTTCCAACTCGTCCATCACGATCTTTGGGATTACGACACCGCGCCGCAGCCGGTCCTTGCCACGCTGCGCCGGGGCGGTGGTGCAATGCCCGTCGTCATTCAGGGCAGCAAGACAGGAAACCTCTTTGTGCTGAATCGGGAGACCGGGCAACCCGTCTTCGGCGTGGAAGAGCGCCCGGTTCCAAAGAGCGACGCCGACGGCGAGCAAGCGTCGCCGACGCAGCCGTTTCCGCTGAGTCCGCCGCCTCTCGTGCCTCAGCGCGTGTCCGCCGACGATGCCTGGGGCTTGACTGCACTGGATCGCGAAACCTGCCGCGCGCGAATGGAGAGTCTGCGCTCGGAGGGCATATTCACGCCGCCCAGTGTGCGCGGAACCATCGCGTTGCCCGGAAATCTCGGCGGCATGAACTGGAGCAGCGGCGCGTTCGATCCGGAGCATCAGATGTTTGTGACCAACGTCAACAATCTCCCGATGGAAGTTCATCTCATACCGCGGGACCGCTACGAGGAGGTCGAGAAAGCCGCACAGCGGGGCCAGTATCGTGCGGAGGTCTCGCCTCAGCACGGAACGCCCTACGGTATGAGCCGCCAGGTCCTCGCATCGCCCAACGGTGCGCCGTGCATTCCACCACCCTGGGGCGCTTTGGTCGCGGTCGATTTGTCCAATGGCTCGATTCGATGGAAGGTGCCATTGGGAACGACGGCCGATCTCTTTCCAAATGCCGCGACCGTTATCCGCGGGACGCCCAACCTGGGCGGGCCCATCATCACCGCGAGTGGTCTGATTTTCATTGCGTCAGCAATGGACAACTACCTGCGCGCGTTCGACATCGACACTGGGGCGGAGCTTTGGGCGGGCCGTTTGCCCGCCGGCGGTCAAGCCATGCCGATGACGTATCGGCTGCAGGCTGGCGGAAAGCAGTTTGTGGTGATCGCCGCCGGCGGTCACGGCAAGCTGGGGACCACGCTTGGCGATTCGCTGGTTGCGTTTGCGCTGCCTTAGGCTATCTTCAAGCCTCGCACCGAATCCGGCGTCCATAGTCGGCCGCTCTCGACATCTGCAATTCAATAAGCGAGAACGGTCTGGAGCGCCCGTTGAGCGCCGCGGAAGCGGGCTTCGAAAACCCAAGCCACGAGCGCCTATCGCGGGGGGCCTGTTGCTTCATACTCTGACAATTGGAATCTTCCGAGACTTGAGCGTAGGCCCATGAGCGTAGACACAGCGTCAGGTCCCGAATCGAGCGGCCGCAAACCCAAGACTGGCGCAATATTCTCGATCGCGTTCGGGCTCGTTGCCTGCTTTTGCATGTTTTGGATGTGGGCTATCGACAAGACAGCGTTTCCAGTGCGCCAGCAGGAAATAGGCAGCCTGTTCGAAGCGATCATACTTTCGCCGCTCGCCATCGGATTTGTCGGGTGTTCGGCAGCTGCGATCCTCGTCGGCATTGGGACCCTGGTAATCCGGCCTTCGCTCCTCGCGATCGCAGGGATTGCTCTTGGCGCAGCATCATGGCTCGGCTGGTACTACGCGCCTGCTGGCCAGGCATTTTCGAAAGCCACACAGATTGAAGCACGCCAGAACGCGCAAGTCCTTCAAACAAGGAAGGAGCTAGCCGAAATGCTTCGCATCATCAACTCAAACGCTCCGGTATCGGTTGTCCTTTCGAATCCAGACTACCGCAATACCTGCTTGGCGAAACCGAAGGAGGCGAACGAAGGAAAACCAACGCTTTGGGCCGAGTGCAGCATTCTGGAGTCGCGCGGTGAGATACTGATTGATCCTGCTGCACCATCGGCGTTGACGCTTCAAGTCACCCTTGAAGATGACCTTCATACCGTCGGCAAGTCTCAAACCACCACCGATATTCCGAGGGCACCCAAGTCGCGTCTATCGATAATTTTTCGCGGAGACCTTGTCGCTGACAAGTCTGCTGTCGCCATTCACGGACAGAGTATCAGCGGAAATGTCGATCAAAGCTTCGGGACCGGCATCAAGAACCGAAGCGTGCACGTTAACGATGCTACGTTTGCGTGGATTGGATCTCACGACGGTCCGGATCGGATCGCCGACGCGGACTTTATCTTCGACTTGGAGCCAACTGAACAGCGACCGGCGATCCAGTATCGAACGAGACTCAAAGTCGCGTTTCGCTGAGGCGACCTCAGGCGACTATTGAACTTCAGCTCGCCGGCGCAAAGCCTATAGTCACTGAGCCGATTCGTTACTGGCGCACTGCATCGGCGCGCAACTGGCGGTCAACTGGCGCGCGCGGCATTGTCTAGCGTCCCAGGCGGCGGTCGAAGCCGGATGACACGCGGTCAATGAGTCCAGGATCGTTCGCGCGCCCGCGCGATGCGAACTTGACTTGCACGCTCCCGTCCGGAAGCGTCTGGAGGGTCGCGATGATCGTGGCGTCGCCGCGACCGCCGGTAATGACGCCTCCGCCGTAATCCTGCGACGTGATCGTCAAGCCCTGATCGGACATCGCGCCGAGCGCTGCGGACCAGGATTGGTCGAAGCGCTGCGCCGGTGTCTGCTGCGGTACGACCACTGTGGCAGGCACGTAGGCGACGCAACCACCCAGCGAAAAGGCAGCGGCGAAGAGCAGCAGGAAATATATTCGGACGTTCATTGTCTTTCTCCTTGCGAGGCCGTCGAGTGCGCCGCAGTATAACGCGTTCGAAAGTGCGCCAGGCCGACCGAGCGGGCTCGCAACGTATTGAAAACCGCTTGAAGCCTGTCGGCGTTCCATCAGTAGAGACGGATCGCAATGTCGAAGTGCCAGGTCCGTCGGACCTCGATCACGTCCCACTCGCGCGCCAAGGCCGGCGGGAACACCGGATAGGGCGTCTGGCTTTGCACGATGCGCCGTATCGCATCGTCGATCGCCGGCACGCCGCTCGATTGCACGAACGTCACCGACTCTACCGAGCCGTCGCTGCGAATAGCCACCGTTACGAGTGGATCGGTGTGAGGCTGCTTTACCGCTTCGCCCAGCATGTCGAACGTCTTGTTCAGCTGGATCTTGCGGGCCCAGGCTTCGGCATACAGGATGAGTTCTGCGTTGGGGTCGGTGCGACCCAGGAGCCTGTATCGCCGTCCGCCGATCGCCGAGGGTGGCAGTCGCGCCGAAGCCGCTTCACGCCGTGCGGCCTCCTCGTCTAGCTGTCGTCCTATCGCGCGACGAGCCGCTTCCACTCTTGCGTCCGCCTCTCGCGCGGCTTCGATCTTCGCGGCTTCGGCTCGTGCAGCTTCGGCTCGTGCGGCTTCGGCTCGTGCGGCTTCGGCTCGTGCGGCTTCGGCTCGTGCGGCTTCGGCTCGTGCGGCTTCGGCTCGTGCGGCTTCGGCTCGTGCGGCTTCGGCTCGTGCGGCTTCGGCTCGTGCGGCTTCGACCTTCGCCGCTTCGACCTTCGCCGCTTCGACCTTCGCCGCTTCGACCTTCGCCGCTTCGACCTTCGCCGCTTCGACCTTCGCCGCTTCGACCTTCGCCGCTTCGACCTTCGCCGCTTCAACCTTCGCCGCTTCAACCTTCGCCGCTTCAACCTTCGCCGCTTCAACCTTCGCCGCTTCAACCTTCGCCGCTTCAACCTTCGCCGCTTCAACCTTCGCCGCTTCAACCTTCGCCGCTTCGACCTTCGCCGCTTCGACCTTCGCCGCTTCGACCTTCGCGGCTTCGACCTTTGCGGCTTCAACCTTTGCGGCTTCAACCTTTGCGGCTTCAACCTTTGCGGCTTCAACCTTTGCGGCTTCAACCTTTGCGGCTTCAACCTTCGCGGCTTCAACCTTCGCGGCTTCAACCTTCGCGGCTTCAACCTTCGCGGCTTCAACCTTCGCGGCTTCAACCTTCGCGGCGTCAACCTTCGCGGCTTCAACCTTCACGGCGTCAACCTTCGCGGCTTCGACCTTCGCAGCTTCGACCTTTGCCGATTCGACACGTGCGGCCTCGACGCGCGCGGCTTCCTGCCGTGCCGCCACTTGTCGCGCCACTTCCTGACGGGCGGCGTCCTGCCGCGCCGCCTCCAGCTCCTCCGCCTGTCGTTGCGCGTCCTGCTTGGAGGCGGCCAGCTCGGCGGCTCGCGCCGACGCTTCCTGGTCGCGCGCTCCATCACCAGCTTGTCCAAGCGACGGCGTCGCGATCTCCGAGCTCGAGGCGCTTGGCGCTGCCACGATGACAGGCACTGGCACCACTGGATTGGGAGGTACGGCCCACGTGGCCTCATCACTGGGCGGCACGGCGATCACGGCCGGCGCGGGTGTCGGCGGGGGCGCCGTGTCACCGCGCCGATCCGCGCGCAAAGGCACTTGCGCAGGGGACGCACCGGTACCGGCGCTTGTCGCTGGATTGACCTTTGCCTTCGCATTGGCCGCCGGAGCTTCAGCAGTCCGCCGCGCGGTCGGCGCAAGAGACACCGATGGCGCCTGCGCGGGCCTGCTGCCAAGGGGCGGCTCGACCCGTGTCAGCGGCGATGGCTCTGCGACCGGCGGGATCGCCGGCTCCACTGGCGTGGCCTGCGGGGGAACGAGTACGACGCGCAGATCGGGTACCTCGATTCGTCGATCCTGCCAAGGGAAGCCGAAGCCCGGAAGCCAAAGGCCCTGGCCATTGAAGGTCAAGGTCAACAGGAACGCATGGACCAGCAGCGAGAGCAGCAGCGCGTACGTCACGCGCCTGCGCTCACGGCTCATGCGTTGGCTGTCTACGCGTTGCAGAAACCTGTGGAGCTCGAGCGCGCTCCACCGCCGCTGCTGCTCGGGCACTGCTGCTGGTGCGGGGCGAAACGGCACCATGCCCTGTGCGCCCGTCGACCTGACGGGCCTACCGGTCATGACCTTGCCAAAGGGCCTCGGAGACATTCGTGAGCCGCATCCGGTCCATTGTCACATGCTCACCGGTCAGACTTGATGTCGATTCTCACATATCCGAGCGACTGTCGGCGCGGAGAGGTACTGCATGCTGAATCTGGTCGCCGATCAGTATCGAGCGGGCCCCGCGGCGAAGCATGTCGCCCCTGCCCGATGGACCGCCTCTTGCCGGTAGCAGCCAGTCCCGTCTCTCCGACGCAGATGTCCCAGCCGTCCATTCCGGCGTCACCTTCGCCATACGACGACCGTCAACTTGTCAAGGCGGCGGCAGCGCCTTGGTCACGTTGTTGTTGATAATCAGCTTGTCAGACACCGTCAGGAAACCGTTTGCATTCACATCCTTCAGGAAATTCGCCGGAGTCACCACATGAGTGATCTGCTGATTCACGAGGAGAATATCGGACACCGTCACGACGCGATTCTGGTTCACGTCAGCCAACAGGAACCCGACGCGTACCGAGCCGGCGCCTCCGCTGCCGCCGTCGGACGAGGCGACGCCGGTCAGCGACAGCGTCACGTATTGCTTATTGGTGACGCCAGTAAGGCCGATGATGACGCTGTTGCCCGAGAACGTCGGCGCCGCAGGCGTGGCCGTGCCCTCGGTAATGGTCGCCGTCGCGGCGGTGATGGGACTGTCGAAGGTCATCACGATCGTTTGCGCCGGGCCGCTCCGCGGCTCGGTGGTTGGATTGGTCGCGACGAGCGACAGCGGCAGGTCGAATGTTCCAGCGGCGCCGTGCACTCTGCGCGACACGGCGCCGGTCAAAACGGGAACGCCCGGAGTTACTCCGATGCCTATGGGGTTCACCAATCCCGTGGCAGCTCCCACGATTGTTCGTACCGGCGCTACGTCGCCGTTGGCTGTCCTCGAATACACCGTGATCGAAGGGTTGGGGAGGAAATTATTCGCAACGGTCAGCTCGTTGTTCACGTCGTCAAGCGCCAGTCCGGTCGGCTGGATCAACCCCGTGCTCCCGCCGGAAATCGTGCGCAATGGAGCCGTGTTGCCGCTCGCAGTCCGCGAAAATACCAAAATGGAAGGAGTCCCGGAATTGCCAACCACTAACTCGTTGTTGGCGGTGTCCACGACAACGCCGAGCAGGCATGTTCAAACCTGTCGCGACCCCCGATATGGACCGGATCGTCGCCGCAGCACCACTCGCGGTCCGCGAATAAATCGCAATGACATTCGAACCATTGCTCGGAACCACCAATTCGTTGTTGACCGTATCGAGCGCAAAGAAGTCGGGGTTGGTCACGGTACCGGCGAGTTGAAGTACGCGAAGGGGAGCGACATTTCCATTGGCCGTTCGCGCAAACGCCGAGATCGTGTTGTTGATTTCGTCCAACACCAATATCTCGTCGTTCACGGTGTCCACGGCAACGTCCCCCGTGCAAGTCAAGCCTGTCGCGGCGCCGGAGATCTTTCTGGACGGCGCGACATTGCCGTTCGCCGCGAACGGAAACACCAAGACTGAACCGGGGTTGCAATTCGACATGACGAGCTCACTGTGCACCGTGTCCGGAGCCACATTCGTCACACCGTTGAAACCTGTGAGCGCCCCGGCAATCGTGCGCACCGGAGCCACGTTGCCGTTCGCCGTCCGGCTGTAAACCGTGATCTCGTTGTTGCCCGAGACAAAGATCTCGCCCTGTGCCCACACGTCGCCCGCGCCGGCGATCAGGACAGCCCCGAAGAGGTGAAGCAGAGCGAACCGCCACCGAATTGAATCCGTAAGCGTCGGTTTGGTGTTCATTTTATTTGGCTCCTCCCTGAGCTCGACAACCGTTCAAGCTACCCTACGCCCGCGGCGGGCTGTCCACCAACCCGTTCGGCGGGGTCACAACCGCGGCCGCTGCTCACTTTAGGTTCGCCGCGCCTTGTCGGCAGCGCCACATCGCGTGCGGGCACCGGCAGACTTGGTGGAATTGCACCGCCGCAGCGACTCGCAGTCGACGCCTAGCATGTGCCAGTGTGCGGTAGACGCCTCTCTCTAGTTCGTACGCAGCGTGCGTGCCTTGCGTGCTCGGCGCATCGTGTCGAGCGACTGAACGTACCATCTCATCCAGAAGCTGGTGGCGTCGTAACCACCTGTCCGTCCTTGACCGGCAGCGTAGGCCCGGGCTTGAACGACGTGCGTACCGTTCCCTCTTTGTCTCCCAGGCGATAAGTCACGTCATACCCGACGATGTTTTGCGACGTGTCGTTGACGGTCTTGCAGCGCCGTTCCGTCGTCGTAATCACGTTCTTGTTCTGCGCGTTTTTTTGCACCTGGTTGCCGACATACGCCCCGCCTGCGGCGCCAACGATGGTGGCCGCCGTTCTGCCGCCGCCGTGGCCGATCGTGCTGCCCAGCAGGCCGCCCGCAACTCCGCCAACGACTGTACCCGTGACGCGATTGGGGTCGCTTGTAGCAGCTTGCCTCTGAACTTGCACGTCGTGACACTCGTCACGCGGGGTTACCACGGTCTCCGTGACTTCGTTGACCGAGACCACGTCCGCGAACTTCGGCTTGGTGAGCGCCTTGTAGGTCGGAACCGCGCCTGCCGCGACCGCCACCACGACAACGCCGCCAATTACGATACCTTTGATCATTGAACTGTCCATCGCTTCACTCCTTCCCCTGGTCTTTCATTGCGGCACGCTCGCCGGCGTTACGACCTGCGCCAGCGCCTTCATGATCGCAGGCGCCGGGTTACTCTTGCCGGCTGGAATGTCGGTGTTCACCATCACCACGATCGTAGCGCTCTTCTCGGGCAGATAGAAGGCGCTGCAGTTGTACCCGGGCAGCTCGCCCGTATGACCGAGCCAACCGTGGTCGATGCCGATCCCCATGCCATAGGCGTGCTCCGGCGTGTTGGGCGCCATGGTCATCCAGGTCAGCCGCTCTCTTTGCATCTCGGGCGAGATGAGCGATCCGGTCGCGTACGACTCGACCCAGGTGCGCAGATCGGCCATCGTCGAGACGAGCTCGCCGGCCGTGAAGGCCCAGCTCGGACTGCGGTTGGTCGCGTCGTCGAGCTTGTCGTCGAGAGTCTGCACGGTCGTGCCATGTGCGTAAGGTTTCGGCAACGCGTCGCCGACGGGCCACGACGTCTGCGTAAGCTTGAGCGGCTTGAAGATTTTCTCGTCGAAGCTATCCTGGATTTTCTTGCCGGCGACCTGCTCCAGAATCATGCCCAGCAAGACGTAGCTCGTGTTGCTGTAGTGCCAGCCCTGGCCTGGCGCGAAGTCCGGCGCATGCTTGATGCCAACGTCGACCAGCTCGCGCGGCGTCCACACCCGCTTGAAATCGGAGAATGCGATCTTCACCCATTCGTCATCCTCGGTGTAGCTGTGTAGCCCGCTGGTCATGTTGGCGAGCATGCGCAACGTGATGTTGTCGCCGTTGGGCACCCATGCAGCGTACTTGCTCACCGGGTCGTCGAGACCAAGCTTTTCCTCGCCGGCGAAGATCAGAAGCAGCGTCGCGGTGAAAGTCTTTGTGATGCTGCCGATGCGGAAGTGATCCTCGACGCGCATCGGCTGCTTGGTCTTGATGTCGGACACGCCGCGAGTGGCAACGTAGCTCAGCTCGCCGGGGACCCAGATGCCCACGACAACTCCGGGCGCCTTGGTCGCCGCGAATGCCTTGCTGAGCGCAACGTCGATCGCGGCCCGCTTCGCGGTCGGAACGTCGGCAGCAAACGAAGTGGCCTGCCATGCAAGCAGCGCGATGCTCGCAGACAAAGCGAGGGCGCATGATGCGCGAAAAAAAGACAGCTGTGGACACGAATTCCTCTGGATCAGCTGCGGGTCGGCCCAAGGCGAGCCTCATATTGACGGAACTGTCGTTTCACGGCAAACCGGAACCCATCCGCTGAACCGCGCAGGTCTGGGACCTCGCGCCGGAACCCACCCTAAGACTGCGTCACCAGCAACCTCTTCGCTTGCTTGAATTCAGAAGTTGCTCCAGGTCGGTCATGGAATGCTGAGCGCCTCGAATGCGATCCGTCTACGGCTTCGCCGGAACGGCACGGATGCTACTTCAGCTCGATCCCCAGGTCGCGTCCGAGTTTCGAATACGTCGCGAAGCTCTCGCCAGCGAACTTCTCGGTGTCGGCGGGCGAGAGGACGTGCGGAATGCCACCGTAGCGCGCATTGCCTTCGAGCCATGCGCGATCGGTGGACCCTTGTTGCAGCACCTCGACCCAGCGCTGCAGGACCTTGGGGTCGAGCTTGGGCGGACCGTACAACGCGCTCCAACCGACGATGGCTTCGAGTTGCGGGAAACCGACCTCGCGCGCGGTCGGCACGTCGGGAATATCCTTGACGCGCTCGGGCGTCGTGGTTACCAGCGCCCGCAGGCGCCCCGCCGCGATCTGGCCGAGCTCCGAGGTCAGGTTGCCGCAGCTGAAATCGACCTGTCGCGACAATACCGCCAGCACCGCTTCGGAGCCGCCCTTGTAGCTGACGTTGACTGCCGCTTCCATCCCGAGTCCCATCGTCTGCATGATCAGCAGTGGGGCGAGATGCAGGATGGTCCCCGTGCCCGACGAGCTGTAGTTGAGCTTGCCCGGTGACGCGCGAATCGCGCGAGTCAGGTCGGCGAAGGTCTTGTAAGGCGAATCGGGATGAACGACGCATACCACCGGATTCAACTCCAGCAGTCCGATGAAGGTGAAGTCGTTCCACTTGTAAGCGAGATCGTGCTGCAGCGCGGGCAACACCACCTGCGAGCCGACGCGCGCCAGGAGCAGCGTGTAGCCATCGGGCGCGGCGTCCTTGACTGCCTGCGAGCCGATGGCGCCGCTCGCTCCCGGCTTGTTGAGGACCACGATCGACTGCTTGAGGACACCCTGCGCGAAAATGCTCAGGTTTCGCGCCGATTGGTCCGCGTCGCCACCCGCGGCGAACGGCACGACGATCGTGACGGGCTTGCTGGGGTAGATTTGCGCGTGCGCGCCTGTTGAAAGTGCAAGCGCGAGCACACCGGCGAAAACGATGTGCGTAAGCGACGGTCGGTGAATGAGCGATGAGCGAATCATGCCGCAAGCGAGTCCCCGCATTGGACCGGCGCATTATGTCATCCGTGCGCACCCCGGTCATCCCGAAACGAGGCGCGCCGGAGGGACAAGGCGCAGGCAGCGCCCCCGGGAACTCCGTTGCGCCGCGCGGGGTCCAGCGCACAAGAGTAAAATCTCGACTGACTGGCTTCATCTGCAAGAGGTAACGCCATGGGAAGTGCATCGACTCCGCGAGTTGAGACGTTCGATTTACGCGATGGCACGCCGGTCATCGCTATGGCCCAGGATGCGGAGTCCGCCAACAGCCCTGCTGCGGTCGCCCACTATGACGCGTGCCCGACCTGGCTGGACCTTGCCGTTCGTCATCTCTCGGATGCAAAAGTGGCACGCGATGCGCGAATCGCAGCGTGGAGAAATCCGGACGAGCGCTCCAGGACGGGGGCCCTTCAGTGGGAGTTCGAGGCAGCCCTTCAGGCGATGATGGCGTCTGCCAACGCCGTCGACGCGTTTTACGCCGCGGTCCAGAGCAAGGTGCCGCTTCCTCAATCGCTGGTCGATGAATGGCGCGATAGCCGCGCCCCACGCCACGTCCGGGTCTCCGACGTCTTGAGCATGGCGTTCTCGCTGGAGCAAAAGTATGCGGATGGTGTGCGTCGGGCCATGGCGGAAATCTTCCGCTTCCGCGATCTGGCCATCGACCCTTCGGCGAAGGCAGACGCACAAATCCTGCATCCCGAGCTTGGCGTTGGCGTCGATTGGCGATTCGCGTACTTCCGTTACGAGAACGCGCTGCTGATCGTCAAGGCGTCGGTGCGGCTCATCACCGAGCTTGTCGCGTCGGACTATCACAAGCCAGCTGATCTGCGTCCGTACGCCGATGCGCTGCGGTCGAGCCTCGAACCGCTCCAGAGCGCGCACGCGTTGAAAGTCGAATCGCCTGGGTCCGACGCGTCGACCCAATGACCTCGGCAAGAACAGAGCGCGGAAACAATCGGGCGGCCAAACCGCCTCCGGCGGGCGAGTTCACGTTCTCCGACCTTCCATCGGCGGACCCTCCGACGATCCGTGTCGATACCAGCATCGGCGCGGTGACGTTGTTCCCGCAGCGCTTCGAGGACATCGGAGCGTTCTCCAAGCTGCCTCCCGACGGGTCGCCGGCCACCAGGCTCCGACTCTATCTCCCCTACATCGCCGCGCGCACCGACGCGCTCACCGGACTTGGCGAGGCCAGGATAGAAGAGACATCCAGCCAGCAGGTTTCCGCGGAGGACCTCGAGCGTATCGCCGAGGCCTACCTATCGCTGCTGCAAACACGTCAGACCGTGGACGGCACCGCTCCCGTTTCGAGGCCGATCGTGCGTGCGGAAGGCGAATCGGCGGTCGCGTGTCTCGATCGCAGGTTGAAGGAGGATCACGAGCGGCAGATGGAGGATCTCGAAGGGAACGTATGAAGAGCTGGGCCATCGTTCCGACGAGCCGCTCGCGAGCGCACTCGCCGATGTCGACCGGCAGGCTTTGGCGCTCGAGAGAGATCGCGACCCGATCCATGCAGGTACAAAACGCGTCCGATCGCAGCGCGACCGCCGATTCGCGCGAGGGCCTCAGTCCGTTGCTGACGTCCGACGACGGGATCGCCGGGAGCGACAGTGTCAATCGCGCGCGCGACGAAGAGATGGCGTTGATGCGGAGCATCGGCATCGTGACGACGCAGTCGGCCATTCTGGTCGCCAGCCTGAGCGAGACCGCAACGCGGTTTCTCCGCCAGTTCTCCGAGGCGACTCAGCGATTGGAGGAAGCCGCGCGCACGTCCGCGCGGACAGTGCTGATCGCGGTCCTCATTACGACGGCCCTCGCCGCAATCGCAGCGACGGCCGCGATCCTCAGCTATATCGATGAGCGGGGAAACCGTCAGTCGACCAAGCAATGGCAGGATTCGGTCGTGCAGTCGATGAAAGACACTTCCGCGGCGCAAGCAGCGCAGATCAAATCGCTGGAAGATCGGATCGGCGCACTGGACAATCGCCTCGCCGCCGCCCCGCCCTCCGCGCCGGCAACCAGTGGCGTTGCTCCGAATGCAACCGGCGACGCTGAAGCCTCGACGCAAAGCACGGCCAAAACGACCTCCTCCAAGCGAGCGAGCAAGCGGAAGAGCAGTCGTTGACGGATCCGACTTGGCCGGCGCGCAGGCTAGCCAGTCAGCGAACCGCATTGCGACGCGAAGACCGGGACATTGCCTTTCACGTATCATCGGCCATTCACCCTGGAGACAACCTTGAAGCTCTACTATCATCCAGTGTCGACGACGAGCCGGCCGATCGTGCTGTTTGCGGAAGAGTCCGGCATCAAGCTCGATTACGAGCTCGTCGATTTGTTTACCGGCGCGCAGTATCAGCCGGAGTACGGGGCGATCAATCCCAGCCGTCAGGTGCCGGTGCTGGAGGACGGCGACTTTCGCCTGACGGAGAGCTCGGCGATCCTCAAGTATCTAGCCGACAAGAACGGCTCTCCCGCGTATCCGGAGGATCTCAAAAAGCGCGCACGGGTCAACGAGCGCATGGATTGGCTCAACACGGGTTTCTATCGGGACTTTTCCTACGGGTTTCTCTATCCGCAGATATTTCCGTTCATGCGCCGCCCCGACGACAACGTGCAGGCGGGAACAGTCTCATGGGGCAAGGACAAGGCGCTGACCTGGCTCAAGGTGCTCGATAACGATCTGATCGGTCCGCGAAATGCGTTCCTCTGCGGCAACGACATCAGCCTTGCCGATTATCTCGGCTCGATGATGGTCCTTGGCGGCGAAGCCATTGCCTGCAAGTTCGACGCCTATCCGAACGTCTCGCGCTGGCTCGGCAACATGAAGGCGTTGAAGAGCTGGGCAAAAGTCAACGAGGCGTTCTACAAGTACGTCGTCGACCCCAACAAGGGCAAGGAATTCGTGCGCGTGTGAGCTGCGGCCGCGTGCGCGGCAGCATGTCAGCGAAACGGGGCCCGAAACCAAGGGTCCCCGTTTCCTTGTAAACCTTACACGCTCAATGCCGCAGTTGTCCGCGGATTTCGCCACCCGGTACGACCGTGCTGTGAACGTTGCCATACGCCTGTCCGGCTCGAATCGCGGTCAGCACATCGTCGAGCGATCCTGCAGGAACGGCCTGGCCCGTCGGCCCGATCACATTGGCGGCGGTCAAGGTCCCGGAGACGGTGCCTGAATTCGGCCCGGGACACGTCGGCACCGATCCGGCGGCGGCGGGCGCGGGAGCGGTCGTCGTCTGGCACAGCCACAGGGCGATCCCGCCCGCTACATTCTTTTGGCCAATATGGATATGCGCCTGAGTTACCGTGCCTTCGAGATTCTGATAGCTCAATGAGTAGGCGATTGTCCCTGCGGCGGCGTTGATGTCGAGCTGCAACTGTCCGCTTCCTCCGCTGACGGTGACCGGAACTTCTTCGAATCCTCTCAGATTGACGTCCATCTTCTCGTCACCTTTTCCATTGGCGACGGCGGCCGATGCCGAGAGCAACAGCCCCGCTACGCCGAGCGACAGAGCCGATACGAGTGTTGTGCGACGCATGAAATCCTCCTCCGTGATGGGTTACGGGCGCAAACGCGACGTAGGACCCCGAAGGGCCCTGCTCTTGCATACAGGTGGGGAATGTTTGTATTCCGGCAATGATCGGGCCGCGAATCGGTGGACTCAGTCCTCGATCGCTACCCGGCATGCTTCCTCTTCATCGAGCGCAGCGCCTGCCGTCATGAGCCGCTCGATCTCGCCGGCCTCGAGGCGGCTACGAAGCATTTCCATCAATCGCGCGTGCGCGCGGGCTTCGTTGGGTTGCCGCGGCGACTGCTTGGCCGCATAGGTCGCGCTCGCGTAGCCCGCGATGCGCGCCGCAGTCTCGAGCTTGCCGGCCAACGCGGCACGCAACGCGAAGTGATCCATCGGCACCCACGCGCGGCCGGTATCTTTGCGCAGCTGCAATCCTTCGCGGCCGGCGACGAGCGCCTCCTCGAGCTGGCCGCGCTCGGTCAGCAGACCCGACAGATTGGTGAGGCACGTCCCAAGCATCTCCTTGGCGAAATACGGCGCGTTTCGCATCAGGCGGACGCCTTCGCGGCACTGTGCAAGCGCCGTATCGATATCGCCGAGTGCCCACGACAGATCGCCAAGATTGACCAGGATGCCCACGGTGTCCATGGTGGCGCCGACCGTTCGGTAGTGTGTCAGCGCTTCGGCGAACCTGTCGCGCGCCCCGGCAAGATCGCCGCTCAGCATCTTCCGGAATGCGTCGCCCTCGAGACAGCTGGCGGCCCATTGCGGCGCCCCTGCGCTCTCCAGCAAAGCGAGCGCCTCGACGAAGACCGGTGTGGCTTGATCGAATTTGCCCATGAATACCCACGTGCGCCCGAGCCGCTCCAGCGACTTGCCGAGCTGCAAGCTGTCGCCGAGTTGGCGATAGAGTGCGATGGCGCGTTCGCAAGCTTCCACCGTCCGCGCGGGTTCCGCGGTTCCCCAAACCCCGGCCACGCCAAGCCAAACACGCGCCTGCTCGACGTCCGGCGTTCCGGCATGCATCGCAGCGATCGCAGTGTCGAAACGGACCTTGCCCTCGCTTTGCAGCGAAAGCCCACCCCAGATCCCGCTCGTGGCACCTGCCAGCGACACAGCGAGATCCGGGTCGCCGCTGTCACCGGAAGCCCAATCGAGCGCAGCGCGCACATTGTCTCGCTCGGGCTGGTAGAGGTCGCGCCAAAGCGCCTCCCCCGGTCGCTGCGAGTCCCGCGCAACGTCCAGGAACAGGTCGCGCAGATAGACTGCGTGTCGGCGACGCACCCCTCTCGATTCGATCGAGTCGGTCAGCTTCTCCAGCGCGTAAGCGCGAGTCGTCTCGAGCATGCGGTAGCGAGCGCCACCGTTAGCGGTGTCCGCGACCACGAGGGATCGATCGACCAGCTGCGACAGCAGATCGATCACGGTGAATTCGTCGATCGAGTCGTCCGATGCCACGGCCGAAGCGGCCTCGAGCGTAAAGGTCCCCGGGAAGATCGACAGGCGACGCAAGACCGTCCGCTCGGCTTCCGCGAGCAGGTCGTAGCTCCAGTCGAACGCCGCTCGCAGCGTGTGCTGTCGCGGCTGTGCCGCGTGGGAGCCGCCCGTGAGCAACTTGAAGCGATCGCCGATTCGAGCGTTGATCTGCTCCACCGACAGCGAGCGTACGCGCGCGGCCGCCAGTTCCAGCGCCAAAGGGATGCCGTCGAGATGCGTGCAAAGCTGGGCCACCGCTGCGCTGCGCGCCGCCGTCAACTCGAAGTCGGGCAGTTGACGCTGCGCGCGCTCGACGAAGAGTCGCACTGCCTCCGAGCGGCCGATGGCCCTCTCGTCGGCAGAGGATTCGGGTAAGCCGAGCGGTTGCAGCGGAAACGTCTGCTCACCGTCGACGTGCAGCGGCTCGCGGCTCGTGGCGACGATGGTCACCTCCGGTGCCGCGCGCAACACGGCGTCACTGAGCGTCGCAGTCGCTGCTGCCAGATGTTCGCAGTTGTCCAGTATCAGCAGTAACTCGCGCCCCTTGAGATGGGCGCAGATAGTCGCCGTCAGTGACGTGCTCGGCTTTTCCCGAACACCCAGCACCTGGGCCACCGTCGCCGGCACCAGCTTGGGATCGCTGATCGATGCCAGCTCGACCAGCCGCACGCCGTCACGATAAGCGTCAGCCACTTCGGCCGCGGCCTGCAGCGCCAGACGCGACTTGCCGATGCCGCCCATGCCGACGAGCGTCAGCAACCGCTTCTTCGGTAACAGGCGCTTGATTTCGACGAGCTCGCGTTCGCGGCCGACGAATGATGTGAGCGATTCGGGCAGATTGCCCTCGGGGCTCGCGCGCCGCTCGACTTTCGTCGAGCCGTCGACCTCCATCACGGGGCCTACAAAACGGTAGCCTCGCCGCGGAAGGGTCTCGATCCACTGCTCGCCCCCCGGCGCCTGGGCGAGCGCGCGCCGGATCGAGGAGATCTGCACCGCAAGGTTGCTGTCTTCGACGACGACGCCCGGCCACGCGGTCTCCATGATGGCGCTCTTCTGGACAAACTCGTTGGCCCGCTTGACGAGTGCGATCAATACCGCGACGGCGCGCGAGCCCAGCGCGACCGGCACTCCCGCCTGGCTCAGTACGCCCGCCTCAGGGTCGAGGTGGAACGGACCTATCTCGAAAACGGTACTCACGCGAGGACGCTCCGGACGACGGCGCCCGACGAGGCGCTCCCTGCAGCATACGAGGGCCCAATCAGGTTGGCTGTCGACGAGGTACGGATCATTTTTAATGGATTCTTAAGGGGTCTTTCAAGACTTCACCGCTGGTGCGGCCGAAGATTCGTTCC
Source organism: uncultured beta proteobacterium (assembly GCA_963730465.1). Lineage (GTDB taxonomy): Bacteria > Pseudomonadota > Gammaproteobacteria > Burkholderiales > Casimicrobiaceae > PALSA-1003. The sequence continues at coordinate 445,582 of CAVSRR010000005.1, read as the reverse complement.
ACGGCCACGACAGGATAACCCCGACACGAGCAGGCTACGGCCCGCAACAGGCACGCGATGTCCGGCACCCGCCTCCACTCACCCATCCACCATTCGACGAGAACGCATTTGAACAACACGCCCGAAAAAAGATTCGCGCGTTCAATTCAGGGACAGGTCCTGCGTCTGAGCGAACGCCGGATGGCGGCGATCTTTCTGCACGATAACTCCCTTTGGGTCGCTGACTTCATGGATGGCCAGGGCGAGCTCGTCGATGCCATCACCTGGTTTCGATTCCATTGCGGGTCCCTTTCAGCAGGTGAGGCGCACCGGCGAATGGTCCTCGATGATGCGACACCCCTCTCGGAGGAAGTCGTGGATCGCATCGCCCACCTGCGCCGCCCCGCACCCGCGCACGCGGGCGTTGCGGTGAGGCGGTTGATCGGAAGCATTGCTGCACATCTTTCACAAATTCGTTTTCTCCATGCGGCGGCGATGGTTACCCGGATCGGCCGGACGCGCGAGCGATCGACGAAGCGTGCTGTTTGACACCAGCACTTCGCAGCGTGTTCGTTTCTCATCAAGCCTTGGCACATGAATTTTCGCGAACAGAATTGTCGATTTGTGACACGACAGTGCTCTCTCCCGGACGCTAAATTGGTTGCCGCAGTTGACAATCGATCAACGCTTGAACGGACTATTTATCACCCGACTTCCTATCTAAGGAGATCATCATGACAACAGGTTCACCGCGTGGTTTCAAAGACGGTCACAAGTCCCCGTGGACGCCGGGGCTCATCCTCGGTCTGCTCGCGTTGGGCGCACTCGGGTACATCGCCGTGGTGCCGGACTATATAGCGGCGCCGGAAATGAACGAAGGCTCCTGGTTCGCCCTGACCGATCAGGCGGTCGACTCGCCAACGGCCAATACTGAAAACGCGGGGGACTCAACGAACGCGGACAGCGAAGGCGTCGCAACCGCATCCGCATCCGGCCGGCACGGCAGTCGGGGCGATTTCAACTAGGTTTCTGCGGCCAGATAACAACGGGGAGAAGCGCATGTATTCACAGACCGGCAGCTCGAAGCGTTCGTTCCTGAAAACGTTCAGGCATTCCGCCCTGGCGGCGGCTTTGTCGTGTCTTGCTGGCGGTGTGTCGCAGGGCGCGTTTGCGCAGAGCGGCGCGCCCGACCCGGCCAACTTCAAGTGGCAATCGGGCGCCATCGGTCACGCACTGATGATGCGCGCGTTCACCGACCGCGATACCGGCCAGCAGGCGACGCCGCCGATCATTCCGAAGAACGAAATCGACTTCGATCGCTCGGGGCTGATCGCGTCGACCCAGCCCGGCGGCGCGACCCTGACATCGAGCAACGCGTTTTTCGCCAACCTCGGCACCAACAACCGCACGTGCTTCAGTTGCCATCAGCCGCAGGACGGCTGGAGCGTCAGCGCCGCGGACGTGCGCGGGCGCTTCTACGCGAGCTTCGGCAACGACCCGATCTTTCGCCTGGTCGATGGAGCGACATGCCCAAGTGCCGATGTCTCCAGCGTCGGTGCCAAGCTGCAGGCGTATGGCCTGCTGCTGAGGAAGGGATTGATCCGCATCGGGCTGCCTTTTCCCGCTGGCGCTGAATATCAGATCGTCGCCGTCACGGACCCGTATGGATGCAATACCAATCCGACCACCGGCCTGACCAACTTCGGCTCCAGCGGTCCGACGACCGGGACAGTATCCGTCTACCGTCGTCCACTGCCCTCGACCAATCTTGGATTTCTGACGACCATCATGTGGGACGGGCGTGAGCCGTCGCTCACGCAGCAATCGATCGATGCCACGATGATTCACGCTCAGGGCGCGATGCCAACCGCCGCGCAACAGCAGCAGATCGTCGCGTTCGAGTCCGGCATTTTCACCGCGCAAGTTTTCGACAATGGCGCGAGAGACTTGACCGCTGCCGGCGCCAACGGCGGCCCCGCTCCGCTGCCTGGCCTTGTTGCCGGCTTTGTCGTCGGCGTCAACGATCCACTCGGAGGCAACCCGACCGGTGTCCCGTTCACATCCACGATCTTCGATCTCTACCAGCCCTGGAACGGAATCACCGGACGCGGGAGCGTGGTCGCGTCCCGTCAGCAGGTCGCGCGTGGCGAGGCGCTATTCAACACTACCCCCATCACGATCACCGGCGTGGCGGGGATCAACGACCTGCCAGGCCTGACCACCGTTTCCGGATTCTGCGGCACGTGCCACGACTCGCCGAACGTAGGCAACCATTCGGTCAAGCTTCCGATCAACATCGGCATTGCCAATGCCGGATCCGACAACGACAATCCGGGTCTCGACATCGACGACCTGCCTGTGTTCACGCTGTCATGCGTGTCAGGACCGAACGTCGGCAAGACCTACACGGTCACCGATCCGGGACGCGCACTGATCTCCGGCAAGTGCGCTGATATCGGCAAGGTGAAGGGCCCGATCCTGCGCGGGCTTGCCGGCCGCGCGCCCTACTTCCACAACGGCTCGGCGGCGACGCTGCTCGACGCGGTCAATTTCTACAATCTGCGCTTCAACCTCGGCCTCACCCCGGCGCAGATGAACGACTTGGCGGCGTTTTTGGAAACACTGTAGCCGGGGCGCTGCTCTTCGCTACCGGCGGGTGGCTGAGGGCGGCGCGCACGGCCAAATCTCAGCGCGTCCGATCCCTCTGCCGTCATCGGACGATGCGACGCTGGTCAGCGAGAGCGTCGCGTATTGTCTCTTGGTCACACCGCTGAGAACGACGATCACCGCATTGCTGGTGGACATTGGCGCAGCGGGGGATGCGAGAGGCTCCGTGATCGTCGCCGTCGCGGCCGTGATCGGCCTCCTGTCCGGTCGCGGACGGACTGAGCGCATTCCCGGAGGGCTCCCCAGGCACGCGGGGCGAATGCAGGCGCGGAGCGTCTGGGGCTGAGGCGGGGAGATTCGCCCCGCCGAATGCGCCGATTCTGCACTTCACCCCCCCAGGCGTGCATCCTGTCCTGCTCCGCTGGAGCCGGGCGGCGTCCTCCCGTAACCTTGCGTTCTGATCGCCAGGCAACGAGAACGCAAGACATGAGCGCCGACCAACGGACCCCAGGTACCGATAACGCCACGCCACCCGGCGCGAGCGGTGCGGCGTCGCGGCCTTCCGGCACGCGGCAAACCCTGCGCGAGATCCGCGACGGCTTCGTGGAGCTCTGGTGGCGCTTTTTCGACTGGCTGGCGGTGGTGTCGTGGAAGAAGCTTCTCCTCGTGTCTCTCCTGTGCCTGATCGTCGCCGGCGTGCTGAGACACCCCGACCCTGCCTTCCTGCTGATCGTCGTCTCCTTCATCGTGAAGGTGGTGGCGGGCGGCAAGCGCAGAGCTGAGCTGACGGCGAACGAAGCCACCCAGCGCGCTGAAACGGAGCAGCTTCAGCGCACCGTGGCGGAAGCGCGAATGGAGGCGCTCCAGGCGCAGATCGAGCCGCACTTCCTCTTCAATACACTCGCCAGCATCGACCAGCTCATCCAGACCGATCCGCCGCGCGCATCGAGGATGCAGCAAAGCCTCATCCGCTACCTGCGCTCCGCGATGCCACAGATGCGTGACGGCAGCCGGCCGACTCTCGGGCAGCAGGTCAATCTGTCCAGCGCTTTTCTGGAAATCATGCAGGTGCGCATGGAAGACCGGCTGCGGCCCGTCGTGAACGTTCCAGAAGGCTTGAAATCCGCGGTGTTCCCATCGATGATGTTGCAGACACTGGTGGAAAATGCCATCAAGCACGGCCTCGAACCGAAGCCGGAGGGAGGCAAGCTCGAGATCGGCGCCGAGATCGTCAACGGCCAGCTGGCCGTTCACGTGCTCGACACGGGCATGGGCTTCATGCCCACGTCGCAGGCCGGTGTGGGGCTGGCCAACATCCGCGAGCGTCTCAAGGCGCTGTACAACGGACGCGCCGAGCTGGTCATCAGCGTGCCGCCCGCCGGTGGAACATGTGCGACCATTACGGTGCCCTACGAGGTCGTGCCAAGCTCGCCACCCGCCTGACTGGATTGCTGGATGCATACAACCCACGCTCCCACCGCGGTCGTCGCGGACGACGAGCGCCTGATGCGCGACCAGATTATCGACAGCCTGAAAGTCGCGTGGCCCGAGCTCGCAATAATCGGTCAGGCGGCCAACGGCCGCGAGGCGGTCGCGATGGTGCAGAGCCTCGAGCCGGATATAGTCTTTCTCGACATCAGCATGCCCGGCATGGACGGGATCCAGGCAGCCAAGGCACTGGCCGGCCAGGCGCACGTGGTCTTCGTCACCGCGCACGATCAGTACGCCATCACCGCCTTCGAGCAAGGAGCGGTCGACTATCTGTTGAAGCCGGCATCGGCGGATCCGGAGCGGGTGAAACTTACCTGCGATCGCCTGCGCGCGCGGCTCAGGCAGGAACCCGATCCGATGAACGAATTGCTGACGCAGTTATCACAACGGCTGGGCGGCGGCGTGCTGAAACCCCGGGAATACATGCGTTGGGTGCAAGCCAGCGTCGGCGCCAACATTCGGATGATTCCGACCACCGACATCCTGTTCTTTCGCGCCGAGGACAAATACACGCGCGTCCAGACGCGAGGCTTCGAGGCTCTGATACGCAAGCCGATCAAGGAGCTGATCGACGAGCTCGACCCGGAAGAGTTCTGGCAAATCCATCGCTCCACCGTGGTTCGCGTCGACGCCGTGGATCAGGTGAGCCGCGATTTTCGCGGCCGACAGATCGTGCACGTGAAAGGCAGCGAAGAAAAGCTCGAAGTGAGCCGCACCTTCGGTCATCTGTTCAAGCAGATGTAGGTCCGGCTGCGGTCGCACCGAAGGATTCGCGCGCCGGTACCGCAGACAACGCGGCGTTGCAGCGGCCGGCGCTATTCGGCCGGCATGAGATCAGAGATTGGTCTGGCCTGATCAGGATTTCGCCCGCGCCCTTGTTGCGAGCGAAGAGCAACTGCGCCGGTAGACGAATACCTAAGGCGCGGACCGCTTAGCGTTACCTATTGCCGGAAGGGGCCGAGGCAACGCTGATACAGACACCGCGACGCGCCTTACCTCGGCGCGTTCGGTCGTTCGGCGGGAAGATGACCGAGTATGCAGGCGAAGGCAACCTCGTTCGACCTTCCAGGCCCGAAAAAGCCGGTCAGGGAGTTGCGATATTCAGTGGGAGAGATGCGGTTGTAATAGAGTTGCGACGTGACATTGAGGAAATACTCGTAATCGTTGGTGCCATCTCCGCCGACGCGCAACCAGACGCCTACGTCCTCGCTGCCGATCACCAGCGACGGGCAGTCGGCGCCGACCTGGCGCAGGTATGCGTTGAAGCCCGTAGCCTGCGCGCTGCGTACCGAATCGGGCGCGCAGCCCGCGAGGAGAGCGCAGGCGGCCACAAGCAGCGTCGATGAGACCAGCGTCAGATGCAGCGCTGCGCGAGTTGTGCGAGTCGTTGCGGCGTTCTGGGTCGACCGGATCATGATGGAGCCCACGGTTATCGGCGAGCCGGTAGTGTACCTCTACGCCCGCCACAAGTGGGCGCCAACGCGCGCCCACGCGCCCTCATCGACTCATTGCGCCTTTGATGGCGATCCGACCTTTTCGATGACCGAGAACGACGTCCAGACATACTCGAACTGCTGCTGGATGGGCTCGCTCAAGCGCATCCTGTAGACGGCGTTGGACGCAAGCAGCGTCACATCGCAGCCCGCCTTGAAATCCCGCGTCGGGAACAGCAGCGTCTTGATAGGCATGGTCGGGTGCTTCTCGCTCGGCGGCAGGTAGAGCGCCGCGAAGCAGCGTTGCTCACGCGCTTCCGCGTTGGCAACGTCGTTGTCGGAGTTGGCCGCCATCTTCACGTAACGCGGTTCGCGTCCGAGATATTCGACCCCGATCTCCACGTGATCGACCATGAGCCTTCTGAACCAGCGGACGACTGCCACCGACCATGGCGCGGTCTCGTTGTCGCGTAGCGCGATCAACGATCCCGGGATCACGTGATTCAGATCGGTGATCTGCGCACGCATACGGCAGCCCGAGTCGCTGCGGTCTTTTACCTGCCAGATCTGGGGAAGCGCGTCGAACGGGCCGGACATGGAAAGCGAGATTGGGCCGGCGTCGCCGTTGGCGGCCAAGAGGGGTGAAAACGTCGGCACGTCCAGGGACGAGACCGTTTTCTCGTTCCCAGGCGTTGCCAATGACGCATCAGGCACGCCTCGCTGCTGCCCGCTCCTCCACAATTCCTCGACGATGGCGGGAAAGCCCGCAATCGCCTGGACCGATAACGAAACGGCCTTGCGCTCCGACCGTCGCGCGATGTTGACCGGATTCGGGGCGAAGAGAATCGAGAGTTTCTCGAGCAGTGCGAGCTGTCCGGCGCGGACGGCGGGTCCCGACTGGTTCGGAAGGGCAGCCCTGTCGCGCAGCGAAGCGATTTCCTGGTCGATCATCGCGGTCAGCGGAGACGAATCCAGGTAAAGCAGATTGCCACCGACCACGAGTGCACGCCTGAGCCCGTCGGAGCCGGCCGGATCGAGCACAAATCCCTTCGGCTCGAAGTGCGGGCGGTCGCTGACCTCGACCAAATGAAGTCCGGGCCCGCTCGCCCAGCGCGTGAACCAGCGGTAGGCCCAGAGCGCTTCCCGGGGCGAGAATTGTCCGCTGTTCATGGCTTCCAGCAGCAGAATCTGGAGATAGAGCTGCTCCAGCTTCCTCATCGACCGGCGCCTGCCGTCAGCTTCGGTGCCCGCGTCGAGACTGACCAGGTTGCGCTCGTGCGCAAGCCGATACATCTCATGCAGCTGCCGCCAAAGCTCGGGACTGCGCTTCTTGTAGCGGAGGAATCGCAGCAGAAATTCGAGCTTCCTGTGCTCGAACATCTGAACCTGCACGGTTGGCTCGTGGTCTCTCCAGTTGTCGTCACCGACCGTGCGAATGTGCTCCAGAAAGTATTCGTTGGCCTGGAACAGCGACTGGCAAAGGCGCAACGCGGAATGCCAGGCCTTCCATTCGAAGGATCCTATTTGCGCGTCGCCGCCGACATATTGGGCCAGCAACAGCTCGCTCACCGGCTGCGCGTGCCGCTCCAACGCAAAAAGTGCCTCTAGCTGGCCGATTTCCGGCGCTCCACCCTGGATGAGCCGGGCGATGGCTTCGGAGACTGCCGTCTGGATCTCGATCGGGTCGCCTCGCATCGAGGGCGAAAGGGCTGCGCCGATCGGGAGATCGCGACGTTCGGTAACAACGGATGACAATGCTGCGGACGCTTGCACGCTCGACCTTCCAATTCTGGTTTGGGTTCGCCCCATGCAGCAGCACAAGTCATGCCAGTGGTTGTGCTTGCGAACTTACTGGACCGCAAAGGCACGGTCATCGAGCGAATCGCGCGCCATTTCCGTGGCGCATGCGTTGTAGGCCACGGTCTGTGCTGACAGCGCCGCGGCACGACGCGCTAGAATGTCTGCGGTCTTCCGTCCGCGTGTCTGGTCAGCTTTTCCTACCCTCCAAGGATTCACGATGAACATTTCCATGTATCAGGCGAGCGTTCCGCGTTTCGTCAACATTCTCGGCAACCTCTCAGCCATCCTCGACAAGGCGCAGGCGCACGTCGACGCCAAGAAAATCGATCCTGCCGTGCTGCCGACTTACCGCCTGTTTCCCGATATGCTGGCGATGACCACGCAGGTGCAGATCGCGTGCGATGCGGCCAAGGGCGTCGTCGCGCGTCTCGCCGGAGTGGACATTCCTGCGTTCGAGGACAACGAGAAAACGATCGCCGACCTGAAAGCGCGCGTCGCCAAAACGATTGCCTTCATTCAGAGCGTACCGGCGGCGAAAATCGACGGCACCGAGGACAAGGAGATCGTCATCAAGCGCGGCGACAAGGAAACCCGATACAAGGGCATGCAATTCCTGCTCGGCCACGCGGTTCCGAATTTCTATTTTCACGTTACGACCACCTACAATATCCTGCGGCACAACGGCATCGAGATCGGGAAGCGCGACTACCTCGGCAATCCATAGGCGGAACCCGCGCGAGAACCAGAAGGCGAACGCGCGGCGACATCGCGATGACGCATCGACTGGAACGCGTTCACGCCCTGGTCGGCCGCGCTAGGCGGCGTGGTCATCGGACTCGCGACCGCGCTGTTCCTCCTGGTCAACGGCCGCATCGCGGGCATCAGCGGCATTGCCGGCGGAATGCTGCGCCCGGCGCCGGGCGACTTCGCCTGGAGGCTCGCGTTCCTGGCCGGGCTCGTCCTGGCGCCGCTGGCATATGCCGCGGTTGCCACGTTCCCGACCGCGACGATCGAGGCTGGCTATCCCATATTGATCGCAGCCGGACTGCTCGTCGGCATCGGCACGCGCGTCGGCGGCGGTTGCACCAGTGGTCACGGCGTGTGCGGGCTGTCGCGCTTGTCGCCTCGCTCGCTGGTCGCGACGCTTTCGTTCATGGCCGCGGGATTCGTCACCGTGTTCGTCGTTCGTCACGCGATCGGCAGTTGATAACAGCGATGGCTCCATTCTTCGCTTTTCTCGCGGGATTGGTCTTCGGGATCGGGCTTATCGTCGCGGGCATGGTGAATCCGGCGAAGATCCTGGGATTCCTCGACATCACAGGCAAGTGGGATCCGTCGTTGGCGCTGGTGATGGTCGGGGCGATCGCGGTCGGACTGGTGGCGTTCGCGCTCGCGCGCCGGCGAACCATGAGCGTGCTCGGCATGCCGATGCGATTGCCCACAGCGTCGGCGATTGATGCCCGGCTCGTCGGTGGAAGCCTCGTGTTCGGGATTGGATGGGGCCTCGCCGGATTCTGTCCGGGCCCTGCGATCGTCGCGCTCGGCGCAGGCTACGCCAAAGCGGCAGCGTTCGTTGTCGCCATGCTCATCGGGATGGGCGCATTCGAGCTGATCCAACGCGGTCTTGAACGTCCTTCGCTGGAGGTGAAGTCGCGCTAGGTGCGGCTGCGAGCGACGATCCCCGCCGCGGTCTGCACAATTGACGCGCTTGGCGAAACACCGAATACTCACTTTCACGCACGATCGCGCCGCGCCGCAGCGGTCCCGCATCGATCACGCATCACTCCACCACCAACAGGAAAAGTCATGTCAAAAGCCTACTGGGTCGCGGTCTATCGCGAAGTGAAGGACCCCGACAAGCTCGCCGCGTACGCAAAGCTTGCGGGTCCGGCGCTCATCGCTGGCGGGGGACGGATTCTGGCGCGGGGAGATCCGTCGAAGGTATACGAACGCGGCCTGAAGACACGCACGGTGCTCATCGAGTTCGATAGCCTCGATCAGGCTGTCGCGGCGCATGACAGCCCAGGGTACCAGGCTGCGCTGGCCGCACTGGGCGATGGCGCCGATCGCGAGATCCGCCTGATCGAGGGAATCTGAGGATCGCGATTCGCCGCCAACCGCCGATTCGCGGCATTGGCTATTGAATCAGTCCATCGGCTTGCGACGAACCCGGCTCCGACGGGATCCGCCGCAAAGACCATGACTATCGGGATGGTCGCGGTCGCGCGCCTCACCTCGACGTGGACGTTGGAGCCGGTAACGATGACGTCCACGCGCAGCCGCACCAACTCGGCTGCAATCTCCGGCAAGCGCTCCATCTTTCCGTCCGCGTAGCGGCGCTCGAACACTACATTGCGTCCGTCGACGTAGCCAAGCTCGCGCAGGCCCTGCTCAAGCGCGCCGAAGAGCGACGCGACCGATTCGGCGGTCGCGCCTAACAGAAATCCGACCCGGTAGACCTTGGCGGATGGCTGTGCGATCGCGGAACGAGCCACGACAATGCCGCTTGTCAACGCACCAACGAACTGTCGCCGATCCACGGTTGATCACCTCGTTGACGCACGCAACCCCGGGCATCATACGCTGTAACAGAATGTTGCCGGCTCGCATCAGCGTACAAATTTGTCAACGAACGCTCGGAGGCGTACGTTCATGCGACACGAAGCCAGCTTCGAATATCTTGAAAAATGACGGTTCCGGCTTCGTGCCGCCAGCGACTGGGTTTGCACCACAACCGACAACAATACCTCCCGAGCGGCCACCTCGTGGCAGTGTTCGGGACCCGTGGAGAAACACACCATGCGCATGCTGTTGAACGCTCGTCGTCTCGTGATGTTTGCGTTGCTTTTCGCGGTGCCCGCCCTTTCGTTCGCTCAAGCGGACGTCACGATCACCGAGGCGCCGCCGCCGATCCCTGTCTACGAGCAACCGCCCTGCCCCACTGAGGGTTATCTCTGGACCCCGGGCTACTGGGCGCACGGTCCGGTGGGCTACTACTGGGTGTCCGGTGTGTGGATCGCACCGCCGCAGCCGGGATTCCTGTGGACGCCCGGCTATTGGGCCTTCGTCAACGGCGTGTATGGATGGCGCGCGGGGTACTGGGGTCCACACGTCGGATACTACGGTGGAATCAACTACGGCTACGGCTACGGCGGCGTCGGGTTCTACGGTGGACGCTGGGAAGGTGGCGCGTTCCGCTACAACACCGCTGTCCTGCGCGTGGGCCCCGGTTTCCACGGCGTGTATGAGGATCGCGCGGTAATCCGCAACACAACCGCCATCAATCGCGCCAGCTTCAACGGCGTCGGTGGCATCGTCGCGCGGCCAACTGCCGAAGAACGCGTTGCGATGAGCGAGCAGCACGTGCGATGGACTTCCGATCAGATCTCGCATCAGCGCTTTGCAACGCAGGATCATGGCAACTGGGCATCGGAGAATCACGGAATGCCGGCTCACCCGGAAGGGATGGGCGTCAACGCGCGCGAAGATCGCCAGCAACGGCGCGTTGCCCAGGGAGCCAGGTCCGGTCAAATGACTCCGCGTGAAACCGGGCACGTCGAGCACAACGAGGCAAAGATCAACCACGAGGTGCGCACCGATCGCGCGGCCAACGGCGGCAAGCTGACGGCCGGAGAGCACAGGCAGGTCGAGCATCAGCAGAACGTGGAGAGTCGCCAGATCTACAACGACAAGCACAACGCCAGGACCGATGCGCATCCACATGGCGAAGAACACCACGGCGAGGAGCACAGGTAGCAGTAGACGCGGCACGGATTCCCGCGCCGACAAACGGACGGGGCTGCCCGGCGCGGTGGCGTCCGCTTCGATGGGCCGCTGCGCCGACGCGCAGCGCCCCGATATGACCGCGCTGCCCATCGGTATCCCGGTAGCTTCGTCGATCGCGCGGCGGCAGCCTTGGGAGCTTGTCTTGTTACGTACGAGTTACCGAACGCGTCATGGCGCGGGAAGCGCCTTGGTTATGTTGTTGTTGACTATGAGCTTGTCCGCCACCGTCAAGATGCCGTTCGCGTTCACGTCCTCGCAGGAAATTCGCCGACGTCACGACGTGCGCGATGGCGAGATTCACGAGCAGCAGGTCGGACACGGTTACGACGCGGTTCTGATTGATGTCGGCGAGCAGGAAGCCCGACCCGTACGCTGGCACTGCCGCCGGTTCCACCGTCGACCGCCAGCACGTTGGTCAGCGCGATCGTCACGTACTGCCTGTTGGTGACGCCCGTAAGGGGGACGGTGACGGTATTGCCGCTGAACGTCGGGAGAGCCGCCGTCGCGGTGCCTTCGGTGATCGATGCCGTGGCATCCGCTATTGGCTTGTCGAACGTGAACACAATCGTTTGCGCCGGACCGGTCCGCGGCTCGGTGCTCGGATTGGTCGGAACCGCGGACAGCGCCAGGTCGAATGTCCCCGCGGCTGCCGTGTACCTTGCGCGACACAGCGCTGACGAAGCTCGGCGACGAGCCGGCGACGACGTTGAACGGCGCGCTGTTCCCCGTCGCAAGCGTGTCTCCACTGCTGCGCGTGGCGGTGATGACGACACCGGTTTCCACCTTGGAGTAAGTCACGCCGACGACAGTGCATGAATTCGTGCCTGCCGTGATCGTGCAAGTAAGCGTGCCCCCGAGAGTGCCGGTGCCGGTGTTGAGCGACAAGGTGACCAGCGTGTCGGCGACGACGCTCCGCGGCGTGCCGCCGGCGTCCTGAGCCTGTACAACGACGCTGAACGCAATGCTCGCAGTCGGGCTGGCGCCTCCGTTGACGCTGGTGATGGCGAGCTTCGTCGGCAGCGAAGACGTGTTGGTCAGGTTGAAGGTCGCAGGCGTCGCCACGCCTGCCACACTCGCCGTGACGCTATAGCTTCCCGCCGTCGCATTCGCGGTCGCGCTCACGCTCGCCACACCGCTCGCGTTGGTCGTCGCGGTAGCGGGCACGGTCGCGCTCGCGCCGCTTCCCGGCACTGCGAAGCTCACCGTGACTCCGCTCACGGGGTTGCTGGCCGAATCGGTGACCGTTGCCTGCAACGGATTGGTAAACGCGGTGCTGATCGTCGTCGATTGCGGCGTGCCGCCGGTCGCGCTGATGCCTGCCGGTGTTCCCGCCGTATTCGTCAGACTGAAGCTCGCCGGCGTCGCCACGCCCACCACGGTCGCGCTTACGCTGTAGCTGCCTGCGGTCGCGTTGGCCGTCGCCGTCACGCTCGCGACGCCGCTGCCGTTGGTGACTGCGCTGGCGGGGAGCGTTGCGCTCGCGCCGCTGCCGGGCGCCGAGAAACTTACCGTCACTCCCGAGACAGGGTTCCCTCCCAGGTCCGTCACCGTCGCCTGCAGTTGAGTCGCGAACGCAGTATTGACCGCCGTCGACTGCGGCGTGCCGCCGCTCGCCGTGACGCTGGCGGATGATCCTGCCGTGTTGGTCAGGTTGAAGCTCGCCGGTGTCACTACGCCGACGACGCTCGCGCTCACGACGTAGCTGCCCGCGGTCGCATTGGCCGTCGCCGCTACGCTCGCCACGCCGCTGCCGTTGGTGACGGCGGTTGCCGGCACGGTCGCACTCGCGCCGCTACCGGGCGCCGCGAAGCTCACCGTGATTCCCGAGACAGGGTTGCCGCCGATGTCGGTCACCGTAGCCTGCAGCTGACTCGCGAACGCTGTGTTGATCGTCGTCGACTGTGGCGTGCCGCCGCTCGCTGTAACGCTGGTTGGCGATCCCGCGGTGTTGGTCAGATTGAAGCTCGCCGGGGTCGCCACGCCGACAACGCTCGCGCCCACGATGTAGCTGCCTGCGGTCGCGTTGGCCGTCGCCGTCACGCTCGCGACGCCGCTGCCGTTGGTGATCGCGCTTGCTGGCACGGTCGCGCTCGCGCCGCTGCCGGGCGCCGAAAAATTCACCGATCACTCCGCCGACGGGGTTGCCCCCCAGATCGGTTACCAACGCCTGCAGCTGGGTCGCAAACGCCGTGTTGATCGTGGCCGACTGCGGTGTGCCTGCGGACACAACGATGCTCGCCGGTGCGCCCGCGGTATTGATCAGGCTGAATGTCGCGGGCGTAACGACACCGGCCACGCTCGCCGTCACGCCGTAGCCGCCTGCGGCCAGGTTCGCGATCGCCGTCACACTCGCCACGCCGCTACCGTCGGTGATCGCACTGGCGGGGACTGTCGCGCTCGCACCACTGCCGGGTGCGGCGAAGAATACGGTGACTCCCGGAACCGGGTTGCCGCCGACATCCGTCACCGTAGCTTGCAACGGGCTCGCGAACGCCGTGCCGATCGTGGTCGACTGCGGCGTCCCGGACGATGCCGTCACAGTCGCCGGGCTCCCGGGGGCGTTCGTCAGATTGAAGGTCGCGGGCGTAGCCACACCGGCCACGCTCGCGGTTACGCTATAGCTGCCCGCGATCGCGTTCGCGGTCGCGATCACGCTCACCGCGCCACTGGCGTCTGTTATTGCGCTGGCGGGAAGCGTCGCACTCGCGCCGCTGCCGGGCGCGGCGAAGTCCACCGTCACGCCCGGGTACAGGATTGCCATCCGCGTCCTCCACCGTGAGCTCCAGCGGGTCCGCGAATGCCGTATTGATCGTGGCCGTCTGAGTCGTGGTCTGCTGCTGCGGTCCGATTTCTATGAGGATTGCCGGCAGCCCGGCGAGGTTGGTCAGGTTGAACGACGCCGGCGTGCCGACACCGACCACGCTCGCCGTCACGCTGTAGCTGCCCGCTGTTCCATTCGCGGTCGCGGTGACGGTTGCGACGCCGCTGCTGTCGGTCGTCGCGCTGGCGGGAACGGTCGCGCTCGCACCACTGCCGGGCGCGGCAAAGTTCACGGTCGCGCCGCTGACCGGATTGCCAAGCAGGTCGGTTACCGTCACATGGAGCTGGGTCGCAAACGCCGTGTCGACAACGGTCGACTGCGGCGTGCCGCCTGTCGCAGCGACGCCCATCGCGCCACCGACATAGAACTCGATCGCGAACTTTTGCGGCGGCAGCGGCGAAATGCTGGGAATGTCGAAGTCACCGCTGTTCGCGGCGCCTTGCCAGCCGATCTCCGCGCCCGGGACGGAAGTGTTGTCGCCGTACTGATAAATGAATGTCCCGTCTTCGCGGATGAGCGCCTGAATCTGAAAGTTTCCCTGTGGGGAATTGCCAACCGTGAACTCCGGGACGTTGTTCCAGGTCACGACCAGCTGCTGATTGGGGGAAGTGCCCACGGTCGCGAACCTGACGGAGCACGGGAGAGCGCCGAAAGGCCCTGTGCCGGCGCCGCTCAGGCTGCATCGTGTCACGTACGACGGCGCTTCCTCGATATTGGTCGCGTCGACGTCCGCTGCGTACACCTTCATCGTGTAGGGAATGTTGGCGTTCGGCAACGGGAACTGGTCGGGCGTACCGAATCCACACGTGGCGTTATCGAAAACAGTGCCGTTCGATGGATTCTGGTTGAGAAACTGCAGGCGGCCGTTGGACATGATGCGGACGCTGTCGACCACGACGCCGGCAAACGAGAAATTGAATCCCAGCGGAATCGGGTCGCTGATCGTATCGTCGATGATGGGCACACTCGTGCCGCAACCGGCGGGTGAACGAAATGCGATCGGCGAGCTCGTGGCGCTGACCACGTTGTGGGCGCTGGGATCGACCCACGCAAATGGGACGGGTGCGGAGCTATACGTGACCGCGTGGGCCAACGTAGAAATCAGCATGGCCATCAGGAACAGCGCCGCGGTAGCGACGCGCGAGCGCTGCATGAGCGTACCTTGATCGAATCTCATCGTGTCGTTCTTTCCCTGTCTGGGCCCGGTCCAAGATTTGCCGAGCATTATTCGACTTTGTTGTGGCATACGACGTGTGTGCTTCTACATTCGTGCGGGAGCCACGTCGTCGCTCTAGTAAGTCGCTGTGTGCACCGTACATGATGCAAGCGGCATATACAAGAAAACGGTGCGAATCATCGCGACTTCGACGCGAATAACGTTGCGTAATTGTCGAAAACTGGTCCGGAGTGGCGAAAGTGCGCCAGAGGATCGCAGGTTAATGCAGGGTGCATTGCGATCCCGCAAACGTCGGCTGCGATTCCACCGACCGATGTCGCGCCGTTCGGCTGTCACGGGTCCAGCGACGGACCCGCGCCCGGGGGCGAACGCGATGGAACACGGGTCCGATATTCGGGGCCGTCAGGACTGCTCGGCGCTGAGCGCCCCTTCCCCATCTCCATGGCAGTGTCGAGTTGCGCGCGCAGCGTCTCCGAAACCCGACGCTCCGCGACAACCTCTCCCTCCAGACGTTCGACCTTCAGCGCGTAGAAATCGAGGCCGACCTGATGCGCCGCAGATTCCAGCGCCTCGATCTGATCGGGTCGATAGGGATCACCACCCGGCCTGGGCCCGACCAATGCGAAGCCGAGGAACTCACCCCGATGAGTCATCGGCACAGCAAGCGCGGCGCGCAGCGAGGATCCCGTCTCGCGAAGGCGAATCACGTCATCGTGCGCCAGCATGGCCAGGACAGCCTCGTCGTTCGCGTCCACCCGCTCGGGCGCATCCATCAGTGTCCCGGTGATGCGCACGCAGTCACCGCTGGCGTCCCGCCGAAAGAGAGCGGAGGTCGCGCCGTCGGTGAACCGATCGAGTGCAGCGATGAACGATCGGCTCAGCGCAGCCGCGTTGGTCGCGTGCTCCGCTTCCTTGACGAAGTGCTTGAGACCCTCCTCGCGAAGCGCCCAGGCGCTGAAAAAGAGTCGATCGACGAACTTCTCGACAATCTTTTTCAGCTGGTCGAAAGAGAAGTACATGGCGATGGCGATAATGGCGCTCAGAAGGATGGATTTGGTCTTGTCCTCGAAATGGAGCGAGTCGCCGATAACGGCATGAACGATCTGGGACACACCCAGCAAAGATCGCGCCAACGATTGCGAATACGATTGTGCGATTCAGCGCGAATCCGAAATCGAATATCCGGTACCGAAGGATTGCGTAGACGAGCCCCACGATTCCCGCGAGCTCCGCGGCGGTCAGGACCAGCCCAACGTCTTCCGCCTCGATCGGACCACCGACCAGCGAATTCAAAGTATCGAGCAAGACCGCGGCGATCACCGTACCCAGCGTCGCCAGGATCCATTGGAGCCGGATTTTCGATTCTCCTTGCGCCCGTCTCCACGCAAGGATGATCGTCGCGAGAAACAACAAGGGCACTGCGATCAACCTTACCCTGAAGAACCACGCTGTTGCCGGTTCGTAAATATCCGGCGTACAGGCGCGCGTAGTAGCCAAGGTCCACGATTACCAGCAGACGCGAAGAACCACGGGTAATAGCGCTTGAGCAACGCGCGCCAGCCCACGGGTCTGTCATCGGGATAGTTGATGGCGAAGAAAACGAGCACCGCGATCGCAAGTTCGCGTGCGAACGACCCGATGAAATCCAGCCATTCGATGTGTGCGCTTTCCGGCGCCGAGTATGGGAACGGGATGGCGCTCAACAGGCCTGCCGCGGCAAATGCGCGGAACGCAATTATGTCGGCGCGCCGCAACCCGATGAATACGCCGATGCACAACGCTATGAGACGCGTCGCGAAGTCCATCACGTAGATGGCCGCCTGGTGGCGCGGGACCGTGCTCGCCGCCGGCATCGTGACTTCGATCCTGCGGCTCACGCCGCCGTGAGCGACGGTCACCGTTTCCTTTTCTCCGGCAGCGACGTTGTACCAACGTCCGAGCGGCCTGTCCCACTCCACCAGATCGCCCGGAACCACGCCCGCAGCGTTCAACGGCGACTGCCGGCGACAGCGATTCAACGACGAATCGTGTCCGGACCCCGCTCACGAAGGAAATTACCCGCAAAAAGCGGCTCGCTCAGGACCCCGAGCGATAGCGTGCGCGGTGCGTTGAACACTTCGATGGCGAGCTGGATAGCCGCGATCAACGCGACAATGATCACGCCGCATCGCCAGACGGTGGTGAAGGAAGATGCTCGTTGCATTGCCTGCCCCCTGGTCGCGACTACAGCCCGGAGTCGCGGTCGCAGGAGACCCGACCGACGGACGCGGCCCTAAGCGAACCCTATTTGCGCGTGAACGGCCGCCGCCGTGGATCGTCGTGCGGCCAGCGAGAGAAACCATCCGCGCTTTTCATAGTCGCGCACGCAGCACGCGACCATTGAATCGCCGCGCCCGGTCAGGCTCTGGCCCCCGAAGCCGCTCGTCGAGGCTCCAGGGCCCCGGACCCGCAATCCACAGATACAGGAACACGAAGCAGAACAGCACCGCGAGATCACCGCCGTTCAGGATCGGCATCCAGCTCTTGGGCCAATGAGACATGAAGTACGCGACCGCCATGTCGCCCGACAGTATGAATGCAACCGGTCGCGTGAACAGTCCCACGAGCAGGAGCAACCGCCTCCCGCCTCGAGCATGCCCTGAACCCCAGCAGCGACATGAGCTGGAGACTGTCGAACATCGGCATGTGCGGCATCTGGAAAAGCTTTGCGGTGCCGTGCGCCATGAACAGCAGTGCCGCGACGATGCGCAGCACGCTCAGCAGCCGCGGTGACCACATTTCGAAAAAGCCCTGGTTGTTCATCGTGTCTCTCCTCAGGTCGTTCGGGTGTCCGCGCAGCCTTCGCTTGCGGGATTGCGGGATCGCGCTAAGCGACAGGCCGTCGACCGACCTCAGTGCAACGGAGCACTGTCGCGCTCGTCGAGGTGCGCCGACCTGTCGGCGATGCAAGTTTACGCCTATCCAAGCCGCGCTTGACGCAGTCACGGCGACTCTAGACGACCGCGTCCAGCCGATCGAATCGTCCGCCTCGGCGCACCCTCGGGCTCTCCATTTCTCGGCAGGGCCATCAATTCTCGCAATAAGGAGCATCGATGATCGGCATCCAACAATGCGATTGGCATTGCGGCCCACCACTCTCTATATTCATTTCACGAGCCGGCGCAATTGCCGCCGGGAACCAAGACAAGGAATCGCCCGTGAACAATGTTGTCGATGTTCGACGCAAGCCTGTACCCCGCCGCGCGAGCGACTATGGCATGACCGGCTATGAGTGGGCCCCCGCGAAGCAGCGCATGGACGATGCGATGCTGCTTGGCCATATGACGCTCCGGGCGGTTGCGCGCATCCGAACGGCCATGCGCGGTCTGAGCCGGTCCGTGAGGGGCTTCGTATCGCCTCGGGGGTTCGAAGGCTCCCGCGGACGCTGATCGACATTCGTCGACGGGCTCGGAGAACGCGCGCTTGTAAGAACCGCGCCATCAGGCGTTTCGTCGGCGCCAATCGCTGCTGGACGGTCGGATTTCAGTCGGGCTACTTCAGACGGGCGTGGTGGTGTCGACCGTCGCTCCAGTGAGCGCCGCTTCGACGATCGCCTCGGTGATGCGCAGGTTCTGCAAGCCGTCGCGGACGCTGACCGTGGGCGTCGCTTCGCCGCGAACGACGCGGCCGAAGTGTTCGAGCTGAAGCGTGAGAGGATCGGCTCGCGTCATTTCGCCAACACTCGCGTGCATCGGGTTGTACCACGATCGCTCGTCAATACTGGCAAACGTCTTCAGCCGCATCGTCGGGATCGAAAGCGAGCCCAAGGTCCCGGTGACGACGTAGCAATCTTCGTCGGTGTAGGTCGCGTACGCCTTGTTCTCCTGCGATGTCTGTTCCCAGCTGCGAGCGCAGGCGGCGGTATCGGATAGCATGAACGAGCCGAGCGCTCCGTTGGCGAATCGCAGGGTGATGGCGACGGTGTCCTCGACTGGGAAGCCGCGCATCGCGCGGGACGAGATGGCCTGCACGGCGACGATATCGCCGCAGAGCATCCGCAGGTTGTGCACCTCGTGAATCATGTTGGCTAGGATCGGGCCCGCGCCGATCTCGCGCCGCCATGGCGCGTCGTTGAAGTAACTGTCCGGCTTGAAGAACACGGCGCTGCCCATGACTGCAACCAGCTTGCCGAGGCGTCCTTCGTCGATGAGTTGCCTGGCACGTGCCATGATCGGGCTGTGCGCGCGGTGATGACCGATCAGTATCTTTGCGCCCGCCTTGTCGGCCGCTTCCACGAGCGTCTCGGCTTCACTTACCGTCGCCGTGATCGGCTTTTCCAGCAGCATCGGGACGGCAGCGGCGATGCACGACAGCCCATTTTCCAGATGCAGTTTGTTCGGCGTGGCGACGATCACGCCGTCGGGGCGATCCTTGGCGAAGAGCTCATCGAGCGACTTGTACAGCGGGACGCCCGCCTTGGCGGCCGCCGCCACCGCGCGCGGGTGCCGGGTCGACGATGGCGGACAACGTGCAGGTGGGGCTCTTCTGCGCGACCTCGATGTGGGCGAGGCCGATGAGACCGGCCCCGGCCACCGCGATGCGCGTCTTCGGCACCGTCGCGTTGCGGACCGTCACCCCTTTGCCGCGTTGGCCTCGGCAACGCTCTGCGCCCGCATGCGATCGTAGGTGTCCTTGTCGACGGGCACTGCGTCCGGATTGCCGAGGTCATTGAGGTGGATGCGGTAAGTTTCCCGCGCGCTGTAGGCCGCGAGTGCCGCGATGACCGTCACCGCGAACGTGAGCCCACCGATGGTGAGCGGAATGTTCGCTGAGCCGGGAGGCGCCACCGCACGCGAAGAACGCAGGAAGCAGAGCCGTGATGAGTCGTGCCGACATTCTGGGCGATCGCCATTGCCGTCACACGATTTCGCGTGGGAAAGAGCTCCGGATAGAAGCTCGGGAAAATCGCGTTGTACCCCTGATAGACGACGCCCCACATGAGCAGCGACATCCCGATTGCAAGTGGAACGCTCTTGATGCTGATCGCATACAGATAGCCGAACGAGAGCAGGCCCGCGCACAGCGCTCCGATGATGATCAGCGGCCGGCGCCCAACCTTGTCCGACAGGTTGCCGACAAACGGGATGACCACGACGGCGATGCAGTTGCCGAGAACGGGGATCCAGAGATAGACGTCCTTGCTGAAGCCTATCCCGTAGGCGGGCTGGACGGCGTAGGCGGCTCCGAAGATCGCAGCCACCACTGCGATCACATTCATCAGCGCCATGCAGACGACGCGCAGCATGTCCTTCCAGCTGTTCTTGAACGCCTGAACGATAGGCGCCTTGGGCACTTGCCCATGCGCGCCTTCTTCGGCGAACGCCGGAGTCTCCTCGACTTCGCGGCGGATGATGTAGCCCGCGACGATGACGAAAAAGCTCAGCAGAAACGGAACGCGCCAGCCCCAGCTGTTGAACGCGTCCTCCGGCAGGTAGTGGGCGAGCGGCAGGAATACCGCGGCGGCGAGGATCTGCCCGGCCTGCACGCCTTGCAGCGTAAAGCTCGCGAAGAAGCCGCGCCTGCCGAAGGGCGCGTGCTCGAGAATCATCGAGCTTGCGCCGGAGATTTCTCCCGCGACCGCGAAACCCTGGATAAGACGAAGCACGACGAGCAACACCGGCGCCCAGACCCCTACCTGCGCATAGGTCGGCAGCAGCCCGACGGCCATCGTCGAGAATCCCATCAGGAACATGCATACGAGCAGCACCGTCTTCCGGCCGTGCGTGTCGCCCCAGTGCCCGAGGAAGAACGCGCCGATCGGCCGCGCGACGTAGCCTACGCCGTAGGTCGCAAGCGACGCGACGATGGCGACCTGCGGGTTGCCCGAGGGAAAGAAGAGCTGCGGGAAGATCAATGACGCCGCGGTCGCATAGATGAAGAAGTCGTAGTACTCGAGAGCGGACCCGATCCAGCCGCTCGCGGTTGCCTTCTTTGTCTGATGCACGCCCTTTGGCTCATGCTCCATGGTCATGGTTACAGCCATTTCGTCTCCTCCAGGAATGAGTGCTCGATGCGGGGTCTAGCGGGGGGTTATCGTGGCTTGTCGTGGTTTGAACTCACCGTTTCGTACAATTTTCGTGGCCATCGTAGTGACGACCCGATGCGGGTGTCAAGGAGATAATTTTTCGGACACGGCGGCGTCAGGGTCGTTGCACAGTAGCCCCCCTCTGCGGAGGGCGCCGCGCGTCTGGTCGCCGGTGCGAGGGCAACTCAGGGCGCCGCTTGCTCCGAGAACAGGTATCCGCGGCTGTCTTCGAGAAAGTGCGGCCCGGTATCGGAGCGCACCGCTGTGCCGACCCCTTGCGCGGTCAGCACTTCGAGGAGCAGCGCACTGGGCACGCCGCCGTCGATGATGTGCACCGAGCGCACGCCTTCGCGCACCGCCTGTAACGCCGCGGCGACGCGCGGCCGCATGTCGTCGCCCACTGTTCCGTCCATGAGCAGACTCTCAGCCTCACTCGCCGTCAGGACGTACGCGAGCTTCCCGGAGCGATCGTGTACGCCCGGCTCGTTGGTCATCAGGATCAGTTTTTCGGCTTCGAGAGCGCGCGCGAGGCGTCCGGCAAGAAGGTCCGAATTGATGTGGTACGCCGTGCCATCGGAACCGACTCCGATGGGCATGATGACCGGCACGAACCCGCGTCCGAGCAGCAGCTGGATCAGATCGACGTCCACGCTCTCGACATCGCCGACAAAGCCCAGATCGACATGCTCATCGCCGTGCCCGGCGGGAACGGTCATGCGATGCGCGTGAATGAAGCGTCCATCCTGACCGTCGAGCCCGACCGCCTTGGCCCCGAACCTGTTGATGAGCCCCGCCAGCTCCTGATTGAGCTCGGCGAGCGCCATTTCGATGACTGTCAGGGTCCGCTCGTCGGTGACACGCATGCCGCGGTACCTGCGACTTTCGATGCCCATCTGACGCATCAGCTCGTCGATGCGCCAGCCGCCTCCGTGAACGATGATCGGCCGCATGCCGACGAGCCACAGTAGCGCAACGTCGCGGGCGAAGCCGGACATGAGCGCGGCGTCGGCCATGGCGTTTCCGCCGAAGCGGATGACAAGCGTCTTCCCATGGTACGCGTGGATATAGGGAAGGGCTTCGGCCAGGACACGGCCTTTGGGATTGGCGGCCACGCACAAGGATCCGTTAAGACGTGCGCGATTATATCCGGGCCGATGGCGCGCCGTTGACCGCGCTGATCACAATCCCGCGCGTCCCGCAAGGCGCACGCGCGCCCGCATCAGCGCTTCGAATAGAGGCGCAAGGTGCTGCGCAAGGCGTCCGCGAGTTGCGCGCGCAGCACGGACGGTGAAATGACCTCTGCTTCCGCCCCGAGACGCATGAGCTCGCCTACGCCGTGCGCGACCGACTCGATCGGAATCGTGCAGCGGACCCAGCCTCGGTTGTCCGGCTTGCTCGCAGTCTTCGCGACCGCAGCCACGACATACGGACCGAGCAGATCGAGCAGCGCGCGCCCGCGCGGCGAAAGCCGAATGGTCGCGCTATCGGTGTAGCTGCTCGTTTCGTATTCGCGAGACGACCTCGCCCACGACGCGGCGAGGTTGAACTCCGGCGGCCGGACATAGGGTTCGTCGAGCGCCTCGGCCTCGGAGATTTTCCCCACGCGGTAGGTGCGAATCGAATGGCCCTTTTGCGCCACGAGGTACCAGATCCCTGCCTTGAGCACGAGACCGAGGGGACCAACCTTGCGCGCGGCGGCGTCGCCTTGCTGCCCGTACCGGAATCGCAGGTAGCGTGCATCCCAGACTGCGCGTGCGACCGTCGGCAGCGGCGCGACCGCATCCGTCGCGCGAAACCATCCTGCCGCATCGAGATGGAATCGCGTCGCGACACGCTCCGCCCGCGCTCCCGCGGGCAATGCCGCCATCAGCTTGTTGCGCGCCACCGCCATGACGTCGGCGAGACCGAGCTCGGCGACCGGACCCGGGAGGCCCGCCAGGAAAAGCGTCTCCGCTTCGCTTTCGGTGAGGCCTGTCAATTGGGTGCGAAACCCGTCGGCGAGCTTGAAGCCGCCGCTGCGCCCGCGGTCGGCAATGACCGGAATGCCGGCGGCGCTGAGCTCATCGATGTCGCGGTAAATCGTCCGTTCCGAGACCTCGAGCTCCTCTGCCATCTCCAATGCCGTCAAGCGTCCCCGCGCCTGCAGGCTCAGGAGAATGGAGAGAAGGCGGCTTGCGCGCATTTGTCTAGGCTAGCACGAATACCTGACATCAGATGGCAGGTATAGGCTGCTACAAGGACGGCTCCGACAACCTCATTCCGGAGTTCGCCATGAAGATCGCCCGAATGACCGTCGCTGCCCTGGCGACGACGCTGTGCCTTACCGCGCCCGGATTTCCGGCCGCGCAATCCTCTGAAGCCACTGGAGCCGCCATGAATGCAATGACGACCGTACCTCCCGGACTCAATGATTTCGATTTCCTGATCGGACGGTGGCAGGTCCACCATCGGCAGCTGAAGGAGCGCCTTGCAAACAGTCACGATTGGATCGAGTTCGATGGCAGCTCGGTAACGCAGAAGACAATGGGAGGCTACGGAACCTTCGACGACAACGTACTGGAACGTCCCGACGGCGCCTACCACGGCGCGGGCCTGCGATCCTTCGAGCCCAAATCCGGCACCTGGTCGATCTGGTGGCTCGACAGCCGCACACCGCTGGGGCCCCTGGATCCGCCCGTGAGAGGCAGATTTCACGGAGGCGTCGGAACCTTCCTCGGCGACGATACGTTCAAGGGCATACCGATCCGTGTCCGCTACACGTGGTCGAAAATCACTCCCACGTCGTGTCATTGGGAGCAGGCGTTCTCGACCGATGGCGGCGCCACCTGGGAGACGAACTGGGTTATGGATTTCGAGCGCGCGCGATAACAGTAGCAGGCGTTCCCCGCGGGTTGCCCGCGAGTACGCCTGCCATTCGAGCGCGCGCCTCGAGCGCCGGGTGCGAGTCTTTTGCGCCCGGTGACCGGAGTGGCATACTACGGCTTGTAGGCAACAGTCGGAGTCGCCATGGCAACAGACAAGGGTACCCCCTCCTCCCTGACAATCCTGCGATGGGCGTCGCTGATGCTCGTCGCGACGAGCATCGCCTTCATGGCCGACTACAGCGCTCTCGGCAACGTTCCCACGATCGCGGAAGTGGCGGCGGATTACGGTGGCAGCATCATGCCCCCCGTCTTCGTGAAGGCATTGTGCGCAGCCATCCTGTTCGCGTTTCTGCTTTTCTACGTCGAGGCCCTATGGCCGCGCAGGGTCCGCATGACGATCTACGACCATCTGGTCATGCCCATCGCGCTGACCGCCGTGCTGGCGTCGTGCTGGGTCGTTGCGTTTCGCCATCAGGATATCGCTCTGTCCACGACGCTGGTCGCCTCCAGCGCTGCGCTGTGCGCCGTGATGTTCGTGCGCGTCGCGTCCGCGTCCCCGGGACGCCACTCCGCCTGGCTGCGGGCTCCTTTCAGTCTCTATTTCGCAGCCATGACCGTCGCGCTGCTGATCTCCATGACCCAGTGGTTGAATTCCCGCGGGGTGCTGCTGGGAACTTCATTCGTGCAGGATGACGTTGACGCGGTATTTCTCGCGATCGCCGCGGCAGCAGGCGCCTTCGTCGCGTACCGTTACAGTGACTTCGTCTATCCCGTGGTCATCGCGGCGGGTGCGAGCTCGATGTTCGTCGCGCAGAGCGCGACCCGACCGCATATCGCTTCCTACGCGCTTATCGTCTGCGGTGGAATGCTCGCGGTGAGCGCTCTCGCTGCCATTGCACTGATGCATCCGGTACAGCGCAATCTGCTTGACATGCGATTGCGCAGACGCGCCAAGGTCGCCCGCCGCGCACAGGACGAGGGTTGGTATGGATTGGAAGAGAGTTCGTCGATGCTTGGGCTCTGAGGCCGCTGGCTGTCACCGCGCGCGCCGAAGCGTTTCGCTGACATTCAGCGACCCTCCGTGCGTCGCCGCAAGCAGCGTGAACGCTCGCTGGCTCCGTCAGTGGTTTTCTTTTGCCTCCGCGGGAACGGTCCGCAGATAAGCCCACACTGCTTTCAATTCGGTATCCGACATTTGCCCGTAGGTCTTCCACGGCATCATCTCGCTGATCGGACTGCCATCCTTGCGTATGCCATCGTGCACATGGAGACTGCCGGCGCGACGATCACGATCACTCCCAACGGCCATGACAAGTACGTCAGCGCTCTTTCCACTCTCCCCAAGAGTCAGCCGTCGTTTTTCATTGTTCAGTACTTCGGCGTTACATCCATATTCGCCCAGATGAACGAATAGATGTCGGCAGCCTCTTCGAGACCCTTCGACAGGTTGCTCGAGCCGTGCCCCGAGTTGGTGTCGATGCGAATCAGATGCGGCGCCGTGCCGCCTCCACTTTGCTGCAGCGTCGCGATGTACTTGAATGAATGCGCGGGCACGACGCGGTCGTCGTGATCCGAAGTCATCACCAGCGTCGCCGGATAGCTCACGGTCGGCTTGATGTTGTGTATTGGCGAATAGGCAAGCAGGTAGCGGAACTGCGCCTCGTCGTCGCTCGAGCCATAGTCGGCGACCCAGCCATTCCCCGAGGAGAACTTCTGAAACCGAAGCATGTCCATCACGCCGAATTCGGGGATCGCGACCTTGAACAGGTCAGGCCGCTGATTGATGACCGCGCCGACGAGAAGACCTCCGTTGCTTCCGCCCTGCAGCGCGAGGTATTGCTGCGACGTGTAGTGCTGATCGATCAGGTATTGCGCGGCAGCGATGCAATCGTCGAAGACATTCTGCTTCTTGAGCCGCATTCCCCCCTCGTGCCACTTCTCGCCGTATTCGCCGCCGCCCCGCAGATTGGCCATGGCGAAAACACCACCCTGCTCCAGCCACGCGAGGCGCGACGCACTGAAAGTCGGATTGAGCGTGATGTCGAAGCCACCGTAGCCATACAGGATGGTCGGGTTCCGACCGTCGAGCTTGAGGCCTGTCTTGTAGACGAGGAACATCGGCACGCGCGTGCCGTCCTTGCTCGTGAAGAAGACTTGCTTGCTTTCGAACGCGCCTTCCTTGAAGCCGGGAATCTCCGGGATACGAAATACTGACTCCTTGTGCGACGCGATGTCGTAGCGAAAAATGGTCGGCGGATAATTCATCGAAGTGAAAATGTAGAAGACCTCGCGATCTTCCTTTCGTCCATCGAACCCGGTAGCCGTTCCGGGCCCGGGGAAGCGGATCTCGTTTTCCAGCTTGCCCGCGCGATCGTAGACATAGGTATGCGCAGCCACGTCCTTGAGATACGTTGCGAAGAGCTTTCCTCCCGCATGTGAGATCGTCTGGAGCCGATCGCTTTTCTCCGGCAGGAACGTTGTCCAATCCTTTTCGTCGGGCTTTTTGGGGTCGTACAGCATGACTTTGCGGTTCGGCGCGCCGCGATTGGTCGAGATCAAAATCTTGTCGCCGATATTATCGACGGGGTCGAAGCTGTCGTCGGAAAACTCGGCGATGATGGGCCGGAACGCCTTCTCGCCCTTGCTGTCGTCGCGCACCGCGAGCGTATTTCCACGCTTGGACGGATCCTGGACTTCGAGGAAAACGAAGCGCTCGTCCTCGGTGGTTTCGACCTCGACGTAGTACGTCGGATGCTCGGGGATTTCGTAGACGAGCGCGTCTTCGCTCTGCGGGGTTCCGAGCTTGTGGTAATACACCTTGTGGTTAGCGTCGGGCGCGGTCAGTTGCGTCGCCGGATCCGGCTGCGGGAAGCGGCTGTAGTAGAAGCCGTCACCGCGCCACGAAACGCCCAGGTACTTCACCCAATGGATCACGTCGGGCAGGTTCTTGCGCGTGGCCATGTCCATGACGTACACATCGAGCCAATCCGAGCCCGGAATCGCCGTCTTGCCGTAGGCGGCGTATTTGCCGTTCCGGCTCAGCGTAAATGAGGTCAGGCGCACCGTACCATCCGGTGAAAATGTGTTCGGGTCGAGCAGGACTTCGGGTGTCCCCTCCAGACCCTTCTGAACGTAGAGCACCGACTGGTTCTGGAGGCCGTCGTTCTTCAGGAAATAGATATAGCCGTTCTTCTGAAAGGGCGCGCTGTAACGCGCGTAGTCGACGAGCTGCCGGATGCGGGTCAGGACCTGTGGGCGATAGGGAATCCTGTCGAGGTACGCGAAGGTCACCTTGTTCTGCTCGGTGACCCAAGCCTTGGTGTCGGCGGCATTGTCGTCCTCGAGCCAGCGGTAAGGGTCGGCCACCGAAGTACCGAAGTAGACGTCGGTCTGATCGACTTTCTTCGTGGTTGGATAGGTCATGGTTTGGGGCAGGTTTTGGGACAACGCAGCGGCGTTGCAAAAAGTGATAATGTAAAGTGCGATCGCGCCGCCGAGCGGCCATGCAGACTCCGAGTTCAATTTCAAGAGTTCCTCCGATTCTCTTACGCGCGCCCCCGAGTCAACCGCTCCGACCGAATTATGATTGAAACGACGTGGGTGCGGGCGCCGGCTTCCGGGGTTGCCTCCGGTGCACACTACGCGCCGGGCGCAACCGAGTCTCCACGCAATAGTCGAGGTCCTCTCATGGCCACTCCGACTCAGATTTCCCGAACGCTATGGATCATGGACGGTCCGGTGGTGGATTGGTTCTTTCCGTTTCCAACGCGGATGACCATCGCGCGCTTGCCGGACAGCGGCCTCTTCATCCACTCGCCCATCGAGCTCACGGCGGAGGTGCGCAAAGCCGTCGATGCGCTGGGCAGCCCTCGCTACCTCGTGTCCCCGAACAAGCTGCATCATCTGTTCTGGTCCGAATGGCAGGAGGCCTATCCGAACGCTCAAAGCTTTTCGCCGCCTCAGCTGCCCGAAAAGCGACCCGACCTCATCTTTCACGGCAAGCTGGGCGACACGCCCCATCCCGGTTGGGCGCAGGACATCGACCAGCTTCTGTTCAAAGGAAGTCGATTTCTCGAAGAGATCGTCTTTTTTCACAAGGAGTCGAGAACGGTCATCTTCGGCGATTTGGTGGAGAACTTCGACGCGGGCCCGCTGACGCGTTTCCAGAGATTCATCGCCCGCGTGGGCGGAGTCATGGCCCCGCGCGGCGGCACGCCGATCGACTATCGATTCGTCGTTCTTCCGGCGCCGCGCGCAAGGCAGAGAATCGTCTTCAGCGAGTGATCGACTGGCGCCCCGAGCGACTGATCATGTGCCACGGCATACCCGTGCTGAAGGATGCGTTGCCGTTCATCGAGTCGGCGTTCGCCTGGCTCGGTCGGAAACAACAACGCTAGCGAGGTGTCGACTCTTCGCCGCGTCTTTTCGTTGACCACCGACCAGTCCGGCGTCATATAATCGTCGCACTCCCCGCGCGGGGAACAACAATGCCAAGAATAATGAGATGGCTTCTCGCATTAATGCTGGCTGGTATCACCGCATCCGCAGCGTGGCGGCGCTGACGCTCCGCGATTCACTCCCGCGAGGAATCTTCACGCGCAAGGCGCTCGCTGTACTGCTCGCGCCTGTCGTCTTGTGTGCTCTCAGCTTTTCCGCCTGCGCGCAGGCGCCCGTCCCGCTTCAGGACGAATATTCCCCACCCGCGCTTCGAATCCCGGGCGGCTCGCGGCCCACGCGCTACGAATTGACGCTGACCGTGGTTCCCGGCGACGCCAAAGCGTCGGGAGAGATCGCGATCGACGTGGCACTGGATCGCCCACACCGGGTGCTATGGTTGAACGCCGACTCGGTCGCGGTATCGAGCGCCTCGGTGGGCGATCCAGGCATTGCGGTCACGCTGCTGCCGCCGCACGACCAGTTCGTCGGGATAGCCTTCGAGCCGGCGCTGCCTGCCGGACAGCATCGCCTGACGCTGTCGTTCGAGGCCGAGCAAGCCCGCAACGCGACGCGCGGCATCTTCGCTCTGCAGTATGGCGGAGACTGGTATGCGATGACCCAGTTCGAGGCCCTCTCCGCGCGCCGCGCCTTTCCGTGCTTCGACGAGCCCGGATTCAAGGTGCCGTGGCAGCTGACGCTGCGCGTCCCGCGCGCCCTCATCGCGGTGTCGAACACCCCGGTCGTGTCGGAGGTCGAGACGGGCGACGGCCTGAAGACAGTGCGCTTCGCGCAGACGCGTCCACTGCCTTCATACCTTATCGCGTTCGCCGTAGGTCCCTGGCAGATGGTCGACCTCGGGCGCGTCGGGGCCAACCCGACGCCGATGCGCATCATCGTCCCGCGAGGACGTGTCGCCGACGCGGCGTTCGTTGCGCGCGCGTATCCGGAGCTTTTCGGACGCATGGAGCGCTGGTTCGGCATCGGCTACGCCTACAAGAAGCTCGACCAGATCGCAATCCCGCTCACGGTCGGCTTCGCCATGGAGAACGTCGGCCTGATCACCTACGGCGCTCCGAACGTGCTCGCCAAGCCGGGCGCCGCGACGCCGCGGTTCCGGCACGGCAGCACGAGCGTCGGCGCGCACGAGATGTCTCACCAATGGTTCGGCGATCTGGTGACTGCGGCGTGGTGGGACGACATCTGGCTAAACGAGGCGTTCGCAACCTGGTTCGCCTCGAAAATGGTGGACGATTGGGACCCGGGCTACGAGCACGGCGCTGCACGGAGCGAGGAACGCGCCGAAGCGATTGGCGAGGACATGCTCGTGTCCGCGCGGCGCATTCGCGAGCCGATTGTCGTGCGCGGCGACATCGACAACGCGTTCGACTCGATCACCTACCAGAAAGGAGCAACGGTGCTCGGGATGTTCGAAGGCTGGATTGGCGAGGAGCCGTTCCGTCGGGGCGTCCGCCACTATCTCGAGGCCCGCCGCGATAGCAGCGCAACCGTCGACGACTTCCTGGGTGCGTTGGCGAGCGCCACGAAGCTGCCGGTCGCCTCCGCCTTGTCCACATTTCTCGACCAGAATGGCGTCCCGCGAGTCGAGGTCGAGCTGCATTGCTCCGCCGGCGGCCCGAAGCTGGCGTTGTCGCAGCATCGCCTGACGCCGCTCGGCGCGGCGGAGGACGACCAACGCTGGCAGATCCCGGTATGTGCGCGCTACGGCACCGGGCGCGTCAACCCGGGAATCGTGCATGCTGCTGACGCGATCGTCGGATGAGCTTCCGCTGGAGGGGCCCTGCCCGACGTTCGTCTACGCGAACGCAGGCGGACGAGGCTACTACGTCGCAGACCATCGCGACGGGCTTCTGACAAGACTCGCGGCGGATCGTGACCGCCTTTCGGCTTCGGAGTACGCCAGTCTGCTTTATGACATGCGCGCCCTTGTTCGCGCGGGGTCGTTGAGTGGCGCGCAGGCGCTCGAGTGGGTGCGCGCCGCCAGCAAGGTCCACGAGCGGCACGTCGTCGAGGCCGCCATCGGGCTCGCGACTTTCGTCAGGGACACGCTTGTCGGCGATGCCGAGCGAGCCGAGTTTTCCGCATTCGTGCGCGAAGTCTACGGCGATCGCGCGCGCAAGCTGGGATTCTCGCCGCGAGGGAACGAAAGCGATGACGATCAGCTCGTGCGCAGGACGATCATTCGCTTCGCGGCGCCCGAAGATCCGAAGCTCGCCGCAGAGGCTCGCCGCCTGGCCATGGCATGGATCGGCGATCGCAAGCGCATCGATCCGGGCATGGTCGATTCCGTGCTGCTGGTCGCCGCGGAGACCGGCGACGCGGCGACCTTCGACGCCCTTCTCGCTGAAGCGAGGGCGACAACGGACAGCCTCGATCGGCGCAACCTGATGATTGCGCTTTTTACGTTCACCGATCCGGTTCTGGCGCGCCGCGGTCACGACATCCTCCTCGATCCGGCGTTCGACATACGCGAGTCGATGACCGCGCTGCGAATCAGCGAATACTGGGGGCCGCCTCGACGCACTACGAACGACTTTCTCGTGGCCAACTTCGATGCCATGGCGGCCCGCGTTCCGACCGACACACCCGGTTCATGGCCCTCCTACGCCGCGCGCCTGTGCAGCGACAAGGATCGCGCGGAAGTCGAGGGCTTCTGGCACGACCGCATCGCGAGCTACGCGGGCGGAGAGCGAACCTTGAAGCAGGCGCTCGAGCAGATCCGCCTCTGCGCTTCACTGCGCACGGCACAGGAATCCGCTGTCGCGGCGTTTCTCGAGAAACACTGACGACCTTCCAACCGGGTTCGGTGTCCGCGCGCCGAATGGGCCGATCTCGGCACTTCGCCTTGGCTCGGCGATTGCGCCCCGCGAGTGTGGGCGCCGCCCCTGCGACGTCCCGGGAAACCTCCCGAAAAGAGGCATAATCGGCGCACCGGCACCCGATGCCGAACCCGCATACGACGGCCGCGATCCAATCCAGCGTGAGCAGGCACGAACAGGACATCCGTTTCTGCACCACCGGCGACGGCGTGCGGCTCGCCTACGCGAGACTCGGCGCTGGACCGCCCGTGTTGAAGGTCGGCTCGTGGCTCACGCACGTGGAATTCGACGGAACGACCGCCGTGTGGATCCCGTGGCTGAAAGAGCTTTCCCGGAACAACACGCTCTTCCGCTACGATCCGCGCGGTTGCGGCCTGTCGGATCGCGATGTCGCGCGATTCACGCTCGACGACTGGGTCCGCGACCTCGAAACAGTAGCAGATGCCGCGGGCCTCGCGCGCTTCACGCTTCTCGGCATGTCGCAGGGCGGTGCCGTCGCGATCGCCTACGCGGCGCGCCATCCCGAACGCGTGGAAAAGCTCGTGCTGTACGGATCGTATGCGCGCGGGGTTCTCAAGCGCGGGCTCGGGCCACGTCAAAGCGAAGAGTTCGACGCAATGATGAAGCTGATCGAGCTTGGTTGGGGCCGCGAAAATCCCGCGTTTCGTCAGATGTTCACCTCGCTCTTCCTCCCCGACGGCACGCCCGAGGAAGTCGATTCGTTCAACCGCCTGCAGCAGCTCTCGGCGTCGCCGGAGAGCGCAAGCCGCATGGTGCGCGCTTATGCCCAGATCGACGTCCAGCAGCTCGCGCCAAGAGTCCGCTGCCCGACGCTGGTCTTGCACGGTCATGACGACGCACGCATACCGTTCGACGAAGGACGGCTGGTGGCAAGCCTCATCCCCGGCGCCCGCTTCGTGCCCTTGCAATCCCGCAATCACGTGATGCTTGCGCACGAGCCGGCGTGGCAATCCCTCGTCGACGAAATGCATGCCTTTCTCGACCCAGCGTCGGGTATGCCTTCCGCTGCCCTTCGCGGATCTGACGCAGCGCGAGCGCGAGTTGCTGGAGCTGATCGCCCAGGGCCACGACAACGACGACATCGCGCGCAGAGCGGGAGTCAGCAACAAGACGGTGCGCAACCACATCACCCGCATCTTCTCCAAGCTGCAGGTGGAGACACGCGCGCAGGCGATCGTTCGCGCGCGCGAGGTCGGGATGGGCGTGGGCAACGCCGCGTCCCGGGTCAAAGAACGCTAGCTCCTGGGACTCAGGTCCCAAAACATCGGGTTTCAGCGGTGCTTTGAGCGTCCGTTGTCCGTGCGGCGACGGGACCCACGCCTCACGACAGAGAGCCCTGCCCCAGCCATCATCGTGCCACGCGTTGCGCCGTTCGAGGAAGCGCGCAACGCAGACAACCAGGTCCGCGCCGCGGATCGCTGGCTTGTCGATTTTCTCACGCTGAAAGAGGATGCAACTATGGCTCTCGATATGGATAAGCTGAATGCGTTCATGGGCAAGTTCGTCGGCGATCTCGGTGCAACGGTTCACGCGGGCATGGTCGTGATCGGCGACAAGCTGGGGCTGTATAAGACGCTGGCATCGAAACCGATGACCTCGGTCGAGCTCGCGGCGGCGACCAAAACCGATGAACGCTACGTGCGCGAGTGGCTGTCGTCGCAGGCCGCGGGTGGCTACGTCCACTACGATCCCAGAACGCAACGATTCAGCCTCGACGAGGAACAAGCGTTCGCGCTGACGAACGAGGACAGCCCGGCGTATCTCCCTGGTGCGTTCGAGCTTGCGCTCGGCTCGCTCCAAGCCATTCCGCGCCTCACCGAGAGCTTTCGCACCGGCGCCGGCATGGGCTGGCACGAGCACGATCCGCGCGTATTTCACGGTTGCGAGAAGTTCTTCCGACCCGGTTACATCGCCAACCTCGTCAGCGCGTGGATCCCGGCGCTCGACGGCGTGGCCGCGAAGCTCGAGGCCGGCGGCAGCGTCGCCGATATCGGTTGCGGCCAGGGTGCCTCGACCATTCTCATGGCGCAGGCGTACCCGCGCTCGAGCTTTGTTGGTTTCGACTACCACGATGGCTCGATCGAGGCCGCCCGCGCCTCGGCGAAGCGCGCCGGCGTCGCCGATCGCGTGCGCTTCGAGGTGGCGAAGGCGAAGGACTTTCCAGGAAAAGACTACGATTTCGTGGCAGTGTTCGATTGCCTGCACGACATGGGCGATCCGATCGGCGCTGCGACGCACGTGCGCAAGTCGCTGGCCAAGGACGGCACGTGGATGATCGTCGAGCCGTTTGCCAAGGATAAGCTCGAGGACAATCTCAATCCGGTCGGGCGCGTCTACTACTCGTTCTCGACGATGCTGTGCACGCCTTGCTCGCGATCGCAGGAGGTGGGACTTTGCCTCGGCGCACAGGCCGGAGAGAAACGTCTGCGCGAGGTGGTCACTGCGGGAGGATTCAGCGAGTTTCGCTGCGCCACCCAAACGCCGTTCAATCTGGTGTTCGAGGCGCGCCCCTGAGGCTGCCGCGGCCCGGGTTGCAACGCTCGCTGCAGATGCAATCGCGGCGAGCGCGGCGGGTCGCACCGCGACAGCGCGGCCCGCAGACTTCGCGCATTACTCGATGACCTTGTCCGCGCGGACGATGATCGACTGCGGGACGGTGAGTCCGAGCGCTCTCGCCGCGGCCCCATTCAGGGTGAGCGTGATTTTCTTGGCCTGCTCGATCGGGATACGGCTTATGGGCGTGATCGCGGACATTCGGGCAATTCGATTTGCGCTGGACCGCGTGCCGACGGCTCCGGCGGTCTAGCCGACCAATCCGCCGAGAGCCATTGGTGCGATGCAGTCCTGCACGTGTGTCGTCAGCGTCTTCCGCGCGACACGCCACGCGGCAGCAAAAGGCTCAGCGCTTTCGTTCGATCACGACTTCGAGATACTCGCTGGGCAACACCAGCGTGCGATCACCCGAGCGGTTGCGTGCCTCTATAAGGGTCAGCAGTTCCTGGGTAAATGCCGCCTGGTTCGCGGTGTCGAGCGCGGCGAAGGTCTTGGTCAACGGCCCGTAGTAGGCACGGAAGACGTCGATCCAATGCGCGGGCGAACGGTAGCGGAACACGAAATCGCGACTCGTCACACGGATGTCCTGCGCAGCCTTTCCGAAGAGTTCGTCGAGTCTCGTCCTGGTTCCCCACAGTGCGGGCGACTTCGCGCCTGGAGCCGGTGGTATGTATCTGCCGATCGTCTTGAACAACTGTCCGACGAAGCTCTCCGGCGTCCAGTTCGCCAAGCCTATCCGTCCACCCGGCTTGCAAACACGGATCAGCTCGCTCGCAGCTTTGTCCTGGTTTGCGGTAAACATCACCCCGAAGGTGGACATCACGATGTCGAACGACGCATCGGGAAACGGCAGATTCTCGGCGTCGGCCTCCTGGAACTTGATCGAGTGTCCCTCGGCCTGTGCGCGCACGCGACCGGCTTCGAGCAGCGACGCCACATAGTCGGTCGACGTCACCGCACACCAGCGTCGCGCTGCCGCGAGCGAAGCGTTTCCGTTGCCGGCGGCAACGTCGAGCACGTGCGAGCCTGAGCGCAGGTCAAGCGTCTCGCATAGCGTTTCACCCACGATCTGCAAGGTTGTGCCAACAACAGCATAGTCGCCCGCGGACCAGGCAGCGTGCTGGCGCGCCTTGAGCGCGGCAAGATCGACGCTGGGCAATGGTGCAGCAATGACTTCGGACATGGTGATGCTCTCCCGGTAGATGGCGCGGGGCGCAGGAGCGCTTCCGCTTGGTGTCCGCAATACGGAGCGCCGCCTAATGCGGCTTCCGGCTCGCAGTTCGATTCATGTGGCTTGCGTCGGCCATCGCGAGCCACGGCTGATGGAATGCAACGATCGCGATCGCGGAGCTGGCGACGGCGCCGCCCCGCATTGCCGGCACGACTTGCGATGCAGCAAGTGTTCCCGTCTCCTGTTTGCCGGCTTCGATCATCGCGGGAGCAACTACCATGACGCCCAGGGTGATCGCGGTCATGGCTGCCGCCGCGAGACCGACGGCAAAACGCGGTGTCGATGGTTCGTACGGGCGCATACGCCTCTCCTCACGATGTTGCGGTGTGATCGCCGCCGGACTTGGAAATCGTTGAAACGCCGCTCCGTGCGGCTGCAGGACGAAGCCGGCGCCGGACGGCGATGCACTTCGCTCGACGCGCGCACCAGCGCCCGTATGCATTGCCTCCATCCATTCCGGCAACGAATCCAGTTCGCTCCGGTGAAACCCGAGGTCGTGTAGCGTGCGATCGTCGAGCGTCCGCAGCGCTTCGCTGGCAGCCCTCGCCCGCTCGCGCAGAACATGCCGCGCGTAGGCGCGGCGCACAATCACCACAGTCACCTTTGCCGCCGATATCACCATGGAGGCGATCGCGGCCGCGCGATGGGCGCGCGCTGCCTGATACAGGTCATAGCTGCGTCGTTGCGCGAGAGATGCAATCGAGGCGTCCGCGATCTCGGCCGACATATTTACGCTTCTCGAATCGGTTGTAAGTTTTCCGTTGGCGTCGCGTACTTCGAAATCCGTTGATCTGCACATGCTTTTCCTCTCAACAGCGCGGCGGTGGGCACGAGCCCCTTGTCCGAACACCGCCGATCGCTTCCGGTTGCTCGACTGAACCGCCCAAACTTCAAGGCGTACGCAAAGTCTAGGCGGCGACTGTGGTAGGCCAATGTCACGCGACGCCCTCTTTTGTTTCTTGTGTTGCGTCCCAGTACGCGCGAGCACGGCGAGCAACTGCGAGTGAGCGTTGATCGGGCGATCGCCACGCGAGGCGATGCTCCGGCCGTGGCCGAGGGAGGCGCCGCCTCCCTCGGCCTCAAGCCGCGCTCGCCGACGCGCCCGTGGCGGCCACAGGCGAGGGCTGTCGCAGATCGAGGCGCGCGCTCGCCTCACCGCTGACGGCGGCAACGTGCATGCCGAACTTTCGCGCGATGCGCAAGATCGGCGCATTGGCCAGCAGAAAGCACATGACGAGCATTGGTACGCGAGTGCCGCGCGCATGAGCCAGCGCGAGCCGGAACAACGCGCTGGCGATCCCGCGCCTGCGATGTGGCGGCAAGACCGAAAGCGCCACTTCGGCTGCATTGTCCTCGACCGCGACGTGCGCGACCGCTATCAGCGAGCGCGAGTCGTCCTGGACACCCAGGACCGCGTCGCGATCGAGGTCGATTCTGGAGACGTACGCCGCGATCCCCGCGCTCGCAATCGGGGCACCAAAGCGCATGCTCCGGTCTTTGGGCGGCAATGCGAGAAAATGCTTCAACAAAGTCACGCGCTGACCTTCGTTGAGACGCCGGACGGTAAGTGCCATCATCGTGCTCCTGTGGACCCTGTGGGTGAACGATCAGCGATCGCCTCCTCTTGCTCTGCGCGGTCCAGCGCAGCGCGGGCATGAAGGCCGCCCGTCGCGGCCAGCGTGCCGCCGAAAATCGCGAGGATCAGCGCCGGTAGCGGCTTCGCTCCGTCGTCAAACCATTGCAGAATCCCGGCGGCGAGCGCGCTCGCGCCGATGAACCCGGCAAGCAGCCATAGAGCGCAGGCGACGCGCGCGGTGCCCGCAATGCCGTGCGAGCCCGGGTCCGACATCGCATGTCTGTTCATCTGTGCGCACCCCATGCCACCCGGTGCACGTCGACCCGAGTCAAGCCGATATCGAGCAGGTCTCGCTCGCTCATGGTTCGAAAATCGTGGAACGCCGCGGCGGCCGCACGGCGTCTCTCGAGCCAAGCGTCGAGCCGTAGGGCGGCGCTTGACAGGGCGCGAGACGACGCACGGGCGAGGCCCGCGACCCAATGCAGCACCGCCGCCGCGCGGTGCGTCGTTCCAGGTGTCGATCGGGGCTGCCGATAGGCGCTGGCCGCGCGTTGCGTGCGGACTCCGCCCGAGAGGCCAATGATCGAGGTCCAGACACCTTGGACTGCTCTGCTTCGCCGTTGCACTTTCATCTCCCGTTCGTCTAGTCGATGAAGTGCACTCTACGGCCGAGGCGTGACAGGCAAACTTCGCCCGGAGGCCCGTTTTGTTTCGTTTGTTTCATCCGTACCCCGCGCGTGTCGATTGGAGGGCGGCTCGATTTATGATCCGGGTTCCAGACTCCGTCGGCCGAGTAACCTTGGACTCCACATCCGAGCAGAGTAGTTGTACGATCCATGATTCCGCCTGCATTGCGCGCGCCGGTTCGGACGCAGCGAAAATCCGGCGGAAGGGAGCAGGGGCAGTGGCCTCAAAAGCCACCATCCTGATTGTCGACGACGAGCCCGACGTGCGCGAGGTGCTGGAGGAATACTTCGTCGCGCACGGCTATGCCGTCGTCGGCGCGGAAAGCGCCAGCGCCGCGCGGGCGATGGCCGCCAAGCACGCCATCGACCTGGCGCTGGTCGACATCCACATGCCCGGCGAGGACGGCCTGAGCCTCGCGCGGCACCTGCGCGAGCGCTACGCCAAGATCGCGATCGTCATGCTGACGTCCGCCGCGACGGTCGTCGATCGCATCGTCGGGCCTCGAGATGGGCGCCGACGACTACGTCCCCAAGCCCTTCGATCCTCGCGAGCTCGTTGCGCGCGTCAAGAGCGTGCTGCGCCGCACGTCGGCCGCGGCTCGCGCCGAAATCGGCGCCGCGCGCGTGCGCATCGGACGCTGCGTGCTCGACCTCGCGGCGCATCGGCTCAGCGACGAGAACGGGCGCGGAGGTGCCGATGTCGCCGCTGGAGTTCGACCTGCTCAAGGCGCTCGCGGAGCATCCCAACCGGCCGCTGTCGCGCGAACGCATCCTGAACCTGAACCAGCAACGCGACTGGGATCCGTTCGACCGCAGCGTCGACTTGCGCATCATGCGGCTGCGCAAGAAGATCGAGCCCGATCCCGAGCACCCGCGCTTCATCAGGACCATCCGCAACGAGGGCTACATCTTCGTTCCGGACGGAGCGTGAAGAAGCGATGCACCGATCGCCTCCGCGCGGGTAAGCATCTGTGCGCTCTCGCGTGCGTCGCGCTATGTCTGTCGCTGGCTGCCTGCGTGCCCGCGACCGGAGCCGCCGCTGCGCATCGGCACCAACGTCTGGATCGGCAGCGAGCCGCTGTACCTGGCGCGGGAGCTGGGCCGCCTCGATCCCGAGGCCGTGCAGCTGGTCGAGTATCCGTCGGCGAGCGAGGTGCTGCGCGCGTTTCGAAACCAGGCCATCGACGGCATGGTCATCAGCCTCGATGAGTTGTTCGGCCTTGCGGCGGACGGACTGCAGCCGCGCATCATCCTCGTGGTCGACGTATCGCACGGAGCCGATGTCGTCGTGGGCCGCCGCGGCATGCGCACGATGCACGATCTCAAGGGCAAGTCGGTCGCCGTCGAGAGCAGCGCGCTGGGCGCGTTCGTGCTGAGCCGTGCCCTGGCGCTGAACGGCATGCAGGCGAGCGACGTCAACGTGGTGCATCTCGAGTCGAACGAGCAGCCGAGCGCGTTGAGAAGGGCCAGGTGGACGGCGCCGTCACGTTCGACCCCTATCGTGCCCAGTTCCTCCAGGCAGGCGCCAAGACGCTTGTTCGACAGCACGCAGATTCCCGGCGAGATCGTCGACCTGCTTGCGGTCCGGGCCGACGTCTTCGACAAGCAGCCGAAAGCGGTCCGGCGCTACTCACGGGTTGGTTCGCGCGCATCGACTACATGAAGAGCGAGCCCGACGATGCCGCGCGACGCATGGGTATCCGCCAACAGACGAGCGGGGAGCAGTTCCTGGAGGCGCAGCGGGGCCTTCGCGTTCCCTCGCGCGAGGAAAACCTGGCGATGCTGGGCGGCGCGACGCCGGAATTGGCGGTCACCGGGCGCCGGCTGATGGCGCTGATGGTCGATGCGAAGCTGCTCCGCGGGCCGCTGGAAATCGAGGGCCTGCTTGCGCCGGGCCCCTTGGAGGAACTGCAGAAATGAACGCTCGCGTGCCGGGAGACGCGGTCCGCGAGTCGCGTGCGAGCTTGCGCGCCCAGACTACGGGCAGCCGATGAAGATTCCTGTCCCCGCGTCGCTCAAGCTCACGGTTCCGCTCATCCTGCTGGGCTTCGCCGCGACGCTCAGTGCCGTCAATTTCTGTATCACGTTCCGCAGGCCGAGCATGCCGCGGAGGAAGACAGCCGCAAACGACTGGCGCAGGAGATGTCACGTCTGCAGAGCACGCTCGAGTACCTGCTGCTCAAGGGCGATCTGGCGGCCACGCAACACGAGATCGCGGTGCTGGCGCACAACCACGACGTGACGCTTGCCGCGCTGATGGACGATCGAAATGCGGTCGATCGCCGCGACGCGTCTGCCTGGCTCGGCCGGCAAATCGCCGACGTGCTGCCGCAATTCGACCTCGACCAGGCGGCGGGCGCCATCCGCGAGCGTCGCGTGGGCATGACCATCGAATCGAACGGCAACGAGCTTCTCGGCTACGCCGGCGTTCTGATGGGCAGCGAGCGCGACGAGCTGCGTCCTTCCCGGACGGGCGCGCTTTTCCTTGCCTACGATCTTCAAGCGCTACAAGGCCGACGCGCGCGCGCAGGTCCTGCAACAATCTCTCTATTGGGCAGGCTGGGTGACGGCGCTGGCGCTGGCCATGTGGCTGGTGTTCCATTTCCTCCTCACGCGGCGCACGGCGCGGCTCGTACGCGCAGCCGAGGAGCTTGCCGCCGGTAATCTCGCCGCTCGGAGCAACTTGAGCGGCAGCGATGAGCTCGGCCGGCTGAGCCGCGCCTTCGACGCCATGGCGCTCAAGGTCGCCGACACGCAGATACGCCTCTGCCACGACATCGCCGAGCGCACACGCGTGCAGCGCGAGCTGGAGAACAGCGAGGCACGCCTGCAGCAGATCCTCAATAACGCGACCGCGGTCGTCTCCGTCAAGGACACCGAGGGCCGTTACCTGTTCGTCAATCGGCAATGGGAGCGCCTCTTCCATTTCCGGGAGGCAGACGTGCTCGGCGAGACCGACGCCGAAACGCTTCCACGCGAAATCGCCCAGGCGTTTCGGGACAACGATCTACGCGTCCTGGAGCGCAATGCGCCGATGGAGTTCGAGGAAACCGCGCCCCTGGACGACGGGCTGCACACCTATATCTCGATCAAGTTTCCCCTGCACGACGCGAGCGGCAGGGCATACGCCGTCTGCGGCATTTCCACCGACATCACCGAGCGCAAGCGCTCCGACGAGGCCCTGCGCGTATCCGAAGCGAGCTACCGAGCGATTTTCGACGCCTCCGAGGACGCGATCTTCGTGCACGACATCGAGACCGGCGCCATCCTCGACGTCAACCCAACGGCCTGCGCGACCTTCCAGTACACGCGCGAGGAGTTCCGCCAGCTCAACGTCGGCGCGCTCGGCACCGGCGAGCCTCCGTATACCCAGGACGGCGCGATGGGACTCATCAGGCGAGCCGCCGCCGGAGACGATCTGCGCATCGAATGGCTGGGCAAGAAGAAGGACGGCACGCTTCGCTGGCACGAAGTATTCGTCAAGCGCGTGACCATAGGCGGCCACGATCGCATCCTTGCGCTCGCTCGCGACATTACCGACATAAGTCAGCCGAAGAGGCGTTGTGCGCGAGCGAGGAGCAGTATCACGCCATGTTCAACGCCTCGATCGACGGCCTCGCGTTGTGGAACGCCGCCGGTCGTATCGTCGATACCAACCCGGCGCTGTGGCGCATGTACGGCTACAGCGACGGTGAATTCTCCGCGATGCCTCCGGGCTCCTGGGAAGGCCCGACCTATCGCCCCGATTTTCTTCGCGCGGTCGCGGCCGGCGAACCACTTCACGCGGAGATGACCGAAGTGCGCCGCGATGGCTCGACCTTCGATCTCGAGGTGCACGGGATTCCGATGCACTACCAGGGCAATCCGCACGTGCTCACCATCGCCCGCGACATTACGGAGAAGAAGCGCTCGGCGGAAGAGCTCGCGCGCCAGCGCGAATCGCTTTACCAGCGCGAAAAACTTGCGGCGCTCGGCTCGTTGCTCGCGGGCGTCTCGCACGAATTGAACAACCCGCTCTCCGTCGTCGTGGCGCGCGCGGTGCTGCTCGAGGAGCAGGGAGACTCGATCACGCAGGCCGCGGCGCTGAAGATTCGCACCGCGGCCGAGCGTTGCGCGCGCATCGTGCGCACTTTTCTCGCGATGGCGCGTCAACAGCAGCCGGAGCGCGGTCCCGTCGCGATCAACGATGTCGTGTCGGCCGCGCTCGATATTGCAGGGTACGCCATTCGCACCAGCAGCATCGAAGTGACGCTGGAGCTCGCCCGCGACGTTCCGCGCGATGCTCGCCGACGCCGACCAGCTTCACCAGGTCTTGCTCAACCTCATCATCAATGCCCAGCAATCGCTGCAGGAGCAGCCCGCGCCGCGCCGGCTTCGTATCACGAGCAGATTCGACGTGGCGGCGGACATGGTCGACATCGTCGTGGCGGACAACGGCCCCGGGATCCCGGCGCACTTACGCGCGCGCATCTTCGAGCCGTATTTCACGACCAAGCCCATCGGGGTCGGGCTGGGAGTCGGCCTCGCGGTCAGTCTCGGCATCGTCGAGGCGCACGGCGGCACCCTGACGGTCGATTGTCCGTCCAGCGGAGGGGCCGCGTTTACGGTTTCGCTCCCCGTAAGCGCGGGCGCCGCGGCGGGCGCCGAACGCGCGACCGGCGCCAAAGACGCACGCTCGCCAGCGCACGATTCTTGTCGTCGATGACGAGGAGGAAATTCGCGACACTCTGGCCGAGATCCTGACCGGCGCGGGCCATCATGTGGTCACCGTCAA
Organism: uncultured beta proteobacterium; assembly: GCA_963730465.1. Classification (GTDB taxonomy): domain Bacteria; phylum Pseudomonadota; class Gammaproteobacteria; order Burkholderiales; family Casimicrobiaceae; genus PALSA-1003. The sequence continues at coordinate 403,445 of CAVSRR010000005.1, read as the reverse complement.
CTCGGGCCGCGAAGCGCTGAAGCGGATGGCGTCGGAGCAATACGACGTCATCCTCACCGACATTCGCATGCCCGACCTCGACGGGCAGGCGCTCTATCGCGAAATCAAGCGGCGCTGGCCCGGACGCGCGCATCGCGTCGTCTTCGTGACCGGAGACACGCTGGCGTCGGCATCGCGCGAATTCGTCTCGGCGAGCGGGCGTCCCGTCATCGAAAAGCCGTTCCTGCCGGGCGAAGTGCGCCGGCTGGTCGCCGAGCTTGCGATCGACGGAGAGCCGGGGCAGCGCGACTGAGCTGCGATCGGTCCCTACACCGCGTGCGATTGAACGCGGCGGCGATGTCGATGCAGTGCCGCGCGAATCAACTGTCGGGTGAATCCGGCATGTCCCTCGGGGTCGTGGGAGAGACAGATGTCGGCGCTGCCGGCATCCTTGGGAAGGTAATAGACGCCGCAATTGGGATTGATTTCGAGCATGTAAGGCGTGCCGTTGCGATCGACCCGCACATCGCAGCGTCCGAAGCTCGCACCTTTGAGCGCTACGAAAAAGCGGCCGCAAACATCACGCAGGCGCGCGTCGAGCTTCCGATCATCGACGGGAAACGACGACATCCTGCTGTAGTCGATCCACTTCATGGCTGAATGCTTGAACGACTCGCCGTCCGGAAACCGGTACTGGATCGGCGTGTAAGTCTTGGGCATGGCGGGATCGTCTGGATTTTCCGCGACGAGGACGGTGCACTCCGTTCCCTCGATGAACTCCTCGATCAGCGCCGCGCCGTGGCGGCGCATGATCTTCCTCGCCTGCTGTCTAGGCCCGCCACCGAGGACACGCGCGAGCGCCTGGAGAGATCAATGCTGGAATAGCTGCTGTAATGCTTGACGAAGAGTGGAAAGCGCAGCGCGGCAGCGGCCCGCTCGACGTCTGCCGCGCAATGCGCCAGGACGTAGTCGGGCGTGTCGATGGCTGCGTCCCTGCAAGCCTGCTTCATCGCCTCGCGCGAGGGCTCATAGAACTCCGCCGTCGCGCCCGTGAAGGCGACGCCGTGCTCTTCGAGAGCATTGACGACTTCGATGCCCGGCGTGTCCTGGTCAGCGGCGCCGTCGCAGAGATTGAAGAACAGATCGAAGCCCTCGTGGATTCTTCGGGCGACCTGCTCCACCGAAGTCCCGTTCTTCAGGTACTCCACCTCCCATTGCGCCTCGGGATAGAACGGCCGCGGATCGCACGGCCAGTCATCGGCGGGAAAGGGGTCGGCTAGCAAATCCTGGTTGGTCAGAAGGCAGATGCGCATCAGACCATCCATGACGCCGTCAGGCAGCAAGGGCATCGTCCGGAGAGACGGCGAAAATCCCCCGCCGCGCTGCCGCGATCCGGTCCGATCGGCGCGCGCTGATCGCTATGCGGCCTCAAGCCTTCAGGCTGTGATTGCGCAGCGGCAGGTCGCGTATGCGCTTGCCGGTGGCTGCGAAAATGGCGTTCAGTACCGCCGGCGCGGCAACGGCGATCGTCGGCTCGCCGACGCCGCCCCAGAATCCGCCGGACGGCATCACGATCGCCTCGACGGCGGGCATTCGCTCCATGCGCAGCACCGGGTAGTTGCTGAAGTTGGTCTGCTCGATCCGTCCGTCCTTGACCGTGCATTCGCCGTAGAGCGCGGCGGAAAGTCCGTAGACGAACGAGCCTTCGACCTGGGCCTCGATCTGCTGCGGATTGACCGCGTGCCCCGGATCGGTGGCCGCGACGATGCGGTGGATCTTGAGGTCGCCGTTGTCGCTGATCGAGATCTCCGCGCACGCCGCGACGTAGCTTCCGAACCCCATGGTCTGGCACAGGCCGCGGTACACGCCCGTCGGCGCTGGCTTGTCCCAGCCGACGCGATCCGCCACCGCGTTCAAGCACCGCGAGTGCCTTCGGATTGACGATCAGCTTGCGCCGCAGCGCGAGCGGATCCTGCCCCGTCGCGTGCGCGACCTCGTCGATGAAGCACTCGAGATAGATCGTGTTCTGGTTGAGGTTGACGCCGCGCCAGAATCCGGGCGGAACATGCGGATTGCGCATCGCGTGATCGACCAGCAGGTTCGGAATCCCATAGGTGATCGACGCTTCCGGCCCCGGCGCGTTGAGTCCCTGGAAGACGACCGGATCCTTGCCGTCCTTGATGCTGCCCGGCGCGACGCCCGGCAAGGATCGACTGACCCGAGATGCGCATGTGCAGCGCCGTCACGTTGCCATTCGCATCCAGTCCCGCGGTCAGCTTGCATTGCGTGACCGGATGATAGCGGCCGTGCGTCATGTCCTCTTCGCGCGACCACAGCAGCTTGACGGGCGTGCCCGGCATTTGCTTGGCGATCAGCACCGCCTGGCGCACCCAGTCGGTGCCCTCCGCGCCGGCCGAAGCCGCCGCCGAGCAGCAATCTTGTAGACCTCGCACTTCGGGATCGGCAGTTCGGCGGCTTCGGATGTCGCGGCCAGCGCAGCCTCGCCGTTCTGCGTCGGCGTCCAGACCTCGCAGCGCTCCGGCGTCCATCGCGCCGTCGCGTTCATGACTTCCATCGTCGCGTGGTTCTGATGCGGGTACGAGTAGACCGCTTCGATCTTCCGCGGCGCGGCCGGCGATCGCCCCGAGCGCGTCGCCGACGGAATTGCCGACCACGGCGTCCTTGGCGTCGAGTCCCGCCTTCAGCACCTGCGCAAAGCTCTCGCTCGACGCCTGTGCGTTGGCGCCGTAGTCCCACTCGATCTTCAACGCGTCGAGCGCGGTCTTGGCGTGCCACCAGGTATCGGCGACGACCGCGACGCGCGGAATCGCCCACGCGCACGACTTTCTTCACGCCCTTGCGCTTCATGACGGCGCTGGCGTCGAAACTCTTGACCGTGCCGCCGAAAACCGGACAGTCCCTGATCGCCGCGTTGAGCATGCCCGGCATCTTGAGATCCATGCCGTAGATCTGCGCGCCGGTGACCTTGTCCGCCGTATCGAGGCGCGCAAGACGCTTGCCGGCGATCTTCCAGTCCTTCGGATCCTTGAGCGGAACATCCGTCGGCGGCGTCGAGCTTGGCCGCGTCGGCCGCGACCTTGCCGTAGGAGACGCGTGCGCCCGGTTGGCTTGTGCGTGATCACGCTTTCGCTGGCGACGCATTCGGACGCCGGAACCTTCCAGCCGTCGGCGGCCGCCTGCACCAGCATCACGCGCGCGGCCGCCCCGCCCTTGCGCACGTATTCGTTCGATTCGCGTATGCCGCGGCTGCCGCCGGTTCCGAAATTGCCCCAGACGCGATTGCGCGCGACGTTCTGGCCGGGCGTCGGATATTCGGTCGTGACCCTGGCCCAATTGCAGTCCAGCTCCTCGGCGACGAGCTGGGCGAGTCCGGTCAGCGTTCCCTGCCCCATCTCCGATCGCGCGATGCGGATCACGACTGTGTCGTCGGGCTTCACCACGACCCAGGCATTGATTTCCGGTGTCGCCGCAGTCTTGCGCATCGGCGGCGCCAGCCAATGGGATATGAAAGCCGAAGACGAGCCCTCCCGCCGCGGCGGCGGACGTTCCCAGGAATTGCGCGTCGCGACAGGTTTGCGCTCATGTCGTGCTCCCGTCGACGTGTTGAATGGCCAGGCCGGCGCTTTTGCCGTCTCCGCCCTGCGCCGCCACCTTGATCGCGGCGCGAACGCGGTTGTATGTGCCACAGCGGCAGATGTTGGTCATCGCCGCGTCGATGTCGGCATCGGTGGGATTGGGCTTCGTCGCAAGCAGGGCCGACGCCGCCATGATCATTCCGCTCTGGCAAAACCCGCATTGCGGAACGTCGAGCGCGACCCAGGCTTTTTGCACCGGATGCGAGCCTTTCGGCTGACAACCCCTCGATGGTGACGATCTTCTGCGCGGCGGTCACCGTCGAGACCGGGCGCACGCAGGTGCGCGTCGCCACGCCGTCGATGTGCACCGTGCAGGCGCCGCACTGTGCGATGCCGCAGCCGTATTTGGTGCCGGTGAGCCCGAGCTGCTCGCGCAACACCCACAGCAGCGGCGTGTCGGGCTCGACATCGACGTTATGCACCTTGCCGTTGACATTCAAGATTGCCATTTCAGCTGCTCCTTCCGATGCGTGACAGGACGCTCGAGGACCGATCCCGGCGTTCTTCTACAAGCTACGATACATCCAGACGCGACGAAACGCGATCCATCGTCGAAGTGCGGACCGCAGCCAGCGCGACACTCCATGCGTGCCTCACGGCACATCAGCGAATGCCAACGACAACGGCGTGGGACTCCATTATGATCCGCCTGACACCGTGTTTCAATTTCGGGCAGTGGAAGCAATGAGACGGACCGTTTCGGGAATCGGCGCACTCGTTGGACTCTTTGCGGCGTCCTCCGTTCAGGCTCTCACGATCAATTTCGATACCGCGCCCGGCGGCGAAGCGGTCGCCAACGGCACCATCGTCAACACGCTTTACGCGTCACAAGGCGTGACGTTCTCGCGCACGACCGCCGACCCCTTCTCCTCGTGCCACGACCTGGACTTTTTTGCGCGGAACATCTATGCAAACGCCGATCGGCCGTCCGACTTCACCATCAGCTCGGCGCCCAACGTGGTTAGCACCTGCAGGCCGCCGAGCGCATCGGACATTTCGGAGCCGACCTCCGGGGCGGTGCGTGCCGATTTCGCGAGCTCGGCGTCGCAGGTTTGCATCAATGTCCGCACCGACGGCGGCACCTAATAAAGCGGTCTTGCGCGCCTACGACGTTTCCGCATCGCTGCTGACTTCGGCGACTTCCACCGCCGATTATTGAGATGCTGTGCGTGACCGCGCCCGGCATCCGGCGCGTCGAGTTCAGCGGCGCAAGCCCCGGATTCGCGCGCTTCGACGATCTCGCCATTACCTTCGCCGGGGCTGCCGCGGCGCCCGTACCGGGCCCGGTCCAGTGGCGTTGCTCGCGCTGTTCGTGACACTTCTGACGTTGGAGTGCGCCGCGCTCGCCAACGGCAGAACCTCTCGCCGGACGCGCACAGCGCCGGTGCGACGCCTCAGGTCTCGGCTCGCGTCGCGCGTTCCGTCCCGGCAATGCGTAGCGCCTGCGCATCGATGCCACAGTCCACTGAAACGTGAACATGAACTCCCAAGGGGCAGGAATCGGCGTCACGTTGAGGATGAACGGAAAGCGACGCTGCCAGGGAGACGACGGCACGAATCGGCGCTGCTTCGGCGCCACGATTTGCCATAGTGCGCGACGCCAGTGTTCGCGTGCTCTCCAGTAAGCGTGGAGGAGCCGGGGAGTTCGCGCGTGATGCTTTCGCACGAACTCCCGGTAGTCGTCGAGCGCCTTCGCCGAGAATCGGCTCGGGTCGTTGAGATGACTATGCCCGGTGGCGAGCTTCCGCATGCCGAAGCTGTCCCGCGGCAGGCCCGCCTCCTCGGCGATGCGCCGCGGTATCGGGCGATCGTAGTCCCCGCCGATGGACCACGGCCGCATCTCCTCTGAGACCCCGATGTCGTGGATGGCCCGAGTGTGCCGGGCGCCGACGCTCGCGGGAGCGAGGACCTGATACCCCGTCCGCAACCGGAACTCGATAAATCCAAGTCCGATGGTATAGCGATTCCACGGCCGGCTCAGCTCGGTGGCGAGCTCGGAGCGGCTCGGCGTCCAGATGGTATCGCCGAACTGGCCGTCGACGATGATGCGTCCGGCAAGCTGCTCCTCGACCGCGGCGAGGGGCATGTGGGAGCTTGCCGGATCGTAACCGAACTCCGCATCGACGCCGCCATCGAGCTCGAGGTATTGCCAGCGATCGTATTCCTTGCACGCCATTCCGAGACGTCGGGCGTTGTCGGCGCCGCTGTCGGCGCCGCTGTCCTCTCGTCGTGAGTCGGTAAAGGTGAACGCCTCGGCGCAGCCCTTTGCCGCCGCGAGGGCCGCGGCCGCCGTCGAATCGTAACCTCTGGACATCGCGGCGACGGGACGATACCGGTGCTTGCGAGACGCATCCGTGGCGTTCTCGAAGACGCTCGCGACGGCATCGAGCAGCAGATTCTTGTAGGATCGAAAATCCGCGGGGACCTCGCACAGCCGATGCCTGTCGAATGTCATGACGCCCTGTGCGTCGACCGTGATCAGCGTGGAGAAATGGACGCCCAGTCTGTTTCGGGATTTAAGCCTCAGATATCCGTTGGGGCCGTGCAATCCGCGGCGAAAAATCCGAAGCAGATCATGGGTATAGAAGGGATAGATGTCGTCCGGCTCCTCGTCCGCGGCGGTCATCACGAAAGCCGGCGAGTTGGAGACGTAGAGCGAACCGTCCTTCGCGATGGTAAAGAGCGTGCCCAGCGCATCGATGCTGGTGGTGAATCGCACCCGGTCCTGCTCCATCCTCCCTCCGGTCCCGCACAGAGTCGTCGCCGTCATGAAGTCCTGTGCGTCGAACGGACCGTTCCAGGCTCCTTCGATGAAGCTCTCCGGACGCGTCTCAACCCAGCTTCCGTGAAACACCGGCAACAATCCTCGCTGCCCGCGTCGACTCGCGCGCACCATGCGAGCCGCGGCAAAGTGGAGACCGCGTGGTATCGAAATTGCATCGGTGCCGCGCCGCCTGAGCTACTTGGCGGCCACTGTTGGCTTCAAGTCGAGCTTGACGAAGACCAGCGCCGAATCGCCGCTGTACGCGGGCGTCGCGTCGGCCGGCCGCGCGGCTGACAATGCACGTCCTTCATCCGAATCCGGCAACGGCGAGCGCTCGAAGAGGATCAGCGCCGGCGAGGTGTTGGCGTCGTACGAGATCTCCATCGGCACCTCGCGCGATCCCAGGCCCGAAAAGCGCACGAACATCGGATCCTTGCCCTTCAGTTGCTCGGCGCCGATCACGTCCTGACCCTCGACGCGGATCCGCTCGATGCCCGAATGCGGCGCGAGTCCGACCCCGAGCAGAAACCCGCCGCGCCCGCTGCGCAGCAGTTCCTCGCACCACCGTGGTCGCCCCTTGCGTCTCGGTCTCGTTCAGCGTGAACGTGGGCGCCGGAAGATGCTGGTCGGCGGCGGACTTGAAACGGCCTCGCCCTTTGAGAAGTCCGATCTGCCGATAGTCCTCGTCCTGCTGCGGGAAGCCCTGAGCCTTCAGATAGGCTTCGTCTGGTGCGCCCACGAAGCTGATCAGCCACCGCGGCTTCGCCGCATGATCGTCGTAGTAGACGATGCTCAAGCCGCGCGGATGATTGGCCGCATAGGCGGGCGTCTGGCTTGCGATGGCCGCCGCGCCGGCGATGACGATCGCGCACAGCGTCGACAAGGCCCATGCGGCGCGCGGCGGATTGCCGGCGGCTCCGGCGAAGACCGGCACCAGCGCCAGCGCGAACGGGCACCAGCACGAGAATCTTGTACTGACTCAAGTCGAAGCCGAGAACAAGCTCCAGGCCGAGGAAGAAAACGATCATGAAAAACGCCGCGAGAACGAATCCGGTCACGGCGGTCGACGCGCAACGATCGGCGAGCTCTCTTTCCGAGAAGCGTTTCGATCCATCCGGCGATGGCGACTCCGCATACCGGCCAAAGAAACGGAAACGCGGCACCGCCGATGGTCATCGAGACGCCGAGCGCGAGCATCGCAAGCGCAGTCCAGTTCACCAGCATGAAAGCGCGCGCGTCGACGCGGACGAGCGAGGACGGCGACGATGAACAACGGGACGAAGATGCCGGTCGTCGCGAGCGCGACGCGAGCGGGCCAGGGCTGCGGATGATCGAGCGGATGCACCCCGGGCCAGACGCCCAGCGGATACGACAGCAGCCACCCGAGCGCGAACAACAGCACGGGAACCGCAATGAAGGCCACCACGGACCGGACGCCCGCGCGCAGCGTGAAGGCGTCGCGATGCACGACGATCAGTCCAATGAGCCCCAGCAGAGCGGCGATTGCGATCGGCACGTTGATCGCGGCCGGCCAGACGGACGATGAAGAGGCCGAAGACGTCGAAGAAACCTGCGTCCGATGTCGCATTCAGCGTCGCCAGATCGACATCGGCAAGCGCGCTCGTGACTTCGAAGGCGCTCTCGCCCATGTGCCGGAGCGTGCGCGGGTCGAGGTTGTGGAGATTGTCGCGCGCCGAGTGATAGAGCGAAGCGGAATTCGAGAACGCGAAGTTGAAGCCGGACACGCCATGTTTCCTGAAGACGGAGAAATCCGTGTCGTTCGTCAGCAGCTTGTAGACTTCGTAGCTCACCGAATTCGCCGACGGGCGCGCAACCGATCGGGCAAAGAGGTCCATCAGCCTCGCGTTGCCGGGGCCGGTCTCGAACATCATGGCTCGGGCCCGACGCCCCGCGCGCATCCATGTTCACGACCACGCCGACGCGGCGCATGAGCGGGTGGCGCTCGGCAAAGGCGTACGCCCCGCGCAAGCCCGCCTCCTCGCCATCGCTGATCAGGAAGATGACATCGTTTCGGGTCGTCCTCGACGCGAACGCGCGGGCGAGCTCGAGCACCACCGCAATGCCCGCGCCGTCGTCGCCGACACCCGGACCCGCCGGAACGCTGTCGTAGTGCGCGCTGACGAGCACCGCTTTGCCGTCGCTCGTCCCCGTTGTCCCTCTTGCACGGCGATGATATTTTCGACCGCGGCGCAACCCGGGTTGCGCGGGTCGGATTCGCATTGGAAGGCCGCCTGGATCTCGGGCGTGTACCCCGCCGCCTTGAGCACGTCGACGATCCGATCTCGCACGACCGCGTTTTCGGCCGAGCCGACGGTATGCGGCCGTTGCTCCTTCAGCAGTCCCGACAGCGTCGCGAACGCATGTTCTTCGGAGAACGCCGTGTCCGCGGCGCCCGAAGGCGCGACGAGCTGCGACTGCCAGAGATGCAGCAGCAGCGCCGTGATCGCTACGACGAACACGAACGTACCGACGACTCCGAACCGGCTATTCATCCTGGCTCCCCTCTGGCGATGCTAACCGGCTGCGCACCGCCCGGACGAATCGGACCTCAGGCCTTGAGCCAAGCCGCGATATCGGCCTTCAGTTGAGTCAGGTCCTCCTCGCGCGTGTACATCATGTGGCCGGCGTCGTAGTAGTGGTGCTGGACGCGCGCGAGCACGTCCGCGGGTGCATCGAGCTGCGCCAGCGACCAATCGCTCGCGCTGTACGGCGTTCCCAGATCGTAGCGTCCGCTTCCGACGAAGACCTTGAGGTGCGGGTTGCGTCGCAGCGCCCGCGCCAGGTCCGGGCTCGTCGTGGCGTAGCTGTTGCCCTTGTCCTCGCCGCGATTCCAGTTCCAGCTCTTGTGCGCATCGTGCGAGAGAACCTCGTAGCGCGTCTCGGTGCTCATGCCAAGCTCTTCGCCGAAGTAGGCCATCGCCGCCATCGTGTAAGGCGACACGATCGCCTCGATGCCCGGGTCGAACTCCCATTCGCGCGTGCGGCTCGCCGCCATCGGTCCCGAGGCGCGCGCGTCGAGGCGGCCGACAATGCGCCCCTTCGGCCGCAGTGCTTCGAAGAAGTAGGTCTGATCCGCGATGCGCAGGTTCTTTTCCTCGACCAGCTCCTGCGGCAGGCCGGTGAGCTCGGCGATACGGCGCGCGATGCGTGTGCGCCGCTTGCCGTCGAGGCGCGCGCCGGCCTGCAGCGCGGCGACGTAGTCCTCGTCGACGAAGCTCTCCGCTGCCTTGCGCGCCGCGGCGGACGACTTGGCGAGCGGCCCCTTCAACAGTCCGTGATATTGCGCGACGTTCGCGAACGCGGGCAGGAAGAGCGAATACGGCAAGTCGTTCGCGGGCGCGAAGATGATGCTTTGCAGATCCATCGCGCACGAGATCAGGATCAGGCCGGACAGCGCGACGCCGGCGCTTTGCAGCTTGTCGGCGAGCGCCGCGCCGCGCGTCGTGCCGTAGCTCTCGCCGGCGAGATAGACCGCGGAGCCCCATCGCTTGTGACGCGTCAGCCAGACGCGCATCACTTCGGTGAGCGCAGCGACGTCGCCGTCGACCGACAGCATCTTCTTGCGCGCCTCGACGCTGGACGTCGTGGACCATCCGGTTTGCGGCGGATCGATGAACACGAGGTCGAAATGCTCGAACCAGCTGTGCGGATTGTCGGCGACCGCAGTACGGCGCCGTCGGCATGCTGGCGTCGTTCGGCGTCACGACGCGCTTCGGTCCGAGCGCGCCGAGGTGCAGCCAGATCGACGCCGAGCCCGGGCCGCCATTGAACGCGAAGCACAGCGGGCGCGCGCTCGGATCGGCGCCTTTGAGCGAATAGCTCGTCGTCATCACGGCGGCCTGCGGCTCCCCGAGCGATCCGTCGAAACCCTCCGCGACAACGGGCAGGAAGGCGGCGCTGACCGTGTACTCGAGCGTCTTGCGGCCCAGCTTGATCGAGCCGCTGCTCTCGCTCGCGGCTTGCGCGAGGAGCTTGTCGACGCGCTCGCGCATCTTCTTGTCGGAATCCTTGGGATCGGTGCTGGGCTGGGGCGCGTCGGCCATCAAGATCTCCAATGAAAATACGAAAGCCGCGGATCACGCGGCGAGTCTGGCCCGAATTCTAACCGCGAACAGGCCGATCATCACGCTCGGTCCGCTTTTTGGCTGCCCGCGTCGTCCCTCGCTACGCCAGCTTCCATGAATCACTCCGGCGACTCCGACGAATCGCACCCATTGCGGCGACTCCGGTGTAGATTCACGGCTGGCCGGCCGGAGTGGATACGTGCGGCGCGGATCGCGCCTGCCTCGCCGCGCGGCGATCGACGGAAAATGGGATGAACAGACGCAACGCAGCAGTCGCTCTCCTCCTCGGGCCGTTGGCCATGGCGGTCGCGTCCGCCGCCCGCGCTCAGCAACCGGGCAAGGTGTACCGCATCGGATACCTGAGCGCGCCGACACGCGACTCGGTCGAGCACTCGCTCGCGTCGTTCCTGGAGGCGTTGCGACGACTTGGCTGGATCGAAGGGCGCAACCTGCTCATCGAATACCGATGGGCCGAGGGTCAGTCGAGCGACTGCCTGAGTTCGCGGCGGATCTGGTCGCGCGCAAGGTCGATCTGATCGTCGCGCCGGCGGGATCGGCGGCGCTGGCGGCGAAGAATGCGACGAGCACCATTCCGATCGTCATGATTTTCCCGCGGGATCCCGTCGAGGTCAGGGCTCGTAGCCAGCCTCAGGCGCCCGGGCGGCAACGTCACGGGCACGACGTTCTCCCCGGGTCCCGAGATCTTCGGAAAGCAGCTTCAGATTTTGCGGGAGGCCGTCCCCCAGCGCTACGCGTTTGGCCTTTTTGTGGAACCCCGCCGAACCCGGCCTGGAGACCGAAGTGAAGACAGTCGAGGGCGCCGCGCGGTCGCTGGGCATTCATCTTCAACACGTGGAAGCGCGAGGTCCCGGAGGATTTCGAGCGGCGCCTTCGCCTCGATGGCGCGCGAGCGCGCGGAGGCTGCTGCTGGTCGGAGGCGGCTCGACGTTTCTCGCCAACAGGACAAGTCTCGCCGAGCTCGCGACCAAGGCGCGGCTCCCGACGATGTACGGCTATCGGGAAAACGTCGAGGCGGGCGGCCTGATGGCTTACGGCGTGAAAATGTCGGACTTCATCGCACGCGCCGCGCATGTACGTCGACAGAATCCTCAAGGGCGCGAAGCCCGCCGACCTGCCCGTCGAGCAGCCCACCAAATTCGAGCTGATCGTCAATCTGACGGCCGCGAAAGCGCTGGGCATCACGATCCCGAAGTCGCTCTTGCTACGCGCCGACGAGGTGATTCCATGAAGGATCGCCGTACGCCACGCACAGGCGTCGCGCCTGGCGAATTTCCGCAGGTAGGCACGTTGCGACCGCGCGAGCCCGCAGACGGTTGCCGCTTTCCGCGCGACGCCGATAGTCCCTCTTCGGCTCGAACAAAGCCGTGGCGCGCCGCCCGGAGAAGCGCCCGAAACCTAGCCTGCCGCGGTGACCGCCCGCGCCGCCAGCACCGACACCAGATGCGCGCGATATTCCGCCGAGCCGTGCAAATCGTTGTTGAGATGATCGGCCGGAATCTTGACCGCCTTCGCGGCGTCGGGCGTGAAGCTCTTCGCCAGCGCATTCTCCAGGGCCGAAGCGCGATGCACGTGCGACGCCGCGCCCGTCACCGCGACGCGAACGCCTTCCTGCGTTTGCGCGACAAAGACACCGACCAGCGCAAAGCGCGACGCCGGATTGGGGAACTTCACGTACGCGGCCTTCTTGGGTATCGGAAAGCTGACCGAGGTGATGATTTCGTCCGCGCCCAGCGCCGTCTCGTACATGCCCTTGAAGAATTCATCGGCGGCGATCTTGCGCTTGTTGGTCTGCACCGTCGCGCCGAGCGCGAGGACAGCCGCGGGATAATCCGCGGCGGGATCGTTGTTGGCGATCGAGCCGCCGATGGTGCCGCGGTTGCGCACCTGCCTGTCGCCGATGCCCTCGGCCAGCGCCGCGAGCGCGGGAATCGCTTTCCTGACCGCCGCGGACGAAGCGACGTCCGCGTGCGTGGTCATCGCACCGATGACGACCGCGGATCCGTCGACCTTGATGCCCTTCAGCTCGGCAATGCCGCCGATATCGACGACAGTGCCCGGGTTGGCGAGGCGAAGCTTCATCGCGCCGACGAGGCTCTGTCCACCGGCGAGCGCCTTGCCGCCGGTCTTGGCGAGAGCGGCGGCCGCGTCGGCGACGGACTTGGCGCGTTGGTACTCGAATGCGTACATGTTCAGCTCCTAAGGCAGTGCTGCAACTGACGATAGTTCGAGAATCACGCGCGGGCCGCCTGCAGCGCCTGCCACACGCGATGCGGCGTTGCCGGCATGTCGAGATACTTCACGCCTGCCGCCGACAGCGCATCGTGCACGGCATTCATGAAGGCGGCCGGCGAGCCGATCGCGCCTGCCTCGCCGCAGCCCTTGGCGCCGAGCGGATTGTGCGTGCACGGCGTGACCTTGGTCGCAACCTTGAACGACGGCAGATCGTCGGCGCGCGGCATCGCATAGTCCATGTAGCTGCCGCTCAGGAGCTGCCCGCTGTCCGGATCGTAGACGCAGCGCTCGAGCATCGCCTGGCCGATGCCTTGCGCGACGCCGCCATGCACCTGGCCCTCGACGATCATCGGATTGATGATGTTGCCGAAATCGTCGCAGGCGGAAAAATTGACGACCTGCACCACGCCGGTCTCGGGATCGATCTCGACTTCGCAGATATGCGTCCCCGCGGGAAACGTGAAATTCGTCGGGTCGTAGAAAGCGGTCTCGTCGAGGCCCGGCTCGAGCTTGTCGAGCGGATAGTTGTGCGGCACGTACGCGGTCAGCGCGATTTCGGCGAAGGTCTTGCTGCGATCGGTGCCGGCGACGGTGAATTTGCCGTCCTTGAACTCGATGTCGGTCTCCGCGGCCTCGAGCAGGTGCGCCGCGATCTTGCGCCCCTTGGCGATGATCTTGTCCATGGCCTTCATGATCGCCGTGCCGCCGACCGACAGCGAGCGCGATCCGTAGGTGCCCATGCCGAACGGGACGCGTCCGGTATCGCCGTGGACGATCTCGACGGTCTCGATCGGAATGCCGAGCCGGCTCGCAACGATCTGCGAGAACGTCGTCTCGTGGCCCTGGCCGTGACTGTGCGAGCCGGTGAAGACCGTCACGCCGCCGGTGGGATTGACGCGCACTTCGCCCGCCTCGTACAAGCCCGCGCGCGCGCCGAGCGCGCCGGCGATGTTGGACGGCGCGAGGCCGCAGGCCTCGATATAGGACGGCGTAGCCGATGCCCGCGCAGCTTGCCGCGTTTGGCCGCATCGGCCTTGCGCGCGGCGAAGCCCTTGACGTCGGCCATCTTCATCGCCTCGTCGAGGCAGGCGTCGTAGCCGCCGGTGTCGTAGAGCAGCGCGACCGGCGTCTGGTACGGAAAGCTGCGGATGAAGTTGCGCCGCCGGAGCTCGTCCTGCGCGATGCCGGTTTCCGCCGCGGCCGCATGCACCAGGCGCTCGACGACGTAGGTGGCCTCGGGCCGCCCTGCTCCGCGATACGCATCGACCGGCGCGGTATTGGTGAACACCGCCGTCACTTCGCAGTAGATCGCGGGCGTCGTGTACTGGCCGGCCAGCAGCGTCGCGTACAGGATGGTCGGAATGCACGACGCGAAGGTCGACAGGTACGCACCCATGGCCGCCGTCGTCATGACGCGCATGCCCAGGAACTTGCCGTCCTTGTCGAGTGCCAGCTCGGCGTGCGTGACGTGATCGCGACCGTGCGCGTCGGACAGGAAGGCTTCGCTGCGATCCGCGGTCCACTTGATCGGGCGGTTGACCTTCTTCGATGCCCAGACCATCGCGGTCTCTTCGGGATAGAGATAGATCTTGGAGCCGAAGCCGCCGCCGACATCGGGCGCGATCACGCGCACCTTGGTCTCGGGCAAGCCGAGCACGAACGCCGTCATCAGCAGCCGCTCGACGTGCGGATTCTGGCTGGTGACGTAGAGCGTGTAGCTTTCCTCGGCGCGATCGTAGCTCGCGACCGCGGCACGCGGCTCGATGGCGTTCGGGATCAGCCGGTTGTTGACGATGTCGAGCTTGGTGACGTGCGCGGCCTTGGCGAACGCCGCATCGGTGGCGGCCTTGTCGCCGAGCGCCCAGGTGTAGCAGCGGTTGCCCGGCGCGCCATCGTGGATGAGCGGCGCGCCGGATTTCAGCGCCGCCGCCGGATCGACGACCGCCTTCAGGACCTCGTAGTCGACGTCGATCAGCTCGGCGGCGTCCTTCGCCTGAGCTGAGCGTCTCGGCAATGACCAGCGCCACGCCGTCGCCCACATAGCGCACCTTGCCTTGCGCGAGCACCGGATGCGGCGGCTCGTTCATCGGCTTGCCGTCGGTGCCGGTGATCAGCCATCCGCAGGGCAATCCGTTCACGCCCGTCAGATCGGCGCCGGTGAAGATCGCGACCACGCCCGGCGCGGCCTTGGCCTTGCTCGTGTCGATGCCGCGGATTTTGGCGTGCGCATGCGGCGAGCGCAGGAAATATGCCCACGTCTGGCGCGTGATGGTTGACGTCGTCCGTGTAACGGCCGGCACCGGTGAGGAAACGGTAGTCCTCCTTGCGGCGGACCGGTTGTCCGATGCTCGAGAGATCGTTGGCGCCCATGGCTATTTGCCCATGGCGGCGGCGCCCTGCTTCACCGCCTTGACGATGTTGTGATAGCCGGTGCAGCGGCACATGTTGCCTTCGAGCTCGGCGCGTATCGTCGCCTCGTCCGCGCCCGGATGTCGCGCCACGAGGTCGATCGCGCTCATGACCATGCCCGGCGTGCAGAAGCCGCACTGCAATCCGTGGCAGTCCTTGAACGCCTCCTGCATCGGGTGCAGCTTGCCGTCGGCTGCCGCGAGGCCCTCGATGGTGCCGATGCTCGAGCCGTTGGCCTGGACCGCGAGGATGGTGCAGGACTTGACGGCGACGCCGTCGATGAGCACGGTGCACGCGCCGCATTGCCCCGTGTCGCAGCCGACGTGCGTGCCGGTGAGACGCAGATGATTGCGGATGAAATCGACCAGCAGCGTCCGCGGATCGACGTCGGCGTCGATTTTCTTGCCGTTGACCGTGAATGACAGCGAGGTGGACACGCGCGCTCTCCTAGTGGTTGAACGTCACCGGCGGAATGACCTCTGGCGGATCGTGCGGTGACGGCGTGGCTAGGATACTCCGCGGCGATACGCGCGGCAACGTGACTGGCTAGAGGTTTCCGATGTACTGCGACAGATTCTCGATATCGGTGTCGGAGAGCGTGCCGGCGACGCTGGTCATGTTTCCTGCGTCGTTGGTGCGCCGCCGCGCCTTGAAATCCGCGAGCTGCTTTTTCACGTATTGCGGCCACTGACCGGCGACTTTCGGTATGTCGTTCTGGCCGACAAAACCGCCCAGGTGACACATCGGGCAGAGCACGGCGTCGGAAACCTTGCGTCCCGCCTCGACCTTCGCGCCGTCGGCCTCGAACTTGATCGGCGACGGGCTTTTGCGCCGCAAAAACTGGCCGAGCAGGATCATGTCATCTTGCGAGAGATTGGCAGCCATCGGCGACATCTGCGGATCGCTGCGCCGGCCCGCCTTGAAATCCTTGAGCTCGATGTAGATGTAGCGCCAGCTCTGGCCGGCGAGGTTCGGATAATCGGGATTGGTCGAGTTGCCGTCGGGGCCGTGGCAGGCGAAGCAGACCTGCGCCTTGGTTCGCGCATCGGCCATCTGCGCCGCGTCGAGCTGCGCCCGCGCGGCTGCGCGAGCGCCACGAACAACAGCGCAACCAAGAGTGCGCGCATGGGCGGTCAAAAAAACGGCCACTCCGCGCTCATGCGAAGTGGCCGTGTCGGTTTGAGAGTGCGGCTAGTGCAGCGCGAACACGAACACGCTGTTGCCGCGCTTCGCGTCGATCTGGTTGTTGCCGCCGGCCGCGACCGCGATGTACTGCGTGCCGCCGACCATGTACGACACCGCGGGCGCGTTGACGCCGGCGCCGCAGTTGTATTTCCACAGCTCCTTGCCGGTCTTGGCGTCGATATGCCTTGAACCAGCCGTTGGCCTCGCCGTTGAAGACCAGTCCGCCCGCCGTCGCGAGGACGCCGCCGATCAGCGGCTGCGGCGTCTTCACGCCCCAGGCGACCTTGCCGGTGTCGAGGTTGACCGCGACCAAGCGGCCCCACTGCTCTTCGCTGGGGATGGTCTTGAACGCGCCGCCCAGCCACAGCTTGCCGCCGGGATACGGGACCGCCTCGACATGGTAGGTCATCGGCTGGTGCAGGTTCGCCGCATACGCCATGTGCAGGCCGGGATTGACCGCCATCGGCGACCATTCCACGCCGCCGTTGGCGCCCGGAAGCATGCGCGCTCCGTCCTTGGTCGGAAGCACCCACATGTTCTCCTGCGGGATCATCGCCTCGGAGAAGCGGATCAGCTTGCCGGTGTTGCGCTCGTGGACGTAGATGTGGCCCGTCTTGCCGCCGTGGATGACGACGTCGACCATCTTGCCGCTCGCATCCTTCGCCTGCGTCAGGATCGGCGGGCTGACGGCGTCGAGGTCCCACACGTCGTGGGCAATGTACTGGTAGTGCCACTTGTACGTGCCCTTGTCCAGATCGATCGCCACCATCGAATCGGTGTACAGGTTGTCGCCGGGACGGATCGCGCCGTACAGGTCGGGAGACGGATTGCCGACCACGAAAAACACTGTGCGCGTCTTCTTGTCGATGGCCGGTGTCATCCAGACGCCGCCGCCGAGCTGCTGATAGAACGAGCTGTCCTTGGCGAACGCCGCCTTTTCGGCATCGATGTCGCGATGCATGTCGCGGCCGGTCGCGTCCTTGGGATTCCAGACGCCTTCGTGGCCCTTCTCGGGAATGGTGTTGAACGTCCACAGCAGCTTGCCGTCCTTGGCGTCGAACGCCTTCACGAAGCCGCGGATGCCGTATTCGCCGCCGTTGGTGCCGATCAGCACCTTGCCGTCGACGTATGCGGGCGCCATCGTTTCCGAATAGCCCTTGTCGGGGTCGGCGATCTGCACGTTCCACAGTACGTTGCCGGTCTTGGCGTCGAGCGCGACCAGCTTCGCGTCGATCGTGCCCATGTACAGAACGCCCTCGGTGATCGCCACGCCGCGGTTGTTGTTGCCGCAGCAGACGGTGACGATGGGACCGAGCTTGTGCTTGTAGTGCCAGTACTCCTCGCCCGTCTTCGCGTCGATCGCGTAGACGTGGTTGAACGAAGTCGTCAGGAACATGACGCCGTTGTCGACGATCGGCGCGGTCTCCATCGACTCGAGCACTGCGGTCTGGAATACGAACGCGGGCTTGAGGCCGCCGACGTTGCTGGCGTTGATCTGGTTGCCGGGGTAATAGCGCGTCTGGTCGTAGCTGCCGTTCGAGTGCAGCCAGTTCTTGCTGTCGGCGCCCGCGCCGTCGAGCATCGCCTGCGAGACGCTGGTAAGGCTCGCCGACATCGGACGCGACGTCGTCGTCGCGCTGCCGGTGGTTTCCTGTGCCGATGCGGTGAGTGCGAAGCCGCAGGCCACGATCAGACCCGCAACCGCGCGTAAATTCCGGACGGAATTGGCCGCCATTGCTACCTCCTCGAGAATTATTGTGTCGCGCCATAACCTCGCATGACGCCCGCCGCGCGTTTCTCCGCTGAGCTTCATGCCGGCGAGCCGCGAATCGGCCAGCCGCCGAATTGAGTTATAGTCGAACCAAAATGGAAATGCAATCTGTGACAGACAACCGTCGGGGCGCACGCGACGGTGCAATCGGCCACCGCGTTCCACGTCGATTCGTACGACTGTTTCATTCGGTTTTGCTGTCGTCGCTTGCCTGGCTTTTGTTGCGCTGCCGCATGTCGCATGCGGCTCAGGAGCAGTCGGCCAACGCCCGGCTGCTCGCTCGCCGCGCGCGCGGGTGACAGCGCCGCCGTCGGCCGCGCGCTCGCCGACGGCGCGTCGCCCAACGCGCGAAGCCGGATCGGCGAGACGGCGCTGGTCATCGCCATCAAGAACGAGCAGCCGGCGCTGGCCATGGAAATGGTCAACGCCGGTACGGACGTCAATCTCGGCGAGGTGAACGGCGTCACGCCGTTGATGGCCGCCGCGCATGCCGGACAGATCGAGATCGCGCGAGCGCTTCTGGCCAAGGGCGCGGATGTCGCCGCGGTCGATCGCCTGCAGAAGAACGCCATGACCTATGCCGCGGGACAGGGTCGCACCGAGATCGTGGTGCTGCTGCTCCGCGTCAGGTGTCGATCCCAATGCGATTTACGCGCATGAATTGACGGCGCTGATGTGGGCGGCAGGCTACGGCAAGACCGACACCGTCCAGGCACTGCTGGCCGCCGGCGCGAAGCCCGGGCTCAAGGACGATCGCGGCAAGAGCGCGCTGGATATCGCGCGCGAGCAAAACTATCCCGACACGGTGAAGGCACTCGAAGCCGCGCTTCGACGCTTAGCCTTGCTACGTCTCGCGCGCGGCGACCGACGAGGCGCCGGCGCGGTTGTCTCCTGCGGCGCTCGGCCACATGCGCCGGAACGCCCCGTCGCGATCCAGCAAGGCGTGCTTGATGCTGCCCGCGAAGTGCAATGCCAGCGCCGCCGATCAATACCCAGCTGTTGACCAGATGAACGACGCTCAGGGCCTCCTTGAGCGTGTCGTTTTTCGCGGCCCATGCGGGCAGCACGATGCCGAAGAAGCGCACCGGATAACCGCTGAAAGCCGAGCCCAGATAGCCCGACAGCGGCTGCACGACGAGGCAGACATAGATCAGGATGTGCACCGAGCTGGCGAGGCTGCGACTGCCATCGCGGCATCGGCGGGAGCGGCGGCGGTCGATGGCGCGCGCGCCACGCGATCCGCGCGAGCATCAGCAGCAGCACCGTCATGCCGATCGACTTGTGCAGATTGAAGGCGTCGACGCGGGGCCCCTGCGGGAGCTTGGGTATGGTCTGCATCCACCAACCCCAGCCGATCAGGCCGATGACCGCCGCGGCGATCAGCCAATGCAGGACGATCGCGGTCCGCGTATAGCGTTGCGGCGTTTCAGAATTTGACATTGACGCGTGATGCCGGCGACGAAATTGCGGAAGGCGGACGGCTCGAAGTATCGGCCGTTGGTGTCACCGACGATCACCGACCCGACATAGTTCTTGTCCATGAGATTGTTGACGCGGATGAACTCGCGAAGCGTCCATGCGCCTTGGCGTTGCTCGACCCCGGCCCGGATGTTGACGACCGCATAGGCAGCCGAGGCATCGGTGTTGCGATCGTTGACGTAGAGCTTGTCGGCGTACTGGAATTCGACCGCAGTCGAGAATCCACTCCAGTCGGGGCGCGTCCAGGCCAATTCGCCATACGCGGCATTCGCGGGCACGGCCGGAAGGCGCGCGCCCGCAGGAACCGGCAGCGGGGGCGTCCCGGTCGTCGTGGGCTCGGCGAACTTCGCCGAAATGTAAGTGTACGACGCGTAGGCGGTGAACCCGTTGCCCAGCACCGCCTTCCCACTCGCGCCTCCACGCCGTGGCGCTTCGTCCGGGCTGCGTTCTTGTACGTCGTGCGGCCGCCGGTCGCGGAGTCGATGATGATCTCGTTGGTCGTCTTGGTATCGTATGCCGCGAGCGTGAAGCGCTGCGTATCCGGACGATGAAGCCCTTGGCGCCGATTTCGCACGGAGTTGCTGATCGCGGGCTGCAGAGCGAAGTTGAGTCCCGTGCCGACGTTGTCGGTAGGCGAGCTCGATGAAGGTCGGCGTCTCGAACCCGTTACCCGACGTTGGCGTAGAGATTCAAGTCCTTCGTGGCGTGCCATACGACGCCCGCCACCGGGACTGGTGTGCGAATAGGCTACCGCGCCGCTGTCGTTCGCGATTGTCCGAGGTGATGTAATGATCGTCCGAGGAGAATCGCACGTCGCTGTGGCGCACCCCAGCCAGTAGCGACATGCGCGCCGATCGGCGACCACTCCGTCTGCGCGTAGAAGTCCTGGTCGTGGACCTTGTCGGTTTCGTCGCGCCGCAGATCGCCGAGCTCACCCTTGTTGTTGACGTAGCCCTTGCGCGCCTGGTCCTGCCCATCGTAGGCGGCGCCGACGGTGAACAGCAGCGGGCCGCCGCCGAGCATGAAGCGCTTGGACACGCGCGCATCGACGCCGCCGAAGTTTCCGTCGAGGTCGGTGACGCCTCCGGAGGACGTGTCGGCGATCCCGGACAGCGCGAGATATTGGCGTAACCGCGCGGTGTCCCGCGTAGCCGGTCAGGCGCACAGTAGTGTCGGCGCTCGAGGCCGTGCTCGATCGTCGATCGCCGCCCTGCTGCTGGTCGACAGTCTTGCGCGTGTCGAAGAAAATCGCCACGGGATCGGCCTGACGGGGATTGGCGTTGTACTCGGCGCGCGTCAGCCCGAGGGGATCCTGCGCCTCCGGCTGCTTGAGCGCATTGGCGACGAACGTTATGCGCGTGTCGCTATCGGGCGCGAACCTGAGCTTGGCGTTGAACTGATCGCGCGAGGCTTCGCTGTGATCGCGGTAGCCGTCGGTCCGGAAGTCGTTCGCGGCGATGACGTAGTTGACGCCGTTGGTGGTCGCCCTCGAATTTGCCGATGGTGTTCCAGGTCCCGAACGTGCCGCCGATGACCTGGAACTGCGCCGTCGGGGTCGGCGGCCCGTCCTCGGTGAATACCGAGACCACGCCGCCGGAGGCGTTTCCGTACAGCGTCGAAAACGGCCCGCGCAGCACCTCGATGCGTTGCGCGGAGACGAGACTGAAGCTTCCGGTCTGGCCCTGGCCGTCCGGCATCGTCGCCGGAATGTTGTCCTGGAAGAGGCGGATGCCGCGCGCGCCGAAGCTCGCGCGCGCGCCGAACCCGCGCGATGAGATCTGCAGGTCCTGCGCGTAGTTCCAGCGGCTCTGGACGGACAAGCCCCGGCACGCGTGCAAGCGACTCCGACAGGTTGATCTGGAGCTGGTCCTGCTGGATGCGTGTCTGCCCGACGCTATCGATCGAAACCGGGAGATCGAACGCCCGCTCTTCCACGCGGGTCGCGGTAACGACGAGCGGATCGACCGGGCGTGCGTCCTGATTAACGGCCGGGTGTGCGTCCTGCGCATCCACCGGCAGTGCATCCTGCGCGGATGCGGCCAACGACCAGAGCATGGCCACTACCGCCACGAAGGGCGGTTTGTTCAGGCCGGACATGCGCGACACTGTCGTTGCTGAGCCACGGTCGGGTCGCCGATGGGTGCTGCAGAGTCGTGTAGGATAACCGATAGTCGACACCGCTTCCACGAACGGCTCGACGGCAACATTCGAGGAGTAAACACATGCGTTTGGCCAGTCTCACGCTATGCGCAGCGGTGCTGTCGGCGATGCCGGCAGCCGCGCGCGCTCGCGGCGCCGTTCGCGTATGCGTCCAACGAAGGCTCGGCGACGGTGTCGGTCATCGATACGGCGACCGACAAGGTCACGACGACGTTCAACGTCGGCGGCAAGCCGCGCGGCATCGCGCTCTCACCCGACCGAAGCCGGCTCTACGTCAGCGATCAGGCCTCCAACGCCGCGCTGATCATCGACACGTCGAACGGCACGCAGGTCGCCAAGATCGCGCTCGGCAGCTCGCCCGAGGGCATCTATCTGTCCTCCGATGGAAAGTTCCTCTCCGCCGCGGTCGAGGAAGACGACATGGTGATGATCATCGATACCGCGAGCGCGACGATCGTGCGGCGCATCAAGATGCGTGGCAAGAATCCTGAGCATGCGGTGTTCAGTCCCGACGGACGATGGCTATACGTCAGCAGCGAGGAAGCCGACAGCGTCGATATCGTCGACCTCGCCAAGGGCGAGGTGATCAAGTCGGTGAAGGTCGGCGATCGACCGCGCGGCATCGGCTTCCTGCCCGACGGCACGCGCGCCTACGTCGCCGCGGAGAACGCCGACACCGTCAACGTCTTCGACGTCGCGACCCACGAGGTCATCGCACGCATCAAGGCGGGCAGCCGGTCGAACGGCGTCACCGTGCGCCCCGACGGCAAGCGCGTCTATGTGAGCTCGGGCGGCGAAGGCACGGTGCAGGTGATCGACCCGTCGACCAACACGATCATCGCCGCGATTCCCGTCGGCAAGCGCCCCTGGAACATGGCGATCACGCCGGACGGGAAGAAACTGTACGTCGCGTGCGGGCGCTCCAACGCGGTTGCGGTCATCGACACCGCGACCAACACCAAGATTGCGGAGATCGCCGGTCGGACAGCTTCCCTGGGGTGTTGCGATCCGCTGAGGTCCCGTCGAGGGTCGCGGGCCGTGGGACATCCTGCACCGGTAGGCCAGCGTCCCGTCGTCTCCAGCACGCCGGCGATTGAACGATAGTCGCGCGCGCCGTTCCAACGGTCGAACCCTACCTCCCAATCGATGCGAGCCGTGAGATGCGACGCAGGGACTTGCTGAAAGCGCTCGGTGCGCTCGGCTGCGCCGCCATTCCCGCCCGCACGCTGCCGGTGCGCGCGGCGGCACCGAACGTCGACGCCGCGGGCGGCGACTATTGCTCCGCGAACGCCGGCTCGCGGCCCCTGTTCGTTCCGTCCGGCGACGGCTGGTTCGGGCGTCTCGCTCCCGACGGCGCCAAGCTGACGATGCGCGCCGCGACGGTTTCCGCCGCCGCCGGCCCGTGGACGCAGGGATACGCGGTCGAGCATCGCGGCAAGCGCTTCGTCGATCCGACGCTCGTCGTCAAGCGCGGCGAGTCCATCAAGATCGATTTCGAGAACGCGCTTGCCCGAGCCGACGATCGTGCACTGGCACGGGCTCGCGGTCGACACGCACAACGACGGGGCCGCCGTCATGCCGGTCGCCCCTGGCGAGCGCTATGCGTACAGCTTCGACGTGCGCGACCGCGGCGCGCTGTATTGGTACCACCCGCATCCGCACGGCCTGACCGCCGGTCAGGCGTACCGCGGTATGTTCGGCATGATCGAAGTCGAGGATGACGACGAGCGCGCGCTGCGCACGGCGCTCGATCTCGTGCCGGGCAAGAGCGAGATTCCGCTGATCCTGCAGGACAGGCGTGGCCCCGACTATGCGCCGACCGACGCCGACCGCGTGCACGGCTGGTTCGGCAACGACGTCTTCGTCAACGGGGGCGTGTGCCCGTTTCTGGATGTCGCGTCGCGCGTGTACCGCTTTCGCGTGCTCAACGCGTCGAACGCGCGAACCTATCGGCTCGGCCTGCGCAGCGCCGACGGCAAGCCGCTGCCCTTCACGCTCATCGGGACGGACGCGGGACTGCTGCCCGCGCCGCGACGCTGCGACGATGCCTTTCTCGCATCAGCCGAGCGCATCGACATGCTGGTCGACCTGAGCGACGCCGCTGTCGGCGACACCGTTCTGCTCGAGACGCGCGCGTTCGATCCGATGCACATGGAAACGCCCGCCCCTGCCGCGTGCAACGGATCAGGCGGCGTCCGGTCACATGGGCGGCGGCGCGGTCGCAGCCCGCGCCCGAGGCCATGATGGATCACGCTGCGATGGGGCATGGCGGTGCCTTTGCCGAAGGCACGCCGCGGACGCTGCTGCAGCTGCGGGTGCGCGAGCGCATCGCTTTCCGGCTGAGCATTCCCGAGCGGCTGTCGACGATCGCGCCGATCGACATCGCCCACGCGGTCGAGCGCCCCTTGCGCCTGGGATTCGCCAAAGGGCGGTGGCGCATCAACGATCGCGTTTTCGCGATGGGCGAGACACCGATCGAAGTGAAGCGCGACACCGTCGAGACGTGGCTCATCCGCAACTACTTCAACAGCATGCCGCACGCCATGCACTTGCACGGCTTCCACTTCCAGGTGCTCGAGCGGCAGACGAGCCCGGATCAGATCGCCGCCCTCAAAGTCGACGACCGCGGCAGGCTGGCAACGGATCTGGGGTGGAAGGACACCGTGATGGTCTGGCCCGGCGAGAGCGTACGCGATCGCGATCGACTTCACGATGCCGTTCCCCGGCGAGCAGACCTACATGTTCCATTGCCACAATCTCGAGCACGAGGACGGCGGCATGATGCTCGGCGTCAAAGTGGCGTAGACGCAAAGCCGATAGCGAAGCTGCGAGCGTTCGCTTTCAGGCGCGCCGGTGCGTCGCCGGCGCTAGAGCAGGCGCGCGTGAAACCGGAGATGGTCCTCGATGAAGGTGGCGATGAAAAAGTAGCTGTGGTCGTAGCCTTCGCGCATCCGCAAATCGAGCTGCACATTGCGTTGCGCGCAGACCTGCTTAAGCAGCCCGGGCTTGAGTTGCTCGTCGAGAAAAGGGTCCTTGGTCCCCTGGTCGACCAGTAAGGGCGGACCCTTCCAGCCCAGGTCCTCGATGAGCGCGGTCGTGTCGTAGGCGCGCCATCGCGCGCGATCCGTCCCCAGGTATCCGGTCAGAGCCTTTTCGCCCCAGGGGCATCGGATCGGCGAGCATATCGGCGCGAACGCCGACACCGACTTATAGGCGCGCGGGGTTCTTGAGCGCGATCGTAAGCGCGCCGTGCCCGCCCATCGAGTGGCCGAAGATTCCGGCGCGCGATGGATCGATCGGAAAGTTCGCAGCGACGACCTTGGGCAGTTCATCGCTTACGTATGAATACATGCGATAGTTGCGCGCCCAGGGGTCCTCGGTCGCGTCGACATAGAAGCCGGCGCCGAGTCCAAAGTCGTAACTCGCCGCTTCCCCGGGAAGGTTCAGTCCTCGCGGGCTCGTGTCGGGCACGACGATCGCGACGCCCAGCTCGGCCGCGACGCGCTGAGCGCCGGCCTTGACGATGAAGTTCTCTTCCGTGCAGGTCAGGCCCGAAAGCCAATACAAGCACCGGCACGCGGCCGGCCTGCGCTTGCGGCGGCAGAAAAACACCGAAGCGCATCGCGCAGCGGGTATCGGCCGAGTCGTGCGTGTACGTTGCCTGAACGCCGCCGAAGGACTTGTTTTGCGATACCGCGGTGACGGTCATATGGTGGGCATGCGAACGCGCCGACGCGCGCGTTGCGATCAAAGGATCGGCGCGGCAGGGCCGGCGCGACACGCGTGCCGATCCTGCCGCTTCCGCTGGTAGTCAGCTGCACGGCAGTACAGGTACCGAATCGCGAATCGCCGCTCCGCTATGCGTGATACAGCGTTCCTTTCGACTTCGCGGCATGCGTGGCGATCATGTCCATGAGCGGCGGCGACAGGCAATCATACGGTTCGAGGCGAAGCTCCTTCAATCGCGCCCGAACGTCACCCATCTTGGCAGGATCGGCGCCGGCCTCGATGATGGACGAAACGAACGCGGCGAATTCCGGCGGCGCCCAGCCCTGGTCCGGCGACAACTCGGTGTGAAAGAAGTCCACGCCGTAGAGCGGATGGCCCGTGTTGTCGATGCGGCCGTACATGTGCACGCCGCAATCCTTGCACGCGTAGCGCTTGATCGTGGCGCTCGGATCAACGACCTTCAGCTTGTCCTCGTTGGCCGTGACCTTGACGTTATCGCGGCCCGTGACCGCTATTTGCGAGAAGAGCGCGCCCTTGGGCTTCCAGCACTTTGTGCACCCGCACACGTGGTTGTGGGCGGCCTGGCCCTTGATCGACACGGTCACTTTCTTGTCGGAGCACTTGCACGACAGCGTGCCGCCGGCGAAGTTGGCGGCGCCCGCCTTCAGGCCTTGATCGACACCTGGATGAATCGAAGTTGCCATGATCAGTTTCCTCCTCTATCGAGATAACTACGAATACTCAGCGTGCTTCCCGGCTTGCGAATTCGACAGCAATCGCGTCCCACGTCCGGGTTCTTCCGAGTGTCATGCGCTCATTTGGGTTCAGTAGGTAACGACTGCGCGGATCGACTTTCCTTCATGCATGAGATCGAACCCTTCATTGATGCGATCGAGCGGCAGCACGTGGGTGATCAGATCGTCGATGTTGATCTTCCCGTCCATGTACCAATCGACGATCTTCGGCACATCGGTTCGGCCCCGCGCACCGCCGAAAGCCGTGCCCTTCCACACTCTGCCCGTTACCAGCTGGAACGGACGGGTCTTGATCTCCTGCCCGGAGCCTGCCACGCCGATGATGACCGACACGCCCCAGCCGCGATGGCAGCACTCGAGCGCCTGGCGCATCAGGTCGACATTGCCGACGCACTCGAAGCTGTAGTCGGCGCCTCCCTTGGTCAGCTCGACGAGGTGCGCCACGAGGTCGCCCTTCACTTCCTTCGGGTTGACGAAATGCGTCAGGCCGAACTTTCGCGCGAGCGCCTCGCGCGCGGGATTGAGATCGACGCCGATGATCATGTTGGCGCCCACCATGCGCGCACCCTGGACGACGTTCAAGCCGATGCCACCGAGCCCGAATATCACTACGTTCGCCCCCGCCTCGACCTTGGCGGTATTGATTACCGCGCCGATGCCCGTCGTGACTCCGCATCCGATGTAGCAGACCTTGTCGAAAGGCGCGTCTTCGCGAATCTTCGCGACGGCGATCTCGGGGAGCACCGTAAAATTCGCAAACGTCGAGCAGCCCATGTAGTGATACAGGGGCTTGCCCTTGAACGAGAATCGGCTGCTCCCGTCGGGCATGACGCCCTTGCCTTGCGTCGCTCGAATGGCGGTGCAGAGATTGGTCTTGCGCGACAGGCACGACTTGCACTGGCGGCATTCCGGCGTGTAGAGAGGGATGACGTGATCTCCCTTCTTGACGCTCGTTACGCCCGCGCCCACGTCGACCACGATCCCCGCGCCCTCGTGGCCCAGAATGGCCGGAAAGAGTCCCTCCGGGATCGGCGCCGGAACGCGTGAATTCGTCGGTGTGACAAATGCCGGTCGCCTTGATTTCGACCAGGACCTCGCCCGCTTTCGGTCCATCCAATTGCACCGTTTCGATCACCAACGGCGCACCTGCGCTATGCGCTACCGCAGCACGAACATCCACCGCGTCCTCCTTCGTTTCAGAGCAATGAAGTCAAATGACGGCCAACGACTCAACACCGCCTAACGCGAGACGGCTGCGCCGACGCGCGACGAATCCAGGTTCAGGCTCGCCGTGAATTCGAGATCCTTGTTGTCGACCACTTTCGCGTCGATCTCACCCCCGGGCCCGGAAGGAAATAGAAGCGGAAGTTGGGATTTTCGCTGATCGAAAAATCCACGTCGGCGCTCATGACGAGATTTCCGTTATGCCGGACTTCGACGCTGCGCACGAAGTGCGGCACCGCGTATGTTCGACTGATCTGATCCATCGCCAGCCCCGAGTCGTTGGGGTGGCTGATCATCAGCTGGGCGCGCGCCGGCCGATCGGGCAGCATCGCGTCGTCGATGCGAATCCTCATCTTGCCCAGGTTCGCCTTGGCCGCCTCGGCGTCCTTGCTGGCAGGTGCCGAGCAGCCGCCCGAGGCCTTGACATAGTTGCTGACCATGTACAGCTTGCCGTCGTTGGTCAGCGCAATCGCACGCACGTACGTGTACTGCTCCACACGCATGCGAGTCTCGATATCGGCGCGCCCGCTTTCAGGCGTGAGCTGGAAGACGGCGGCAATCGGCGACGGGTTGTTGTCGATGATGAGCCACAGCTTCTGGATGTAGCGGTCGCTCGTTTGCGGAAACTTCGCGCGAATCGCGACGGGCACGATTGCCGCGTCCTCGGCGCGCTTCGGGGTCTCGAGAACGATCACGTTGTCTCCCGCCGCGATGGGCGCGGCGGCAAAGAGGTCGGCGCGCACTTTCTGCCAGATCACGCTCGCCTCGGGACCGTTGTCCTGCGCCCAGCTCGCCGCAGGAAGCGCGAGCCATAGAACGAGGACTGCGCGGAGGGCCCGTGAACTCATATCGGCACGTTTCTCGATTGCATCCGAACGCGATCATTGTATGCCCTCGCGATGCGCCTCGCCAGCCCGTTCTTCACTCGTCCCATTCGAGCTCCGCATAGGCTGCGCTGACATTGCGCTTGTGGAAGTCGTCGACCAAAAGCCACTGATCCGCGCCTCGCAAGGGACCGATTCGATCGCTTGCGCGAGCGATGCTTTGGCAGCGATCGCGGCCCGGACGTCGCGGCGAAGTTGAACGAGATAGCGCTCCTCCGCGGCGATCGCCGACGGCCACGTATCGGCGCGACCGTGTCCGGGAATCGCCCGGCGAGCAGGAATGGTCTTGATCTCGTCAATCGCGGCAATGAAGCCGCGAAGGCTGCCGTCGACGACCGGAATGTGATCGACGAATCCCAGGTCACCCAAAAAAAGCGTCTCGCTCGTCTCGTCAAAGACGGTCAGGTCGGTATCCGTGTGCGCCGTCGGCCATGCGCGCACGCTCAAGGTACGCCTGCCCAAATCGAGCTGCTCAGTGCCTGTGACGCCATGGGTTGGCAATACGAGCGTGGTGCCCGCCGCGGCCGGGCCCAGGTCCCGCATCACAGCGTGAAGGTAATTGGGGCCCCGCCTGCGCATCGATTCCGCCAACCGCGCATGGCCGACGAATTGCGGCCGATCCCCGACGAATGCCTGGTTGCCGAACACATGGTCGGGATGAAGATGCGTGTTGATCACATAGCAAATCGGCAGCGGCGTGATGCCGCGGATCGCCGCACGCAACGCGCGCCCGACGGCGAGAGTGCCGCCGGTGTCGATCACGGCGACGCATTTTTGGCCGACCACAAAAGCAAGATTGGCGATATCGCCGCCGTTGCGCGGCGTCATTTCCTCCTGGACGGCGTAATGAACGTAAACCCCGGGTGCGGGATTCTCGACCGCGAGTCTGGGCAGCGCCGCAGCATGCGCCCACGAGCCCAGTGGCGACGCGAGAACCGTGCACGCGGCCAGGATGCATTGCAAACGAATGCGATACGCCATCTTCACGATCGAGACGCAGATCCTGTCGTCCAAGTGCTCATTCGTTGAGGAAACAGTGCTTCTTGGCGTTGGCCTGCAGGTCGCGAAACGATGCGATCAGCTTGCGCCCGTCCTTCATGTCCCTCATGACACCACCTCGCTCACCGGCGATGGTCGTCGCGTTGGCAACGGTCGAGAGATCCACCCACTTCGCATAATCGACCTTGGTCGCGATGTCATCGATCGCACAGGAGCACTTGTACATCGATTCCTCGGCCGGAGCCTTGCTCGAGCGCATGCAGTCGAGGACGAATTCGACGCGGGCCCGAGTGGGAAAATCATTCGCATATGCAGCCTGTGTCAGCGCCATTGCCAACAACACCGAATATAGAGCTTTGGTCATGGAACACTCCTGCGTCGGCCTGAGGACGATCGGTTCATGATGACGCGCACAGCCGCCACGGCGTTTCGTGACTCATTCTGCGCCGTGCAATCGGGTAAGCTGGACTCTGAGATCAGCGGCGAGAGCTTCGTCCAGCGCGTCCACCTTCGACTGTGCGCCGCGCGACGCCGCTTCGTCACCCAACGATGCATACGCGAGCGCCAGCCCGTACCACGCGGCGGAATCGTCCGGTGACAGCTGAAGCGCGTCGTTGAACGCGACAATCGCCGCGCGCGGTCGGTTCAGCTTTTGCAGTGTCCTGGCTCGGACGAGAAGCGGCTCGACGTCTTGCGGCTGCGCCGATGACCATCCGTCGGCGAGCTCGAGCAAGGCGCTCCAGCGCTTTTCGGTGTCCAGCGGCGCGACGCGCATGAAATAGGGCAATGCGTCGGAGCCGCCCTGCCAGAAGGGCTGCGCGCCGTGGAGCGGCGCCGGCTCGGCCCACTGCGCCTCGGCAGGCACGCGCTCGCGGATCCAATCCACCGGCACCGAATAGTAGTTGCGGCCCGGGCCACGCAACCGAAAGGTCAGCAGTCCCACGAGTGCGCCGTTGGCGTCGAAAAGACCTCCGCCGCTCGAACCCGAAGTAAAGGCCGTGTCCGATTCGATGACGTGGCTCGCGTCGAACGAATGCAGGGCGAGCACACGCCCGAACTTGAGGGCAATGTCCGCGCCGCCAGTAAAACCCAGGGCCGCCACTGGCTGGCCGGTGCGCAAGTCGCCGGAGCTGCCGAGCGTCACCGGTCTGCCCTGCCACTCCGGCGCACGCAGAAAGCACAGATCTCGAAGGGTATCCGCATATTGACCGTTGACGCTCCACGACCTTCCGGAGCCCACGATGCGGATCGCCGTCGCATCGCGCGTGACGTGGCAGTTGGTCACGATGACCGACGGCGCGACCGTCACGCCGGTGCCGATGTGAAGCACGCCGTCGGAGCCACCGGCTTCAACCCTCACGACGCTGCCCGAAAGCGCAACGAAAGTCGCAGGACTGAGCGCCTGTGGCGACGCTGCAAGCGCGCATCCAACGATCGCGAGACCGCCGATGATCGCTGCGGCACGCCTGCGTGTCGACTGCATCCCGTTCAGCCCGGGACTTTCATCGATCGCACCGGCCGCCGAGCAGTACGAGAGGCGAAGCGAGCGGCGAACGAGATTCGAGCTCTACGGAATGATATCGCCGCGCTCGTCCACCAGCGGAACGTTGTACTCGCGCAATATCTGCACGATAGACGCCCGGTTGTCGGCAATCAGGCTCTCTACTGTATCTTTCCATTTAGGCTCTCCGTAACGGACCCCCATCGCAATCTCGTAGTCGAACTGGACGCCATTTTCCGACTTGAGGGGAACGAGAACCAAATCGAGATTGCGCACGCGCTTCGCGTAGTAGCCCGCAATCGGGCCCCAAACGATCGCGGCATCGATCTTTCCCTGGGCAAGGTCCTTTTCGATGATTTCGCCCGGATACTGGTCAGGGTCGGGCGACATCATGGGGTAGGGCCTGGCCTGCAACTCCATCCCATGCTTGGCGAGCCACACGGACGCCGGCGAGCGATCGAAGATGCCGACGGTGAGCTTACTGCGCACCTCGGCCGGCAACGCGAACAAGTCGTCACCGGTCTTTACCGCGTCCAGGCCCTTGCCCTTGGGGAATACGAGCATGTACGTCGACCGATAGTAGGGCTTGGTTGCCGAGACCTGGTCGTAGCCCGCCGGTACGCTCATCACGACGTCGCAACGAAAATCCTCGCCAGGCAAGCGATAGCGCAACGTGTTGCGGATGAAATTCATGCGCTGCGGAAAAGCATAACTTTGGACCGGCAAGCCCAGCTTTTGCGCGAACAGATCCGCGATGTGGTTCTCGAAGCCTTCGCCCTGCGTGTTCGAGAATGGCAGATTGCTCGGATCGATGCACGGGCGGAACGCCTTGGGCGCGTCCTGCGCCATCGCGAGTCCGCTCGCCCAGATCATCGTACTGACTGCCGTCGCGAGGAGCCGACTGCGCGCGCGCCAGCGTGTCCGTCTCGGCGCCGGAAGGCGGCGCATGCCGGTTGGCCGTGCCCCCGTCGTCGCGAGCACTACTTCAACTCCTCGACTTTTGCACGGGTGATATCACCGTTCGACCGGCCCTTGAGGTACGCGTACAGGCCATCTGTGTTGCCCATGACGATGGGGCTCGTTTTGAAGCTGGGCATACCTTTCTCGAGGCGGCCTTCGGTGACCGTCTTGACGAAATCAGCCTTGGTCAGAACCTTGAAGCTCTCCATCAGGGACGGCCCGACGAGTCCTTGCTGGTTCGCGCCGTGGCAGCGGTCGCAAGCCGCGGCGCGCCAGGCGCGGAATCCATTCATTGTATTGGCATCGACCTTGAAACCGTCGACCACGTGGTAAGGCTTGTCCGCGTCCGCTGCCGTCGCTTTAGTGTCCTGCGCCAATGCATGAAGGCTCGCGCCCACGCCGCCGATCAGCAACATAACACCCAACGCGGATGACGAAATTCGCATGCGCATGATTTGACCTCGAAGACGCGACATCGTTGCGTCGGGACCCCGCCTACCGGCGCGGTTCCCGCGTCACGACGCGTCAGACAAACAATCGCCGGCGCGCGAGAAGCACGCGCCGGCGATTGGAGTGTGTAGTACCTAGTTCGGAAGCGCGAAGACCGTGAGCGATCCGCCCAGCTCGGTGTAATCGCGGAGCTCCTTGTAGCCTCCGACCGCGCCCAGACCGTCCTGATCCTTTTCGAGTCCGGCCGCCATTCCGATTCCTGCCCAGCCGCCGATGCCCGAGAACACGCCTATGTATTGCTTGCCCTTGCGCTCATAGGTGAAGACGTTGCCGATGATGCCCGACGGAGTCTTGAACCTGAACAGCTCCTTGTTGATGTCGTTGGCATCGACACACTTGAGATAGCCCTCGAGCGTCCCGTAGCACGCGATTCCGCCTGCCGTAACCAGCGCCCCGCTCCAGACGGAGAACTTCTCGCCGTGGCTTTGCACGATCTTGCCCGTGCCCGCATCCCAGGTGATGAAGTTGCCCATGTTCTTCTCGCCCGGAGGCGGATACATCGACAGGGTCGCGCCGACATACGGTTGGCCCGCGACGTAGTCGACCTTGAACGGCTCATAGTCCATGCAGACGTGGTTCGTGGGAACGTAGAACCTGCCGTTGTTGGGATTGAAGGCTGCGGGCTGCTCGTCCTTCGAGCCAAGAGCAGCCGGGCAGATGCCCTTGTTGTTGTGCTCCGGGCCATTCTGCGCGGTCGAGTACTGCTTCAGGACCTGCGGCCGCCCCGTCTTCATATCGACGTGCGTAGCCCAGTTCACCTTCGGATCGTATTTCTCGGCGACCAGAAGCGCGCCGTTCGTGCGATCCAGGGTGTAGCCGAAACCGTTGCGATCGAAGTGAACCAGCGCCTTGGTCGGCTTGCCCTTGACGTTGATGTCGGCGAGGATCATCTCGTTGACGCCGTCGAAATCCCACTCGTCGTATGGCGTCATCTGGAAGACCCACTTGGCCATGCCGGTGTCGACGTCGCGTGCCATGATGGTCATCGACCAGCGATTGTCGCCGGGACGCTGGGACGGATTCCAGGTCGACGGATTGCCCGTGCCGTAGTACATCAGGTTAGGGCCTTGTCGTAGCTGTACCAGCCCCACGTCGTTCCGCCGCCGATCTTCCACTGGTCGCCCTGCCACGTCTTGAGCGACGAGTCCTTGCCGACCGGCTTGACGGCGCCATCGGTCCACGTCGTGGTCTTGTCCGGATCGATGAGCATCTCGGCGTCCGGTCCGGTGCTGTACGCCCTCCAGACCTGCTTGCCGGTATTGATGTCATATGCCGTGATGTATCCGCGCACGCCCCACTCGCCGCCGGAGATGCCGGTGATCACCTTGTCCTTGAAGACGTGCGGTGCGTTCGTATTTACCGCGCCAACCTTGGGATCGCCGTTCTTCACCGACCAGATGACCTTGCCGGTGCCGGCATCCAGCGCGACGAGCGTGCTGTCTGCCTGCTGCAGGAAGATCTTGTTTTCCGCGTACGCAAGGCCGCGATAAACGGTGTCGCAGCACATCTGCGGGATCACCGCGGAGTCCTGCTTCGGCTCGTAGCGCCATTTGATCTTCTGCGTGTCGATGTCGAGCGCGAACACCTTGTTCGGGAACGGCGTATGGATGTACATCGTGTCGCCGATGACCAGCGGCGAGCCCTCGTGGCCGCGCAACACGCCGGTCGAGAACAACCACGCGACCTGCATCTTGCCGACGTTCTGCGTATTGATCTGATTGAGCTTGCTGTAGCGCTGGTTGTACATGTCACCAGCCTGCATTGCCCAATTATTCGGATCCGCCGTCTGCTTCTCCACATCCGGATTCGCCGCGGCGACACCGGGAAGTGTCAGGGCGAGCGCCAGCCCGGCAAGGGACAATCGCTTTGAAGCGCTTTGCATACTCTCCTCCAGTCGTTGTTGTCGAACCGAAACCGATGCAATCGGCGGCGCCAGCCTGCGCTGACCTGAGACAATCGCCACCGGGACAGTGTCGCGCTACGATCGATCCATGTCAATTTGCCCAGTACAAAAGTCGGTGGAATTCTCCGTTTGGTCCCTGGCGGCAATGTTGCATTGCAATAAGACACCTTCGCCAAGATCGATCCGACGCGGGCGCATGGGCGTAAGCGCTCCGCTGCTGCGCGTTCATCGTTGTCCTGGCGATGGCTTGCGGGTCCCAGAGCGCGGCGTCAGCCCCGCTCAAGATGGTCGTGGTAGCCGACGGCGTCTACGCGCTCCTCGGAAGCGGCGGCGAGATCAGCGCGGGAGGCGGCGAACGCACCGCGAATGTCGCCTTCGTCGTCGGACCGCGCGGTATCGTCGTGGTCGATACCGGCGCTTCCTATCGCGAGGGCGTGGAGATCATCGCGGCAGTTCAGAGCATTTCAAGCCGTCCGATCCGTCTCGCAATTCTGACGCACCCGGACCAGGACGCCGTCTTCGGCGCCGCGGCCTTCCAGGCTCGCGGAATTCCCGTTCTGGCTCACCGCAAAAGCGCGGAGCTGATCGCCTCGCGGTGCGAGAGATGTCTTCGCAATCTGAAAGAGGTCCTGGGTGAAGACGCCATGGCGACGACGCGGGTGATCACACCCGACCGCTTGATCGACGGGAGCGAAACGCTGGACCTGATAGGGCGCCCCTTGCGTGTGATCGCCTATCCCTCGTCGAGCGCTCCCGGCGCGATCGCGGTATTCGATGAGAAGACCTCAACCTTGATGGCCGGTAGTCTCGTTGCCATCGATCGAATCCCCGATGTGCGAGACGCGGATCCGAGCGGGTGGGTCGAATCCCTGGCACACATCCAGTCGATGCGATGCCGCCATCTTGTTCCCGGATACGGCCCGGTAGGCCGCTGCGCTAACGCCAACGCCGTCGCGCGCTATCTCACCACGCTCGAGCATCGAGTAAAGGCCCTGATGGATGAAGGCGTCAGCCTCGGCGAGTTGCGGGATCGATGTGCACTGCCCGAATTCGAAGGGTGGGACCAGTATGAAACGCTTCATCCCGAAAACGCCAACCGCACGTACCTTCGGCTGGAGCGGGCGCAACTCAAGTGATGTCCAGGCGTCAGCCGGACAGCGCGATCAGCTGTTCGTGAAGTTGCGGCGAAATCTCGATGCCGTCGATGCTTGCGATCCGCGCCAGCGCCTCGCGGCGCTCGCCGGGAAGGCGCACGTCGGGCTCGGCGGTCATCGCGGCGATGAGCGTCTCGATTCGCTCGCTGTAGACGAGCGAGCCTCCGAGCGCGCCCGGATCGATGACCAGAAAGGCCTGTCCCAGCCGCGGGCGGTTGCCTTCGTCGACGAAGAACGACGAGGCCTCGAACCCCATCGCCGCGCCGGTCAGCGCCGTCGCCAGGAGCTCGACGATGAGCGCCAGCATCGCACCCTTGGTGCCACCCATCGCCAGCATGCTGCCTTCGAGCCCGGCGCGCGCGTCCGTCGTCGGAACACCGTTCGCATCGAGCGCCCAGCCGAGTGGAATCGGCTTGCCGGCCTTGGCCGCGACCATGAGCTTGCCGCGCGCCACTTCCGACAAGGACATGTCGATCATCAGCGGAACGCCCGCCGCGCGCGGAAACACCGCCGCGATGGGATTGGTGCCGAGCAGCGGCCGCTTGCCGCCTGCGACCGGCATCGCGGCGGGCGAGTTCGACAGCGCAAGACCCACCATGCCGGCGCTCGCGACCGGAGCCAGGTGGAACGCGGCGACGCCGAAGTGATGGCTGTCGGTGACGCTCACCAGTGAAACGCCGAACTCGCGCGCGCGCGCGATGCCTTCTCTTACCGCCATCGCGCACGCCGGATACGCGAGCCCGCTTCCCGCGCTGATCAGCGCCGCGCCGCCGCGACTGGCGACGATGCGCGGCTGCGCCTTGCCGTCGGCGCGGCCGTTCAGCAGATGCGCGGCGTACTGCGCGACGCGCGTCACGCCGTGCGACGCGAGTCCGCGCGCGTCGGCATAGACGAGCGCGTCCGCGGTGGTCGATGCCATCGTGGCGTCGGCGCCGGCGCGCACCAGAGCGCGTCGCGCCAGATCGTGCAGCTGCTCGAGCGTCAGGCGAGGCATGAAACATTCAGCGACGCGGCGATCGGTCGCGATCACGTGAACACGATGAGAGTCATGCCCCGGCACGCGGCGCCGATGCATCAGCCGCGATGACGATCGAGCGCGGCGGCGACCTTTTCCGCGATCATGGTCGAGACGCGAACATTGGACTCGCGCGTGACGCCGGCGATGTGGGGCGTCAGCAGCAGGCGAGGACATTCCGCGAGCGGCGTCCCGGCAGCGAGCGGCTCGTGCTCGAAGACGTCCAGCGCGGCGCCGCCCAGCTTGCCCGCCCTGAGCGCCGCGGCGAGCACCGCTTCGTTGACGACCTGCCCGCGCGAAGTGTTGATGAGAATGGCGTCGGACTTCATCAGGGCAAGCTTGCTCGCGTCGATCAGGCCGCGCGTCGCCGGCGTCAGCGGCACGTGGATCGATATCACGTCCGCGTCGCGCAGGAGCTCGTCGAATTTGCGCGGCGCCGTCCGCTCCGCCGACCACATGGGGTTGTCGGCGGGAATCACCGCGTCGAAGCCGATGACTTTCATGCCAAGCGCACGCGCGAGTCTGCCGGTGAGCTGGCCGATCTGCCCGAATCCGACGACGCCCAGCGTCTTGCCCGACAGCTCGCGGCCGTTCCCCAGCGCGCTGCGCGGCCATTTGCCCGCCGCGACGGCCTCGGTGCTCGAATAGGCGCCGCGCAACAGGATCATTGCGGCAGCGATGACGTATTCGGCGACCGCAAGCGCGTTCGCGCCCGTCGCGGGAATGACCTCGATGCCTGCGCGATTTGCACGTCAGCACATCGATGTTGTCGAGCCCGACGCCGAGGCGTCCCACGACCTTCAGCCGCGGCGCCGCCGCGAGAAGCTCGCCATCGACCTGCGTCTTGTTGCGCACGATGAGCGCGTCGGCCTCGGCGATCAGGCGCTTGAGAGGCTCGCGGCGCTCGGCCATCTCGGGATCGAAGGCGGTGTCGAACCTGCGCGGCGAGCGAGGCGACCGCCGCCGGATCCATGAATTCGCTGATGACGACGCGCATGATCGCTTATTCTCCGGTGCGCCCTGACGCGTTCAACGCAGCTGCTCAACTCTGCATGCCCCATTTGCGCACGGTCCTGGCCTCGATGGTCCGGAAGATGACGTTCTCGACGAGCAGGCCGATGATGATCACGGTGAATAGGCCCGCGAAGACGCTTGGGAATCTCGAGCTGGTTCTTGTTCTCGTAGATGAACCAGCCGAGCCCGCCCGAACCCGAGGAAACGCCGAAGACCAGCTCCGCGGCGATCAGCGTCCGCCACGCGAACGCCCAGCCGATCTTGAGGCCGGTGAGGATGCTGGGAAACGCCGCCGGAATGAGTATGCGTCCGACGTAGGACAGCCCGCGCAGGCCGTAGTTGCGCCCTACCATGCGCATGGTGTTGGACACCGAGAGGAATCCCGAATGCGTGTTCAGCGCGACCGCCCACAGCACGGAATGGATCAGCACGAACACGAGGCTGCCGTTGCCGAGTCCGAACCAGATCAGCGCCAGCGGAAGCAAGGCGATCGCCGGCAGCGGATTGAACATCGACGTCAGCGTCTCGAGCAGGTCGGTTCCGAAACGCGACGTGATCGCGATGACGGTCAGGAGCGCCGCCAGCGCGATGCCGGCGCTGTATCCGATCAACAGCACCTTGATCGAAGTCCACGCCTTGCCCAGCAGGCCGCCGCTGACGACGGCGTCCTTGAGGGCCTCGAGGGTGGCGAAGAATGTTGGAAAAAGCAGCGGGTTGTTGAGCAACCGCGCGTAAATCTCCCAGAACGCAGCCAGCATGATCAGGATGAACACCTTGCGCACCGCCGGTTGGTTGTAGATGCGCTCCCAGGTCGACAGGGGCTTCTCGACGACGCCGAATGACGACGCGTCCACCTGGTCGCGATAGATCTCCGGGCGCAGGACGGCGGGCTCAGACATGGGCGGCCTCTTCCTCGATCGCGTCGACGAACAGCATGTCGTGGATTTTTCGCTCGAGCGCCTGCGCCGCTTCGCCTCCGCTCTCGCGCGGCAGGCTGTTCATCTCGGCCTTCACCTGGCCCGGATGCGGAGACAGGAGCAGGATCCGGCTGCCGATCTTGATCGCCTCGGCGATCGAATGCGTGACGAACAGCACGGTGAAATGCGTGTCGTCCCAAAGCTGCAGCAGCTCGTCCTGCATCTTGCGACGGGTCAGCGCATCGAGCGCCGCGAACGGCTCGTCCATCAGCAGCACGTCGGGTTCCATCGCCATGCCGCGCGCGATCGCGACGCGCTGCTTCATGCCGCCGGACAAGGTGTGCGGAAAGCTGTCGGCGAACTTGGCGAGGTTGACCTTGTTGATGTACTCGAGCGCCTTTTCCTCCGCCGCCTTGCCGCTGAGCTTGCCGCTGGCGGTCAGCGCGAACATCACGTTCTCCTTGACCGTTTTCCACGGCAGAAGCTGGTCGAACTCCTGGAACACCATCATCCGGTCCGGTCCCGGCCTCGTGACTCGCTGGCCCTTGAGCGTGATCTCGCCCTCGACCGGGAGCATGTATCCGCCGACCGCCTTCAGCAGCGTCGACTTGCCGCAGCCGGAAGGCCCCAGGAGGATGAAGCGGTCCGATCGCAACACCTGAAAGTCGACTCGATACGTGGCGGTGACGAGGTGATCCCTGCGTCTTGTATTGCAGCGTGACGCCCTTGACGTCGAGCAGCGGTGTGGTCCCTTCCATCTTGCTTCCTCCTCGAGCGAGAGCCAAAGCCGCTTGGTTACGCGGTCCGCGCGGATGTCACGCCTGCCAGGGCAGGTGGTCCAGGTCGACGTTGCCGCCGCTCAATATGATGCCGACGCGCAGCCCGTCCAGCGATATTTTTCGCTCCAGCAGCATGGCGAGCGGAACCGCGGACGACGGCTCGACGATCATCTTCAGCTTCTCCCAGGACAGGCGCATCGCCCGGATGATGGCCTCCTCGGAAGCGGTTTCGATGCCATCGACGCTCGAGCTCAGCACCGCGAACGTCTTGTCGCCCAGCGACGAGCGCAGCCCGTCGGCGATGGTGTGCGGATCGGTCTGCGGGATGATGTGGCCGGCGCGCACGGATCGATAGGCGTCGTCGGCGCCGGCCGGCTCGGCGCCGTAGACCTTGATCGACGGCCGCACGCCCTTGGCGGCGATGGCAGTACCCGACAGCAGACCGCCGCCGCCGACGGGCGTGACGATGGCGTCGAGATCCGGCTCATCCTCCAGGAGCTCGAGCGCCGCCGTTCCCTGGCCGGCGATGACGCGCCAATCGTTATAGGGATGGATCAGCGTCGCGCCGGTTTCCGACTCGACCGCGGCGCAAGCGGCCTCGCGCGCGGCGACCGTCGGCTCGGAAAAGCGAATCGTCCCGCCGTAGCCTTTGACCGCACGCCTGCTTCACCTGCGCCGCGTTGGACGGCATCACGATCCACGCCGGGATGCCGCGCGATCGCGCCGCCCAGGCGAGCGCCGCGCCGTGATTGCCGGAAGAGTGCGTGACCACGCCGCGCGCCGCCTCGGCTGCCGACAGCGAGCGCACCGCGTTGCATGCGCCGCGCGCCTTGAACGCGGCCACCTGCTGCAGGTTCTCGCATTTGAAAAACAAGTGCGCCCCGACGGCCTCGTCGAGCGCCGGATTCGAGAGCACCGGCGTCCGGCGGATGTACGGGCGCGATGCGCGCGTGCGCGTCGCGAATCGGCCTCGAGGTCGACCTCGATGTCGCATGTCGCTACGGGCGCGCGCGCTCATCGCGCGTCAGCTGCCGGGCAGACCATGCACGTTGGGAAAGAAAAGGTCCTTCCACGAATCGGGCTTGACCTTGATCGCGCCGGTTTTGGCCATGAAGTCGGCGTACTTCATCACGTTCTGCGGCGTCGTCGTGAAAACGATCTGCGGGTCGTTCATCATGCGCGCGATGTTGTCGACCGTGTCCTTGTCCTTCGATATCCGGATGTACGCTTCGGCCGCCGCGCGCTTGTCGCGGTTGATGGTCGCTTGCGCTTCGTCGAGCGCCTTGCAGAACGCGTCGTAGAGCTTCGGATTCTCGCTGCGGAATTTGTCGCTCGTCCACACCACGTTGAATGTCACCGCCCCGCCCATGACGTCGTAGTTGTTGAGCACCAGTGCATGCCGGGCTTCGCAAGCTCCTGATACTGGAACGGCGGCGAGCCGAAGTGCGCGTTGATCTCCGATTGTCCGGAGAGCAGCGCCTGCATCGCGTCGGGGTGCGCCATCGTCACGGTCAGCGGATCGAGCCGGTTCTGCTGGCCCGGTCCGAACGCCTGCTCGGCGGCCATCTGCAGCGCGAGCGCCTGGACCGAGATCTTCACCGCAGGCATGCCGATGCGGTCCTTGTCGGTCAGATCCTTGATCGTCTTCACGTCGGGATTGCGGGACACCAGGTACAGCGGCATCGAATTCAATGCGCCGATGCCTCGAATGTCGAGGTTGCCGCGCGTCCGCGACCACAGTATGACCAGCGGCCCGACGCCGCCCGAAGCGATCTGCAGGCTGTTCGACAGCAGCGCATCGTTCATCACGTTGCCGCCCGCAAAGGTGGCCCAGGTCACCGTGACGTCGACGCCGGCGGCCTTGGCGTACTTCTCGATCAGCTTGCCGTCCTCCATGAGCATCAGCGGCAGGTAGCTGATGCCGTACTGCTTGGCGACCTTGATCTCGGCAAGCTCGGCCGACGCGAGCGCCGGCAGCGCAAGGAGCGTCGCCGCGAGCACGGCGCGAAAGCATTTCGACGAAGAGTCCTTGGTTCATCTTCGATCTCCGATGCCGAGGCGCAGCCTCCGCGCCGAGCAGCTGCGGTGGATCGCATCGGCGCGATCATGCGCGCCGCAAGCAAGCCGATCGCTCAAGCGCTCTCGTAGAGACGCGTCATCACGAACTCGCGATGGCCCAGCGCCTCCGCCGCGGTCAGCCGTCCGGCGGCGGTGCGAAACATCATGTCGAGGAGCTTGTCGCCGGCCTGGTCCATGGTGATCTCCCGCTGCAGCAGGCCCGACGTATCGACGTCGACGTGCTCGCTCATGGTCCGCACCGTGCGCGGATTGGCGCAGATCTTGATGACCGGCAGGATCGGGTTGCCGATCACGTTGCCCTGCCCGGTCGGGAAGAAGTGAACGACGTAGCCGGACGCCGCGCAAAGCGTGACCATCTCGGCCGCGGCCGAGGAGCTGTCCATGAACCAGAGGCCGGGCCCGGAGGGGATCTCAGCCTTGTCGAGCACGCCGTCGACGACGCACTTGCGGCCGATCTTCTGGATGTTGCCGAGCGCCTTTTCCTCGATCGTGGTCAATCCACCCGCGATGTTGCCCTTGGTCGGCTGCGAATCCGACAAGTCGCTCGTCTTGTGGCGATTGATCACTTCCTGATAGCGATCGAACACGCGCATGAAGTCGGCGCGGACCTTGTCGTCGCGGCAGCGCGCGGCGACGATCTGCTCGCCGCCGGTGAGCTCGGTGGTCTCGCCGAACACCAGCGTGCATCCGGCTTCGTAGAGCTTGTCGAAGGCGTCGCCGACGGTCGGATTCGCCCCGCAGCCCGAGGTCGTGTCGGATTCGCCGCATTTGGTCGATACCCACAATTCCTTGAGCTCGCATTCCTCGCGCTGCTTTTCGCTCGACCACTGCAGATAGTCACGCGCCGCCTTGGACGCGCGCATGATCGTGTCGTGGTCGCCGTGCAGCTCGATGCCGAAGCCCGACGACCGGCTTGCCCGTCACGGCGATCGCG
Source organism: uncultured beta proteobacterium (assembly GCA_963730465.1). Lineage (GTDB taxonomy): Bacteria > Pseudomonadota > Gammaproteobacteria > Burkholderiales > Casimicrobiaceae > PALSA-1003. Next base: position 361,347 of record CAVSRR010000005.1, on the reverse strand, counting down.
TCCACGATTTTCTTGGTCCAGCCTTCCTCGATGCCGATCACGACCACCGCCGCGACGTTGGGATTGCAGCCGGCGCCGATCAGCGTGCGGAAGTGCAGATCGAGGTCCGCGCCGAATTGCAGTCGTCCGTACGGATGCGGAATCGCCATCGTTCCCTTGATGTTGTGGGCGACGGCCTCGGCGGCGGCGTTGGACAGATCGTCCACCGGAAGGATGATCACGTGGTTGCGTACGCCTACGCGGCCGTTCTCGCGCCGGTAACCGAAAAAGGTGTTCTGCATGATCCTGGAACTCCGAGAAGTGGGTCGATTGCGGTTCGAGCGCCGTAAGCCACTGCTGCCGGCGTCGTGCGCCATCGGCGCTGGCGCCGTGCGTTGCGCGGCTACCAGCGCTTGGTCTTGATGTTGTGAACGTGGGCGTGCTGCCCGGTCCTGATCGGCGCGACGACCTTGCCGATGTCGATGCCGTATTTGATGACCGTGTCGCCGACGTTCATGTCCTTGAGAGCCACCTTGTGGCCGAGCGGGATGTCCTGGGTGCAGGGCAAGGTGATGGTCCGGTCCTCATCGAGGATCAGGCCGGTCAGCGTCTGACCCGCCTTGATGCCTTCGACGACGACGACCGCGACCGAATCCTTCGGATCGTGCAGCACGCAATGAATCATGAGCCTTGCTCCTGAGCCTTGATACGGTTGCGCGATTTTACCGCGCCTGGCGCTCGAGCTGGCGGGCGAGATCGACAAAATCGCCGGCGTTGAAATCGCTTCGTGGATCGGGGCTTGCGTCGGACTGCACGCCGCTCCCGTGCTCGAGCGGACGGTGGACATAGGCAGTCCGCAAGCCGCAGCGTCGCGCGGCCGCGAGGTCGTCCTTGTGCGCGGCGACCAGCATCACCGATTTCGCGCGGCAAGCCGAGCAGCGCCGCGGCGCCGACATAGACTTCCCTGTCAGGCTTGTAGTGACGAAAGAGCTCCGCCGACAAGATCACATCCCACGGCAAGCGCCCCGCGCGCGCCAGGTCGATCAGCAGCGACATGTTGCCGTTGGACAGCGTGCCGATGACGAAGCGCCGCTTGAGACGCGCAAGCCCGGCAACGCTGTCGGGCCATGGGCGAAGCCGGTGCCACGCAGCGTTGAGATCGGCAGAGCTCCGCTGGGTCGAGGCGCAGTCCTGCGCGCCTGGCCAGCGGCCGCAGTATTTCCAGATGCAGCTGCATCGATCGTACGCCATGACACGAGGCCACGGCGCACCCGATCCATCGCCGGACGGTAGCCGGCACGCCACCCGTCCGCGAACGCGCCCCAATCGGCGCTCACGCCGTGTCGCCGGCCGACACGCGCAAGCTCGCGGACGACGCTTCCGCGCCAATCGACGACGGTGCCGAAAACGTCGAACAACAGCGCCTCGGGTCGCGCGTACTGGCGCCTTTGTCATCGCGATCGCCTTCTAGAACACAAATCGAATCTGCATCACCGGCGCGAAGGTGCGGCGATGCGCAGGACAGGGGCCATGGGTCGCCAGCGCTGCGAGATGCTCCGGCGTCGAGTAGCCCTTGTGCCTCGCAAATCCGTAGAGGGGATAACTGCGGTCGAGCTCGACCAGCAGCGCATCGCGCGTGGTCTTGGCGAGAATGGACGCCGCAGCGATGGCGGCGACCAGACGATCGCCGTCGACGATGGCCCGCATCGGATAGTCGCTGTGCGGGCAATGCATGCCCGTCGATCCAGACGACTTCGGGCGCCGTGGTCAAGCGCTCGATCGCGCGCCGCATGGCGAGCAGCGTCGCCTGCAGAATGTTTATGGTATCGATCTCGCCGACATCGCTCTCGGCAACCGCCCAGGCGATCGCGCGCGAACGGATCTCGGCCGCCAAGTCTTCGCGCGCCTGTGGCGTGAGCAGCTTGGAGTCGCGCAGACCCTTGATCCGCCGGGCGTCGTCGAGAATGACCGCGGCCGCGACGACCGGTCCCGCCAAGCGGACCGCGCCCGGCCTCGTCGACGCCGGCGATCAGCATGTCACTCCCGCAGCGCCCAGCTCGTCTTTCACCGCGCTGGCCGCGAGGGACGGCGTGTCCGCGGCAAGCTCGCCGGCCATGGTCGCGAACAATGCCTCGAGCCTGTGCCGCGTCACGGTGTCGTCGTAGAGATTGAGCGCGGCGCGCGCCAGGTTGGCCACGGTCGCCTCGTCCTGGAGAAATTCGGCGACGACAAAACGGCCCGCGAACACGTTGGGCAGCCCGACATAGGGGATCAGCAGCCTGCGCATGACGATTCCGAAGGTAATCGGATTGACGCGGTAGAACAAGATGTGCGGACAGCGCGCCATCGCAGCCTCGAGCGTTGCCGTGCCCGAGGCGACGATGCCGATATCCGCTGCGCGCAGCGCGTCGTCCGCGTGCCCGTACAGGAGCTTCATCGGCAGGTTCTCGAGATGGAGTCGGTACTGGACGGCCTCGAAGTATTCGCGCGTCTCGCGGCTGACGAGGGGCACGACGAATCTCGCCTCCGGCAGCGAGTCGAAGATCTCGCCGGCCACCTTCAGGAGGAGCTCCGTGTGCATCTCGAGCTCGGAGCGGCGGCTGCCCGGCAGCAGAGCGAAAACAGGACGGGATTGCTCCAGCTTGAGGAGGTCGCGCGTTGCGCGCCGGGTCGACGCGCCGGCGGCCTCGGCGGCCAGCGGATGGCCGACAAAGGTAACCTCGACGCCAGCCCCCTCGTACAGCGGCGGCTCGAACGGAAACAGCGCCAGCAGGCGATCCGCGGACCGGGCGATCGAGTGGATACGCTTACGCCGCCACGCCCACACCGAAGGGCTGACGTAGTGAATCGTCCGCACGCCGCGCTTCTTGAGGCGCGCTTCGAGTCCGAGATTGAAGTCGGGAGCGTCGACGCCGATAAACAGCGGCGCCTTCATCGATCGCAGGCGGCGGAAGACATCGCGGCGAATGCGCAGAAGTCCCGGGCAGATGGACGAGCACCTCGGCATAGCCGCGCAGCGCGAGCCTCGACATCGGGTGCCAGATCTCGCATCCCGCGCTTTCCATGCGCGGACCGCCGATTCCGACGAAACGCACGCGAGGCATTCTCTCGCGCACCGCGTGGATCAGTTGCGCGCCGAGGGCATCGCCGGACGCCTCTCCGGCGACGATCCCGATGGTGACCGGCGCGTCCGCGCTTTGCGCCACCATTACCTCGCCGCTTTCAACGAATGATCCCGCGACCCGGATGCTCCAGAAATGCGGCGAGGAGACCCGAGCGCCGGAACTTGACCCGCGTCGACGGAAATCTTCTCGATGGCCTCGCCCAACGCCAGGTCGCTGCGATACAAGGGTTCTGTACGCGCGCTTGATGGCGGCGATGTCGGCGGCGGGAAAGCCCCGTCGGCGAAGGCCTTCGCTGTTCGTGCCCCGCGGTTTCGCCGGATAGCCGGCGGCCATCACGTAGGGCGGAACGTCCTGCAGCACGATCGAGCCCGCGGCGACCATCGCGTGAGCGCCGACGCGGCAGAACTGGTGAACGCCGACGAAACCGCCGAGTACGACGCAATCCTCGACCACGACATGTCCTGCGAGCTGGGCGTTGTTCGAAAAGGTTGTCCCGTTGCCAACCACGCAATCGTGCGCGACGTGCGTGTACGCCAGCAGCCAGTTGCCGTTGCCGATCGTGGTCACGCCGCGATCCTGCGCGGTGCCCGCGTTGATGGAGACGAATTCGCGAATGACGTTGTCGTCGCCGATGACCGTTCGCGTCGCGGCGCCGTCGTACTTCCGGTCCTGCGGAATATCCCCGATCGAGGAGAACGGGAAAAATCGGTTGTTGCGACCGATGGCGGTCTGGCCCGCAATGACGACGTGGGCGCCGACGGTCGTCCCGTCTCCCACGGTCACGCTCGCTCCGATCACCGCGTACGGGCCGACTTCGACGCCTGCGCCAAGGCTCGCCCCGGCGGCAACGATGGCGGTGGGATGGACGCCTGGCATGCGTCAGAAATCACGCAATGCGGCGAGCAGCTCCGCTTCGGCGACCAGCTTGTCGCCGACGCTTGCCCGGACAGCAAACTTGCCGACGCCGCGGACGAGCCTCAGCTCGGTCGCCTCGAGCACCAGTTGATCGCCCGGAAACACCTGGCGCTTGAAGCGGGCGTGATCGATTCCCGCGAAAAAGATGAGCGACTTGTCGTCCGGTCTCCGGCCAAGCGTCTGATAGACGAGTATCACCGAGACCTGCGCCAGTGCCTCCACGATCAGCACGCCCGGCATGACCGGGTATCCGGGAAAATGCCCCGCGAAGAACGGCTCATTGATGGTGACGTTCTTGATCGCCTTGATGTGCTTGCCCGGCGTGCATTCGATGACCTTGTCGACGAAAAGAAATGGCGGCCGATGCGCCAGGTACCCCATGATCTCCTTGATGTCCATTTCCGCCACGGTCAGTCCCCCTTTTTTCCGGCCGCCCGTTCCAGCGCGCGAACACGCTTGGCGAACTCTCTTAGCCTTCGAAGCACGCCCGCAACGTATTGCCATTCGCGGTGCGGCAGCGTCGGAAACGCTGCAGTATAGATGCCCGGCGTCAGAATCGAGCCATAGACACCGGTCGATGCCGAGATCGTGGTCCCGTCGACGATCTCGATGTGCCCGGTGATCATGGCGGCGCCGCCGATCTTGCAGTTGCGGCCGATGCTGGTGCTTCCGGCAATACCCGTGCACCCGGCGATCGCGGTATGCGCGCCGATGCGGCAGTTGTGACCGATCTGGATCTGATTGTCGAGCTTGACGTCGTCTTCGATCACGGTGTTCCCCAGAGCACCGCGATCGATGGTGGTATTGGCACCGATTTCGACGTCCGCTCCGATCAGCACTCCCCCGACCTGCGGAACCTTGATCCAGCGGCCGCCCTGCTCGGCCATGCCGAACCCGTCGGCGCCGATCACCGCGCCGCTATGGATGATGGTTCGCGAGCCCACCACCGAGTTCGCATACAGAACCACGCGTGGATACAGCGTCACGTCATCGCCGATGACGCAGTCCTCGCCGATCGCGCAGCCGGCGTGGATCCGTGATCGCTCGCCGACGGAGACGCGATCGCCGATGACGACGTTCGGCCCGATCGCGGCGGTCGCGCCAATCCTTGCCGTCCCGGCGATCGTCGCCGTCGGGTGCACGCCAGCAACCGGCGCCGCCGATGGATGGAATATCGTCGCGACCTTGGCGTAAACCGCGTAAGGATTGCTGGTCAGGAGCTTCGGCAGAGGTGTCGCCGCAGCATCGCGGGGAGCGACGATGACCGCGCCAGCGCGCGTCGACGCAAGCTGGGACCGATAGCGGTCATTGGAGAGAAAGGAAATCGACTCCGCGTCGGCGTCCTCGAGAGTGGCAACGCGGTAAATCGTCACGTCGCCGTCCCCGGAAAGCTCGGCACCGCAGCGCTGAGCGAGCTCGCGCAGCGCGACGCCGGACTCGTGACGGCTATTGCTGGATGCCATGCGCTCGCGCCGCGGCGCAGTCCGGATCGACTCTACTTGTCGGCCAGCGCCTTGACGACCCGGTCGGTGATATCGATGCGCGGACTGGCATAGATGACCGGCTCCTGGACGATCAAGTCGAATTTCTCGTCGATCGCGATTTGCTGAATGACCTTGTTCGCGCGCTCCTGAACCGCGGTGAGCTCTTCGTTCTTGCGCAAATTGAGGTCCTCGCGAAACTCGCGCTGCAGCCGCTGCAGGTCGCGGCTCATGTTCGCGAGATCGCGCTCCTTGGAGCGGCGATCCGCGTCGGCCATGGTGACGCCGTCCTTTTCGAGCAGGGCCTGCAGGTCACGCACCTGCTTGGAGAGCTTCTGGATATCCGCGTCGCGGGCGGCGAATTCCTTTTCGATCTTCTGTTGCGCGCGCTTCGCCGGCGCCGCCTCGCGAAACAGGCGCTCGCCATTGACGAAGCCGACCTTGAAGTCGGCGCCCTGTGCGAATCCGGGCACCGCAAGTGACGCGGTGAACAGAGCGGCTGCACAACGAATCAGAAGCTCACGTGTGACGTATTTCACTTTTCTCTCCTGCCGCAAGGCTGCTTCGAGCGAAGGGCCGGTCAATCTAGAACACGGTACCCACCTGAAACTGGAAGTGCTGAATCCGGTCGGTGGGCTGCCTGTTGATCGGAATGCCATAACTGAACTTCAACGGCCCGACCGGCGAATTCCACGCAAGACCGACGCCGACCGAATACCGGAAGGACTCGAGGTTGGGCTCGAGTCCCTCATCGCGAATCTGGCCAGCGTCCGCGAACACCGAAAGGCGCACCGACTGGTCTCCCGGCTTGGTACCGGGCAGCGGGAAAAACAACTCCGCGTTGCCGATGACCTTGCTTCGGCCACCGATCACGTTGCCTTGTAAGTCCTGCGGACCCAGCGAAGCGGTTTCGTAACCCCGGACCGACCCCACTCCGCCACCATAATACGCCTTGAAGAAGGGAAGCGTTTTGTTGTCCAGCCCCCCGCCGTAGCCAAGGTCGCTGCGCAACATGAGCACCGTGTTGAACGGCAAAGGCGTGAACCACTGGATCAGGTAGTTCGTTTTGTAGTAGGTAAGGTCGCCCAGCGGAACGCCGAGCTCGGCATAGGCGGTCTGAAGCACGCCCCTCGTCGGAAACTGGACGCTGTCGCGAGTATCGCGGGACCACCCCGCCGTCAAAATATAGCTGTTCGTTACAAGTCCGTATAGACGCGCGAAATCGAGGTAGATCGGCGGGCTGTCGGCGAACAGTGTCAGCGTCGTGTGCTCGTAGCGCGCACCGAAGTTGATGAGATCCGTCTCCGTGACGGGCACGCCGAAATTGACGGCGGCGCCGTATGTCACCGACGAATACTGTGCGATCGGCAACGACGTGGGGTCGACGTTCTTGTCGTAAAACTCGATGGTGCGAGCGATGCCGTCGGCGGTCCAATAGGGCTCGACGTAGGTCACGGCGATCGTGCGGCCGATCTTGCTCGTATTGATCGTCGCGGCCAGCGAGTTACCGGACCCGAGAACGTTGTTCTGCGAAATCGATGCCGAAAGAATGACACCCTCGGCGCTGGAGTAGCCGACGCCCGCAAGCAGATTCCCGGTCGACTTCTCCGTGACCGTAACATCGATATCCACCTGATCGGGGCTTCCCGGAACAGCGGGCGTTTCGATGTTGACGTCGTCGAAGTAATTCAGTCGGGTGACGCGGACCTTCGAGCGGTCGATGCGAGCGGCGTCGTACCACGCGCCTTCGAGCTGCCGAAACTCGCGGCGAATCACCTCGTCGCGGGTACGCGCATTGCCGCTGATGTTGATGCGCCGTATGTACACGCGGCGACCCGGGTCGATGTAGAACGTGAACGTCGCGACCTTGTTGGTTCGATCGATTTCCGGCACCGCGTTGACGTTTGCGAAAGCGTAGCCGTCGCTGCCCAGGCGGTCCGAGATCGCCTTGGCGGACTGCGTCAGCTTGTCGCGCGAATAGACGTCGCCCGGCTTGACGGAGATCAGCCGCCGCATCTCGTCCTCCGGGAGCAGCAGCTCGCCGGCGAGGCGCACATCGCCGAAGGTGTATTTCGGTCCCTCGGTGATGTTGATCGTGATGTAGATCTCTTCCTTGTCCGGAGTGATCGCCACCTGCGTGGAATCGATGGCGAACTCGAGATAGCCGCGGTTGGAGTAGTAGGTTCGCAGCGTCTCCAGATCGGCCAGCGAGCTTCTGCTTCGAATACTGATCGTTCTTGGTGTACCAGGTGAGCCAGCCGGGCGTCGAAAGCGTTATCTCGCTGATGAGAGTCTTCTCCGTGAAGACCTGCGCGCCGACAATATTGATGTTGGCGATCCTGGCAATGTCGCCTTCTTCGACCGTAAAGTTGATCGCGACGCGATTGCGCTCCTGCGGCGTCGCTGTCGTAGTGACTTTCATCGCGTAATAGCCGCGATTGATGTACTGCCGCTTGAATTCCTGCTCGGCACGCTCGAGAGCCGAGCGGTCGAAAATGCGCGACTCCGCGATGCCGATGTCCTTGAGCGCCTTCTTCAGCGTGTCCTTGTCGAATTCCTTGGTGCCGGTGATGTCGATCTGGCTGATCGTCGGGCGCTCCTGAACGATGACCACGAGCACGCCGTCCTCGGCCTCGAGCCGCACATCGCGAAAAAATCCTGTCGCGTAAAGCGCCTTGACCGCGGCCGAGGCCTTTTCGTCGTCGATGCGATCGCCTACCTTGATCGTCAGGTAGCTGAATACCGTTCCCGCATCGGTTCGCTGCACGCCTTCGACGCGAATATCCTTGACGACGAAGGGTTCGAAAGCCGTCGCCGGAGTCGACAGCACGAGCAGCCGCGGCGGCGGCCGCCAGCAGGCCCATGAACTTCGCGCGTGCGCGCGCAATTGCCCCGCCCGGGGCACCGCGGTCAAAAGAGTCGGGAAATATCATTGAAGAGCGCTAGAGCCATCAGCATTGCCAGCACGGCCATGCCGATGCGCTGGCCGACCTCGAGGACGCGGTCGGAAACGGGACTGCCTTTGACAATCTCGGCGAGATAATACATCAAGTGACCACCATCGAGTAAAGGCACGGGCAGCAGATTGAGCACTCCGAGACTGATGCTGATCAGCGCAAGGTAGCCGATGAATGTCAGTGCGCCCGCTTGCGCCGATTGCCCCGCGAAGTCCGCCATCGTCAATGGGCCGCTGATGTTTTTCAGCGACGCGTCGCCGGTCAGAATGCGTCCGAGCATTTTCAGCGTGAACACCGACAGATCCCAGGTCTTGCGCGCGCCCTGCACCAGCGCCTCGCCGAGACCGTAGCGAACGACGATGGATACGCGCTCCGCGGCGGTCGGATCGACGCCGAGGCGCATGCCGGCGATGCCGATGCGACGTCCGTTCTGATCGCTCGCCTCGGGCGTCACTTCGGTCCGGATTTCGGCTCCATCGCGGCGTAGCGTGAAGGTGAGCCGATCGCCGGGATGCGCATTGGTGATCGAGGCGGCATCCGCGGGCGAGCGCACGGCAGCGCCGTCGATGGAGATGATCGCGTCGCCGGCGCGTATGCCCGCGGCCGCTGCCGGCTTTCCGGGCAGGGTCTCGTTGACCACGGGCGCGCCGAGATCGGCGCGCAGCCCCAGCGCCGACATGAAATTGGCTTCCCAGTCGGCGGATGTCAGCGATACCAGCCGCAGGTCCCGAGACGTCGTGGTCCCGTCGTCGCGACTCACTTCCACCACGACACTGCCGCTGCCGGAGGCTTTGAGCAGACGCCAGCGCAGGTCCTGCCAAGAGCCCACGGGCTCGCCGTCGACCGCGGTGATGATGTCGCCGCCCGCGAATCCCGCCAGCGCCGCCGGCGACGCCGCCGGCGGCGCCGCGAGCAACGGACGCTGTCCGGGAACGCCGGCGACATACGTTCCGGCAAAAAGGAGCACCGCGAGCAACAGGTTCGCGATTGGGCCCGCAGCCACGATCGCGATCCTCCGCCACACGCTTTGACGGTTGAAAGCGCGCGGCAGGTCGGATGGAGGCACGTCCCCTTCGCGCTCGTCGGCCATCTTGACGTATCCGCCCAGAGGAACCGCCGACACGGCCCACTCGGTGCGGTCGGGTCCGAAGCGGCGCGACCATACAATGCGGCCGAAGCCTATCGAAAAGCGAAGAACCTTGACGCCGGCCAGGCGCGCGACCAGGTAGTGGCCGAGCTCGTGAAACGTGACCAGCACACCGAGCGTGACGACGAACGCGAGCAGTTTCTGGATCACGTCGGTCACGCCGGAAGGTGTTGCAAGCGATCGAGATGGAGCAACTCGCGCGCTACGGCGCGCGCTTCCCGATCGGCGTCCAGCGCGTCGGAGAGCGACGACCCCGGACACGCGGGCACACGCCGCATCGTCGCTTCGCAGCTCCTCGCGATATCGAGGAATCCGATCTTTCGTTCCAGAAACGCTTCCACGGCGACTTCGTTGGCGGCGTTGAGCGTCGCCGGGCCGGTGCCTCCGGCGCGCAGCGCAGTCGTACGCCAGACCAAGGCAGGGAAAGCGCGCCAGGTCGGGAGCGGAAAAGTTGAGCGATCCGATTCGCGCGAGGTCGAGCTGCGCGACGCCGGCGTCGATACGCTCCGGCCACGCCAGGGCCTGGGCGATGGGCGTTCGCATGTCGGGATTGCCGAGTTGCGCGAGCACCGAGCCATCGACATATTCGACCATCGAGTGGACGATGCTCTCCGGATGAATCACCACCTCGATGGCGTCCGCGGGACGCCGCGAAGAGCCAATGCGCCTCGATCACCTCGAGCCCCTTGTTCATCATGGTAGCCGAATCGACCGAGATCTTGCGACCCATGCGCCACGTCGGATGCGCGCACGCCTCCTCCGGCGTTACGTTCTCGAGATCGGCGAACGGCGTGTTGCGAAAAGGACCTCCCGACGCGGTCAGGAGAATTCGCCGCACCCCGTGCGCGGCTTGCCCGGGCGTGCTGTGATGGGGAAGGCACTGGAAGATTGCGTTGTGCTCGCTGTCGATCGGCAACAGCGTCGCGCCGAATTCGCGCACAGCGCTCATGAATACTTGTCCTGCAAGGACCAGAGTCTCCTTGTTGGCGAGTAGAACGCGCTTGCCCGATCTCGCGGCTGCGAGCGTCGACTCGAGTCCCGTCGCGCCGACAATCGCAGCGATCACGGTGTCGACTTCCGAGAGCTCCGCGACCTCGCGCAAACCTTCGGCACCGCTCACGACTCGCGTCGGCAGGCTCTGCCGGCTCAACGCACGCCGCAGACTATGCGCTGCGTGCGGATCACGCATCGCCGCGACGGGGGGTCGAAAGCGCTCGATCAGTTCGAGCAGCGCCTCCCAGTTCCGGCCGGCAGTGAGCGCGCTGACGCGATAGCGCTCCGGGTGCCGCGCGATGACGTCGAGCGCCGACGCGCCGACCGAGCCGGTGGCACCCAGGATCGCAACGTTCTGTTGCACCGTGTTCGGCGTCATCAGCGAATCAGGTAGTGCGCGATGAGGGTTGCCGGAGGAAGCGCCGCCATCAGAGCGTCGATTCGATCAAGAATGCCACCATGTCCCGGAAGAAGCTTCCCGCTGTCCTTGACACCACGCTGACGCTTTAGTTGCGACTCGAAGAGGTCTCCGACGATCGATACGCCCGCGAGTGCCAGCACGAGCACGATCCACGCAGTCGCCGCGGTCAGATGCAGCGGAACTGAATATCCGGCGCGGGCCGAGAACGGCAGCAGCGCGATCGCATAGATCGCAACCGCGACCAACGCACCGTACACGCCCTCCCACGTCTTGCCGGGACTGATCGACGGCGCCAGTTTGCGCTTTCCGAAGCGACGTCCCGCGAAGTACGCGGCGGTATCGGCGACCCACACGATCGCCATCAATGCCAGCAACAAGGTCGGCGAGCGCGACTGAAGTTGCACCACCGATACCCAGGTCGCGAGCAGCACCAGAGCGCCGATGAACGTCGATGTCATCTGCGAGTGGATGCGCCAGCCGTAATACAGCCACGCCGGCGCGACCGCAACCCAGAACAGGGTAGCCGCGCCGCAGACCGGGATCACCAGCGCATCGGGCCAGCCGTCGCCGTCGAACCCCGCCCATGGGGTGAAGAGCATGATGCATCCCAACAGCGCAATCGCGATTGACGACCAGCCATCCGATGTTCCTGCGATAGCCGACCAGGAATGCCCATTCACTGCTCGCCAAGACCACGATCACCAGGGTGATCGCCGCCCACTCCCGCGGCGGGAGGAGGAACAGCGCGGCGATCGTCAGCGGAACAAGCACCAGCGCAGTGAGAAAGCGCGTCCTCATCCGGGTACGGCGGGCAGCGCCCGATCGCGGTTCGTTCATGCCTGCCGCGTGGCTTCGACCTGGTCGCCGGTGCGTCCGAAACGACGTTCGCGCTGCGAATACGATCGTATCGCCTCCGTCAACGCGTCGGCGCCGAAATCGGGCCATAGGAGCTCGGTGAAATAAAGCTCCGCGTAGGCGAGCTGCCACAGCAGAAAATTGGAGATCCGCTGCTCGCCGCCGGTCCGGATGAAAAGGTCGGGTTCCGGCGCATACGACATCGACAGGTAAGGGTCGAGGGTCTCCGGCGTGAATCCGCGTGCGGCATCCGGGTGCGCCGCCAGCAACTTGCCGGCAGCCTGCGCGATGTCCCACCGGCCGCCGTAGTTGGCGGCGACGGTCAGCGTCAGCTTCGAGTTTTTCGCGGTGAGCGCTTCGCCTCCCGCGATCAGCTCGCGAATTTTGGGCTCGAAGCGCGATGTGTCGCCGACGACCTTGAAGCGAATCCCATTTTCGTGGAGCTTGGCGACTTCCTGCTCGAGGGCGCGCATGAACAGCTGCATCAGGATCGATACTTCGTCCGCAGGCCTGCGCCAGTTCTCACTGGAAAATGCGAACAGCGTCAGATATTCGACGCCGCGCTCGATGCATCCACGCACCGTCGCGCGGACAGCTTCGACGCCCTTGCGATGTCCGGCTACGCGAGGCAGATGACGCCGCTTCGCCCAGCGCCCATTGCCGTCCATGATGATGGCGATGTGCCGCGGGATAGAGCGCGCCTGAGGAACCTCCTGGGTGGAGCTCGTGAACAAGAGTGGGTCCGCCCGGAGTAGTTGAGCGTTGTCGGAGACGACTGAAGGCACCGAGCGCGAGCTCAGACCGCCATCAGGTCCGTTTCCTTGGCGTGGAGTGCCTTGTCGACTTCGCTGATGTAGCGATCGGTGAGCTTCTGGATGTCGTCCTGCGCCCTTCGCTCATCGTCCTCGGAGACGGACTTCGCCTTCAGCAGGTCCTTGAGGTGGGTGATGGCGTCGCGCCGGATATTGCGCACCGCGACGCGCGCGTTCTCCGCCTCCTTGTGCACGACCTTGACCAACTCCTTTCGCCGCTCCTCGGTCAGCGCCGGCATCGGGACGCGGATCACGTCGCCGGCAGTTGCGGGGTTGATGCCGAGGTCGGAATCGCGCAAGGCTTTCTCGACGACCTGCACCATCTTCTTTTCCCACGGCTGCACCGCGATCGTGTGCGCGTCGGCGAGGGTGACGTTCGCGACCTGGTTGATCGGCATCATCGACCCGTAATAGTCGACCTTGATATGGTCGAGCAACCCGGTGTGCGCACGGCCGGTCCGGACCTTCCCCAGATCGACTTTCAGCGCTTCCACCGACTTCTGCATTTTCTGATCGGCGGATTTCTTGACGTCTGCAATCATGTCAACTCCTGCGCATAAGGCGCCGAAATCATCGGCCGCCTTGAAGAGGTATCGCGGGCGAACGCGACGAACCCGAGCGCCCGCTAACAATGCACCAGCGTTCCCTCGTCCTCTCCCATGACAACGCGCTTGAGCGCTCCCGGCGCAAAGATGCTGAAAACCTTGAGCAGCATGTTCTGATCCCGGCAGAGCGCCAGCGCTGTGGCGTCCATCACCTTCAGATTCTTGACCATGGCCTCGTCGAACGTGAGGCTCGGATAGCGCTTGGCGGTCGGGTCCTTTTTCGGATCGGCGGTGTAGACGCCATCGACCTTGGTCGCCTTGAGCACGATGTCGACGCCCATTTCGCGGCCGCGCAGCGCGGCGGCAGTGTCGGTGGTGAAAAACGGATTGCCCGTGCCGGCAGCAAAGATAACGATCTTGTTTTCTTCGAGATAGCGCAGCGCCTTGCCGCGAATGTACGGCTCCGCGACCTGCTCGATCGAAAGCGCCGACTGGACGCGCGACACGAGTCCCGCCCGGCGCATCGCGTCCTGCAACGCCAGCGCGTTCATGAGCGTCGCCAGCATGCCCATGTAATCGGCAGTTGCGCGATCCATGCCGGCAGCGCCGGGCGCCACGCCGCGAAAGATGTTTCCTCCGCCGATGACGACCGCGACCTGCACGCCGAGACGGACCACTTCACCGATCTCGGCGACGATGCGATCGATGACCTCCCGATTGATGCCGTAGGCGTCGTCGCCCATCAGCGCTTCACCGGAAAGCTTCAGCAGCACACGCCGATACGCCGGCTCGGTGCGAGCGTTCAGGGGTTTGCTCTGCAGGGGTGGCGCGGTGACGGGCGTGGTCATGACGGTGTCGGAATCAGGCCTTGGCCATCGCCGCTACCTCAGCAGCAAAGTCATCTTTCTTTTTCTCGAGCCCTTCACCAACCACGAAGAGCGTGAAGCTCTTCACCGAGGCGCCTTTGGACTTGAGGTATTTCTCGACCGTCTGCTCCGGGTCTCGCACGAAAGGCTGCCCCAAAAGCGTCACCTCGGCCAGATACTTGTTGATGCGGCCCTCGACCATCTTGGCGACGATCTCCGGAGGCTTGCCCGATTCGGCGGCCTGCGCGGCGTAGATCGTGCGCTCCTTTTCGATCAGCTCCTTCGGCACCTGATCGCGGGACACGCACACGGGCCGCGTTGCGCCCGGCGCCGCGGACGCGGCGACATGCATCGCCAAGTCCTTGCCGGTCACTTCGTCGGCGCCCTCGTAGGCGACCGTTACGCCGATACGTCCGCCGCCGTGCAGATATTGCGCAATGTGCTGCGGTGATGTCACGCGCACGAGTCTGCGAATGGCGATGTTCTCGCCCAGTTTCTGCACCAGCGCCTGACGCGCCGACTCGACGGTCACTCCGCCGAGACTCATCGCCGTCAGCGCGGCGACATCCGCCGGGTTGCCGTCAATGACTAGCTGCGCCAGCTTTCTCGCAAAACCGGCGAAGTCCTCGTTGCGCGCCACAAAATCCGTCTCGCAGTTGAGTTCGACCATTGCGGCCGACTTTCCGTCGGCGGCGATCGCCGCGCCAATCACGCCCTCCGTCGCGGCGCGGTCGGCAGCCTTGTTCGCCTTCGCCCCGCTCTTGATGCGCAGCAGCTCCTCGGCCTTGCCCAGGTCGCCGGCCGTTTCCGTCAGCGCCTTCTTGCATTCCATCATGCCCAGCCCGGTTCGGCCGCGCAGTTCCATCACCATGCTTGCGCTTACGTCCGCCATTCCCTGCTCCACGTCTGGTTCATCTGCACCGCGATCGCTCCGCGGCGGGATCGCCTCAATTCGGCTTGGGCCGCGCCGGCCCGTCGGGGCGCTCCGCTCAGGCCGCAGCCTCGTCCCCCGAGACTTCGACGAATTCCTCCGTCTGCACGATCTCCTGGATCACCTGACTCTTGCCCTCGAGTATCGCGTCGGCAACGCCCCGCGCATACAGCCTGATCGCGCGGCTCGAGTCATCGTTGCCCGGGATCACGTACGAGATGCCATCGGGAGAATGGTTGGTGTCGACCACGCCGATGATCGGAATCGACAGCTTGGTCGCTTCGGTGACGGCGATTTTCTGATAGCCGACGTCGATGATGAACAACGCATCGGGCAGCGCGTTCATTTCCTTGATGCCGCCCAGGCTCCGGGTGAGCTTCTCCGTTTCCCGCTGCAGCGTCAGCGCCTCGCGCTTGCTCATCTTCTCGAACGTGCCGTCCTGTGCCATCGTCTCGAGGTCTTTCAACCGCTTGATCGACACTTTGACCGTCTTGAAGTTGGTCAGCATGCCGCCGAGCCAGCGATGGTCGACGAAGGGCATGCCGGCACGCTGCGCTTCCTCGGCGATGATTTCGCGCGCCTGGCGCTTGGTTCCGACGAACAGGATGGTGCCGCGGTTGGACGCGAGTTGACGAACGTACTTCATCGCATCCTGATACATCGCCAACGTCTTTTCGAGGTTGACGATGTGAATCTTGTTGCGCTGGCCGAAGATGAAGTCCGCCATCTTCGGATTCCAGTAACGCGTCTGGTGTCCGAAGTGGACGCCAGCCTCCAGCATTTGACGCATCGTGACCGACATTACATCATTCCTTTCAGGGTTGAGCCTCGATCCGCAACCGGGCCCCGCGTCCGTTACGCGCACGGGGCACCCTGAATCGGCGGATCTGCGAATTTCCCGGATTGCGCCGTGACCGCGTGCGGTGGTCCAAGGGCTTGCCCCTGAAACGCCCGGCAGGATCAACGGATCGGAATCCAAGCTAACGTTCGATTTTAACACACTTTTCAGCGATTTCGCCAACGCTCGACCCGTCGGCCGCCGGGTGCCCGCGACTTCGATTGCCCGCACCGCGCGACGAGTGCTCGCGATCGCGCCGCCGATTCAATCGAACGCGCGGTTGGCGTATGCTCGAATCATGAATACCTGGACCCAATTTCTCGCCGCCCGCGGCGCGGCCCTGGACGGCGATACCGTCACCGGCTTCGGCAATCCGGCCGACGAGCTTGCCGCGGCACGCGACGCCGCGGTCCTATGCGACCTCACTCCGCTGGCGACCATGCGGGTCGCAGGCACCGATGCCGCGACGTTCCTGCAAGGTCAATTGACCAACGACGTCAGCGCGCTGGTGGAAGGCTCGGCGCAGTATTCGGCGTGGTGCTCGCCCAAGGGTCGGATCCTGGCCAACCTCCTGCTGCTGCGTACCGGGGCAACGACGTTTGAAATGCTCCTGTCCTCATCCCTGAGCGCCGCGATCCGCAAACGCCTGACGATGTTCGTCCTCCGATCCAAGGTCGTGATCGAGGACACGAGCGCCGAGCGCGTCCGCATCGGCGTCGGTGGGCCGCGCGCGTCGACCGCGCTGCGCATCGCATCGCTCGACGCGCCGCCGATATTCCGCTGGCGTGCGGTCGACGGCGGCCTGATCGTCTCGCTGCCCGGCCGGCGGTTCATCGCGCTGCTGCAGCAAGGCGCCGCAGAGCCACTGTGGGGCCGCCTTTCGGAAGCCGCTCGACCGGCAGGCTTTCCCGCGTGGCAGTGGCTGACCATACGCGCTGGCATTCCCGTGATCAGCGCGGCCACGACCGACCAGCTTGTACCGCAGATGGCGAATTGGGATGCGCTCGACGGCGTGAGCTTCCGCAAGGGCTGCTACACGGGCCAGGAAATCGTCGCCCGAACACAGTATCTCGGACGGCTCAAGGAGCGCACCTATCTCGCGCACGTCGACACGCTCCCTCCGATGGCCGGCGAGAAACTCTACAGCGCCGCGTTCGGCGAGCAAGCCTGCGGTGTGGTCCTCAATGCCGCTGCGGCGCCGGACGGCGGCAGCGATCTCGTCGCGGCAATGCAAATCGCGGCCGCGCGGAGCGGCGACGTTCGCGTCGGGTCGCCACAGGGAGCGGCCCTCGAGCTGTTGCCCCTGCCGTATTCGCTGCCGGGTGCGCAAGACTCCGCTCCCCCTGCTGCCGAGGCTCAGCAGGGCCGGACGGCGTGAGCGCGCCGCCCGTCAACTTCTATATCTACTATCGGATCGCGACGGCGCACGCTGCCGCCGCGCGCGCGGCAATCGACATCTTCATGCAAGCTCTGATTGAGCAGTTCGCCGTCAACGCTCGGCTGTTGCGCGCGCAACATGATCCCGCGCTATGGATGGAGATCTACGAGAACGTCGCCGATCCGGAGCGTTTCCAGGCCGGGCTGGCCGATGCCCTCGACCGCGCGGGGTTCGGGTCATGGCTCTCGCCGGGCTCGACGCGCCGCACCGAGCGATTTGTCGACCTGGAAAAGGCGGACGAATCAGGCGAGCGCACAGACCCGCGCGACTGACGCCGAACGCAAGCATCATGTGCCTCGCCATCGTCGCGCTCGATGCGCATCCTCGATACCGCGTCGTCATCGCGGCCAACCGCGACGAGTTCCACGCCCGCGCGGCGTCGCCCGCGCACTGGTGGCCGACCGACATGCTCGGGGGCAAGGACCTCGTCGGCGGGGGCGCGTGGTTCGGCGTCTCCCGAACGGCCCGCTGGGCTCTGGTGACAAACTTCCGCGAAGGGATTCCACGCGATGCGAGCGCGCCGTCGCGCGGAGAGCTGGTCGTTCGTGCGCTTTCGGACCCTTCACCGCCGCTTCAAACGGCCGCGGCGCATGGCCGTCGAAGGCGCGAGATACCACGGATTCAACCTGCTCGTCGGGCAATGCGCGACTTCGGACCCCGACGCGGCAAACACGGCGGCGTATACGTCAAACCGGGCGAGCGGAGCTGTATCGCTCGCCAAAGGCATCCACGGTCTGTCCAACCATCTGCTCGATACGCCGTGGCCCAAAGTCGTTCGAAGCAAGGCGCGCCTTGCGGCAATTCTGACAGGGCGCGAGCTCGATATCGAGGCCATCTTCGAGCTCCTCGCCGACCGAAGGCCCGCTGACGATGCGGCATTGCCCGTGACAGGGGTATCGCGCCCGCTCGAGCGAATTCTGTCGAGCACGTTCATTGTCGGCCGCGAATACGGAACGCGATGCTCCACCGTTTTCACCCTGGAACGCAGCGGCGCGGCCGCGTTGGTCGAACGCAGCTTCGATGCAGAGGGAAACGTTACCGGGGAGTCTGCGAACGCCTTCGCCGTCGAGGCGCTTGCCGCTGCGAGCTAGCGTCGGGACGGCCGCGCGTCCTTGTATTCGGAAAAGGTCAGGCGCGACGCGCCATCGCCCACCTCGAGCCGGCAGCGGCCACCCACGGGAAGCGTCAGTTTGTCATGGCAATGGCCGAACGGGAGGCCGGCAAAAATCGGAACGCGGAAGCGTGAGCGCGCGTGCTCGATCATCGCGGCGACGTCGTAGCCATTGTCGTTCGCGCCCAGCTCGAAGCCGCTGAAGTCGCCCAGTAGCACCGCGCGCTGGCGCTCGAGCACGCCCGCGAAATGCAGCTGGTAGAGCATCCGCTCGATGCGATACGGATGCTCGCCGGTATCCTCGAGGAACAGAATGCCGCCCTCGATCGCGGGAAAATGCGGCGTCCCCGCGAGATGCGACAGCATGGCGAGGTTGCCGCCCCAGAGAATTCCCTCGGCGTCGAATCGACCGGGGCCCGCGAGCTTGCAGTCGACCGCATACCGATCAGCGGCGAGCAGTCCCCAGCAATGTTCGAAGGTGAACGCCGAGGGCGGCTCGGCGCCGAAGTCATACGCGGCCATCGGCCCGGAGAAGCTCACCATGCCCTGATGGGCCAGAGCCGCGAGCTGAAAAGCCGTGAAATCGCTGTGTCCGAGCCAGCATTTGCGGCTCGCGGCGATGGCGGCGAAGTCGATCCAGTCGAGAAGCCGCGACCAGCCGTATCCGCCCCTGGTCGCGATCGCGATGTCGACCGCCGGGATCCGCGGCCATGCGCGTGATCGCGGCGAGGCGCTCCTCGTCGGGCGCCGAAAAGCGCTGCCAACGCGACGCGACGGTCGCATCGACGACGACCCGATGACCCGCCGCTTCGAGTCGCGATACCGCGCGCGCGATCGCGGCCGGATCGGTGGTGAACCCCGCGGGTGAATACAAGCCGATGCCGTAGCAAGGCGATTGTCATCGACGGGCCGCGAAGAAGTCACTCAGCAGGCGCCCACACGCTTCGGCGGAGACGCCGGCGGTCACCGTCGTGTGGTGGTTGAGTCGCGCGCTCGGCAAACAGATCGATGACGCTGCCGCACGCGCCCGTCTTGGGATCGCGAGCGCCGAACACGAGGCGGCGGATGCGCGCGTGCAGGATCGCCCCCGCGCACATCGCGCACGGCTCGAGCGTGACGTAGAGATCGCATTCCGGCAGCCGGTAATTGCCGAGCGAGCGGGCCGCATCCCTCAGCGCCGCGATCTCCGCGTGCGCGGTGGGATCGTTTGCGGCGATCGGTGCGTTGCCGCCACGGCCGATGATGACGCCATCCTTGACCACGATCGCGCCGACCGGAATCTCTCCGTGCGCCTGAGCGAGGCGCGCCAGCGCGAGCGCCTCTCCCATCCAGTGCTCCGGCGCAAGGGGATTGCGTGACGCCGCAGACGCATCGCCGCCGCGCGCTCGTCCCCGGTCAGGCGTCAGCACCATTGCCTTCCGCTATTCCCATTCGATCGTCGCCGGCGGCTTGCCCGAGATGTCGTACACCACGCGATTGATGCCACGCACCTCGTTGATGATGCGGCTCGACACCGTGGCGAGCAGCTCGTGCGGCAGCGGCGCCCAGTGCGCCGTCATGAAGTCGGTCGTCTGCACCGCGCGCAACGCGATGACGTGCTCGTAGGTGCGCCCGTCGCCCATGACGCCCACCGAGCGCACCGGGAGAAACACGGCAAACGCCTGCGCCACCGCGTCGTACCAGTTCGCGGGTGCCGCGGAGCGCGTCGTCTGCGCGCGAAGTCGCCGCCTCGCCCGCGGGTGCGCCGCAGGCTGTCTTGCGCAGCTCGTCGATGAAAATGGCATCGGCATGGCGCAGAATATCGGCGAACTCGCGCCGGACCTCGCCGAGAATGCGAACGCCGAGCCCCGGTCCTGGAAAGGGATGCCTGAACACCATGTCGCGCGGCAAGCCGAGCGCGAGACCGAGCTCGCGCACCTCGTCCTTGAACAGCTCGCGCAACGGCTCGAGCAGCTTCAGATGCAGCGTGTCGGGCAAGCCGCCGACGTTGTGGTGCGACTTGATGGTGTGCGCCGTCTTGCTGCCTCCGGCGGACTCGATCACGTCGGGATAGATCGTGCCCTGCGCCAGCCACTTGGCATTCGGCAGCTTGGCCGCCTCCGCCTGAAACACGTGGATGAACTCGCGTCCGATGATCTTGCGTTTTTGTTCCGGATCGGTGACTCCGGCGAGCGCGCCGCAGAAAGACGTCGCTCGCGTCGACGGCCAGCACCCGACGCCGAGGTGCTTTGCGAACGTATCCATGACCTGCGCCGCCTCGTTCAGGCGCAGCAGGCCGGTATCGACGAACACGCACGTCAGCTGGTCGCCGATGGCGCGGTGAATGAGCGCCGCCGCGACCGACGAATCGACGCCGCCGGACAAGTCCGAGAATCACTTCGTCGCGGCCGACCTGCGCGCGTATTTTCGCCACAGCCTCGTCGGCGTATGCAGGCATCGTCCAATCGCCCTTGCAGCCGCAAATATCCCGCACGAAGCGCGCGAGGATCGCCTTGCCCTGACGGCGTATGAGTGACCTCGGGATGAAACTGCACGGCGTAGTAGCCGCGCGACTTCGTCCATCATGCCGGCGATCGGCGTCGCCTCGTTGCTCGCCATCAGCGTGAAACCCGGGGGCAGCGCGGTCACCTTGTCGCCGTGGCTCATCCAGACGTCGAGCAGTCCGTGCCCGCCGGCACCGGAGCGATCCTGGATGCCTTCGAGCAGGCGGCCGTGGCCTCGCGCCCGGATCTCCGCGTAGCCGAATTCGCGCACGAGGCCGTTCTCGACCGCGCCGCCCAGCTGCGCCGCCATCGTCTGCATCCCGTAGCAGATGCCGAGCACCGGCACTCCCGCCGACCACACGCTTCCGGAGCGCGGGGCGCATGGCCGTCGATCACGCTGTTCGGACCGCCCGAAAAAATGATCCCCG
The DNA here is from genome assembly GCA_963730465.1 of uncultured beta proteobacterium. GTDB lineage: Bacteria > Pseudomonadota > Gammaproteobacteria > Burkholderiales > Casimicrobiaceae > PALSA-1003. Next base: position 340,022 of record CAVSRR010000005.1, on the reverse strand, counting down.
CCGGCGCGAAATCCCGGACGAACGAATCCGAGACATCGAAAGGATGGATTTCGCAGAACACGTTCAGCTCGCGCACGCGCCGGGCGATGAGCTGCGTGTATTGCGCGCCGAAATCGAGAATGAGAATGGAGGAATGCATGGTCATCGAGCCGCGGAGGCGACGGCGCAGCCGGCTGCGCCGGCGAAATGGCGGCGCGCGAGCCAGAATGCAACCGCCTGCAGAGACGCGCTGACAAAAAACGTGACGCCGACGCGCCAATCCGCGGGCGGCAATTGGCTGACCGCCGCGAGCAAAGGCGTGCTGATCAGGGGCGCGACGACGAACATGATGCTGTTGATCGAGTTGAGCGCACCCATGGTGACGCCCTGCTCGCGCGGATCCACGGCGTTGGAGACGACCGCCTGCAGCGCGGGGCCGGCCGCGAACGACAGGAAGTTGGCGACGATGATCGACGTACATCATCCATCCCTGCTGCGCGAGGCCGTAGAGAACATAGGCGACGGTTCCGGTCGCGAGCCCGGTCAGCGCCAGGCGCGTGTTGCCGAAGCGCTTCAACAACATTCCCAGCAAGCCGCCTTGCACGACCGCCGCCACCAAGCCGACGCAAAACAGTGCAAAGCCGTTCTCGCGCGGCCCCCATCCGAATCGGAAGTGGGTGAAGAGCACCCAGCTGATCTGCAACATCAATTGCGCCAGCACGACCAGCGCAAACACGATGACCAGGCTGCCGATCTCGCGATGACGGGCGAGGGTCAGCAGCGCGGCGAAAGGATTCGCCTTGGCGAAGCGAGAACGGCGAGCGGCGATCCGACGGCAACGATTCCGGCACGATGAAAAAGCCGTAGACGGCGTTGACCAGCGACAGCCCCGCAGCGGCATAGAACGGCAAGTGCAGATTCACGCTGCCGAGTAGGCCGCCGACCATCGGGCCGAAAATGAAGCCGAGGCCGAAGGCGGCACCGACCAGACCGAAGCTCTTCGCCCGCTGTTCGGCCGTCGAAACATCGGACGCATACGCATTGGCGACCGAAAAGCTTGCACCGGACGCGCCGCCGACCACGCGGGCAACGAACATCACCGCGAGCGACGGCGCGAGCCCAAGCAAAAGGAAATGCAAGCCGAGGCCCAGCAACGACCAGAGCAGCAGCGGCCGGCGCCCGAAGCGATCCGACAAGGCGCCGAGCACGGGCGCGCAAACGAATTGCATCACGCCGTAGACGACGACGAGCGCGCCGTACCAGTAAGTCTGCAGCTCGCGGCTGGCCGTGTACTCGCCGACCAGGATCGGCAGCACGGGAAGCGCGATGCCGATGCCGAGGACATCGATGAATACGACGACCAGGATGAACGGCATCCCGGCGCGGCGTTTCTGCGCGGTGCTCGCGCTAGGCATTCGAGTCTCGGCCCTGCATTCGCCGGCGACGAGCGTGCGCGCCGTTGCCGACGCCATCGCCGACTGCGAAGCTGCTCCGTTACCCGGTGCCGCGCGCGCGGATCGCCGCGACGATAGCTGTCACTCGATACGATAATTCGGCGCTTCCTTGGTGATCTGCACGTCATGCACGTGCGATTCGCGAATGCCCGCGGTCGTGATCTCCACGAATTCGGCGCGGGTCCTGAGCGCATCGATGTTGCCGCAACCGCAGTAGCCCATCGCGGCGCGAACGCCGCCGAGGAGCTGGTGCACCACCGCCACCATCGTGCCCTTGTACGGAACGCGTCCTTCGATGCCCTCGGGAACGAGCTTTTCGGCGGCGCCCTCGCCCTCCGCGTCCTGGAAGTAGCGGTCGCTCGATCCGAGCTGCATGGCGCCCAGCGAGCCCATGCCGCGATAGCTCTTGTACGACCGCCCCTGGTAGAGCTCGATTTCCCCGGGCGATTCCTCGGTCCCGGCGAAGAGGCTGCCGAGCATGACGCACGATGCGCCCGGCCGCGATCGCCTTCGCGACGTCGCCGGAATATCGGATGCCGCCGTCGGCGATCAGGGGAACGTCGAGGTCCGCGACGCCTTCGAGCGTGGCCGAGTATCGCGGAGATCTGCGGAACGCCGACGCCGGCGACGATGCGCGTGGTGCAGATCGATCCCGGACCGATGCCGACCTTGACCGCCGTCCGCGCCGGAGTCGGCCAGTGCCCGCGCGCCGCTGGCCGTCGCCACATTGCCGCCGATGACCTGCACCTTCGGATACTTGCGCTTGACGAGGCGAACGCGATCGAGCACGCCCTGCGAGTGTCCGTGGGAAGTATCGACAACCAGGACATCGACACCGGCCGCCACCAGCGCTTCGGCGCGTTCGTCGGTGTCGGGCCCGGTGCCGATGGCCGCGCCCACGCGCAACTGACCGAGCTCATCCTTGCACGCGTTCGGGTGCTCGGTCGCCTTGAGAATGTCCTTGACTGTGATGAGACCCTTGAGCTCGAACTTGTCGTTCACAACGAGTACACGCTCCAGGCGATGGCGATGCATCAGCGCCTTGGCAAGTTCGAGGTCGGAACCCTCCGCAACAGTGACGAGCTTGTCGCCCTTGGTCATGATGTTCGAGACCGGCTGATCGAGATTGGTCTCGAAACGCAGGTCGCGATTGGTCACGATCCCGACGACCTTGCGTCCGTCGAGCACCGGCAACCCGGAAATCCGGTGCTGCCGCGTCAATGCCAGTACGTCGTGCACGGACATGGTCGGCGGGACGGTGATCGGATCCTTGACCACGCCACTCTCGAAGCGCTTGACCTTGGCCACCTCGGCAGCCTGGGCCCTGGGAGGCATATTCTTGTGGACGATGCCCATGCCGCCCTCCTGGGCGATGGCGATGGCAAGCCGCGCTTCGGTCACTGTATCCATCGCCGCCGACAGGAGCGGAATGTTCAGTGTAATGCTCGGGGTAAGGCGGGTTTGGAGGCTGACGTCGCGAGGAACGACGGTGGAGTGGGCAGGAAGCAGCAGAACGTCGTCAAAAGTGAGGGCTTTTTGAACGACACGCATTGTATGTTTCTCCTATGCGCAAAAACCGATTATACGCGCCTCGATGGCACCGGTAAACGCCGGAAAGATGCCGTTGGACGGGGATAAGTTGACGTTGGCCGCGGATTGGCATTAACTTGTCAACCCTTTAGGTTCCCGGGAACCCGAGATGAAGCCTCGCACATCGCTGTTCGTTGCCGCCGGACTTGGCGCATTCATGGCCTTGGCGGCGACCGCTTCGCAAGCGATCCTGTACAAATGGATCGACGAGAACGGGCGCGTTGTCTACGGCGACCAGCCGCCGGCCGGCACGAATGCCGAGAAGCTCAAAGCAAATGTCAGCACCGCCGATCCCAATGCCGTCCGCGACTTGGCGAGCAAGGACGCGGCAATCCAGAAGCGCCAACAGCAAAAGGTGGACGACGCGGCCAAGACCGCGAAGGAAGAGGCCGAGAACAAGCGCAAGAACGAGCAATGCATCCAGGCCCGCAGCAGAATCAGAACTCTGCAGGCGGCCGATGTCGCCGTTTTCAGGTACAACGAAAAGGGTGAGCGGGTCTTCTACGAGCCCGCCGAGCGCGAGTTGGCAATCGTGGAAAACCAGAGGCTCCTGCGTGACCTGAACTGCGGGGCACAACCCACGACGTAGACGCGGCTCAGTCCGCTCGGTTCGAATCTCGCAGTTCGGATCGATCCGCGGCGCGCCGGAACTCGGGCGGCCCGCGACCCGTTATTTCTTGTCCAGATTGGTCTGGTTGATCTTCACGTCAGCCTTGCTCTTCAAGCTCGCCAGATAGGCGTTGAAGAGCTCATGGCCGACTTGGTCGCCGACTCGACTGTTGAAGGCCTTGAGCCGCTCCGCTTCCGGCGGCGGTGGCGCGATCACCTGCAGGACTTTGTAGATCGAGTACGTGCCCCGCTCGGTGGGCGAGCCGACGTAGGCTGGCAGCTTGCTCGGGCTGGCGACAAATATCCTGATCAGGGCTTCGGGCGGAAAGCCGGGCTGGGCCTGGGCTCGGGTCAGCGTCACGGGCTTACCGAACGATACTCCGGCATCGCCGCCATGCTCGAGCAGCGCTAACTTTTCCTTGCCCGCTTTCTGGGCGAGCTCGCTCGCGGCATTGCGCTCGAGCTGGCGACGGATTTCAGCTTTGACGTCGTCGAACGGACGTAGCGAGGGCGCCTTGTATTCGAGCACCCTGCCTGCCATCAGCGTGTTGGGCGCGACCTCGAGCGCCTCGGTGTTGCGCTTCGCCTGGAGCGATTCCGGGCTGAAGATTGCCTGAACGAATTTCGCGTTGTTCTGCGCCAACGCGAGAAGCTGCGTGCGGGTCAGCGTCGGCGTCGTCTTGATGTCGAGGCCCAGACCCTTTGCCGCAGCCTGAAGCGAGTCCGCCTGCTCATAGACGAGATTCTGGAACTGGTCGGCGGCCTCGACGAACTTGCGCGTCGCCTTTTGTTGCTTCAGATCCCGCTCGATCTGCGCCTTCGCCTCGTCGAAGGTCATTGTCTTGCCCGGCGTGACGCCGGTGATGCGGATGATGTGCCACCCGAACTCCGTCTGAACGGGGCCGACGATGTCGCCGGCCTTTCCGGAAAAGACCGCATCCTCGAACGGCTTCACCATCGAGCCGTCGCGCGCGAACGAGTCGAGCGCGCCCCCTTGCGCCGCGGAGCCCGGGTCCTGCGAATTCGCCTTCGCCAGGTCGGCGAACTTCGCGGGCGTCTTGCGAGCCTGCGCAGCGAGCGCCTCGGCCTTTTGCTTGGCCGCAGCCTTTTCGGCATCGGTGGCGTCAGGCTTGACCGCAATAAGAATGTGGCTCGCCTGTCGCTCCTCAGGACGCGTGTACTGCTTGACGTTGGCGTCGTACTGTTTACGCACTTCGTCGGGCTCCACCTTGACCTGGCCCGCGAGCGACTCCGGCGTGAGCGTGAGGTACTCGATCTTCACCTCATCGGGAATCTGGAACGCGCCCTGGTTAGCATCGTAGTAAGCCTTGATCGCCGCATCGTCGATTTTCACGTCCTTGAGGAACGCGTCGGGTGCGATTGTCGCGACCGAGACCTGGCGCTGCTGATCGAGCAAGCCAAGGTATCGCTCGACGTTGCTCATCGCCGTGATGTTGCCGTTGGCGATCGGCTCCTGCATCGGCGCGAGGGTCAGCTCCGTGCGCACGCGCTGCTCGAACACCAGGGGCGTCATGCCCTGGGAGACGAGAAGCTGCTCGTAGCGGGCGCGCGAGAACTTTCCGTCTTCCTGAAACGGCGGAAGCTCGCCGATGAACTGCGCGAGTTGCGCGTCCGAAACGCGAAAGTTGTCGCGGCGAACCTGCGCGTCGAGCACGCGCTGCCCGATCAGCTGCTGGAGCAGCGAATACCGGACTTGGGGATTGTCGAAGACGGAAGGGTCGTAGTCCTTGCCGAGCGACTGCCTCATCCGGTCCTGCTGATCGCGCATCGCGTTGGCGAAGTCCGTCTGGCTGATCGTCTCGCCAGCGACCCGAGCGACTTCCGTGGCCGAGGTGCCACCCCGAAAGTAGTAGTCGACGCCAAAGAATGCGAACGGCAGCGTGATGAGCGCCAGGATGACCTGGACCACGCCCTTCTTGCGGTGAACGAAATCAAACATGACTTGGTCCGCTTCCTTTGTGCCGAACGAGGTTCGGCATTCTGTACGGGGTACAAGCCGGCGCGAAGATCTCCACTACGCGCCAAAAAAAAGCGAACTCGCGTTCGCCCTTGGACCAATGTTGGCGGAGTGGACGGGACTCGAACCCGCGACCCCCGGCGTGACAGGCCGGTATTCTAACCAACTGAACTACCACTCCCGGATCTGCTGGTGGGTGCTGAGAGGCTCGAACTCCCGACATTCGCCTTGTAAGGGCGACGCTCTACCAACTGAGCTAAGCACCCCCAAGTCGGCGCGTCGACTCAAATCTCCGAAGCCGCCATCTCGCGGCCGTTTGGTCATCGAGAACAGGAAAGCTTCGGAAAGCCCGCTAGTTTACCGAATCCTTGAGGGCTTTGCCAGCGCGGAACTTGGGGACCTTCGCCGCCTTGATCTTGATGGCCGCGCCGGTGCGCGGGTTGCGTCCCTGTCGCGCGGTCCGCTTGCCGACGTAGAACGAACCAAAACCGACCAGCGTGACAATGTCGCCCTTTTTGAGCGAGCTCTTGATCGAGTTCACAGTCGCGTCGAGTGCCCTCCCCGCCGCAGCCTTCGAAATGTCCGCGTGCTTCGCAATGGCATCGATCAGTTCCGATTTGTTCACGGATGGCCCCTTTGGAGTGCAGGATGGAGACGGCGGCAAGCGCGCAAGAGTTCGGGCGCGACAGATTCGATCTCCGGACGTGCTTTATAGCAATCGCGAAAACCCCGTGTCAAGCAACTCATGCGTCGCACGCGACAACGTGTGGCACATGCGCATCGCCGAGAAAGAATGCAGCGCCGCGAGTTGACTTACGGAAGTCGACAAGGCGTTGGCCCGCTCCAGGAACCGCGCGCGATCGACGATCCACGCCGTCTCTCTCGAGCGGCGCGGATCGTGGCTTGCGCGGATTCGACGTTTGGAAAAGCCTAGTGCTTGATGACGACGCCGGGCTCGTCGACCGGCGGCGCAGGAACGGCCGCAGGTTGCACCGCGGCATCCTCGGTCGGAGTCGGCTGCCGCTCGAGCGCGTACTCGAGCACTTGCTCGATCCAGCGCACGGGATGGATCTCCAGCCGGTTCTTTATCTCGTCGCCGATCTCGACCAGATCCTTGACGTTCTCTTCGGGTATCAACACCTGCCTGATGCCACCGCGCCCGGCGGCGAGAAGCTTTTCCTTGAGTCCACCGATAGGCAGCACCTCGCCGCGAAGCGTGATTTCTCCCGTCATCGCAACGTCCGAGCGAACCGGAATGCCCGTGAGGACCGACACGATCGCCGTGCAGATGGCGGTGCCGGCGCTCGGCCCATCCTTGGGCGTCGCGCCCTCGGGCAAGTGGATGTGCAGGTCCGTCTTCTGATAGAAGTCCGACGGCACACCGAGCTGCTTGGAGCGATGGCGGACGACCGAGAGCGCCGCGGCGATCGACTCGTTCATCACTTCGCCGAGCTTGCCCGTGGTCGTAGTCTTACCCTTGCCAGGCAGGGAAACCGCTTCGATGGTCAGCAGATCGCCACCTACCTCGGTCCATGCCAAGCCCGGTCACCTGGCCGATCTGATTCTGCTTCTCGGCGATGCCGTAGGTGTAGCGGCGCACGCCCAGATACTTGTCGAGGTTCTTGGCGTTGACCTCGACCGGGCCCTTGGCGGCGCGGCTCTTGCCCTCGCTCGCCTTGAGCAGCAGCGCCTTGACGACCTTGCGGCAGATCTTCGACACGTCGCGCTCGAGGGCGCGAACGCCCGCCTCGCGCGTGTAGTAACGCGTGATGTCCCGCAGCGCCGAATCGGCAATGTGCAGCTCGTTCACCTTGAGGCCGTTGTTCTTCATCTGCTTCGGCACGAGGTATTGCTTGGCGATGGCGATCTTCTCGTCCTCGGTATAGCCCGAAAGACGGATGACTTCCATCCGGTCGAGCAACGGAGCCGGGATGTTGAGCGTGTTGGCCGTTGCGACGAACATCACGTCGGAGAGGTCGTACTCGACCTCGACGTAGTGATCGACGAAGGTGTTGTTCTGCTCCGGATCGAGCACTTCCAGCAGTGCCGACGACGGATCGCCGCGGAAGTCCATGCCCATCTTGTCGACTTCGTCGAGCAGGAACAGCGGGTTCCTCACGCCGACCTTGGTCATGTTCTGCAGGATTTTGCCCGGCATCGACCCGATGTACGTGCGGCGATGGCCGCGGATCTCCGCCTCGTCGCGAACGCCGCCGAGCGACATGCGGACGAATTTGCGGTTGGTCGCGCGCGCGATTGACTGCCCGAGCGAGGTCTTGCCCACGCCGGGTGCGCCGACCAGGCAGAGGATCGGCGCCTTGAGCTTGTCGACCCGCTGCTGCACCGCGAGGTATTCGACGATGCGCTCCTTGACCTTCTCGAGACCGTAGTGATCCGCATCGAGGACCTTGACCGCGTTGGACAGGTCCTTGTTGATCTTGCTCTTCTTCTTCCACGGAAGGCCGAGCAGCGTGTCGATGAAGTTGCGCACGACGGTCGCCTCGGCGGACATGGGTGACATCATCTTCAGCTTCTTGAGCTCGGTCATGGCCTTGGCTTCCGCCTCCTTCGACATCTTGGCGGCCTTGACCTTCTTCTCCATCTCGTCGAGGTCGGCGTTGTCGTCGCCCTCCCCGAGCTCTTTCTGGATCGCCTTGACCTGCTCGTTCAGATAGTACTCGCGCTGGCTCTTCTCCATCTGCCGCTTGACGCGGCCGCGGATGCGCTTCTCGACCTGGAGGATATCCACCTCGCCCTCGAGCAAGCCAAGGAGGTGCTCGAGGCGCTTGCCGACGTCCTGCATCTCGAGGATTTCCTGCTTTTGCTCGAGCTTGAGCGGCAAGTGGCCGGCGATGGCGTCGGCGAGACGGCCGCCGTCATCGATGCCGGACATCGAGGTCAGGATCTCGGGCGGAATTTTCTTGTTCAGCTTGACGTACTGGTCGAACTGGCTGAGCAGCGCCCGCCGCATCGCCTCGATCTCGTGCGCGCCGCCCTCGAACGGCGCCAGCAGCGTCGCGTCGGCCGAAAGGTAGTCGCCGGCGTCGTTGATGCTCACGATTCGCGCCCGCTGCGTGCCTTCGACCAGAACTTTCACGGTTCCGTCGGGAAGCTTCAGCATCTGCAATACGGTCGCGACGCTGCCGATGTCATAGAGATCCTCGGCCGACGGCTCGTCCTTGGCCGCGGACTTCTGCGCGACGAGCAGGATGTGCTTTCCGGCTTCCATCGCGACGTCGAGCGCCTTGATCGACTTCGGGCGGCCGACGAATAACGGAATCACCATGTGCGGAAACACGACGACGTCGCGCAACGGCAGCAATGGGAAAGGCGTCAGTGCTGAAGAAAGAACGGGTAGATCGTTGCTCATGGAGTATCGGTGCCCTTAAAGTGCCTTGGTTTGCTCAATGTCCCTGATTATCCAGTGGAGAATGGACGCGTTACGGTGGAGATGGGGCCGGCACGCCGCGACTTCAAGCCGCCCGGCGGGTAGCGCCTGGCGGGTGCCACCCGGCTCCCTCTGGTCTCGGCGCGGGCAAATGCGCGCCGGCACGTGACAGACTACGAATGAGCCGCCGCAACCTTGGGCGACTCGGCGAACATGAGAAGGGGTTTGCCGTCGTTGGCAATGGTCGCCTCGTCAACGACAACACGTGAAAGATTGGTTTGCGACGGCAGGTCGTACATGACGTCGAGCAACACCTGCTCCAGGATCGAGCGCAATCCGCGCGCGCCGGTCCTTCGGGCCAGGGCCTTGCTGGCGATAGCGCGCAGCGCGGCCTCGCGCACCTCCAGCTCGACGCCTTCCATGCGGAACATCTTGTGGTACTGCTTGATCAGAGCATTCTTGGGCTCGACCAGAATCTGGATCAGCGCCGCATCGTCGAGCTCTTCCAGTGTCGCTACGACCGGCAGGCGGCCGACGAACTCGGGGATGAGGCCGAACTTGATCAGGTCCTCGGGCTCGGTCTCGCGCAGCAGCAGAGACAGATCTTTGCGGTCGTCCGGGCTTAGCACCTCGGCGCCGAAGCCAATCCCGGTCTTGGCGGTGCGCTGGCGGATGATCTTCTCCAATCCGTCGAAAGCCCCGCCGCAGACGAACAGGATGTTGGTCGTGTCGACCTGAACAAATTCCTGATTGGGGTGCTTGCGGCCGCCTTGGGGCGGGACCGACGCGATCGTGCCTTCGATCAGTTTCAGCAGCGCCTGCTGCACGCCCTCGCCCGACACGTCGCGGGTGATGGAAGGGTTATCGCTCTTGCGCGAAATCTTGTCGATCTCGTCGATGTAGACGATGCCTCGCTGGGCCTTGTCGATGTCGTAGTCGCACTTCTGCAAAAGCTTCTGGATGATGTTCTCGACATCCTCGCCGACGTAGCCTGCTTCGGTCAGGGTCGTCGCATCGGCGATCACGAACGGGACGTCGAGCAGGCGGGCGAGCGTCTGCGCGAGCAGCGTTTTACCCGAGCCGGTGGGGCCGATCAGGAGGATGTTGCTTTTCGCGAGCTCGACGTCGTCCTCCTTGACGCTGGTCTCGAGGCGCTTGTAGTGATTGTAGACTGCAACGGACAGTATCTTCTTGGCCAAATCCTGGCCAATCACGTACTGGTCCAGAATCTGGCGGATTTCGTGCGGTGTCGGGAGCTTGTTCTTGTCGGTGCGGGCGGCATCGGCCGTGGCGCCTTCCTCACGGATGATGTCGTTGCACAGCTCGATGCACTCGTCGCAGATGAACACCGAGGGTCCGGCGATAAGCTTCCGGACCTCGTGCTGGCTCTTGCCGCAGAAGGAGCAGTAAAGGAGCTTGTCGCCGGTCGTTTTCTCGGCCATCTAGCTGCCTCGGCGCTTGGGGTAGGTCACTCTGTCTCGTCTAGCCTTTGGCCTACTTTACGCGGCCTGGGCCCTGTTCTGCAAGACTTTGTCCACGATTCCATAGGAAACGGCTTGTTCCGATGTTAGAAATCGGTCACGGTCGTGGTCGAGCTCGACCTGCTCCGACGTCCTGCCAGTCATTTTTACCATCAACTCGATGAAACGGCGCTTGATGTCGATCGCGTACTGGGCGTGGCGCTCGATGTCGGAGACCTGGCCCTGAAAGCCCCCGGAAGGCTGGTGGATCATCACCGTCGAATTGGGCAAAGCGAAGCGCTTGCCCTTGGTCCCCGCCGCCAGCAGAAAGGCGCCCATGCTTGCCGCCATGCCGACGCATAACGTCGACACGTCGCACTTGATGAATTTCATGGTGTCGTAGATCGCCATTCCCGCGGGAACCGAGCCGCCGGGGGAGTTGATGTAGAAGTTGATGTCCTTGTCCGGGTTCTCGGATTCGAGAAACAACATTTGCGCGATGACGAGGTTGGCGGTGTTGTCGTCGACCGGACCGACCAGGAAAATCACGCGCTCCTTCAGCAGGCGCGAATAGATGTCGTACGCGCGCTCGCCGCGCCCGCTCTGCTCGATGACCATCGGGATCAGGCCGAGGCCCCGCGGCTCGTTGACTGTGCTCATGCTCATGGCTCTGCCTTCGCTTGCGTCGTTTGCGTCGTCTCGCTGGCGCCGGCTGACGCGGTCTCCGGCTCCATCAATGCGGAAAAAGTGGTCGGCTGATCTTCGACCTGCGCGCGGCCGAGTGCCCACTCGATAACGTTGTGTTCGACTGCCGCGGTCTCGAAATCGTTCAGACGCTCGGGTTTTTCGTAGTGCCAGCGTATCACCGCATCAGGCTGCTCGTAGCTTTGCGCGGCTTCGGCGACCAGCGCGCGAACCTGCTCGGGCTTCGGTTGAAGCTGATTGACGCGCACGATCTCGTTCAGGATCAATCCAATGGCCACCCGGTCCTCGGCCTGCGGGCGGAAAATATCGCTCGTGGTCGGCAGGTCCGCGTCCCGCGCTCCGCGTTGCTTCATTTCCTCATTGGTTCGCCGCCAGAGGCTGTCCGCCTCCATGTCGACCAGTGACTTCGGAACCGCGAGATCCGACGAAGAGCGAAGTGCCGACATCACCTGCTGCCTGAGCGCCGATTCGATCTTGCGCCTCAGCTCGACGGTCAGGTTGGACGTGATCTCCGTCGCGCAGCTCGTCGATGTTGCCGCTGGCGATGCCGAATTTGCGCACGAACTCCGCGTCGAGCTCCGGAAGAATCGGGCGCCGCCACCGAAAGAACGGTCAACGCGAATTGCGCCGTCTTACCCGCGACTTCAACGCCGTGGTAATTCTCCGGAAAGTGGAGCGCGAACGTCTTCGATTCGCCCGCTACCATGCCGTCGAGCGCCGCATCGAACTCGGGGAGCATCCGCCCGGCTCCGAGGACGATGGCAAAGGCTTTTGCCTGCCCGCCGGCAAACTCCACGCCGTCGATCGTGCCGCTGAAATCGACCATGACGCGATCGTCCTTCCGAGCGGGACGCTGCACCGGCTCGTAGCGGACGTTTTGCTTTCGAAGGATATCGAGCGTGTGTTCGACGTCCGCGGGACCGACCTGGGCGACGGGCCGCGTGATCTTCACGCCGGCCAGGTCGCCGAGCGCGATCTCCGGAAAGACCTCGAACACCGCGGAGAACTCGAACTGGTCCGCGGCCGCGGCCTGCTTCGGCTCGATGCGCGGATAACCCGCGACGCGCAGGTTCTGCGCGCGAATGGCGTCGTTGAGGCTCGATTGCACCGTGTCGTTGATCACATCCGAGCGCACCTGCGACCCGTAGTGCTGGGTAACCATCTTCAACGGCACCTTGCCCGGACGAAAGCCGGCGACCTTCACCGTCTTCGCGAGACGCGCGAGGCGCTTTTGGATTTCGCCCTCGATCTGATCGATCGGAACGGCCACGTGCAGCCTTCGCTCCAGCTGACCCAGCGTCTCCAGTGTCATTTGCATACCCGATGATTCCTTGCTAGATTTCCGGTGGTGCGAAAGGAGAGACTCGAACTCTCACGCCTTTCGGCTCCGGCTCCTAAGGCCGGTGCGTCTACCAATTCCGCCACTTTCGCAGCCGACTTCGCGAAACGCGCCAGTATAGCCGAAACGCAGTCTCTTCGCCACGTAACCGGGCACATTCGAGTCTGGAATCCGTGGACATGCCCGTGCCGGTCAATCATTACGAAAACTTTCCCGTCGCTTCGTGGCTTGCGCCCGCCGCGCTGCGTCCTGCCATCGTCGCGATCTATCATTTCGCCCGCGGTGCCGACGACGTTGCGGACGAAGGCGTCGCAAGCGCCGAAGAGCGCCTTGCGCAACTCGATCACTACGGCGCGATGCTCGATCGCATTGCCGCCGGAGACCGTCCGGACGAGGCTCCGTTCGCACGCCTGAGCGACGCGATACGCGAACACGCGCTGCCACTGTCGCCGTTTCGTGATCTGCTTTCGGCGTTCCGCCAGGACGTGCTCAAGACCCGATACGCGGATTTCGCCGAGCTCCTGGACTATTGCGCGCGCTCCGCCAATCCGATCGGACGACTCCTGCTGCACCTATATCGCATCGATGACCCCCGAAGACAAGATGAGGCCGATGCGATATGCACGGGACTGCAGCTCGCCAATTTCTGGCAGGACATCGCGGTCGACTGGGACAAGGGTCGAGTCTATTTGCCCGAGGAAGACATGGGCCGATACGGCGTCGCCGAGTCGCAGATCTCGGACGGTCGCTGCGACGATCGGTGGCGCAAGCTGATTGCATTCGAGGTGCAGCGCTCCCGTGGCATGCTGGAATCCGGCCGGCCTCTCGCACAGGCATTGCCGATGCGGCTCAAGCTCGAGCTCAGAATGGTCGTCGCCGGCGGCATGAGGATTCTTCGCGCGATCGATGCGGTCGAAGGCGATGTGTTTCGTAAGAGGCCCGTGCTTTCACGCGGTGACTGGGCGATGATGTCCGCCCGCGCGCTATTCCGGTGAGCCCGAGTGAATCCCGACACCTACTGCGAGCAAAAAGCCGCCGCGAGCGGCTCGAGCTTCTATCGCAGCTTCCGTTTCCTGCCTCCGGAACGCAGGCGCGCAATCGTCGCGCTCTACGCGTTCTGCCGCGAAGTCGACGATGTTGTGGATGAGACGGTCGACACCGGGGTCGCGCGCATCAAGCTCGACTGGTGGCGATCGCAAGTCGAGGCGATCTTCGGGGGGACACCGCAGCACCCGGTCGCGCAAGCGCTGCAGTCGATCGTGAAGACCTTCAACCTGCCACGAGAGCGCTTTCTCATGATCATCGACGGCATGGCAATGGACCTGGACTTCGACAGGTATCCGGACTTCAGCTTGCTCGAGCGATATTGCGACCACGTCGCCGGCGTCGTCGGACTCATGTCGGCGCAAATCTTTGGCTACTCCGACAAGTCCACGCTCGTCTACGCGCGCGATCTCGGCATCGCTTTCCAGCTGACCAATATCGTCCGCGATGTCGGCGAAGACGTGCGCCGTGGCCGCATCTACCTGCCGGAGGACGAAATGGCGCGCTTCGGCGTCACGAGCGCCGAGCTTTTCCAGCAGACGGTCACTCCCGGATTCCAGGAGCTCATGGCCTTTCAGGTGCAGCGTGCCCGCAAGTTCTATGACAAGGCGTTCGCCGCGCTCCCCGCCGTCGATCGCCGCTCGCAGCGCCCGGGCCTGATCATGGCCGCCATCTACCTCTCGCTCCTCGGCGAAATCGAGCGCGACGGCTTTCGCGTGCTCGATCGCCGCTACTCGCTGACGCCGCTGCGCAAAGCCTGGATCGCATGGAAGACATCGTGGAGTTACTAGTATCGCGACAGCCATGATCGGCCGCCGGGTCGCGGTCATCGGCGGTGGCTACGCTGGCTTCGCCGCCGCCGTGACACTTGCCTCCTCGGGGCTTGCGGTCACGGTATTCGAATCCGCGCGCAGCCTCGGCGGACGCGCGCGTCGCATCGAGGCCTACAGCACCACCGTCGATAACGGGCAGCACATCCTGCTCGGCGCGTACGCGCAGACGCTCGCGCTCATGCGCACCGTACACGGCCCCGGCGCGGAGCACGACCTGCTCGACCGCCGGCCCTTGTGCCTCAACGAAGCCGGCGTTTTCCGGCTGGTCACGCCGAGGCTTCCCGCGCCGCTGCACCTCGCGGTCGCGCTCCTTCGCACCAGGGGATGGTCGTGGGCCGATCGGCAGACGACGATCGCGTTCGTGCGCAGTCTGCGGCGCGAGCGTTTCCATTGCGATCCCGCGCTCACCGTCGGAACCTTGCTCGACGGGCAACCGCCCGCGGTCGTGCGCGACGCTGTGGGAGCCGCTGTGCCTCGCGGCACTGAACACGCCCATCGCCACGGCCTCCGCGACCCTCTTCCTCAACGTCCTGTCCGCGTCGCTTGGCGCGCACGCGCGCGACTCCGACATCCTCCTGCCGCGCGTCGATCTGTCGACCCTCTTTCCCGATGCCGCGGCAGCCTACGTCGCGGATCGCGGCGGAGATATCCGCAAGCATGTGATGGTCAACGGCATCCTGGGTCGAGCCGATGGCGTCATCGTCAGGCTCGGCTATACCGAGGAGGAATTCGACGCGGCGATCCTCGCGGTTGGCCCGCATCAGCTCACACACCTGATGCGCGACGGCAAAAGTGAGGCCGAGCGCGATCCGCGGGCGCTGCTGGCGCTCGTCCAGATCGAGGCCTTCGCGTATGAGCCCATCGCTACCGTCTACTTGCAATACTCGGCGTCACTCGGTTTGGAGTTTCCGATGCAAAAGCTCGACGGCGCTCCAGGCCAATGGGTCTTCGATCGCGGCCAGCTCGACGGACCTTCCGGGCTCGCGGCCGTCGTAATCAGCACAGACGTGCCCAGCATGCACATGGGCCACAACGCGCTCGCGCAAGCGATCGACGCGCAACTGCGGCGCCTGCGCCCCTCGCTTCAGGCTCCAACCTGGATGCGGGTTATCGCCGAGCGTCGCGCGACATATGCTTGCATCGCGGGCCTCACGCGGCCCGCTCCGGGGATGATAGGACCGCGCCTTTCGCTCGCGGGCGACTACACCGACGCGCGATTCCCGGCGACGCTGGAGGCCGCCACGCGCAGCGGCGTCGCGGCGGCGCAGGCGTTGCTCCAAGCGACCGCCTGAGACCGCGCGTTCGCGGCGCGGGCGTCGCCCGTGAGCGAAGCGTTTCGATGAAGCCGCCCTGCGCTCGATTCAGGGCGCTGGCGCCGACGCTCCCGGACCCAGCGCGCGCTGCATCAGGACGGTATCGATCCAGCGGTCGAACTTGCGGCCGACCGCGGGCAGCACTCCAGCGTGCTGGAAGCCGAGGGCCGAATGCAGCGATATCGACGCGCCGTTGCCGGAGTCGCCGATGACCGCGACCATCTGACGGTAGCCGAGTGCCTCGCAGGCCGCGATCACGCCGGAAAGCAACGCGCGTCCCGCGCCATGCCGCGCGTATTTCGGATCGACGTACACCGAGTCCTCGACCGTATGACGGTAGGCGACCCTCGCGCGATAGGCCGTCGCGTAGGCGTATCCCATCACGTCGCCGTCCCTTCCGTCGAGGCAGGCAACGAGATAAGGCATATTGTGGGCGAGCACCTCGCGATGGCGGCGCCGTATTTCCTCGATCGTCGGCGGCGTGACTTCGAACGACGCAGTACCCGTGAGGACGTGATGAGCGTAGATACGCGCGATCGCCGCGACGTCCGCGTCGACCGCCGGCCGCATTGTCACCGATCGATCGGACCGATCCGTCCGATTCATCGCGAGCGTGATGTGCGTGCCGCGCCGGAGCGGTTGCGCAGCAGCCGCTGCTTCTCGCGGGTCCAGTCGCGCAGCTTCTCCGTTTCGCGCTTGTCATACTGCTTCTTGCCACGCGCGAGTCCGATGTCGAGCTTGACGCGTCCTTTGTTGAAATGGAGGTTCAGCGGGGTGAGCGTGTAGCCCGCCCGCTGCACCTTCCCCATGAGACGGTTGATCTCGAGGCGATGCATCAGCAGCTTGCGGGTGCGCGTCGGATCCGGCTTGATGTGGGTCGAGGCGGTCGCGAGCGGTGTGATGTGCGCGCCCAGGAGTACGATCTCCCCGCTTTTCACGACGACGTAGGCCTCCTTCAGTTGAGCCCGTCCCGCGCGAATGGCCTTCACCTCCCAGCCTTCGAGCGCCAATCCCGCCTCGAATTTCTCTTCGACGAAATAGTCGTGATAGGCTTTTTTGTTCTCGACGATGCTCACTCTCGTTCCCTGGATTCCCGACGTTCCCACCGATGGTGCCACCGATGTTGCCGCGACGTTGCCCATTCGACCCTTGCGAGGTTGCTGACTCGTCGGGCACTCGACACCTGGTGCGGTTTCGAGAGCCTGCTTCCGCCGAGCCGCCGGCCGCGGCACGGCATAGCTTCATCCCCGCCGCCTTGGACCCCGCAATCCTTTCAGCATTGTAGCAATGCCCACTGTCAGCAAATCGGTGCTCGTCGAGCACAGTGCTCAGCGAATGTTCGACCTGGTCGATGGCGTCGAAGACTATCCGGCGTTCCTGCCGTGGTGCGGTGGCACGACGGTGCTCGAACGGACGCCCGAGACATTGGTCTCCCGCATCGACATCAACTTCCACGGCGTGCGCGCACATTTCACGACCGCAAACCGCAACGAGCCGCCGGACCGGATCGTGATTTCGTTGCGCGACGGGCCGTTTCGCGAGCTCGACGGCTCATGGCGGTTCCGATCGCTGAAGCCGCAGGCGTGCAAGGTCGAGTTTCACCTGCGTTACGACTTCGCGTCACGCATGCTCGAAGGGCTGATCGGACCGGTGTTCAACCACATCGCGACGACCTTAATCGACGCTTTCGTGAAGCGCGCGGACGATTTGCACAAGGAGGCACCGTGACGGAAGCCCGTCCCGTCATCGCGGTCACCGTTGTCTTCGCGTTGCCCGAACGGGCGACCGAGATCGCGTTGCGCTTGCCGCCCGGCGCCACCCTCGGGCATGCCCTCGATCGCTCGGGCTTGGCGGCCCGTCACCCCGACATCGACTTCAACGTGGCCCGGGTCGGCATCTTCGGCAAGCTCGCCGACCGGGGTTCCGTGCTCGCCGACGGCGACCGCGTGGAGGTCTATCGACCGCTCACCGTTGACCCGAAGAAGGCTCGTCTGGGACGCGCCGCATCGCGCCGGAAAACCGGGGCGAAGTAAGCTCGGGTAGGAAAGCTAATTGCAAGCACTTGAAATATAGGCTAAAGTCGATCGATGATCGAAACGCGGGCAGTTCGAAGCGGACGTCTGGGGAAGGCTCGCGTGTGTGCGGTCGCTCTCTTTTGGGTAGCCGTCTCCGCCCAGCCAACCCAGGCGAGCGCGGCTCCGGCGACCAAGCCAACGCCCGCCGCGGACCCCGTTCCGGTGGCGGTGTGGCATGGCGCCCAGGACCTCGCCATCTACGCACTCGGACTCATCGGCGTGGATTATCGATTCGGCGGCACCACTCCCGACCATGGGCTCGATTGCAGCGGGCTGGTGCGTTATGTCTTCCAGCAGGTGACCGGGGTGACGCTGCCGCGCACCTCGCAGGAGCTGTCGCGCATCGGCGAAAAGGTCACTGCGGCAGATCTCAAGCCCGGGGATCTCGTCTTTTTCAATACGCGCCGGCTGCAGTTCTCCCACGTCGGCATCTACATCGGGGAAGACCGCTTCATCCACGCGCCACGGCGCGGGGGAGAAGTCGAGGTCGTGACGCTGTCCAAGGACTACTGGCGCAAACACTTCGACGGCGCGCGTCGCCTCGTCGGCGCCCTGCCGAATCTGATACCGACCGCGGAGGCCATGCCACTCACGATCGACGCCGCACCCGCGGCCGATCCATCAGGCCTGGACGCAGTCGCGATTCACTCCCCGCCGGCTGAGAACTTGCGCCCCTGACCTCCAGGTCGCCTTATCCTGCGTCGGCTCCGAAGCCGGCAACCGTCTAAGGCGCCGCGCCGCGCTCGCGTAATTCCTTCTCGATGGCGTTGAATCCGCCGCGCTGCGCCCACGCCATTGCCGTCGCGCCGGTGTCGGTCCGATGGTTGTAGTTCGCGCCCTTGGCGAGCAGCAGCGAAACCGTGTCCGCCTGTCCACCGCGAACCGCCATCATCAGCGCCGTGATGCCGTTCGGCCCTTCCGCATCGATGCTCGCGCCGGCGTCGAGGAGATAGCGCACGACGTCGTCCTTGCCGGCGGTAGCCGCGTACATCAGCGGCGTCCAACCCGTCGCGTTGATATCCGCGCCGCGGCTGACGAGCTTCTTGACCACGCCAAGGTGCCCGCCGATGGCGGCGACCAGGATCGCGGTGTCGCCGAAGCTATTGCGCGCGTTGACCTTGGCGCCCCCGCGGAGCAACGCGTCTACTGTGGGCTCGAACCCAGCGCGCGCAGCCACGACCAGCGCCGGGTCTCCACTGGCGTTGACGGTATTCGGATCCATGCCGCGCGCCAGCATGGCGGTGACTTCGTCGGCGCGGTCATTGGCGACCGCCATGGTGAACCGATCGAGGAGCGCCTGGGCGTGCAGCAGGCACGGCGCGGTGCCGATCCAAAGTGTCGCGAGCGCAAGGGCGCAGTAGCGGCGCCACGATTTGTCAGTGAACATTCGGCGTGACTCCAAACAGGCGAAAGAAATTGGAGGAGGTGGCGTCGGCAACCTCCTCGACGGTAATGCCGCGAAGACGAGCGATTGCCTCGGCGACGTAGCGCACATAGGCAGGCTCGTTCTGCTTGCCACGGAACGGCACCGGCGCCAGATACGGCGAGTCGGTTTCGACCAGCATCCTGTCCAGCGGCACCCGCTGCGCGACATCCTTGAGTTCCCGCGCATTCTTGAACGTGACGATGCCGGAGAACGAAATGTGGAATCCCAAATCCAGCGCGCCCTGCGCAACGTCCCAGGTCTCGGTGAAGCAGTGCATGACGCCGCCTGCCTCACCGGCACGTTCTTCGCGCATGATGGCGAGGGTGTCAGCCGCGGCCGAGCGCGTGTGGATCACCAGGGGCTTGCCGCATTCGCGCGCTGCCCGGATGTGCGTGCGAAAGCGAGCGCGCTGCCATTCCAGGTCGCCGGTCACTCGAAAATAGTCGAGGCCGGTCTCGCCGATGGCCACCACCTTGTTCCGGCGGGATAGCTCCGTCAGCGTCTCGACGGAAGGCTCGGGCGTATCCTCGTAGTCCGGATGAACGCCGACGCTGGCGTAGATGTTGGGGTGATCGCCGGCGATTTGCAGGACGCCCGGCAGCTCGGGCAGATTCACGCTGATGCAAAGTGCGTGCGTCACGCGATTTTCGGCCATCGCCTCGAGGACTTGGGGAAGCTTTTCCGCAAGCTCGGGGAAGTTGATATGGCAGTGGGAATCGACGAACAAAGCTGAGTGGGTGCGGATTGGAGACGGTCAGGAAACCTTCATCACCACGGCTGATGTGGCGGGAACAGCGCCACGACTCTGCTTCCAGGCGCACGCGCGCCCTCGCAGCTACATCGTGTGGGTCGGACGGTTGGATGCGAGCGTTTCGGCCAGGACTTTCTCGATCGTCGCCCGCGCCGACGCGCCGGTTTCATCGTGCGTGAACTGGACGCCGATGCCCTGCGTCCGGTTTCCCTGCACGCCCTCGGGGGTGATCCACACGACCTTGCCTTGCACCGCGATGCGTTGCGGATCGTCCATCAGCGACAGCAACATGAATACTTCCTCGCCGAGCTGATAGACGCGATTGGTGGGGATAAAGATGCCGCCGCCCTTCAGGAACGGCATGTAGGCCGCGTACAGCGCGGCCTTTTCCCGAATGTTGAGTGAAAGCACGCCCGGCCGCGAGAGGGTCGTCGGACCGGTGCTTCCGTTTGAGCGATCGGCAGCCATCCTAATTCACTTGCCCTTTCGCAAATAGCTTGCGGTATTCGATCAACAGCGATTCCGCGACCCACCGAGGCTGAAGCGGATGCGACAGCAGTGCTCGCTGTTGCAACAGCAATCGATAATAACGGAACAGGGGCACCATTGCCACCCGCCCCGCGAGCACCTTCAGGGCATCCGCTCGATCGGGATTGAACGACGGCCTCGCTCCCGACGCGACCGACGCGAGGTCCGCGGTCCACGCGAGCATCCAGTACACCGCGTTCGCGAGTTGCGTCTTGCGCTCGTCTTTCGGCGCGGCGTCGAGGCGTGCGCCAAAAGCCAAGGGTGACAGACGCTCCGGCTGCGCGAGCTGTCCCAGCAGATGGTCGCGCTCGCGCTGTATGTCCGCTCCGGCCAGCGCCAACGCCAGCAAGGGCGCGCCTCCTGCCTGAGCGAGAACGAGGCCGGGATCGGCGTCGCCCGTGCCATGGCGAGCCAGCCACGCCGCCGCGGCGGCGGGGTCGGGCTCGGGTGCGGGCAGGCGCCGGCAGCGGCTGAGGATGGTTGCGGGCAGGCGTTCCGGATGGTGGCTCACGAGCAATAGAAACGTTCCAGGCGGAGGCTCCTCGAGCGTCTTGAGAAGCGCGTTCGCCGCGGCGGCGTTCATTGCCTCAGCGGGCACGATCAGTCCAACCTTGGCGCGCTGCCGGTGCGGTGACAACTGGCTGAATGCAATCAGCTCGCGCACGCGCTCGACATTGATGCTATCGACGGGCGTCGCGTTGCCGTCGTCATCGTAAGTAAAGGGCTCAATCAGCTGCAGATCCGGATGCGTTCCCTGGCTGACGTAGCCGCAGCTCGGGCACGCGCCGCACGCTTCGCCATCTTCGCGCGGCGACTCGCAAAGCAGCGCTCGCGCAAAGTGCAGCGCCAGAAGGCGCTTACCGAGGCCGCGCCGCCCGGTAATCAGGAGCGCATGCGGCCACCGCTCGCGCCGCGCGAGGGCCGCTGCCGCGGTCTCGCTCTGCCACGGCGGCAAGGATTGCGAGGTCGCAACCTGGGTAGCGGCGGCGTTCACGGTGCCGCGACGCTCGCCGCAAGTTGCGCCCGAACGGCTGCCACCGGCTGAGTGCTGTCGATGACGCGACAGCGCGTCGGCTCGGCGACGGCGCGTGCGAGATAGGTCGCCCGCACGCGCTCGAAGAATTGCGACTGCTGCTGCTCGAATTTGTCCAGCGTGCGACCGTCCGAAAGCCGCGCGCGTCCCACGTCGACCGGAACGTCGAAAATGAGGGTCATGTCGGGATGAAAGTCATCGAGCGCGATGCGTTCCAGTTCGCGTATCAAGCCTGCGTCAACGCCATGGCCGCCGCCTTGGTAGGCGTAGGTCGCGTCGGTAAAGCGGTCGCACAATACCCACGTGCCTTGCGCCAGACGCGGCCAGATCTCGCGCTCGCAGTGCTCGCGGCGCGCGGCGAACATCAGCAGCGTCTCGGTGACGTGCGCCATCGGCTCCCGCAACAGTACCTCTCGCAGCTGCTCGCCGAGTGGGGTCCCTCCCGGCTCGCGCGTCACCCACACCGCCCGGCCCTGCTCCGCCAGCAAGGCCGCAAGCCACGGCACGTGCGTGCTCTTGCCGGCGCCGTCGATCCCTTCGAGGGTGATCAGGCGGCCGCGGGATGGTGATGTCATTGGAAGCGGCCGGGAAAAGAAAAGTAGGCACTCAACGATGCCAGTCTCTGGGATAGCCGATCAACGGCCATTGCGCAGATATTTTGCCACGGCGCGGTTGTGATCCGCGAGATTGGTCGAGAATTCACTCGTTCCGTCACCGCGCGCGACAAAATAGAGAAACGGCGTCGAAGGCGGATGAAGAACGGCATCGAGGGATGCCTGGCTCGGCAGCGCGATCGGCGTCGGCGGCAATCCATCGCGCGTGTAGGTATTGAACGGATGGTCGGCATCGAGGTCGCGCCGCTTGAGGCTCCCGTTGAATTGACCTCCCATGCCGTAGATGACCGCGGGATCCGTTTGCAGGCGCATGCCCTGACGCAGGCGGTTGATGAAAACCGCGGCGACGAGCGGGCGATCGGCGGGTCGCCCCGTCTCTTTTTCGACGATCGACGCCAGCGTCAGCGCCTCGTAAGGCGTGGTCAGCGGCAATTCCGAATCGCGGGCCGACCATGCCGCCACGAGCCGCTGCTGCATGACGCGGTAGGCGCGAGCGAGTATCGAAGCGTCGGTCGCACCCTTCACGAAGTAATAAGTGTCCGGGAAAAACATGCCCTCGGGCTCGCTGTCGGCGGCGCCGATTTTTTTCATCAGCTCCGCGTCCGGCAGGTCCGCGACGACCGGATCGATTCCAGGATGGTTCTTCAGCGCGGCCCGGAGGTCTCTAACGCTCCAGCCTTCGACGATCGTAAACCCTGTTTGCGTGACATCGCCCTGCGTCAGCTTGTCGAGCAGACCCGCGAGCGTGGTGCCCGCGGCGATCTCGTAGTTTCCGGCCTTGATCGTCCGATCCCGTCCCTTGATGCGAGCCCACGCGACCAGGATCCAATCGGCGGGAATGACGCGCGACGCGGCCAGCTCGCGCGCGACCGAGCGAAGGCTCGCTCCCGGCTTTACGGTGAACGCGTACGCCGGCTGCGGCAAGGCGAGCGGCGCGGCGACGATCCAGCCGTAGGCGGCCGCCGCGACAATGAGCAGCAAGATCAGGCACGACGCCAAGCGACGCATGGAACAGGCCCGGATAGAGAAATGAATCGCGACAAAGCCGCGCGAGCGACGGCAGGCGAGGCGATTATAATGTCTGCATGCACCTGCCGTTCTTCCCGCTGCCCCGCGTTCCGTCAGATTTAGCGTCGGCATTTGAGCGGCGACGTGGCGCACGCGGGTTCACGCTGGTCGAAATTCTCGTTGTCATCGTCATCCTGGGAATTCTCGCGGCGCTCGTCGTGCCGCGCGTGCTGGAAAGACCAGACGAGGCTCGCGTGATCGCAGCCAAGAACGACATCGCCGCGATCTCGCAGGCGCTCAAGCTGTATCGACTCGACAATGGCCGCTATCCAAGCAGCGAGCAGGGTCTCGCGGCGTTGGTGACGCGCCCCACGCAAGCGCCGCTGCCGCTCAACTGGAAACCCAACGGATATCTCGAGCGATTGCCCAAGGATCCATGGGGCAATCCTTACCAGTACTTAAGCCCCGGTCTGCGCGGTGAAATCGACGTCTTCAGTTTCGGCGCGGACGGGGCGCCCGGGGGATCCGGCTTCGACGCCGACATCGGCTCGTGGGACAACTAGCCGCCTCGCGGGCGGAGGTCTGCGCAGTAGCGACGATCGGGCGATCCTGCGCGCGTCTGCGCTTCGCAGGCTTTACCCTGGCCGAAGTCCTCGTCGTCCTCATCGTGATCGGAGTCGCGGCCGCGCTCGTCTACGCGCGCTTTGACAGCGATCCGCGCGCGGACCTGCAGCGCGAGGGACGGCGTCTTGGCGCGGCGATCGAGCACGCTGCTTTGCTCGCGCAATGGCAGAACCAAACGCTTGGCGTATCCGCGGTGGGCGGCGCCTATCGTTTCTGGCAACGCAGCCCCAACAACGACGACTGGAGCGCCGTCTCCGGCGACGACATCCTGGCCGCGCACGCACTGCCCAGTGCTGTCGGAGCCGCTATTCTCAGCTACGCGGCACAACCAGTGGCGCCGGATGCCATCGTTCCTCTTCGTGCGAGCGGGCGCAACGAGCCCTTCGTCATCGAGCTCGCCGAGACCCAATGGCACCTTCTGCTCGTGTCCGACCCGATCAATCGGGTGACGGTGTCCGCGCCATCGCTTCGTTGACGCGCCGCGGCGGATTTACGCTGGTCGAGGTGCTGGTTGCGCTGGCGATTCTCGCGGTTGCGCTCGCTGCGGGCTTTCGCAGCGTTGCGCAAAGCGCCGACAGCGCCACCGCCTTGAAGTCGCGAACGCTCGCGCTGTGGGTCGCGCAAAACAGGCTCGCCGCGGCACAGCTCGAACAGCCGGCGCCCGCGGTCGGCGAGCGCACTGGCACCGAGGCGCAAGCCGGCGCCGCATTCTCGTGGCGCGAGACCGTGTCGAGCACGCCCAATCCCGCGTTCCGGAAGATCGAGATCAGTGTCGCAGATCCGTCCACTCCGGATTACGTGCTGGCGCACCTCGTGGGCTACGTAGGCCAATCGGCACAGCAATAATGGCCCGCCAAGCGTCGCGCGGATTCACGCTGCTCGAAGTGCTTATCGCGATTGCGATCGTCGCGGTGATCGCGTTGCTTGGCTACCGCGCGGTGGCCTCGCTCTCCGATGCCGAAACCCGGCTAGCGGGCGAAGCGACGCGATGGCGAACGCTGGACATGTTCTTCTCGCGCCTCGAGGGCGACATGCGCCAGGCGATGCCGCGCTCCGCGCGCTCGGGATCGACGCGCGAAGCGCCGTGGCTCGGATTCATCTCCAACGCGTCGAGCGATAACGATAGCGCGCTCACGTTTTCGCGCGCAGGACCCGAGTTCAATTTCGAGCCCGGGAGCGCCGGTCAGCGGCTGGGCTATCGCTTGCAGAATGGAGACGTCCAGGTGCTCTACTGGGCAACCTACGATCGCCCGCCCGACGCGCAAGCCACGACCTACACCCTGCTCAGCGATGTCGCGCATTTCCGGCTGAGCTACCTGACCGGAAGCAACGCCTGGGTCGATACCTGGCCGGTGGCCGGTGACACCGATTTGCCGCGCGCGGTGAAAGTTCAGCTGACTCTGTCCTCGGGCGAGAGTTTCGAGCGATTGCTGGTCCTGCGCCAATGACTTCGCTCGCGCACGTCCGCTGCCGGCCGGCCGCGCGCGGCGCCGCCATCGTCATGGCGATGCTTCTCGCCGCCCTCGCCGCCACCATCGCCGCCACGCTCCTATGGCAACAACAGCGCTGGATCGGAGAGCACCAGCATCGCCGCGATCAGGTTCAGGCGCAGTCATTGGCGATCGCCGGCGTCCAATGGACGCGGCAGATCGTGTTCGAAAACGCTCCCGCGGGGAGCATCGTATATCTCGGTCAGCCATGGGCAATGAGGCTCCCGGCGATGCCGATCGAAAACGGATCGATCAGCGGTTACATCGTCGACGCCCAGAGTCGCGTCAACGTTAACAACCTTTCGCAGAGCGTGACCGCGGCCACGCCGACACGGCTCGTCCTGCAGCGCCTTCTGACGACGCTTTCGTTGCCTGCTACGCTGCTCAATTCGGTGACCGATTGGGTCGACAGTGACGACAGCACCACCGATCCCGGCGGTGCTGAAGACTCATGGTATCTCGGGCAGTCCACGCCGGGTCTCGCCGCCAACGCCCCGGCGCGACGCGTCGGCGAATTGCTGCTGGTGCGGGGCGTCGATCCGGCGTCGATGGCCCGGCTGCGGCCCTTTATCATGACACTCGATGCGCCAACCACGGTCAACGTCAACACTGCGCCGGCGGAAGTGCTTGCCGCCTGCGTCAGCGGTCTCGACTCCGCAGGGGCTGCTCTGCTGGTCGCATCGCGCGACAAGACGCCGTTTGCCAGCATTTCTGATTTTCGGACGCGGCTGCCGCGTCCCGATCTGGTCGTCGATGAAACGACGATCGACGTCAAGAGTGACTGGTTCGAAGTCTCGATCGAAGCGCGGCAAGGCGATACCGTGGCGCGTGCCCGCGCACTGCTCAAGCGCTCGCCCGTTCCCGGGGTATGGCCGGTGGTGATATGGCAGACCCTGGAGTGACCGCAAGCAATGATCGGGGGTCGCGTACAATCGCCGTGGCTCAAATCGCTCGCTGGCGCGCAAAGGCCGCCCGCGGCTCCCGCCAACTTCTCTTGATCCGATGACTACCCTGCGCGTCTATTTCGACACCGCGCCCGACCCGGGTCGTGACGTGGACTGGGCGCTATTCGACGATGCCGGGCGCCTGGTGCGACGCGGACGCGCGCCGATCGCCGGACTTGCCCTCCGCCGATGTGCGCGAGGCGATCATCGATGCAACGCACGGGCGTCTGGCCACCGTCAAGCTGCCGCCCTTGCCGCCTCCGCGCGTCGCGTCTGCAGCAGCGTTTGCGCTCGAAGAACAGCTGGCGGGCGCACCCGAAGACAGCCACATCGCCGCCGGCGCGGCAGGCGGCGGACGGCTCGCTGCGCGTCGCCATTGTCGGCGCGGCATGGATGCGGGCCTTCCAATCAGCGTCCGCGCGCTGTGGCGTTCGCTGGCAGCGATTGCTGCTCGAGAGCGACCTCGCGCAAGCGCCCGCAGGAGGCTGGTGCTGGTGCGCCGAGTCGCTGACGCGCGCCGGATTCGTGCGGACCGACGACGGATCGAGCATCGCAGTCGGACCTTCGCGCGCGGAAGGCCTCCCGGAGGAGATCACGCTGGCGCTCGCCGGAAGCGGACGCCGCCCGCGCGTGGTCCGCGTCGACGTGGCGGGCGTCGGCACAAGCCCTCCTCGAGCGCGCGAAAGCGCAAACCGGCGTCGAATTCTCCGCCGGCACGCCGTGGCACTGGTCCGGCGCCGGAGCAAGCGCGTTTCGCCTCCGCGATCGATCTGCAGGTCGGCGATTTCGACACCGCCATCGCGGCGCCGCGCACTGACTTTTTCCGCCCGTTTCGGCCGGCGCTGTGGATCGCCGGCGTCGCGCTCGCGATCTACGTCGCTGCCGGCGTCGGCGAATGGCTCGCGCTGCGATGGCAACTTCACGCGCTCGACGCCGACATGTCCGCTCTGGCGCAAATCGCGGTGCCGGATTCGGCGCCCGGCTCCGGCGGCGTCGCGCCCGCGACGCGCCATCGCGCGGCGCGACGGTGAGCTTCGCCATCGCGCGGGCATGGCCGCCGCCACCGACCTGCTGCCGCTGCTGGCGCGAGCGGCGCCGGCCATGTCGGCGCTTCCCGGCGGCACAGTCCGCTCGCTGCACTACGCCGACGCTCACGTCGTGTTCGAGCTGCAAAAGCTCGACCGTCGCAGATCGCGATGCTGCAGCGCGAGTTGCAGCGCCAGGGGCTTGGTCGCGATCGCCGTGCCGATCGCGACCGGCGCACGCCTGCGCATCGGACTCGACTGATGGCAACGACTCTTCGTCCCGCCGCCGAGACGCGCCTGATGCGATCGCGCCAGTGGTGGCAGCTCCGGTCTCCGGCCGAGCGATCGCTCCTCCTCGCGGGCGGCGCCGCGGTCCTGGCCGTCGCGGCATGGGCGCTCATATGGCAGCCGCTGGAGCGCGACAGCGCGCTGCTCGAGCGGCGCGTCGCCGAGCAGCGCGCAGCGCTCGCGACCGCTCGCAAGCAGGCCGATGAGATTGCGGCACTTGCGCGCAGCACGGCCGCGCCATCGCCGCGAGACGCCCGCTCCGATGTCGAGTCGGCGCTGGCGAGAAAATGGCCTCAAAGCCACCGCCATCGACCGCGGTGACGATCAGCGCGTGCGCGTCACGCTCGACGCGGTTTCGTTCGACGCACTCGCCGCCCTGCTCGAAGGATTGCAGCGCGACGCCCGCCTGAGCGCGGTCGAGCTCACCGCCGCGGCGCGGGTCGAGCCCGGCCAGGTGCGCGTCGAGATGACGCTCTCGCCGCCGCGCTGATCATGCGCTCCTGGCTCGCGGTTGCGGCCGGTGTGTTGCTGCTGGCGATGGCCATCGCCGCGGAAGCGCCCGCATCGCTCGTTGACCGGCAGCTCGACGCCATGACTGAAGGACGTCTGCGCGTCACCGATGCCGCGGGAACGATCTGGAACGGCTCCGGCGCGCTGGTCGTGCTGCCCTATGGCGCGCGTGTCCCCGTGGACTGGCATATCGATGCGCTGCCGCTCTTGCGCTCCCGCCTGAGCGGATCGCTCGGGCGCGATCCGCGCCCTCGTCGCCGGCCACGTTCGACATCGGCACCGATGATTTCACGGTGCGCGGATTGTCCGTGACGCTACCGGCGGAAGCACTATTGCGCGCGGGCGACGCACCATCCCTGCTCAGCGCGGCAGGCGGCATGGTGACCCTGCGCGCGGATGCATTCGCGATGCACCGCGGCATGTTCGACGGCGGCTTCATCGCGACCTGGCAGAGCGCAAGCCTGCCTGGCCCGCGGCCGGAAGTCCGGCTGGCGCTCGGCGACGTCCGGCTCGACGCCACCGCCAGCGGCGCGGAGATCAAGGGCCTGCTGTCCAATAGCGGGGGCGACATCGACATCAGCGGCACGGTGACGCTCGGCGCGAGCGGGGCCGGTGCGCGCGTGGACGCGCGCCTGAAGCCCCGCGCAGGCATCGACCCGGAGCGTTCCAAGGCGATTCAAACGGCGTTGTCGATGATCGGAGCGGCCAGCGATTCGGACGGATTTCGCGTCGCCTGGCAGGCGCCCGGGCGATGAGCCGGCGCGCGCGCGCATCGCGATCGGGCCGAGCGCGGCAAAGCGCACCCGGCACGCTGGCCGACGCGACGTGCAAGCCGCCGCCGCGACGCGGACCTCGCCTCGCGCACGCCGCCCCGCGACGCACCGCGCCGCATCGACGCAGTGGACGCACTGCGTGGGACGGCCATCTGCATGATGATCGCCTATCACGCGGCGTTCGATCTGAACTGGTTTCACATCATCAGTGCCGATTTCAATCACCATCCGTTCTGGCTCGCGTCCCGCGACTTGATCGTCAGCAGCTTTCTCCTCCTGGTCGGCGTCAGTCTGGTCCTGGCCCAGCGCGCGGGCATCTCGCCCAAGACGGTTCTGGCGCCGGATCGCGCTCGTCGGCGGTTGCGCGCTGCTGGTAACGGCCGGCAGCTATGCGGCATTTCCAAGACCTTCATCACCTTCGGCATCCTGCACTGCATCGTCGTCTCGTCGATCCTCGCGCTGGCCGCTGGTGCGACTGCCGCGCATCGCGTCGGCATCGGAGTGCTCCTGATCGTCGCCGGCGCGACGATCGGCCCGACGCTGTTCGATCCGGCGCCGTTCAAAGGCCTGCCGCTGTTCGATCTCCCATGGCTCAACTGGGTCGGCCTGATGACCCATCAGGCCGGCGACCGAAGATTACGTGCCGCTGTTGCCCTGGTTTGGCGTGGTGCTGCTGGGCATCGGTCTCGGCGCGTGGCTGCTCGAGCGGCGCCTCGGCAGCTCTGCAGCGCATGTCGCGCGTCTCTCCGGGATGGCTGACATGGCTCGGCCGGCACAGTCTCCTCGTGTACATGGTTCATCAGCCGGTCATGATCGGGCTGCTGCGCGTGCTGCATGGGTGAACGCCCCATCCTGCGGCGCGCGCGTGGCGCGGCGGCGATTGCTCCGGTATAATTTCCGATCTTTAGGCGCGTAGCTCAGCTGGTTAGAGCACCACCTTGACATGGTGGGGGTCGTTGGTTCGAGTCCAATCGCGCCTACCACCTCGAGCAGCTTGCAACATCGCATTGGGAAAGAAGGACATGGTTATGACACCGCGAACGCGTTTGGAGACCGACTGACGAGTCCAGAGTTCGCACGCTGTCCTGCGGAAAATGCAGAAAAAGTGCGGCTCGTCCGCACTTTTTTTTGGCAGAAGGAGAATCCAACATGCCTGATGTTCGACTACCCGACGGCGCCGTCAAGCATTTCGACGCGCCCGTGACCGTGGCCCAGGTCGCATCCGCGATCGGACCGGGCCTCGCCAAGGCCGCGCTCGCCGGCAGGATCGACGGCAAGCTCGTCGACACTTCGTTTGTCATCGACCGCAACGCCAACCTCGCCATCGTCACCGACAAGGACGCGGACGGCCTCGAGGTCCTGCGCCACTCGACGGCGCACCTGCTCGCCTACGCGGTCAAGGAGCTCTTCCCCGACGCGCAGGTGACGATCGGCCCGGTGATCGAGGACGGCTTCTACTACGATTTTTCCTACAAGCGGCCGTTTACGCCGGAAGATCTCGCGGCGATCGAGCAGCGCATGACCGAGCTCGCCAAAAAAGACGAGCCGGTTGCGCGCAAGCTCATGCCACGCGACGAGGCGGTCAAGTTCTTCGAGTCGATCGGCGAGCACTACAAGGCCGAGATCATCGCCTCGATCCCGTCCAACGAGGACATCTCGCTCTACAGCGAGGGCGGATTCATCGACCTGTGCCGCGGGCCGCACGTGCCGTCCACGGGCAAGCTCAAGGTCTTCAAGCTCACCAAGCTGGCCGGCGCCTACTGGCGCGGCGATTCGCGCAACGAAATGCTGCAGCGGATCTACGGCACCGCCTGGGCGAAAAAAGAAGACCTCGAGCTGTATCTGCACCGGCTCGAAGAGGCCGAGAAGCGCGATCACCGCAAGCTCGGGCGCGCGCTCGACCTGTTCCACCTGCAGGACGAAGCTCCCGGCATGGTGTTCTGGCATCCCAAGGGATGGGTGATCTGGCAGCAGGTCGAGCAGGCCATGCGCCGCGTGTATCAGAACAACGGCTATCAGGAGATCAAGTGTCCGATGATCCTCGACCTGCTCGCTGTGGAAGAAATCCGGGCACTGGGAGAACTACAAGGAGAACATGTTCTTCACCGAGTCGGAGAAGCGCGACTTCGCGGTCAAGCCGATGAACTGCCCGGGCCACGTGCAGGTCTTCAACTCCGACATGCGCAGCTACCGCGATCTGCCGCTTCGCTACGGCGAATTCGGCTCATGCCATCGCAACGAGCCGTCCGGCGCGCTGCACGGCATCATGCGCGTGCGCGCGCTTCACCCAGGACGACGGCCACATCTTTTGCAGCGAGGAGCAGATCCAGTCCGAATGCACGGCCTTCAACAAGCTCGCCCTCGATGTCTACAAGGATTTCGGCTTCACCGACATCGCGATCAAGCTGGCGCTGCGTCCGGACAAGCGGCTCGGCACCGACGAAACCTGGGATCGGGCGGAGAACGCGCTGCGCGAGGCGCTCAAGGCCTGCTCGGTGGACTGGGTCGAGCTGCCCGGAGAAGGCGCCTTCTACGGCCCGAAGATCGAGTACCACCTCAAGGACTCGCTCGGCCGCTCGTGGCAATGCGGCACCATGCAGGTCGACTACTCGATGCCGGCCCTGCTTTCGGCCGAGTACGTGGCCGAGGACAACACCCGAAAAGTGCCGGTGATGCTGCATCGGGCGATCGTCGGTTCGCTCGAGCGCTTCATCGGCATGATGATCGAGCACTACGCCGGCGCGATGCCCTTATGGCTGTCGCCGCACCAGGTCGTTGTCCTGACCATTACCGACCGCCAGGCCGACTACGCCCGGGAGGTGAGCGATCGCCTTGGACGCGCCGGCTTCCGGGTAATCTCGGATTTGCGTAATGAGAAAATTACCTATAAAATTCGAGAACATAGCCTGCAAAAGCTGCCCTACCAGATCATTCTGGGGGACAAGGAATTGCAAGCTCGACAGGTGGCCGTGCGGACCCGCGCCGGCGAGGATCTCGGGGCGATGCCCCTGGATGCCTTCATCGATCGCCTCGTAACCGAGGCAGCGTCCCGACCGTAGCGAGTGGGATGCCCGATGGGCGGTGGGCGGCACGGCCGAACTTTTGTCTTTATGGAGAATACGCGATAGCCCAGGACAGAGCGCAGCGAATCAACGGCGAGATCAACGCTCCCGAAATTCGCTTGGTAGGCGTGGAAGGTGAACAACTTGGCATTGTGGCGATCGCTGATGCGATCGCGCAGGCTGAAGCCGCGGAACTCGATCTGGTGGAGATTGCCCCCCTGGCCGAGCCGCCGGTATGCCGGATCATGGATTTCGGCAAGTTCAAATACCGCGAAGCCAAGCGCCAGCACGAGGCAAGACTCAAGCTCAAGCAGATCCAGGTCAAGGAAGTCAAATTCCGGCCCGGAACCGACGAGGGCGATTACAAGATCAAGCTGCGGAACCTGATCCGGTTCCTCGGCGAAGGCGACAAAGCCAAGGTCACGCTGCGCTTCCGCGGGCGTGAAATGGCGCATCAGGAGTTCGGTATTCGATTGCTCGAGCGCATCCGGGGCGACCTGGAGCCGCACAGCATCGTCGAACAGTTTCCAAGGCTCGAGGGACGGCAAATGGTGATGCTGCTGGCCCCCAAGAAAGTAGCCGTAGCGAAGCATCATCCGAATAAGCCCGAAGCCGGTAAAGGCGAAAGCCAAAAAGCCTCTCCTCCGGAGAGCACCGCCGTGGGCAGCAAATAGAGAAGGTAATTGTCATGCCGAAAATGAAGACCAAGAGCGGCGCGAAGAAGCGCTTCCGCGTGCGCGGAAGCGGCAGCGTCAAGCGCTCGCAGGCGTTCAAGCGCCACATCCTCACCAAGAAGACCACCAAGAGCAAGCGGCAGCTTCGTGGCTCGACCAGCGTCCACAGCACCAACGCGGACTCGGTCAAAGCCATGCTGCCGTACGCGTAACGGAGACCGGCCATGCCAAGAGTAAAGCGTGGAGTCACCGCCAAAGCGCGGCACAAGAAGGTTCTAGATAAATCCAAGGGCTATCGCGGCCGTCGCAGCAACGTCTATCGCATCGCCAAAGAAGCGGTGATGAAGGCGGGGCAATACCAGTACCGCGACCGGCGCACCAAGAAGCGTGAGTTCCGCGCGCTCTGGATTGCCCGCATCAACGCCGCCGTGCGCGAGCTGGGCATGAGCTACAGCGTGTTCATGAACGGCCTGAAAAAAGCGTCGATCGACATCGATCGCAAGGTGCTCGCTGATCTGGCGGTGCACGATCGGGCGGCGTTCGGAAAGATCGCGGAGCAAGCCAAAGCCTCTCTGGTCTAGAAGACGAACATCAAAAAGGGAGGCGATAGGCGCCTCCCTTTTTTTGTCTCTGTTGATCCACCTACCTTTCCGCGGACATGGACAAGCTCGAGCAGATCGTTGCGTCCGCCGTCGCCGAATTCGCCGCGTGCACGGACCCGGCGGCGCTCGAAAACGCCAAGGCGAAGTTCCTCGGCAAGACGCGGGCAGCTGACCGAGTCGCTGAAGGCGCTGGGCAAGCTCTCGCCCGCGGAGCGCCCGGCCGCCGGCGCGCGCATCAACCAAGCCAAATCCGAGCTCGAAGCAGCGCTCAGCCGCCGGCGCGACGAGCTCGCCGACGCGAAGCTCACCTCGCAGCTCGCCGCGGAATCGCTCGACGTCTCGCTTGCCGGGCCGCGGGCTCGGCGTCGGCGGTGCTGCATCCGATCACGCGCACCATGGATCGCATCGAGGCGTTGTTCCACTCCCTCGGCTTCGCTGTCGCCGAAGGACCGGAAATCGAGGACGACTTCCACAATTTCACGGCGCTGAACACGCCGGAAGATCATCCCGCCCGCTCGATGCACGACACCTTCTACGTCGATGGCGGCATGGTTCTGCGCACTCACACCTCGCCGGTCCAGGTGCGCTACATGGAAACGCACGCGCCGCCGATCAAGATCATCGTCCCGGGGCGCGTCTATCGGGTCGACAGCGACGCGACGCACTCGCCGATGTTCCACCAGATCGAAGGCTTGTGGATCGACGAGGACGTCACGTTCGCCGATCTGAAGGGCGTGTTCACCGAATTCCTGCGGCGTTTTTTCGAGCGTGACGACCTGAAGGTGCGCTTCCGGCCCTCCTTCTTTCCGTTCACCGAGCCATCGGCGGAGATCGATGTCGGCTTCGGCGACGGCTGGCTGGAGATTTCCGGCGCGGGACAGGTTCATCCCAACGTGCTGCGCGCCGTGGGAATCGATCCGGAGCGCTATCAGGGATTTGCCTTCGGCATGGGACCGGACCGGCTGGCGATGCTGCGCTACGGCGTCAACGACTTGCGCCTGTTCTACGAAAACGACTTGCGGTTCCTTCGGCAGTTTGCGTAAGAAGCGGCCGCCGGTCGCCTGCGTGAATGCTCAATAGTCCGACGACGAGATGAAGTTCTCCGAACGCTGGCTGCGCACCCGGGTCAATCCGCCGATGGATACCGACGCGCTCGCCCACGCGCTGACCATGGCCGGCCTCGAAGTCGAAGAGATCGCCAAGGCCGCGCCTGCATTCAGCGGCGTGGTCGCCGCGCGCGTGCTCGACGTGTCGCGTCATCCCGACGCCGATCGGCTCAGCGTTTGCCGTGTCGACGCCGGATCCGGCGACCCGTTGTCGATCGTGTGCGGGGCGCCCAATGTTGCGCAAGGCCTCGTCGTGCCCTGCGCGCTTGTCGGCGCGGAACTGCCCGGCGAGATGCGCATCCGCAAGACCGCGATGCGCGGCGTCGAATCGCAAGGCATGCTCTGCTCGGCGAGCGAGCTGGGAATCTCCGATGACAGCGCAGGTCTCCTCGTGCTGGATTCGAGCATTCCGCCCGGCACCGATGTGCGCCAGGCGCTCGATCTCGACGATGCCGTATTGACGCTCAAGCTCACGCCCAATCGCGCCGACTGCCTGTCGGTGGCGGGCCTCGCGCGCGAAGTCTCGGCCATTACGTCGGCGCCGCAGTGCCATCCAGCGCCTCCGAAGATCGCCGCAAACGCAAAGTTGACGCGCGGCGTGCGGGTCGAGGATCCGCAAGCGTGCCCGCGCTTTTGCGGGCGCGTGATCAGCGGCATCGACGCGCGCGCGGCGACGCCGGCATGGATGAAGCAGCGCATCGAGCGCAGCGGCATCCGCTCGATCTCGGCAGTGGTGGACGTGACCAACTATGTGATGCTGGAGCTCGGCCAACCGCTGCACGCCTACGACGAGCGCATGCTCGAGGGCGATCTTGTCGTCCGCTTCGCGAGCGCCGGCGAAACGCTGACGCTGCTGAACGGGCAGAAGCTCGCGCTCGATCCCGATCTTCTCCTCGTCGCAGACGAAAAGAAGCCGCTGGGACTGGCCGGCATCATGGGCGGCGAGCACAGCGGCATCAGCGGAAGCACCACGAGCATTTTTCTCGAGGGAGCGTTCTGGAACCCGGCCGTCATCCAGGGCAAGGCGCGCCGCCTCGGTTTTGCCACAGACGCGGGGTACCGGTTCGAGCGCGGTGTCGACTTCGCGAATGCGGATCACGCTGTCGATCGAGCGACGCAACTCATTCTCGAAATCTGCGGCGGAGAAGCCGGCACATTGATCGATGTACTGGGTCCGGTCCCGCGACGCGATGCGGTTCGCGTGCGCCCCAAGCGGGTGGCTCGCATTCTGGGGATCGAGATTCCGGACGCGACCCTCTCGGACATCTTCGGCCGCCTCGGCCTGAAGCCCGTGCGCGATGGCGCAGACTTTATCCTGATACCGCCGTCGTTCCGATTCGACCTCGCGATCGAAGAGGATTTCATCGAGGAAGTGGCTCGCCTCTATGGCTTCGACAAGATTCCGGTGCGTCCGGTCAGGCACAGCCAGGCCATGCTGCCGGAGCGCGAGGCGACACGCTCGATTTCAACTCTGCGCCAGCGACTGGTCGACCGCGACTACCAGGAGGTCCTCACCTTCGGCTTCGTCCATTCGGCGTCCGAGCTCGCGATTCGGCCCGACGGCAACCCGATCAAGGTGCTGAACCCGATCGCGAGCCAGTTCGACGTCATGCGCACGACCCTTCTCGGCGGTCTCGTCGAAACGCTGCGCACGAACCTCAATCGCAAGCTGGAGCGAGCGCGCATCTTCGAGGCCGGGCGCTGCTTCCTGCGCGATGGCGAGCGTTACGCGCAGCCGCTCCGCATCGGCGGCCTGGCGTTCGGGCCCGCGCTTCCCGAGCAATGGGGCGCGCCGAAGCGCAATGTCGATTTTTTCGACGTCAAATCCGACGTCGAAGCGCTTGTCTGGCCATTGACGGTGCGCACCGAAGCCGCGACGCATCCCGCGTTGCATCCGGGCCGCTCGGCGCGCGTGTTCGTCGATGGCACGGACGCAGGCTGGATCGGCGAGCTGCATCCGCGGCTGATGCGCGCATTCGATCTCGCGGGACCGGCACCGGTGGTTTTCGAATTGGATCAAGAGCCGCTGATGCAACGGGCGCTGCCGGCCGCGAAGCCGGTCTCCCGGCTGCCCGTCGTGCGGCGCGACATAGCAGTCGTCGTTGCCGAAGGTGTCAATGCAGGCGCGGTTCTCGACGCCTTGAGGCAGGCAAGCCCGAGCCAAGTCGAGCATATCGCCCTGTTCGACGTATACCGTGGCCCGGGTATCGAATCCGGCAAAAAAAGCCTTGCAATTCTTGTGCTTATGCAAGATACTGCACGTACTTTAACGGACGCGGAAATCGACGCGATCGTGGCAGATTTGCTGCGAGTCCTGAAAGATCGATTCAACGCCTCCATACGCAGCTAAGCAGACAACGCATCAAGCCAGCATTCCATTCGGGGATTCCATGACGCTTACCAAAGCCGAACTTGCAGACCTTTTGTTTGAGCAACTGGGTCTCAACAAGCGCGAAGCGAAGGATATGGTCGAGCGGTTTTTCGAGGAGATCCGCATTGCTCTCGAGTCGGGCGACAGCGTCAAGTTGTCAGGCTTCGGGAACTTTCAGCTTCGGGAGAAGCCGCAACGACCGGGACGCAATCCCAAAACCGGCGAAGAGATCCCCATTACCGCGCGACGCGTCGTGACGTTTCACGCAAGTCAAAAACTGAAGGCAATGGTCGAAGCTGCGAACCATGGCCGAGCACAGGCATAAGGCCGAGTTACTGCCGCCGATCCCCGCCAAGCGCTACTTCACCATCGGCGAAGTCAGCGACCTGTGCGCGGTCAAGCCGCACGTGCTTCGCTATTGGGAGCAGGAATTCACGCAGCTCAAGCCGGTCAAGCGTCGCGGCAACCGCCGCTACTACCAGCACCACGAAGTACTGTTGATCCGGCGGATCCGCGACCTTCTCTACGAGCAGGGATTCACGATCAACGGTGCGCGCCACCGATTGGAAACGGAAACGCTGGAGTCCGCAAGCGATGCTGTCGATGCAGCCATGCTCGGCCCCGCAGCGCGCCGGTCTGCGGCACTATCGCCTGACCAACTGCGTCAGGTGATCGAAGAAATCCGTCAACTGCTGGGGCCCGGCGGCTGAAGCCGGTATAATTTATGGCTCAACGTCGGGGCGTAGCGCAGCCTGGTAGCGCACCTGCATGGGGTGCAGGGGGTCGGAGGTTCAATTCCTCTCGCCCCGACCATTTCCACATCGTGATAGAACCCTTGTACCGTGTGCTTCCGGTGCTTGGGCCATCGCGCACCAATCATTGGAATGTCTTGCAAAATCGAGATCTTGGGTGCACGCTAGCCCGTGTAGCGTACAGTTTTACGTGTGTGGCACAAAGCTTGCTTCTGGTTGGTTCCCACCGAATTTACGGATGGCTGCAATGAGCGCGGCGCACTCTCGCAATCAGGGTAAGGGAGCGATTGTCTCCGAGCTCGCGCTTGCACGGGCGCAGCGAAACACCGTTCTCATCGTCGACGACCTGTTCAGCAGCCGCTTGCTGCTGGCGGAAATCGTGCGCCAGATCGACGGCAAGCTGAACCTGGAATTGTTCGACACGCCAAGCCGCGCCCTCGAGTACGCGCGCAACAACCGCGTCGACATGATCCTCACCGATTACAAGCTGCCCGAGTTCGACGGCGTGCAGCTCGTGCGGCACCTGCGCGGCCTGCCCCACTGCATCGACGTCCCGATCGTGGTCATCACCGTGGTCGACGACCGCCGCGTGCGCTACGAGGCCCTGGAGGCCGGCGCAACCGACTTTCTGATCAAGCCGCTCGACGAGCACGAGACCCGCGCCCGCTGCTCCAACCTGCTGGATCTGCGCCGACACAAGATCGTTCTGTCGGATCAGGCGCGTGTCCTCCAGTACCAGGTCGACAAGTCGGTCGCCGAAATTCACGAGCGCGAACTCGAAACCCTGTCCAAGCTCGCCAAGGCAGGCGAGTTTCGCGACCGCACCACCGGCAACCACCTGGCACGGATGGCGCGCTATTCGTCCCTTATCGGCGTGAACATCGGCCTTGCGCCGGAGACCGTACACGTACTCGAGTTCGCCGCGCCGATGCACGATATCGGCAAGATCGGCATTCCTGACGCAGTCCTCCTCAAGCGTGGTCCCCTGAACGCAGAGGAAGACGCGGTCATGAAGACGCACCCGCGCATGGGCTACGACATTCTGAAGGGCAGCCCATCGAAGTATCTGAGCATGGGCGCCATCATCGCCCTGGGCCACCACGAAAAGTTTGACGGATCAGGCTATCCCAATGGTCTGCATGGGGAAGACATCCCGATCGTCGCGCGAGTGGTGGCAGTAGCCGACGTATTCGATGCGCTCGTCAGCGAGCGGCCCTACAAGCACGCGTGGAGCCTCGAGGAAGGATTTGCGTATCTCGAATCGCAAAAGGGAAAGCACTTCGATCCGCGATGCGTGGAGGCGTTTATCAGCGCAGCGGAGAAGGTGAGCGAGATTCAGATGCAGTTTGCGGATGAGTAGTAGTCTAGCGACCGCCAGCGCCACATTTCAAGGCCGCAGTCGTAGGGACGTACCTGCACGGTCGCGAGTGTCCCTCACTCAGTTTCGAGTAACCATTCGACGGCATGCGGCCACAAGGTTCGCGAAAGCGCGATGCGAAAAAATCCGAAGTGCCCTATCTTCTGGCCACCAGCGTCGTCGGCGCCAAGACAGACTTGCGTCGCCGCGCTGTTCTCGTATAGCCCCAAAATCCGGTTGTCGCTGCCTCGGTCGCAAACGGGTCGTCTGCGAAACGAATCGCCAGTGTCGGTGCGCGAATCGCTAGAAAGCGGTCGATCATACTGTCTCGCCACTCTGCATCGACTACCCCATCGGCCGTCAACCGATTCCACCAGAATTCCGGGCGCCGTCGATTTGCCCACTCAAGCGCCACTCCCTGCTGGCAGATCGTCGAGCAGATGCAACTGCTCGCCCGGGAAATATCCGACCGCCGCGTGATCCGCAGGCATGAGCGCGTGCCAAAGTAGGTACATGCCGAGACGTCGCCGCGCCGCATAGTCGCGCCAATAGCCGGTATGTGCGCCAACCAATAGCATTCGGCTCAATATTTCTGCCATTAGTGACGAACCCGGTCACAAACCCACCTACGCTATGGCCAATCACACTGTGTCTAGCCCCGGGAAATCGGCCGCTTATCCATTCGAGTGCAGCGGCACAATCTTTGCTTCCCCATTCTTCTACTGAAGCACTGAACCCGCGAAGCGCGCGTCGGCCGCGATTGTCCGATCCCTCGGTAGTCGTACATAAGCGTTGGGACGCCGTTTGCGGCCAGAAATTGCGCGAAGCGGTCGTAGTAGCGCATATCGATGCCCGCACCGGCGTTGATAACGGCTGTTGCCACTGGGGCAGGATGCGACTCCCACAACCGGGCAGCCAACGGATATTGGTCCATCGCGCGCAACACAAAATCCCGAGGTATCGGCGATCTGTCGACAGATCGCAGCCGCGGCGAGTGAGGTGGAGGACACGTGCGGATCTTAAGGCATCGATCTACGTCGGACACGTTAGAATATCTGATCTATCGCATTCTATAGTCGAACTCATCCGATCTTGATTTCTTTCGTCAAACGCTGGTTGAACCGCGGAAGCAACTTAGAGGCGCCATTGCGGCCGCGCGCCTAGGGACGACATTCGAGCAGTCGCGGCTCCGTGTCGCATATCGTCGGCGTTCGTACTGCTGTATCTCATTGTGCCATCTGCTGATTTGACGGCGAAATCGATTAGCCGCAAAATTCCCGGTGCTCGCCGTCACCAGCGCATTCCTTGCGTTCGGCGTCGTGCTTGGGGTTCTGCGTCGCTCGCCGCACCGCACGCGATCCCAGACTCGCTTCGGTCGTCTGCTCGGGCTACGTCGCCGATAACGCCCGGATCATTGGGATGATCGGCGACAACGCAGTAACAACATACTTCATGTTCAACATGGGCGAAAGTGGCGCCGTTATCCTTTTTGTGTACCTATTCATTACGTTCGGCAACGGCATTCGTTATGGCCGGCGAGTATATGGACAGCTTGTCACGATTAATGTCGCATTGGCTTCACTTACGTCTTCGCCACCTCGCCGTTTTGGCAAGAGCACTTGTGCGATCTGGGCAGTCATTTGCGATCGCGCATCGCCAGTACTGCCGTTGATATGTCGGCATTCTCAGCGATCGCACTCAAGGAAGCTTCGGAAGGACGCCGATGAAGCATCCGAGGCAAAGGGTCGATTCCTTGCCAACGTGAGCCATGAAATGCGGACGCCTCTTAATGGGGTGATCGCTATGGCCGACGTGCTCCGTGAGACAAGCCTGAACGAATCGCAGCGGGAAATCGTCGACACACTGGGAACGTCAGCGCACCTATTGCTCGCGCAGATTGAAGACGTGCTGGACATGGCGAAGATCGAGGCGGGGCGCGTCCAGATAGAGAACGCGCCCTTCGATCTTGGTGCACTGCTCACGACGACTGTGAAGGTAGTATTGCCCCAGGCGCGCTATCGCGGCCTCGTAATCAACACTGAAATCGCGCCAGAAGCGGCTCGGTGGTTTCTTGGCGATTCTCATCACCTTCGGCAAGTCCTGCTAAACCTGCTTTCGAACGCGATAAAGTTTACTGAACGCGGCGAGGTCACGCTCAGGGTCGCAGCCGTCGAATATCGGGGAGGCGGAGTCACGCATTCGCTTTGAAGTTAGGGATACGGGTATCGGTATCTCACCCGAGAAACAGGCGCTCATCTTCGAGCCGTTTGCGCAAGCGGACGATTCCATAACGAGAATCTATGGCGGCACGGGACTCGGAACGACAATTGCCCGCCAGCTCGTTACGCTCATGGGGGGCGAGCTCGGACTCGTAAGCGAGCTGGGCGTTGGCAGCCTGTTCTGGGTCGAGCTGCCACTTGCATACGGCCAACCAACGGGTATCGACTTAACATCGGAGCTTGCTGCGTCGCAAAGACTCACATCAGCTCCGTCAGCGCTTGCCGCTCAACAGATTGCGACGGTGACGAAGATCCGCGGCGCGCGAATTCTCGTCGCAGAAGACAATCCAACGAATCAGCGCGTCACGCAGCTCATCCTGGAAAGCGGCGGACACCGTGTAACCATCGTTGAGGACGGTGAAGCAGCATTGGATGCGTTGGATCGTGGCAGCTACGATCTAGCGCTTTTCGATCTTTCAATGCCGGTAGTAAGCGGTCTAGAAGCCCTGAAGCTGTACCGATTTTCGACCCAGAAACCGATACCTATCATCATGCTCTCGGCGAACGTGACGACCGACATTGTCGCGGACTGCCAGAAAGCTGGTTGCGCCGAATTCATCGCGAAGCCAGTTCGTCCAACGGTGTTACTGGAGGCACTTGAGCGTCACCTTGCAGCCACCGCCGAAGCGCACGCCTCGTCTGTCACACCGCCGCGTATGGAAGAACGACCGACGCTGACGGTTATCGACACCCCGATTGTTGATAAGAACGTCCTTAGCGATCTCGATCGACTTTCTCAAGATCCGACCTTCGTCGAGCGACTCGTTCGTGGGTTTCATTCAGACATCGATCGGCTTGTAAAAGCGATCAGCGATGCCCTCGCGGGACGTCGCTACGAGGAAGTGAAGGACGCAGCGCACGCCCTGAAGGGCGGAGCGGGCAGCGTTGGCGCGAGTCAGTTGGTGCAGCTCGCGCTTCGTTTTGAGAAGGCCAGCCACGAAAGCATGCGTGCGAAGGCTGCAGTGTGGATGGAGGAACTAACGCACGCGGCCAACATGGCCCTGGCCGCCCTCGACCATCATGTCGAGGAACGGCAGCGACAGACTAAGACCTGATTACCTGACTACGCGGTTCGCTGCAGAGGTGTGACGTTCGACGCTACGACCTCTAGATCCACATTCTTGTTTTGAGCGCGCACTAGCCGGTCCATCATCTTCAGGTCGCGCTCCGAGAGTCGCAGTGCGGCGTCGGCCCAGATATTAACGACGCGCATTAGTTCTTCATAGGTTACGGGGTCGACCTCGCGACGCACCATCTCTATTGCACGGCGCCCGTTTGCCGCGCTTGAATGTTTCTTAATGAAGCTTTGTACAGCCTGCGGGCCTGCGCCGTCCGGCGCAAGTACGTCAACCACGCCCATATCGTAAAGCTGGCGGGCCGAATAGAGATTCCCTCCGGTCATCAGCTCTTCGGTTACTCGACGCCCAACCTTGCGCGACAAGAAGCTGTACGCGCCCATACCCGGGAATAGGTTGAACAAAACCTCCGGGAATCCCATCCGCGCTGATTCCTCTGCAACGAGGACCGACGACGACAGCGCGCATTCGAATCCTCCACCCAACGCATCGCCTTCGACTAGCGCTACGGTGGTCAAAGGGAGGTCGAGATTACGCGACCACGGATACATGTTATCGATGCATTTGCGTCCATATTCAACAAGTCGATCGCGGTCTTGATTCCCAATTGCGGCGCGGAAGAGGGTTAGATCTCCACCGAGGTTGTAAACCCCGGGCGCTCTAGATCCAAGGACGAGGTAATTGACGCGGCGTTCTTCGCCGTTGTCCCAAATGAGTCCACCGTGCTGCTCAATACTTTGGTGGAATGTCCGCAATTCGCTTAGCAGCTGGGTGTTGAACACGGGCCGCGACTTCGGTTTCATGAAATGCCACATGACCCCGTATTCCGCATCGAAGCGCAGTTCCAATTGTTCAAACTGCGATTGCGGAAAACCCCGGACTTCGGCGATTGCACTCATGTTGGCCCCCTGAAATGGAACAGACAAACGGTCGAGAACTGCTGACTCGGCTGCATTGTGGCAAACAATTTGCAGACATGCCAACTGTATTTTCTCCAAGTACTGTCCAAGTAACGGTTTTCAGACGAGTTGCGGGAGGGTTAATCGGCGCGCATCGGAACGTACGTAGGTCACAACATCAACGGATATTGGATCCGTTCCCATGGCACAGCTCCTTCAAAATGGCCGGGGCATTAGCGATGACGGCACACATTGCAGGCATATGACCGCAGTCGTAGTCCAGCAATAACATATACTTATGTGTCGTCATACAGGCTATCTACGAACGAGCGTTCGAAAGCCCCTTCTTTTTAAGCGGGACGCCGCACGCTGCGCATAGGGCTACGCAATCCTAGTCGATGGTGCGCTCCTGCCGTATACAGCCGGCCCCCCAAACACGGACGTTGCCTTTGACAGCATTCCAGGCGAGTTCGGCGACCGGATTGCCTTCTTTCAAGTCGGGGATCAAAGTAGGACCGGTGTATCAGCCGACACATAGACGGTCGAGGGCGCTTGATCGTCCTTGGCTCCCGTTAGTTGCCATGCGCGAGAGTGGGACGTAGCGTCCGCCATTCGAATGAGCATTCAGCTGAAATTCGGACCGCTTAAGGTCAGCCGTTCAGGGCATCCGCCGACCGCGCTTGAGCCCCTGATTAGGGCTTCTGAAAAGGGCGACGATTTAGCGCCCGTCGTGCAAGCGATAGCTCGCCACTTCGGCTTCGATGTCTTCGCCCACGGCGTCATGCTCACGCTGCGGCTCGAAGCTGAAAGCCAGTTTTATTTCTTCACTACGCACACTCTCGAGTGGGTACAAATATACGACCAGCGTGCTTATATCGAAGTCGATCCGAGGGTCCATGCAGCTCTAGAGACGTCCCTGCCGATAATCTGGGATCAGAAGACCTTTCGAGGGCAATCCGTAAAGATAGACCAATTTCTCGATGCCGCCATGGGCTACGGCATCGCTAGTGGGGTAGCTGTCCCAGTCCGCGACAACCACGGTCACGGAAGCATGACAGCGCTAAGTTCTGCAGCGCCGTTGTTTGACCCCGAACGCTTGGAGGTGATTAATCATCGTCTCGGAGAAATGGTTCTTTTTGCCCAATGTATGCACGAGATCTCAAGAGCTGCAATTGTTCAACGTTCGATCGCACCCCCCTCGCGCGGTGCGTCGTTGAGCAGTCGCGAGCGAGAGTGCCTGACGCTTGCTAGTCGAGGACTCACTAGTGACGATATCGCCGGCAGGCTTCAGATAAGCACTCGTACCGTAGAATTTCACTTCGCAGGAATTCGCAGCAAATTGACCGCCGTGAACAGGCAAGAGGCAATTGCCAAGGCGATCTCCGCGGGTCTCATTCTCCGGTAGATCGCGACACCGGGCACGCGCGACGGGTCAGGTCGCTTACAACCGCACCCACC
The DNA here is from genome assembly GCA_963730465.1 of uncultured beta proteobacterium. Lineage (GTDB taxonomy): Bacteria > Pseudomonadota > Gammaproteobacteria > Burkholderiales > Casimicrobiaceae > PALSA-1003. The sequence continues at coordinate 295,605 of CAVSRR010000005.1, read as the reverse complement.
CGCCCTGCCCCAACCCCTCGATCGGCCTGAACATCACCTTGTAGGCCATCTTCCGGCTGCCGGCGATCCAGTAACCCAGATAGACATAGGACAGCCCGAGGCTCTTGCACCGCTCGATTTGCCACAGGACGTTGTAAGTCCCGAAGCTCGCCGACCGATCGTCCGGGTCGAAAAAAGTGTAGACCGACGACAGGCCATCGTAGAGGCGGTCGACCAAGCTCACCATCTTCAGCTGGCCGTTTTCCCGAAATTCAAACAGGTCAGTCGTAACATTGCTGTGCAAAAGGAAGTGCTGGTACTGCTCACGGCTGTCCTGATCCATGCCGCCGCCCGGGTGGCGGAAGCGCTGATATTGCAGGTACAGCGCGTAATGTTCAGCATCGAACGTCAAACTGCGCTGATCTGCTGTTAACTTCGAATGGCGACGCAGGGTCCGGCGCTGGCTTCGGTTCGCTTGAAAGCTGCCGACCGGGACCCTCACAGGAACGCACTCCCGGCAGTGGTCGCAGTAGGGGCGATAGGTAAAAGCACCGCTCCGGCGAAAGCCGAGCCGGACCAATTCGCCGTAGGCGCGTCCGTCGATCAGGTGGCTGGGCGTTGCTACCTGCGAACGAGCGAGGCGATCCGGCAGGTAGCTGCACGGGTATGGCGCCGTGGCGTAGAACTGAAGCACCGCCAACGGCAGGTCGTTGAGTTTGGTCACGGAGTGTCGGACTTGGACTGCGCGGCAGCTTTCCAAACGCTTGATGCTGACGTCGAGTTTACCAATCGCGAAACCTCGGCTGCAAATACTTGCCGCCGGATTGGTCGTGCGCCAAACCGCGCGAGATGCGCCGTCTCCTGCTGGCAATCGATGAGCGGCACTTCCATCGTCTTCAGCAGCGCTATGAGCTCCATCAGTGCCACTTTCGATGAGTCGGGCTCGATCGCAAACATGGACTCGCCGAAGAACATGCGCCCAATCGCGATCCCATAGAGGCCGCCCGCCAACTTGCCGGCGCGCCACGCCTCGACGGAATGAGCGTACCCCAAGCGGTGCAGTTCGACGTAGGCGCGCTCCATCTCCGCAGTTATCCATGTGCCTCTGACGCCGTCGCGAGGGGCCGCACAGCCACGGATGACTCCGGCGAAGTCCGAGTCAACCTTGATGTCGAATCGCCGCTGCTTCGCCACCTTGCGCAGCGATCGCGGCGCCTTGAATTCGTCGACGTAGAGGACGGTACGCGGATCGGGGCTCCACCACAGAATCGGCTGACCCTCGCTGTACCAGGGGAAAATGCCGCGGCGGTAGGCGTCGAGCACGCGCCGCGGCGAGAGATCGCCGCCGGCCACGAGAAGGCCGTTGGGTTCGTCGAGCGCCGAGTCGATCGGTGGAAATTGCGCGCCCGCGCGAAGCCAAGGTATCACCTGATCATTTTGCCGTCGTTGCCTGCGTGCGACAAGGCACGCGCGTCCAGTCCAAGCTTGCATGGGTCTTTGATGATCCCGCCTCGCCTCTCGTGACCGCGTTCCCCAATTTGCGGCTCGCACGCGGCCACGCGAGATAATCGAGGTCGATATGAGCACCAAGCAAATCCGCTGCGACTGGGCCGGAAGCGACGCGCGCATGCTTGCCTACCACGACGAGGAATGGGGCGTGCCGCTCCACGATGACCGCGGCCTCTTCGAGTTCCTGGTGCTGGAAGGTGCGCAGGCGGGCCTGTCCTGGAAAACGATCCTCGATAAGCGGGAGGGCTACCGCACAGCCTTCGCCCAATTCGATCCGGCGCGAGTCGCCCGCTTCGACCGCCGTCGCATCGAGACGCTGCTCGCAAATCCGGCCATCGTGCGCAATCGCTTGAAGGTCGAGAGCACGATCAGCAACGCAAAGGCAGTCCTCGCAGTGCAAAAGGAGTTTGGAAGCTTCGATCGATTCATCTGGAGCTTCGTCGGGCAGAAGCCGAAGAAAAATCGCTGGCGCAGGCAGCGCGACGTCCCAGCCAGTACCGCGGAATCGGATGCGATGTCCAAAGCGCTCAAGCAGCGCGGATTCCGCTTTGTCGGGACAACGATCTGCTATGCGTTTATGCAGGCGACCGGGATGGTCAACGACCACATCGTCGCCTGCTATCGACACAACGCTTAGTTTGCCGCCCGCGGTCGAGGCGCGTGTTGCCGAGCACTATGCGGCTGCGATAGCCGGCAAGCCCGGGCCCTGCTCCTTCGCCAATCCGAACTGAAGCGACGCCAGCCGCCGGTACAGCGGGTCGTCCCTGACCAGGGTCGCATGCGTGCCCTCTGCCATGACGACGCCACCGTCGAGCACGATGATGCGATCGGCGCTGACGACGGTCGCAAGACGATGCGCGATGATCAAGGTCGTGCGTCCCTGCATCAGCCGGTCGAGTGCGAGCTGCACCATGCGCTCGCTTTCGGCGTCCAGCGCGCTCGTCGCTTCGTCGAGCAGCAGTATCGGGCGCTGCGCCAGCACGGCGCGCGCGATTGCAAGGCGCTGACGCTGACCTCCCGAAAGCTTGACGCCGCGCTCGCCGAGCTCGGTGTCCATCCCCTCCGGAAGTCGCGCGAGAAACTCCGTCGCATATGCGGCTTCGCAGGCGTCGCGTACTTCTTCGTCAGTCGCATCGGGCCGGCCGTAGCGAACGTTCTCCCAGACGCTCGCGGCGAAGATGACCGGATCCTGGGGCACGACCGCGATGCGGCCTCGCACCTCGCGTGGATCCGCGGATCGCACATCGACGCCGTCGATCAGCACCCTGCCCGACTGCGGATCGTAGAAGCGCAGCAAGAGCTGGAACACCGTGGTCTTGCCCGCGCCGGACGGACCGACCAGCGCCACACGCTCGCCGCTGGCGACCTTTAGAGAGAGCGCGGAGAGCGCGGGATCGCTCAGGCGCGACGGATACGCGAATGTCACTGCCTCGATGGCCACCGTGCCGCGTGGCGGCTCGGGCAAGGACGTTGGCGACGCAGGCGCCGCGATCTCCGGCGGCGTGTCGAGTATCTCCAGCAAGCGCTCGGTGGCGCCGGCCGCGCGCTGCAACTCACCCGCGACTTCGCTGATCGCGCCGACGGACGTCGCGACGATCACCGAATAGAACACGAATGCCGAGAGTTGTCCGGCCGAAAGCCGTCCTGCCAGAACATCGTGGCCGCCGATCCAGAGAATGATTCCGACGGCAACGAACACCAGAAAGATCACGGCGGCGATCAGGAGCGCACGTTGGCGGATGCGCCGCACTCCGGCGCCAAATGCCGCTTCGACGCGAGCAGCGTACGCGCCGCGATCCTGCGGCTCGTGCCCGTAAGCCTGCACGGTGCGGATCTCATGGATCGCCTCGTCGACATACGAGCCTGTGTCCGCGACGCGATCCTGACTGGCGCGCGCCAGGCGCCGTACGCGGCGGCCGAAGAGAATGATCGGGAGCACGACTACCGGCAGGCCGCCCAGGACCAGCAAGGTGAGCTTGAGGCTCGTGAGCATCAGCAGCACCAGCGCGCCGCTGCCGAGCACGACGTTGCGCAGCGCCATCGACAGGCTCGACCCGATGGCCGCCTCGAGCATCGTCGCATCGTTGGTCAATCTCGATATCACTTCGCCGGTTCGCGTGACCTCGAAGAAGCCCGGAGAAAGCGTCAGCAGATGATCGAACACCCGCTTGCGAAGATCCGCCGTGACGCGCTCGCCGATCCACGAGACGTTGTAGAAGCGAACATATGTAGCCACCGCCATGACGGCGATGATCGCCAGCAGCGCGAACAACGCGCGATCGAGCTCGCCGCCATCGCCAGCGGCAAAGCCGCGATCGATGACGAATTTCAAGCCCTGCCCGACCGCAAGCGTACCGCCCGCCGCGACAAGCAACGCCACGCCGGCGACGATGAAACGAGCGCGATACGGCGCGAGGTATTTCGCAAGGCGCGCCAGGCTGCGGACGAGCGGACGGGACGTCGGCGTGGGAGTCGGCAAAGCGGGAGTCAAGCGTGCGACCAAACCAGCATTATAAAGGCGGCGGCCGGACGCCTTCGCCGAGAACGGAAGACCGTCACGCCTTCCGTCCGAAACGATCGTCAGTGAAGGGGCGCATCGACGCTGACTGCACGGCCAGCAACAGTTGCTGAACGAGGAACCGCCAAGCGATCGGGTAAAATCCCCGGGCGTCGCCCTCGTAGCTCAGTGGATAGAGCAACCCCCTCCTAAGGGGTAGGTCACACGTTCGATTCGTGTCGGGGGCGCCACCATCGGCTGTCGCAAGGCCGACGACGCGCGAACGAACTGCTCGCCTCGCACGGAATTCAGTTTGCGCGCTCCGACGCTGCCAGGACCTCTTCGAGATACTGTTTCCATATTGCGGCGATGGTGTGCGTGCCATGGCCGCGCGTGTCCGGACTCAACGGGACGATGACCGCTCGTCCGTTCGGAACACGCTTGATTTCCCGCTCCAGAATTCCGAGCTCCGGCGGATTGATCAGATCGTCGGCGGAATTCACCGCAATCAGCGGCGCGCGAATCTTTTCCAGGTCGGGACCGGGATCGTAGTCGCGAGATGACTCGAGCTGGTACAGGACATCGTTTGCGTCGCTCATGCGCATCGACGATTCGACGGCGGCGTCCAATGCCGCATCGCTTTTTGCGAGCGTCGGCATCTGTTGCTGGCGCAGCGGCGGATTGCTGGACATGAAGTACAGCATCTCCGAGGCCGTGCGGAGGCTCGGCGGCTGCGAGGCATAGTTGCCTCCCTTCCAGTCGGGATCGGAGCGTATCGCATCGATGATCACCCGGCGCCAGACCCGATTGCGCCCGGAGATTTGCGTCGGCAGACTCGCCAGAGGCATGAGGGCATCGACAAACTGCGGGTAACGCTCGCCCCACAACCAGGTCTGCATGCCGCCCATGGACGTGCCCATGACGAGGCGCAAATGATTGATGCCCAGGCCGTCCGTTAGCAGGCGATGCTGGGCCTCGACCATGTCGACATAGCCATAGTGCGGGAACGCCGCATGCAAGCCGTCACTCGGCTTGCTCGACTGGCCGTGTCCGATGCCATCGGGCAGAACGATGAAGTAGCGCTTCGCGTCGAGGATTTGGCCAGGCCCAAACAGCGCGCCAGCGAACTCAGGCCGCAGGAATTGGGTGCCGGCCCCGCCCGTGCCATGCAGAATCAGAACAGCGTTGCGCACCACGCCCTGCGCATCGCGCTGCGGCGTGCCGAGCGTCCGGTAGTGAAGGCGAAGGTCCGCCAGTCGCTCGCCTGAGGAAAAGACGACGTTGTGCACGGTGAAATCCCCCTGCGCCGGCACGGGATAGTCGGCAGCGGAGACGCCCGCGAGAAGAAAAAACGACACAAGGAAAATAGACGTACGCAACATTTCGGCGGCTCCGTATGTGCGGGAAGAGCAAGGCGAAATTCTAGCAGGCGCAGCCATGGGGCGCTCGGTCACGACGCCGCGCATCCAGCACTAACACACGCGGCCCGCAAGGCGATCCGAGCCAGACGTAGGGCGCGCGCTGACGAAAAAATGGAATCGCACCGATACCGTCGGCTGCCGACACCGGGTACAGTAAGCTCGTCAGTCGACAGCACACGGAGGCGCCGATGGTACGAGCGCTGATTGATATTGGGTCGCTTGACCTGCGGGTGCAGGAGCAGGTTGCCAAACACGGCAGCCTCAAGGATTTCAGTCTCGCGCTATGGCGGCAGGAGCCTGATTCGACGGGCTGCAATTGGAATGCACGCATCCGGCGTACCCACGGCAATAACGGTGACCCGAGTTGGCGTGAGGTCGTGGGGGACATGCGCCAACGCTTCAATCTGAATTGAGCATTACGCGCAAGACCACATCCACGCGCAACTGAAAGCGGCATTCCCGAACAGGAAATGCACCGCTCGCTTTTGGTCGCTTCAGCTAGGGCGACCGTAAGCTTCCTGAATTCGTCATTCCCGCGAAACTGGAATCCCATCCCTTCCGTCCGCACGCGACGGGACCCGCGTTTTGGCAAATGACGATCACAAAACTGTTCGTTGAAACCTATCGTTACATCTGAACGTCGCCCGATGGGCGCTTGGCGCGTTATTCGCGTTTACCCAACTCAAGAGGCGCATCCCGAATGAAACTCTCCCTATTGGTCTTCTCCGTGTTCGCGCTGGCGGCCGGTACCGCTCTTGCTGCGGACCAGACTCAAGGCACAAGTCCGCACAATGCGTGCAAAGCAGACATAGCGACGTTGTGTCCCGGCATTCAGCACGGCGGCGGGCGCGCGTCGAGCTGCCTCAAGCAAAACGAGGACAAGGTCTCGCCGGCTTGCAAGGACGCCATGGCACAGGCGCAGGCTAGGAAGGCGCAGTCGAAGCCCACTCCTGCGCAATAAATCCGAGCGTCGCGGCGCGACGTTTGTGACAGACGGGCGGCTCAAGGCCGCCCGTTCTCTTTCGACGCGTCAAATTCAAGTACTTGGGACCGCCGAATCCGAGAGTCATCGCTCCGGCGCCTTCGCGTCGCTAGTGGGTATGCCTCAGTACTTTCGCTGGCAAGCACTATAATTGCGGGCGACCATTTCCGGCTCGTGCCGCATGACGCCCACTCTCTATCGCATCGTAGCCGTCAATCCCAACGCGCACGTGTTCGAGGTGTCGTGCACTGTCGACGACCCCGATCCATCCGGCCAATCGTTCAGGCTGCCCTCCTGGATTCCCGGAAGCTATCTCATCCGCGAATTCGCGCGACATTTCGTCTCGGTCCGCGCCGAATGCGGAGGTGCACGCATCGGCATCCGCAAGAGCGCAAAGGATACGTGGCGGGCCGACCCATGCGCCGGACCGCTGACGATGGTCGCCGAGGTCTACGCGTTCGATCTGACGGTACGTGCATCGTATCTGGACGGCGAGCGCGGATACTTCAACGGGCCGAGCGTTTTCGTGTGGCCGGTCGGACACGAGGCTCGACCCTGCGAGGTCGAGATCGTCGCGCCGCAGGGCGACGCTTATCGCGACTGGCGCGTTGCAACGAGCCTCCCGCGTTCGGGCTCGCCGGCCTACGGATTCGGCCGCTTCGAAGCCGCCAACTACGACGAGCTCATCGATCATCCCGTCGAGATGGGTACTTTCGATCTTGTCCATTTCGAGGCTGGAGGCGCGCGACACGACATCGCCGTCACGGGAAAGCACCGCGGCGACCTCGCGCGCCTTGCTCGCGACTTGCAGCGCGTCTGCCAAGTTCAGATCGACCTGTTCGGCGGCGCAGCCCGACAGCAGCGCGCCGGTCGACTACTACCTCTTCCAGCTGCTCGTGGTCGGCGATGGCTACGGCGGTCTCGAGCATCGCGCAAGCACCAGCCTCATCAGCAATCGCGACGGGCTCCCGCAGCCGGGCGCCACGGGCGTCAGTGAGGACTATCGCTCGCTGCTGGGTCTCGCGAGCCACGAATATTTCCACACCTGGAACGTCAAGCGCATCAAGCCCGCGGTTTTCGTGCCCTACGATCTGACCCGCGAGAACCTGACCGAGCAGCTATGGGCGTTCGAAGGCGTCACGTCCTACTACGACGATCTGACGCTGGTGCGCAGTGGCGTCATCGGCCTCAGCGACTATCTGGAAATACTCGGGCGCGATATCACGCGCCTGCTCCGCACGCCGGGCCGGCGGAAGCAAAGCGTCGCCGAATCCAGCTTTGACGCGTGGATCAAGTCATACCGACAGGACGAGAACACGCCGAACGCTGTCGTCAGCTATTACGTAAAGGGTGCCCTGATCGCACTCGCGCTCGACCTTACGCTGCGTCGTTACGGCACGGCGACGCTCGACGACGTGATGCGCACGCAGTGGCGCCGTTACGGCAAGTCCGGAATCGGCGTGCCGGAGGGCGGGATCGAAGCCATCGCCAGCGAGCTCGGCGGCAACGACATGAGCGCGTTCTTCGACCGGTACGTCCGCGGGACCGACGAGCTGCCGCTAGCCGAGCTGCTTGCGCTCTTTGGCGTCGACGTCTCGCTGCGTCCCGCAGAGAGCGCGAATGACAAGGGCGGTGCACCCGGCAAGAGCAAATCGGCGCGCACGTGGATGGGCGTGATATTGGCTGGCGGGTCGCGAGCCGCGCCTCAAGCACGTCCTGACGGACGGACCCGCGGAGCGGGCCGGGCTCGCCGCCGGAGACACCCTGGTCGCCTTCGACGGCGTTCGCGCGTCCGCGGACAGCCTCGAGCGATTGCTCAAATGGCGCAACGCGGACGATGTGGTGCGCGTGCAGGCCTTTCGCCGCGACGAGCTGATGGAATTTTCCGTGGAGCTGGATGCCGCGCCGCTCGACACGTGCTGGCTCGCGCTTGCCGATGGTATTGACGACGAGACCCGGTCGCGCCGCGACGCATGGCTGGGTCGGAACTGACCCAACCCGCGGACGATCGCTCACGGCCAACAGGCAGGACGCCATAGGCCTCTGCGATCGTCATTCCCGCGCAAGCGGGGGAATCCAGCGTCGTTCGCAATAACTGGCGCAACCTTCGCACGCAACGCGCAAGCCGCTAAACCTTTACCGCAGGATTGAGCGAATAGACGCCTGTTAGCGAGGCTTGCGCCAGAACGCGCCCGGCGAGCGCCACCAGCACATCCGGACCCGTGAAATTGCCGATGACCGCGAGCCGCGGCACTTCGAGCGCGTACAGCGTGAACACGTAATGGTGGACGATCTCATCGTTCCATGGCGGACAGGGACCGTCGTAGCCGAAGTAGTTGCCGCTCATGTCCTTGTCCGCGGCAAACCAGCCCGTATAGTCGTTGAGACCGTGGCGCGCGCCACGCGGGGCGGCGGGGCCGCTCTTGCCTCGCGCCGTGATGCCGCTGGAAAACTCGCCGCGCGAAATGGGCATGGAGTTGGGCGGCAGGTCGATCAGCACCCAGTGAAAGAAATCCACGCGCGGCAGCGCTGCCGGCACCGTGCGCCCCTCCTTGTTGACGTCGTCGCCGCGGGAGGGCACGTCGGGATCGTGACAGATCAGGGCCAGCGATTGCGTTTCCGGAGGCAGTTCGCTCCACGCGAAATCCGGGTTGAGATTCGTGGACAACTTCACGTGCGAACCCGGGTCCGCGACGCAGAACGCGAAGTCACCCGGGAATGCGCTGTCCGTCCGCAAACGCAGTCGTCATCAGCCGCATGGCAAACCCCCGATCAGCTTCGTACTGTCAACCGAATCGCAAACGGCGCGTCCCCGGCTACGCTCCGCACAAGCGAAAATGACAAGGCTGAGGCTATGCCGCTTTCCAGTGTGGCGGGATGGTCTTGTCGAAAAACGGCAACGCCTCGATCCGTGCTCTCCACGCCTTGATCGGCGGCGGAAGCATTCCGTCGGCATCGAGGTCAGGCAATTTGAGTTGTGCGCGCCTGAGCATCGCGACCATCGGATACAGCGCGAAGTCGGCCGCCGACAGCGGTCCGGCGAGGTAATCGCCCCGCATCGCCTTGGCGAAGTTGCCGAGCTCGACAACGGCGCTTTCGCGTCCTTCAGCGATCGACTTCGCGTCGCGCTCCTCGGGCTTCTTGAACAACGCCTGCTCGAGCAGCTTTTCCGACGCCGTGTAGTAGTAGTTGTCCACTTCACTGATCAGGCGCCGGATGAGCGCGCGCGTTTTGGCGTCGCCGGGAAACAGCGGCGCTCCGCGTCCCGGATACGCCTCATCGATGTACTCGACAATGGCGTTGGATTCGTAGAGCGTAAAGTCGCCGTCGGTGAGCACGGGGACCTGGTGACGCGGATTGAGCGCGATGAATTCCGGCTTTCGGGTGTCGCCCGCCGAGAACGAAAGAACCTTGAGCTCGTACGGAAGCGCCTTTTGCTCCAGCGCCAATTGCGCGCGCCACGCGTAGGGCGATCCCGAGCCATAGTAAAGGGTCAGTGCCAATCTATTCTCCATCCTTGTGGTTTCGATTCTTTCTTCGCCCGGGATCGACAGCGTCGACTCCGGCGCGCATCGCTTCGAGCGAAGCCTTTTGCAACTCCAGCGTCTTGATGCTCATCTGCATGAAATTCACGCTCATCGACAGCCAGTTTTCGATGACCCGAAGCTCGGCGATCTTCTTGTCGATCTCGGCCGGATCCAGCGTCGTGAACATGCTCGCCGGATTCGGAAAGGGCATGCTTGCCGGCGCTGCGCCGGGAGGTGTGAAACCGGGGACCGGCATGCCGAACGGATTCCACATCCGCTGCATGAACTCGAGCGCCTCCTGTGGCGTAAACGGTTTCGACGACGGGCCGGCCATGGGAGATCTCCTCGCGCGCAGGTGCGGTCGCCCTGCGTTTTCCGCTATTATGCTCCAATGGCCGAATCAGGCTGCTCCGTTCATGAGTTCACTGCAGGCGATCGTCGGCGATTTTCACGTCCTTACCGCCGCCGCCGACACCGCGCCCTATCTCACCGACTGGCGCGATCGTTTTCACGGACGGGCACGCGCGGTTGTCAGGCCGGGATCGACGGCGGAAGTCGCGGCGGTCGCGCGCGTTTGCGCGGAGCACGGCGTACCGATCGTCCCCCAAGGCGGCAACACCAGTCTTTGCGGCGGAGCGATTCCGCATTCCAGCGGAGACGAGATCGTCCTGCAACTTTCGCGGCTTAACCGCGTGCGGGCCATCGATGCCGCCAACGCCACGATGACCGTCGAGGCTGGCGTGCCACTCGCTTCGGTGCAGCACGCGGCGGCCGAGGCAGGACTTCTGTTTCCGCTGTCGCTCGCGGCGGAGGGAAGCTGCGAGATCGGCGGCAACCTTTCGACCAACGCCGGCGGCACCGCAGTCCTGCGCTACGGAAACGCCCGTGAGATGGTGCTGGGGCTGGAAATCGTCCTTGCCGACGGGCGAGTCTGGGATGGCCTGCGCGGTCTTCGCAAGGACAACACCGGCTACGATTTGAAGCAACTTTTCCTCGGCAGCGAAGGCACGCTCGGCATCATCACCGCGGCGGTGCTCAAGCTTTTTCCGCGTCCGCAAACGTCGGCCACCGCCTGGATCGCGGTCGCGGACGTCGCGGCCGCGGTGCGGCTCCTCGGCGCCGCGCGCCAGGCGCTGGGCGATCGCCTTACCGGGTTCGAGCTCGTCTCCGCCGCGTGCGTCGCCCTCACGCGATCGCACTTTCCCGCGCTGCCCGATCCGCTGCCCGGACACGATTGGTACGTGCTGCTGCAAGCCGACGACGCGTCGGCGAATTCACCGCTGTCGTCCCAGGTCGAGGCGGCGTTGGCCGATTGTCTCGGCGACGGTCTTGCACGCGACGCCGCCATCGCGCAATCCGATGCCCAGGCCACCGAGCTGTGGAATCTGCGCGAGCACATTCCCGAGGCGCAGAAGCGCGAAGGCGCCAATATCAAGCACGACATCAGCGTTCCGGTCTCGAGAATGGCGGAGTTCCTCGCGCAGCGCCGAGACCGCGCTCGACGCGGCGCTGCCGGGCGTGCGCTACGTCGTGTTCGGTCATCTGGGCGACGGAAACCTGCATTACAACCTCTCGGCTCCGGCGGGCGCATCGAATCCGGCATTTCTCGATCAGACGCCGCGCGCCAACCGCATCGTTTACGATCTGGTCGCAGCCATGCGGAGGAAGCTTCAGCGCCGAGCACGGCGTCGGGCAAATGAAGCGCGCGGAGATGGAGCGCTACAAGGCGCCGATCGAGCTCGAATTGATGCGCCGACTGAAAAAGACGCTCGATCCTCACGGAATTCTGAATCCGGGGAAAGTGGTTTGAAGATGAACGCCGAAGCGACGACCCGATGGCTAAAGTAGTCGCATGGCTGATCCTGATCTTCGTGGTGCTGTTCGCGCTGCGAATCATCAATGCGCGCAAGGCGCGATCGAGGACCGCGGGCGGCGCAGCAGGCAGCGCCGGGGACATCGCTTCACAGCCGATGGTCAGGTGCGCCCGTTGCGGAGTCTTCCTGCCGCGCAACGACGCACTGCCCGTTGCGGGCGGCTACGCCTGCGCCGATAGCGAGTGCGCCAAGCGATGAGCACCGAGACTCCAGCCGCACGCCGCCGTGCCGCCGTTCGAGCCGCCGCCGATGCCGACGGTGATTACCGAATCCGGCAGGCGGATTCTCTGGATCATCGGCCTGTATCGCGCGGTTTGCGGCGTGCTCCTTCTCGGCACGGCGCTGTTCATCGACCTTCGCGTCCGTCGGGATCGGCGCGCCCAACGCCTTCGTCACCGCCGCGGGCCTGTACTTCGCCTACGGCATTCTCACCTTCGGATGGGTCCAGCGCGAATCGCTCGGCGTGCCGCTGCCCGCGTTGCTGCTGTCGCTGCTGCTGGGGGACGTCGCTTTCATCGCGCTCCTGATGTACGCGGGCGGCAACGCCGGCGGCCCGCTGCCGATCCTGATCTTTCCTCAGCTCGCCGCGAGCGGATGGCTGATGCGCACGCAGATCGCCTTCTTCCACGCTGCGCTGGCGAGCTCGGTCCTGACGGCGCTCGACAGCTGGCGCCTGATCGAGGGACTGATATCGCCGGCGCAGATCCTGCAGACCGGGCTGGTCGGATTCGGCTACTTCGCGACAGTCGGTGTCGCGCTCGCGCTAGGCCGTTATACCAAGGCGAGCGAGGAGCTTGCCGCGCAGCGAGGCATCGACGTCGCCAATCTGGAGCAGGTCAACCGTCTCATCATTCAGGACATGCAGGATGGCGTTCTGGTGGTCGACTTGAACGGCGTCGTCCGCGGCCACAACGCGCAAGTCACGCGCCTTCTCGGCGGCTTCGGACGCATGCGCGGAGGCATGCGGCTGGCGGAGTTCAGCTCGACCCTGCACGACTACTGGCGCCGCTGGCAGGAAGACTTTGCCGAGCCGCTGCCGCCCTTCAAAGTCGACGCAACGCAGCGGCTCCTTCGCGTGCGCCTGGTGCGCATCGGCTCCGGATTGAACGGCGGAACGCTGATCTACCTCGAGGATCTGGGACGCGCCCAAAGCGAGGCGCAGCAGATCAAGCTTGCGGCGATGGGGCGCCTGACGGCGAGCATCGCCCACGAAGTGCGCAATCCGCTGTCGGCGATCAACCAGGCGGCCCAGCTGCTCGAGGAGGACGGCTCGGTCGTCCCGGAAGGCCAGCGGCTCCTGACGATGATACGAACCAACGCCAAGCGCATCGACCGCATCGTCGGCGAAGTCCTCCAGCTCAATCGCCGCGATCGCCAGCAGCCCGAAATCATCGCGCTGGGCGAATTCATGCATTCGCTGGTCGAGGAAATCGTCCAGGCCGAGGGGATCGCGCCCGCAGGCGGTATCGATCGACACCCCGCCCGAGCTTGCTCGTCATCTTCGATCGCGGCCATCTGAACCAGATCGTCTGGAATCTCGTTCGCAATGCGTGGCAGCATTGTCAGAAGAAGGACGCCAGCATCCGTATCGTCGGGCGTCCCGGATACATGGGCGATGCCGTAATATGCGAGCTGTCGGACGACGGGCCGGGGATACCGGCGGAGCTTCGACCGCAGATCTTCGAGCCGTTCTTCACGACGCGACCGGGCGGCACCGGTCTCGGCCTGTACATCGCGCGAGAGCTCGCAGATGCCAACGGCGCAGCGCTCGAGCTGCTGCCGAAGGGCCCGGGCGCAAACTTTCGCATGACGCTGAGACGCGCGGCCGAACCGGTGTCGGAGAAGCAAAGGGAGAGCACCAAATGATTCGCAAAGCACGCGACCGTGGACAACCCAAAGTGCTCGTCGTCGACGACGAGCCCGATTTGCTCGAGCTGCTCGAGCTCACGCTGTCCCGCATGGGGCTCGACACGACGCGAGCGCAAACCGTCGCCGACGCAACGAAATTGCTCGACTCGCAATCCTTCGACCTCTGCCTCACCGACATGCGGCTCCCCGACGGCGAGGGGCTCACCGTCGTCGAGCACATCACGAGCAAGGGTCTCGACGTTCCGGTCGCGGTGATCACCGCGTTTGGAAGCGCCGAAAACGCGGTCGCGGCGCTCAAGGCCGGCGCTTTCGACTATCTCGCGAAACCGGTCGCGCTCGAGCAGTTGCGGGCACTGGTGAAGCAGGCGCTCAAGGTTCCCGAAAAGCCCGCGGCGCCGTCGTCGTACCAGCTGCTCGGCGAGTCGCCGGCGATCATGCTCGTGCGCTCGATGATCGACCGGCTGTCGCGCAGCCAGGCGCCGGTTTTCATCACCGGCGAATCCGGCAGCGGCAAGGAGCTCGCCGCGCGCATGATCCATCTGGGCGGCCCACGCAGCGAGCAGCCCTTCGTTCCCGTGAATTGTGGCGCGATCCCCGAGAACCTCATGGAAAGCGAGTTCTTCGGCTACAAGAAGGGCGCCTTCACCGGCGCCGAGGGCGATCGCGACGGATTCTTCCAGGCCGCGAACAACGGCACGCTGTTCCTGGACGAGGTCGCCGACCTGCCGCTGACCGATGCAGGTGAAGCTGCTCCGCGCGATTCAGGAAAAGAAAGTGCGCAAGGTCGGCGCGACGACCGAGGAGCCAGTCGATGTGCGCATCATCAGCGCCACGCACAAGAAGCTGCCGGCGCTGGTCGATGCGGGAGAATTCCGGCAGGACCTTTTCTACCGCCTGCACGTCATCGAGCTCGCCATGCCCTCCTTGCGCGAGATGCGCGAGGACATCCCGTCGATTGCCGACGCCATCCTCAAAAAGCTCGCGCGAGGAACACCGGCGAAGCTCGATCCACAGGCAGCGACCGCACTCGAAGCCTATCCCTTCCCCGGCAACGTGCGCGAGCTGGAAAACATTCTCGAGCGCGGACTTTCGCTCGCCGCCGACTCGCTCAAGATCACGGCCGACGATCTGCACCTGACGCCACCGCCCGAGGAAGGCGACGCATCGCTTCCCACCGGAGACAAGTGGCCGCTGCAGGATTATCTGGATCGGGTCGAGCGCGTCGCCATCAACGAGGCGCTGGAAAAGACCCGCTACAACCGCACCGCGGCGGCAAAGCTACTGGGGATCACGTTTAGAGCGATGCGCTACCGGATGGAGCGGTTGGGGATCAAGTAGTTCGCCTGCAGGCGAGCGTCGCGCCGCCTCTGTCCGGGATTCGCGGGCCCGACTGCTGACTGTTGCCGAAGACAGCCCGCGCCACGGTACTGGGCATAGTGACCTTCAAAGCCCACAGAGCAGCGTCAGCAGTCCGCGTCTGACATGCTCCAATTCACCGGCACGACATACGGCTGCAGGTGCGAATCCAGCCGCAGCGCGACACCCTCGACTGTCAGTCCGGCGCGGGCCCCGTCGCTTCTTTGGCGCTGTATTCGAAGCAGTAGAGCCAGCCCGTGTCGTATTGGCCGCCAGCGAATAGGCTCTGATACCAGGAGATAGGCACAGGGCCCGATCTGATCCGGAACTGCTTCATGCCGTCTGGATCCTTTAACTTCTGCGCCATCGTCGCCCGGATTGCTTCCTCGGCCTGGGCGTCGGTCGGCGGCGGTCCGCGCTCCGTCGAGGCCTGATGGTCGGGCTTTTGCTGCATAGCGCAGGCGCATAGAGCGAGCGCGAACACGGCGCAAAGCGCCTTCATTCGGCCGGTCTTTTCAACGGGCCGCGCCCTCGAGATTCCTAGTCCATTCTGCAATTTGCTTCGGATCCCTGAGCGATTTGCGGATTTCCATTCGACGAAATTATATTGCCGATTGTCGAGGCCAACTCGGGAGCGTCGTGCTGAATTGTGACGATGCAGAGCCGACGAGCTACTCGACCGGATCCTGGTGCGGACGCACCTGCATCAAGTGCGCGTAAACACGATTGACGCCAGGCCACCAATGCAGGCAACAAACGCCACACCCACGATACCGGCGACGACTATCGTGGGTGGCGCCGAATGCGTGACGTCGATCGTCAATCGCCGCGCGCGCCAGCCGCCGCAGCCCACTGCGACCGCCGCCGCGACGAGTAGCATGAACCCGAGTCCGAGAATGAATGGTTCGTCCGCCTGCACGCCCGATCGCAACACCACGACCGCGTTGAGCAGCACCGACAGCCCGGTGCGGGTCCAAGCCAGTGCCGTGCGCTGCGCTTGAAGGCCGGGATCGACGTGGCTCACTTGAGCAGTTCCAGCGCCACGATGACTGCCGAGACCAACAGGATGGCAGCCGCGAGAAATGGAATGGCCGCGGTGCTCGGCAGTGGCCGAGCGTGTCGCATCGCGATTTCGTTGTCCTTCCAGCGTACGTACGCAACCGCACATAACACCGACGACACCGCCGCGAGTCCTATGGACAGCGCAACGAGCACGATGTGTGGCTCGAGCTTGGTCGCAAATTGCACGAGCAATACGCCACCCGCCAGCAATGCCAGAGCGGTGCGGATCCATGCCAGGAACGTTCGCTCATTGGCCAACGAGAAGCGGTAATCCGGTTCCTGACCGCTTTGACGCCACGATGGTGTGCGCATTGGGGAGCTCGATGGAGTAAACGAGCAATCTTACTTTACCAACTGCGGCATAGGATCGATGCGTCCGGTGCGCCTTGCACGTCCCTATCCTGCGTATCGCGGTCGCTTCGACGGCCAGAGGTTGGCTCCAAGCGCCGGTCGCCTCAACCGCGCTC
This sequence comes from uncultured beta proteobacterium, assembly GCA_963730465.1. Classification (GTDB taxonomy): domain Bacteria; phylum Pseudomonadota; class Gammaproteobacteria; order Burkholderiales; family Casimicrobiaceae; genus PALSA-1003. The sequence continues at coordinate 279,062 of CAVSRR010000005.1, read as the reverse complement.
GGCGTAACCGTCCGCCGCGCCTGCTCGGCGTACGGGAGCGGACCGGGGAAGCGCAGCTACCCGGCGAGCGTCGGAAATTCGAGCCCGACTGCCGCGTCCTCGCAGATGCATGCAATGCCATCCGCTTTCGCGAGAGCTCTCACGTCGTCGAAGCCGAGCGCCCGATGGAACATCGGCGATGCCGCGGATCTTCTGTCGGCGGCGCGCGCGTCGATCCTGACGGCGACTCTACCGTCGATCCGATCGGCTGCAAGCCCAATGTCCAATGCTCCATGACGCACGTCGGTGAGGGTGAGCAGCGACACGACGACCATCTCGAGAAAGACCGCCCTTTCCACTTCGGCGTGGCCCACCTCGCAACGTATGCTGGATTTGATGCCGCGGAGGATCCACACTTCGCCGGCGACCTTCACGCATTCGTGCAGCCCGGCATCCACTTGCGTGCGCGCGCCCGCCTCGGGCCGAAGCCATTCCATGATCGATCGACTTACCGCCGCGGCTCCGCGAGCGTGATCCGAGATCTGGCTGACCGTGTCACTCAGGGAGGCGCCGGACACGCCTCGCTTGACCATCTGGCCGGTCAGATCGGATGCGAATTGCACCCCCTGCAGCTCACCCATCAATGCGTGGCGCATGCCCGCTGCGAGCCTGCGAAGGATGGCGTATCTCACTGAATCCGGCGTGGCTGTCGTTTGAATTCGTCATCGTTCCAGTGATCGAATGATCCGACCGTGAATCGGATTGTGGCATTCCAGCATTGGTTTTTCCCTGTCGTGGCATGCGCATCGATGTTGCGGCGCAAACGAATCAGAATCGTGGCTCGCCCAAGCGAGACTGCCAAGCATCGACCCAAGGTTCCGACAAAATGCATGAAGCGTTCCCTTGCGCGTGCGCGCTCGAACTGGCAGACCGGAAGCCCATCGTGCTCTCTTCGTGGCGGGAGCGAATGCGCAGCCGGTACTATGCAGCAGACTGGCGCCGGCGTACCCTCCGCGCATGCTTTCCAGTTCGCATTTGCACCGCGGCGCTCGAGGCCGCGCGGCGGGCGGATCCTGTGTCGGCCGCCTCTTCCGAAAGCGCCATGGCCACGGTACTCGCGGTTAGCAGCCCCCCGCTTCGCCTTCACGTCGATCGCGAGGGCGTGGTCCGGGCCGCGGCGCAGCTGTCCTCTCCCAACTTCGATGCGCGGCCGCCCGACGCGCGCATCAGCCTCCTGGTCATCCACAATATCTCGCTTCCACCGGGCCAATTCGGCGGTCCCTGGATCGTCGAGCTGTTCACCAACCGCCTCGATCCCGAGGCGCATCCGTACTTCGCCTCCCTCGCTGATTTGCGCGTCTCGTCGCACTTCCTGATCCGCCGCGAGGGCGCGCTGGCACAGTTCGTCCCGTGCGCGCTTCGCGCCTGGCACGCCGGCGAATCGGTCTGGCGCAGGCGTCGCAACTGCAACGACTTCTCGATCGGGGTCGAGTTGGAGGGCACCGACGAGCTCCCTTACGAGGACGCCCAATATACGACCCTGGCGCGGCTGACCCGGGCGCTGCGGCGCCGCTATCCCCTGCGGGACATCGCCGGCCACCAGGACATCGCGCCGGGCCGCAAGACCGACCCCGGCCCCGCGTTCGACTGGAAGCGCTTTCGCAAGCAGATCGCCCGGACCGGCTCCTGACGGGCTCTCTCCGGGGTCAGTTGACGACGCCGCGGCCGGTGCTTGAAAAGAGACCGGAATCCGATGTAAAATAATAGGTTATGCAATTTGTAGCCGATTATTTTCCCCTGATCCTGTTCTTCGTCGCGTTCAAGCTGGCGGGGATTTACGTGGCGACCGGAGTCGCGATCGCCTCGTCGGTCGTCCAGATCGCGTACTTCCGCTGGCGCAAGGGTCGCGTCGCGCCGATCCACTGGCTGAGCCTCGCGATCATCGCCGTGTTCGGCGGCGCGACGCTGCTGCTGCACGATGAGACGTTCATCAAGTGGAAGCCGACCGTGCTGTACTGGCTGTTCGCGGCAGTGCTGCTCGTTGGCCGGGTCGCTGTTCCGCCGCAATCTCATCTCGGGACTGCTCAAGGACCTCACGCTGCCCGACGCCGTGTGGGCGAGGGTCACGTGGGGATGGGTTGCCTTCCTCGCGGCCATGGGAGCGGTCAATCTGTACGTGGCGGCGCACTACACCCTCGACACCTGGGTCAACTTCAAGGTCTGGGGTGGTATCGGCCTGTTCATGCTGGCGGCGATCGGCACGGTTGCGTCGGTGGCTCGATACCTCCCGGAGCAATCGTGAGCGCAGAGATCAGCGAAGCGAGCCGTGAAGCGAGCAGCGAATGAGCGATGTCGCGTCGACGCTGCGGATGCGGCTGCAGGAGCTCGACCCCAGCGCGCTCGAGATTCATGACGACAGCGCCGACCATGCAGGACACGCAGGCGCGGCGGCGGGCGGCGGGCACTTTTCGGTGCTCATCGTGTCGAATGCGTTCACCGGGATTTCGCGACTCGAGCGCCACCAGAAGGTACTGGCACGGGTCAGCGACCTGCTGCCGTTTCCAATCCACGCTCTTTCGATCAAGGCGCTCGCGCCCGAAGAATTTTCTTAAACAGTTTCACCTACGACCAAGGACTGTCATTCATGCATAAGCTTCCCCGAATTCTTGCCGCGCTCGTGGCCTCCGCCGCGTTGCTGTCGGCACCGTTGGCGCTGAGCCAGGACGCCAAGAGCAAGGCGGCTCCGGCGGCCACGCGCCGCCAAGGGCAAGGACCTCTATTCGCAAGCGACCTTCGATTTCATGGTCAAGCAGCGCACCTCCCAGGGCCAGGCCGATACGCCCGAGCTGCGCGCCGCCGTTCGCGACGAGCTCAACACGCGTGAGCTTCTCGTTCGCGAAGCGCGCAAGCAGGGCCTCGACAAGAATCCCGACGGTGAAGATGGAGATGGATCTGACGTCGCAGACGGTGCTGGTGCGCGCGTACATGGCCGACTACCTGAAGGCGCATCCGGTTCCCGAAGATCAGATGCGCAAGGAATACGATGTGATCAAGGCCCAGATCGGCGACAAGGAATACAAGGTGCGGCACATCCTCGTCGACAAGGAAGCCGACGCCAAGGACATCATCGCCCAGCTGCAAAAGGGCGAGAAGTTCGAGAAGCTGGCCGAGCGCTCCAAGGACACCGGCTCGAAGATCAACGGCGGCGATCTCGACTGGAATGCGCCGGCGAACTTCGTCAAGCCGTTCGCCGACGCCATGGTCGCGACGCCGAAGGGCAAGTTCACGACCACGCCGGTGCAAACGCAATTCGGCTGGCACGTGATCGAGGTCGACGACATTCGCGATGCCAAGGTTCCGCCGTACGACGAAGTCAAGCCGCAACTGGCGCAGCGCATGCAAGGCAAGGAAGTCGAGGAGTATCTGAAAGACCTGCGCGCGAAGAACGGCCTGTAAGCCAGCCGCGACGCAGTACCGGAAGGGCAGGCGCGACGAATCGCGCCTGCCCTTTTTTGTTGGCGTTCGCAGTCGTCCGCGAACGCCGCGTTGCCGCGGGGTTCGATGCTATTCTTGGCGCCGGCTCGAACAACAACATGTGTTCTCAGGGGGAGCTCCATGGCGTTCATTCGCCATCCGAAGGATTTTTTCGCCGGCCTGATTTTCATCGCGTTCGGCCTCGCCGCCATCATCATCGGCAGCAACTATTCGCTCGGCAGCGCCGCGCGCATGGGTCCGGGCTACTTTCCGCGCATCCTCGGCATCCTTCTGCTCGTCCTCGGCGCAGCGCTCTGTCCCTGCGCGCCCTCAAGATCAAGGGCGATCCGATTCCGCGCGTGGCACTGGAGGCCGATGCTCATCGTGCTCGGCAGCGTCATTGCCTTCGGCGTGCTCGTCAATTACATCGGCCTGGTGCTGGCGACGATCGGACTCGTGTTCTGCTCGAGCGCGGCGAGCCACGAGTTCAGGCCCAGGGAAGCGCTCGTCAGCGGAGTGCTTCTCGCTGCGCTGGCGGTCGGTGTTTTCATCTATCGGCCTGAACCTCCAGCTGCCGACCTGGCCTTGGTCCAACTGAGCGCGCAATGGACCTGATCAGCCATCTCGCGATGGGTTTCGGCGTCGCGCTGACGCCCGTCAATCTGCTCTATGCCCTGATCGGCGCGCTGGTCGGCACGCTGATCGGCGTCCTGCCCGGCATCGGCCCGGTCGCGACCATCGCGATGCTGCTGCCGACCACCTACTCGCTGCAGCCGGTGTCGGCGCTGATCATGCTCGCCGGCATCTACTACGGCGCGCAGTACGGCGGCTCGACGACGTCGATCCTGCTCAACATGCCGGGCGAAACGTCGTCCGCGGTGACCTGTCTCGACGGCTATCAGATGGCGCGCAAGGGGCAGGCAGGAGCGGCGCTCGCCATCGCCGCGCTGGGTTCATTCTTCGCGGGCTGCGTCGCCACCGTCTTCGTCGCGACCGTCGCCATTCCGCTGTCCGAGCTGGCACTGAAATTCGGCCCGGCCGAATATTGCTCGCTGATGATCCTCGGGTTGATCGGCGCCGTCGTGCTCGCCCACGGATCGCTGCTGAAGGCGATCGCGATGGTCGTGCTGGGGCTGCTGCTCGGCCTCGTCGGCACGGACGTCAATTCCGGCGCCGCGCGATTCGCTTTCGGCGTCCCGGAGCTCATCGACGGCCTCGGCATCGTCAGCGTCGCGATGGGACTGTTCGGCTTCGCCGAGATCCTCACCAACCTCGAGAGCACCGAGAAGCGCGAGCTCATTACCGCCAAGATCGGCGGCCTCTGGCTGACCAAGAAACAGTTCAAGGCAGCGTGGCCGGCCGTGCTGCGCGGCACGGGCATCGGCTCGGTCCTGGGCCTGCTCCCGGGCGGCGGCGCCATGCTCGCCTCGTTCGGATCCTATGCGCTCGAGAAGAAATTGTCCCGGGACCCTGGCAGCTTCGGCAAGGGCGCGATACAGGGCGTGGCAGGACCGGAATCGGCCAACAACGCCGGCGCGCAGACCTCGTTCATTCCCTTGCTGACGCTCGGCATTCCCGGAGAACGCGGTCATGGCGCTGATGGTCGGCGCCATGACCATCCACAACATCCAGCCGGGCCCGCAGGTGATGACGTCGAACCCGGGACTGTTCTGGGGCCTGGTGGTGTCTATGTGGGTCGGCAACCTGATGCTCGTCGTGCTCAACCTGCCGCTGATCGGCATCTGGATCAAGCTGCTGAAAGTGCCCTACCGCGTGCTCTACCCTGCGATCCTTCTGTTCTGCGCGATCGGCGTGTACTCGATCAACAACACCAGCTTCGACGTGTCGCAGACGGCGGTATTCGGCGCGCTCGGCCTGCTGTTCGTCAAGCTCGAGTGCGAGCCCGCGCCTTTGCTGCTCGGATTCGTGCTCGGGCCGATGATGGAGGAGAATCTCCGCCGCGCCATGCTGCTGTCGCGCGGCGACCCGATGGTATTCTTCACGCGGCCCATTTCGGCCGGAATGCTCATCGCCGCCGCGGCGCTGCTGCTCATCATTGTCGCGCCGAACCTGCGCAAGAAGCGCGAGGAAGCATTCGCCGAGGGAGAAACCTGATGCGACACGCACGGTTCCCGGACAGCATCGGATGCGTCGACACACACTGCGCATCGGAGTCCGCGCCATGAACAAGGCACGCGAACCGTTCCAGACAGCGCACGCCACGGCGCGCCGGCTTCGACTGGAGCCTTCCTTACGCCTCGCGGCGCCAGCCCATCTTCGCGCGCAACGTCGTGGCGACGTCGCAGCCGCTTGCCACCCAGGCCGGTATCGCGATGCTGCACGCGGGCGGCAACGCGGTCGACGCGGCGCTCGCGACGGCGATCGCGCTGACCCTCTGCGAGCCCTGCAGCAACGGCCTCGGGAGCGACCTGTTCGCGATCGTCTGGGACGGAAGCGGGCTCGTCGGCCTGAACGCTTCGGGACGCGCGCCCGCGGCGTGGTCACCGCGACCGCTACGCAGGCCAAGGCGCCATGCCGCGCGCGGGCTGGACGACCGTCACCATCCCCGGCGCGGTGTCGGGCTGGGTCGCGCTGTCCAAGCGCTTCGGCAAGCTGCCCTTCGCCGACCTCTTCGTGCCGGCGATCCGCTACGCGCGCGACGGTTACGCCGTGAGCCCCATCATCGCGGAGAAATGGGCCAAGGCCGTTCCGATCCTGGGCAACGTTCCCGGATTTGCCGAGCACTTCATGCCGCGCGGCCGCGCGCCGGAGACCGGCGAGCTTTTTGCCTCGCCCGCGATGGCCGCATCGATGGAGAAAATCGCCGCTCAGCAACGGCGAGTCGTTCTATCGCGGCGAGCTCGCGGAAGCCATGGTCGCGGACGCGAGCAAGCACGGCGGCGGCCACACGCTGGCGGACTTCGATGCGCATCGATGCGACTGGGTCACGCCGCTCGCGCACGATTATCACGGCCACACCGTCCACGAGATTCCGCCGAACGGCCAGGGCATCGCCGCGCTGATGGCGCTCGGCATGCTCGAGCATTTCGACCTTTCGCCGCACGCTGTCGACTCGGTCGAAGTGCAGCACCTCGAGATCGAGGCGATGAAGCTCGCTTTTGCCGACGCCTACCGCTACGTCGCGATCCGCGCAGCGATGACGGTGACCGCCTGCTCAGCTGCTCGACCGCGGCTATCTCGCGAGCCGCGCGCGCCTGATCGACCGCTCGCGCGCCCAGGACTTCCAGCACGGACTGCCGCCGCCCGCGGGTACGGTGTACCTGACCGCGGCCGACGAGAGCGGCATGATGGTCTCGCTCATCCAGTCGAACTACATGGGATTCGGCTCCGGCATCGTCGTTCCGGGCACGGGCATCAGCCTGCAGAATCGCGGCACCGGCTTCTCGCTGCAGCCCGGCCATCCCAATATCGTCGGCGGCGGCAAGCGGCCGTTTCACACGATCATTCCGGGCTTTGTCACGCGCGAGGGGCAGCCCTATTGCAGCCTTCGGCGTCATGGGCGGACCGATCCAGCCGCAGGCGCATCTGCAGACGATGGTGCGACTGATCGACTACGGCTCCAATCCGCAGGCGGTGCTCGACGCTCCGCGATGGAAAGTCAACGGCGGCGTGTCGCTCGATCTGGAAGCGAGCGCGGCGCCGGACTTGCGCGACGGTCTGGCCGCGCTCGGCCACGAGTTCGCGTCGATGCCCGATTCGTACATGGATTTCGGCGCCGGCCAGTTCATCGTTCGCTCCGACGCGGGCTACATCGCCGGCTCGGACCCGCGACGCGACGGTCAGGCCGCGGGTTTCTGAGCGCTCGCGCCGCGGCATCGACCGTGGCGCCGCCGTCGCCGCCGCTCGGCGTTACTCGTCGTTCTTGCTTGGCGGCCTTCAGTTCCGACAACGGCAACAGCTCCGGCAGCGGGATGCGCCGGCGATCGGCCTCCGGCGCGGCGAGCGGCTCGGTCTCCACCATCGTCGCCAGGCTGCGCAGCGTGAGCTCCTGATAGCTGCGCGTTCCTTCGACTTTCCACGCGAGCTCCTGCTCGGTCAGGAGCGCGGACGATTCTGGCCGGCACGCCCGCGACCAGCGTGCGCGGCGGCACGACCATTCCCGCCTTGACGAACGCCATCGCGGCGACGATCGCCGACTCGCCGATCTCCGCGTTGTCGTTGATGACCGCGTTCATGCCCACGAGCGCGTTGCGGCGCACGACGCAGCCGTGAAGAATCGCCGCGTGGCCGATGTGGCCCTCCTCCTCGACCACCGTATCGGTTCCGGGAAAGCCGTGCATCACGCAGCGAATCCTGGATGTTCGCGCCGGCGCGCACTTCGATCCTGCCGAAATCGCCGCGCAGCGACGCAACGGGCCCGACGTAGCAACGCGCGCCGACGATCACGTCGCCGATCAGCACCGCGCTCGGATGGACGAATGCCGTGGGATCGACGACCGGCGTGACTCCGTTGATGGCAAACACCTTGATTCGCATGCAGCTTCGCCCGGCTGCGTGCCCGATCAACCGACCCATACCCGGGCGTTGCGAAACATGCGCATCCACGGCGAATCTTCCTTCCACTCCGCCGGGTGCCAGGACATCTGCACGGTCCGGAACACGCGCTCGGGATGCGGCATCAGGATCGAGAAGCGGCCGTCCGGCGTCGTCAGGCCCGCGATGCCGCGCGGCGAGCCGTTGGGGTTGTAGGGATAGCGCTCGGTCACCGCGCCTCGATTGTCGACGAAGCGGAGCGTCGTCAGCGCCTGTGCCGCGGCGAGCTGCGCGTCGCTCTCGAATTCGGCGTAGCCCTCGCCGTGCGCCAGCGACGACGGGGATGCGGCTGCCGTCCATTCCGGCAAAGAAAAACGAAGGCGAGCGCTGCACTTCCAGCATCACAAGCCTCGCCTCGAACTGTTCCGAGCGGTTGCGCACGAAGTGCGGCCACGACGAGGCTCCCGGGATCAGCTCGCGCAGATTGCTCATCATCTGGCAGCCGTTGCACACGCCAAGCGCGAAGGAATCGCCACGCGCGAAAAATGCCTCGAACTGATCGCGCGCCCGGGCGTTGAACAGGATCGACTTCGCCCAGCCCTCGCCGGCGCCGAGCACGTCGCCATAGGAGAATCCGCCGCCGGCCACGATCCCCGAGTATGCATCGAGCGTCGCGCGACCGGCGATGATGTCGCTCATGTGCACGTCGAATGCCGCGAATCCGGCGCGATCGAACGCGGCCGCCATCTCGACCTGGCCGTTGACACCCTGCTCGCGCAGGATCGCCACGCGCGGGCGCGCTCCGGTGGCGATGTACGGCGCGGCGATATCGTCCGCGGGATCGAAGCCGAGGCGCGGCGACAGGCCCGGGATCGCCCGCGTCGAGGATGCGCTCGAATTCCTGGTCCGCGCTCTCGGGATTGTCGCGCAGGCGCTGCATCGCGTGGGTCGTCCGCGACCACGCGCGATGAAGGTCGGTGCGCGCTTCGTCGAGGACGATCGTCGCCGCCGCGCTCGATCCGGATGCGCTCCCCGGCGGCCGGCGTGCCGATCGGCTCGCATCGCAGGCCCGCCGCCTTGAATGCGTCGACGACTTCAGCGACATCGTCCTGCTCGACTTGCAACGACCGCGCCCAGCTCTTCGTTGAACAGCGACTCGATTGCCGATCCCGGCAGCGCATCGAGCCGGACTGTCAGGCCGCAGCGGCTCGCGAAGGCCATCTCGGCGAGCGCGGCGAACAAGCCGCCGTCGGAGCGGTCGTGGTAGGCGAGCAGCTTGTCCGGATGCGTGCAGCGACTGGATGAGCGCGAAAAAGGACCGCAGGCGCTGCGCGTCGTCCAGATCCGGCGCGACATTGCCCATCTGTCCGAACACCTGCGCCAGCGTCGAGCCGCCGAGACGGTTCCTGCCGTCGCCCAGATCGACCAGCAGCAACACCGTCGGTCCGCGATCGAGCCGCAGTAGCGGAGTCAGCACGCGCCGCGCGTCGGGCACGTGCGCGAACGCCGCTGACGATCAAGGAGACCGGCGCGGTCACCGCCTTGTCGATATCGCCGTCGCGCCACGTGGTGCGCATCGACATCGAATCCTTGCCCACGGGAATGCTGACGCCGAGCGCCGGACAAAGCTCCATCGCGACGGCGTGCACCGTGTCGTAGAGCGCGGCGTCCTCGCCGGGGTGACCCGCAGCCGCCATCCAGTTCGCCGAGAGCTTGACGTCGGAGAGGCTCCGGATGCCGGCGGCCGCGAGATTGGTCAACGCTTCGCCGATCGCCATGCGGCCCGACGCCGGCGCGTCGATCAGCGCGAGCGGCGTGCGCTCGCCCATCGCCATCGCTTCGCCGGCGTAGCCATCGAAGTCCATCAGCGTGACCGCGACGTCGGCAACCGGGACCTGCCACGGACCGACCATCGGATCGCGCGAGCAAAGGCCGCCGACGGTGCGATCGCCGATCGTCACCAGAAAAGTCTTGTCGGCGACCGCCGGAAACTGCAGCACGCGGTACGCGGCATCGCGCAAGTCGATGCGAGACGCATCGAACGCGCGGCAATGTCGCGCCGGACGTGCGACGACGTCGCGCGTCATCTTCGGCGGCTTGCCCAGCAACACGGCGAGGTCCATGTCGACCGGGTCGTTCTTCAGAACGGGATCCTCGACCACCAGGCGGTCGTCGCGCGATGCCTTGCCGACGACCGCGAACGGACAGCGCTCGCGAACGCACAATGCCTCGAAAGTCGCGAGCGATTCGGCGCGGATCGCGAGCACGTAGCGCTCCTGCGCCTCGTTGCACCAGATCTCGCGCGGCGACATGCCCGGCTCCTCCGACGGGACCTTGCGCAGGTCGATGCGCGCGCCGGCGCCGCCGCCGTGAGCCAGCTCGGGCAATGCATTCGACAGGCCGCCGGCGCCGACATCGTGGATCGAGAGGATCGGATTCGCATCGCCCATCTGCCAGCAGCGGTCGATGACTTCCTGTGCGCGGCGCTGCATCTCGGCGTTGCCGCGCTGCACCGAATCGAAATCGAGATCGACCGCGTTGGCGCCGGTCGACATCGACGATGCCGCGCCGCCTCCCATGCCGATCAGCATGCCCGGTCCGCCGAGTTGCACGATGAGCGCGCCCGGCGGCAAACGCCCGCTTGTGCGCGTCCCGGGCCGCGATGTTGCCGACGCCGCCCGCGATCATGATCGGCTTGTGATACCCGCGCACTTCGCCGCCGACGGTCTGCTCGAAGGTGCGGAAGTATCCGAGAAGATTCGGACGTCCGAACTCGTTGTTGAACGAGGCGCCGCCGATCGGGCCCTGGAGCATGATCTCGAGCGGCGTCGCGATGCGCTGCGGCGTTCCGATCCAGTATTGCGTTGCGTGCGAGCGGCAGCCTCGCGGCGCCGTCCTGCTCGGAACGGGGCGATTCCTGTGCCCCGCTCCGCGCGGCGCTTCCGGCAGCTCCCACGGCTGCGCGAGGCCGGGCAAGCGCAGATGCGACACCGTGAAGCCCGTGAGCCCCGCCTTCGGCTTCGCGCCGATGCCGGTCGCGCCCTCGTCGCGAATCTCGCCGCCGGAACCGGTGGCGGCACCGGGAAAGGGCGCGATGCGCGGTCGGATGGTTGTGCGTCTCGACTTTCATCACGTAGTCGGTCGATTCCGGATGCGCGGCGTAGTGTCCGTCGGCGTCGGGGTAGAAGCGGCGGACGCGCGCGCCTTCCGCGACGGCCGCATTGTCGGCATACGCGACCACGGTTCCGCGCGGGCTGACGCTGTGCGTGTGGCGGATCATGGCGAACAGCGAGCGCTCCTGGCGCTGGCCGTCGATGATCCAGTCGGCGTTGAAGATCTTGTGCCGGCAGTGCTCCGAGTTGGCCTGCGCGAACATCATCAGCTCGACGTCGGTCGGATCGCGGTCGCGCGTGGCCGGGCCCGAAATACTCGGCGAGATAGTCGATCTCGTCGGCCGACAGCGCCAGTCCCAGCTCGGCGTTGGCGTCCGCGATCGCGTCGCGCCCTCGCGCGGCGAGATCGATGTGCATCAGGGGCCGCGGCGCAAAATGCGAAAACAGCTTCGCCGCGTCGTCCAGCGACCCGAACACCGCCTCGGTCATGCGATCGTGGATCTGCGGAAGGAGCGCGGCGCGGTCGGCGTCGCCAAGCGCCGCACCGTCGCGCGTCGTGACCCGGAACGCGACGCCGCGCTCGATGCGCTCGACCGACGCGAGCCCGCAGTTGTGCGCGATGTCGGTCGCCTTGGAGCTCCACGGCGAGATCGTTCCCGGTCTTGGAACGACCAGAAGGAGCTCGCCGCGGTCGGCGTGCTCGACGCTGTGTGGTCCGTAGGTCAGGATGCGTTCGAGCGTCTCGCGCTCGGCGACGCTCAAGCGGGCCGCGCGACTGAACGAAGTGCCAGAAGTCGGCTACGAGGCCGCTGACGCGGGTCGCGGCAAGAGTCGTAAGCAGCTTATCGATGCGAAACGGCGAGAGGGCATTGCGTCCGCGGAGCGAGATAAGCTCGTGCATCGAAGCGGGGATCGGTCAAAAACGGATTATACCCGCCTCGCCGTCGCCTGAGCAGCGCGGGACCGCATCGCGCCCCGCTCTAGCGCGCGCGGTACACGCGATGGGCTACGCGGGAAAGGTCCCGACGCGGCCGAGCGCCAGGCCGGCCGCGCCCATCGCCATTCCGAGCGCCAGCACGTACCAGAGCGAGATCGTGGCTACGCCTGCTGCGATCATCCCGTTGCCCACCGCAAACAGGGCGACCGCGGCGACCAGCGCCAGGGCCAGCAGGGCCGCACCGGCATAGCGCGACGCTCCGACGACCCACTCGTTCCCGCTTCGACGGCAAAGAGGATGTATCCGACCAGCGTGAATCCGGGGAAGAGTATCCAGGTCGTGATGCCGGGGACCGCCGGCCCGACTTGGAATGGCGCCAGCACCAGGACGAGTCCGGACGCGACGCCCAACACCATCAGGACAAGGCCCGCAAAGCTGATCATTCGAACCTCCTTCGCTGCACGAGGGCGGCCGGGCGCCCGTCGCGCCGACGCGGTGTCAGTGCTGCAATATCTTCGACAGGAACAACTGGGCGCGCTCCGAGCGCGGCTTGCCGAAAAAATCATCCTTGGGCGCGTCTTCGACGATGTGCCCCTGGTCCATGAATATCACGCGATGCGCGACCTTGCGCGCAAAGCCCATTTCGTGGGTCACGACCATCATGGTCATGCCTTCCTTGGCGAGCTGCACCATCACGTCGAGCACCTCGTTGACCATTTCCGGATCGAGCGCCGAGGTCGGCTCGTCGAAGAGCATGCAGATCGGATCCATCGACAGCGCGCGCGCGATGGCGACCCGCTGCTGCTGGCCGCCGGAAAGCTGTCCCGGGTACTTGTCCTTCTGCGCGATCAGACCGACCCGGTCGAGGAGCTTGAGACCGCGCGTCACCGCCTCCTCCTGGTTGCGTCCGAGCACCTTGATCTGCCCGAGCGTGAGGTTCTGGGTGATCGTCAAGTGCGGGAAGAGCTCGAAATTCTGAAACACCATGCCGACGTGCGAGCGGAGCTTGGGCAGATCGGTCTTCGGATCGTTGACCTTGATCTTGTTGACGACGATGTCGCCCTTCTGGAACGGCTCCAGCGCGTTGACCGTCTTGATCAGCGTCGACTTGCCGGAGCCCGACGGGCCGCAGACGACGATGACCTCGCCCTTTTCGACCTTGGTGGTGCAGTCGGTGAGCACCTGAAAGCTGCCGTACCACTTGCTGACATTGCTGATCTCGATCATTGCGATTTCCTTGGAAGTTCCCGCCGCCTCAGCGGACGATGGCGACGCGCCGCTGCAAGCGCTTGACCAGCATGGAAAGGCTGAGGCAGATCACGAAGTACACGACGCCGACGAACAAGTACATTTCCGCCTGGCGGCCGTCACGCTCGGCAATCTTGCGCGCGGCGCCGACGAAATCGGTGATCGACAGGATCGACACGAGCGAGATGTCCTGGAAGAGCACGATGGTCTGCGTCAGCAGGATCGGAATCATGTTCCTGAACGCCTGCGGAAGGATGATGTTGCCCATGTTCTGCCAATAGGTCATCCCCAGCGCCTGGCCGGCCATGAGCTGGCCCGCGGGAGATCGACTGGATGCCCGCGCGCATGATCTCGCAGTAGTACGCGGCCTCGAACAAGATGAACGTCACCAGCGACGACGCGAATGCGCCGACCGCGATCGGCGTCGGCGAGCCGATGACCCACGCGCCGATGTAGGGAACGAGGAAATAGAACCAGAAAATGACCAGCACCAGCGGTACGGAGCGGATCCCGTTGACGTAGGTTGCGCAGATTGCCGACAGCCACTTGAGATGCGACAGCCGGCCCATCGCGAGCAGAGTGCCGAAGATGATTCCGCCGACCATCGCCATGAGGGTGAGCTCGACGGTGAAGGTCATGCCGGTGACGAACAAATACTTCCACGTGCGCGCGATGACGTCGAAGTCGAAGTTGCCGAACATGGCGCGCGCTCCTAGTGGCCCGCGATCTTGGCGCCGCCAACGGCGATAAGACCGGGAACGCGTGTGCGGTGCTCGATGAAGCGCATCAGGTAGAGAACAACCACGTTGATGGCGATGTAGAGCACCGTCGCAGCCGTGAACGCCTCGAACACCTGGAACGAGAACTCCTGCATGGAGCGCGCCTGCGCCGTGAGCTCCATCACGCCGATGTAAAGCGAGACCGAGCTGTTCTTCATGACATTGAGAAACTCGGAGGTCATCGGCGGGATGATGATGCGAAAAGCCTGCGGCAGAATCACCTTGATGTACGTCTGCGCCGGCGTCAGCCCCATCGCGGTGCCCGGCCATGCGCTGCCCGCGCGGAAGGGAATTGATGCCTGCGCGCGTCTGCTCCGCGACGCGTGCCGAGGTGAAGAACCCGAGGCAGACCACGGCCGTCACGAAGGGCTCATTGGGCATCTGCTTGATGTAGGTCCCGATCGCGGCGGGAAGCAACTCGGGGACGACGAAATACCAGAGGTACATCTGCACCAGCAGGGGAATGTTGCGGAACACTTCGACGTAGGCGTTGCCCAGGCGGACGACCCACTTGGACGACGTCGTGCGCAGCGTGCCCACGATGGTTCCGAGAATGAGCGCCATGATCCACGCCAGCAGCCCACGGCCAGCGTGAACATCAGGCCCGGAAAGGAGCGCCTCCGCGTACGTGCCCCTGCCCGCCTGGCGACGCCTGCCAGAAAATGCCCCAGTTCCAGTGGTAGTTCATTCCGGCTTCCCCCGCTTAGCTGCCCGCCGCCGGGCCGACGATGCTCACGCGGCGCGCGATCCTCAAAAAAAACGAGGGCGAAACCGCCCCCGTTTTTGTCATGCTCTTGCGCAGATGCACGTCGCGCTTGCCGTGATCCACACGCGCATCAGTGATAGGCTGCGGGATCGCCCGAGTCGGTCGGATTGGCGATCACCTTCTTGAGGGTATCGCTCATCGGCACGTTGAGACTGCCATTCTTCGGCGGGATCGGCGACTGGAACCACTTCGTGTAGATCTTGTTGATCTCTCCGCTTTTCATCAGTGCAATGACCGCGTCGTCCGCAACCTTCTTGAATTCCGGGTCACCCTTGCGCATCATGATGCCGTAGGGCTCTGTCGACAGCTGCACCGCCGAGATGTAGAACTCGGACGGATTCTTCGATTGCGCCACGAGGCTGTAGAGCAGGATGTCGTCCATCGCGAACGCCGCCGCGCGATCGCTTTCGACCATCTGGAATGCGGCAGGGTGATCGGCGGCTGTGACGATGTTGATGCCGAGGTTCTTCGATCCGTTCAGCTCCGTCACCTGCTTCAGGTTCGACGTGCCCGATGTCGACACCAGCGTCTTGCCCTTGAGGTCCTCGAGGTTGACGATCTTGTTCTTGGTCTTCGACAGCAGGCGGTTGGAAGTCACGAAAGTCGTCACGACGAAGGAAACCTGCTGCTCGCGCTCGAGGTTGTTGGTCGTCGAACCGCATTCCATGTCGACCGTTCCGTTGGCGATGAGCGGAATCCGCGTCGCCGAGCTGACCGGCGAAAGCGCCACCTTCAAGTCCGGCATCTTGAGCTTGGCCTTCACCGCATCGACGATCTTGTAGCAGATGTCCATCGAGTAGCCGACCGGCTTCTGGTTGTCGTCCAGGTATGAAAACGGGATCGACGCGTCGCGGTAGGCGATGGTGATCGTCCCGGTGTCCTTGATCTTCTTCAGCGTGCCGGTCAGTTCCTGCGCTGAGACGGCGGCGGTAAGGCCGAACGCCAGCAAGGCCAATGCAATTCGGTTCAGTGACTTCATGCAGGTCTCCAATTGAAGGTATTCGTCGCGCAGCCCGCGTCCGAAATATTTGCGCGTTGCGCCCGCGGCAGATGCGGCTCTGAATGGCCGCTGTGCAGGCAGTCAGCTCGGGACGGTAGTGTAGCGACTGGCCGGGTGGTTGTCTAATGGCCATTCTCCCGAGTCGCCTTCGAGGCGCGGATCGCGCGCCGCACGATTTCGGTGCCCTATAATCGGTTCCGTGCACCCCGATGCAATCCTTCGTGTCGCCGAAGTGCGCGCGGTCGAAGCGCGCGCGGGCAGCGCGCCGCTGATGGAGCGCGCCGGGCTTGCCGCAGCCGAGATCGCGCGCGGCATGCTTGGCCCGCGCTCCACGCGCGTCCTTGTTCTCGCGGGCCCGGGGAACAATGGCGGCGACGCCTTCGTCGTTGCGCGCTGTCTCAAATCCTGGTTCTTTGACGTCACGGTCGCTTTCTGCGGCGACGAAACCGGAGCTTGCGTCCGACGCTGCAGCTGCCTATCGCGCCTGGCTCGATGCTCGCGGACCAACGGTGCGCGAGTGGCCCGACGGCCGCTTCGGGCTGATCGTCGACGGCTTGTTCGGCATCGGCCTCGCGCGCCCGATCGAAGGCGTCGCAGCGGAATGGATAGCGCGCGCCAACGCGAGCTCGCTGCCCATACTGGCCCTGGACATCCCGAGCGGTCTCGACGCGGATACCGGTGTCGCGCGCTCCCCCGCCATTCGCGCCAGCGCGACGGCGACGTTCATCGCGCTCAAACCGGGCTTGCTGACCGGCGACGGCCCCGATCACTGCGGCACCATCAGCGTGCATGGTCTCGATCTCGATCAGGCTGCAGGCGGCGATGCGCGCGGCTCGATGCTTGCGTGGGAGACGCAGCGGGCGACGATTCCCGATGTGCTCCGTCGCGCGCGGCGCAACGTCAACAAGGGCAGCTTCGGCACGCTCGGCATCGTGGGCGGCGCCGATGGAATGGTCGGCGCGGCGGTACTCGCGGGCCGCGCCGCGTTGCACATGGGCGCGGGCAAGGTGTGGGTCGGACTCTGCGCCACCTCGCCGCCGGCGGTCGACTGGGCGCAACCCGAGCTGATGCTTCGCAGCGCGAGCGAGGTTCTCGATGCCGTCTCCGGACGCGCTGGTAATCGGTCCGGGGCTTGGCGTGGGCGATGATGCGCGCCGATGGCTCGCCCAGGCGCTTCGGCTGTCGATTCCGCTGCTGATCGACGCCGATGCGCTCAACCTGATCGCGCGCGACCGCTGCGCTTGCATCCGCGGTCGCCGCGCGCACGGCGCCGACGGTATTGACGCCGCATCCCGGCGAAGCCGCGCGCTTGTGCGCCACGACTGTCGACGCCATCCAGGGCGACCGCCTGCGCGCAGCGCTCGCACTGGCCGCGACGATGAATGCCGCAGTCGTCCTCAAGGGAGCGGGAAGCATCGTGGCTTTTCCGGACGGACACTTCGCCATCAACACCAGCGGCAGCGCCGCGCTGGCGAGCGCCGGCACGGGTGACGTGCTGTCGGGAATGGTCGGCGCGCTGCTGGCCCAGGGATTGCCGGTCGATTCCGCGCTGCCGCTCGGCGTCTGCCTGCACGGCGCAGCCGCCGATGCGCTGGTCGCCGAAGGCATCGGCCCGCTGGGCCTGACCGCGTCGGAGCTCGCGCCGATTGCGCGACGCTTGCTCAACGCGCGATAGCGCGCGATCGTCGCGCCACGAATGCCGGTTTCGCGCCGGATACTACGGAAGCAGCACCGTCGCCCCGGTCGTCTTGCGCGCATGCAGATCGCGGTGCGCTTGCACCGCGTCCTTGAGCGCGTGGGTTTGTCGCGCATCGCTGACGATCTTGCCTGCCTTCACCAGCGCAAATACCTCGGCGGCCATCGCAAGCAGCTCAGGTCGTGTGCCGGCGTAGGTGACGAGCGAAGGACGGGTCGCATATAGCGCACCCTTCGCCCCGAGCAGTCCCAAGTCGAACGCCGCGATCGGCCCCGAGGAGCTGCCGAAGCTCACGAACAGGCCGCGCGGCTTCAGGCAATCGAGCGACGCCGGAAACGTATCCTTGCCGATTGAATCGTAGACCACGGGCACGCCTTTGCCGCCGGTGATCTCCTTGACGCGATCGACAAAGTTTTCGCGCGTGTAGACGATGGTGTGCGTGCAGCCATTGGCCTTCGCCAGAGCGGCCTTCTCGTCCGAACCCACCGTGCCGATCATGGTCACGCCGAGCACGCGGGCCCACTGGCATGCGATCAGTCCCACGCCTCCCGCCGCCGCGTGGAACAGAATCGTCTCGCCGCCCTTGAGGGGGAAGGTCTGGCGAAACAGATACTGGACCGTGAGCCCCTTCAGCATCAGCGTCGCCGCGGCACGATCCGAGACGCCGTCGGGTATCTTCACCAGCTTGTCCGCCGGCATGACCCGCACCTCCGAATACGACCCGGGCGGGCCGCCGCAATAGGCGACACGATCTCCGACCGCAATGTCGCTGACGCCGGCACCGATTGCCTCGACGATGCCCGCCGCCTCCAGGCCGATGCCCGACGGCAGCGGCAGCTTGTACAGGCCGCTGCGATGATAGGTATCGATGTAGTTGAGCCCGACCGCGGTATGCCGGACACGTGCCTCGCCGGCGCCGGGCTCGCCGACGGTGACGCTTTCCCACTGCATTACTTCAGGGCCACCGGTCTGGTGGATACGAATCGCATGGGTCATCGATTGCTCCGTGATGAAATGAACGAATCAGCTTGGTGACGCCTGGGCAGCGACCTTCCGGCGAACCTCACGCGGACGCAAACCATGCGTACAGCGTGCGGACGATCCAGATGCCGAGAAGGGTCAGAGCCAGCGAGCCCACGACGTGAAGGGCGATCGCGATCATGCCCCACAAATATTCCTTGCGCAGCAGCAGTGTGACGATGTCGGCGGAGAATGTCGAGAATGTGGTCAGACCGCCGAGAAATCCTGTCGTGGCCAGCAATTGCATCTCGAGGCTGAGATTGGAATGGCGGTTGATGATCTCCATGGCAAAGCCCATCAGACAGGCCGCCGACGAGATTGGAGACAGCGTGCCCAGGGGCACCGTCGGAAAAATCGGATTGAGCATGACGCTCAACCACCAGCGCATCCATGCGCCGATCGCGGCGCCCGCGCCTACCGCAGCAATTCCACCCCATGGCATGCGACTTCCCTTTCGCGCAACGCTGCGCTTAATCACCGATCAGCGGATGAATTGGTCGACGTAATCCATGCCCAGACCGACCTCGGCATAATGGCCGCGGCACATCTCGATCTTGCTGAACACATCCTCGTATCCTGTCTGCTGCCCCGCCGCGTCGAGGTAGATCATCGCACCGCTGATGTTGAAGAAGGTGATCATCTCGAGGCAGTCATCGGGAACGACCAGGGTGTGCACCTCGCCCGGCGGCTCGTAGACGAACGTTCCCTCCTCGGCGATCCAGTCGTGCTCGAGATAGCGCCACCTGCCCTTGATCACATACCCGACCACGAGCATCGGATGGCGGTGGCGCGAAAGCACTCCCGAGCGCCGGACGCGAAGCAGATTGCACCATCCGCCGCTGACTGTGTTCAACAACAATGGACGAAACCAGACATCGGGCGCCTGCGGCACCCAGACGCGCTCGTCGGCGGGAATCGCCGCAACCGCGATCTCGGGCACGATGCCCGGGCTGGGCAGGATCGCCGCAGCGCTCACCCGGTATCCTTCAGCGCCGAAGTGAGCTCGGCGACCTCGCGATCGACGTCGCGGTCTTTCGGGAACGCCCTTCCCGCGCGGCGATACCAATAGCGCGCGTTGCCGAAGTCCCCTTCGACGATGTGCACGATGCCGTGCGCCCAGCAACCGAATGCTGATTCGTCCTTTTGGACGATCGCGTGGGCCTTTTCCCACTGCCCTTTTTTGAGGTGACGTATCGCTGTTCCGATAGGCATTCTTCCCCCTATGCAATCAAGTAACCCCCGTCCACCGGCAAAATCACGCCGGTCACAAATGCCGCCGCCGGCGAGCACAGGAAAACCGCCGCAGCCGCGACGTCGTCGGGCTCGCCCCAGCGCCCGATCGGCGTGCGCGCCAATATTGCGCCATTTTTTTGCGGATCGTCGCGCACGACCTGGGTGAGCGACGTCGCGATCCAGCCCGGAGCAAGAGCGTTGACGCGGATACCGTCGCTCGCATACGCGACGGCCAGCGCCTTGGTCAGTTGCGCGATGCCGCCCTTGCTCGCGGTATAGCCGGGCGCGTGTCCGCCGCCGAAGAAAGCATACATCGACGCGGTGTTGACGATGCAGCCGCGGCGTCTGCGAAAGCAACGGCCGCGATGCCGCGCACAAGCGCATGGTGCCGGTCAGGTTGACGTCGATGACTTCGGCGAAGACCTCCGGATCGTGCTCGGCCCCGCGGCGGATCACGCCGGCGCAGTTCACCAGGATGTCCAGCTTCGGGAAGCGCCCCATGCAGGCTTCGACGCCGTCGCCATCGCGAACATCGAGGACAATCGACGTACCCGAAAAGCCGGGCGGACTCGCGCGCCGCGTCGGCCTCGGCCTCGGCTCGCGCCCGAGACCGTGACCTCCGCACCCAATCGGACCAGCGCCCTGCCGATCGCAGCGCCGATGCCGCTGCTGCCGCCGCAGACGAACGCCGTCCTGCCGGCAAAGAGTCCTTCGCGAAAACTGCCCGCCGTCATGTCGCGATCGTCCCTGTGCGCGAGGCGCTATTTTCTTGCTGCCAGGAACGCCTCGACCTCGGCGTGCCCCGGCAACGGATCGACCGCGCCATAGCCTGTCGTCGCCAATGCCGCCGCGGCGTTGGCGTAGCGCGCCGCGGCAGGTGCGTCGTCGCCAGCGACGCTGCGCGCGACAAAAGCGCCGTCGAAGCAGTCGCCCGCGCCCGTCGCATCGATGGCGTCGACGCGGTGACCGGGAATGTGCTCGCGCGCGTCTCCGCTCGATATCCAGACGCCGTCGGAGCCCATCTTCAATGCGACCACGGGCGCACCGCGCGCGTGGCACCAGTCGAGGATGGCGTTGGGGTCGCTTGCGCCGGAAAGCAGCGCCGCCTCGTCGAGGCTCGGCAGGAACCAATCGATGAGCGGCAGCGTCGCGACGATGACCGCTCTCGCGCGCGCCAGCGGCCACAGCTTGAGGCGCAGATTCGAATCGTAGGAAACTCGGGTGCCGGACTCGCGCGCCGCATCGATGGCGGCGAACACGCGTGTCGCACGCGCTGGCGCTGATCGCCTGGCTGATGCCGGAGACATGCAGCACCCTGGAATCGCGGATGATTTCCAGCGGCAAGTCCGCCGGACGCATTCTGCTCGCCGCGGAGCCCGCGCGAAGGTAGCTGAATTCGTGGCCGCCGCTCCCGTGGGTCACGAAGTAGATGCCGGTCGGCGCCTCGGCATCGATTCGCACGCCGCTCGCGTCGACGCTCTCGCGCTGCCAGAGACCGAGAAATTTTCGACCGAAGGCATCGTCGCCCAGGCGCGTGAGATACGCCGTGGCGGCGCCGAGGCGCGCGGCGGCGATGATGCAGTTCGAGGTGTCGCCGCCGAAGCCCTGCAGGTATTGCTCGCTGCTCGCGCGAGTCTGGTTGAATTCCAGCATCGGCTCGCCGAGCGCAACGACATCGAAGCGTGCGTCGCGCTTGAGCGGGCGCATCAGCGAGGCTTCAAGCGCAGCGAACCCCGCGGCGTAGCGCGCCGCCGCGTCACGCACCGTGCCGGCCGCGGCGCCCGGCGCGTACAGGTTCGAGCCTGTGCCGAAGCCGTCGGCGCCGGCTTCCCAATACGCCGTCATATTGTCGGGACGGATGCCGCCGACCGGGAAGACCAGCGCATCCTTCGGCAACACCGCGCGCCACGCTTTGAGCGCGGCCGCCGGCAGCTGCTCCGCGGGAAACATTTTCAGACCGTCCGCCCCCGCGTGCAGCGCCGCGAAGGCCTCGGTCGGCGTCGCGACGCCGGGGACGCACAGCATCCCGAGACGCTTCGCCTCGCGCACGACCTCGACGTCGCCATGCGGCATGACGATCAGCTTGCCGCCGGCAGCGGCAACGCGCGCAACGTCGCTGACTCTTGGTCACCGTTCCGGCGCCGGTCAGGCAACGCTCGCCGAAGCGCTTCTCGAGGCGAGCGATGCTGTCGAACGGATCGGGCGAATTGAGCGGCACCTCGAGAATCCGGAAACCGTTGTCGCTCAACGCGGCGCCCACGGCGTCGATCTCGGCCGGCGTGATGCCGCGCAGCACCGCGATGAGCGGCAGCGGGCGAAGAAACGATCGCAGGTTCGGTTTATCCATCGCTCAGCATGCCGGCGTGTCGCGCGATCCGCCACAATCCGCGCGCGGCCGCGTCGGACGGTCCCAGCGACCGATTCGATTTCAGCGAGCGCGAGCGCACGGCGATAGCGCATCGACAGCGCGGCGTCACCGAGCAGCATCACCGGCATGTGCTCCAGCCCGTTTCGGGCGACCCAGACGCGTGCCGTCGCAATTTCGGCCCCCAGCAGCAAACCCGAAAGGTAATCGGCGACGCCCGAAGGCGCAAGCGCTTCGGTGAGCGCGAGGGTGCGCGCGGAGAACAGATCGTGCGTCAAGGCCGCGTCCGACCGAAGGCTGTGGCGCACCCCGCGGTCGAGCGCGGCACTCGTCGGCTCCATCGGTGGCGAGGCGGCCGAGGATGCTGTGCTCGCGCAGCACCGCGTACAGCTCGCCGGTCATGAACGTGGAAAAAGTCTCGATGCCGCCAGGACCCGGCGATGACCCATTTGCTGTGCGTCCCGGGCAGTACGATGACTTGCCGGTCGCCGGCCGGACGCTGACAAGGCGCCGAACACCTGTGTCTCCTCGCCGCGGATCACGTCAGGCATGCCATCGATCCCCCTGCACATCAATCCCGGGACAATGCGAAGCGGGGTACCCGGAACGCTCGTCAGCGACGCCGCGATCGCATCGAATCCCGCCGGACAACGGCAATACGGCGCCTCGACCCACCCCTGGCGGCTGCCGATCATTCCCGATGCGATCATGGGCACGGCGCTGCTGCATGCTGTCGCCGCGCAGCTCTTCGAGCGCCTCGGCGAACCTGCCGTCGGTGATTCGCTGCACGCCCAGCGCAGCGCTGCGCTCGCGCAGCACCTTGCCTGCGGCGTCGAGCGCGTACGCGCGCGCGGAGCTCGTGCCCCAATCGATCGCGAGCAGACGGACGTCATCCATGCCGGATGCCGGCGGCGGATACATCGGATTCCCGCGGGATGGGCGCGCCGCACGCGATTCGTGCCGGCGTTGCTACCAGCGCGCGGCGGCGTCTTCGTCGCTGGCGCGCGCCTCGACCCAGCGCTCGCCTTCGGGCGTCCGCTCCTTTTTCCAGAAGGGCGCCCGGGTCTTGAGGTAATCCATGATGAACTGGCATGCGGCAAAAGATTCGCCGCGGTGCGCGCTGGTCACCGCGACCAATACGATCTGGTCGCGTGGCTCGAGCTTCCCGACGCGATGAATGACCAGGGCATCGTCGATCTGCCATCGCTTCTTCGCGTCGTCGACGATTTTCGACAAGGCCTTCTCGGTCATTCCGGGGTAGTGCTCCAGCGTGAGCGTGCTGACCTGTGACGCGTCGTTGAGATCGCGCACGACGCCGATGAAGCTCGCGATCGCGCCGATACGCGGATTGCCCGCGCGCAGGGCCGCGAGCTCCCGCGACACGTCGAAATCCTGCTCCTGTATACGCACCGGCATCGAGCGTCAACCTCCGGTCACCGGCGGAAACAGGGCAACCTCATCGCCGCGCGCGATCGGCGTGCTGGCCACGGCGACATCGTGATTGACCGCGACGCGTACGGCGCGCCCGGACGCGAGCTCCTGCGCCCAAACGCCACCTCGCGTGCGCAGCCATGCGAGGAGCGCGGCGACCGTGCCGACATCGCGCGGCAGGTCGACCTGCTCCCCCGACGTGCCAAAGGCATCCCGCAGACGAGCAAGATAGACGATCCGGACCATGGAAGAGTCAAACGTGGACAAACGGAAGCATTGATTCTGCAGCGTCGATTCTAGCGCATTGACAAAAACGCCAGCGGCACTGCGCTGGCGTCGAGGCTTCAGAACGGTAGGCCGGGCGCTTCAGAACTTGAATTGGACGCCCAGGGTAACCGCATCGGACTCGGGAATGATGCCCACGTTGGTGGGATCCCCGCTGTAGCGGTTGAAGCGCGAGTATTCCACGCGCAAGCCCAGTGCCTGCGTCAGGTCGTAGCGCAGGCCGACGCCATAGTTGACTCCGTCGCGCAGGCGCCGCGTGTCGCCCGGGCAGCGACGAGCGGCGCAATCAAGGGACGCGTATCGGACTGCGCATAACCCAAGCGGCCGTACAGCGACAGGCTGTGAACGAATTCCCAGCTCGTATACACGTCCGCGTTCCAGGTGCGAGTCGGGTCCGACAGCCCCAGCCCGACGCTGCTGACTCCGATCAACTCCAGGACGCAGAGCGTACTTGTCGCTCGCATTGAACGCCGCCTCGACCGCGATGTCGTTCGCCCAGCGATATCCGCCAAAGACCAGCGCGCGCTGCGTCGAATCCTCGGCGGCGACGGGCATGGTAAACTTGTTCCACGCGGAGGGCAGCTTGCCGATAGCCAGCCCCAAGGCATCCTCGCCGCTCGTCGCGCATCGAGACGCCGCCATAAAAGCCGCTTTGCGCCCACGCAACGTGCACACCCGCCAGCGCCAGCGCGCCGACCAAAATCTTCAGAAGTGCTTGTTTTTTCATCATTTACTGCACGGATCCGAACCGGCTATACCCTTTTTGTGCACAGCCCTACGCACAATTTCACCTTACGCCGCGGGTTTTTGGAAGTCAATTCACCCCGCATCAAATCCGACAATCGGAGCGACGGGATGTTGCGCGGACGCCCGCCGCGTGGTCCGCAGCCTCCAGATTGGAGGCATTCCGTGCCCGCGGAGTTCCTACAGGCCGGGGCGGCTGGAGGCCTTCGGCGGGGTTCCGGCCTGCGGTAGGCAGGCCGGCGTGGACGGTGATGAACGCAGCGATCGACACGACGTCGTTCAGGTCGAAAACGGGAAGCTGCGTGGAGAGCGGCGCATCCGTGGCTACGGCGACGATGTTTCGATCGCGCGGGTGGAGGATGGGCTTGCCGACGCTTGCGCGATACACCTCGAGCTTCGAGATCGGCGCGGTCTTGAACCCTTCGACCAGCGCCAGATCGCACGGCGACAGGCGGGAGAGCGCGTCGTCGAGTGAAAGCTCGGACGCGCCCCGCAGCTCGTGCATCAGCGCCCAGCGAGCGTCGGAGGTGATCAGTACCTCCTGGCAGCCTGCCTGGCGGTGTCGAAACGAATCCTTGCCCGGCTGGTCGATGTCGAACTCGTGGTGCGCGTGCTTGACCAGAGAAACGACCAGGCCGGACGCGCGCAAATGCGGGAATGAGCTGCTCGATGAGCGTCGTCTTGCCGCTGCCCGACCATCCTGCGAAACCGAAAACCTTCATTGCACGCACCTTCGCGCCGCGGCGCTGTCGTCCACCGCTCTCAAGCCCCGGCGGCCTAGGGCGCGCTGCTGCCGATGACCGCGTTGATGAATTCGCCTTTGGCGTGCGTGTAGCCAGCGGGATCGCTCGTGCCGGATTGCAGAATTGCGCGTTTCTTCTGCTGGTACGCGTCGCGCAAGGATTCGTCCTTGCGCAGGACATCGCGAAAAAGGTAAAGCGATTTTGCCTCCGCCGAGTCAGCGGCGACGACGTGCACATGAAGCCGGTAGATCCGTCCGTCGTATTCGATGGCGCCTACGCGCATCGGACGCTCCTCGGGAAATTCGTGGCCCGCGCGCTGGTGCTGAAAGCCGAGGCGCATCAACCGCCTTGCGAGTGTCATCCAGCCTGCCGCGCGGATACAGCGTCACCAGGTCGACGATGCCTTTGCCGGCGCATCCGGGTACTGCCGTGCTGCCGATGTGCTCGGCTTTGACAAACGGCGCGGCGCCTTCGATCAGCGCGATGACGCGCTCGGCCACGGCCGGCGCGGCAGGATCGTATTCCACGTAAGCCGGCGATAGAATCGCGTACGGCAGTATCTGCGACATCGCGTTTCCCGATCTGTCCGCCGTGGATTGTACCTCTTATAATGCCGCGTTCAGCGCCCTCGCGGGCGCGACGCGTATCGCGGCCGTCCTGGAACATCCGGAATTGCGCCACGGTCCGAGACAGTTCATGCCCGCGTCATCCCACACCCTGCAAGCAGTCACCGGAACGATCGTCGATGCGATCGAAAGCGCCGTCTCGCACGTGCCCGCAAGCCGGGAGCGTGCGGCGCAACAGCCCGCGCTCGCGGCGCGCAATCTGGCGCGCAAGGCGGCGCGACGCGCGGCGGCATTGTCCGGCGCGCTGGCGTTGCCGCCCGGCGCTCTCGGGATGTTGACCGTCATCCCGGACCTCATCGCGATCTGGCGGATACAGGCGCAGATGGTCGCCGATATCGCCGGGCTGTACGGGCGTGAGCTGCAGCTCACGCGCTCTCATATGGTGTATTGCCTCTTCCGCCATGCGGCGACGCAGCTCGCGCGCGATGTCGCCGTACGCACCGGCGAGAGGCTGGTGTTCCGGCAACTCTCGGCGGGCGCGATGCGCAGCGTCTTGAACGGCGTGGGCTTCAATGTCACGCAGCGCATCGCCGGGACCGCGGCGAGTCGCTGGCTGCCGGTGGTCGGCGCGGCTGCCGTCGCCGGCTACGCCTACTTCGATACGATGCAAGTCGCGAAAACGGCGATCGCGCTGCTGGGAACGCCGCTGCTTTCAGAGTCGCCGTAGGTCAGGCCGTGGCTTCAGACGCACATGCCGCGTCGTCGCGCCTACTGCGGTGCACACATGACGACCGCGTCCGGACCGGCGCCTTCCTTCACCCAACCCAGCGCCACCATCTGGTCGCGAAGGGCCCGATCCGTCATGTAGCGGTGATTGGTATCGGTGCGCATGTCCCAGACGCGATAGACAGGAACGAGTCCCGATGCGCACGCGCCGGTCGACAAGTCCGGCACGCCGAGATACATGACGTTGGGCGACTCGTAGACGAACTGCGGATTCTGCTCGTGCACCTGCTCGCATTCGGTCACGAAGGCAGAATAGAAATGCGAGTCCCCGAACGGCGGCGGCAGATAGAACCGGCACACCGGGCTCGCGCCCGAAGATCGCGTCGGTAAATGCCTTGAATGTGCGCCCGGTCCGCTGCCAGCCCGCGAACACGCCCGCGTCGAGCACCTGGATATCGCTCGCTGAACTGGTCATGAAGTAGTGGTCCAGCGCAGCGTGGTAGTACTCGACGACGTCTGCCGTAGCCGAGCCCGGCGGAGTGGGAGGCGCGGGGACATCCAGGGCGCGCACCAGGAGCGGCAGATCGTAGATCCCATCGCTGGTGGCAATGAAAAGGTCACCCGTATGCGAGCCCGGGGTCGACGGTCGAGCCTCCATCGTCAGCGTGCAGCTGCTGCCGGGACTCAATGTCGTTCCGGGATTGCACCCCTGCGGCTGCGAGAACTCCGGACCCATCGTCGAATAGTTGACGAGCGAGAGGGGCGCGTTGCCATCGTTGCTGACCACGATCGTCTGCGAATCGGACGTCGTTGCCACATCGACCGTTCCGAAATCGGCGCTCCGCGGCAGCGAGCAGATATATCCCTGCTTTTGCGCCGGCCGGCATGCCGTACAGGCAGCGACACCCGCGAATATCGTCCGGCTGCAGATCGGTCAGCGAGTTGTATTGCGAATCCGGCGTCCCGGACATGACCTGCCCGTCGAGATTGGAGTGCCCGAGCCCGAGCGCGTGGCCCCACTCGTGGGTCGCGACGCGATCCATGGTCGCGCCGCTGGCCAACGAGATCGATCGACAGGGCGATGTCGGTGTCGACCAGCGCATAGGGAGCACCGCCGGCGGGATTGTAGAAGGCGCTCGTATTGCCCAGGATGCCGCTGCCCAGATGAGCCCATCCGATGACGTTCTGAAGGTCCGGCTTTCCGTCGACTTCGGTATCGGGTGCGACGGTGGTCGTGCCCTGGTAGCTGAATTGCACGCCGCATACGGCGGCCCACTTCGCGGCTCCCGCGGCAATCGCCGCAACGGCGTCGCTCGTGCTGGAAAACGCCGCCGTCGCCCCGGCCGGGTTGTAGGTCCACGCGATCGGGCCCGGCCAGCGCGCGGGAGGACCGAACAAGTAGAGGAAATCTGGGTCGGACGTCCGCCCGCTCCGACCGACGGCAGCGGCCGGAGCGTGAAGTCGTCATCCCCGGCCGCGCGCAAGGGCAGCGCGGCAAGGAACAACGCCGCAAGCACGAAATGCCTAAGATGAAATGCAGGCATGCGCCACCCGATCCAATGACAGCAGCATAGCATTGCGTCCTGTCTGGCGCGATGCTGCACTATCGGCCCAGCATCCGCTCGAGTGTCTTTGCCGATCGGCGTCGGCGTGGAAGCCGCCTTGCTCTGCGGTGTCGACGAAGGCGAAGAAGAAGCGGACGCGTCGGGACCGCTCTGGCCAAGGGCGACGCTGCAGGGTCCCGCGCCTCCGTCGTTAGCTGCCGTCAGCAACGATTCACCGACCAGCGACAATCCTCCGGAATAGATCGCTGCGCCGACCTTGGCCACGGCCGCGACCGACCCCGCCGCGTCAATGTGCACGGCGGGCGACCGGAACGGCCCTTCGAAGCGAACCAGGCTCGCCACCTGCGGGACATCGATCCGGATCCCGTGGCGAACTTGTGGCCGGATCGCCAGCTCCAGCGTTTCGTTCCGGAAATCCAGCGTGCCGACGGCCGTCGCGCCGAATTTCGCTGTCTCCAGCGCGATGCTGTGGTCGATCTGTGCGACGCCGTCCTTGAGCGGCAATCGGATGACGGCGCATTCGAGCTCGGTCGACGGATCGACCTTGTAGAACGGGTTTATCGCCTTCGCGAGTTTGTTGAGGGCGGAATCGAGATCCCGGTCGGTGTGAACGAGCGTCGCAGGGCCGGTGACCATCAGCACGGTGCCCGATGCGTCGCGGGCCCATGCGCGCGGCGACTCGCCACGCGTCGTGACGTCGAGGTTGAGCTCGGTCTTGCCCCCACGCACCTCGCGCGGAACATGCAGAGCTTGCAGCAGCGCGCCGAGATCCATGTCCTTCGCATCGAGATGCAGCGCCAGCGCGGGATCGTGCGCACGCGTAGCGTCGATCGACAGCCGACCGCGAGCGGTGCCGCCCAGAACCGACGCCTGCAGCAGCGGCGCGTCCAGCTTTCCGTCGCGGACGCTGAACTGGACGTGCACGTTCTCCAGCTTGCGGCCCTCGGGCAAGACCAGCGTGCCGACGGTCAGATCGCTGTCGGCATCGAGCGCGAGCAACGCGCTGAAGTCGATCGCCTGCTCACCGAAGATCGACGCGTCGCGCGCCGGCGACGCCTTTTGTCGCAGCGGCAAGCTTGCGTGCAAAGGGCAAGTCGGTCCAGACAAGCGTCGTGGACGCGAGCTTGAATGCCGCCTTGGATCGAGGCGCGCCCGGCGTCAGTGCGAACTGACCATCGATCCGGCTCTGCCCGGCGTTGATCTGCAGCTCGTCCAGATTCACGGTGCGACCCTCGATGCGCACCTTGCTCGTGACCGACGCGGTCTGACCGTTCACCTCGCCCTTGAGGCTGACCGGATACGGCAGATGCTTCTGCGCCAGAACCTGAAGCGGTCCGAGGTCGCCCTCCATCGCGACTGCGATGTCGCCCACCGTGCCGCGAAAGCTCGCACTGACGGGCGACTGCGAATCGCGCGCGTGCAACGAAAGCTCGTCGATCACGATCTGCGTGGTCTTCCCGGATCCACCGTCGCGATAGCTTGCGACGCCGTGGTCGATTGCGAGATCGCCGACGGCGAACGCGTTCGTGCCGCCGCCTGGAGCGCCGTCGGCGCCTCCGCCGGCGAACTCCCAATTGCCCTTGCCCGTGGGATCCGTTTCCAGGGAGATGACCGGATCGATGAGCTTGAAGCGGACGATTTCGAAATGGCGCTGCAGCAGCGGCAGCAGCTTGACCTGGGCTTCGACGCGCTTGGCCGTGATCATCTGCGCCGATTTTCCCCACGCCGAATTACTGAGGCTCACATCGTCGATCAGCAACTCGGGTTCCAGCGACAGCTTGAAGTCGATGCCGCCGCGAATCATCAGTTCGCGGCCGGTGGCATCCTTGACGCGCTTCTGGATCGGCGCGATGAAATTGTTGGGGTCGATCGTCCGGACGGCGATCGCGACCGCGACGATCAGCAGGACAAGCGCGCCGCCGAAAGCGGCAAGAATTCGCCAGAAGAGGCGCATGCGGCGATTGTAGCTCGCGCGAGCCGCAAGAAAACACGCCGCGGCGGTCCGCGCTTAAACATTCGCGCGAGCGTCGCCGAAGCCCGACAGTGCCGCGTCAGCGGAGGGACGCGTTGAATTTCTCCAGCGCCGCGGCGCCGGGGATCAGGTCCTTCTCGGAGAGATCGTTCAAAGGCGTGTCGACCGTATTCAGCGATTCATGCAGGTCCCCCGCCTCGCTGTCCAGGTACAGCAGGCCGGTGACCACCTCGCCCGCGGCGTGCCGCTGCTGGAGATAGTTCATCGCCCCGATCCGGTCGCTCGAATCGTAGTCGTCGTGCAGCTTGCGCAGGCGCAGCACCGAGCCGTCGTGCTGCACCACTTCGCGCACGGAGCCGGGCGCGTACTCGGTGGTGATTTCGGCTTTGCTGCGGCATGAAATCGAGCCGGTTGACGGCCTCGTTGTGCTCGCGCACGAAGTCATAGCTCTTGGTCGAGCCCGGATGGTTGTTGAAGGCAACGCACGGGCTCACGACGTCGATGAAAGCCGCACCCTGATGGCGCACCGCGGCCATGATCAGCGGCACGAGCTGCTCCTTGTCGCCGGAAAAGCTTCGCGCGACCAGCGTCGCGCCAAGCTGCAGGGCGAGCATCACCATGTCGATGGGCGCATCGTTGTTGATCGCACCGCGCTTGGCCTTCGAGCCTTTGTCGGCAGTCGCCGAGAACTGCCCCTTGGTCAGGCCGTACACGCCGTTGTTCTCGACGATGTACGTCATGTTGACGCCGCGGCGCATCGAGTGCGCGAACTGTCCGAGACCGATGGACGCCGAGTCGCCGTCGCCCGAGACGCCCAGGTAGATCAAGTCCCGGTTGGCGAGGTTGGCGCCCGTCAGCACCGACGGCATGCGCCCGTGCACGCTGTTGAAGCCGTGCGAGTTACCCAGAAAATACGTCGGCGTCTTCGACGAGCATCCGATGCCTGAGAGCTTCGCCACGCGATGCGGCGCGATGTCGAGCTCGAAGAATGCCTGGATGATCGCGCTCGAAATGGAATCGTGCCCGCAGCCGGCGCACAGAGTCGATATGGCGCCCTCGTAGTCGCGATGCGTGAACCCGAGCTTGTTCTTCGGCAGGTCGGGGTGGTGCAGTTTGGGCTTGGCGAGATAGGTCATGGGCGTGGAGTCAAGGCGCGATCACGGCGCGGTCAGGGCGCAACCTTGCGCAACGGCGTCACGTTGAACATCGCGAGCTTGTCGGCGACTTCGCCGAGGATGAAGCGCGCCGTGATGGGGGTGCCGTCGTAGTGCAGGACCGGCATGAGCTTCGCCGGGTCGATCACCAGCTCGTTCACGAGCAGGGTGCGCAGCTGCGCATCGCGGTTCTGCTCGATGACGAATACCTGCTCGTGAGCCGCGATGAAATCCGCGACGCTGTCGTGAAACGGAAAGGCGCGGACGCGTAGCGTATCGACGTGGATGCCCTGCGCCGCCAGCTTCGCGAGCGTCTCGTCCATCGCGGGCCCGGTCGATCCGTAGTAGATCGCGCCTACCTTCGTCGGCTGCGCGGCATTGCGGGCGATTGGAGCCGGGACATATCGCTTGGCCGTCTCGAATTTGCGCAGCAGGCGCTGCATGTTATCGACGTAGGTTGCGCCATCCTCGCTGTAGCGCGCGTAGCGGTCCTTGGTGGTGCCGCGCGTGAAATACGATCCGCGCTTCGGGTGCGTGCCCGGACGCGTGCGGAACGGGACCGCCATCGCCATCGACGTCGAGATAGCGGCCGAAATCCTTGCCCGCCTCGAGCATCTCGTAGGTCATCAGCTTGCCGCGATCGTGCGAGCGCTTGTCGTCCCACGATAGCGGCTCGCACAGCCAGTCCTGCATGCCGATGTCGAGGTCGAGCATGACGAAGATGGGCGTTTGCAGGCGGTCGGCGAGATCGAAGGACAAAGCGGCGAAATCGAACGCTTCCTTCGGGTCCTCGGGAAACAGCAGGACGTGCTTGGTGTCGCCGTGCGACGCGTATGCGCACGACAGGACATCCGACTGCTGCGTGCGCGTCGGCATTCCGGTCGACGGGCCGCCTCGCTGCACATCGAACAATACGGCCGGAACTTCCGCAAAATAGGCGAGGCCGATGAATTCCTGCATCAGCGAGATGCCCGGACCCGACGTGCAGGTGAACGCGCGGGCGCCGTTCCACGAAGCGCCGATCACCATGCCGATCGACGCGAGCTCGTCCTCGGCCTGGATGATCGCGTAGCGCGACTTGCCGGTGGCGGCGTCGGTGCGAAACTTCTTGCAGTGCTTGGTGAACGCCTCGGCCAGCGACGACGAGGGCGTGATCGGATACCACGCCGCGACGGTCGCACCGCCGTAAACGCATCCGAGGGCCGCCGCGCTGTTGCCTTCGATGAAGATGCGCTCGCCGACTGCGTTGGCCCGCTGCACCCGGATCCCCAGCGGGTAATCGAGATTGTTCTCGGTGTAGACGCGTCCGAGGTGCATGGCGTGCACGTTCGGCTTGAGCAGCGCTTCCTTGCCTTTGTACTGCTCGCCGATCAGCTCCGCGATCTCCTCGGGGTCGATCTCGAGCAATGCGGACAATGCGCCGACGTAGACGATGTTCTTGAACAGCTGCCGCTGGCGCGAGTCGGTGTACTCGCGGTTGCAGATTTCGGTCAGCGGAATGCCGATGACGGTGATGTCGTCGCGAAACTTCGACGGCGGCAGCGGCTTGGTCGAATCGTAGAACAGATATCCGCCGGGCTCGATCTCTTTCAGGTCCTGGTCCCAGGTCTGCGGATTCATTGCCACCATCAGGTCGACGCCGCCGCGCCGGCCGCGCCAGCCGGCTTCGCTGATGCGCACCTCGAACCAGGTGGGAAGGCCCTGGATGTTCGACGGAAAGATATTGCGCGGCGCGACCGGAACGCCCATGCGCAGGATCGACTTGGCGAATAGCAGGTTCGCCGACGCCGAGCCCGAGCCGTTGACGTTGGCGAACTTGACGACGAAATCGTTGATGCGCTGGATCGGCGGGACGGTGGGCTTCATTCCGCTGCCTCTCCGCCGATATCGCCCTTGGCATCGGCCATCTGCATGGCCCTGCGCGGGCGCGCGACGGCGGGGCCGGAGCGGCACCGGTGGTCCGCGTGGCTCAGGTCGAGATAGAACTTCTGCATGTCCCACGCTCCCGTCGGACAGCGCTCGGCGCAAAGGCCGCAATGGAGGCAGACGTCCTCGTCCTTCGCCATGATGCGGCCGGTCTTGAGTCCGTCGGCGACGTAGATATCCTGCGTCAGGTTGCGCGACGGGGCGTTCAGACGCGTGCGAAGCTCGGTCTCGTCGCCGTTCTCGGTGAACGTGATGCAATCCATCGGGCAGATGTCGACGCAGGCGTCGCACTCGATGCAAAGCTTCGACGTGAACACCGTCTGCACATCGCAATTGAGGCAGCGCTGGGCTTCCGCAAAGGCCTGCGCCGCGTCGAAGCCGAGCTCGACCTCGACCTTGATGTTCTTCAGCGCGATCGAGACGTCCTTGAGCGGAACCTTGTAGCGCTGGTCGTTGGAGATCGCGTTGTCGTAGCTCCACTCGTGGATGCCCATTTTCTGCGACATCAGGTTCACCAGCGGCGGAGGCCTCTTCTGCAGGTCGACCGCCTGGCAGAAATTGTCGATCGAGATGGCGGCGTCGTGACCGTGCGCGACGGCCCAGATGATGTTCTTGGGGCCGAAAGCGGCGTCGCCGCCGAAGAAGACTCTCGGCTGCGTCGACTGCAACGTGGTCTTGTCGACGACCGGGAGCCCGTACTTGTCGAACTCGACACCGACGTCGCGCTCGATCCACGGAAACGCATTTTCCTGGCCGACGGCGATGAGCACGTCGTCGCAGGCGAAATGGACATCGGGCTCGCCGGTCGGCACGAGCTTGCGCCGTCCCTGCTCGTCCTTCGTCGCTGCGACCTTTTCGAACATCACGCCGGTAAGGCGGCCCGTTCTCATGCGTGAACGCCTTGGGCACGTGGTAGTTGATGATCGGGATGCCCTCGTGCATGGCGTCCTCTTTTTCCCACGGCGATGCCTTCATCTCCTCGAACCCCGAGCGCACGATGACCTTGACGTCGTCGCCGCCGAGGCGCCTCGAGCTGCGGCAGCAGTCCATGGCGGTATTGCCGCCGCCCAGGACGATGACGCGCTTGCCGATCTTGTCGACGTGGCCGAAGGAAACGCTCGACAGCCAGTCGATGCCGATATGGATGTTCTTGGCTGCTTCCTTGCGGCCCGGTATGTCGAGATCGCGCCCGCGCGGCGCGCCGCTGCCCACCATGACCGCGTCGTAGCCCTCGGCCAGCAATGCGGCGAGGCTGTCGATGCGCGTTCCGCCACGGAACTCGATGCCCATGTCGAGGATATAGCCGACCTCCTCGTCGATCACCGACTCGGGAAGGCGAAACTTCGGGATCTGACTGCGTATCATCCCGCCGGCCTGCGGGTCGCCGTCGAAGACTGTGCATTGGTAGCCGAGCGGCGCCAAGTCGCGCGCCGCAGTCAGCGAGGCAGGTCCGGCGCCGACGAAGGCGATGCGCTTTCCGTTCTTGCGCGCCGCGCGCTTCGGCATCCGGTGGCTGATGTCGTCGCCCTTCTTGTCGGCGGCGACGCGCTTCAGGCGGCAGATCGCGACCGGTTCCGGCTTGACCCCGTCCTCGCCCTCTTCCACCCGACCGCGGCGGCAAGCGGGCTCACAGGGCCGGTCGCAGGTGCGGCCGAGAATGCCGGGAAAGACGTTGGACTGCCAGTTGATCATGTAGGCGTCGCTGTAACGACCCGCGGCGATCAACCGTATGTATTCGGGAACCGGTGTATGGGCGGGACACGCCCACTGGCAATCGACAACCTTGTGAAAGTAATTGGGTGTCGCGATATCCGTCGACTTCAAACCTTCCTCCGTCCGCAGCCGATCCCGCGCCGCGCGTTCATTCCCTGTTTTTCTTATCGTTATGGACCGGGCAAATCGTGGCGGGATTCCCGCCAGGTGCCGCGATACTACGCTTCCCACACGCCGGTGAAAAGGTCTTTGCTTTCAATCGCTCGCAGTATGGTTATTCAAGTACCGCCTCAACCACACTGAACACAGTGCGCCCAAGCAACGATCGACCTCGGAATTTCGGCTCAGGTTCCTGGAAACCCGTGGGCTACGGGGAAGAAAAACTCCTTCCAACTCGCGGGCTTGGTCTTGATCAATCCCGTCTTGAACATGAAATTGGCGAAAACCATCGTCGCGTTGGGCGTTGTGGAGTACACAACGTTCGGCGCCTTGATCATGTTGACGATCTCGTCGACCGAGTATTTCTCCTTGGTCGCATCGAGGTAGATCCTCGCCGCGGCAGCCGGATCACGCGCGATCAGCTGGTTCGCCTCCTCCAGCGCCGCGAGAAAGATTGCGATGGTCTTCGGGTTCGCGTCGTAGAACTTGCGCGTTCCGAAAACGACGGCATTGCTCGCCGGTCCGCCGAAGACATCGCTCGAATCCAGGACGAGGTGGACGCCGGGCGCCTTCAATTCGCTGTACTGATACGGAGGCGCCGAAAAGTGGCTGTTGACCTCGCTGCTGCCATCGACAACCGCGATCATCGCGTCCGGATGGCCGAGCTGAACGGTCACCGAGTCGAGCTTGTCGCGCGAGGCTTCGCCGTACATCTTCTCCATCGCCATCTTGAGCACCATCGCCTGGCTCGACACCTTGATTGTCGGCACAGCGATCTTGTCCTTGTCGGTGAAATCCTTGAGCGTCTTGACCGCGGGGTCGCGGGTCACGAGGAGCATCGGAAGCCCGCCCACGCTGGTCACGCCGTTGACCTCGCCCTTCGTGCGTTCCCAGAGCAGGAGCAGATTGGATACGCCGCTGGTGACGAGATCGACGCTGCCCGACAGCAACGCATCGGTCGCCGCGCCGCCGCTGTTGAAGGTGATCCATGTCGCCTTGAGCTCGGGTACGCCGCCCGGCTTGGCGTGCTTCTCGACCAGCTTGTTCTGCTCCATCACCACGAGCGGCAGATAGATGATGCTGGGCTGCTTGGTGATCCGCAGCTCGGAGACTTCCGCGCTCGCAGTCGTCGCCGTCAGCGCAAATCCAGCCGCGAGCGATAGAACCGCGGCCGCGGCCCGACGCGCACGCGTTGGATCAAGCCACCGCACAGGCGCAACGCATCCCCTGGTCGTCCGCGATGTCATGGATTGGTCCTCCCTCGAAGTTCAAATCAGTGCCGCGATGCCCGGCATGGGCCCGCGAACTATTTTTCGTCGCGGCGCTGACGCCATTCGCGGTATCGGGCGAGCGTCTCGGCATTCGGCGGATAGGTTCCCGGCAATACCCGGCCCCCGGCGATTTCACCGATCACGAACTCCTCGAGTATCTCCTGCTCGTGCGCGTCGCGGGCAACTTCGTCGGCGAGGTGGCGCGGGATGACGACCACGCCTTCGGCGTCGCCGACGAGAACATCGCCCGGGAACACAGCGACGCCGCCGCACGCGATCGGCAGATTCATGTCCACCGCGTGATGACAGACGAGGTTGAGCGGCGCGCTCCCGCCGGCGCCATACACGGGAAAATCCATCGAGGCGATGGAATCGCTGTCGCGCAGACAGCCGTCGGTCACGATGCCCGCCACGCCCCGTACCCTCAACCGCGTCAGCAGGATGTCGCCGCCCGACGCAGCGCGCGTTTCCCGCCGGCAATCCATCACCAGAATCTGGCCTGGCGGCACCGTCTCGATCGCTTTCCGCTGGGGATGCTCGGGATTCTCGAATCCGCTGAGCAAGTCGAGGTCCTCGCGCGCCGGAATGTAACGCAGCGTGAACGCCTCGCCCACCATGTTCTTTTTGGGGGCGCTCATGCGCCGGATGCCCTGGATGAATACGTTGCGCAGCCCGCGCTTGAACAACTGGGTCGTGAGTGTCGCGGTGCCCGCGTGCTCGAGGTGGCGCGCTGTTTCGCTGGAGATCATGTGGATGCGGGGCCGTGCGCCGTGTCGGACTGCGGACTACTGCGTTGGCAAGGCCATCATGATAACGTGAACGAAGGGTGACGCGGCGCTGGAGCTGGGTGCAGGTGCGATCGCCACGCGCGACGCATATGCGCCGCTTCGGATTAGAATGTCATGGCGTCTCACTGATCCCGGTACGGCGCATGTCGGTCATGAGCACAACAACAACCATCGAGAAGACCCGCGTAAACGCGCCGACGGCCTCGACGCCGCGCCTGACGGACTTCAGCCACGGGGGTGGCTGTGGCTGCAAGATCTCGCCGGCGGTGCTGCGCGACATCATTGGCCGGTCGGCGCCGGGTTTCATCCCGAGCGATCTCCTGGTCGGCATCGAGACCGCCGACGACGCTGCGGTGTATCGCATCAACGACCGACAGGCCATCGTCGCGACCACGGATTTTTTCATGCCGATCGTCGACGAGCCGTTCGACTTCGGCGCCATCGCCGCCACCAACGCGCTGTCGGACGTCTACGCCATGGGCGCGAGACCCTTGTTCGCGCTGGCCATCGTGGCGATGCCGGTCGACCGGCTTCCGGTGGAAACGATTCGCCGCATTCTGGACGGCGGAGAATCGGTGTGCGCCAGGGCGGGCGTGCCGATTGCAGGCGGGCACACGATCGATTCGGTGGAACCCATCTATGGGCTGGTCGCCATCGGACTCGTCGATCCGGCTCTGGTCAAGCGCAACCGCGGCGCGTTGCCCGGCGACAGACTTGTCCTGGGGAAGCCCATCGGAGTCGGGGTCTACAGTGCGGCACTGAAAAAACAGAAGCTTTCCGCCGGACGCTACGAGACGATGCTCGCCACTGCGACACAGCTAAATACTCCGGGAATCGCGCTCGGCTCGATGCCGGGCGTGCATGCGCTAACAGACGTTACCGGATTCGGCCTTCTCGGACATTTGCTGGAGATCTGTCGCGCCTCCGCCGCTGGCGCGACCATCTCCGTGCCTCGCATACCGCTCCTGCCCGATGCCGCCTCGCTCGCCGCTGCGGGCTTCGTGACCGGCGCCTCGGGACGCAACTGGGCAAGTTACGGTGCCGAAGTCGACGGCGACCTGGACGCCATGACGCGCGCGCTGCTGACCGACCCGCAGACCTCGGGCGGCCTGCTGGTCGCATGCTCGGCCGACGCGGTCGAAGAAGTACTTCGCGTATTTCGCGCGGATGGCTTCGAGAGCGCAAGCGTGATCGGCCAGATCGTGCGCCGGGCCGCCGCGCGTGACCGTCGACATTGGATCCGGTGCGGCCGTCGCCGCGCACGCAAGAGCTTCCGCCGCATGAACGATCGCTTGCCGCCGCAGCATGCCCGCGGTCCCGCGTCCGCGTCGTTAATGGACGCGCAAACGACGATGTCCGTGCGCTATCGAGCCGTCCGTGCCGCGACCGAACGACTGGTGGCACCCTTGTCGGCGGAGGATTGCGTCGTTCAGTCGATGTCCGACGCGAGCCCGACCAAGTGGCATCTCGCACACACGAGCTGGTTTTTCGAGACATTCGTTCTCGAGCCGAATCTGCGAAGTTATCGTCTGTTCCATCCTTCGTTTCGCGTGCTGTTCAACTCCTACTACAACAGCGTCGGCGACAAGCATCCGCGTCCCCGCCGCGGTTTGCTGTCGCGGCCTGCGCTCGACGAAGTGCTGGCTTACCGCGCGCACATTGACGCGGGGATGGTCGAGTTGCTCGATCACGGGGTCATGCCAGACGAGGTGCGCGAGCTGGTCGAGCTCGGCCTGAACCACGAGCAGCAGCATCAGGAGCTCATTCTCACTGATGTCCTGCATCTGCTTTCGTGCAACCCGCTCAAGCCGGCGTACGCACCTGCTCGCGCAAGCGCTGACGACGAACGCGCGAGCGCGCCCGACCTGCACTGGATCGCATTCGACGAAGGGATCGTCGACATCGGCCACGACGGCAACGGCTTCGCGTTCGACAACGAGGCGCCCCGCCATCGTCAATACCTGAATGGATTCTCGCTGGCCAGCCGTGCCGTGACCAACGGCGAATACCTCGCCTTCATCGAGGACGCAGGCTATCGGCGGCCTGAACTGTGGCTCTCGGAAGCGTGGGATTGGCTGGCCGCCAACGCGATCGATGCCCCGCTTTACTGGCAGCATGACAATGGCGGCTGGCTCGAATTCGGATTGCGCGGCCTCTTGCCGCTGCAACAGAGCGCGCCAGTCTCGCACGTGAGCCTGTTCGAAGCGGACGCCTACGCGCGATGGGCGGGCGCCCGATTGCCGAGCGAGGCCGAATGGGAAATCGCGGCGTCGGGACCCCCGATCGCCGGCAATTTCATCGAATCCGGGTTGCTCGCGCCTCGCGGCGCGCCGACGCCACGCGCGATGGTTCGCTCGCGCAACTTTTCGGCGACGTCTGGGAATGGACGCAGAGCGACTATGCCCCCTACCCCGGCTATCGGCCCGCGGCGGGCGCGATCGGCGAATACAATGGCAAGTTCATGAGCAGCCAGTACGTGCTTCGAGGCGGCTCGTGCGTTTCGCCGCAATCGCATCTTCGCGCGACGTACCGCAACTTTTTTCCTCCTTCGGCCCGCTGGCAATTCAGCGGCCTCCGATTGGCCCGCGACGGTGCGTAGGATTCCGGCTACGCGTTTCGCGAGTCCTCCGACGAATATCGACCCGCGTGTGTCTGGTGCCCTGACTTGCTCCGCGGTCGCGTCCCGCGCAGTGGCGGCAGCGCGCCGCCTTGCGCTGTTGGCGGTCCTGGTCTGCGCGCTTCCGTTGCAGGTCGCCGCTGCCTTCAACCTCGAGGATGTCTCACAGCGGGCGCGGCAGCTCGCCAACGAAGCGTTCAAGCCCGCGAACGGCAAGCTGCCACCCGAGATCGAGGACCTGACCTACGACCAGTTTCGCGACATTCGTTTCAAGCCGGCACGCATGCTGTGGCATGGATCGGGTCTCCCGTTCGAGCTCGCGTTTTTTCATCAGGGTCTGTTTTTCAGGGAGCCAGTCAAGATCAACGAGCTTGCTCCGGACGGACCGCACCCGATCGTCTTCGATCCATCCCTCTTCGACTACGGCGCAAACAAGATCGACTTGAAACGGGCGCGAGGTCTCGGTTTTTCGGGATTTCGCGTCCACTACGCGCTCAATACGCCCAAGTACAAGGACGAAGTGCTCGTGTTCCTGGGAGCGAGCTACTTTCGCGCGCTGGGGAAGGGACAGCGCTATGGCTTGTCGGCGCGCGGATTGGCCGTCGACACCGGCCTCCCGTCCGGCGAGGAATTTCCGCGCTTCGTGGAGTTCTGGATCGAGCGGCCCGCGCCCAACGCGAACACCCTGACGATCTTCGCCTTGCTCGACTCGCGACGCATGACGGGCGCCTATCGCTTCGTCGTCAAGCCCGGCGTCGACACGGTGATGGACGTCAAGGCGCGCCTGTTCCTGCGCGAGAACGTGACCAAGCTCGGCGTGGCGCCGTTGACCAGCATGTTTTTCTTCGGCGAGAACCAGCGCTCGCCCAACGACGACTACCGGCCTGAGGTTCATGACTCCGACGGCTTGTCGATCGCATCCGGTACGGGCGAATGGATCTGGCGTCCGCTGGTCAATCCGAGACGCCTGCTGGTGACATCGTTCGCGATGACCAACCCCGCCGGCTTCGGTCTGATGCAACGCGACCGGTCCTTCGACGACTACGAAGATCTGGAGGCACGCTACGAGCTGCGTCCCACCGCGTGGGTCGAGCCGAAGGGCGCGTGGGGCGCCGGAAAGATCGAGCTGGTGGAGATTCCGAATCCGAACGAGACCAACGACAATATCGTCGCCTACTGGATTCCGGACGGACACCCTCCGCCGAACACTCCCTACGACTTCGAATATCGCCTGCTTTGGCAGAAAGATACCCCCACGCGGCCGCCATCGTCCTGGGTGACCCAGACCCGCCGAGGCCGCGGCTATGTCAAGGAGGACGACGGCAGTCTCGGATTCGTGATCGACTTCGACGGGCCGGCATTGCGCAAGCTCCCGCCCGACGCGCGCGTCGAGGACGTCGTGTCGACGGACTCCAACGCGGAAATTGTCGAGCATTTCGCGCATCGCAACGATGCGAGCGGGGGCTGGCGCCTGTCGCTGCGCCTGCGGCGGCTCAACGATGACAAGCCTGTCGAATTGCGCGCCTTTCTGCGCAACGGAACGAACACGCTTTCCGAGACATGGAGCTACATTCTCCCGCCGAAGTAGCTTCCCCGGCATCCGCGTCGGCGAACTGGATCGCGTACCTCGATCGTTTGCGCCTGCCGCCCGCCGAGAAGGACGAAATCCTGCGGCGGCTGGGCGGAATGATGGGAGCGATCGACCGCGACGATGAGGCGATGATCGAGCTGCATCACGCGCTCTCGGGCAGGCCCGTGGACGTTCGGCATCCGGTGCTGTCTTCGCAGGCGCGGCGACTGGAGCTCGCGAACGCGCAATCCGAAACCGCGTCGATCCTGCCGTCGTCGCGCGATGCTTTGGGCCGCATGACCCTCGCCAGCGCGCCGCCGCTCTCCCGCACGTCGATGGTTCCGAAGCAATGGCCCCGCGGTCTCGTCTCGCGGCTTCGCGCGTACCTGGTGCCGAGCAGATTTCTCAAGGATGAAAGCGCGCCTGGCGTGATGCAGCCCGCCGATGCGGATGCCGACTCACCGGACGCGCTCGGACGTTGGCATCGCGCAGCGAGCATTCGGCGGCTGGGATTCTTCGCACTGGTCGTGGCGCAAACCTATATCGCCGCCAATTTCATGAGCGCGGTTCTGCCGTATCACGGCACGCGGGTGCCGGAGATCGCACTCCTGATCCTGTTCACGATCCTGTTCGCGTGGGTCTCGGTAGGGTTCTGGACGGCGATCGCCGGCTTCATCCTGCTCATTCTCGGTGGCGATCGGTATGCGATTTCACGGAGCGCCGATTTGACGGCGCCGATCGACGACGGCGCGCGCGTCGCGATCGTGATGCCCATCCGCAACGAGGACGTGGTTCGAGTCTATGCGGGATTGCGCGCGACGTACGAATCGCTCGGGCGAACCGGCGAGCTCGGTCCCTTCGACTTTTTCGTGCTGTCGGACTCCAGCGATCCTGATACGCGCGTAGCGGAGCTCGCGGGCTGGGCCGATCTGTGCCGCGCGGTCGGCGGCTTCGGACGGGTGTACTACCGCTGGCGCCAGCATCGCATCAAGCGCAAGAGCGGCAACATCGGTGACTTCTGCCGCAGGTGGGGCCGCGGCTACCGCTACATGCTGGTCCTCGATGCCGACAGCATCATGAGCGGCCAGAGCCTGACGATGCTGCTTCGCCTTATGGAAGCCAACCCCAACGCGGGAATCATCCAGACTGCGCCGCGCGCCGCCGGGAGGGACACGTTCTTCGCGCGGATGCAGCAGTTCGCGACCCGCGTCTACGGCCCCTTGTTCACCGCGGGGCTTCACTTCTGGCACCTGGGCGAATCGCACTATTGGGGCCACAACGCGATCATTCGCCTCGCCCCGTTCATGCGTCATTGCGCGCTCCGCCGCCTTCCGGGCCACGGCGCGCTGTCCGGGGAAATTCTCTCGCACGACTACGTCGAGGCGGCCTTGATGCGCCGCGCGGGATGGGCAGTCTGGCTCGCCTACGATCTTCCCGGCAGCTACGAGGAAATGCCGCCAAACCTGGTCGACGAGCTCAAGCGCGACCGCCGCTGGTGTCAGGGAAATCTGATGAATTTCCGCCTGTTTCTCATGAAAGGGCTTCATCCCGCGCATCGTGCCGCGTTCATGAGCGGTGTCATGGCATATGTCTCGGCACTCCTCTGGTTCGCGTTCCTCATCCTGTCCACCGCCGTGGTCGCGATGCAGAGCCTGACCGAGCCCGAATACTTCACCCAGCCCTATCAACTGTTTCCGCTCTGGCCCGAGTGGCATCCCGAGTGGGCCATTGCGCTTTTCAGCGCGACCGCGCTGCTGCTGTTCCTGCCGAAGCTGCTCGCCTTGATGCTGCGCTATTTGCGCGATGCCAAGCAGTATGGCGGTGCGTTTCTGCTCACGCTCAGCGTGTCGATCGAGCTCGTGCTGGCGACGCTGCTGGCGCCGATCAGGATGCTCTTTCACAGCCAATTCGTCGTCGGCGCATTCGCCGGCTGGTCGATTCAATGGCATTCGCCGACGCGCGACGACGCGCAGACGAGCTGGGGAGAAGCGCTTCGGCGCCACGGGTGGCAGACGCTGCTCGGTGTCGGATGGGCGGCGGGAGTGTACTGGCTCGATCCTTCGTACCTCTGGTGGCTGCTGCCGATCGTGGGCGCGCTGATGCTGTCGATTCCGCTGTCGGTCTACACCAGCCGCGTGACGATCGGGCGGTGGCTTCGTCGCGCGGGCTTGTTCGTCATCCCCGAGGAATTGCATCCGCCGCCGGAAATCCGCTCGATGACGGACAGCGTTCGCCATTCGCATCCGTCTGCCGGGCTTCACCGATGCGGCGGTCGATCCTCTGACGAACGCGCTGGTTTGCGCCGCCGGCACGGCGAGAGCGACGCGGCCACGATCTCCAAGCGACGAGCGCCTGGTCCAGAGCGCCTTGCACGACGGCCCTGACGCCCTGACCGATGCGCAGAAGAATCTTCTTCTCGGCAACGCCCTGGCCCTTTCGCGCCTGCACGGCCTCATATGGTCATCGGCGGAAGCGCATTCGTTCTGGCGCACGCAGACGGGCGTGCCTCTCCGCAGCGCGGCGACCGGCAGGCCAATCGGAAATGCACGAT
Source organism: uncultured beta proteobacterium (assembly GCA_963730465.1). Classification (GTDB taxonomy): domain Bacteria; phylum Pseudomonadota; class Gammaproteobacteria; order Burkholderiales; family Casimicrobiaceae; genus PALSA-1003. The sequence continues at coordinate 235,177 of CAVSRR010000005.1, read as the reverse complement.
CGCATCGCCGCAGCGTCCGGCTGAAGCACGGGCGCGCGGACTAGCTCGCGTAGAAGACCGCGAAGTCCCCGGCGTCGTCCTGCCAGAGACGATGATCGGCGAATCCCGCGCTGCGCAGGAGATCAGCGAATTCGGCGGGGCTGTATTTGTACGAGTTCTCGGTGTGAATGCGTTCGCCGGCCGCGAACAGCCGCTCGTGCCCGTCGATGCGCACGCGCTGCACGTGGCGCGACTCGAGATGCATTTCGACGCGTCCCTTGATCGGCTCGTAAAAGGCGACGTGGGCAAAACCCGCGGGCGCGAAGTCGCAGTCGGCGACGCGGTTGACGTGATTGAGAACGTTGAGATTGAACGCCGCGGTTACGCCGAGCGCATCGTTGTAGGCGGCGTCGAGGCGGGACTTGTCCTTTTTCGTATCCACCCCGATCAAAAGGCCGCTCCCCCGGCCGCAGAGATCGCGCACCCGGCGCAGCAGGCTGCGAGCCTCGTCCGGTGTGAAGTTGCCGATGCTCGAGCCGGGATAGAAAAAGGTCACCGGGCCCGCCTCGATGACGCCGCCCAGATCGAAGCGGCGTGAAAAATCGGTCACCACGCCCATGAGCTCCACGCGCGGGAACACGCGCGTGAGGCGTGACAGCGCCGGCTCGATCGCGGCAGCGGCGATGTCGACCGCGATGTAGCGGCGGGCGTGCAGCGCCGGCAGGAGAAGCGCGGCCTTGGCGCAATCTCCTGCGCCGAGATCGACGAACTGGCCACCCGTCCCCACGGCCTCGACGATGGAATCGCGATGCATCGTCAGGATAGTGCGCTCGGTGCGCGTCGGGTAATACTCCTGCAACGAGCAGATCGCCTCGAAGAGCGTGCACCCGATGTCGTCGTAGAAATACTTCGGCGATATGACGGCCGGATACGCGAGCAACCCATTGATCAGCGAGGCGTGCTCGTCGAAAGCGTCATCCCGTCCGCTCAGGCGATCGATGAGGCGTACTTCGTCCCTCGACGACCTCTCGGTAACGGTGTGCAGCGCGGCGGGCTTGGACATGGTGATCCCTCGTGGAATGACGACCAGAAAGGTGTTGTCGCGAAAAACGCGGGAAAGCTTACGGCGCTGGCCAATGAAGAGCGGCTGCCTCACAATTCGCGCAGCTCTTATTGCCGCATGGCCTCCCTCGGATCGCCAGCTTATCGCACTCTTGTGACCCAATCGACTCCGATCCGTTCCAGCGTCGCGGCCGGATATCTCGGTCTCTACGAGCTTTGTAGCTTTTACACGACCACGGGCCGAGACGCGCTGGAGCTGGACGGCGGCGCGATCCCCCAGGCGCTGTGGTACTTCGAAGACGAGTCGATCGCGGTCCCGCAGTCGGGAATGCAGGTCGCGGGCTTCGAGCGCGGCATCGAGCGCGACCGAGGATGTGGCGCGATGGGCATCGCGAACTGCGATTGCCGATGCCATTGGAATACCCCTCGCTGGTCTGGATCGCGGCACCTCAAACGATCCGCGGCGCGCGTCTCGCACCCGATGGAACGCGGATCGAGAGCGGACGCAAGGACTGGATGTTCGGCATCGTCCCGAAAATCCCGCTCAATCGATCCTATTTCGACTCAAGCTCGATCGCGTTCCTCGCGCCGCAGGCGCTCGCTGTGCGCGGCACTTCCGATGGAGAGACGTTCGTCGCTCGGACGATCTGGCCCGAGGCCTTCCGCCTCGACGATCGCGCCCCGTTCAGGGCAGTCGACTCCGACGGCCGAAAGCATCAGGATGCTGGTGCGCGAAGAGCCCGCGGGCGGCGCGCAGAGCGCCTTCGCGGCGATGAGCTTGTGGGAGCGAAACCCGGGCGCAGCGCGACGAGTGGGAAGGCAAACCCGTGCTCGCCGCGATGCTCAACGGCGCGCAAGGCGACGACGACGAAGCGCACGGCGGACATTTCGCGATGGTGACCGGGCGCGTCGGGCCTGGCGGCGCCATGGGCGACTGGCTGGCGGACAATTTCTACACGCTCGACGCCTTCAGCGAAAAAGGCATCGTCGCATCGGTGGTGCCGCTCGACAATTACCTGGCCGACCTCAACAGCGGGCAAGCCTGGTATCGGCCTTCGTATCTGATCGTCGCCATCCTCCGTAACGAGCGCACGGCGAACATGATTCAGGGAGCGCTCTGTCGTGTCTACAATCATTTCTACCGCCACCAGCTTGTCTACGACCACGCCACGATGAATTGCGCGAGCATCACGCGTGGACGCGCTGCGCGCACTCGGGTGGCGGATTTCCTCGCGCGGGCCCGACCGCGCGCTTGCTGGCCGCGCTCGGCGTTCCCTATTTCGCGCTTCGCGAGCGCAGCTTGGGCAAGGCAGCGAAGACATTCAACTATCTGACCGAGGACAGAACGCGACTCTTTCCGGCAATCGCGTTCGAAGAAATCGCGGCCAGCATGCTGCGCCTTGCACGAAGCGACGAGCCTGATGACGCGCGGACCGCCTTCGAATCGGCCCTCGCGCAGGACGTCGAGGCGCTGGTATTCCTGCGCGTACCGCAGCTGCCTTCCAGCCGGGCCTGGGGCGACTGGCCCATCGTCAGCGTCGATGAGTATCGGGCACGCGTGCCTGACCCCGCGCTGGCCAGGATCATTCCGGTGCCTCCGCGGCCGTTCCCCGAATCGCTTCGGGACCCCGCTATGCTGGCGTCGGCCCCGGCACGACGTGGACAGATCGCGGTCGGGGCTTGGACTGCCGCGGCCGTCCTCGCACTTTCGTGGGTAAGCTCGCGCTTACTTAGGCGCGATGGGGACGGTTCGAAATAGCTCGACATGCCTTGTTTTTACGCTGATATTCGACTATACTGGAAATATGGAAACATGGCACGCGGCCAATATTCTCAGCGCCCTGGCCCACGACACGCGGTTGGCCATCTACGGGTTACTGGCGCAGCAAGGAAGTGACGGTCTGGCAGCCGGCAACATCGGCGAGGCATTGGGCCTCGCCCCGGCCACACTGTCCTTTCATTTGCGGGAGCTCGCGCAGGCCGGCCTCATTCGCTCCCGGCAGCAAAGCCGCTTCATTTATTACCGCGCCGATCTGGCAACGATGAAGCAGGTGCTGGCTTACCTGGCGAACGCCTGCCGCGAGCCACTTGCCGCGCCGCAAGCGTCCGAACCCGCTGCTCCGCGCGTGGTGTCCTCGATCGCAAAACCCGTCGTGCGACCCAAGCCGAGACCTATTTGAACTGCGCTTAGCGCTCCGCGGCGCGCGGTCCCGTTCACTGCATGAACCAGCCGTGGCTGACGACCAGCGACTGGCCGGTCAACGCGTTGGTGGGGAACGATGCAAAAAAGAGCGCAACCTGCGCGACGTCGTCGACCGTCGTGAACTCACCGTCGACGGTTTCCTTCAGCATCACTTTCTTCACCACGTCCTGCTCGCTGATGCCGAGCGCTTTTGCCTGCTCCGGAATCTGCTTTTCAACCAGCGGCGTGCGCACGAATCCGGGGCAGATGACGTTGGCGCGCACGCCGTGCGCGGCGCCCTCCTTGGCCACGACTTTGGCAAGGCCGATGAGGCCGTGCTTGGCGGTGACATAGGGTGCCTTGAGCACTGACGCTTCCTTCGAATGTACCGACCCCATGTAGATGACGCTGCCGCCGCGTCCTGAGGCATACATGTGCGGCAGGCACGCGCGCGTGGTCAGGAATGCGCCGTCGACGTGGATGGCCAGCATCTTCTTCCAATCCGCGTAGCTGAACTCCTCGATCGGATGGACGATCTGAATGCCGGCGTTGCTGACCAGGACGTCAACGCCGCCGTACGCCGCAACGATGGCGGCGACGCCATCGTTGACCGCGTGCTCGTCGGTGACGTCCATGGCGATTCCCATTGCCTGCCCGCCTGCTGCCCTTGATCTCGGACGCCGTCGCCTCGGCGGCGTCCTTGTTGAGATCGGCAATGACGACCTTCGCGCCTTCGCGCGCGTATGTCTGCGCGATGTCCTTGCCGATGCCGCTCGCTGCGCCGGTCACGATCGCGACTTTGTCCTTTAGCCTCATAGCCGTTCTCCAGTTGGTGCGGCGCAGGCGGCAGCCCGTCGCGGGTCGTCGCCGACGCCAGGGTTCAAAATCTGTTTATCGGGTCAGGTCGACGACCTGCGTGCCGCCATCAGCGGCCTCGGGCCGCAAACGGCGTTCCCTCGTGACACCCTTGCGCACGTCGTGCAAGCCGGCGGCCCATAGCTCGTTCATGGTCGCGCGCGAGAACTCGTAGTCTTTCCATGTCGCGGAGTTGGACAGACTCCGGTTGATTAGGTGCGCGATCGTCATGCGCGCCGGCTTTGCTCTCTCCGCCAGCCGCAGGACGTCGGGATCCTTTTTCAACGCCGGCGGCAGCCTGGCGATCACGCGCTCGACCACTTGGCGCATGTCCTCCATCTCCTTGACGCGTGTCGTATTGAAACGCGTCTTACTCGAGTACTGGATATCCTTGGCGCGCTCGAGGACGCCGTCGATGTTTTTGGGGAGCGCTCCGCGTGCGCTGAAGAGGTCGACCTGGACGACCAGAGCATCCATCTGCGGCGAATCGTCGAGCACATACCAAAGCGGGGTGTTGGAGACGATCCCGCCGTCCCAGTAGTCCTCGTCGCCGATGCGCACGGGTGGGAATCCCGGAGGCAACGCGCCGCTTGCCATCACGTGGTCAAGGCGAATGCGCATGTCCCGATTGTCGAAGTAAACCGAGTTGCCGGTGCGTACGTTCACGGCGCCGAGCGACAACCTGACGGTCTTGCGATTGATGAGATCGAAATCGACCATCTCCGCGAGCGTCGCCTCGAGCGGCGCTGGGTCGTAGTAGCTCAGCGCACCGGTGGTTCCGTCCGGCGCCAGGTACGGGGGCGGCAGACGAGGGGAAAAGAACCCGGGCACGCCGAAGGTCGCGGCCCCGGCCGCGCTGAGACGATTGAGCGCCGGCCGAACCACGTCGAGCGCAGCGGGAGGAGTCACCGGCGCCGCGGACGAGACACGTTCCCAGAATTGCCGCAGGCGATCGACTCGTTGTTGCGGCGGATTGCCGGCGATCAGCGCTGCGTTGATCGCACCGATCGAGACGCCGGTGACCCAGTCCGGATGGATGCCGGCTTCCGCGAGTCCCTCGTACACGCCCGCCTGATACGAACCGAGCGCGCCGCCACCCTGAAGGACGAGGACAGTACGATCGTGCCCCGCATTCGGCGGCGGGCGTGGACCCCTGGCCTTGCTGCGCGTCGCCACCCAACCTCCACTTCGTACCGTGCACGCTCGCTTGCGATGAATCATAACATCGGGCAAGCACGCGCCTTCACTGAAGAGCCGGCGCTTCACCGGTTAAAATGGCCACCGGCGCACGGAGGGTGCGCAGGCCGCACAATCGCGGTGCATGCAAGTCCCACGACCGGATGCGAAGGCTGACGTGACCGAAATCTTCTATCACGAGAAATTCTGGCTGAACGCATTCTTCGTCGCGGAATGGGCGCTGCGCCTGGCAATGATCGTCATCGTGCCGTTCCGCCGCTCGCCAGATGCGGCCAAGGGCTGGCTGCTTCTGATATTTTTCGAGCCCGTCGTCGGCCTGATCCTGTACCTGTTGATCGGACGGCCGACGCTGCCGGAATGGCGTCTGGTAGGCCACGCCGATTTCGAAACCCTGTCCAAACCCACGCGCGACCGGCTCGCTCAGGACGAGAACGTTTTTCGTCCGGACGTGGGGCCGGAGCTTCAGCACGCGGTGACGCTGGCGGAAAACCTGGGCGACTTCCCGATTCTCGGCGGCAACTCGGCCGAGATTCTCGCCGACTACGCCGGCACGATCGATCGCCTCGTCGCCGACATCGACATGGCGCAGAACCATGTCCATCTGCTGTTCTACATCATTGCCGATGACGCGACCGCCGGACGCGTCATCGCGGCGCTCGAGCGCGCCGTCGAGCGAGGCATCGCGTGCCGCGTGCTCGCCGACTCTCTCGGGTCGCGACCCGAATTCCAGCGCATGCTCCCGCGCCTGTTGAGCGCCGGGATTCTCGCCGAGGAAACGATGAGAGTCGGATTCTTCCGGAGACACACCGGCCGCATCGACCTGCGCAACCATCGCAAGATCGCGGTGATCGACGGCGACATCGGCTACGTCGGATCGCAGAACCTGATCGATTCGACCTTCAAGCGGGGCCTCACCTACGAGGAGCTCAACGTCCGCCTTTGCGGACCCATCGTGCTCGAGCTGCAGGCGGTGTTCGCCGACGACTGGTTCGTCGAAGTCGGCGAGTTTCTCGGCGAAGCGCGCTACTTTCCGGAGCCACGCATCGCCGGAGAAGTCGCCGCGCAGACTTTGCCGAGCGGCCCCGGCTATCCGCGCGAGAACAATCAACGGCTGGTCGTGTCGCTGATCCACGCGGCAACGAAGAAGCTCGTGATCACCATGCCCTATCTGATTCCCGATGGCGCTCTGCTGCAGGCGTTGCAGACGTCGGTGCTGCGCGGCGTCGAGGTCACGCTCGTGGTGCCGATGCAGATGGATCAGGTCCTCGTCTTCCTCGGTCAGCGCTCCTACTACGACGAGCTTTTGAGCTCCGGCGTTCGCATCTGCCGCTACGGGAAGCGCTTCCTGCACGCCAAGCACATCAGCGTCGACGGACGAATCGCCTGGATCGGATCCTCGAATCTCGACATTCGCTCCTTTTCGCTCAATGCCGAGATCGTGGTCCTGCTCTATGATGAAGAGCACCTGCAGGCGGCTCGGCGAGGAGCAGGACCGCTACCTGCGCGAGGGCGAGATGCTGACCCTGCAGAGCTGGAGGCAGCGCCCGCCGATCGTGAAGGTCCTCGAGAACCTGGCGCGGATGCTGAGCCCCCTGCTGTAGGTCACACGCGTGAAGGCCTTGCTCGGGAATAAACGATAGCCGGACCCGGTAATACCATCATCGACCCTGACAGCGACCGATGAGACTTCGACCGTCCGAGGAACCTGCCCGCGCGCGTTGCGCGGAACTGGTGCTGCCGCACCTGAACTCCGCGTACAACCTCGCGCGCTGGCTGTCGCGTAACGACGCCGACGCCGAGGACATCGTGCAGGACGCGCTCGAGCGCGCCTTGAAATATGCCTCGGCGCTCCAGGGCACGAACGCCAAGGCCTGGTTCCTGACAATCGTGCGGCACGCCTGCTACGACTGGATCGGCCGCAACCGGCCCGCGGAGCTCGCGCGTGGGGACAACACCGAGGTCATCGAGGAGGCGCCGGACCCACGCCCGACGCCGGAGGAAACCGCGATCGCCGAGGCCGATGCGCAGGCGCTGGTGCGGGCCATCGCGTCGCTGCCGGTCGGATTTCGCGAAGTGCTGCTGCTGCGCGAGCAGGAAGACCTGTCGTATCGGGACATCGCGCGGATCGTCGATATACCCATCGGAACGGTGATGTCGCGGCTCGCGCGGGCGCGCGGCCTGTTGCGACAATCGCCGCTGTTGCGCGCGGTGCTGCCGCAATCGGCGCGCACGACGGCGAAGTAGGCATGAAAGAGTCGATGACGCCATGGAGACGATGATGTTCGGCACCACTTCAAGGACTACGGTCCGAGGCCGCCCATGAATTGCAATGACGCTGCGCCGTTGCTGCCGACGTACAGCGACGGAGAGCTCGATCCGATGCAAAGCGCCGCGGTCGAAAAGCACTTGCTCGGCTGTGCCGACTGCACGCTTCAACGCGACGAGCACGCCGCGCTCGGCGCCCGCATCAAGCGCGATGTGCCTTATTTCCCCGCGCCGCCCGCGCTTGCGATCGCGCGTCGACTCCGTGCTTGCCGCTGCGCGCCCTGCGAGGCGCGCGCAGCCGGTTCGCGATCGCTGGCAATGGCTGGGCGGCGGCGCGCTCGCAGGATGCATGGCAACGGTGCTCGCCTGGTTTATCGGAACCACGGTGCTCGAGTGGCGCGAGGGGACGGACATCGTCAACGAAGCCGTCGCCGATCACGTGCGCGCGACGCTATCGAATCACCTCACCGATGTCGCGACCTCGGACCGGCACACGGTCAAGCCTTGGCTCTCGGCGCGACTCGACTACTCGCCGCCGGTCCAGGACCTGGCCAGCGAAGGGCTTCGCGCTGACCGGCGGACGCCTGGACTATCTCGGCCGTCGCCCCATTGCCACGCTGGTCTACCGCTATCGCGAGCACGTCATCGATGTGTTCGTGCGGCCGGGATCCGAGAGCACGGCCGCGCAATCGTCGCCGGCGCCGGCCAGCACCGTGCGCGGATTCAACGTCGTGCGTACCAGCGGGTCCGGCATGGATTGGGTGGCGGTGTCCGATGTGAGCGCGGATGTTCTGAGCGCGTTTGTTGCGCGGCTCGCGCGTGGGGACGCGGCGCAGTGATCGACCGAGGGCGCCTAGCCTAGGATCGCGCATGGCGGCGACGCGCGCCAGCCGTTGATGAAGATGCGTGTCAGCGGTGCTTGAAGTCGGGCTTGCGCTTGTCGACGAACGCGCGCATGCCTTCCTTCTGATCATCGAGCGCGAACGTGGAATGAAACTCGCGCCGCTCGAACAGCAAACCTTCAGCGAGCGATGATTCGTAGGCGCGGTTGATCGCCTCCTTGATCTTGAGGACGACCGGCAGCGAAAACCCGGCGATTTTGGTCGCGGCTGCAAGGGCTTCGTCGAAAAGCTTGTCCGCGGGAACGACTCGCGCTACCAGTCCCGAGCGCTCGGCTTCGGCCGCGTCGATCATGCGTCCGGTCAAGCACCAATCCATCGCCTTGGCCTTGCCGACCGCTCGCGGCAGGCGCTGCGTCCCTCCCATGCCGGGCATTGTGCCGATCGTGATTTCCGGCTGGCCGAACTTCGCCGTGTCGGCGGCGATGATCATGTCGCACATCATCGCCAGCTCGCAGCCGCCGCCAAGCGCGTATCCCGCCACTGCGGCAATCACCGGCTTGCGCGTGTGCTTCACCGACTCCCAGGCCATGATGTAGTTGTCGGCATAGACCTTCTGAAAGCTCCATTCGGCCATCGCGCCGATGTCCGCGCCGGCGGCGAACGCCTTGTCGTTCCCGGTGATCACGATCGCTCCGATGGTCGCATCGGCGTCGAACGCGGCGAGCGCTGCGCCGAGCTCCGCGGCGAGCGCATCGTTGAGCGCGTTCATGCGCTGCGGGCGATTCAGACGGACGATGCCGACGCGACCCTGGGTTTCGACGAGGATATTTTCGTAGGATGAGCTCATGACTTGGCAGGTGGTTAGCGTTGGTCGGGAATGAAATGCTTCGACAGCCCTTCCCAGCAGCGAAAATACTCGTGCTGGAGCTGGGCCGATTCCAGCGCGAGACGCGTCGGCCGGATCACAGTCCGCGTCTCGAACATGAACGCCATGGTGTCGGACAGACGCTGTCCCTTCGAGACGTCAGCCTTCGATGCCTTGTCGAAGGTCCCGGCGTCGGGACCGTGGCCGCTCATGCAGTTGTGCAGGCTGGCACCGCCCGGGACGAACCCTTCCGCCTTGGCATCGTAGGCGCCGTGAATAAGCCCCATGAATTCGCTGGCGACGTTTCGATGAAACCAGGGCGGCCGGAACGTGTGCTCCATCACGAGCCATCGCGGCGGAAAGATGACGAAGTCGAGATTGTCGACGCCGGGCGTATCGCTCTGAGATTGCAGCACCAGAAATATCGACGGATCGGGGTGATCGTAACTGACGGAGCCGATCGTGTTGAATCGGCGCAGATCGTACTTGTACGGGGCGTAGTTGCCATGCCAGGCGACGACGTCGAGCGGCGAATGGCCGATCTCCGACGTCCAGAGATGGCCCATGAATTTGGCGACAAGCTCGAAGCTGCCCTCTTTGTCCTCGTACCACGCATGCGGCGTCAGAAAATCGCGGGAATTGGCCAGCCCGTTGGATCCGATCGGTCCGAGATCGGGCAGTCGCAGCAATGCGCCGTAGTTCTCGCAGACGTAGCCGCGTGCCGTGTCGTCGAGCAGCTCGACGCGAAAGCGGATGCCTCGAGGAATGACGACGATCTCCTGCGGCTCGACATCGATGCGTCCAAGCTCGGTTACAAATCGCATCCGGCCTTGCTGCGGGAACGATCAGCAACTCGCCGTCGGCGTCATAGAAAAAACGGTCGCGCATCGACCGATTGGACGCGTACATGTGTATACCGCAGCCGCTGTGCGTTGCCGGGCCGCCGTTGCCGGCCATGGTCACGAGGCCGTCGATGAAATCCGTTGCGGCCTTGGGCAGTGGCAGCGGATCCCAGCGCATCTGGTTCGGTGGCGTCGGCACCTCGTCGAACCGGCTCGTGAAGCGCGCATTGGCGAGCTGGTTTAAACGGGCGATGCATCGCAGCCGGCCGGATGCGATACAACCATGATCGGCGGTTGGCAGCACGCGGCGCGGTGAACGCGGTGCCGGACAGCTGCTCCGCATAGAGGCCGTAGGGCGCGCGTTGCGGCGAGTTCTGGCCCGCCGGAAGCGCGCCCGGCAAAGCCTCGGTCGCGAACTCGTTGCCGAAGCCGGACTGATAGGTCGCCACCGCGCTCGGTTTCGATTTGGGCACTGCGGCGCGTCGAGCCGCGGGAGTCTTACGCTTCATCGCGTTCGCGAGAGATCAGGTCGAATGTCACTTAGGCTTCCTCGGTCAGCTTTGCTGGCGATCGCCGTCCGACTCCGGTTCGATCTCATGCCGCGCCGCTCGCATCGCTTCGCGCAGGACTCCGAGATCACCGATATGGTTCGCGAGAAGCAGAATCAGCTTGGCATTGACCGAGCGCGCTCTGCTGCGCCGAGAGATCGCGATGCATTTCGATCAGATCGTGATAGAAATCGTCGTGCTTGGAGATGTTCGGCTGCGTGTTGAGCGAACCCGTGAGTGAACCCGGGAGCGACCCTGGCCGACCGCCACCGAATGAATGCGTCGTCATGCTGCTTCTCTCGCCTCCTTGTAGGCCTGGCCGCGTCGCGCGCGCGATCGATTCCCGCACCGACCGCAGATCGAAATTCCGCCAGCGAGCGCAAAGATGCTGGTCCGGACGGAACAGATAGCACGTTCCCGGCCTGCCATCATAGCGCGCAGCCACCATCCCCTCGCTGTCCTCGATGCAGACCGCCCCCGCGACAGGCGCGCCGCCGACCTGGAGCACCTTGCAGGTCGTGGCATCGCGGGCCAACGCATCGATCGCGTCTGGCAGTGCTGTCGCGCCGAACACGAGCAACGTGAACCCTTCCTCCATGTACGACAGCAACCACTCGCCCCGCGGACCGGCGACAGGAGCGTCCGCAGCCGCGGCGCCCGGCGCCATCGCACATGCAAACGATTCCGCATCGTGGGTATTGAGGGGCGACTGCGTCGAGCGCTGTCGGCAGTGACAGGCGGCCGCTGTTGACGAGGCGCCGAGCGAATGCGTGATGCTTGGCGAGCAGCAAGGTCGCGTCGCGAAAATCCCTGCTCGACCTGGCTCTTGGGCGTGATGAAGTCGGTGCTGCGCGTCGAATGCCGGATGTTCTCATCGGACGCCCATGTGCGTTCGGCGTCGTAACTATCCAGCAGCGATTCGGCGGCCTGCCCTGCCATCACCAGCTCGAGCTTCCAGACCAGATTGTCGACGTCCTGGATGCCACTGTTCGCGCCGCGAGCGCCGAAGGGCGACACCACATGCGCGGCATCGCCGACGAAGAGCGCGCGGGCATGACGGAACGAGCGCATCCGCCGGCACTGAAAGGTGTAGACGCTGGCCCATTCGATGTCGAATTCGACACTGTCACCAAGCATCGCACGCGAGCCGCTGCATGATCTTCTCGGGCGTCTTTTCTTCATCCGGATCGGCATCGGGACCGAGTTGAAAGTCGACGCGCCAGACATTGTCCGCCTGGCGGTGCAGCAGCGCCGACTGATTGCGGTGAAACGGAGGATCGAACCAGAACCACCGCTCGGCTGGAAACTCCGAGTGCATGAGCACATCGGCAATCAGGAAGCGATCGCGAAAGGCAGTGCCCTCGGTCTCCAGCCCCAGCATGCCCCTCACCGGGCTGCGCGCGCCGTCGGCCGCGATCAGCCAATCGGCGTGGACGGTGTATTCGCCTTCGGGCGCGGCGACCCGGATCGCGACACGATCGGGCTCCGTCATGACGCCGACCACCTTGTTCTGCCAGCGCAGCTCGGCTTGCGCCAGGTCCAGACAGCGCTCGACCAGCAATTGCTCGACCCAGTATTGCTGAAGATTGACGAAGGCCGGGCGGCGATGGCCCGCCTCGGGGAGAAGGTCGAATTGATAGATCTGCTCGTCGCGGAAGAAGACCTTGCCGACGTTCCACTCGACGCCCTTTGTCGACGACGCGATCGCCGCAGCCCAGCCTGTCGAAGATCTCCAGCGTGCGCTTGGCCCAGCAGATGGCGCGCGAGCCGACGCTGACGGTGTTGTCTTCATCGAGCACGAGAACGTCGATGCCACGTTGCGCGAGGTCGATCGCCGCGCAGAGCCCGACCGGACCGGCGCCGGCGATCACCACCGGCCAATGATGCGGCGTCCCGCCAAGCTCGGGAGGCGCGGAACGGTAAACAGGATGAGTGTATGTCTTCATCGATCTTGCGGCGTTGCTGTGGGCCGTTGAGCCCGTAAGCCACGGCTAGCCTTCCAGCGATTCCCACATCGCCTTGTCGCGCTCCGCCGTCCAGATGCGCGGATCCCGGTACTGCGTTGCCTCGTCGTAGGCACGCGTCACGTCGAACGGAAGGCAGTGATCGAAGATGACCCATTGGCCGAACTTGGGCTTCAGCATGGCGTAGGTTTCACGATAGGCGGTGCGAAGGTCGTGCCCCGCCGCGACGCTGCGCTTCACCGCGTCGAACATCTCGCTCACGAAGCTGCGCGTTCCTTCCAGGCCTGCCTCGACCTGGGCGGGACTCATCAGCGAGGCGCCGCGTCCCGGCACGAGCTTCAGCGGCTCGCAGCGCCGCGATCGCGTCGAGCGTCGCGGGCCAGTCGGTCAGATAGGCGTCGCCGGTGTACGGGGTCGCGCCATACTCCACCAGATCGCCGGAGAAAAGGATCCGTTCCTGCGGCAGCCAGACTACCGTGTCGCCCTTGGTGTGGCCGCGGCCGAGCTGCATGATCTCGACCTGCAGCTTGCCGAGCCACAGGGTCATGCGGCGCTCGAACACGAGCGTGGGCCACGTCAGGCCCGGCACCGATTCGACGGCACGAAAGAGTCGCGGAAAGCGCTCGATCTCGCTCTTCATGTCGGCCTCGCCGCGCTCGACGATGAGGTCGTAGGTATCGCGGCTGGCGATGATGTGCTCGGGCTTGTAACCCGAGGCGCCGAGCACGCGCACCGCGTGGTAGTGCGAGAGCACGACGTACTTGATCGGCTTGTCCGTGACTTCGCGGATGCGGCGGATCACGTCCTGCGCCATGACCGGCGTCGCCTGCGTGTCGATGACCATCACCGCGTCATCGCCGATGACGATGCCGGTGTTGGGATCGCCTTCGGCCGTGTAGGCGTACGCGTGATCGGAAAGCTTGTCGAAGCTGACCTTTTTTTCCTCCATGTCGGCTTGCGACGCGAATTTCTTTTCGCTCATCGATGAGCTCCGGTGTTCGTGCTGGCGCGTGTGGCCCAGCATCTTATGCGTTACATCGGATAAAGGCCACGCGTCCTCGCATGCAGGCGCGACAGTCCCAGCAACGCGTCGAGCTGCAGCGTCGGCTCGCCGACCTTCTGGCCGATTTCGCGCACCGCGGACAGCAGCACGTCGATTTCGACAGGCTTGCCGGCCTCGACGTCCTGCAGCATCGAAGTCTTGAAGGCGCCGAGCTTGCGCGTGATGGCGTTGCGATCCTGGCCGCTCTGCTCGATCGGACAGCCGATTCGTGCGCCGATCGATGCCGCTTCGCGCATCACCTCGAGGCAGAAGGCGTTGACCAGGGAATCGTCGAGCACCCTGTCGACCGTCGCGCCCGTCAGCGCCGAGACCGGATTCATGGTCATGTTGCCCCACAGCTTGTACCAGACGTCGCGCTGGATGCAGGCGGACACCTCCACGTCGAAGCCCGCGCGCGTCAGCGCATCCGCCACGGCGTTCACGCGCGGCGAATCGCCGCCTCGCGGCTCGCCGATGATGAGGCGATTGCCGACGCTATGACGCGTCAGACCGGGCTCCGGGCTCGCACACGCAGCATGCACGACACAGCCGATGACCTGACGAGCGGGGATCGCCGCGGCGATCGATCCGCCGGGGTCGATGGACGTGAGTTGCATCCCGGCGCACTCCCCACCGAATTCGTGAAAGAACCACCAGGGAACGCCGTTCATCGCCGTCATCACGAGCGTGTCGCGACCGAGGAGCGGCGCGATTCCTGCGGCGATGCCGGCCAGCGAAGGTCCCTTCACCGCGACGATGACGAGATCCTGCGTCCCGAGCTCGCCCGCGTGATCGGCGACACGCGCGGGTGCCGAGACCAGGGTGTCGCCCGTCTGCAGGCGCCATCCATGCGCGCGCAACGCCGCAGCGGTTGCGCCACGGGCCAGTGCAGCGACCTCGCACCCGCTCTGCGCCAGTCGCGTGCCGAGAAATACGCCGATGGCGCCGGCGCCGGCGATCGCTACGCGCATGGTTCAGCCATAGCGAATTGACGACGCGCCGGCGATCGCAGTGTCGCCGACAATCGTGTTGCTCAAGCGCCCGACACCGTCGATTTCGGCGACGACCTCGTCGCCTTCCTGAACGCCCACGAGGCCGTCCGGCGTCCCGGTCAGGATGACATCGCCCGCGTACAGCGTCATGAACGCGCTCAGGTAAGCGATCAGAAAGCGGATGTCGAAGACCATGTCGCGGGTGCTTCCCTGCTGGGTGATGCCGCCGTTGATGAGCGTGCGCAGGCGCAGGTTCATCGGGTCGCGAATGTCGCCCGCATCGACCATCCAGGGTCCGATCGGAGTGCACGCATCGCGCCCTGAGGCACGGAGATTGGGCACACCGTCGTCTTCGAGATAGTCGCGCACGACGTAAGCGTTGGCCACCGAATATCCCTGCACGTACTCATAGGCGTCGGTCCGCGTCACGCGTCGCGCGGTCTTGCCGATGACGACCGCGAGCTCGCACGCATAGTGCATGTACGTGGCGTCGGCCGGCCGACGGGTCTCGGCGCAATGGCCGATCAGGGCTCCGGGGCCCTTGATCAGAATCATGGGCTCGTCAGGCGCCTTGAAGGCAAGCTCCCTGGCCTTGTCGGTGTAGTTGGTCTCGACGGAAAAGATGGTGCGCGGCCGCGCGGTATCCGCGAACGGCGGCAACCACACGACCGCGGATTCGTCGACCAGTCGGCCGTCGGCGAGTCTCAGGCGGCCGTCCTCGCCGACCGCGTCGTGCACGGCGCCGAGGAAGGCAACGCGGGCGCGCTTCATCGCGGACTCCGGGACATCAGATCGCGCTCGGGGACGATCGGGTTCTCGAGCGCGCCGATGCCCTCGATCTCGATGCGCACGCGATCGCCGGCGGTGACACCCGGAGCGTGCTCGGGCACGCCGCTGTGGAGGATGTCGCCGGCGCGCAAGGTGACGAATTCGCTCACGTCGGCGATCAGCCTCGCCACCGATCGCATCATGTTGGCAGTGGAGAGCTCGGCCTTGAGCTCGCCGTTGACGAGCACCCGCAAGCGAAGGTTGTCAGGGGAACGCAGCGCTTGCCTGGGAACGACCCAGGGACCGATGGCGCAAAAGCCATCGCGACAGCGCTGCCGCGTCGCCGGAAGAAGCTCCCGCTCCCGTTGATGCGGCTCACCCAGATCGTTGACGATGGTGTAGCCGGCAACGAAGTTGAGCGCGTCGACAGCTGGCGACGCGGCACGCGGTCGCGGCCATCACGATGCCAAGGGCGACCCCTGCCTCGATGGTTCCGAGGTCATCCGGCAGCGGAATCGCGTCACCGTAGGCGATCCAGGTGTTCGCGGGTTTGATATAAAGCAGCGGCGCACGAGGTGCAGTCGGCACTACGGCCGCACCTCCTGCGCCCGGGTCCTCGAACGCCCCACGATAGTTCATCAGGACGCCGTAGACCGTGCCCCGCGTCGGAACATCCCACTGCAGCTCGCTCATGCCGAGCGCCCTGCCGCCACTGCGTATCGAGCCCGCGATCGGATCGACTTCGAAGCGCTCAGGCTGCGCGGTGTACCGCGTTCTTGCCATCACGACAGGCACCGGAAGCTCCCGAATCAGTCCTTGGGACGTTTGTCGACGACGCGCTTGGCCTTGCCGATCGAGCGCTCGATTCCACCAGGCGACGCCAGCAAGACCGTCGTCGAAACCCCGATATAACCCTTGATGTTCTGCTCGAGCGACCTGGCGGCAGCGTGCCGCGCGTCGGCATCGCTTTGCGCGAGCTCGGTGCACATCTCGACGTGGACCGTCATCTCGTCGAGACTCCCGGGCCGGGTGATCTCGAGCAAGTAGTGCGGCGAGAGCTCCGGCTGCTTCAGGATCAGATCCTCGACCTGAGTCGGGAACACGTTGACGCCGCGAATGATCACCATGTCGTCGGAGCGGCCCGTGATTTTTTCCATGCGCCGCATCGAGCGCGAGCTCGGCGGCAGCAGGCGCGTCAAGTCGCGCGTGCGGTAACGGATCATCGGCAACGCTTCCTTGGTGAGCGAGGTGAAGACGAGCTCGCCCTTTTCGCCTTCAGGTAGCACCGCGCCGGTTTGCGGATCGACGATCTCGGGATAGAAATGATCCTCCCAGATCGTCAGTCCGTCCTTGGTCTCGATGCATTCCTGCGCGACCCCGGGCCCCATGATTTCCGACAGACCATAGATGTCGATGGCATCGATGTCGAGCCTGGCCTCGATCGCGCGCCGCATCGCCGGCGTCCAGGGCTCGGCGCCGAAGATGCCGATCTTGAGCGAGGTCTTATGCGGATCGATGCGTTGCCTTTCCATTTCCTCGGCGATGGCCAGCATGTACGACGGCGTGACCATGATGATATCGGGCTTGAAGTCGATGATGAGCTGGACTTGGCGCTCGGTCATGCCGCCGGACATGGGGATGACGGTGCAACCGAGCTTCTCGGCGCCGTAGTGCGCTCCGAGGCCACCGGTGAAGAGTCCGTACCCATAGGCGACGTGCACGATGTCGCCCGCGCGTCCGCCGGCGGCGCGTATCGAGCGCGCCATGACCGTGGCCCAGGTGTCGATGTCCTTGGCGGTGTAGCCGACCACGGTCGGCCGCCCCGTCGTCCCGCTCGACGCATGAATACGCACGACCTGCTCGCGCGGCACGGCGAACATGCCGAACGGATAGTGATCACGCAGGTCGGTCTTGACCGTGAACGGAAACTTCGCGAGGTCGGAGAGCGTACGAAGGTCGTCCGGCCGCACGCCCGCGGCATCGAAGCTCGCGCGGTAGTGCGCGACTTTGTCGTACGCGTGCCGCAGCGTCCATCGCAGGCGCTGCAACTGCAGCGCCTGAAGCTCGTCTCGGCTCGCCGTTTCGATGGCCTCGAGGTCGCCTGGCGCTGGTTTCCTGGCTGGCATTTCCCCTCCTACGGCGACAGGCTCGGCGACGATCGTGGCCCTTGATCCGGTGCGACTTGCCACGAAAAAGTCGCGACAGTCTCGCCGTTCTGATTCTTCACCTCGATGTCGTAGACGCCGGTACGGCCGCTCAAGGATCGCTCGACGCCGATCGCGGTCAGCACGTCATTCTCGCGTGCCGGCGCCACGAAGTCGATGCTGCAGCCCGACGCGACCGTGGTCATGTTGGCGCTGTTGCAGGCAAAGGCGAACGCACTGTCCGCAAGCGTGAAAATGAATCCGCCGTGGCACGTTGCGTGGCCGTTGAGCATGTCTGCGCGAACCTTCATCGTCAATTCGGCGCGTCCCGGCCCGACGCTTGACGATGCGCATGCCCATCGCCTGCGATGCACGGTCGCGCGCGAACATTTCCGCGGCCACGCGCTCGGCGAGCGATTGTGCGTGCGGCGGAGCCGTGATACGTGGCAGGCGAGGCGATGTATCAGTCTTGGTCATTGCGTTGGCCACTAGCGCGGCGCACGCAACGGCCACCTGAACAATGCCCGTCGTTCCCGCGGAAGCGGGAACCCAGTGTCTTTTTGACGAACGCCGCTGGATCCCCGCTTTCTGCCCGGCGAATCGGGAGCGGATATCGACGATAATTTTACGGAAGCTATTTCCCACATTCGGCGATTGCTGTCAGACCGCTATCGCCCGGTAAACCGCGGCTGGCGCTTCGCCGCGAACGCGCTCACGCCTTCGCGATAGTCGTCGCTTCGCCCCAGCACGCGCTGGATGTCGCGTTCCATGTCGAGCTGTGCCTCCAGCGTCTCGGCGCCCGCGTAGATCGCCCGCTTGGCCGCGGCGAGGCCGCGTGTCGCGGACGTCGCCAGCCGCTCCACCAGCGCTTCGACGCTGGGCGCGAAGTCGGCGTCGTCGACGCACTGCCAGATCAATCCCCACGCTGCGGCCTGCTCCGCGGAGAGCTTGTCGCCGAGCATGGCCAGCCCCATCGCTCGCGCCGAGCCCACCAGGCGCGGCAGGAAATATGTGCCGCCGGAATCGGGGATCAATCCGATCTTCGAGAATGCCTGGATGAAGCTCGCCGACCTGGTCGCGATCACGATGTCGCACGCGAGCGCGATGTTCGCGCCCGCGCCCGCGGCGACGCCGTTGACCGCGCACACGACCGGCATCGGCAGCGCACGCAAGCCCAGCACCAGCGGCTTGTAGTTGCGCTCGATCGACGAGCCCAGATCCACCGCCTCGGAGCCCGGAGCGACCGCGCGGTCGCCAAGGTCCTGCCCGGCGCAAAAGCCGCGTCCCGCGCCGGTCAGCAGCAGCACGCGCACGTCAGTGCTGTCCTTGACGCGCGACCAAGGCATCTCGGACCTCGGCGTGCATCGCGTCGTTGAAGCTGTTCAGGCGGTCCGGCCGGTTGAGCGTCAGTCGCGCGACGCCGCCCTCGCTCGCATACAGAATGTGCTGGTAGCTCACGCGCTCCTCATGTCCCGACGTGCATCCGGTGCTGCACGACGCGAAAGCGGCTCGCGACGAACGCGGCGTCGGTCAGCGACGCGTTCGCCGCCGGATTGGCGCCGGTGCCGTGAAAGTCCGAAAACGCCGCCGACTGATTGACGAACACGCCGCCGGTCAGATTGATCGACAGCGCGACGCCCGGCATCCTCCGCGACCGCGATCGCATCGTCGATCACCTTGGGGTCGGTCGAGTACACCGAGAGCGTCAACGCGCCGTGATCCCTGGCCGCGCGGCGCGCGATGTCGAGGCTCTGCGCGGTGTCGTCGGTGGCGATGACGAAGGCGATCGGCCCGAACCATTCCTTGAGGTACTTCGCGTCGTCCTTGGCGTCCAGCTTCACCAGCAAGCGGCGTGCGGATGGTCGCCTGCGGAAACTGCGGATGCGCGAGCTTCTGGCTGTCGAGCAGCACCGTGCCCAACGCGCGCGCGGCTTCGATGCGCTGCGATACGCCGTCGTTGACCACCGCGCCTAGGATCTCGACCGCGCGCGCAGGATCGCCGACCAGCTTCTGCACGCTCTCGGCCAGCGCCTGCGCGACCTGGTCGAACGACAGATGCCCTTCGGCCGTATCGATGCCGTTTCGCGGGAACGTAGATGTTCTGCGGCGCGGTGCACATCTGCCCGGTGTAGAGCGCGAGCGAAAACGCGACGTTGCGCGCGACGCCTTTGATGTCGGCCGCCGAGTCGATGACGATCTGGTTCACGCCGGCCTTTTCGGTGTAGACCTGCGCCTGGCGGGCGTTCTTCTCCAGCCACTCGCCGTTCGCGGTGCTGCCTGTGAAATCGATGAGCTTCACTTCCGGGCGCAGCGCGAGCTTCTGCGCGGTGTCGTCGCCGGCGGCGTGCGCGACCAGCGTCACGATGTTCGGGTCGAACCCGGCTTCGGCGAGCACCTCGCGCGCGATCTGGACGGTGATCGCGAGCGGCAGGATGGCGTTCGGATGCGGCTTGACGATGACCGCATTGCCGGTCGCGAGGCTCGCGAACATGCCCGGATAGCCGTTCCAGGTCGGAAAGGTGTTGCAGCCGATCACCAGCGCCACGCCGCGCGGCACGATGCGGTAGTGCTTTTCCATCTTCAGCGGCTCGTTCTTGCCTTGCGGCTTTTCCCAGTACGCCTTGGCCGGAATGCGGCGCAGCTCGTCCCACGCGTACGCGATCGCCTCGAGCCCGCGATCCTGCGCATGCGGGCATCCGGCCTGGAACGACATCACGAACGCCTGGCCCGGTGGTGTGCATCACCGCGTGCGCGATCTCGAAGCTGCGCTTGTTGATGCGCGTCAGGATTTCCAGCGACACGCCGACCCACGCCTCCGGGCCGGCTTTGCGCCACGCAGGCTCGGCCTTGGCGATGGCCGCGAAGAGCTGATCGAGATCGACCTTCGGATAGGTGACGCCGAGCGCCATGCCGTAGGGCGATTTCTCGCCGCCGACGCGTTCCCACGCTGCCCGGAAGCTGCATCGGGAACGGCTTGTTCAGCAGCGCATCGAAAGCCGCCTTGCCGGCTTCGGCCGCACCTTCGCCGTAGACCTTGGGACTGGGCGACTCCGGAAACGCGCTCCAGTAGCCGCGGCCGGCGATTGCCGCGAGCGCCTGATCGAGCAGCGCTTTGTGACGTTCGAACAAGGGATGAGACAAGGGAAGACCTTTCGAATGCGGTGGACCTACATTGGAAGATTAGCAGCTTGTGGCGGCGCCCGGAATCGGCTCGTCGCGGCGACCGCTGAGTTTCGGCCGTAGCCCTGACCTCAGGCGCCCTGGTCGAAATCGACCATGACCTTGTCGGTCACGGGATAGCTCTGGCAGCAAAGAACGAAGCCGCGCGCGACCTCGTAGTCCTCGAGCGCGAAATTGACGTCCATGTCGACCTCGCCCTCGATCAGCTTGGCGCGGCAGGTCGAGCACACGCCGCCCTTGCACGAATACGGAAGCTCGATGCCCTGCCTGAGCGCCGCATCGAGGATGTTCTCCTTGGTCTTTTCCAGCGTGTACTCGCGTCGCGCGCCGTCGATGATCACCGTCACCGCGCATTCCGACTGCCCCGGCGGAAGCGCCTCCGGGACCCTGTGCTCGTGCTTCGGAATGCTGGCGGCGAAGAGCTCGATCTTGATCTGCGACTTCGGCAAGCCGTGCGCCTGCAGCGACTCGCTCGACGGCCTGCATCATGCCGTCCGGGCCGCAGACGAAGGCGATGTCGACCTCGCTCATGTCGACCCAATGCTCGAGCAGCGCGTCGGCCTTCTTGCGGTCGATGCGGCCGTTCAGCAGCTCGATGTCCTGCGGCTCGCGGCTCATGACGTAAACGAGATTGAATCGCGTCATGAAGCGGTCCTTGAGGTCGGCCAGCTCCTCCCGGAAAATCACCGCGCTCGACGAGCGGTTGCCGTAGAAAAGCGTGAAGCGGCTGTCGGGCTCGGTCAGCAGCGTGGTCTTGACGATCGACAACAGCGGCGTGATGCCGCTGCCTGCGGCGAAGCCGAGTAGTGCGTGCCGATTCGACGCCTCCAGCGCGACGTTGAAGTGCCCCATCGGCGGCATGACGTCGATCGTCGCGCCTTGCTTCAAGTGCTCGTTGGCCCAGGTCGAGAACACGCCTCCGGGCGTCTTCTTGACCGCGATGCGCAACGTTTGGTCCTGCACCGCCGAGCAGATCGAGTACGAGCGGCGCACGTCCTCGCCGCCGATGTCCGCGCGCAGTGTCAGGTGCTGGCCCTGCACGAAACGGAACGCGTCGCCCAGCGTGGGCGGGACGCTCGAACGTCAGCGTCACCGCGTCGCGCGTTTCCTGCGCGACCGACGCGATGGTGAGGGGATGGAATTTACTCATCGTGATTGCGCATAGCCAGAGTACCGACTCGCGCCGATTGCATCGTCAGTTCCCGCGAAAGCGGGAATCCAGTCGTCATTTTGACGAACGCCGCTGGATCCCCGCTGAAGCCGTCCAGTCGAATGCATGAATCGGTTGCGCGGGGATGACGCCAGTGTTATCGAAGCTGTCGCCACAGTGGTCATCGCTAACAGCACTATCCGCACGAAGCCATCAATGCGGCTTGAAATAGTCGAACGGCTCGAGGCAATCGTCGCAGCGGTACTGCGCCTTGCACGGTGTCGAGCCGTAACGCGACTGCTCGCGGGTGTGTAGTCGATCGGCAGCGCGGACAGGCGATGCTCGCCGCCTCGGTGCGATCGCGCCGCAAGCCGCTGATGTCGATGCGACTTGTCTGGCTGGCAGGCAGCGCGCTGCCCCGGCGGCGCGATGCCGTAGTCCGCGAGGCGCTGGCGGGCATCCGGCGGCGATCCAGTCGGTGGTCCACGCGGGCGAGAGTCGGGTCTCGATGCGAAAGCGCTCGACGCCGGCACGCGTCAGCGCGCTGCCGATGTCGCGGGCGATCACCTCCGTGGCGGGGCATCCGGAATAGGTCGGCGTCACCGACACGACGAGCTCATCGTCGTGCCACGAGACGTCCCGCACGATGCCGAGATCGACCACCGAGATCACCGGAATTTCCGGATCGGGCACCGCGGCGAGCGCGCGCCATATGTCTTCGAGGCACGGCTCTCTCAACGGCCTCGGCCAACTTCGGGCTCGGAACGTTGGATTCCCGTCGCTCAGACTCGTAATCGGCACTCCAGCGACCAGAGTCGCAGTGCGCGCTCCGAGATCGCGGGCGTCGACACAGGATTCGATCGACGACGCCCGGTATCGTCACGATGCCTGCGCGTCACCACTGCGCCCCCGGATGCGCGCGATGCAGCGACTGCATTTCGGCCAGCAGGTGGCCCAGGTGCTCGGTATGCACGCCCTGCTTGCCGCCGCGCTGCATCCACGCTTCGCCCGGCATGGTCAGCGTCGCCTCCTCGAGCACACGGGCGATCTCGATCGCGCCAGGCGGCAAGAGCGCGGCGGCGTCGGCCGCGACGCCGTCGGCGATCAGCGACTGTTCGGTCTCATCCACCGCGAACATCTCGCCGGTATACATCCACAGGTCGTCGATCGCCGCCTGCATCCTGGCGTGGCTCAACTGCCGTGCCGTCGCCCAGACGTATCACCCAGTCGGTGCTGCGCTCCGCGTGATAGGTCACTTCCTTGAGTGCCTTGGATGCGATCTCGGCGATGCGCGCATCGCGTGAGCGGCGAGCTCGCGCAGGACCAGCTCGTGCCAGACGTCGAAGTAGAACTGGCGCGCGGTCGTATCGGCGTAGTTGCCGTTCGGCTGCTCGGCGAGCAGCAGATTGCGGAAACCGCCGCCTTCGCGCAGGAAAGCAAACTGCGTCCTCGGTGCGCGGCGCCGCGGAGCGAAGCGCGCCTCGATCTCGCCCGCATACGCGTACCACAGCCGCGCCTGACCCAGGAGATCGAGCCCGACGTTGGTGAGCGCGATGTCCTCCTCGAGCACGGGGCCGTGCCCCACCCACGCGCCCAGGCGCTGGGCGAGGATCAAATCGCTGTCGGCGAGCCGCAGGACGTATTCGAGGAGCTGTCGATCGGACGCCATGTCAGATGTGCTTCACTTCGTCGGGCATGGGAAAGAACGTCGGATGCCGGTACACCTTGCTGCTCGCGGGCTCGAACATCGGCTCCTTGTCGCCGGGCGAGCTGGCGACGATGTCGGCCGATTTCGCGACCCAGATGCTGACGCCTTCATTGCGCCGCGTGTAGACGTCGCGCGCATTCTTGACCGCCATTTCCGCGTCGGGAGCGTGCAGGCTGCCCACATGGTGATGCGCAAGCCCGTGTTGCGAGCGGATGAAGATTTCCCACAGAGGCCATTCATGACTCATGCCGTCCTCCTCGATGCGTTTGCGCTCGCTCGCTCGCGTCGCTGCTTCATGCGGTCCATCATCGCTGCCGCGCGCGCGCTTTTCCGCGTGCGCCATCGCCGCGTCGCGCACCCATGCGCCCTCTTCCCACGCATCGACGCGCGCGCGCAGACGCTCGCGATTGCACGGTCCGTTGCCCTTGACGACGTTGTAGAGCTCGTCCCAGTCGATCGGCCCGAAATCGTAGTGGCCGCGCTCCTCGTTCCACTTGAGCTCAGGGTCGGGCATGGCAATGCCGAGATAGTCGGCTTGCGGAACGGTCTGGTCGACGAAGCGCTGGCGCAGCTCGTCGTTGGACAGCATCTTGATCTTCCACTGCGCCGACTGCGCGCTGTGCACCGACGACGCGTCCGGCGGCCCGAACATCATCAGCGACGGCCACCACCAGCGGTTGAGCGCGTCCTGCGCCATCGCCTTCTGCTCAGCCGAGCCCTTGCACAGCGTCATCATGATGTCGAAGCCCTGCCGCTGGTGAAAGCTCTCTTCCTTGCAGACGCGGATCATCGCGCGCGCATAGGGTCCGAACGAGCAGCGGCACAGCGGAATCTGGTTCATGATCGCCGCGCCGTCGACCAGCCAGCCGATGGCGCCGATGTCGGCCCAGGTCAGCGTCGGATAGTTGAAGATGCTCGAGTACTTGGCCTTGCCGGAATGCAGATCGGCGACCATCTCGTCGCGCGAGACGCCCAGCGTTTCGGCGGCGCAGTAGAGGTAGAGCCCGTGGCCCGCCTCGTCCTGGACCTTGGCCATCAGGATCGCCTTGCGCTTCAGGCTCGGCGCGCGCGTGATCCAGTTGCCCTCGGGCAGCATGCCGACGATCTCCGAATGCGCGTGCTGCGAGATCTGCCGGATCAGCGTCTTGCGGTACGCCTCGGGCATCCAGTCCTTGGGCTCGATCTTGATGTCGGCATCGATCCGCGCCTGGAACGCGCGCTCCTCGGGTGAGAGCTCGTCGAGCGAGCGCAGGCGCTTCGCCCCGGTGTCGACCATTTGCGCGTACATGGAATCCTCCTGCGGCCCTGTAACCGCTCGCTTCGCTGGCGGCGGCCATCAAAAAACGATACACTTTTTACATGCATATGGCAAATTCTGTATCAGATCCGCGGACATGACTGGCGCAGGATCCAACCCAGGCTCCGCACGCGCGCCCGATCCGGCGGTGGGCCGCTGGATCCGGCGGCAGCTTGCGCACGCGCCGCCGAAGGCGAAGTCGCTGGTCGTGACCGTCTGGGGAGATTCGATCGCCCCGCATGGCGGCGCGATATGGCTGTCGGGACTGATCGGCCTGCTCGAGCCCTTCGGCGTCAACGAGCGCCTGGTGCGCACCAGCGTCTATCGCCTGGCGCGGGAAGGATGGCTGGTCGCGCGACAGCATGGCCGGCGCAGCCTCTATCGCCTCACGACGCAAGGACAGCGCCGATTCGAGCACGCGTATCGGCGCATCTATGCCCCGCCGGGAGTCGATCCGTGGGACGGAGACTGGGACTTGCTTATCGTCCCGCCCGCATCGATCGACGAATCGGTGCGGCGCGAGCTACGCAAGGAACTGGAATGGGACGGCTTCGGCGTCGTCGCCCCGGGCCTTTTCGCACGGCCGGCGCGCGTCGGAGGCGAGCCCGGTCTCAGGGAGACGGTGTTGGCGCTGGGCATATCTGGACGCGTCGCGATCGCCGCCGCGCACGGACTTCCGCGCGGCGCCGGATCCATCGCGTCGCTGGCCGGGGATTGCTGGGACTTGAAAAGCGTCGCCGCGGCATACCGCGGCTTCGTTGCTCGCTTCCGGGCGATCGCCGATCAACTCGACGGCGGCGCTGACCCGGACCCGCAGCAGTGCTTCGTCCTGCGTACGCTCCTGATCCATGAGTTCAGGCGCGTGACGCTGCATGACCCTCAGCTGCCGGCGGAGCTGTTGCCTTCGAACTGGCCCGAGGCTGCCGCCTACGCGCTCTGTGCCGGGCTGTATCGGCGTGTGCACGGCGGCGCCGAGCGCTATCTCGAGGACGTGCTCAAGGAGACGCCGCGGTCGCGCGACGCGGCGACAGCGCATTTTCAGGAGCGGTTCGGGGGACTGCAGGAACGTTGAACGTCATTGCCGCGCAACTGCGTCGCCGCAAAATCGCAGCGCCTCGGAGGTCGCGGCGATGCGATTCAATTTCCATTCGCGGAAACGCTACACAGTCGTCATTGCCGCGAAGGCGAATCCAGCGGCGTTCTTTACGGGACGACGAACTCTCCCGCGTCCTAATGTCTGTCAGTCCCGCGAGCCCGGGAATCCGGTGTCTCTTTCACCAACGACGCTGGATCCCCGCTTTCGCGGGGATGACGACATAGGGCGGCGCCGTGCGAGCTTGCGTGCGAACGTCCGAACCTTCTACCGCAAACGGCCCAACCCATATACCGCGAACGGCCCGACCCATCTACCGCGAGCGGCCGTACTTCCTCTCCTGCGAGCCCGATTCGCTCCGTGCGTGCGGCGACGGCGACCAACGCGCGATTGCGCGCGCCGTACGAGCCCTCCTCGCGCGAGCGAGGATGCGACGACGGGCGATGGTGCGCGTTGCGTGGAGCGCCCTTGCTGTGCGCACCGCGGTCGTTCGAGGCGGAGCGCGCGCGCGGCTCGAGGCCCGGGATGACGTGAGTCGTAATCGCAGCGCCCGTGTAGCGCTCGATCTGGCGCAGCGCGCCGCGCTCGGCGTGACCGGCGAGCGAAACGGCGATGCCCGCAGCGCCGGCGCGGCCGGTGCGTCCGATGCGATGGACGTAGTCGCCCGCCTGGCGCGGCAGGTCGAAGTTGATGACGTGACTGATGCCGGCGACATCGATGCCTCGCGCCGCGACGTCGGTCGCGACCAGCGTGCGCACCCTTCCGCGGCGCATCTCCGTCAAGGTTCGCGTGCGCTCGAATTGGTTCATGTCACCGTGCAGCGCCGCGGCGGCGTGTCCTTCGCCGCGCAGCCGCGCCGCAAGCGACTCGGCATCGCGCTTGGTGGCGATGAAGACGATGCTCTGCGTCATCGCCACGTCGGCCAGCAAATGGTCGAGCACGCGGTTCTTGTGCGCGTGATCGTCGGTGAAATGGACGCGCTGCTCGATCGCGACCGGCGGCGCCTTGTCGGCATCGGCCTCGATGCGCACGGGATCGCGCAGAAGCTTTCCGGCGAGGCGCGCGATCGCGCCGTCGAACGTCGCCGAGAACAGCACCGTCTGCCGCGTCTTGGGACGTGCGCGCTGCAATCAATTCCACGTCGTCGATGAAGCCCATGTCGAGCATCCTGTCGGCTTCGTCCAGCACCAGCATTTCCAGCTGCGACAGATCGACGCGGCCGCGCTCCAGGTGATCGATGAGCCGGCCCGGCGTGGCGACGAGGATGTCGACGCCGCGCGAAAGCTCGCGGTTCTGCACCGGATAGGGCGCGCCGCCGTAGATGCACACGGTTTTCCACTTCATGTACTTGCCGTACTGAACCGACTGCGTCGCCACCTGCTGCGCGAGCTCGCGCGTCGGCGCCAGCACCAGTACGCGCGGACGGCCGGTAGCGCGATGCGCGGGTGGCGTGCCCGGGGTCATGGTGGCGAGCCTCTGCAGCGCGGGCAGCACGAACGCCGCGGTTTTGCCGGTTCCGGTCTGAGCCGAGCCGATGACGTCGCGTCCCGCGAGGAGCGGAGGAATCGTTTGTGCCTGGATCGGCGTGGGTTCGGTGTAGCCGCAATCGGCCAGCGCGCGCAGCAGCTCCGGCGCGAGTTTCAATTCTTCGAAATTCATTGGAGATCCCATCACAAAACACGACCCGCATCCGCCAATGACGGCGCAGCGGGCACGGGCAATAAGCAGGCGACGCCAAAACGGCGACCTGTGCCCAAAATTCCGGAATAGCGGAAATGCGGAACGCTGGCGCGTTGCCCGGCTGCTTAGCCCGAGGCAATCGCCCAGGCGCGCGCAAACGGCCGCAACCGGGTCGAGAACTGCATATCCATCTTCTCTAACCGGAGAACGCCGCTCGGAGGAACAAGCCTGAGCGAGAGATTAGAAACCGATGATCGGTCCGCCTGAACGCCTCCGGAAACTAGCCTGAGGCATGGATGGCGAAACCTGCGTCTTGCGCTCCGAGGCATTCAGAGCGCCGCGCGGGGCGAATTATAGCACGGAATGCATGGGCCCCGACACCATTTCAGCGCAGCGATTGCGCGCCAACGGACCACATCGTCTCGTCGTCATCATCATCATCGTCATCGTCGTCCGAGAAACCATCGTCATCGTCGGGGTCGATGTTGCCGCCGGAGCCCGGCTTCACCTTGTCGTCCTCGTCGTCGTCATCATCGTCTTCCACGGGCGGCGTGGGTTGCAACAGGATGCCCTGACCATGGGACGACCACTCGGAAGGCGGATCGCCAAGTCTCGTCACCCCCGCGAAAGCGGGAATCCAGTGTCGTTGGCGCACGTGCCACCGGCGTAACGCTTGGCTGCTTTTCGAACCATCGTCCTCCGGGCTCGCTTTAGCCGGGATGACAATGCAAAACGGAAGGACTTCAATCATGTATCGAGCCATTCTCGAACCAGCACACGGGTGCCGCTGGCAAACAGGCTACACCCGTCGCCCGGACCATGAACAGGGTAAACTTATGAGCAGCGTTGGCCGCACCTCTCGACGAGAATCGCGCGCCAACAGCATCCGCCGTCACCAAACCGCCATGCAACAGCACCCATGACCGGCCCGCGCACTGCCTCATCGTCATTGTCTGCCCTACCCGCGGACTGGAAATCGGCCACACTGCTCGGCCGCGCCTGGATCCCCGGCAATCCTGCGGGTCCTTCTCCGATCACCGTCAGGCCCGACGGCACCGTAATCGACCTGGCGTCGATCTGCCCGACCGTCAGCTTGTTTCTCGAGCACGAGGACGCCGCTGCTGTCGTGCGCGCCCTGATGCCCACCAGCCAAGCCATCGGCTCGATCGAGGACCTGCTCGCGAACAGCTGTCCCGATTTCGACGACACCAAGCCGCGCTTGCTCGCGCCGTGCGATTTGCAGGCGGTCAAGGCCGCCGGCGTCACCTTCATCGCGAGCACGCTCGAGCGCGTGATCGAGGAACAGGCGCGAGGCGATGCGAGCCGCGCCGAGGCGATTCGCGCGCGCCTTACCGGCATTCTCGGCGACAACCTCGCGTCCGTGAGGCCCGGGTCGGAAGAGGCGGCGCGCATCAAGCAGGTGCTGGTCGAACAGGGCGCATGGTCGCAGTACCTGGAAGTCGGTATCGGGCCCGACGCCGAGATCTTCACCAAGACGCAGCCGATGGCTTCCGTCGGTCATGGCGCGCTGATCGGGCTGCACCCCAAATCGACCTGGAACAATCCGGAGCCCGAGATCGTGCTCGCGGTCGATTCGCGCGCCAGGATCCGCGGCGCCGCGCTTGGCAACGACGTTAACCTGCGCGACTTCGAGGGCCGCAGCGCGCTGCTCCTCGGCAAGGCCAAGGACAACAACGCTTCGTGCTCCATCGGTCCCTTCATCCGGCTCTTCGACGATGGTTTCACGCTTGACGATGTCCGACGCGCCGAAATCATGCTCGATATCCTCGGCGCTGACGGCTTTCAGCTCCAGGGCAAGAGCTCCATGTCGAAGATCAGCCGCGATCCCGCCGAGCTCGTCGAGCAGGCGACCGGATCGAACCACCAGTACCCGGACGGCTTCATGCTTTTTCTGGGAACCATGTTCGCGCCAGTCGAGGATCGGGGCGCAACGGGCATGGGCTTCACGCATAAGCACGACGACCGCGTGATCATCAGCGCCGCGCGGCTGGGCGCGCTCGAAAACCGCGTCACGACGAGCAATCGCGCGCCTCCGTGGACATTCGGCGCCGGCGAGCTGATGCGCAACCTGGCCGCGCGCAACCTGCTGCGCACGCATTGAGGACAAGAAGACCATGACCGTCATGAACGAGATGCACCGCAATTTCATCGCAGGCGACTGGGTCGCGGGCGCCGAGACCGCGCGCAACATCAATCCGTCCGATTTGAGCGATGTGATTGGCGAGTACGCGCGCGCCGACAAGGCTCAAGCCGACACTGCCATCGCCGCGGCACGTGCGGCATTTCCGGCATGGTCGATGTCGTCGATCCAGGATCGCGCCAACCTGCTCGATGCGATCGGCAACGCGATTCTCGCGCGCAAGGACGAGCTCGGGCGGCTTCTTTCGCGCGAGGAAGGCAAAACGCTGCCCGAGGGTGTCGGCGAGGTCGTGCGCGCGGGGCAGATCTTCAAGTTCTTCGGCGGCGAAGCGCTGCGGCTGGCTGGCGAAAAGATCCAGTCGGTCCGTCCCGGCATCGACGTCGAGATCACGCGCGAGCCGGTAGGTGTTATCGGCATCATCACCCCGTGGAATTTCCCGATCGCGATTCCGGCGTGGAAGATCGCTCCCGCGCTTTGCTACGGCAATTGCGTCGTGTTCAAGCCGGCGGAGCTGGTGCCGGGATCGGCGTGGGCCCTTGCGGACATCATCGTCAAGGCGGGACTTCCGGCGGGCGTCTTCAATCTGGTGATGGGCAAGGGAAGCGTCGTCGGCGAGACCATGATCAACGATCCGCGCGTGGACGCGATCAGCTTCACCGGGTCGGTCGCGACCGGTCGCGCCATCGCCGCCAAAGCCATCGCGCGCATGGCGAAGATTCAGCTCGAGATGGGCGGCAAGAATCCGCTGGTCGTGCTCGACGACGCCGACCTGGGCGTTGCGGTCAACGTCGCCGTCAATGGCGCATTTTTCTCGACGGGACAGCGCTGCACCGCGTCATCGCGCCTGATCGTCGGCACCAACATCCACGACCGTTTCGTCGCGGCGTTGAGCGAGCGATTGGCGACACTCAAGATCGACGACGCGCTGACGCCGGGAACGGACATCGGTCCCGTCGTCGACGAGACGCAGCTGAAGCAGAACCTCGACTACATCGGCATCGGGCAGCGCGAAGGTGCGAAGCTCGTGTATGGCGGCGAAGTGCTCAAGCGCGCGAAGCAGGGCCACTATCTCGCACCTGCCTTGCTCACTGGTGCGACCAACGCGATGCGCAGCTCGCGCGAGGAAATCTTCGGCCCGGTCGCCAGTGTGATCCGTGTCAAAGACTACGACGAGGCTCTGGCGATCGCCAACGACACTGACTTCGGCCTCTCCGCCGGCATCGTCACTACGTCGCTCAAGCACGCCTCGCACTTCAAGCGTCAAAGCCAGGCGGGAATGATCATGGTCAACCTGCCCACGGCCGGCGTCGATTATCACGTGCCCTTCGGCGGGCGGAAGGGGTCGAGCTATGGGCCGCGGGAACAGGGACGGTATGCGAGGGAGTTTTTTACGGTAGTGAAGACGGCGTATACGTTGCCGTAAACGTTCCTCGCCTGGGCGCAAACGCTAGGGTCCGCTCTTGAACCACCGGCTGGCGATGCGGTCCACTGCCCATGCCGGATTCAAAGAGCAAGCTCGCTGGAGACGCGCGCACGCTGAAAGAACTCGACGCGGGAATCGCCGCGTGTCGCGGCTGCCCGCTCTGGGCGCGCGCGACGCAGGCTGTCTGCGGTGAGGGCAGCGCCAAGGCCAGCGTCATGCTGGTCGGCGAGCAGCCGGGCGATCAGGAAGATCTGACCGGAAAGCCTTTTGTCGGGCCCGCGGGCAAGGTGCTCGACGACGCGCTGGAAAAGGCAGGCGTCGATCGCAAGGATGTGTACGTCACCAACGCCGTCAAGCACTTCAGCTGGGAGCCGCGCGGCAAACGGCGGATGCACAAGACTCCCGCGCAGCAGGAAGTCGCGGCGTGCCTCGACTGGCTTCTGGGCGAGATCCGGCTCATCGATCCGCGACTGATTGTCTGCCTTGGCGGCACCGCGGTGCGCGCCCTGCTCGGTCCGAAGGTCAAGGTTCTGGTCAACCGCGGAAAGTTCTTCGACAGCGAGTGGGGGCCGAAGATACTGGTGACGGTGCACCCGTCGTCGATCCTGCGCACGCCGCCGGAGGATCGGGCGAAAGCATTCGAGCTGCTGGTCAAGGATCTGGCGCGAATCCGGGACTTATAGCTTTGCGTCGGGCCGCAGCGTGAATCACGACCGCAATCCTGACGTGTCGACGGCCGGCCAATATGGATCGGTGCGATCGGTGCCTTACGCTAGCGCCCCACCATCGCCAGCACATCCGCCTTGAGGAAGCGCTCGACCACCAGCATGAAGCCGATCGACGGGAATGAGCAGCAGCAAGGCGGTGATCGACGCGATCTGGTAGTTGCCGCCCATGCTGGCGTTGAACATCAGGAGCGGCAGCGTCGTGACGTCCGGCACGCCGACGAAATACGTGCCGGTGAATTCGTCGAGCGACTCGAGGAAGACGAATATCGCGCTGGCGATCAGCCCGGCGCCGCGAGCGGCAGCGTCACCGTGCGAAAGCACGTCCACGGCGACGCACCCAGGTTGCGCGACGCCTCCTCGAGCGAGACATCGACCGACGCGAACGCCGCCGAGGCGATCCACACCGCGAGCACCAGGCCATGCGAGGCATGCACGAGCACGACGCCGAGAATCGTTCCGTTCAGGCCGATCTGGTAGAACACCTGCGCGATGTTCACGTACACGGGCAGGTTCGGCACCGCCTGCGGCAGCAGGAACACGAGCAGGATCGCGCTGCGCCAGGGAAGCTTGAGCCGTGCCGAGCGCATAGCCCGCGGGAACCGCGACCGCGAGCGAGAGCACCACCGTCAGAAACGCGATCCAAACGCTGGTGCCGAGCGACGCAAGCGCATTGCCGCGCGGCTGGAACACGCGATACCAGAAGGTCAGTCCGAATTCCAGCGGCAGCTTGTTCGGGAAGTACCACTTCTCGGCGAACGCCCACAGCAGCAGGTTCAGCAGCGGGCCGAAGATCGCGAACGCGAACAACGCCAGCAGGATCGCGCGCAGCACGCTGCGCAGCGGTGACGGCAGCGCGGGAAGACTGAGCGCGCTCACGCGCGTTTTCACCTTTTCGACGGCGTGATGCAGGTAGAACCATGCGCCGCCCGCGGCGAGGATCAGCGACAACAGGCACAGGGCGTTGGCGACCGCGTAGTCGGCAAAGGTGTTGATGCGATAGGCGACGTCGACGGTCACCATCGTCGGCGAATTGGGATTGATCATCAGCGGCACCGACAGCACCGAGAGCATGGTCACGAACGACAGCACGAGGCCGACCAGCAGCGTGCCGCGCACCTGCGGCAGGATGATGTCGACCAGCACGCGCAAGCGCCTGCGCGCCGAGGTTGCGCGCCGCTTCGATGTGCTGTCGTCTCGATCGACGCCATCGCGCCCGCCAGCAGCAGCGTCACGAACGGCGCCTGCTTCCAGACGAAAGCGACGACGATGCCGCGCCAGTCGAGCAGGCTCTGCGCCTGCAGCGGCTCGATCAACCCGCTGCCGATCAGCACGTGGTTGAGCATGCCGTTCTTGGCCAGGAAGGTGCGCATCACCTGGCCCGCGACGACGAACGGAATGAACAGCGGCCAGCGGTAGAGCCAGCGCAGGATCGCCACCGCGCGCGGGTGCTCGCCGAGCGTCAGGTAGCCCGCGATGGCGATCGCGACCAGGCCGATCAGCACCGTCGAGCCGAGCACGATCGCCAGCGTGAACAGCAGGTCGGTGGTGTAGAGATCGAACGACTTGGCGAAGTGCTCGAGCGTGAAGCCGCCGTCCTTGCCGCGGAACGCGACGACCGCCGACATCGCGAGCGGCGCGACGAAGAAGACGAGAATGACCGCGAGCGCCGGGGCGAGCAAGCGAGGCCGACCCAGCGGTCGCCGATCGCAGCTGCTCGTTGCCGTGATCGACTCAGCACGTCGTCACCTGATCGTCATTCCCGCGAAAGCGGGAATCCATGTCGTCTGGACGCCGCCACTGGATCCCCGCTTTCGCGGGGATGACAGATCGGCGCATTTCGCGGGTGCGACCAGCCGGCACGACGCGTCGCAGCGAGCCTCGTTACTTCAGCACGACCCGCTCGTAGCCCTCGACGATGTCGGTGAAGTAATCCGACAGCGGGAACGGCCGCCCGTAGCTCGACAGATCCGACGGCGAGATGTCGGTGAAGAGCTTGTTCCAGCTCGCCGTGTCCATCTTCGACTGCACGTACTTCGGATCGATGCCCGGGTACCAGTTGAACTGCTTGACGATGCCGTCGGCCTGCACTTCGGGGCTCTCGGCGAGGTCGATGAACTTCTTGGCGAGCGCGGCGTGCGCGGCCTTGGCCGGAATCACGTAGTACATCGGCTGCCCCGGCAAGTCCCGGCGACGGCAGCGAGAGCTTCATCTTCGGGCCCATCCGGCCGTCGGCCTGCCACGTGTAGAACATGTCGACCCAGACCGGGCCGATCGCGATCTCGCCGCGATTGAGCATGTCCAGCGTGCCGGCGTTGCCCGGCGTCATCACCACGTACTGGTTGAAATCCTTGAGGCCGACGAGCGCCTTGTCGATCGCCGCCTTCTGGCTGGCGTCGTAGGGCCCGTTCTCCAGCTTGTCGGCCATGCCGGGGCCGCTGTTCGCTTCCACCCAGCCCATGACGAAGCCCACGCCCGACATGCCGCCCTTGACGCCGTTGTAGCCGAATTGCTTCGGATTCTTCTTGACCCATTCGGTCAGCTCGGCGAAGGATTTCGGCGGCGACTTGACGCAGCTCCGGGTTGTACGCGAACGCGATCTGGCTGTGGAACATCGGCAGCACGTAACCGTCGACGTTGGCGCCGAGCGCGTTCTTGGCGGTGTCGCGCGAAACGAGCTTGCCGGCGGTGATGTCGTTGCGGTACGGCATCAGCAGCTTGTCGCTCGACCATGGTCGCGGCGCCGCGCTGATGCACGACCGCGACGTCGATGTCCCACGTCGGCAACGTTGGCCTTCTGCTGCGCCGAGAGCTTTTCGTAGATCTTCTGCGAGCCGGAGTCGCCCGGCCCGGTTCCGACCGCGCGCACCTTCACGCCGGGGTTCATCGCCTCGAACTTCGGCGCCAGGTAGTTGTTGACGTAGTCGACCATGTTCTGGTCGCCGGCGCTGACGACGTTGAGCGTGTCTGCGCGCCGGCTCCGGCGCCGAATGCACCGGCAAGCGCGAGCGCGGCGGCAGGAAGCAGCATGCGAAACTTCATTGCAATCTCCTAAGCACTTCGTGGTTGATGGTTGGGAAAAGCAGCAGCGCGTCGCGCGGAACGACGACCGAGGTCGGCGTCCCTTCCGCGACGCGCTCCGACGCGTGAACCCAGATATCGGCATCGTCGGTGCGCACCCGATACCGATAACCTTGTCCGACATATACCGACTGCGCGACCACGCCGCTCAGCACCAGAGTCGCTCGGACGCGCGGCGCCTGCCGACGCCGGCAGGCGCAAGCCGCGCCGCGTCGCTGCGAAAATGCGACGCGAAGGCGCTGATCCGGCGACGT
This sequence comes from uncultured beta proteobacterium, assembly GCA_963730465.1. Lineage (GTDB taxonomy): Bacteria > Pseudomonadota > Gammaproteobacteria > Burkholderiales > Casimicrobiaceae > PALSA-1003. The sequence continues at coordinate 199,878 of CAVSRR010000005.1, read as the reverse complement.
GTCCGTGCCCCGACGGCGGTGAGCGCGCCGTCGCCTGCACGCGACGACGTCGAGCGCGTTGTCGGCGCCCATGAAGCCGGCGACGAACGCCGACGTCGGGCGATGAAAAATCTCCTCGGGCGCGCCGATCTGCACGATGCGGCCGGCATCGATGACCGCGATGCGGTCGGCCAGCGTCAGCGCTTCCTCGCGATCGTGCGTCACGTACACCGCCGTGATGCCGATGCGCTTCTGCAGCGCGCGAAGCTCGTGGCGCAGCTCGATGCGCACCTTGTAGTCGAGATTGGACATCGGCTCGTCCAGCAGCAGCAGGCGGGGATCGACCGCCAGCGCGCGGCCCAGGGCGACGCGCTGGCGCTGCCCGCCCGAGAGCTGCGTCACCGGCCGCGGCCCGAATCCCTCGAGCTGCAGGAGCTTCAGCATCTCCGCCACGCGCGTCGCGATCGCGTCCTTCTTCCAGCCGCGCATGCGCAGGCCGTAGCCGATGTTGTCGGCGACGCTCATGTGCGGCCACAAGGCGTAGGACTGGAACATCATCGCCGTCTCGCGCGCCTCCGGCGGAAGGCGCGTGATTTCCTTGCCGTCGACGCGGATCGCGCCGGAATCCGGCATGACGAAACCGGCGATCGAGCGCAGCAGCGTCGTCTTGCCGCAGCCGGAGCTGCCGAGGAGCGCGATCATCTCGCCGCGATCCACGCCTAAGCTGACCTGGTCGAGGACGCGCGTCGCGCCATAGGAAACGGTCAGCGCTTCGATCGACAGGTAGGAGCATCATGAACGATTCATGGACGAAAGTGAGGCCGCTGCAAGCTAGGCTTTCAGTATGACGCGGATGTGACGGCGCAGCTACACCCGGCCGGACTTTCGCCGCGCTAGCTGTAGCGCGCGAAACGGATTTGTGCGCCGCAACAGACGCGTCCTCGCGACCACCGTCGCATGCATCGAACGTCACTGAGCCGGCGGCTCGGCGGCCTTTGCGGCCGCGACTCGACGCAGGATTTCGTTACGCAACTCGAAGAACTGCTTGCGCGTCTGCGATTCCAGGAACGCGGTCCCGACCACCGGCGGCACCCACATGGTCGGTATGAACTCGCCATGATTGTAAACCCGCGTTACGCCCTCGGAATCGCTCATGAACCGCGTCGAAAACGCCGAGTCCTTCATGTCACCGCTGATCAGCCGCGAGCGTATCTCCGTGTGGGGAACCAGCTCGACCTGCCGCACATTGTCGAACGCAAACTTGAGCAGGCCGAGCTCCGTGCTGCTCTTCTGCGCGACGCGCAACGTGTTGCCGCTACGATCGATGATCCTGCTCGAGTTGACGCTGCTGACGAACCGGGTCATGTGATCGTAGTCGGTAAAGACGTCCCATACCACCGACAGCGGCGCATGCACGCGCATCTCGACATCGATAATGATATTCTCGCCGTCTTTTTCGGCGCGCACGGCGATGTCGCTGTCGTCCGCTGCCTCCGTTTGCGTCGGCGTCTGGGCGAGCGTAACCGGGATCGAGAGGCACAATGCAAGCGTCAACGCAGCGATTGTGCGGAGAGTCGTCATCATGAAGGCGCGATCTTAGCGTGGAATGCGTGGAATAAAAGTTGGACGCGTCGGTTGCGGCTCGGTTTTCAGCGGTGCCCCGCCCGGGCCGCCGCAAAAGCGCGTCTATCGCCCGGATGCGCGCTCGATGCCGTCCGCCGCCCGCTGCCGACGCGGCCGCGCTGCGCCGCGCGGCAGCACCTTGCGCGCGGCATGCCTGCTGGCGTGCGTGCTGGCGGTGCCAAGCGGCGTCGCGCGAGCGGACCTCTGGGGATACCTCGACGCCGACGGCGTCGCCCACTTCGCGACCGAAAAGCTCGACGAGCGCTATCAGCTCTTCTACAAGGGCGAGACCAACGTGGACGCGGCGGCCCGCGCGCGCGCCGCGGCTCCGGCCGAGGCGATTTCTCGCGTTCGCGCATCTTTCAATATGTCACGCGGCATCCCAACGCCGCCAAATTCGCCCCGCTGATCGAGCGAAACGCGACATCGAACGGTCTCGATCCTGCGCTGGTCAAGGCGGTGATCGCCGTCGAATCGGGGTTCGATCCGGCCGCGGTATCGGACAAGGGCGCCCTCGGACTCATGCAGCTCACGCCGGAGACCGGTGCCCGCTACGGCGTGGCCGGAGACAAGACCAGGTCACTGAGGGAGAAGCTGCTCGATCCGCCCATCAATGTTTCGGTCGGAACGCGGTATCTGCGCGATCTCCTGGCGCTTTTCGGCGATGACCTCGGACTCGCGCTCGCGGCGTACAACGCCGGCGAAGACGCCGTTCGGCGCTATCAACCCGGCCTTCCCGCCGTTCCCGGAAACGCAGGAATACGTGAAGCTCGTGCGCCAGTTCTATGCGTTGTATCGGCCGGCTCCCGCCGCTGCCGACCCGACTGCTGATTCCACGGCGACGCACGATGCCGCAATAGCCCGACCCGCGGGCTCGACCGCCGCGGTCCAGCGGTCAGTCGTTGGCGATCGCCGACCCCATGCCGGACTCTTCTCCCAGGATCACGTAGCGGCCGCTGCCGGCGGCCTTGGCTTCGTACATTGCCGAGTCGGCCGCGTGCAGGACCTCTTCCCACGTCATAGACGGCGGCGAGGTCGCGACCCCGATGCTCGCCGACACGTGGATCGAGCGGTCCGCCAGGTCGAACGGCGGGCTGCATCGCCTCGATGATCTTGCCGGCGACGCTGCGCAAGTGATCGAGCGAGTGGAATCCCTCCATCAGGACGACGAACTCGTCGCCACCGACGCGCGCCACCGTGTCGCTTGCGCGGACCTGTGCCTTCAGTCGCTGGCCGAATTGCTTCAGCAGCGCGTCGCCGGCCGCATGGCCGAGCGCATCGTTGATCGACTTGAAGTCGTCGACATCCAGATAGAGCACGGCGAGCTGCTTGCTCTCGCGTGAAGTGCGCTGGCACGCGAGCTGCAACCGGTCGTGCAGCAGGTAGCGGTTGGGCAATCCGGTCAGCTGGTCGTATTGCGCCATGTGCGAAAGCTGGTCTTCGAGGGTCTTGCGCTCGGTGAGGTCCTCGATCAGCACGTAGAAGCCGTCGACCTCCGAACGCTTGTCTGCGTTTCTCTCGTTTCGAAGCGGCAAATAGGTGACGAGCATGTGCCGCGCCGACGAGCCCATCAGGCCGGTGTGCTCGAAGGTCACCGATTCACCCGCCAGCGCGCGCGTCACGAAGGGTTTGATGACCGCGTACTCCGCGAGACCGGAGACGTCCTTGAGGCGGCAGCCGACGATGGTCGCAGGATCGACACCGAGCCAGTCGCGATAAGTCTCGTTGCAGAATCGATAGATCTCGTCGCGATCGATGACCGCGATGAGCACGGGGAGATTGTCGGCAATCGAGCGCAGCCGCTGCTCGCTCTTTCGCAACGATGACTCGGCCGCGGTGCGCGCGGTGACGTCCAGTCCCATGACGTAGAAGCCGAGGACTTCCTGCTTCTCGCCGTAGTCCGGAAAATAGATCATCGCGAGATCGCGCGTGACGCCGTTCACGTTTTGGCGCAGCTCGTACATGATGGGCAGGCCCTGGAGCGCCTCGTCGATCTTCGGCTTGATCTCGCCGTACAGCCTGTCTCCCATGAGCTCGCGCATCGTCTGGCCGATGATCTTCGACGGATCGACGCCGTAAACGTCGCCGTAGAACGCGTTGGTGAATCGGAAACGCTCGTCGCGATCGACATAGGAGATGAGCGCGGGCATGTGGTCCGTGATCAGGCGAAGGCGATGCTCGCTCTGTTCGAGCGCGTGCGAGCGCTGCTGCAGGTTCTCGGCCATGCCATTGAGCGTCTGCGCGAGCAGCGCGGCCTCGCCGCCGGTCGTAACCCGGCTTCGGTGCCCGAGGTCGCCGACGCCGAGCGCGGCCGCGTCGGCGGCAAGCTGCTGCATCGGCAGCGCGATGCGCTGGCCGATCAGGAAAGCAACGAGCACCGCGACAAAGAGCATCGACCCGCCGAGCTTCAGGTTCCGATACAGGTGCGCCCATGCGGGCGCCAGCGCTGATTCAGGCGGGATGCCGACATACACGAGCCATGGCACGTTGCGCGCGGTCGTGTATCCGTAAAGCCGCGGAACCGTGTCCACCGCGGTGCCTTCGGCAAGTCCCTCGCGCTGCGCGAGGCCCGTGGCGATCGACGGCTTGCGCGGACACGTCCATGCCGAGCCAGGCATCGGTGTCGGTGGATCGGGCCAGGACGACGCCCTGCAGGGCTGATGACCGTGATCACCGAGTCCTTCGGCAGGGTTCCCTCGCGGTCGAGAAATCCCTGGACGTGCTTGAGCTGGGTCGACGCCGATACGATGCCCAGGACGGTGTCGTTGCGCACCACCGGCCGCGCAAATGTCGCGACGAGCTCATGCGTGCTGCGGGACACGATGCGGCGCCTCGACCGACAGCTTCCGGCCCGAGATGGCGTCCTTGAAGTAGTTTCGATCGGCGATGCCGTTACCGCGCCCCTGCGGCGCGAGCGAGCCGATATTGGCCCCGCTCAGACCCCAAATCGACACATTGTTGACATAGGACGGCAGGTCGGGACGAAGCTCCGCGAGTATCGCATTGTTCTCCGTCGCGTGTTCCGGGCCGGTCGCCGCGACGTGCGACAGCGTCGCCAGCATCTGATTGATGTCGCCGACGTAGTCGTCGAGGCGCGCGGCGACGACCTTGGCGACGGCGAGGCTGCGCTCCTTGGCGAGCTCGCGCCCGGCACGCGCCTCGTCGATGGATGACAGGGCGATGTAGGCGAGGAACGGCAGCCCCAGCGCCAGCACGAGCAGCAGCAGGCGTGCGCGCACGCCGAGGCGCGCTGCACGCTCGCTCAAAGCGGGTGGAAGCCCGACCATATCTCGCGCGGTGTAACCGCTCCCTGAAGGCCGAGCGGCGCATTTGTTGGACTACTACCCGCGCGAAGTCGCGGGTAATCCCTGCGCTGGCTCGTCGCCCATTATGTTGCGTTTCGACACGCGCCGCAAAAGCGAAACCGGCCCTTGACGGCGCACCCGCCGAAGGACAACTGCAAGAATCGTTCTTGCGCTCAGGTAAAGGACGTTTCGAAAGGCAAACAGGGTCCGGCGACAAGTCGTCGCCTACAGAACCCAAGGCGGCCGCGCGGCGAAAAATGCAACGAGCCCGCGCGCCAAGCTGACGTGTGACGAACGCTTCCCGCGATCGCCAGTCAAGGCAACCGCGGGAAGGTCTCCTGGCAACGGCGCCCGCGATTGGGCGCCGCGAGGCTCAACGCGCCTTGTCGGCCTGGTTCTTCGCGTCGCCGTAGTTCTTCTGAACCTTGCCGATCAGCTGCTCTTCGTCGCCTTCGGCTTCGACGCGCGGGATTGCCCACGGTCCTGCCGGCGATTTCCTTGACCTTGCCCTTGATCTCCTTGGCGCGGCCTTTGATTTGATCCTTGTTCATGATTGCTCCTGTCGAGTCGTTGACGTGTGATGCGGGAGCGCGAGTGGGGCGGCCAATCATGGGCTGCCGGAAGTGGTGACCGAAAAACCTCGCGCGGGCCACTCGAAGTCAAGGCTACGACCGACCTGTCGGCGCGACAATCAGCGGGAGTCTGAAGCGCTTGTAGGATGAATTCCGGCGTCACGCGCGCGCGCGCGAACGAGCGAAGCGGCGCGCGCCGGCGAGTGCGGTTCTTAAGCCGGCACTTCGACTTTTTTCGCGTCCGGCCAGACCTCGTAGAGAACGTCCAGCAATGCCTGCAGCAATGGATCGCCGCCGCGCTTGGCGTCGTAGACGAGCCACAGCCTCGTGTTCGCGCTGACGTCGGGCCAGATGGCGATGCGCCCTGCTTCCGCGGACGCCGACGCCAGCTCTTCGCGCACGAGGCTGACTCCGACCTGAGACTCGACCAGATTGATGATCACCGGCTCGTTGTCGGCCTCGACAAGCCTCGATGGCAGGGCCGACCGGTCGCGAAAAAGCTCCATGACCAGCATGCGGTGCGAGCTGTGCTCGGGCGTGATGATCCACGGCCGCTCGGACACGGCTTCCCAGGGCGCCGTCATGAGCTCGCCCGCCCAGTCGATGGGAATCGCGACGCGATAGGTGATTTCACGCAGGGCGATGGCGGCGAGATCGGACTCGGGCTGGCGCCCGAAGTAAAAGCTCGCGTCGAGCGTCCCGTTGCGAACCCCGACGAGGGCATCGCTCGACAGAACCTGATGCAGTTCGAGCTCGAGTTGCGGATGGCGCTCGAACGCCAGCGAAAGCATCTCTCCGACCTGGAGTACCGATGGCTCGAGCACGGTACCGATCTTGATCGTGCCCGTTGTCCGTCCGCGAAGGCGTTGAGCCGCGTTCTTGAGCTCCTGCACCGTGTCGATGACGCGTTGCGCGCCCTCCAGCAGCTCGCGACCGGATGTAGTGAGCGACATGCCCGACGAGGAGCGTTCGAACAAGGTCACGCCAAGACTTTCCTCGAGCGCCTTGATCTGTCCGGACAATGCCGGCTGGCTGAAGTGCAGTGTTTCCGCCGCGCGCGTCAGATGGCCGAGCCTGGCGACGGCGATAAACGACTGCAGATGATTGAGTTCCATGTTCGCCGCAATGCGACGATGCATGGCGCGGCAGGACTGGAAGCGTCCTGCCGCGATGCACGCCGGATTCGTAGTGATTGCGCGATTTTACGCGAATCCATTCACCGCTCGCGTGAAGCTGGCAGGAGGCTCGCGCCGATGCGAGCGCCGCGAACGGATCAAATGGGCGCACGCCACGCGTGCAACGGTCGCTCGCATCGTCGGAGCGCACGCCGGAGGTGCAGCTCAACGGATCAGCGGCGCCGGTCGCACCAATCCCAGCCGCCCGCGAGTGAAAGCCGCTGCGGTCTCGGTGCATCGCGCGCCAGGGCGCGCGACGCGGCTCTGTGCCCTCGCCTTCAACTCAACGAACGACAATCAATTGGCGCTGACCACGACCTTGCCCATCATGTACGGATGCGTCGAGCACGCGTATTCGTACGTGCCCGGCTTGTCGAACGTGCGGCTGAATGTCTTTCCCGGCAGCAGCAGATCGGTGCCCGCCGCACCGTCCTTGTACATGAGCCCGTGCGGCGACCCGTCATCGTTGGACCAGGTGACGCTCTGGCCGGCACGCACCGAGATCTCCGGCGGCACGAAGGCAAAGTTGGCGATCGAGATGCGTGCGTCGCTCGGCAGTCGGCTTCGGCGGCATTGACCGCCCCACGCTGGACGACAACCTTGCGCGGCGCGTTGCCGACCGCGATCGCCTTGGTCTGGCCGGTCGCGAGGTCGACGACGGTGACATCGTTCGATCCCTCGTTGGTCACGTACGCGCTCTTGCCGTCGCCGGTCGCGGCCACCCAGTGCGGCTGCTTGCCGACCGCGACGGAGCGAAGCACCGTGTTGGTTGCGGGATTGAAAAGCGTGAGCTCTCCGGGACCCTGCACCACCACCGTGCCGGCGGGTGCGCCGCGAAAGAGGCTCGCGATGTGCGGCGACGCGCCGGTGGGGATCTCGGCGACAATCTTGTCGGTGGAGGGATCGAGCACCTCGACCGCGCTCACGCCGGCCATCGTGAAATACAGCGCTTTCCCGTCATAGCCGAATTCCAGATCGCGCGGCGTTTTTTCCAGCGGCACTGTCTTGACGATCGAGCGCCCCGCGAGATCGGCGACGACCAGCGCGAACTTGCCCGGTTCCTGCGACGAGACATACGCAAGCTTGCCGTCGGGCCGGATGGAGATCGTATGCGGCTTCGGCACAGGCACCGATGCGACGACTTTCTGGGTCGCGGTATCGATGAAGACAACCTTGTCCTCGCCGTAGACGCAAACCAGGAGTGTGCGGCCGTCGGCGGACATCGCCATGCCGTGAGGGCTCTTGCCGACGCTGATCGTCCCTGTGACGCGATCGGTCGCGGTGTCGATCACGCTGACCTCCGACGAGGCGTCTCCGTTGACATAGAGCGTGCGTCCGTCGGGTGAGAGTCCCATGCCGTGGGGGCCGGCGGCGACGGGAATGGTGGCGACAACCGTCCCTGATCCCGTGTCGATGGCGCTGACAGTGTTGTCCTTGAAGTTGCCGACGTAAGCCTTGGGTGGGGCGGCGGAAACGCCGCATGCGACGGCGAGCGCCGCCGCACCGAGCAGAACCCGCGTGAGAGAAACTGGAACATTGCTGATCATGACGATCTCCTTGGGAATACGGCACGCAGAACGATGTGAACGACGTGGGCGGCCGATGAGCCGCCGCCCGAGCGAGTCACTCGCCTGCTCACGTTACCTGCCGGGGAGCGCGTTTATTCCCGCCACACGAGAGGGCTGCGGGGTTTGTGCGCCAAGAATCGACTTCGAGGACGCAAAACGAGCGCCGCCGGCGGAGCCTCGTTGTCCGCCCAGAGCCGAAGGCGGTGGAGGCGGACCTAGGTCAGGAAGCCGAGGTCGGTCGTCGAGAAATTGTGCAGGTTGGGAAACACGCTGTTCAGGTCGCCTGCGTTGGCTCCCATCCACTTGGACAAGGTCGCCGCATATTGATCGACCGAGTACGACGGGATGAGACGCCCCTGTCCCGCATCCGCCGGATTGCCGGCGCCGACCTGCATGTTGTGAAACGTGCCATAGATCTTGCCGCCCTGGACCGCGCCGCCCATGACCAGGTGATGACCGCCCCAGCCGTGATCCGATCCTTTGCCGTTGGAGGTGAGCGTGCGTCCGAAATCCGATTCGGTGAAAGTCGTCACATTATTCTGTACGCCGAGCTCCACCGTCGCATCGTAGAACGCCTTGAGGCCCGCATCGAGCTGTTGCAGCGAGTCGGCGTGTTTTCCGTAGAGGATGAGCGGCGCCCCGGTAGGCGGCTGCAGGACGCTGCCACTCGCGTCGAATTGGTCACTGTGATTGTCGAAGCTGCCGCCGACCGACACGAAGAAGATCTGCCGCTTTACCCCGAGCGCCTGGCGCGCGGCGATCATCATCGCAACCGAGCGCAGCTGCGCGGCCAGCGGATTGCCCGCGGGAAACGCCGTGGCGAGGGGAATCTTCTCGGTGTAGTTGCCGCTCGAGTCGGGCCCGGTGTAGAGCGAGCTCAGAATGAAATTGTTGATGTCCACCGACCGAGCCGCCACATCGCCGAATTGGTCCTCGAGCTTGTTGGCGCGAGCCATGGTGACGCCGCCGGAGTACACCCCCTGCGGATTGGCTCCGCTCACATCCCAATCGCGCCAGGCCGTGATGCGCTGGACGATGGGCGTGCCGGGCGACGCCGCGTTGTAGGTCCCGATCTGGGTCGAGAACGCCGATTCGCCCTTGAGGAACACGCCTGAGCTCGCGGTGGAGACGGACACCGACAGCTCGCCGGTGTTGGCGCTCTGGATCAAGTCCGCCAGACGTCCGCCCCAGCCATCGTTGACCGGCGCCTGCGGATAGCCAGTCTCCCAATGATCCTGCATGTCCGAGTGTGAAAAGAGCTGCGGCGGCAACTGGTTCTTGGTCGTGTAATCGGCGAAGGTGGTGGGTCGCAGCAGAATGCCGACATTGGAGAGCACGGCGAGCTTGCCGGTGTTGTACAGCGCGCGCGTCTGAGTCATCCGCGGATGGAACCCGAAGCTGCCCTGGACCGAGTCCGTGACCGAGTTGGCCTGCAGATTGCTCAGCGGCAAAGCGAGCGGTCCGCGATTCGAAGCGTAGGTCCCGTAGCGGCTGTCGAGCGGCACGATCATGTTGTGCGAGTCGTTGCCGCCGAAGAGGAACACGCACACGAGCGCGCGATAATCGGTGAAGGGCCCCGCGCCGTACGCGAGCTCGCTCAAAGGCCCCATGAGCGGCGCAGCCGTGATGCCGCCGAGCAGCTTGATGAATTCCCGGCGCTTCATCGTGCGAATGTCGAAATGTCGCATGCCGGGCCCCCTACTTCTGCACCGCATAATCAGGCGAATTGATGATCAGCCAGAGCGCCATGTTGAGCCGCTCCAGGCTTTGGCTCGCCGGCACCTTGCCGACCGACGTCACAATCTGCGCCTTGTAGGTCGCGTTCATGCCGCCGGCGCAGAGGACCGTGTCGAGTTCGTCGAGCAAAGCCTGCGGGTTGCCGGTTATCCCGAGGTAATAGCTGTAATCCGGCAGGACGCGGTTTCCTGGATCGCTGTCGTAGTGATCGAAGCCGTTGATGATTCCCCACTTGCTGAAGTCCGAGAATCCCGCGACCGACGATGCGTTGGTGATTTCGAACTCCGGTCCAACAAGACTCGTTGTCTGCAGCGGACCCGCGGGGACGAAATCGGGATGATAGAAATTGAAGACCGAAGGAGCGTGCATCGGACTCTGGTTGAGGGCGCTTGGGGCGCCGAAATCCCAGAAGTCGTAATAGCCGTTCGCACGCTTCGCATTGAACGCGCGATGCAACTGCACGAAGCGAACCACCGGCTCGGTCAATTTCCCGAAGGTAGGCTGGGCCGCGACCGTGAGGCTCCGCGCTTCGCTGTCGAGGAGGATCGCGCGGATGACGGCCTGCATGTCGCCGCGAACGCCGCTTCCGTTGTCGTTGAATTTCATCGCAACGCGTTGGATGTATTGCGGGCTCGGATTCGACGTCACCAGCCGCTGTATCAACTGCCGCGCGAGAAACGGCCCGACGTTGGGATGATTGAAGAGGTTCTCGATGAGGTCATCGAGATCCGTCGCCGGCGATTGGCCTGCCGGCAGCGTGCTGAACGGCGCGCCCGGATACACCAGCAGCTGCTTGGCGCCGGTGTCGTGCGCGGGACCGGCAAGCGTTCGGCTGTTGTCGGCGGAGGTGAAGTTCGTCATCCAGGGCTCCATCGGCAAGGTCCATGCCGGGCAAGCCTTGGCGGTCCTGATAGCGTCGTCGGGGTCCCAGATGTCCGGATACAGCCACACCCACGGCTTGGTCTGGTCCTGCCCCGCGTATGTCCAGCCCGAAAGCGCCATGGCAAAGCCCTTCACCGTATCCTCGGTATACGTGGGAACGGGCACGCCGCCGACCTTCTGCACGCTGCCGTCGATGTTCAGCATGACGGTGCCGATCGAGAACAGCTGCATGACCTCGCGTGCGTAGTTCTCGTCGGGCTGCGTCTGCAGCACCGGATCGGACTTCGCGCTGCTCTTCATGCTGAGATACTCGCCCATGACCGGGTTCAGCGTGATGTCGCGCAAGAGGGTCTTGGCATTGCCGAAGGCGTTGCGGTTGAGGATGTCGAGATAGCCCGCGGCGCCACACGGCGCGTCACCGACGGTATTGTTGTTCATCGACACGACGAAGATCTGCGACAGCGCATATCCGACGCGCTGTCGCAGCTGGTCGTTGCCCTCGAAGTACTGCTTCCACAGGGACGGCATGGTTACGGCCCAGGGATTGGGCAGCAGGTTGGGATCGGCCTTTACCGTGGCGACGTGGGAGACGATCGGCATGGCGAACTGCGCGTTCAGCCACGCGCTGTAGCCCTGGACGACGAGCTGGTCGATGGCATCGCGCGTGGCGCCGAACGTCGCCTGACGCATGAATCGCGCTGCGTCCCTGCGAAGGTCGGCGGGGGACGACGCAGTCGCGGTGATCGTGACCGTCGCCGGCGGGCTATTCACGGTGCCATCGTTGACGATCAGCGTCGCGATATACGTGCCGGGGAGATCGGCGACGAAAGTCGGGCTGACGGTGTTGGCGGCGGACAGCGTGGCCGTGCTGCCCGGGGGAACGGTGCTCAGTATCCAGCTGTAGGTCAGCGTATCTCCGTTCGGATCGCTGCTGCCACTGCCGCTAAGGACGACCTGCGCGCCGACCGTCACCGCTTGCGGCGAGCCAGCGTTGGCGACCGGGGGTTGATTCACCAGGGGTGGCAGGTGCGTGGTTACTTTGCCGTTGACGAGTATCTTGTCGCTGACAGTAAGCACGCCGTTGACATTGACATCCTTCAGGTAGTTCGCAGCGGTCACGGCGTGCGCGATCTGTGCGTTGATCAACAAGAGATCGGAAACGGTAACCACCCGATTCTGATTTACATCACCCATCAGGAATCCGATGCGCACGGAGGCGCTGCCACCCGTGCCGCCATCGGCGGCGTTGACACTCGTGACACTCACGGTGACGTATTGCGCGTTGGCGACGGCTGTCAGGGGAACCAGCATCTGGGACCCGGAAAACGTCGGCGACTCCCGCCGTTGCCGTCCCCTGGGTAATCGACGCGGTGCCGGCCGTCACCGTCTTGTTGAACGTGAACACGATCGTGTGCGCCGGGCCGGCCCGGGGCTCGACCGTGGGATTGGCCGGGTCGCTCGCCAACGCAAGATCGAACGTGCCGGCGGCTCCGTGCACTTTCCGCGATACCGCTCCGCTCAGAGTCGGTGCGGTCTGCGCGCACGCTGGAAGCGCGATGCTGAAAGCCGTCACACAGACGACGGCCGCGACGACTCCCCTGACGAGCTTGCTCACATTGTCCCTTCGGCGCGCTCGCGCAAACCGCGCGGGCCGCGCTCGTCTTCGTAGGACGGCATGGTGATCGCGAGCGCCGGAGATCCCCGGCGGCGGCCACGCTGCCGACTCGATTCGAGCTTAGGGGAAAAAGGTCCCGCGCACAATATGCATTTGGCATATTTTTCAGGGATGTCGCAAGGCCCTTGATCCGCCAAGCGAATTCCACGGACCGGACTGGTAATGGCCGCGCCGTGCGCGGCGACGGTCCTTGGACGCGGCTGGAAGCCGCGACGCCTTCAGATCCTGAACGCTTCGAGCGTCTCGGGCGCGAAGAGCTCCTCGGGCTGCAGCCTGCGCTTGGACAAGCCCTGCTCGTGGTGATAGCGGAGGAACGTGTCCAGTACCTTGCGATTGGGCGCGAAGCCGTAGGGCCACCAGTCGTCGCCCATCTCGCGTCGCACGTCCTCGACCTCGGCGATCTGCCAGGGAAGCATCGTGATCAACGCCGAGGTCGTGTACAGGTTCTCGTAGACCCTTCTCTTGGCCTCGTCGAACGCCTTCAGCAGCGATTGCGCGATCCACGGATTGGCGCGGTAGACATCGCGGCGGATGACGACGGTGTGCATGATGGGAAAGATGCCAGTCCTGCGAAAATAGGCGCGCTCGACCTCGACGTGGTTCTCGAACAGCCGCCGGACAGCGTCGGGCCGCGTGCGAAACGTCGATGGGATGCGCGCCGTATGCATGGCATCGATTTCCCCCTCGGCGATCATGCGCGCCAGCGTTTGAGCGGCGCCGATGCGCGTCACCTTGAATTTCGGAGGCAGATCGAGCTTCAGCTTTTCATCGCGCCCCGGCTCCTCCTCCCCGCCGGTGAAATACTCGACGCCCGCCGGGTCGACGCCGTAATCGTCCTGGAGGATGCCGCGGATCCACACCGGCGCCGTCATCTGGTACTCAGGAACGCCGATGCGCTTGCCGATCAGATCTCCGGGCTCGCGGATGCCGCTCTTCGACGACACGAAGATGCACGACTGGCGGAAGAATCGCGAGGGAAACACCGGGATCGCGATGAACGCAGGCTGGTCGCGCGCGATCGACATGGCGTAGGAGGACAGCGACATCTCCGCGACATCGAATTCGCGGTTGCGCAGCATGCGGAAGAATGTCTCCTCCACATGCAGGTTGAGGCAGTTGAGATCGATGCCCTCCGCGCGCACGCTGCCGTCGGCCAGCGCCCGAGTACGGTCGTAATCCCAGCAAGCCAAGGTCAGCCGCAGTTTCGCCACGTCGATCCTCTAATGAACGGGCATGATACCGGGTCGACGACCGGGCGAGGCGCGCAGCCAGCGCAGCGCGCGAGGCCGGCGTGCGCGCGGGATCATCGCTCGCCGCGTGCCCTCGGAGGCGCGCCGGCTCGTCCGTCCATCGAGCTCATTTCGTCCTGCGCCAGATTCGCCAGCACCGCCAGGAGCGTTCGCCTGGTAGCGGCGATGTCCGCTGCCCCAAGTCCCCGAACGGCGACGCGGTTGACGTCCTCGGCCAGCGGCACGAGCTTGCGCTTGAGCGTCCGTCCCCTGGCGGTCAGGAAGATGTGCACCTTGCGCCGGTTGCCAGGTAGCTGACGGCGAACGACATAGCCGCTCGCCGCCATCGCCTTGAGCGCGGCAAAGGTGGTGGGCTCCATCACGCCCGCCTCGCGGCTCAGCTCGCGCTGGGTAAGGCCATCGCGCTCCCAAAGAATGCGCAGGAAAGTCCAATGACCGAACGAAACGCCGTGCACGGCGAGGCGCGTCTGCAGCGAGCGCACCAGCGCTCGCGTCGCGTCCTTCACGAGGTGCGCCATCCGATCGTTGGGCACGGCTTCGCGCCAGTGAGTGAGCAGGCGTTGCGTATCGCCGACCGACGCATCTCCGCGCGGCGCGGCGGGTTCTGCCGCCATGGATGGTGAGGATGCGCCGACGCGCTTTCCGTTCGAGGCGTTTCTCCTTGACGATGGCACGGCGCGTCCGGTCGCTACGATGGCACGCCGACCTGGTGCTCGAGCGTGACTTCGCGCTGCTCGCGGGCCGACTGGAGCACCGCGAGGCACACTTCGAGCGTGGCCATCGCCCATTTTCCGTCGTGCAGGCCGGGGCGCCCACGCACGATCGCGTCATAAAGCTCGTCGACGACTTCCGCGCGCGGGATTCGGGGCTTCGCCAACGGCTCGAGCCGCGCCGCGTCATCGCCGTACACCATGACCCCGGTTGGCAAGGGTCGCAGGTCGGCGCGGTCGCAGGAAACGAGCACGCAACCGAAGTGCTCGTGCCAACGTCTGTCGGCGTCCGCGAGCGACTGCGGCGCATAGCTCGCGCCGCCGTAGTTCCGGGCGCTTTTCAACGCTGCTTCCTGGTCGTGAGTCGATGCCTGCGCGAGCCGGCGGCGAGCCGCGCCGTACTGGCTCGGGTCCTTGGGTGCGCCGAGCTCGCCGATACCGCCGCAGAATTCATCACTGTCGAAATGCGCGTAGCCGCTGTACAGAAGCGACGCGAAGACGCCGTCCTCGAAAGTGAGGAGCGCCGCAAACGCCCCTTCGGACGGGCGATCGGCGGACCACGCGCCGGTCAGCGCGCGCACGCTGCGAACGCGGCCTCCGCCGAGCAATCGCACGATGTCGATCTGGTGCGCCCCCTGGCTGAACACCACGCCGCCGCCCTCGGCCGTGACCAGCTCTTCCGGACGGCGTGGCCGGTACATGAAATCGGTGTAGTACTGCGCGCTGATCATGCGCAGCACGCCACACGCGCCACCTGCAATGATCTCGCGCGTGCGCAGGATCGGGCGATCGAAGCTGTGGCTGTGACCGACGATCATGCGCACGCCCGCGCGCTCGGTCGCGTCGATCATGCGACTGCATTCCTCGAGCGCGATCGCCATCGGCTTTTCGACCAGCACGTGCTTGCCATGCGCGGCGGCCATGACGACGTGCGCTTCGTGATGCTCGATGGGGAGTGGCAATGTACACCACCTCGACGCCAGGATCGGCGCAAAGTCCTTCAACGTCGCCGTAGACGCGGCCGCCGAATTCGGAGGCGAAGCGTCGCGTGGCCTCGCCCCGCGGATCGGCCGCAGCGACCAGCTCGAGGCGCGGATCCGCGGCGAGCGTCGGAAGCATCAGCGTAAAAGCCCGCCCAAGCCCGGCGATACCCATTCGCAAGCGGCGCTCAGTCATCGACCGTTCCTTGAAATCCTTCTCGACCGGGCGGTGCCCGGCCCCACTGGACGGCACACCCCGCTATGACTACTATTTAGCTTAGAAGGCTAATATTATTCCGGCGCGATCGTTCGGGCAACGCTATCGACCGGTCGCGCGCGCATCACGGATCCGGAGGCAAGTATGTGGAGCACGGAAGAAAACGATCTCCTTTGCCGCGTCGAAGGCAATGCTCCCATGGGTGCATTGATGCGGCACCACTGGATCCCCGCGTGCATGTCCGAGGAAGTCGCGGAGGCCGACGGAGCGCCGGTGAGGATCCGCCTCCTCGGCGAAGACCTCGTGGCCTTTCGCGATAGCAAGGGTCGCCTCGGCATCGTGGACGAGCATTGCCCGCATCGTCGAGCGTCGCTCGCGCTGGGACGGAACGAACAATGCGGCCTTCGCTGCCTGTATCACGGATGGAAGATCGACGTCGAAGGCAACGTCGTGGACAGGCCGTCGGATGCCAACGAGATCGGGCGCACGCTGAAACCGGTCAGGCAAAAAGCCTATCCTTCGCGCGAAGCAGGGGGGTTCGTCTGGGTTTGGATGGGCGCTGCGGACCGGATGCCCGAGTTCGAGCCTCCCGCGTGGGCGCCGCATCCCGCGATCAAGACCAGCATCGTCAAGATGCAGGTCGCATGCAACTGGGCGCAGGTGCTCGAGGGGGCCATCGACTCGGCGCACAGCTCCAGCCTGCACGCGACCGACATGGTGCCAGCTGAAGTCGAGAGCGCTGGAGCTACGTCGAGCGAGTGGTTGCGGCCGTCCACCGACAGGGCACCGCGCCTCCAGGTTCAGCGCACCGATTTCGGTTTTCGCTATGTGGCCATACGCCATCCGATCAAGGATGCCGACACGCACGATTACCTGCGCATCACGCTTTTCGTCGCGCCGTTCACGGTGCTGATCCCTCCGAACGACCGCTACCAGCTCTCGATCCTGAACATCCCGATCGATGACACGCACACGATGTTCTACTTCATCGCATGGAGCGAAGGCGAAGGCATCGATCAGGCCGCCTGGCGAAAATTCTGCGGCGCGGAGCTGGGCGAGGATCTCGACGGCGCCTATCGGTCCAAGCGTACAAAGGCAAACAATTTTCTGCAGGATCGCGATGCGATGAAGCACGGCAGCCACACCGGCATCATCGGGATTCCGAATCAGGATGCAGCGATGTGGGAAACGATGGGGCCGATCGCCGACCGGTCGCGCGAGCGCCTCGGCGCGAGCGATGTCGCGATCGTGCAATTCCGCCGCATCATGGTCGAAGCCGCGCGAAAGGTCCGCGGCGGCGGCCACGCGATTGGAACGTCGCCCGGGCGCATTCGACACGTGAAGCTCAAGTCGTTCGAGGGCATCGTTCCCAAGGCGACGCAGTGGACGACGCTTGGCGTGGCGGACGAGGAGCTCGCCATGCGGCAAGCCGCCGCGCCGCGTTCAAGCCAGCCTGCTTGACGCGTCCCGCAGCGGGCACGCCACACTGCGCCGTTCGGGGATTTCGCGGGTCGCAATAGCTCAAATGCGCGAGACGGTCTCGCGCGTCTACCTAGACAGGAGCAATCGATGGGCAAGCAATGGGCAAACTGAGGCTGTTCTGCCGCGCCGCTGCATGGTTGGCGCTCGCCATCGCCTCGACGGCGTCACAAGCGCAGGACACGCTGAAGGTCGCTGCCGGGCAGCGCGGCAACTGGGACACGAGCGTTGCCGAGGTCGGGCAGCGCGCCGGCATTTTCAAGAAGCATGGACTGACACTCGACATCCTCTACACCCAGGGTGGCGGCGAGACGCAGCAGGCGGTCATTTCCGGCAGCGTCGACATCGGCGTCGCGCCCGGGATCATGGGAGTGCTTGCCGCCTTTTCCAAGGGCGCGCCCGTGCGCATCATCGGCGCCGAGACCACCGGCGCATCCGATCTCTATTGGTACGTTCCCGCCGGCTCGCCCATCAAGTCGCTCAAGGACACCGAAGGCAAGACGATTGCATTCTCGACGGTAGGCTCCTCGACGCACGGCATCGTCACCGCGCTCATGAAGCAGTACGACCTCAAGGCCAAGCCCACGGCGACCGGCGGCCCCGCGCCGACGCTGACCCAGGTCATGTCGAATCAGATCGACGTCGGCTGGTCGGCGCCGCCGTTCGGGCTGCAGCAGCTCGACGAGGGCAAGATCCGCATCATCGCGAGCGGCAACGACGCCACGATCTTCAAGGGCCAGACCGTGCGCCTCCTGATCACCAACGTCCAGACATTACAGACGCGCAAGGCGGTGATCGACCGCTTCATGAAAGCGTATCGCGAGACCGTCGACTGGATGTATTCGAGCGACCCTGCGGCGCTGCAGACGTACGCTGATTTCGTCGGCATCCCGGTCGCCGTCGCCAAGCGCACGCGCGACGATTTCTTTCCGCGCGCGTCGGTCGACCCGGACAGGATTGTCGGTCTCGATACCATCGTCCAGGACGCCGTCACGCTCAAGTACACCGCCGCGCCGATGACGAAGGAGCAACTGGCGGAGCTCATCCAGATTCCTCCGCGTCAATAGCAGCCGCGTGCGGCTCTCCGACGTGAGCACGGGCAAGCCAGACGCGATCGAGCAGCCGGTCGGAAGGCCGGCGGGCGCGCCGCAGTTCGGCAGCGACGTCGTCGCCGAGACGCTGCGCGCGCTGTCGCTTCCCTACATCGCACTCGTGCCCGGAGCGAGCTTTCGCGGCCTGCACGACAGCCTCGTCAACTTTCTCGGCAACCACAACCCGCAGCTCCTCCTCTGCCTGCACGAGGAGCACGCGGTCGCGATCGCGCAGGGCTATGCCAAGGTGACCGGCCGCGCCATGGCGGTCGCCCTCCACTCCAACGTCGGGCTGTTTCACGCCACCATGGCCATTTTCAATGCATGGTGCGATCGCATGCCGGTGGTGATTCTCGGCGCGACGGGACCGGTCGATGCGGTGAAGCGCCGGCCCTGGATCGATTGGATACACACCGCGCGCGACCAGGGAGCCATCGTGCGCTCGTACGTGAAGTGGGACGACCAGCCCGCGTCCCCTGAAGCCGCGCGCGAGTCCCTGATGCGCGCGACGTGGATCGCGAACTCGGCACCCCAGGGACCGGTCTACGTCAACCTCGACGCCGAGATGCAGGAAGCCGCGCTACTGGCGCCGTTGCCGACGATCGAATCGCGGCGTTACACGCCCGAAGTCGCCAGCGCGCCGACGCCGGACCTTGTCCGCGAGGCGATCGCCATCCTGGCCCGCGCGGAGCGTCCGCTGCTGCTGATCGGACGTGTATCGCGCGATCCCGCCGCATGGGGCGCACGTGTCGCGCTCGCGGAGGCGCTGAACGCAAGTGTCATCACCGACCTCAAGGTCGGCGCGTCGTTTCCCACCGATCACCCGCTGCACGTCGACTCTCCCGGCGTCCTGCTGCGCCCCGAAGGCGCCAAGGCGATCGCAGCGGCCGACGTGATCCTGAGCCTGGACTGGGTGGATCTCGCCGGGACGCTCAAGACTGCATGTGGCGGCGAATCATCCGCGAAGATCATCCAGATCTCGCTCGACCATCTCCTGCACGGCGGATGGAGCATGGATCATCAGGGGCTGCCGCCGGTCGACCTTTTTGTCGCAGCCGAACCTGATGCGGCCATCCCCATGTTGCTCGACGAGCTCGCTCCGAAACACTCGGCGACGACGGCGATTCCCGTCGGAGCGTTGCCGCCACTCTACAGGGATGCGCTCGCGCCGCCGCGCGAGGAGCCGTTTGCGCCGCGGCACTACGCGGCACCCGCGTCGCGACACGTCGATGCGGCCGCCCGAAACCGTGAAAAGAGCTTCGCACCACGCGAATACACCTTCTCCGCGGCGCCGGATGGCGGAGGAGCCATCGGCACGGACGATATCGCCGTCGCGCTGCGCGCCGCGGTGGAAGACCGCCCCGTTTCGTTCAGCCATTTGCCGCTGTCGTGGAACGGCGCGAGCTGGCCTTTTCGCCATCCGCTCGATTTTCTCGGATCGGATGGCGGCGGAGGGATCGGCGCGGGCCCCGGCATCGCCGTCGGCGCCGCGCTCGCGCTCCGGGGATCGGGCAGGCTGTCGATCGCGGTGTGCGGAGATGGCGACTATTTGATGGGCGCGACCGCGCTATGGACGGCCACCCACTACAAGATCCCGCTCCTGCTGATCGTCGCCAACAATCGCTCTTTCTACAACGACGAGGTGCATCAGGAGCGCGTCGCGCGCATGCGCGAGCGTCCCATCGAGAACAAGTGGATCGGTCAGCGCATCGCCGATCCCGACGTCGATCTCGCGGCTATCGGGCGCGCGCAGGGCGCGCAAGCCTGGGGTCCGATCGAGCAGCTCAACAACCTCGCCGCAACGCTGCAGCAGGCCGTCCGCGCGGTGCTCGAAGGCGGTGTTGCGGTGGTCGACGTGCGCGTGCAGGCGGGGTACACGCCGGCGATGAGCGCAGCCCTCGTTCAGCAGCGCGGCAACGCCTGATCCGATGAGCGTTGAGGCCGCGCGACTGCCCGGCGCTGGCGCGGAGCCTCCGCACGACTCGCGCCTTCTCGACGTCGACCGCGTCAGCAAGCGCTTCATCACGGGCGACGGCGTCGTCACCGCTGTCGACGAAGTGTCGTTTTCGATCGCGCCTGGCGAATTCGTGTCCATCATCGGTCCGTCGGGCTGCGGCAAATCCACGGTGTTCAATATCGTCGGCGGGCTGGTCAGCGACTACGAGGGGCGCGTGACTATCGGCGGCGTCACGGTCCGGGGCACGCATCCGGCCATCGGCATGGTGTTCCAGGAAGAGTCCACGTTTCCGTGGCGCACCGTGGTCGACAACGTCGCCTTTCCGCTTGAGATCGCGGGCATGTCGAAACCGGAGCGCACCCAGCGCGCCGAGCACTTCGTCGCCATGGTCGGACTTCGCGGCTTCGAGCGCCGCATTCCGGCGGAGCTATCCGGCGGCATGCGCCAGCGCGTTGCGCTGGCGCGCACGCTCGCTTCCGAGCCTCGCATTCTTCTCATGGACGAGCCGTTCGCCGCGCTGGACGAGCAAACGCGCCTCCTGCTCGGAGACAGAGTGCTGCAGATCCAGCAGACGCTCAAGCAAACGACGCTGCTCATCACCCACAACCTGACCGAGGCGGTGCAGCTCTCGGATCGCGTGCTGGTGATGACCTACCGGCCCGGCCGCGTGAAGCGCGTGGTTGACATCCTGCTGCCGCATCCGCGCGATTCCGAGGTCGTCAGCAGCGACGCGTTCGGCCACTACGTCGCGGAGATCTGGCAGGACCTGCGCGAGGAGGCAAGCCGCGGGATTCGCGAAGACGAATCGCGCGTGCTGGAGGGAAAGCCGAGGCGATGAGCACCGCGTCCGCATCCAGGCAGTGGATCACGTCGCGCTTCGGCGCGCGCGTGGTCGGGGCGCTAAGCGTGCTGGCGCTGATCGTATTGGTGGAGATCGCGATCCGCGCGGGGCTCATCAATCGCTTCATCGTTCCGCTACCCTCGGAGATCCTGCGCGCGATTCCACGCATCATTGTCGAGGAGAACGTCCTGCATCGCTTCTTGGAGACCATGCAGGAGATGCTTTGGGCGAGTTTGCTGCTTGCCGCTATCGGCATTCCGCTGGGTGCTCTGCTCCATCGCTTCCGGATCATGCGGCTGGCGTGCGAGACCTGGGTAGGCGCGCTGGCGGCGGCGCCGATCGTGCTCATGTATCCGTTGTTCCTGGTCATCTTCGGCCGCAGCGCGACGACGATCGTGATGATCGGTTTCGCCGCAGGCCTTGCGCCGGTCATTCTCAAGACCCTCGAGGGCCTGTCGGGAACGCGTCAAGTGC
This sequence comes from uncultured beta proteobacterium, assembly GCA_963730465.1. Lineage (GTDB taxonomy): Bacteria > Pseudomonadota > Gammaproteobacteria > Burkholderiales > Casimicrobiaceae > PALSA-1003. The sequence goes on along the minus strand of CAVSRR010000005.1, from coordinate 178,363 downwards.
TCCTCGATGTCGGGCGCAGCTTCAAGCTCACACCCTCGCAGCAGTTCTGGAAGATCCTGCTGCCGGCGGCGCTGCCGTCGGTCTTCGTGGGGCTGAAGCTCGGGCTCATCTTCGCCATGATCAACATCGTGGGCGTCGAATTTCTGATCAACTTCGGCGGCCTGGGCCAGCTCATCAACGAGCTCGCGGAGCGCTATGACCTGCCGGGGACATACGGCGCGATCTGTTTCGTGATCCTCACCAGCGTCGTCTTCTTCGACGCCACCGAGCGCCTGGAACGATTCTTGAGGCCACGCGGATGAGCCGCACAGCCAGCAGCGTCGAGGGCGCGACATGGCGCCGCGTGGCAATGGTGCGCATCATTATCATCGCCGCCGTGCTCGCAGGCTGGGAAGCGCTTTCACTCTCGGGTTGGCTTTTTCGCGATGTCGTCCCATCGCTGGCCGCCATCGCGCGTGCGATCGCACGATTGCTCACCACCGGCGACTTCTATTCGAATCTCGGCATCACGGTGGGCGAGATCGCCATCGGCGTGCTTATCGGCGGTCTATGCGGCTTGGCCGCGGGCATACTGCTCGGCGCCAATCGATTCCTCTCGCGCGCCTACGAGTCGCTCATCTACTATCTCGGACCGACACCCAAGATCATCTTCTTTCCCGTGATGATCATGTGGTTCGGTGTCGGGTCGGGATCCAAGATCGCGATGGGCGTGGTCTCCTGCTTCTTTCCGATTGCAATCAGCGCGGCGTCGGGCATGCGAGAAATCGATCGCGTGCTGATCCGGGTGGGTGAGAGCTTCCGCGCCACGACGTGGCAAATGGTGACCAAGATTTACCTCCCGGCGATGCGGGCTCCGATCGTCAATGGCGTGCGACTCGGTCTCGGCGTCGCGATCATCGGTACCCTGCTGGCCGAGACCAAGCTGTCCAATCGCGGCATGGGCTACCTCATCATCCAGGCCTATTCGACGTTCGACATGCCGCGGATGTATGCGCTGCTGATCGTCCTGTTCGTACTTGCCATCGGCATCAATGCGCTGATCGGCCGGTTTGGCAGAACGGAGCGCTGACCGGCCTCCGCCGACCGGCTCGCTAGCGCGACCGGATGATGCGTCCGAGACCGACGACGCGCTCGATCCCGGCTACGATCGCGATGATCAGGCCGATTTGAAGCGTCGAAGCCGCCGCGATCACGAGCTGGCTTCCCTCGAACTGAAGATAGCTGAAGATCTCGATCGGCAGCGTGGTCATCCCGGGGCCGCTGAGGAACAGAGCCGTGTTCAGCTCGCCGAACGAAACGATGAACGCGAACAGCCATCCAGACACAATGCCCTGCCAAATCAGCGGCAGGGTGACGGCGAAGAACGTGTCTACTGGCCCCGCGCCCAGGCTCTGTCCTGCCTCCTCGAGGGCTGGATCGAGCGTCTGCATGCTGGCGAGGACGGTCCGGAAGCAATAGGGCATTCCGATGACGCAATGTGCCAGCAACAAGCCCGGGAAGACCGGCATCCCAACCGTCTTGTACAGGAGCAGCAGCGCGAGTCCCAGGATAATCGTCGGAAACACGAGCGGCGCCAGAAACAGCGATTGCAAGAGCCCCGCGAGCACACCACGCCGCCGCGCGAGATACAGGGCTCCCAGCGTGCCCATCGCGGTGGCGAGTGTCGCCGCCAGCACCGCCAGCTCCAGGCTCAGCGCGAACGCGTTGCGCATATTGTCGAGGCGGAAGAATTCCCTGAACCAGCGTAACGACAAGCCCGGTGGCGGAAACTGGAAGTAGTCCGTCGGCGAAAACGCGGCAACGACGACGACCACGATCGGCGCGAGGATCAGCAGAAACGCAAGCGCGGTCGCAACGCCGCGCGTTGCACGTCCCGCGGACAGCGCGGGCTTCACCGCCCCGTCCCCTGGACGCGTCCCGGCCGGAGCACCGCCAGGATGACGGAAGTCAAGATGAGGGCGATGGCGAGCAATATGAAGGAGAGCGCGGCCGCGCGCGGCCATTGAAAGGACACCACGCTGTCGTAGATCATGCTCACCAGCAGTTTCGATCGCGGGCCGCCGAGGAGCGTTATCGTCACATAGGCGGAGAGCGTCAACAGGAACACCAGCAGCATCCCGGATGCGACTCCCGGCGCGGACAGCGGAAAGGTTACATGCACGAAGGTTCGCACCGGACTCGCGCCCAAAGACTGCGCTGCCTCCTCGTAACGCGGGTCGAGGCCTGCCAGTGTGTTGGCAATCGAGATGACGAGGTACGGCAGGAGGATGGTCATCAAGCCGATGGCCACGGCCCCGCTGTTGAATAGCAGGTCGAGAGGAGCGTCGATCAGACCCGAGTCGCGCAGGGCGGTATTGATCACGCCGCGCCGGCCCAGGATGGCGACCCAGCCGTACGCGCGCACTACGTTGCTGACCATCAATGGGAAGAGGAGCATCAGCAGCACGATCATGCGTCGCCGCGCCGGCAGCTTCGCAACGAAATACGCGACGGGGTATCCGATGACGAGACAGAGGCCGAGAATCGTCGCCGAGATCCCCAGGGTTCGCTGGATGATCCTCAGATAGAACGAATCGCCGAGCACCGCGCTGTAGTTCTGCAGCGTCAGCGTTTCGCCGTAGAGCTCGCTCGGCGATGCCGCGTGAAGGCTGACGTAGAAAAGATATACCAGCGGACCGACGAAGAAGATCAGCGTCACCGCCAGGGGCGGCGCCAGGAGCGCCCAGGCCAGAGGACTCTTCACGCTCCGTGCAATTTCAGCCTGAGGGCGTACGCGAGTGCGCGATCGCGGGCGTCCCTCCCTCCAGCCCGCCGGTGACACCCGCTTCGACGAGTCCCAGCGCCGTCACGGGATCATCGGCGAACTGAAACAGCGCAAGATCTTCCCGGTCGATCATGCCGTGGCGGACGAGCGCTTCGAAGTTGATGATCTCGTTCCAGTAGCTCGAGCCGTAGAGGATGATGGGAACGTGACGGGCAATTTTCCTCGTCTGCATGAGCGTCAGCATTTCCATCAGCTCGTCGAGCGTTCCGAATCCCCCGGGGAACACGATCAGCGCGCGTGCGAGATAGGCAAACCAGAGCTTGCGCATGAAGAAGTAGTGGAACTCGAACGTCAGCTCGCGCGTGATATACGGGTTCGGCCGCTGCTCGTGCGGCAAGCCGATGTTGAGGCCGATGGTCTTTCCGCCTGCCTCGGACGCGCCGCGGTTGGCCGCTTCCATGATGCCGCCACCGCCGCCGCTGCAGACGACGTAGCGGTGAGCGTGCGAAGGAAGATTCTTCGACCAGACGGTGATCAGCCGTGCAAGCTCTCGCGCCGCATCGTAGTACTTTCCAAGCGGGCCGTTTTCGAAGAGACGGGCGGACCCGAAAAACACGATCGTGTCGCAGATGCCTTCGCGCTGAAAGACCTGCTTCGGCTCGAGGTACTCGGCGAGGATGCGCAACGGACGCGCGTCGTCGCTGTCGAGAAAACTGTCGTTGTTGTAGGCAAGCATGGTCGGTGGTCGCTCGGTGGAGCTCATGTCGTCGGGCTTACGGTGGCGAAATCGATGAAGCCTCGCGCAACATCGGTGTGGACCAGCTGAACGCGGGTGCGGTCGCCGACGTGCAGACCGGCGAAGCCGCGGATGACCCTGCCTTCGACCATTGGACCGGAAATTCGCACCCAGGTGCCCTTGTCCGATGCGCCCGTCACGATGCCGTCGAATTGCGCACCGATGCGCGAGGCCAGGAGCAGCGCCGCCGCGGACTTTCCGACCTGCCTCTCCACCTTGTCCGCGTTGTCTTCCTGCTGAGTGCAGTGAGCCGCCAGTGCGGTCAACTCGGCATTCGAGTACGGGGAAGGCTGTCCGATCAGCGAGGCCTTCAGCAATCGCTGCATGATGAGGTCAGGGAAGCGCCGGTTCGGCGCGGTGGAATGCGTGTATTCCCTTACGGCGAGCGCAAAATGCCCGACCGCAGCGTCGCCCGGTACGTCGAGCACGTATTCGCCCGAGCCCAGCAGCTTGATCACGGCAAGTGACAGATCGGGGAAGCGCAGGGGATCGAGCTGCCGCCGCTTCGCAAGGAACGCGTCCAGCGCCACGGCGTCGGGCGTCTCGGGCAGCTTGTCGCCCGTCTTCGCCGCGAGCGCGACGATGCCGTCCCAGTGCTTCGGCGTCTGCAGCACTCGCCGCAGCGACGGCACATTCCTCAGTGCGAGAAATTTCGCGGCGGCGCCGTTGGCCGCCACCATGAAATCCTCGATCAGCTCCTTGGCGCGGTTCTTCTCGTCGGGTTTCAAATCCGCAATCGCGTCTCCGGCAAGCACGGCGCGGACCTCCAGAGTTTCGAGTTGCAAGGCGCCGTGCTGCTGCCTCACCTTTCGCAGCGACTGCGCCACGCGATCCTGTATGCGAAGCTGCTCGTCCATCCCGGGAACGGCCGCCAGCTTCGGCGGCGCCGGCGCAGTTCCCTCGAGCCAGGCGGCCACGCTGTCGTAGGCAAGCTTGGCGCGGTTGAGTACCGCGGCCCGGTAGATGTCGGACGCGCCGATCGTGCCGTCCGCCGCGACCACCATTTCGACCACGATCGCGAGGCGCTCCTTGCTGTCCGCCAGTGACGTCAGATCGGTGGACAGTTTTTCCGGCAACATCGGAAAGATCTGCGCGGCGGTGTATACCGAGGTCGTGTTGGTGGACGCGTGGCCGTCGATGGCCGTGCCCTTTTTCACCAGCGCGTCGACGTCGGCGATGGCCACGAGGATCTTCACCGAGCCGCCTGCCTGCGACTCCGCGACCGAAAGCTGATCGAGGTCCATCGAGTCGTCGTTGTCGATCGAGGACCAGAGAAGGCTGCGCAGATCGCGAACCGACGCGCCGGCTATCGCTGCCGGTTGCGTGAGCGCGTTGAGCTCGGCGATCACGTCGGGAGAAAAGTCCGGCAACAGGCCGCGCTGAAGCATCGCGTCGTGCGCAATATCGCGAAGCCGGCCCAAACCGGTTTTTTGTGTCGTTACCATCAATCGTGTTCTCCGTCGTTATTCCTGCGTGGCATAGACTTGATTGTTCCGACGCGCGCCGAGTGCATCACGGCGACTCCGGCGCGACCAGCACGCCGCTTTCGGCATCCCACGTGCAGCGCACCTCGTCGCCCACCGTCCAGTCTCCCGCCGCAGCATTCTGCCGATAGGAGAGCAGCGCGCCGCCGGCGCTGCTCATGTAGTAGTGTGTCACCGAGCCGCGATAGACGATGTCGCGAATGCGCGCGGAAACGCCTTCGCCACCGGGGCGATTCATGTGAACGCATTCGGGCCGGACCGCCACGCGCACTTTGGCGCCGACCTGCGCCGTATCCGCGGCCACTCCGACGCGACCGCACGCGGTTTCCACTTGCGCGGTCGCGCCGTCGCGTGAGACCACGGTGCCGTCGAGAAAATTGCTCGCTCCCAGGAATCCGGCGACGAATTCGTTGACGGGCCGGTCGTAGATGTCGCGCGGCGCGCCGACCTGCTCGATAACGCCGTTGCGCATGACCGCGACCCGGTCGGACAAGGTCAGCGCCTCCTCCTGATCGTGCGTAACGAATACCGCAGTGATGCCCAGGCGCTGCTGGAGGCTGCGCAGCTCGACCTGCATTTCCTCGCGCAGCATCTTGTCGAGCGCGCCCAGCGGCTCGTCGAGGAGCAGCACGGCGGGCTTGATGACGATTGCACGGGCGAGCGCGACGCGCTGCTGCTGTCCGCCGGAGAGCTCCCGCGGGTAGCGAGTTGCCAGCGCGCCGAGCTTCACGAGGTCCAGCGCTTCGGCGACGGCATTGGAACGACTCTCCCGTGGCACGCGCCGCATCCGAAGTCCGAACGCGACGTTCTCGGCCACGCTCAAATGCGGAAACAGCGCGTAGCTCTGGAACACCATGCTGAAATCGCGACGGTAGGGCGCGACGGCCGTGACCCGCTTGCCGCGAATGTACACGTCGCCCGCACTCGGCTGCTCGAAGCCGGCGATCAGGCGTAAGGTCGTCGTCTTGCCGCAGCCGGACGGCCCGAGCAGCGAAAAGATCGTCCCGCGTCGGATGTCGAGCGTGACGTCCTTGACCGCGACCACGGCGCCGAAGCTCTTGCGCACCTTGTCCAGCCGGACATCGACGGCGACTTCGCTCACGCGTGCCCCGTCAGTGTCGCGTCGAACTCCACAACGCGCATCCAGCATTCGACCAAGGCGACCGCGAGCTCGAGCTCCATGAGCCGCTGCGACGCTGTGCGTTCGGATGACGTAACGAAATGCGCGTCGATCGTCGCTGCAAGATGATTCCACGACGCTCGCAGCGGCCCCGATGGTCCCGCGCGCGGCAACGCGCGAGCCGCTCGTGCGGAAAGCGGCTCGACTCGCGCGCGGATGCGCTCGCCGACGTCGCGCAGCAGATCTCCCTCGTCACCGGCACCGAAGTTCGGCAGCGCGTCCGCTTCGCGCTGGCACAGCGCTACGATATCGCCAGCGTTGCCTTCTTCGTCAGCGGACGATACGCGCCCCGCCGGCGCGAGCACCGTCCTCGCCGACTGCGCGCTCATGAGCTCATCCACGGCGTTCTGAACCAGGCGAAAGCTCGGCGAGTCGCTGGTGCGGTAATGACGCAAGGTGTCGCGCATGGTGCCGATACCGCGGATGGGAAGATAGTGGCGGACGTAGCCATCCAGGGCGATGTACTTGCGGACCATGTCCCCCATTTCCGGATGCGGGGAGAACAGCACGGCGCGGCCGCGGCTTCCGTTGGCGAGCAGGATCGCGGGCTTGCCGGCCATGTCGCGCTCAAAGCGGTCGCGATCGAGTGGGTTGTCGATCGCAAGCCGTCCCGGGAGGGCAAGCTCGCGAAACACCGCGGCAACGTCGATACCTGCTCCGAGGACATCGTAAATCGGACCGTGATAGTACGGCACCTCCATTGTCGGCGGGCAGCCGAAGGCCATCGGAGTGTCACGCATCTCGAGCGTCACCACGCCGACGCCGCTTTGCAGGTACTCGTGCGTGTACAGCGGCTTAGCCTGAGCGGTGCCGGTCCAGCCCGGGCGTCCCGCAGAGAGATAGAACGCACCGCCGCAAGAACCGATCGCCGCGCCGCCTCGCGCCAGAAAGTCGCGCACGCGAGCATCCGCGCCGTGCACGTCTTCCGCGTTGTCGATGCCCCAGGTCGAGAATCCTCCCGGCAAAATGAGCAGATTGGCATCGTCCAGCGCCCCCTTGGAAAGTGTTTCGCCATCGCAGGGCGTGTAGGCGAGACCGAGCCGCAGCAGGCACAGCGCATAGTAGGCGTAGTAGGGAAAGCGCGACGCGGTGCCCGCGAACAGCAGTGGCTTTGCGGCGCTCAGTGCTCGGGCTCCACTCGGCGGCGACCCCGCCCACGGCGTGACTTTCAGGCCTAGGCCCGCGATGGCGCCGCACCGGGATGCGTCGAGATCCAGCAGATAATCCCCGGCATCCACCTCGCCCGCAGCCGAGCACAGATGCCATGCGCGGACGCCGGTCGCGAGCAGGCGGTTGACGGCCAGAGCGACGTCGAACGAGTCGCCGTTGGCGCGCCAGCTTAAGTGATGGGGCGTTCCGTCGCCTCCGTCGTCTCCCGCAACCGGCATCAGCTGACCGCGACGACCCGGTTCCAGCGCTCGACCCAGGCGGCGCGCCGGTCTCCCATGTACTCCAGATCGAGCTTCACCAGGCGATCGAGCTGGTCCTGCGGGAATCGCACCCGCTCCTGCAGATCCGGCGGAAGGCGCGAAAGCGTGTCCTTGTTGGTGCCGCCGTAGTTGTAGATTTTTGCCGCGAAGGGCTGCACGTCGGGATCCATGGTGACGTTCAAATACTGCTCAGCCGCTTCCAGATTCTTCGTGTTCTTGGCAATGCAGGTTCCCGAGGTGTACGCGATGCCGCCTTCCTTGGGATACACCCACTCCACCGGCGTGTTCCAGCCCTTCACGGTGTAGGTCTGCGACTTGTAGAGGATGCCTATCATGGCGTCCTCGGTTCGCATCGCGTTCATCATCGTGTCGGTGTCCTTGGCCCAGATCGGGCGCAGATCGGCCATCTTCTTCAGCATCTCGAACCCGGCTTCGTCGTCCTTGGGCGACTTGCCGCTGGCGATGGCCCCGATCGGGATGATGTACGACCCGATCGAATGCGAAATCTCCGGGAGCACGATGCGGCCCTTGAATTCGGGCCGCCAGAGATCGGCCCACGCCGTCGGCGGATTCTTGACCAGCTTGGTGTTGTAGACAATGCCCGTGACCGAGAAGATCTGCGGGACCCAATAGTCGTTCCAGAACGCCGGGATCATGTTGCGCACGTTGGGCATCCGCGGCGAGTCGCGATTGATCTTTTCCGCGACGCCCTGCTTGATCGCCACAGGCACCAGGCCGTCGGCAAGCTGGAACAGATCCGTGTTCTGATTGGAAAGGCTCACCTTGAGCTTGGTGATGCGCTCGACCGGACTCGCGCCCCGATCCTGGATCACCTTGATGCCGGTCGCTTTTTGATACGCCGTGTCGACGTTGTCGCGCATCGCGTCGCCCCACTGCCCTCCCCAGGTCATGATGACCACTTGCTCGGTGGCGGCAATGGCGTCGAATGGGCGCGCGAGTTGCGCCAGGACGGGCGCCGCCAATGCCGCGCCGGTCGCTTTCAGGATTTGTCTTCTGCGCATGATCTTCTCCTCGTTCACGTTGATCGACGGTGACCCGGCATCTTATTGTATTCTCCCGGGCGGGGTTCACCCACAAGCGGGGCACGGTCGCACGAGCCGCCGCCGCACGCGCACCCAGGACGCCCGCCATGCCCAACCCAGCCCACGCATTGACCCTCGACGACCTTGCCCGCCTGGCGAAGATTTCCGCTGCCGCCCACGCGCCCGAAGAGCTCTATGCCGCTGTGGATGATCTCGTGCAGAAGGTCATCGGCCATCGCCTTTTCACCATCATGCGCGTGCACGAAGCCTCGATCGGAAGTCGAGCGCGTGCACAGCAGCAATATCGGCGCCTACCCGGTCGGCGGCCGCAAGACCAAGCGCGGGACACCGTGGAGCAAGGTGGTGCTGGACCAGGGGCGAAGTCTTCATCGCGCGCCACACCGGATGAAGTTCGTGAGGCGTTCGCCGATTACGCGCTGATCTTCAGTCTCGGCGTCGGATCGATCATGAACATCCCGATCGCCTATGGCGGACGGCGGCTTGGCACGATGAACATCTCGAACGAAGCCGGACTGGTTCCGCGACCAGCATATCGCCGCCGGCCTCCTTATCGCTCCGCTGCTGGTGCCGGCGCTGCTGGCCGAATGACAAAGAGGATCACCCTTGCCGTCGACGAGCCGTTCGTACGCAAGACCGCGAACGCCAGCATGACTGACAACGACCAGAAGCCCGGCGCGAGACCTGGACGGCCATCGCGCTGCTCTGGCTCGCGGGCAACGCGCTAAGGCTCACCATCCTCGCCGTGCCGCCGGTCATCGCCATGATCCGCGACGAGTTCGCCTTGAGCGCGACCGCCGTGGGCCTGCTGAGCAGCATTCCTCCCGCGCTGTTTGCCATCGCGGCCTTGGCGGGATCGCTGCTGGTCGCGCGCCTGGGCGTCCGAGCGGCGCTGGTAGGCGGGCTGACGCTCGTGGCCGCAGGCTCCGCGTTGCGAGGGCTCAGCACGAATTACGTGATCCTGTTCGCCACGACGATCGTGATGTCCGTGGGTGTCGCGATCATGCAGCCGATCATGCCGACCACGGTGCGCCAGTGGCTGCCACGGCGGATCGGCCTGGGCACGGCGGTCTACACCAACGGGCTGCTCGTGGGCGAGGTCTTTCGCGGTGCTGCTCACCATTCCCTATGTGCTGCCAATGTTCAACGGAAGCTGGCGCGGGTCGCTGGTGTTCTGGTCGCTGCCGGTCGCGGTCATCGCGGTCATCGTCTATTTCATGGCGCCGCGCTCGCGGGAGACGCAGCCCGGACACGCGCCGACGCGCCCGCCAAATGGCTCCCGGACTGGCACAAGGGGCTCGTCTGGCGGCTCGGCGGCCTCTTCGTGCTGCATCAACGCGATCTACTTCAGCGCCAACGGATTCATTCCCGATCTACCTCACCAGCAAGGGCCGCGCCGGATCTGATCAGCGACGCGTTGCTGGCGCTGAACTTCGGACAGGTGCCCGCATCGCTGCTGTTGCTCGCGGTCGCGGGCAAGCTGGAGCGTCGCGCGTGGCCCTATATCGCGTCCGGCATCCTGTCGCTGCATCGGCTTCGCGGGGCTGGTGCTCATGGTCGGGCCGGCGACGATCGTCTGGGCCGCGCTGCTGGGATTCTCCGACGCGTCCGCGCTGATCCTTGGGACTGACGCTGCCACCGCTTGCTGTGCCGGCCCGAAGACGTGGCCCGCACGTCCGCGGGAGTGTTTACCCTGAGCTACGGCGGCGCGGTTCTCATCGCGATCATCAGCGGCGCGGCGTGGGACGTGAGCGGCGTCCCCGCGCTGGCGTTCGTGCCGCTCGCCGCCTGCGCGATCGGCATGGTCGCGATCGCGCTGCGCACTGCGGGCGAACCGGGAGCTCGCCTGAGGCACGCGCCGTCGTTCGCGGTACACTGCGCGTTCGCATCTGTTTCACATTCTTTCGCATCCGCACCTGTACCTCATCTCCAGCGCGATGGGCCGCCGCTACCATTACTACGTCTACGTGATCGAATTGTCGAAGGACGTGCTGCACGAGCCCCGCTTCAAAAAAGCCAACCCCGACTACGTCGACGGCAAGCGCTGCGTCTATGTCGGCATGACCGGATTGAATCCTGACGTGCGCTTCGACAAGCACAAGGCCGGTATCCAGTCCAATCGATTCGTGCAAAAATTCGGCCTGCGATTGCTGCCCGAGCTCTACGAAGCCTATAACCCGATGCCCTACGACGGCGCGCGCGACATGGAAGTGGAGCTGGCCATCGGGCTTCGCGAAGCCGGCTACGGGGTGTGGCAGGCATGAGCACGGCGATCCGCGCCGCCGATCGTCTCGGTCTCGAATCTCTCCAAGACCTACGCCTCGGGATTCCAGGCGCTGAAAAATATCGACCTCGAGATCCGGCGCGGCGAGATCTTCGGCCTGCTCGGCCCCAACGGCGCCGGAAAGACGACGCTGATCAGCGTCATCTGCGGGATCGTCAATCCAACCGCGGGCAGCGTCACGGTGGACGGTCATGACATCATCAAGGACTATCGCGCGGCGCGCTCGATGATCGGCCTGGTGCCGCAGGAGCTGACCACCGACGCCTTCGAAACGGTCTGGGGAGCGGTATCGTTCAGCCGCGGCCTCTTCGGCAAGAGCGCCAATCCCGCCCACATCGAAAAGGTGCTCAAGGACCTGTCGTTGTGGGACAAGAAGGACAACAAGATCATCACGCTCTCGGGCGGGATGAAGCGCCGCCTGCTGATCGCCAAGGCGCTGTCGCACGAGCCGCAGATCCTATTCCTCGACGAGCCGACGGCGGGCGTCGATGTCGAGCTGCGGCGCGACATGTGGCAGCTCGTGCGCTCGCTTCAGGCAGGCGGCGTGACGATCATCCTCACCACGCACTACATCGACGAGGCCGAGGAGATGGCCGACCGCATCGGCGTCATCAACAAGGGCGAAATCATTCTCGTCGAAAACAAGGTCGAGCTCATGCGCAAGCTCGGCAAGAAGCAGCTGACGCTGCACCTGCAGGATGCGCTGCAGCTCGTGCCCGCGCCGCTCGCGCGCTACGACCTGGAGCTGTCCAACGGCGGCAGCGACCTGATCTACACCTACGACAAAGAGGGCGAGCGGACGGGCATCGCGACGCTGCTCGACGATCTCGACAAGGCGGGCATCCGCTTCAAGGATCTGCAGACGACGCAGAGCTCGCTCGAGGACATCTTCGTGAGCCTGGTGAGGAAGGACACGTGAACATCCACGCGATTCGCGCGATCTACCGCTTCGAGATGGCGCGCACCCGGCGCACGCTGATGCAGAGCATCATCTCGCCGGTCATCTCGACCTCGCTCTACTTCGTGGTCTTCGGCGCGGCGATCGGCTCGCGCATCGCCCAGGTCGACGGCATCACCTACGGCGCCTTCATCGTTCCCGGGCTCATCATGCTGTCGCTGCTGACGCAGAGCATCGCCAACGCGTCCTTCGGCATCTACTTTCCCAAGTTCACGGGAACGATCTACGAGCTCCTGTCGGCGCCCATTTCCTACTTCGAGATCGTCGTGAGCTACGTCGGCGCCGCCGCGACCAAGTCGCTCATCCTCGGGCTCGATCATCCTCGCGACCGCGGGACTGTTCGTGCCGCTGCGCATCGAGCATCCGTTCTGGATGCTGCTCTTCCTCGTCCTGACCGCGGTGACGTTCAGCCTCGTCGGCTTCATCATCGGCATCTGGGCCGACGGATTCGAGAAGCTGCAGCTGGTGCCGCTTCTGATCGTGACCCCGCTGACGTTCCTCGGCGGCAGCTTCTACTCCATCGAGATGCTGCCGCCCTTCTGGCAGAAGGTCACGCTCTTCAATCCGGTGGTCTACCTGATCAGCGGCTTTCGCTGGAGCTTCTACGGCATCGCCGACGTGAGCGTCGGCATCAGCCTCGCGATGACCGTGTTCTTCATGGCGGTTTCGCTGGCGATCGTGGCGTGGATCTTCAAGACCGGATATCGGCTCAAGACCTGATCCGCGCCGCTACGTCTGCGTTTCAGTCCGCGTAGCCCGGCATCCTGCGATCGAGGACGCGCATCATCGCGTTGAAGTACAGGCTGTCGCGCTCCGCGCGGGGATGCCGATCGTCTGCGCTCGGAGCCTGGACCCGCGACGACGACTTCGTCCGACAGGACCTTGATCGGGCGGCCCGTGGACATCGCCGAGCACCTGCGTCCTGCACACGCGCTCGAGGAAGTACAGGCGCTTGTAAGCCTGTCCGATGCTGGCCCCGGTGACGATGACGCCGTGGTTTTTCATGAAAACGATTCTCTTGCCGCCGAGCACGCCGGCCAGACGCTCGCCTTCCTGCAGCGAGTCGGCGACGCCGGTGTAGTGGTCGTCGTAGGCAATGTGGCCGTGGAAGAATGCCGCGGTCTGATTCGCCGGCAGGAGGCGGTTGTCCTCGAGCATGTTGAGCGCCAGCGCCCAGGGCTGATGGGTGTGAAGCACGACGCGCACGCCGCAGATGCGATGGATCGGCGCGTGAATGCACTGCGCCGACCGCTCGACCACGCCCTCGCCCTCGAGCGTGGCGCCGGATTCGTCGAACACGATCATGTCGCTCGCCCGCGCTTCCGACCAATGCAAGCCGAAAGGAAGGATCAGATAGCGGCCCTCATGACCGGGTACGGTGACGGTGAAATGGTTGTCGATGCCCTCCTCGAGCTCGTCCAGCACGGCGAGGCGGTGGGCGGCGGCGAGATGCGTCTTCGCTTCCGCGATGGGATCGATGGCGAGCGAGGACGTCAGCGGATGGACCGACATGGGAAACCTCTCGACAGAGCTTTCGTGCAAGTATAACGGGGATGCGGCCGAGGGTCAGCCGGTGGCCGCCGCAGCGCGACGATCGGCCGTCTCGGGCGCTGCGCAAACCCTTGTCTCTCGTGCGCAGTTGCCTTAAGCCGCGCGGAAATCAATGCTACGCTTCGCGGAAACACCGTCGGAGGGTTGGCGAGTGGCGCTTCTCGAGGTCCGCAAGCTCACGCGCAGCTTCTACGGAGTCCATGCGCTTGGCGGTGTGGATTTGCGGGTCGAGGCGCAGCGCATCACGGGTCTGATCGGGCCCAACGGTGCGGGCAAGACGACGCTTTTCAACTGCATCTCGGGCGTCGTCGCGCCCGATTCGGGCAGCGTGATCTTCGACGGGCGCGACATCACAGGCTGGCGGCCGGACCGATCTCGTCGGCGGGGCTCATCCGCACTTTCCAGATCGCGCGCGGATTTCCGCGCCTCAGCGTCTACGAAAACCTGCTGCTGTACGGCGACCGCAGCCGGGCGAGCGCGTGTCAGCCGCGCTGCTGCGCTCGACCAGGTCCCGCGAACGGGAATCCGAGCTGATCGATCGCGCCTACGCGATCGCCTCGCGCCTGAACCTCGTTCGGGTGCTGAACGATCCCGCCTCGAGCCTTGTCCGGCGGCCAGAAAAAGCTGCTCGAGATCGGCCGCGTTCTGATGGCGCGACCGCAGATGATCCTGCTCGACGAGCCGGTCGCTGGCGTCAACCCGTCGCTGACGCGCGAAATCGCCGCGCATTTGCGCTCGCTGGTCGACGACGGACTAAGCGTGCTGCTCATCGAGCATCACATGGATACGATCGCGCGGATCTGCGATCACGTGATCGTGCTGGCGGAGGGGCAGAATCTCGCCGAGGGCAGCGTTCGACGAGCTTTCGCGCAACGAGGCGGTGCAGGAGGCGTACATGGGCCGCACGCAGCCCGCACGCGGCTCGTATCTTGAGCCTGCTGTCCGTCCAGGGTCTGGTCGTCGGCTACAGCGCCGCCGATGAAGTGCTGAAGGACGTCGATTTCTCGGTCGACCCCGGCGAAATCGTCGGCGATCATCGGACCCAACGGCGCCGGAAAATCGACGCTGCTGAAATCCATCGCCGGCCTGCTCAAGCCCGGACGCGGCAGCATCCGCATGAATGGCGAGAGCATCGGCGGCCGCGCGCCGCGCGACATCAGCCGCATGGGCGTGGCATACGTGCCGCAGGAGCAGAATATCTTCCCGACCATGTCGGTGCGCGAGAACCTGGAGATGGGCGGCTACATCGACCCCGCAGGGAGCAAGCGCAAGATCGAGGTGGCGTTCGAGCGATTCCCCATCCTGTCGAAGCGGCGCAGAGTCGCTGCGCGCGCGCTATCGGGCGGCGAGCGTCAGATCCTCGCCATGGCCATGGCGCTGATGGTCGAGCCGAAGGTGATGCTGCTCGATGAGCCGTCCGCCGGGCTTTCGCCCATCGCGGCCGAAGGCTTGTTCGCGCATATCGTCGCGGTGAACCGCAGCGGAGTGGCGATCGCCATGGTCGAGCAGAACGCGCGCGAGGCCTTGACCATCGCCCATCGGGCGTACATTCTGGTCGACGGGCGCAACCACCGCGACGGGCCCGCCGCAGCGCTGGCGGCCGACCCGGACATAAGGCGCATATTTTTGGGCGCGTGATTTCTGAACCATGGCTCTCGACGCATGAACGCCACCAAGATTCGATCGACAATTCCAAGGAGGATGCAACAATGACCCAGCATCGCAACGCTTTCACACGCCGCGCGTTCGTGAAGGGCGGCAGCGCGCTCGCCCTTGCCGGCCTGGCGCCCGCGATCGTCCGCGGCCAGGGAGCGCCCCTGCAACTCGGCGTCCTGACGCCGCTGACGGGCGCGGGCGGATTCGACGGGCCGCGCATGCTCAAGGCCATGCAGGCCGTGGTCGACGAGGTCAACGCGGCCGGAGGACTGCTCGGTCGCAAAGTGGAGCTCGTGGTCGAGGACGATCAAACCAATCCCGAGGCCGCGGTGCGCGCCGCGCGCAAGCTGATCGACGTCACCAAGGTGCCGGCGATCATGGGCACCTGGGCGTCGGCGGTGACGACCGCGGTCGCGCCAGTGTGCTGGGAGAGCAAGACGTTCCTGACCACCGTCTCCGGCGCCGACTCGATCACCAAGCTGCCGCACCAGGGCTACCTCATCCGCACCCAGCCCAACAATTATCTGCAGGCGGCCAAGCATGCCGAGTTCATCGCCGCGCTGGGCGTGAAGCGCTGCTACATGATGTCGATCCAGGCGCCGTTTTCGCGTGCCGACGCAGGAACGTGCCACCGAGGTCCTGAAGCAGAAAGGGATCGGAGATGGTGGGCACGCTCATCTACGACAAGGACAAGACCACCTATCGCTCGGAAGTCGACCAGGCGTTGAGGACCAACCCGGATCTGATCTATCTCAACGGCTACGCGCCCGACGTCACGATCCTGCTGCGCGACCTCTACCGCGCGGGCTACACCGGAACGCGCTTCAGCCAATCCTACGCGGTGACAGCCAAGGTTCTCGAGTCGCTGCCGCCCGAGGTCACGGAGGGCGTCATCACGGTGCAGCCGTCGGCCGACGTCTCCTCGCCTGCCTACGAGCTCGCGAGGAAGCGGCTCGGCATCGCCGAGCCCGATTCCTACGAGACGCAGGCGACCGACTGGGCGAGCCTGGTGTCCTTGTCCATCGCCAAGGCGAAGGCGGCGACGGGCGTCGCCATTCACGACAACGTGCGCAAAATCTCCCAGGGAAGCGGCACCAAGGTCTACAGCGCGGTCGAAGGTCTGAAGCTGCTCGCGCAGGGCAAGGAGATCAACTACGAGGGCGCGAGCGGGCCGTGCGACTTCACCGACATCGGCGATATCCTCGACTGCAAGTTTCGCTATAACAAGGTCACCGCGCGGCAAGTTCGTTCTGTTGAAGGTCGCCTGATCGCTTCGATGCCGCCGTTGCTCGCAGAGGTCGTCGCAGCTCGTCGTCAACGGCGTGATGGCCGGCGCCATCCTGGCGGTGCCCGCCATCGGCCTGACGGCGATCTACGCGGTGCTGCGCTTTCCGAATTTCGCGCTCGCCTCGCACGCGACCATCGGCGCGTTCGCCGGCTACATCGCCAACGCCAAATTCGGCCTGCCGATTCTGCCTTCGGTGATGGTTGCCTTCCTCGCCGCCGGCGTGGTCGGCGTGGCGAGCGACGAGGCCGTGCTCAAGCAGTTCCGGCCCGCGGGATTCATCACCACGGCCATCGCTTCGATCGCGCTGACCATCGCGCTCGAGAACATCGTGCGTTTCGGCTTCGGCAACGAGCTCCGCGGCTATGCGCTGCCGATCGAGCGCGATTGGCGCTTCGGATCGATCCGCGTCGGACCGCAACAGGTGCAGAATCTCGGCGATCGCCGTGGTCGCGATGGCGGCGCTGTTCTGCTTCCTGATGTTCACCCGCATCGGCAAGGCGATGCGAGCCGTCGCCGACAATCCCATGCTCGCCAGCATCAAGGGCATCAACGCCGACATGATCGGCAGACTGGTCAATTTTGTCGGCATGGGCCTCGCGGGACTGGGCGGCATGCTGATCGGCCTCGACACGACCATCGATCCGCTTGACCGGATTTCGCTCGATCCTGTCGGTGTTCGCCGCGGCGGTCGTCGGCGGCCTGGGCAGCATTCCCGGCGCGGTCGTCGGCGCGTTGACGGTCGGCATCGGCGAGGAGTTGTGCCTGTTGTTCCTGTCGCCCGACTATCGCAGCGTGTTGGTTTTGTCGCGATCCTCCTGGTGCTCACGCTGCGGCCGCGCGGCATCCTCGGGCAGCCGGGCGGATTGCTGAAGAGCCGAGTGGAAAACTATCTGATCGCGATGGCAGTGTCAGGCGGCATCTATGCGCTGATGGCGCTGGGCGTCAACGTCATCTGGGGCTTCGCCGGCATGGTCAATCTCGGGCTGGTCGGCTTCTTCGCCGTCGGCGCGTACGTCTCCGCACTGACTGACGCTGAAGCTGGGCGTGCCGATCGCTGTCGGCATGGCCGCGGGCGCGGCGATCACCGCCGCGGTCGGTGTCCTGGTCGCGCTGATCACGGTGCGCTTGCGCGGCGACTATCTGGCGATCGTGACGCTGGGCTTCGCCGAGACCATCCGCATCGTCGCCAGCAACACAATCGGCTTGACCAACGGCACGGATGGCATCTCCGGCATCGCCGGTCCCTATCGATCGGCGCTCTCGCCCGAGGCGTTCAACCTGATGTATCTGGCCATCGTCATCGCGATCGTGGCTGTCGCCTATGTCATGGCGGAACGGCTCCGCGCCTCGCCCTTCGGCCGCGTCTTGCGCGCGATCCGCGACGACGAGCAGGTCGCCGCCGTCGCGGGCAAGCATGTGGCGGTGTTCAAGGTGAAGGCTTTCGCGATCGGCGCCGCGGCGCTCGGTCTCGCCGGCGCGCTGTACGCGCACTACACGTCGTACATCGCGCCCGACATCTTCGTGCCGCTCCTCACGCTCTACATCAAGCTCGCACTGCTGGCCGGCGGCCTCGGCAACAATCGCGGCGCCATCGCCGGCGCCTTCGCGGTTGTGTTCCTGCTCGAGTCCACGCGCTTCGTCATCCCGCTGATCCCGGGCGTGAGCGCGGTGCAGGGCGCCGCGCTGCGCGAGCTCTGATCGCGACCCTGCTGATCGTGATGCTGCGCTACCGGCCCAGGGGATTGATACCGGAACGCCTGCCGCGCATTCCCGTTCCCGCGCCGCGCGCTTCCGCGCGGGAGCCACCAGCCCAGCGCGTAGCAGGGGCGACGCGGATCCGCGCCCGCGGAGATGACGCCTCGATCCTTGCGCAGCACGCACACGGCGCCGGCGCGCCAGACGAATCCGGGCCAATCCTCGACCTTGTGCCCGCGCGCCGCCAGCCCGCGCGAACGGATTGCGGCACGCGGTCTTCGACATGCAGCACGCCGGGCGAATAGCTGTGCGGCTCGAACGAGTCGGGAAAACTGTAGGACGCGAAGCGCGGCGCTTCGACCGCCTGCTGCGGATTCATGCCGAAGACCGTCATGTTGAGGAACACCTGCAATATCGCCTGCGCCTGAACGTCTCCGCCGGGCGTGCCGATGCGGCATCGGGCTCCCATCGGGCAATATCGCCAACGCCGGGCTCGGTGTCAGGCGCGGACGCTTCCCCGGCGCGACCGATGAAGCGTGCGCGGGATCGGCCCAGCTTTGCGAGCCGCGCGACGACGGACAAAGACCCGTCCCGGGAATGACCGGCGTGTCGTACGACGGATCGCTCGGCGTCGCCGAAAAAACGTTGCCGTCCTTGTCCATCACGCACACGTACGAGGTGTCGTGCGCGCCGCCGCGGCGGACTCCGGCGTCGGCACCGGCGCGCTCACGCTCCGCAAAACCGGGGATCGCACCGAACGGCGGCATTTGCGGCCACGCGCGGTCGGGCCGCAGCATTGCGCGCCTCGCGTCTGCATAGGCGTCCGATAAGAGCGTGTCGATCGGCACTTTCACGAATCGCGGATCGCCGTAATAACGCTCGCGGTCGGCGAAAGCGAGCTTGATGGCCTCGGTCACGACGTGCGCGTAATCGAGCGAGTTGTGGCCCATGCCCTTCGAGATCGAAGCCCTTCAGCACGTTGAGCATCTGCGGCAACACCGGACCCTGGCACCACGCATCGCAGGCAATAGACATCGATGCCGGCGAAGCGCGCTTTTACCGGCGCCTCGATGGCAACGCGGAATCCCTGCAGGTCCTCGGCGGTCATCAATCCGCCGTTCGCCTTGTGATACGCGACGATGGCGTGCGCGATGTCGCCACGATAGAAGGCATCGCGCGCCGCGCTCAAGCCCGCCGCGCGGCCCTTCGCCGCTGCCGACTTTTCCTGATCCACCATGTATTGCAGCGTGCGGCCCAGGTCGGCCTGGACGAAAATTTCACCGCGTCGCGGAGGTCTCCCGTCGGGGAGATAAATGGCGGCGCTCGATGGCCAGCGCGCGTAGTCCGCGGCATGTGTCGCGATCATGTCCGCCATCAGCCCGTACATCGGGAACCCGGCGCTCGCGAAGCGGATCGCTGCCGCTGGCGCAATCGCCGAAGCTCATGGTTCCGAAAT
Source organism: uncultured beta proteobacterium (assembly GCA_963730465.1). Taxonomy (GTDB): domain Bacteria; phylum Pseudomonadota; class Gammaproteobacteria; order Burkholderiales; family Casimicrobiaceae; genus PALSA-1003. Next base: position 158,760 of record CAVSRR010000005.1, on the reverse strand, counting down.
GCTCCAGCGCCGTGATCCAGGCGTCAGGCGCGGCGGGAACCACGGTCCGGAGGATCCCCTGCGGGATCTTGCCGCCATTCCGCCTTTGAAAGAAATCGGGAGTCACCGCGCGCGGCCACGTGCCCAGCCCGCTGATAGTCAAGACCTCGCGCTGGTCGGCGCGATAGATCATGATCGGCGCCACGCCCGCGACGTTGACCAGATCGCTGTGAAGGACGCCCAGCGCGATGCCCGCGGCGACACCGGCGTCCACGGCGTTGCCGCCCGCTTCCAGGACCGCGAACGCGGCGTGAGCGGCGCTGTAGTGGCCCGCGACGGCCATATGCCGCGTGCCCAGCAGCAGCGGGCGCAGGCTTTCGATGCCTGTCAGCGGCAAGGATTCAGAGATGGAATCGCTTGGCATCCGTTTCGGGCGATAGTGTCACTGCAACGGACCGGGCCGTTCGAGGGGGTGACCGGACGCGGCGCTCACGCCGGCACGGTCGATGGGGTGCCCGTCGACACACCGGACTTCACGCTCGGCCGCGTCGCCAGGGCACGATCGATGAGCGCAGTGGCTTCGCGCAACTCGTCTCCCTGCAACGCCAAGCGCGGCGGCCTGACGCGGTCGCTGCCCATGCCGACGCGCTGCTGCGCGAGCTTGATGAGCTGCACGAACTTCACCACCGTGTCGGTGCGCAACAGCGGCAGGAACCACTTGTAGAGCGCGAAGGCCTCCGCCCTCCGGCCTTCCATGGCGTAGCGATACAACGCAACCGACTCGGCGGGAAACGCGTTGACGAGTCCCGCGATCCATCCGATCGCGCCGGCGTCGATCGCCTCGACGATGGCGTCGTCGACACCGACCAGGATTTGCACGCGCACGTCCGCCAGCGCGCGTATCGCCATTACCCGCCGCAAGTCGGCGCTCGATTCCTTCACCGCGTGCAGATTCGGCAGCTCGGCGGCGAGCTCGACGATCTGCTGCGGCAGGAAATCGGTCTTGTAAGCGATCGGGTTGTTGTAGAGCATGCACGGCAGGTCGGTCGCGGCAATCACGGCGCGGACGTGCGCCTTCATTTCGCGCCAGTCGGTGCTGTACACGTATGGCGGCAGCACCATCAGTCCGCTGCATCCTATCGCCTTCGCGTCACGTGCGAGCGCTACGGCCTCGGCAGTGGAAAGCGCCGCGATGCCCGGAATGATCGGCACGCGGTCACCGACCGCCTTGACGCACGTTTCCATCACCTGACGCTTCTCGGCGGCGCTCAAGGTCGCCGATTCTCCGAGCGAGCCAATGGGAACCAGGCCGATCGAGCCCTCGTCGACGAGCCAGCGCGAATGCTTGGCGAGGAATCCCTGATCGATGCTCAGATCGCCGTTGAATGGAGTGGTGATCGCAGGGATGACGCCCTTCCAGTTCACTTTCATGACACGCTCCTTGGGTTCGAGCCCTGCATTTTACGCGTAGCGGTCCGGGCTGAGGGCCGCCACGTCGCACGAAGGTGTCTCCCCCGCCAGCATTTCCGCAATCACCTTGCCGGTGATGGGCCCGAGGCTCATGCCCATCATCGCGTGCCCTGTCGCGACCGATAGATTGCGGTAGCGCGACACGCGCCCGACATAAGGCAGGCCGTCCGGCGAGCACGGCCGCAAGCCCGTGCGCACGGTTGCGTTCTGCAACTGCGCCGGGGTGATGTCCGGAAAGTAGGCGGCGATCGACTTGACCATGCCGCGAACGCGAGCGCCATCGATGCTCTCGTCGTCGCCGCCGAGCTCCATCGTTCCGGCGAATCGCAGCGAGCCATCCATGGGCGTCACGGCAACGCGCGCTTCGCTGAGTATCGCGCAAATGCGCGGCAGCGCCCCAGGCTTGTCCAGCGTCAGGCTGTAACCCTTTCCCGCTTGCATCGGAATGTCTGACACCGAGCTCGCGCACCACGTCCTGCGACCAGAATCCCGCACAGACGACGTACTCATCGGCGCTCTGCTCCGCGCCGCCGCGCGTGCGCAATGCGTCGATGCGATCTCCCGTGCGCCGCCACGTTTCCATGCCGGCGTTGTACAACACTTGAACGCCGAGGCGCTCGACCTCGCGCGCCAGCACGGCCATGACCCGCATCGGCGTGACCTGGCAATCGTCGGGAAAGTACACGGCGCCGGCGATCTTCATGCGCAGCGCCGGCTCGCGCTCGGCGGTCTCGGCGGCCGTGAGGACTTCGGCCTGCATTCCCAACCGGCGCGCGTACTCCGCCGCCCTCGCCTCCTCCTCGAGTCCGTGCGTGGTGTTGCACAGCATCAGCATCCCGCGCTCGACCAGCTCGAATGCGTTGTCCCAGAGCGTGGCCCATTCGCGATAACAGTCGCGACTGGCGAGGTGCAAATCTCTAAGGACCGGCGCTGCGCGGTCGACATGCGACTGCGTGGCCGCGCGATTGAACCGCCACCCCCAGCTCAAGAGGTCCGGGCTCAGGCGCGGCTTGAGGTAGAACGGGCTTTCCGGATTCCACATCCACTTCAATCCGAGGCGAACCATGCCGGGGCTCGCCAGCGGAACGATGTGGCTCGGAACGAGCATGCCCGCATTGACAAAGGAGCAGCCTCCGCGATCCGGGTCGCCGCGCTCGACGAGCGTGACGCGATAACCTTTCAGCGCGCAGTAGTAGGCCGTTGAGAGGCCCACGATGCCGCCGCCGACGATGAGCACGTGCTTGCTCACGGAGCCAAGGCGATGCCCCAGCGCAACGGGTCCGCGTCGTCGAAGATCAGCGTTGTCTCGCCGGTGACATAGGCCGACCCGGTGATGTGCGGCAGCACGTAGTCACGGCGCTTGTCGTCGATGCTGAACGTCCCCTCGAAGACAGTTCCGATGACGCTTTCCTGGCGCCACACTTCGCCGGGGCCAAGCTTCCCGTCAGCGGCCAGGCACGCTAGCTTGGCGCTGGTGCCGGTGCCGCAGGGTGAGCGGTCGTAGGCCATGCCCGGACAGAGGACGAAGTTCCGGCTGTCGATCTCGGGCGCCGATCCCTCCCCGAAGACGTCGATGTGATCGATCTCGACCCCGTTCGCGCCGCGCACGCCCGTCACTTTCAGCGTCTGCCGAACCGCGGCGGCAAATGCACCCAGCGCCGGAATGTTATCCGCCGAGACGCGAAGGCCGCGAGCCTCGACCAGGAAGAACCAGTTGCCACCCCACGCTACGTCGCCGATGACCTCGCCGTAACCCGGGACGTCCAGCTTCACCTTAGAGGCCAGGCGATAGCTGGGCACGTTGCTGACAGTGACGCGGGCGCTGTCGTGCAGCACGGCGGTCACGATGCCGACACAGGTCTCGATGCGATGCGTGCCGACGCCGATCCTTCCCAGGTGCGCCAGCGTGACCATGAGACCGATCGTCCCGTGCCCGCACATGCCTATCGTCCCGACGTTGTTGAAGAAGATCACGCCCGCTGCGCATGCGGGGTCCTCGGGCTCGCACAGCAGAGCGCCGACGAGCACATCCGAGCCCCTTGGCTCGTTGACGATCCCCGAGCGATAGTGATCGAAATCCGAACGAAAGCGCTCGAGCCGGCGCGCGATGCTGCCGCCGCCGAGGTCCGGACCTCCCTCGATCACCACGCGCGTCGGCTCCCCTGCGGTGTGAGAGTCGACCACCCGCACCTGCTTCACCGTCATGACCGCTATTCCCCGGTTCGTTTTCGGCCGTTGGCCGCGCAGCGCGTTCGTTTACGACGCGCCCTTCCGCGCATCCCCAGCGAGGGTACCGGATTCGCTACAATATCCCAACTCGTCGGACAGCCACCCGCGCTCGATCCCGACCAAGACAGGCAAGCGCCCGACCTTCCGCATGGGCGCAACGCATTTAGGGAGATCGGATGGCTGCGTATCTGTTTCACGGCGGAAAGTTTCTCGACCCGCGCAAGACCGAGCTGCAGGACGGCGTCGAAGTCCTGATCGAGGGCGATCGCATCAAGGAAGTCTCGGACAAGCCCATCGCCGCCGCGAGCGCTACCCGAATCGATCTGCGTGGGCGCACGCTGATGCCGGGTCTTATCGACGCGCACATCCACATCTTTCTCGCCGAAGTCAATCTCGCGCTGCTCGAGGGCATGCCGCTCACGCTGCTAACGACCAAGGCTGTGGTCAACGCCCGCAACATGCTCATGCGCGGCTTTACCTCCTTGCGCGACACCGGCGGTTGCGACGCGGGTACGAAGATCGCGGCTGAAACGGGCGTCATGGACTCGCCCCGGCTTTTCGTCTCCGGAATGCCGATCAGCCAGACCGGCGGACACGCGGACTTCCGCCGCCGCACACAGACCGTGATCGAATGCGCGTGCTGCTCGGGCCTTTCCTACATGAGCCGCATCGCCGATGGCGTTCCGGAAATGATCAAGGCGGTGCGCGACGAGCTGCGCAAGGGCGCCGACCAGATCAAGATCATGGTCTCTGGCGGAGTCGCGTCGCAAAGCGACCCGCTCGAGAGCATCCAGTTTCGCCTCGACGAGATCGAGGCGGCGGTGGAGGAAGCGACCCACTGGGGCTCATATGTGCTCGCCCACGCCTACTCGGCCGAGGCGATCCGTCGCGCGGTCTCGAGCGGCGTTCGCACCATCGAGCACGGCAACCTCATCGACGCCGCCGGCGCCAAGCTGATGGCCGAGCGCGGCGCGTACATCGTTCCCACGCTGGTCGCCTACGACTGCCTCAAGCGCCGCGGCCCCGGCTATGGACTAACCGCCTACAGCCTCGAGAAAAACGAGGTCGTGCTGGGCGCAGGCCTGCGCTCGCTCGAGCTCTGCCGTGCCGCGGGCGTGAAGATCGGATTCGGGAGCGACCTTCTCGGTCAGATGCAGGACGATCAGTGCCGCGAATTTCTCATTCGCTCCGAGGCGATGAAGCCGCACGAGATCATCCATTCCGCGACCATCGTCAACGCCGAGATCCTGCAGCGCGCGGGCCAGCTCGGCGAGATCGTGCCGGGCGCGTACGCGGATATGCTCGTGGTGGACGGCGATCCCACCAAGGATCTCGGCCTGTTCCAGGACCAGGGCGCGCATCTATCCGCGATCATGAAGGGCGGCCGCTTCTACAAGAATCATTTGTAGCGCCGAAAGACGCTTGGGCCATGGTGCGCGGCACGGGATTGAGAGAGAGGCTCGGGCGCCTGACATTCGACGCTGCGGTTGCCGGCACGTTCGTGTTCATGGTGCTGCCGATCGCGCTGGTGCTGTGGCTGTCGTTCTTCAGGAACGAGATCCTGTCACTGCCACCCGAAGGCTATTCGCTGCGCTGGTATTCCGAAATGCTCGGGCAGCGGCAATTCATCAGCGGCTTCTGGACCAGCCTCAGGGTTGCGCTGCTCGCCACCGCGTGCGGACTGCTGGTCACGATCCCGGCGAGCTTCGCGCTGACCCGCGCGGAGTTCCGCGGGCGCGAAGCGGTTCTGCAGCTCCTGATGTCGCCGCTGATCGTCCCCGCGATCGTGATCGGCGCGAGCCTCTACATGTCGTTCGTCGAGGTCGAAATTCTGTCCGGACTTCCCCTCGTAGGCTCCGTCTGGGGGCTCGCCGTCGGCCACATCCTGATCACGATTCCGTGGAGCGTCCGGCTTGTCACCGCCAACCTGGTCGGCATCGACCGCTCGGTCGAGGAGGCGGCGCTCAGCCTCGGCGCATCGCCGACAGTCGCCGCGTTGAAGGTCACGCTGCCGCTGATCTGGCCGGGCATCGTCGCCGCGGCGCTCTTCAGCTTCGTGGTCAGCTTCGGCAACCTGGAAATCTCGCTGTTGCTCGTCACGCCGGGACAGACGACGCTGCCGATCGCGATCCTGCAATACCTGCAATGGAAGATCGATCCGACCATCGCTGCCGTATCCGCGGTCCAGATCGCCGTCATCGGCACCGGCCTTCTGATCACTGATCGCTTCGTCAGCCTCGCCAAGGTCGTGCAGCGGCAATGAGTCACTGATGGCTACCGTCCGGCTCGACCACGTCAGCAAGCGCTTCGGCGAATTTCTGGCCGTGGATGACTTTTCGCTCGATGTCGCCGAAGGCGAGCTTCTGGTCCTGCTCGGCCCATCCGGTTGCGGCAAGACTACGACCTTGCGCATGATTGCCGGCTTCACCGAGACGAGCGCGGGCACGGTGAATATCCGCGAGCGCGACGTCACGCGCGACCCCCCCTACCGGCGCAACATCGGCGTCGTGTTCCAGAACTATGCGCTCTTCCCGCACCTTTCCGTATTCGAGAACGTCGCCTTCGGACTCCGCCGCCGCGGGGTCGCGGAAAAGGAGATCGCGGAGCGCGTCGCGCGCTCCCTTTCGCTGGTCAAGCTCGGCGACCTCGCGCAGCGGCTTCCGCGGCAACTTTCCGGCGGACAGCAGCAACGCGTCGCGGTGGCGCGCGCGCTCATTATCGAGCCCGACGTGCTGCTCCTCGACGAACCGCTGTCGAATCTCGACGCGAAGCTCCGTCACGACGTACGCCAGGAGATGCGACGGCTGCAGCAGCTGCTCAAGATCACGACCATCATGGTGACGCACGATCAGGACGAGGCGATGAGCATGGGTGACCGTCTGGTGGTGCTCGACCATGGCCGCATCCAGCAGATCGGCTCGCCGGAGGATCTGTACCGGACGCCGCGCAACGCCTTCGTCGCATCCTTTATCGGGCAGGCGAACTTCATCGAGGGACACGCCGAGCGCGACCGCTCGCTGTTCGTGGCGCGCTCGGGACTGTCCATCGTCTGCGCGGAGTGCGCCGCCGGGGCGCTTTCCCTGATGATCAGGCCCGAAGCTGTCGAGCTGCTCGACGCACCGGCGCCAGGGGCGAATGTGTTCCCTGCGACGGTCGAAGTGGTAACCTATCTCGGCTCGACGTCGGAGCTCATCCTGCGTTTGACCGACAGCGAAACGATCATGGTGACCAAGCCCGCGAGTACCAATGCGCCTCGCGCCTGGGCGCCCGGACAGCACCTGTTCATTCGCATCGATCCGTCGTCGGCGATCGGCATTGCGCCGGCGTAAACCGATTTCCGCACGATTGCTCGACACGAGACCCACCACCGAGGAGGAAGTCATGGTTCAAAAATGGACGCGCCGCCAGTTCAACACCGCGCTTGCCGCGAGTACCGCACTCGCGGCGGCGGCAATTCCGCACGCGCGCGCCGCGTCGGGACCCGTCGTCGTCGGGACCTGGGGAGGCGACTATCAGAACCTGATGCAGAAATACATCGCCGACCCTCTGCTCACGCCCACGGGCGTCGATGTCGTCTGGGATACGGCCAACGACACCGTTCGGAAGACCAAGCTCATGGCCGAGAAGCGGCTGCCGCGCGGATCCATGGACGTCGTCGCGCTCACCGCGTCCGGGTCCTACGAAATGTGGAAGAACGGAACGCTGGAAGACATCGACGCATCGAAGATTCCGAACATCGCCCACGTGCTGCCGAAGCTCCGCACCAAGTACTCCGTTCCGCATATCTACACCGGCCGTGTCATCCTCTACAACCCGACCAAGATCAAGACCAAGCCCACGTCGTACGCGGATCTCTGGAATCCTGAGCTCGCCGCGGCGGGCCGCATCGGCGTCATCGACATCCAGTACCAGACGACCATCGAATCGGCGGCGATGATCAATGGCGGCAGCCTGAACAACTACGAGCCCGGCAAGGCAAAGCTGCTCGAGCTCAAGAAAATGGGCGTCAAGGTCTATCCCACCAACGAAGCCATGGCGCAGGCGCTCAAGACCGAGGAATGCTGGATGTGCATCATGTGGAAGGCGCGCGGCGTGATGTGGCAGAACGCGGCCATCCCGGTGGAGATCGCCAATCCGAAGGAAGGCATCGTCCTCTACGTTTCTGAATTGGCAATCCCCAAAAACGCCAAGAACAAGGACGCCGCCTACGCGTACCTGAATGCGATGCTCGAGCCCCAGCCGCAGCAGGAGTTCGCCAAGAACATGGGCTACAACCCGACGGCGAACAACTCGGGACTCGCCGCCGACATGGCCACGCGCATCGGATTCGACAAGGCGATCGAGGACCGCTTCATGGTCCAGGACCAGGAATACCTGGCGCAGAACGACCCGCAATTGCAGGAATGGTGGAACAAGGTCTTCAAGACCTGAGCGGCTCTGGCGAGACCAGCGCGTGATCATCCGCCGGCGCACGGCGCTTGGGTTGATGGCGCCGGCGTCGGCGCTGGTGTTCGTTTTTCTGGCGCTGCCGCTGGTGCTCCTTCTGCGCTACAGCCTGAACCGCTTCGTTCCGGGGCAGTTCATGGTCGAGGCGCTGACGCTCGACAACTACGTCAAATGCGTCACCGACCCGTACTATTTCTCGGTCCTCAAGACGACGCTGCTGATGGCGATCGGCGTCACCCTCGCGTGCCTGGTCGCGGGATTTCCGCCAGCGCTGTTTCTTGCGCGCACGACGTCGCGCTTCAAGGCGATCCTCATCCTGGCAGTCATCCTCCCGCTGTTCGTCGGCAACGCGGTGCGCGCAGCCGGCTGGATGGTGGCGTTCGGGCAGAAGGGCGTCTTCAACTATGTGCTGGGCTTGTTCTCTCCCACGTCGGCGCCGTTGACTATCATGTATACGCCGGGGGCGGTGTTTGTCGGCATCATCGCCGTCAACCTTCCCTTCGTGGTGCTGACGCTGCAAAGCGTGCTCGAGGGCATCGATCGCTCATCCGAGGAAGCCGCGTTGAGCCTCGGCGCGACGCCGTTCGAGGCATGGCGGCTCGTTACGCTGCCGCTTGCGGTTCCCGGCGTGCTTGCCGCAGCGGTGCTGTGCTTCATCCTCACGATGAATGCCTATGCCACGCCCGTGCTGCTCGGCGGCCCCCGCTTTCAGATGATGGCGCCGGTCGTCGCCAACGAGGTTCTGAACCAGAACAACTGGCCGTTCGGCGCGGCGCTTTCGTTCATGCTGATGATCGTGACGCTGCTGCTGACGGTGATTGCCAACGTGGTCGTGGCGCGCCACTATTCGCGCTGACCGCATCGAGTGCCGGATAGGCACGAGAATATGAACACAACACACCGCATGAGTGTCCGATAAGCACGCGTGCATGTTGACAATGAATCGCATCGAGTGCCCGACAAGGAGGAGTGCATGGGAATGACAAGTGCGAGGCAGTGCCTGCTCGCTGTGCTGCTGGCGTTGGCAAGCGCGCCGGCGCTCGCCGCCGACACGCTCAAGATGGCGATCGGCCAGCGAGGCAACTGGGAGAACGCCGCGCCCGAGCTCGGCCAGAAGGCCGGCTTCTTCGCAAAGCACGGCTTGATTCTGGATATTCTCTACACCCAGGGCGCGGGCGAGACCTTGCAAGCCGTGATCTCGGGCAGCGTCGACTTAGGGCTCGGGGTAGGAACCGCCGGCGTGCTCGGCGCTTTCGCGAAGGGCGCGCCGGTTCGCGCGGTCGCCAATTCGATGACCGGCGCGGACGATCTTTTCTGGTACGTTCCGGTAGCGTCGCCGATCAAGACGCTCAAGGATGCGTCCGGCAAAACGATCGCTTATTCGACCAACGGCTCGTCGAGCAACTGGGCGGTTCTCGCATTTATCCGTGAATTCGGCGTGCAGATGAAACCCACCGCCACGGGCAGCCCGTCGTCGACGTTCACGCAGACGATGTCGGGCCAGGTCGACATCGGATGGTCGTCGCCGCCATTCGGCGTCGAGGCCCTGCAGCAAGGACGCATCCGCATCGTCGCGCGCGAAAGCGACGTGCCCTCCTTCCGCAATCAGACCGTGCGCCTGATGATCACCAACACGGCGACCGCGGAAACGCGGCGCGACGCCATCGAGCGTTACCTGCAGGCTTATCGCGAGACGCTCGACTGGATGTACTCCGATCCCGCGGCGCTCAAATCCTATGCCGAGTGGGTCGGGATTTCGGAAAGCCTCGCCAAGCAGGTGCGCGACCAGTTCTTCCCCAAGGAGAACCTGCGCCTCGAGCGATTATCCGGCCTCGACGAAGCGATGGCGGACTCCGTCAACCTGAAGTTCCTGCCCGCGCCGCTGACCAAGACGCAGCAGGACGAGTTATTCAAGTATTACGCGCGGGGGAAGTAGGGTATGGATCTGCTCCACAGCGCCAAAACTGCGCGGCACATCGCAATCCCAGTGTCGTCATCCCCGCGAAAGCGGGGATCCAGCGGCGTTCGTGAAAAAGACACTGGATCCCCGCTTTCGCGGGAATGACGCCAGTCATATAGACCCGATTGCGTCTATCGAGTGCTTCCGCGTTTTCGTGATTCCCGGTAATTCCTATTCGATGCTCCCGACCTGCCTCAGCCACAGCTCCCAGGTCCGCCCAAGTTGTGTATCGTTGGTCGATGATGCGTTCGCGGCCTCGCGCGCGTTGAGATAGTTCACTTCGCCCAGCGCCACCGCCTGCAGCTGCAGCTTGGCGTTCACTTCGGCGTAGATCGCGCGATAGACCGCCTGCTCGATCGACGCGCCGACGACCGTCGACCCGTGCCCGCGCATGAGCACGGTCGATCGATCGCCGAGGGATGCGGCCAGCGCCGCGCCCAGCCGCTTATCGCTGATCAGCATGTTGGTGTCGTCCGCGATCTCGCGTATCTCGAATAGCGACGCGCCCTCTCCAAGAAAACCGCTCATGTGAAAGACCGGCCGCAGCGGCTCTCCCGGTGACGCCGAAGGGGATGACGCTCGGCGAATGGCTGTGCACGATCGCCTGCACGTCGGGGCGCGCGCGATAGATCTCGCCGTGGATGAATCGCTCCAGGTAGACGCGGCGTCCTTCGGCGTCCAGCGCTGCGCCGTCGAGGTCGAAGGTGACGATGTCCTCGCGCCGCACGAGGCCCGGCGCCATGTTGCGCGCGAGCAGAAAGTGGTCCTTCGACTTGTCGTGGCGCACGCTGGCGTGGCCGAAGCCGTCGACCACGCCTTGCTGATACAGGATGCGATTGGCGGCAACCAGCTTGCCGACGAGCTCGGGATCGGGCCGTGCTTAAGGTGTCAGTCATGTTTCGTCCCGGAAGCATCGGATGAGATCGCCCATCGAGCGCACGCGCGAGCATCGCGTGAAGCAGGACGTTCGCGCCGGCCTCGAGATGCTCCGGCCTCGCATCCTCGATCTCGTTGTGGCTGAGGCCATCCTTGCACGGCACGAAGATCATCGAGGTCGGTGCGACGCGGGCAAGGTAGATGGCATCGTGGCCGGCGCCGCTGACCATTTCGCGGTGCGGCAACCCAAGCGCGCGCGTCGCCGTGCGCACCGCGTCGATGCACTTCGACGTCGAATCGCGACGCCGGGACGTGGTCGACCTGCTGCAGATCGCAGTCGAGCCTGAGCTCGCGCGCGATTGCCCCGGCCGCCTCGCGAAGCTCACCGTCCATCGCGGCGAGCTGCGCGTCATCCGGGTGGCGCATGTCGATGGTCATCGTCACGCGTCCGGGAATGACGTTGCGCGAACTGGGACTCACCTGCATCACACCGACCGTGCCCCGGCCTTCGGGCGCATGCCGCAGCGCTACCGCATGGATCGCCTCGACCAAACGCGACGCGCCGCGCAGCGCGTCGCGACGCGCTTCCATCGGCGTCGGACCGGCGTGCGCATCCTGTCCGGTCCAGACGCAGTCGTACCAGCGCAGGCCCAGCGCGCCGGTCACCACGCCGATGACCTTGTCTTCGCGCTCGAGAATCGGGCCCTGCTCGATGTGCGCCTCGAAATAGGCGTCGAGCGGCCGGCCGCCGACGGGTGCCGTGCCGGCATAGCCGATGGCGTCGAGCGCGTCGCCGAACGAGATGCCATCGACGTCGCGCTGCTGGCGCACGTGCTCGAGCGTATACACGCCCGTGAACGCGCCGGAGCCGCCCATGACGGGGACGAAGCGGCTTCCCTCCTCGTTGGTCCAGATCGCGACGGCGACCGGGCGCTGCGGTCACGATGCCGCCATCGTTCAAGGTCCTGAGCACTTCCAATCCCGCGAGCACGCCATAGTTGCCGTCGAATTTTCCTCCGGACGGCTGGGTGTCGATGTGGCTTCCAGTCAGGACCGCTGGCGCCGCGGTATCGCGGCCGGCGCGCATCGCGAAGATGTTGCCGGCGCCGTCGATCTCGATTGTCGCGCCGGCGCCGCGCAACCATCCGACGACCAGATCGCGCCCCTGGCGGTCGAGATCGGTGAGGGCAAGCCGGCGCACGCCTCCCTTCGGCGTTGCGCCGATCCGCGCCAGCTCCATGAGCGATCGCCCACAGTCGATCGCGATCGACTCTCAGAGAGCCCGTGGCACTCTCCATCGATAGATTCACGTCAGGCCGCGTCGTCATCGCAAATGTCCTCAATCATGTCGCTTGCTCGCTTCCACCCAGTTGCGCATGGATCCATTCGGCGGCGCGCAGCGTCGCGCGATCTGCGTCGGCACCGCCCACGACGGTGACGCCGACCGGCAATCCATGCGGCCCCTCTGCGACGGGAACGTGCACGACCGGCACGTGCAGCAAGTGTCCACATCCGGTTGAACAAGGGATCGCCGGTCGCGGCAATGCCGACCGGCGCCTCGCCGATCGCGCTGGGCGCCACGAGCACGTCGAGCCCGTCGAACACATCGCCAAGCATCGCGCGGCAGGAGCGCGTCAAGGTCCTTGCGGCGTCATACTGCCGCTGCGACACCATGAGGCCTGCGTCGATCATCTTGGTCATGTCGGCGCTGAGTTGCGTGCGATGCACGCCATTCTCGTACGCCAGAGACAGGGCGACCTCGCGCACCATGATCGTGAGCTGCGCATCCACGAGGCCGGCGAAAGGCGCCGGCAGCGTTACGTCGCGCACGCTCGCGCCGGCGACGCGAAGGCGTGCGCCGGCGTCCTCGAAGGTCGACATCGTTTCGGACTGCGCGCGACTCCATTCGTAGGTCCTGCACAATCCTATCCGCGGAGCATCGGTCGCGGGGGCATCGCCGAAGAGCTCGCGTCTGCCCGTGAGCGCGGCCGCGAACAGCGCCGCGTCGGCCACGCTGCGCGCGAGGACGCCGACAGTATCCAGCGTGTCGGAAATCCCCTTGACGCCCGCGCGGTTGATCGTCCCGAACGTCGGCTTGTATCCAACGACGCCGCAAAATGCCGCTGGACGCACGATCGATCCCGCCGTCTGCGTGCCAAAAGCGAGCGGAACGTGATAGTCGGCGACGCACGCAGCCGAGCCCGACGACGAGCCACCGGGAGTGTGCTGCGGATTTCGTGGATTGCATGTGGGACCGGGATGGAAGGTCGCGAACTCCGTAGTCACCGTCTTGCCGACGACGATCGCGCCCGCAGCCCGCGCCAGCGCAACGCTGGCGGCATCCCACGCGGGCCGATGCGCGGCATAAATCGGCGAGCCATATGAGGTCGGCATGTCTACGGTGTCGAACAAATCCTTGACGGCGATCGGCAACCCGTGAAGCAAGCCTGTCGAGGCCTGCGAGTCGAGCGTGCGCGCGCGCCGCATCGCCGCGTCGCCGTCGACGAAGGTCCAGGCGTGTACCGTCGGCTCGCGCGCAGCGATATGCTCCAGACAATCCTGCAGCAGCGACGCCGCGGTGATCTCTCGCGTCGCGAGCTTGCGCGCCGCGACGCTTGCGTTCAGGCGATTCAGTCTTGCCACCTCATCCGCTCCTTCGATTGCGCCTCAGGACTGCGCGATACCTGCCGGCGGGGCCGGCAGCTCGCGCAAATGACAGGCGACCCGGTGCGCCGGCGCCGCCTCCTTCAGCACCGGCTCTTCGACCCGGCAGCGATCGAACGCGTACGGACATCGCGTATGAAAGCGGCAACCGGTCGGTAACTCTACAGGGCTCGGCACATCACCGGCGAGAATGATGCGCTTTCGCCGCGCCGTGGGATCGGGAACCGGCACCGCCGACAGCAGCGCCTCGGTATAGGGATGCAGCGGACCGTCGAACAGCGCGCGGGTCGGCGCAAGCTCCACGATGCGCCCGAGATACATCACGGCGACGCGGTGGCTGATGTGCTCGACCACCGCCAGATCGTGGGCGACGAAGAGATACGACAGCCCGAAATCCCGCTGCAGATCGACCAGCAGATTGATGACCTGCGCCTGCACCGAAACGTCGAGCGCCGAGACGGGCTCATCGCAGACGATCAATCGCGGGTTGGGCGCGAGCGCGCGCGCGATACCGAGGCGCTGCCGCTGTCCCCCCGAAAATTCGTAGGGATATCGGGCCATCGCGTCGGCCCGAAGGCCCACCCTGTCGAAAAGCGCGAGCACTCTCTCGTCGATCTCTCCGGACGTCACGTCTTCGAAATTTCGGATCGGCTCGGCGACGATGTCGGCCGCGCGCATGCGCGGATTGAGCGACGCATACGGATCCTGAAACACCGCCTGCAGCTCGCGCCGGTAGGGCCGCATCGCGCTGCTGTCGAGCTTGTCGATCGGCGTTCCTCGCCAGCGGATCGTGCCTCCGGTGGGCTCGATGAGCCGGAGCACCGTCTTGCCGAGCGTGGTCTTGCCGCAGCCGCTCTCGCCGACGAGGCCCAGCGTCTCTCCCTCGGCGATCGCGAAGCTGACATCGTCGACCGCATGGACCCGCGCGCGCACGCGACCGAACACGCCGCCATGGATTGGATAGTGCTTGGTCAAATGCGCGACCTCGAGCAGCGGATTGGCCGCTTCAGCAGATGCCTTCACGCCGCCCATCATGCCGCGACCCTGGCCGCGAGTCGCTCCGACTCCCAGCACGCGGCGCCATGGCCGGGTGCCTTTTCCTCGAATGGAGGATATTGGCCCAGGCAGCGCGGCGTCGCATACGCGCACCGCGGCGCAAAGGCGCAGCCGACGATAGCGTCGGACAAGGATGGCACCGTGCCCGCGATCTCGGCCAGGCGCGTACCCGCACTACCGCTCGCCCTCGCCGAGCTTCGGAATCGACTCGAGCAATCCGCGCGTATACGGATGGCGCGGATGCGCAAACAAGGCTTCGGCCGACGCCTCCTCGACCTTGCGACCCGCATACATCACCACCACGCGCTGCGCCATTTCCGCGACCACGCCCAGATCGTGCGTGATGAGCACGATGGCGGCGCCGGTTCTTGCTTTGAGCTCGCGCATCAGGTCGAGGATTTGCGCCTGTATCGTCACGTCGAGCGCGGTCGTGGGCTCGTCGGCAATCAGCAGCCGCGGCTCGCAGGCGAGCGCCATCGCGATCATCACCCGTTGCCGCATGCCACCCGAGAGCTGATGCGGGTATTCCGCGACGCGCTGCTCCGGCTCGGGGATCCTGACCAGCCGCAGCATCTCGACGGCGCGCAGCATCGCATCGTCGCGCGAGAGACCGCGATGCAGCACCAGCACCTCGGCGATCTGTCGCCGACGGTGAGCACCGGATTGAGCGAAGTCATCGGCTCCTGAAAGATCATCGAAATGGCATCGCCGCGAACCTTCCGCATCTCGGCCTCCGACAAGCGCGAGCAGATCGCGGCCTTCGAAGAGAACGCTTCCCTCGACCGTTCTTCCGGGCGGCGAGGCGATCAATCGCAGAATCGACAGCGAGGTCACGCTTTTGCCGCAGCCGGACTCGCCGACGATCGCCAGCGTCTCCCCTCGCCCAACCGAAAACGAAATGCCGTCGACGGCGCGCACGACGCCGTCGCGGGTGAAGAAATAGGTTTTCAGGCCCTTCACTTCGAGCAGCGCGGATTGTCGGTGTGCGCGTCGCGTCCATCAGCTCACATGCGCCGCGCGAGGCGCGGATCGAGCGCGTCGCGCATGCCGTCGCCGAGAAGGTTGACCGCGAGCACCGTCAGCGACAGGCAGATGCCGGGAAAGAGGATCAGGTAGCCCGCGATCTGAATGAGGCTCCGGCCTTCGGCCATGATGTTGCCCCAGCTCGGTATATTGGGCGGCGTACCGGCGCCGATGAACGACAGTATCGCCTCGGTGATCATGGCCGATCCGCAGACATACGTTCCCTGCACGAGCAGCGGCGCGACGATATTGGGGAGGATGTGGCGCACCAGGATATGCGGCAGCGTCGTGCCGCTGGCGATGGCGGCTTCGACGTAGGGCTGCTCGCGCAGTGTCAGCACGAGGCTTCGCACCAGGCGCACGACGCGCGGCACCTCGGCGAGCGTGATTGCCGCAATGACGTTGCCGATGCTCGCCTTGGTCAGCGCCATCAACGCGATCGCGAGCAGCACCGAGGGTATCGACATGAGCCCGTCCATCACGCGCATCACGACCGCGTCCAGCGCGCGCACATAGCCGGTCACCAGACCGATCGCCACGCCGAGCAGCGTCGAGAACATCGCGACAGCGAGCCCGACGACCAGCGACACGCGCGCGCCGTACACGACGCGGCTGTAGACATCGCGGCCGAGCATGTCGGTGCCGAACCAGAATTCGGCGGACGGCGGCTTGAGACGCTTGATCGGCGCGACCGCCTGGGGGTCGACCGTGCCGAGCCACGGCGCAAAAATGGCGATGCCTACCATGAGGATCAGGATGACGCCGCCGATCAGCGCCGTCGGATGACGCCTGAACGCATCGCGGAAGCGCTGCCAGGTGGGCGACACCGACCTGGATGGCGCGATCGCCGCTGAAACGAGCTGCGTCGGATGCCATGTCAATAGCGGATGCGCGGATCGAAGAAGACGTACGACAGATCGACCAGCAGATTCACCAGCACGTAAACCGCGGAAAAAATCAGGATCACGCCCTGGATGATCGGATAGTCGCGACGCAGGATCGCATCGACCGTCAGCCGACCGATTCCGGGCAGCGCGAACACCGTCTCGGTCACGATCGCGCCGCTGATCAGCAGCGCGACGCCCATGCCGATGATGGTCATGATCGGTATCGCCGCGTTCTTGAGCGCGTGGCCGATCAGCACCTGGCCGGGCGCCAGTCCCTTCGCGGCCGCGGTGCGGATGTAGTCCTGCGACAGCACGTCGAGCATGCTCGCGCGCGTCATGCGCGCAATCAGCGCGACGTAGACCGTTCCCAGCGCGATGCTCGGCAGGATCAGATGGCGCAGCCATTCCCAGATGCCGTCGCGAAAATTGCGATAGCCCTGCACCGGCAGCCAGTCGAATCGCACCGAAAATGTCAGGATCAGCATATAGGCGAACACGAACACCGGCACGGAGAAACCGAGCACCGAGAACGCCATCACTGCGCGATCGAGCCACGTGCCGGCCTTTGCCGCGGCGACGACACCGAGCGGCACGGCGACGACAATCGCCACCGCGAGCGTGCACAAGGTCAGCGCGACCGTGGGCTCGATGCGCTGGCCGATGAGCTGCGTCACCGGAAGATTGGTGAAGATCGACGTACCCAGATCACCGTGCAGCAGCGCCCATACCCAGCGGCCGAACTGGACCAGGAACGGCTCATCGAGACCGAGGCGCGCGTGGATGAGGCGGATGTCCTCGTCGGTCGCGATGTCTCCGGCGATGACCGCCGCGGGATCGCCGGGTGTGAGGTACAGAAGGGAAAAGACGACGAAGGCCACCACCGCCATGACCACGACGGTCGAGAACAGGCGGCGGACGATGTAGGCGATCATCCGCGGCCTAGCAGCAAAGAGCGCGGAGAAGGCGGCTATCGCTTCTCGACGTTCCACAGGAGCGTGATCGGCGCGATGATGACGCCCTGCAGGTTGGTCCGATACGCTGTGGGAAGGATGAACTGCGCGGTCGGAATATAGGGCACGAATTCGAACGCGCGCGCCTGGACCGCGTCCGCCGCTTTTTTCGACCCGGCGGCGTCGGTTGCGGCAAACCATGCATCGCGCAATTCCTCGATCTTCGCGTCCTCGGCCCAGCCGAACCAGCCTTTCTGGCCCGAGCCGCGAATCGCGAAATTGACCGCGGGCGACGTGAGATCGGGGCCGACGAGCCAGGTGTGGAAGATCGACCAGCCGCCCTTGTCGACCGGCTCCTTCGACGTCCGGCGCGTGATCAGCGTGCCCCAGTCTCCCGCCTGCAATTCGACGTTGAGGCCGAGCTTGCGCAGCATCTCGGCGGTCAGCAGCGATTGTGAATGGACGATGGGCTGATCGGTCGCGGAGATGATGACGATCTTCTCGCCCTTGTATCCCGATTCCTTGATCAGCTGCTTCGCCTTCTCGAAGTCACGCTTGCCTTTCATCGGCTCGGCGCCGACCTCGCTCGACAGCGGCGTGCCGCAGGTGAAGAAGGAATAGCAGGTGTGGCCGTTCTTCGGGTCGCCGGCGATGCCGAGCACGTAGTCGTTCTGGTCGACGGCGTAGAGCAGCGCCTGGCGCATCTTCTGGTTGTTGAACGGCGGGTACAGGAAGTTGAAGCGGATGAGGCCCATCGAGCCCAGCGGATCGATGTTCTCGACCTTGATGTCCTTGTTCTTGCGCGAGCACCGGGATCAGGTCGGGAGGCAGCTGCTCCCACCAGTCGACTTCGCCGGCGTTGAGCGCCGCGGCGGCAGTCGCCGAATCGGGAATGTAGATCCACTCGACGCGGTCGACCTTGACCACCTTGCCGCCCGCCGCCCACGACGGCGGCTCCTTGCGCGGCACGTAGTCGGTGTTCTTGACGTAGACCACCTTGCTGCCCGGCACCCACTCCTCTTTCACGAACTTGAACGGCCCCGAGCCGATGGCCTCGGTGATGTTGGTGGAAGCATCGGTCTTGGCGATGCGCTCGGGCATGATGAACGGCACGTTCGACGACGGCTTCGCCAGCGCATCGAGCGCGAGCGGAAACGGCCGCTTGAGCTTGAGCGTGAAGGTCTTGTCGTTGACCGCCTTCCACGAGTCGGTCACTTCCGCCAGCTTCTGGCCCAGCGCGTCGCGCTTGGCCCAGCGCTCGATCGAGGCGATGCAGTCCGCCGAGCGCACCGGCTGGCCGTCATGGAACTTGAGTCCGTCGCGCAGCGTGAAGGTGTAGGTCAGCTTGTCGTTGCTCAGCTCGTACTTGTCCACCATCTGCGGCTGGACCTGGAACTTGGCATCGGTCGCGAACAGGGTGTCGTAGATCATGTACCCGTGGTTGCGGGTGATGTACGCCGTGGTGGTGATGGGATCGAGAATGCGCAGATCGGCCTGCGGAATGAACTTGAGCACTTTCTGCGTCTGCGCCAAGGCCGGCGGGGCACTCAACATCACTGCCGTCGCCACCATCACGGCGCCAAAAGCGTACCTCGACGAAACAACGCAGTGCAGAACCTCTCTTCATACGGTCTCCCCGGAACGAAAGCGAATGGATGCGAAACTCTCGCCGGCATGCGCCGGCGGCACGGATAGCATTCTAGACCTAGTTGCGCGGCGCATACGTGGCCTTGTAGTCTTTCGCCGGCGCCTCACTCATTGCGGATGTTCGCTTCCTTCATCACCCGCGCGTATTTCGCGAGCTGGGCGCGCGTCGCGGTCCCGAGCTCCTCCGGCGATGAGCCGCGTATCGTCAATCCCTGCGCGTCGAGCTTCGCACGGACGTCCGGGTCGGCGAGCGCCTTGAGCACTTCCGCATTCAGGCGCGCGATGATCGGCTTCGGCGTGTGGGCCGGCGCCATCAGGGCGAACCACGAATTGAATTCGAAGCCGGGAAGACCGGATTCGTTAACCGTCGGCACATCGGGAAACTGCGGCAGACGGTTTCGCGTGGTCACTGCGAGCAGCCTGAGCTTGCCCGCTCGCACGAGCGACGTGACCGTTGCCAGCCCCTGGAATGCGACCGCGACCTGGCCCGATGCGACATCGAGCGCGGCCTGCGTCGCACCGCGATAGGGAACGTGGGTCAGCTTGATCCCGGCCGTCGACGCGAACACTTCCATCGCCACGTGCTGCGGGCTCCCGTTGCCGCCCGAGCCGTAGTTGATCTTGCCGGGATTGGCCTTGGCAGCCGCGATCAGGTCGGCGACGGACTTGTAGGGCGCTTCGTTGTTGACGACGAGCCCCCACTCCACGGTCGCCACCAGCGATATCGGCTCGAAGTCCCGCAGTATGTCCCACGACATCGTGGTGTAGAGATTGGGCAGCATGGTCATGATGCTGTCGTTGAAGCCGCCGAGGACGTAGCCGTCGGGCGCAGCCTTGGCGACGCGATCGGCGCCGATCAATCCCGCGGCGCCGGGCTGGTTCTCGATGACGATCGATTGACCCATGTTGTCCGACATGCGCTGGGCAAGGATGCGCGCGGCGTTGTCTACGGCGCTGGCTGCCGCCAGCGGCACGATCATCTGGATCGGCCGGTTCGGGTACGCGGACTGCGCCGCCGCCGTGGACAGCCAAGCCACGAGCGCCATCGCGACACAAGCACTACGGGCGATTCGATAACGCATCACTCCTCCAATCCACTGCTGCCGGTCGACGGTAGCACGATGCAGGCGAAGTTCATCGCTGCGACGCCAGCCGGCCAACGCCAAGATCATCCGCCCATCGATCGAGGCTGCGCAACAAAGCGACAGGTATCGGTATGCCGTCGACGCTCGTACTCGACGCGCTTGGCGTGACTCTGCTCGCCGGGAAGCCAGATCCGATCGACGTTCGGCAAGCGGCGGCTGTGGCGCAAATCGTCGATCAGCGTGTCAACGGCGCCCTTGAACACGTCGAGCTCGCCGAACGCAGCGATGTCGATCGCGACGATCGCCTGTCCCGTGTTGGTCGCGCTTCGGTCGTCGTGGTTGAAGTCGATGACGTCCTTGCCCATCGCGGCGCCGTTCAGCGTGCCCGCGAGCAGCCCGACGATCAGCGCCAGCCCGTAGCCCTTGTAGCCGCCGATCGGCAGCAGGAAGCCTTCCTCGGCGCGCTTCGGATCGGTGAGCGGACGGCCTTCGCGATCGATCATCCAGCCTTCCGGCATGCTCTCGCCGCGCTGCGCTTTCGCCTTGACCTTTCCGTAGGCGGCGACGGTGGTGGCCATGTCGAGCACGATCGGCGGCCTCTCGCGGGCGGGCACCGCGACCGCGATCGGATTGGTGGAGAGCAGCATGTCGAGGCCGCCCCACGGAGGAAGATGATTGGCGTTGCCGACCGCGAACACCATGCCGATCATGTCTTTCGCAAGTATCGTGCGCGCATACAGGGACGCGGGACCCGAGTGATTGCTCATGCGCGTGCCGACCCACGCGATGCCGGAGACGCGCGCTTTCTGCGCGGCGAGTTCCGCGGCACGCATCATGACGAGGTGGCCCATGGCGTTGTCACCGTCGATCAGCGCCATGGCGGCGCGCTCGTGCAGCGACGTTGATCTCGGGGTGGAGGTTGATTCCGCCGGCGCGAATGCGCCTCGCATAGTGCGGCAGGCGAATCACACCGTGTCCGTCGGAGCCCTGCAAGTCGGCTTCCGCCATGAGCTGAGCAACGGTCAGCGCATCCGCATCCGGCAAGCCGAGCTTGCGGAACGCGGCGGCGATGAAGTCTCGAAGGGCGGCGAAGCCGACACGCTCCATCGTTGCCTCACTCCCGCTCGCGTCGCCCATGCTTGCTCCACCCCCCGGGCGCCATTCTAGCGGTTCCTCAGGGCAACGCCTTCGCGGAAGTCCTTCCCGCGTGCCGGGCCGCGCAAGCCGCACTGGCATTGCGTTTTATGCTTGCGCCCGCTATCTTGGGCGCAGGCACTTCCGTGAGGCATAGAAGCGTCATGAATTCCGCCGTGGACCTGCGATTGCCGATTGCCGTCCGTCCGCTGAGTCCCAATCTCGGCGCCGAAATCTCGGACGTCGCGCTGGCCGAAGACATCAGCGACGAAGTCTTCGATGCGATTTACCAGGCGTTCCTACGCTACCAGGTGTTGCTCTTTCCACCTCAGGAGCTCCCGCCCGATCGACAGGTCAAGCTCGCGCGCCGCTTCGGCGAGGTGCAGATCCACGTGATGAACCAGTATCACGCGGACGGATATCCGGAGCTGTACCGGCTCTCCAATCTTGACGAGCACGGCCGGCCGAACGGCAAGCATCCCGACAAGGGAACGCTCTATTGGCACACCGACGGCTCATGGCGGCGCGTGACGGGTCAGGCGACGATCATCTACGGCGAAGTCGTTCCGAAGGTCGGCGGTGAAACGCATTTCTGCGACATGTACGGCGCATATGAGCGCCTGAGCCCCGAGTGGAAGGCGCGTATCGCGACCTTGCGCGCGATGCACAGCCTGGATTTCTCGAGAACGCGACGGCACGGCGTCGACTTGATGACCGCCGAACAGAAGCGCGACACGCCGCCCGTCGATCAGCCGATCGTGCGCACGCATCCGGAGACCGGCCGCAAATGTCTCTACCTCGGAGATCACGCGGAATCGATTGTCGGCATGCCCTACGCCGAGGGCCGCGCGATGATCGAGGAGTTGAACGCTCTAGCCGTGCGACCCGAGCTCACCTACGAGCATCGATGGACGCCGAAGCAGTTGATCCTCTGGGACAACCGCTGCGTCATGCACCGCGCGACGCCCTACGACCCGGTGACCGAAGGGCGCGTCGTGCGCCGCTGCACGGTGCTGGGCGAGATTCCCGTTTAGCTTTCGCGCTAGTGCGCGCCTGAGGCCGACGCGTCCGGCTGGCCGCCCGATTTGACCGGGCGCGCAAGCCACACCACAGCGATCAGCAGGACGAAGATCAGCGCCGACGCATAGAAGATGTCGTTGGCCGACAGCATGAACGCCTGCTGATCGAGCATCCGGTTCAGCGAGTCGTATGACTGCTGCGGGGTCATGCCGCCCGCCTGCATGTTCGCGAGCGCCTGCGCCGCGGACGGATCGAAATTCGTGACGTGATCGGCGAGCTGCGCGTGATGCAGGCTCGCGCGGCGATCCCACAGCGTCGTGGCGATCGACGTTCCGAACGAGCCGGCGGTGATCCGCGTGAAGTTGAACAGGCCCGAGGCCGCGGGTATGCGATCGGGCGTCAACCCGGACAGCGCGAGCGTGATGAGCGGGATGAAGAACACCGCCATCGCCGCGCCCTGGATCACGGTCGGGATCAGCAGTGTGCTGAAATTGACGTCGGTGTTGAAGTGGGAGCGCATGAACAGCACCAGCGCGAACACCGCGAACGCCGCGGTGGCAAAGACGCGGGGATCGACCTTGTTGATGTTCTTGCCGACCATCGGCGTCAGCAGGATCGCCAGCACGCCGACCGGCGCGAGCACCATCCCCGCCTGGGTCGCGTTGTAACCCATGTATTGCTGCAGCCAGAGCGGCAGCAGCACGACGTTGCCGAAGAACGTCCCGTAGGCCAGCGACATGGCAAGGCTGCTGGTCCAGAAATTCCGCCGCGCGAACAGGCGCAGGTCGACCACCGGATGCCGGTCGGTCAGCTCCCACACCAGGAAGAACGCAGAAGCCGACCACGGCGACGATCGCCAGCACGACGACCTGGCCGGAGTGGAACCAGTCGAGGTCCTTGCCCTTGTCGAGCATGATCTGCAGCGCGCCGACCCAGACCACGAGCAGTGCGAGGCCGACGGTGTCGATCGGCAGCTTGACGGTGGCGGTCTCGCGCGTGCGGTAGATCGTCCACGTCACCGCAGCGGCGGCGATGCCGACCGGCACGTTGATGTAGAAGATCCACGGCCACGAAATATTGTCGGTGATCCAGCCGCCCAGCAGCGGTCCGACGACCGGCGCAACCAGCGTCGTGATCGCCCACATCGCCAGCGCGGTGCCTGCGCTCTTCTTGGGATAGCTCGACAGCAAGAGCGACTGCGACAGCGGAATCATCGGCCCCGCGACGGCGCCCTGGATGACGCGAAACAGGATCAGCAGCTCGATCGATGGCGCGATCGCGCACAGGAGCGATGCGAGCACGAACAGCAGCACCGACGCGGTGAACAGGCGCACCTGCCCGTAGCGCTGCGTCAGCCAGCCGGTCAGCGGAAGCGAAATCGCGTTGGCAACGGCGAAGGAAGTGATGACCCACGTGCCCTGGTTGGGCGACACGCCGAGGTCGCCCGCGATCGCCGGTATCGACACGTTGGCGATCGACGTGTCGAGTACGTTCATGAACGTCGCGAGCGACAGCGCAATGGTGCCAAGCACCAGCGCGCCGCCGGTCAGCGGTGCGGCAGCGCTGACCGGCGCGCGAGGCGCAGGCGCCGCCGAAGCGCGGCGTCAGGTTGCGGTCGTTGCGGAAGCCATGAGTCGGGATCCGGGCAGAGTCTCAGAGCGCCCTGGCCGCGATGGCGACACCGCTCTTCGGACGCTCAGCGACAAGCTGCGCGGGCACGCTGTCGGCGGGGACGCCATGCGCTCTCGCGACTTGAGCTCGGCCGGTCTGCGACGAGCCGGACTCGTTGGCAGCGATGATCGCCTTGACGCGATCCTCGGCGGTCGCGTCGAGCTGGCGGAAAACCGCGGTCGCGTACGCAGGGGCGTCCTGGTCATTCCTGCTGACCTGCGGCAGGCGCTCGCCCGAGCGCTCACGCGTGTCGACCTCGACCTGCATCGACAGGCCTACCTGCAGCGGATGCGCGGCGAGCTCCTGCGCGTCGAGCGCGATGCGCACCGGAACGCGCTGAACGATCTTGATCCAGTTGCCGGTCGCGTTCTGAGCCGGCAGAAGCGCGAACGCCGAGCCGGTTCCGGCGCCGAATCCGACCACCTTGCCGTGGTACTTCACGCTGCGGCCGTAGATGTCGGCCTTGAGCGTCACGGGCTGTCCGCCGCGCATGTCGGCCAGTTGCGGCTCCTTGAAGTTGGCGTCGACCCACACCTGGTCGAGCGGAACGATCGCCATCAGCGGCGATCCGGGGCTCACGCGCTGGCCGAGCTGCACCGCGCGCTTGGCGACGAATCCGGAGACCGGCGCGGGCAGCGTCGTGCGCGCATACGTCAGGTAAGCGTCGCGCACATGCGCGGCCGCGTTCAGCACGTCGGGGTGATTGTCGATCGTCGTGCGGTCGACCCGCGCCCGGCTCGCTTCGAGCTGCTGCTGCGCGGCGATCAGGGCAGCCTGTGCGCTGTCGACGGCGTCGCGGGCATGGTGCTGCTCCTCCGCCGAGATGGCGCCCGAGCTCGCGAGCCGGTCGCGGCGCGCGAGGTCGTCGGTCGCCCTCGCCAGCTCCGATTGCCGGATCGAGACGGACGCCTGCTGCTGCGCCGTCGTCGCGAAGAGGTTCCGCACTTCACGCACCGACTTGGCAAGTTGCGCGTCGGCCTCGTCGAGCGCGATCTTCGCGTCCGCCTGGTCGAGCTGCACCAGCGTCTGTCCGGCCTTGACGAACTGCGTATCGTCGGCCTCGACCGCGACCACGGTGCCCGAGATCTGCGGCGTGATCTGCACGATGTTGCCGCTGACGTACGCGTCGTCGGTCGACTGAATGTAGCGCAACGCCAATGCCCAGTACGTGCCGTAGGCGATGCCTATCAGCGCGAAGGCTCCGGCGACCAGCATCAGCCAGCGCTTGCGCGTATTGCCCGCAGGCATGCTTGCCGGTGCTTCGATTGTTGCAGTGTCGTTGTTCATGCTGCTTTCCTTGGCTTGTGTGTACCTGATTTGTCAGTGCCGATCAGGTTAGTGCAGTACCGCGACCGGGCCCGCCGTATCGCGCAGCGGGCTGTCGCTATCGTCATTCGCGGCCCTCGCCGCGGTCGCGGGTTTGAGAATGCAGGCGCTCGACCACATGGGCGCCTGTTCGATGGCCCAGGTCTCCACGGAGATCAGCGCGAAGGCGATGCCAAGCGCGACGGCGAGCTTGAGCATCCATTTCGGTGTCGGGTGCCACGTTCTCGTCATGGCAGCGTCACCGCAGCTCAGTGATTCGCATTGGGTAGTCATGTGTCCGTTTTCCTTTTGTCATGTGCGAATCAATGCGCCGCCGCCATCGCCAGGGTGCGATCGTCGAAGCCGCCGCCGAGCGCGCGGATCAGATTGATCGACAGCGCGAGCTGGCGCGCGCGCAATTCGGCATCGAGACTCTGCTGCACCAGGAGCGGCGACTCGACCGACAGCACCTCGAGGTAGTTGCCGATGCCTTCGCGGTAGCGCATGAGCGCGAGGTCGTAAGCATCCTGCGCGGCAGCGAGCGCCTCGCGCTGCTGCACGCGCTGCTCATCCACGCTCTTGAACGAGGCGAGCTGATCGACGACTTCGCGCAACGCATCGGCAAGCGTCTGGTTGTACTGCTCGACGGCGACGTCGTAGTCCGCATCCTTGCCGGCGAGGTTGCCGCGAAGCCGTCCGCCGTCGAAGATCGGCAGAGTGACCGCCGGTCCGGCGCCCATGATCCGGTTCGCAGCGCTGAAGAATGCCGCTCCGCCCAGGTTCTGCAAGCCGATGAAGGCGGCGAGGTTTACGTTGGGATAAAACTCAGCCTTCGCCGAATCGATGTCCTTGCGCGCCGCTTCGACGCGCCAGCGTTGTGCGACCAGATCCGGCCGGCGGCCGAGCAGCTCGGCCGGCACATTCGTCGGCAACGCGACCGGCTCGAGCATGGTGCTCGCTGGACGCGCGATCGCGAGCCCGCGATCGGGTCCCTGCCCCAGCAGCGCGGCGAGCTGGTTGCGCGTGAGCTGAATCGTTTCCTCGATCTGCGCGATCTCCTCGCGCGTCGCAGGCAGGGCCGCTTCGGCTTGTCTCAAGCCCAGTCTCGACTCGATGCCCGCATTGTTGCGATCGCGCGTCAGCGCGTAGATGTGCTCGCGATCCTTAAGCGTCGCCTGCGCGACGTCGAGCAGCATGTAAGCGCGCTGCAGCTGCGCATAGGCCAGCGCGATGTTCGTCGACAGCGCGAGGCGTGCTGCATAGGCGTCGACTTCCGCGGCACGAGCGGTGCCGATGGCGCTCTCGTAGGCCGAACGGTTCTTGCCCCAGAAGTCGATCTCCCAATCGAGCGTCAATTGCAGCTGGTTGAACGTCGCCCAACTGCCCGCGAACGGCGGCGGCACCAAGCCATGCTCGCTGAAGCGCTCGCGCACGCTCGAGGCGCTGCCGTCCACCCGCGGCAGCAACGCGGCGTTGCTTACGTCGGCGGCCGCGATTGCCTTGCGCGCGCGCGCAGCGGCGATCTTCAGCGTGGGGCTGCCCTCGAAGCGCTTCGTTCATCAGATCGTCGAGTTGCGGGTCGTTGAACGCGTGCCACCAGTCCGCTGCCGGCCACGCAGCGGGCGACACTGCCAGATCGGCAAGCGACTTCTGCGCGGCAAGCTTGTCCGCACTGCTCATCGATGCGCTTGTCGTGAGCCCGTCCATGCTCGCGCAGCCAGCGGCGAGCAGGGTCACGAAAAGAGCGCCCGCGATGCGTCCGATCGAGAGCGTTGCATCGGAAGGCTGCGGGTTACGGGATTGAGTGCCGGGTTGCGCAAGGGCGGCAGGTTTGTTCATGTTCATGCTTTCCGGTTAGGTCTATATAATTGCTAGGGCTAAGGATGCCTAGGCAAGTATTGGGGCAAAAAAATTCAGGCGTTCTCCAGCATCCTTTTCAGGAATCCTTCGAGCTGGCCGCGCCTCGGCCTTGGTGAAGCCGCGAAGGAGCCCGTTGATCACCGACATCGCGCTGGCTCGCATCTTCGGGTACAGCGCCTCGCCCTCCTCGGTCAGCTCGAGCTTCTGCGTGCGGCGGTCGTCGGCAACGCGCACACGCCGCAGCAGGCCGCGCTGCTCGAGGCGATCGATCATCCGCGTCATCGCGCCGGCGTCGTATGACAGACCCCTGCAGATCTGCGAGGCGGAAGCGGCTTTGGCCGAGACCAGGGTCGAGAGGATGATGTATTGCGCGGCGGTCACGTTGTGCGGCATCAGCGCTCGGTCCATCGCTTCCAGTAGCGCCACGCGCACCCTCCCGATCAGCGGCCCGATGCAGCCGGTGGGCTCGAAGGTCTTGCTGTCGTAGACGTCGCCCACGGCGGCCTTATCGGAGACTTCTGCGGAGCTTCTGAGTTCATGACTGGATTATACTGCCTAGGCAACAGTTGTCAAGGCTTATTTCGTTATGGCAAGGCAAACCGCCGGAGACGGCACTCCGACCGCGTCGGCAGGATCTTGCGAAAAAGCCCGGCCGGGGCCATCTGTTGATCCGATCAACCTCGAAGAGTCGTCTCATGGATGCCGCTGTTCTCCTGCCCTGCCCGGCCTGCACCACCGTCAACCGCGTGCCTCGGGCCCGCCTTGCCGACGGTCCCGTTTGCGGGAGCTGCAAGCAGAGCCTCTTCAGCGGTCATCCGGTCGAGCTCTCCTCGCAGAGCTTCGATGCGCAGATCAAGCGCAGCGGCATCCCCGTCGTCGTCGACTTCTGGGCGCCATGGTGCGGCCCGTGCAGGACCATGGCGCCGCATTTCGAGCGGGCGAGCGCCGAGCTGGAGCCGCGCATGCGCTTCGCGAAGCTCGACACCGAAAGTGCGCAGGACGTCGCGGCGCGCTACGGTATCCGCAGCATTCCCACCATGATCGTTTTTCGGGACGGGCGAGAAGTCGCGCGGCGGTCCGGGGCGCTGGATTCGCGTTCGCTCGTCGAGTGGCTGAAGCCGATGGCCGACGCCGTGTCCGCTGCGGCCTAACGCCGCAGCTATCGAACGCCCCGATGCCGAGGGCGTTCCTACCTCTCGCCGGCGAAATCGCGGGACTTACGGGAATCCGGTCGCGTCTGTAAGCTTCGGGCCGGAACATGGACAACGCTCCTTCACTCGATGTCGCGCATCCCCTCGCAACGCTCACCCTGAGGCGGCCCGACAGCGCAAACCGCCTCGGGCCGGATGATCTGGAGGCGATCCTCCGTCATCTCGCCACCGTCAACGCCGATCCGCGCGTGCTCGTGCTGCATGTCCGCGGTGAAGGCAAGTATTTCTGCAGCGGCTACGACATTTCGAGTCTCGCCACTCAGGCGGGCAATCCGGTCGGATTCGAGGACATGACCAACGCCGTCGAGGCGGCGCGCCCGATGACCATCGCCGTCGTCCACGGCGGCGCGTACGGAGGCGGAACCGATCTCGCGCTCGCCTGCGATTTCCGCGTCGGCACGCATGCCGCGGAGATGTTCATGCCGGCCGCGCGGCTCGGCCTGCACTACTACCGCGGCGGCCTCGAGCGCTATGTCTCGCGACTCGGTGTCGACACGGCGAAGCGAATTTTCCTGACCGGCGAGCGACTGGATGCCGATGCGATGCGCGCGTGCGGCTTTCTGACCGAGCTCTCGTCCGGCGACCGATCTCGAGGCATCGGTGCAGCGCCTGACCGATGCGCTCACCGCGATGGCGCCGCTCGCGCTCCTCGGCATGAAAAAACATCTGAACCGGATCGCGCGCGCGCGCGCTCGACGTCGACGAGCTGCGCGACGACATCGCGCGCGCCGCCGCGTCGGAGGACCTGCGCGAAGGCGCCGCGGCCTGGGCCGCGAAGCGCCGGCCGAACTTCACCGGGCGCTGAGGAGCGCCCTTCCCTTGGGGCTGACGCAGACGACTCGGCTGCCGGGCTCGCAGTCGATCAGTCCGTCGATGCAGGCGTCTTCCCAGATCGACAGTCGCGGGCAGGTCGTGCGCCAGGTCGCCAGAGCCTCGTCGTAGCTCCTCGGCTGATCGGCGATCCATTCGAGCAGTTGCAGCGTCAGTGCTCTCGTCGGGTCGGTCATGTTTCCTCCGGACGATGCGCGCAATGCAACTCATCGCGCGTTCTCGTGCGATCGCTGAATGCGCCGCATGCGTCGCGCATCCGCCGCCGGAATTCTGGCACGAAGCGGTGGGAATCCCGCTGCATGATCAACAGCGCTTACCACGCGACGCCGGCAACCTCTCCCTTGACGCCGGCTCGGCTTCTTCCGGCGCGGCGCAGCAGGGCCGCGGCAATCGCAATATTGAGCAGGTTCCAGGCGATGCCATTGATGAAGGCCGCGTGGTACGACCCGGTGAGATCGAATATCTTGCCCGACATCCAGCCGCCGAGCGCCATGCCGAACAGCGTGAACGTCAGCACCGTACCGACGCGTCCGCCGGCCTCCCGCGACGGGAAATACTCGCGAACGATGATGGCGTAGGACGGAACGATGCCGCCCTGAAAAAGCCCGAACAGGGCGGAAATGACGAACAGCGAGACCAGGCCATCGAAGGGCAGAAACAGCAGCAGCGCGACGCCCTGCAAAGCGGAGCCCAGCAGCAGGGTGCGAAGGCCGCCGATGCGGTCGCAGATCACGCCCGACAACAGGCGGCTCACGATGCCGAAACCGAGCATGACCGACAGCATTTCCGCGCCGCGCGCGGCGCCGTAGCCCAGGTCTCCGCAATAGGCGACGATGTGCACCTGCGGCATCGACATCGCGACACAGCAGGAGATGCCGGCCAGGCACAGCAGCGCCTGGGCGGCGCCGGGCGACAATCCGAAGGGCCGTGACGAGGACGCCGTCGCGCCGGACGACGTATCGGCCGCGTGCGCGGGCGGCCTGCGGCGCAGGAACAACGCCAGCGCGGTCACGCTCGATCACGCAGAACACGCCGATCCCCTGGTAGGTTCCACGCCAGCCGTAGACCGCCGCGAAGTGGTTCACGACTGGCGGCCAGATCGCGCCCGCGACGTAGTTTCCGCTCGCGCAGATCGCGACCGCGATACCGCGCCTCTTCGTGAACCAGAGCGACGTGTCGGCGATGAGCGGCGCGAACATCGCCGAGCTGCCGAGCACGCCGATCAGCAAGCCGTGCGCGAGCGGAAAAAGTCCAGATGCTGCCCGCGTTGCCGGCGAGGACAAAGCCCGCGCCGAGGCTCACTCCGCCGATGAGGACCGGAACCATGACGCCGAAGCGGTCGGCGAGCCGTCCCATGAACAGGCCGCCGAGGCCGAAGCCGATCATGGTCATCGAGTAGGGAAGCGACGCGTCCGCGCGCGCGACGCCGAATTCCGACTGCACGGCCGGAAGCACGACCACGACGGCGTACATGCTGCATCCGCTGATCGTCATCAGCGTCAGCGAGACGGCGAGCCGCGCCCACGCGTAGGGTGAGCCGTCGGCCTCGACGGCGGCCCGGCGCGTCATGTCGCGTATTCAGCGGGCGATCTCATGAGCGCCCATCGCACGAACGTTTGCGTTCCATCAGGAGTCTTATAGGATATCCGTCTGGTCATGGCCGCCTCAGCGACCGTGAGCGCGGCCACGACACCTGAAAAACAAGAAAGGCTTTCGCATGAGCAATCGTACACCGTCAGGAAATCCCGCCGCATCGCTGACGCCCGGTCGATCACGTCCTCGGCGCTCCGGACGCGCGCGTCATCGTCGTCGAATACGGGGATTTCGAATGTCCCGTGTGCGCGCAGGCGTATCACGGCGTCAAGATCATGCTCAAGCATTTCGGGCGTCGCATCCGTTTCGCCTTCCGCCATTTTCCGATCGTCGCGGCGCATCCCCACGCCGAGATTGCCGCCGAAGCCGCGGAGGCCGCGGGCGCGCAGGGAAAGTTCTGGCAGATGCATGACCGGTTGTTCGAGAACCAGGAGCACCTCAAGCCGAACGCGCTGCGCCAGTACGCGCAAGCGGTCGAGCTCGACCTCGAGCGATTCGATTCCGAGCTCGCCGACCATCTTTATCTGCAGCGCGTCCAGGAGCATCTGGCGAGCGGCCGCGTCTGCGGCGTTCGCTCGACGCCTTCGTTTTTCGTCGATGGCAACCTGGTGGATGTGTCGTTCGGCATGGAACGCCTCAGCGCGGCCATCGACACGCCGGCTGGGCAAGGCGCGCTGAGACGCGTTGAGCGGCGACCGAGCTCACGCTGGCGGGACGCAGCGCAAGACCGGCGGCCTTCCCGTGGTTTTCGAGTCAACCCGATTCGAAGGCCCAGGGCTTCAATATCTTTTTCCGGCGCTCGACGACGGCCCGAGCCTCGAGAATGAGCTTCTTCAGGTTCGCCGGCGTACTGAGGTCCCTGATCAGGCTTCCTTCGAAGGTTTCGATGGTTTCGCCGTCGAGGTCGTAGACGCGAAAGCCGAGCTTGCTGTGATAGTCCTGCAGCTCGGCGACGACATGGTACGGCGCGAACGCCCTCGTCACCTTGTCGAGTATCGCCTCGCTGGTCAGGAGCATGCTCATTGCGTTCTCCGTCTTGCTGCGTGAAAACGGATCCTTGCGGACCCGTCAGCGTCGCGAAGGCAGTATCGTAGCAAACTCCTGTGCTTCCTCCGACCAGCTTCGGCCAACGTTCGATCCGGCAGCACTCGTGATCGAAGTCCGGGATCTCGATCGCCCGCGCGGCGGGTCGGCGGTATGCAAACGACTGAACCACCAACGGCGGCACGTTGCGTCGCGGCCGCCAACGTAGTCGACCGCACTGTCGCGAATACGGCCGGGCGCGCCAGCGTCTGTGCGCTATTTGCCAAGGGAGACCACGTCGCCGCGATGAGGCGTCTTCTGCAGCAGGTCCGCGACCGGCTGCTTCCAGAACCGCGCCTGGCCGGTCGTGCCGTGGCCCGCGGTCTCCTTGCTGATGGGTATCAGATAAACGCTTCCGTTCTTCACGCGCTTCATTTCGCGGTCGAGCACGCCGAGCTCGGGCGGATTGCGCTCGTCGTCGGCCGAGTTGACGACGAGCAGCGTCGCCTGAATCCGCTCGAGACCCGGCGATGCGTTGTAGTCGCGCGACGAATCCCACTGGTACAGATGATCGTTGGCGTCGCCCGCGAAGGGAGCGCTCAAGCGTTGATCGATCAATTGGTCTGCTTTCTCTCGCGTGGACGCCGCCTGGTAATGCCCGAGGCTCCCGCCGCTGGTCGCGATGCCGAAGTAGACGCTGGCGAACTGCAGGCTTCGCGGCTGCTTGGTGTAATTGCCGTTCATCCACTCGGGATCGTTGCGGATGGAATCGATGATCAGGCGTCGCATCATCCAGTTGCGACCGGACATCTCGATCGGCAGCGACGCCATCGGCACCGCGGCATCCATGAAGTCGGGATACTTCTCCGCCCACATCCACGTCTGCATGCCGCCCATCGAATTGCCGAGCACGAGTCGCAGATGACGCACGCTCAAGTGCTCCCTGACCAGGCGATACTGGGCCTCGACCATATCGTCGTAGTTGTACTTCGGGAAGCTCGCGCGCATGCCGTCGGACGGCTTGCTCGACTTGCCCGTGCCGATGGCGTCCGGCAGGATGATGTAGTAACGGCTGGCGTCGAGCGCCTGTCCGGGTCCGAAGAGCTCGCCGGCGAATGCCGGCGTGAGCATCCCGGCGCCGGAGCCGGTCGTGCCGTGCAGAATCAGCACCGGCTCCCCGCTCGGGGCGCCTACCGTCGTGTAGTGCAGGCGCAGCTCCGGAAGAACCTCGCCGGTGTGAAAGCGAAAATCGCGGACGACCCAGTCGCCTTCCTTCGGCGCGGGATAGTCCGCAGCGAGAGTCGGCACCGCACCCAGCGCGCACAGCGCGACAAGCGCGGCCCGCGCGGCGTTGGCGAGAACACTGACAAGCTTCATTCGAGCTCCTCCATTGCTGTTGTTCTACCCTGCGATTCCACTCGTCGTTACGCTCGCGCGAACGCCGCAACCAGCGGGTCGGTAACGCCCGCCGCCGCGAACCCTTTTGCGCGCAGGAGGCAAGCATCGCATTGCGCGCAAGGCTCGCCGCGCGGTCCCGGGATCGTAGCAGGTGCAAGTCATCGAGAAGTCGACGCCCAGTCGCAGGCCTTCCATGATGATGTCGCTCTTGCTCATGGTGACGAGCGGCGCATGGATCTTGAGTTGCTGCCTGCCCTCGACCCCGGCCTTGGTCGCGAGATTGGCCATGCGCTCATAGGCGGCGATGTATTCGGGCCGGCAATCCGGGTAACCCGAATAGTCGACTGCATTGACGCCGACGAAAATGTCGCTCGAGCCTAGGACCTCGGCCCAGGCGAGCGCGAAGCTCAGGAAGATCGTGTTG
Source organism: uncultured beta proteobacterium (assembly GCA_963730465.1). Lineage (GTDB taxonomy): Bacteria > Pseudomonadota > Gammaproteobacteria > Burkholderiales > Casimicrobiaceae > PALSA-1003. Next base: position 125,018 of record CAVSRR010000005.1, on the reverse strand, counting down.
CGCGCCGGAACATAGGTGATGGGAATGCCGCCGGACATCTCGGCCTCCGACCGGCCCTTCGGCACCGCGGCATCGCTGGTCAGCGCCGAGCCGCCGAACGCACGCAGATCGATATCGACGACGATGTGATCGAGCGGCGCCGAGATGCTCCGCCACGGCGGTTGCCTTCTCCAGCTCGATCGCGTGGCGCTGTCCGTAGCGAAAGCTCATCGCGTACGCATCGAAGCCCCGGCTGACGGCGATCGCGAGCACCGTGCTCGAGTCCAGGCCGCCGCTCAGCAGGACGATCGCGCGGGGCTTGTTCATCGCACGATTCGTCGACGACGCCCGCGCGGTCCGTCAGACCAGCGACTGCGTATCGCCGTCGATGGGCAGCGCGTGTCCCGAAATATTGGCGCCGAGCGGCGAGGCGAGAAACACGATCGCGTGCGCCACGTCTTCGGCGCTGATCATGCGCTTGAGCGACGCCTTGTTCACGAGCTCGCTGCGGATGGCATCGGGCGAAACGCCACGCGCCGCGGCCTTGCTGGCGATCACGCTTTCGATGCGCGGCCCCGCGACCGAGCCCGGACAGATGGCGTTGACGCGAATGCCGTCGGGCCCGAGCTCCATCGAGAGCGACTTGGTGAATCCGATCACCGCCCATTTCGACGCCGAGTAAGGCGTGCGCAGGGCAAAGCCGAACCTCCCTGCGGCGGACGACAGATTGGCGATGCTCGCGTTGCGGCTCTTCCGAAGGTGCGGTATCGCCAGGCGCGCGCAGTTGAATTGACCCGTGATGTTGATCGCCAGCGTCTTGTCCCAGCCGGCCGGATCGAGGTCCTCGCAGCGTCCCGTCGGGCCGGCGATGCCGGCGTTGTTGACGAGCACATCGAGGCCGCCGAACGATCCCGTCACTTCGCGGAAGAGACGCTCGACCGCTGGCCGGTCGGCGACATCGCAAACGCTGCGTGTCAACGTGGCGTCGGTCGCGCCTAGGGCGTCAAGCGCGGTCTCGTCGATGTCGCAAACGTGGACGCGCGCGCCCTCCTGCGCGAACGCACGCGCCGTCGCGAGACCGATGCCGCTCGCGCCCGCGGTGACCAGCACGCGCGCATCCCTTCAGATCGAACGATATCGGCAAATCATGTAAGCCCTCGCGTCTCCTGGATATCCGCGGACCGCATACGGCGCACAGCGCGGTGGTAACCGCGATGGACAGCGAACGGCTCGTGCATTATAACGATCAACGCACGACGTCCGGACGCGACGACGCGTCCTCGCGAATCGAAGGGAGGCCAGCCACTGAAAGCTACATGGAAGCCAGCGCGGCAATAGTAGGAGCGGGATTGATCGGCCGTGCCTGGGCGATGGTGTTCGCGCGCGCCGGCTGGACCGCGAAGGTCTTCGACAACGATCCGGCGCAGCTCGAGGCGGCGCGGAGTCACGTCGCGGCCGACCTCGCGGAGCAGCAGGCGATGGGCCTCATCGCCGATGCCGCGTCGGCTGCGGCACGCATCATCTGGTGCGAGCGCCTGGCCGACGCGCTCGACGGCTCGCAATGGGTCCAGGAGAACCTGCCGGAAACGGTCGATGCCAAGCGCCGGATCTTCTCGCTGCTGGATTCGGACGCGCCTGCCGGTGCGATCCTCGCGAGCTCGACCTCGGCCATCCCCGCATCGCGTTTCACCGAGTCCCTGCCCGGCCGCGCACGCTGTCTCGTCGCGCACCCCGTGAATCCGCCGCATCTGGTCCCGGTTGTCGAGCTGTGCGGCGCGCCGTGGACGGCTCCGGAGACCATCGAGCGCGCGCACGAAGTGATGAGCGCGATCGGCCAGGTGCCCGTCGTCGTCCGGCGCGAGCTCGACGGCTTCGTGCTCAATCGATTGCAGGGCGCGCTGCTATCCGAAGCGATGCGCCTCGTCGGCGAAGGCTATGTCACGCCGGCGGATCTGGACAAGACGGTGAGCGAAGGGCTCGGGTTGCGCTGGTCGTTCATGGGGCCATTCGCGACCATCGAGCTCAATGCTCCCGGCGGCGTGGCGGATTATTGCGCACGCTACGGCAGCTTCTTCCGGCGCCTCGCCGGCGATCCACCCTCGCCCGACCTCTGGGACGAGGACAGCGCGCGACGCGTGGCCGCCGAACTGGATGCAGCGACGGAGCGCGAAGGTCCCGGGACGCGCGAAGCGCGCGCCGCGTGGCGCAACACGCGGCTCCTTGCGCTGAGCCGGCACAAGCGTGACCAGAAAGCGCGTTGAGGCAGAGGACATCCATGGCCGAAAAGCGGAAAGTCATCATCACCTGCGCCATCACCGGCTCTATTCACACGCCGACGATGTCGCCTCACCTGCCGATCACGCCGCAGGAGATCGCCGACGCGGCGGTCGGCGCCGCGGAGGCAGGTGCCGCCATCGTGCATCTGCACGCGCGCGATCCGGTCGACGGCCATCCCACGCAGGACCCGAAGTATTTCCGCGTCTTCGCGGCCGACATCGCGCGGCGCTCGGACGTGGTGCTCAACTTCACCACCGGAGGCGCAGCGACGATGACCATCGACGAGCGCCTGCAGCCGGCGCTCCAGCTCAAGCCCGAGGTCGCGTCGCTGAACATGGGCTCGATGAACTTCGGCCTCTTTCCCATGCTGCAGCGGTTCAGCGAATGGAAGTTCGACTGGGAGAAGAACTATCTCGCGACGTCCGACGACCGCGTCTTCAAGAACACGTTCAAGGATATCGAGCACATCCTCACCGCCTGCGCCGCCAATCGCACGCGTTTCGAGATCGAGTGCTACGACATCGGCCACCTCTATACGGCGCGGCATTTTCTGGACCGCGGAACCGTCAAGCCGCCGCTTTTCATCCAGAGCGTCTTCGGCATTCTGGGCGGCATCGGCGGCCACCCCGACGACGTCACCCACATGAAGCGCACAGCGGACCGACTGTTCGGCGACCGCTATCAATGGAGCGTGCTCGGCGCGGGGCGCAATCAGCTGCCGATCGCCGCGATGTCCGCGGCCATGGGCGGCCACGTGCGCGTGGGCCTCGAGGACAGTCTGTGGCTGGGGCCGGGCAAGCTCGCGGAATCGAACGCGGCGCAGGTCGCACGCGCACGCGAGATCATCGAAGGGCTCGGCCTCGAAGTTGCGAAGCCCGACGACGCGCGGCGCATCCTCGAGCTCAAGGGCAGGAACGACGTCGCTTTTTGATCGGGCGGCTCTGCCCCTGTAGGTGCGCGATCGGCGACGGCTCGCTAGCCCGCCCAGCCCAGGTGGCTCAGGAATTCCCGCGTGCGCTCGGTCTGCGGCGCATCGAAGATCTGCTTCGGCGGCCCTTCTTCCACGACGCGCCCCGCGTCGAAGACGGCGATCCAGTCGCCGACATGTCGTGCGAACGACATCTCATGGGTCACCACGACCATGGTCATGCCTTCGTCCGCGAGCTTCTTCATCACGTTGAGCACCTCGCCGATGGTTTCCGGGTCGAGCGCCGACGTAGGCTCGTCGAAGAGCATCACGTCGGGCTCCATCGCGAGCGCGCGCGCGATCGCCACGCGCTGCTGCTGGCCGCCCGACAGGGCAGCCGGATAGTTGGCCACCTTGTCGCTCAAGCCCACCTTGTCGAGCATCGCCAGCGCACGCCTTTCCGCCTCCGCGCGGCTCTTGCCGAGAACGGTGAGCGGTCCCTCGGCGACGTTCGCCAGCGCGGTCAGGTGCGGAAAGAGCTCGAAGCTCTGGAACACCATTCCCATGCGCTGGCGCACGGCGCGCAACGCGCGCGCGTCGCGCGGCAGGAGCGCGCCCTCGAACTCGATGTCGCCGCCCTCGATCGACTCGAGGCCGTTGGTGCAGCGAAGCAGCGTCGACTTGCCCGAGCCCGAAGGTCCGATCAGGCAGACGACCTCGCCCGCATGAACGTCGAGGGAAACGCCGGCGAGCGCCTCGAAATCGCCGTAGCGCTTGACGACGTTCTGGTAGCGAATGATCCTCGCGCCGGCAACCTTCGCGCGCAGCGGCGGTGCAGTGTCGCGTCCGCTCATTCGTGCACCGCGAAGCGCCGCTGGATCCAGTCGACGAGCTTGGCCTGGGGATAGCCGAGCAGCCAGTAGATGGCCGCCATCGCCGTCAGCATCTCGAGTACGCGAAAAGTCTGCGAGCGAATCTGCATCGACACGTAGGCGAGCTCGGCCACGGCGATCACCGAGACGAGCGATGTGTCCTTGAACAGCGACACCCAGGTGCTCGCGAGGATCGGCAGGACACGGCGCGAGGCTTGCGGAATGAGGACGCGTCGGAGCGCCTGCGCGCGGCTCATGCCGAGCGCCAGTGCCGCCTCGGTCTGGCCGCGGCGGATCGAGTGGATCCCCGCCCGGAACGTCTCGGCATTGTAGGCAGTGACGTTGAGCGCGAGCGCCGCAAGTCCTGTCGCGAATGGCGACAGTCCCAGCCCCGTCGTGATCGGCAGCACGTAAAACGCCCAATACACCACGAGTATCAGCGGCAGGTTGCGGAAGAGCTCCACATACGCCGTCGCTGCTGTGCGAACCGGCGCCCAGGCGTAGAGGCGGAGCGCAGCGACGATCATGCCGCACGGCACCGCGATGATCATGGTCAGCACGGTGAGCAATATTGTCGTCGCGGTGCCTGCGAGGAGCGCATCGCGATGCTGCCAGACGACGCTCCAGTCGAAGCTCACGAGCGGCCCAGGTGCGCGACGCGGCGGTAGATGCGATCGACGCCGCGCGTGACGGGGAAGAGCATCACGAAGTACACCAGCATGGCGAAGGTGAAGACCTCGATCGGCTGAAAGCTCTGGCCTGCGACCGTTTCGGACTGGCGCATGAGCTCGGTGACGGCGATCACCGAGGCGATCGCAGTATCCTTGATCGTGATCGACAAGAGCGACCCGAACGCCGGAAGCATGCGCACGATCGCCTGGGGCAGGATGATCCGCCGCACGATCTGCGCGCCGGACATCCCGAGCGCGAGCGCCGCCCGCGTCTGGCCGGAGCGCACCGATTCGATGCCCGCGCGCACGATCTCGGCGGCGTACGCCGCGAGGTGCAGCGTCAGGCCGATCAGCGCCGCCATGAAAGGCGGCATGGTGATGCCGGTCACGATCGGCAACGCGAAAAAAGTCCACACCAGCACGACGAGCACGGGAATCGCGCGCATCGAGTCGATGTACAGCACGACAACCGGCCGCAGCCATGCGGGACCGTATAGGCGCAGGAGCGCTATGATGAATCCGAGCGTGAGGCTGGACAGGCACGAAAGCCCGGCGAGGGCGAGCGTGACGCCGACGCCCGAGGCCAGGAATCGGGCGTGGTCGGTGATGACGGAAAAGTCGAATTCCATGCAGCGCCAGTGCGAGGCGTTACGCCGATGCCGTCATCGGCATCCGCCATGACAATGATCGGGACGGCGTCGTTGCCGCCGGTCGTGACTTCGCTTCTGCGCGCGCGGAATGACGGAGACGTGACAGCTACAGCGCCGGCCGCTCTTCAGCTCGGCACCGCGCGCATCACACTTATTTCATCGTATCGACGACGCGCATCTCGTCGGACTTGAGCTTGCCTTCGATTTCCTTTTCCACCGCCCGCGCCCACGCCAGGAACGCCGGCTGATTCTTGTCCACGGCCATGCCGACCGGCGCGGCCTTCTCGGTGCTGTTCTGGCAATTGTTCTCTTTCGGCAGGACCGCGAGCGTGGTCAGCTTGCGGCCCATCGCGACCCACGGCACGCGGTTGATCGGAACCGCGTCGGCGCGCTTGGCCATCACTTCCTCGACCGGCGCGGTGCCGGATCCGGCGACGCCGCGGAGTTGCGCCTTGGAGAAGCGCTCCTTGACCCATCCTTCCTCGCCGCCGCCGGTGTAGTAGGCGATGGTGATGTCGGGTCTGTTCAAGTCATCGACCGACTTCGCCTGCGCGAACTTCGGGTTGGAAGCGAGACCGAACATGCATACGCTGGTATTCGAATAGATGATGAAGTCGACGACTTTCAGCCGGTCGGGGGTCTCAGCCAGCGGCGTCACCGAAATGTCGACTTGGTTGGATGCCAGCACGGGTACTTTGGTCTCGTGGCTGACAGCAACCGCCTCGAGCTTCACCCCGAGACGCTTCGCGTATTCGTTCGCGAGCGTCCACGCCGGCCCGCTCCACGCTTCTCCACCGCCGGTCGTGTTCTCGACCAGCCAGGGCGCATTCGCGAGAACGCCTACACGCAGGACGCCCGCCTTTTTGATCGCATCGATGCGTGGACTGGCGCCGGCTCCCGGAACGGGAGCGTCGGCATGCGCCGCTAACGCAAAGGCAAGTGAGACAAGTGCCGCAAGCGTGACTACACTGCTGGCAACCGTTTTCATGGTACTTCCTCCCGAGATATCGACGCCGCGTTCGAAGCGCAAGCGTATCGATGCCCGCGCGGCGAGCCTGTCGCAAGTGTAAAGCAAATCCCCGCCGACCGCGGAGTTGCGAGACGATCACTCCTTAGGTACTCGGTGGCGCGCTGCAATAGTGATCGCCCGCGCGTCACTGAAACACTATTTTGCGAGATGCATCGAACTTTAGCCCGAGAAGCGAGGTCGCACTGATCGAACTGGACCCGACACCGAACTCCAGCAAATTTTCCGAGGAGACTGCCCATGAAGGTGATTAAGCACGCGAGGTCTCGACCGAATCATGTCGCCGCCGATCCACCCCCTACCTTTGCGGTGAGTGCTCCTGCGAAGAATGCGCCATCGCTCGCCGCCATCGTGGCGAGTGCCGTTGCCCACACCTCGCTGGTGCTGCGGGCCCGCGCGCTGCGCCGGTTGCTGATGCCGATCGGGCCGCTCGCGCTTGCGGCGCTCGCCGGCGGCGCGTTCGCGAAATATGTGGGGTACGCGCGCTGGTCGCGCTTTTCGGTCTCGCTCGATGACGCCGCACGCGTCACGTCGAGCCAGATTCTCGAGCTCGTGCGCTACGTCGAGCAAAGCAATCCAAAGGTTCTGGAACAGGTGATCCTGGTGCTGTCGCGCGACGCGACGACCATGGCCGCTTTGGGCGCATCGGTCGCCGCCTTTGTGATGCAACTGCGGTTGAATCGCAAATTGGTCCGCGGACCGTCCCAGGGATAGCCCTCGGTGCTTGCAACCGGGGCCACGTCGTCCGCCTGGACCCGTGTCTGTCTATCGATAGTTCTTCCTGCTTTCCTTGCAGGGTGTCAACACTCAAGTCGCCATCATGCGACCGAACCGGCGGCCCAACAGCCGGGCCCACCCGGATACAAGGCCGAACAACACTACACCACGACGTCGACACTCGAGGCGTGGAAGCTTGCGGGCGAGCCGGTCGAGATGACGCTCCTACGCCCGGTCGGGACTTCTGTTTTCCGCTGGTGATCTATCTGCCGGGTCTCGGGGAGCCGTCCAGCGCCGGCGCGGCGTGGCGTCAGGCGTGGGCACAGGCCGGTTACGCCGTGCTCTCGCTTCAGTCAGTCGCAAATGGCGAAACGATATGGTCGTCGGCGGAAGCGCGCAACGGCGACTTCCGCGATCTTGCCAAGGAGCGGTTCTCACGGGGTGCCTTGGCCAAGCGTCTGAACGTGCTTCGAGCGCTGTTCCAGGAACTGAACCGCCGTCGCGACAGCGGTGCGCTGAGTGGCGTCGACATGTCGCGTATCGCGCTCGCGGGATTTGATCTCGGCGCTCAAACCGTCATGGCTTCTGTCGGAGAGGCGGGCTACGACATCGAACCGTTCGCGCTGCCTGATGCAGTGAAATGCGTCATCGTCCTCAGTCCGTATACGGATCCGAACGAGCGTGGGCTTTGAAAATCGCTTCGCGATGATCCACGGGACCATCCTGTTCGTAACCAGCCGGGACGATACTGATCCGTATGGCCTGGTAACCTCAGCGGCAATTCGCCGGGTTCCGTTCGAGCAGGTGCCGCCGGGGCAGAAATACTTCCTGAACCTTGCCGGTGCGCCACACGCGCTCATCGCCGGCAAGGAAACACCGGTCAGGGACAATGCCGTGTTAGCGCGGGACGACAGCTCGCAAGCCGCAACGGGTGATTCAACCAGCCAGGGTGCGCACCGGCCGCCATAAGGGCCGTGGTGGCGGCTCGCAGGGAAGCCGCCATGGCGATGGCAACGACGCCACCGATACGAAGTCATCGTCAACAATTTCCGCGGCCTCGTGGACGGCGCAGCTCGCAGAAGTGCAGAGCGTGACCACCGCCTACCTGGATGCCAACCTTAAGAACGATGGAGTGGCGACGCACTGGCTGACCCGAGATGCTCGACGTTGGCTCGGGAATCGCGCCGACCTTATCGTCAAGTGAGCGCCGCGCTCAGCCGCAGGCGTGGCAGCCGTTGAGATGCGAATCGCCGCCCACGCCGCGGGTCGAATTGGTGATTCGGCCTTCGCGCACTCCCTCGTGTGGTGGATTCCGCATTCCAGCAGTCACCAAATGTTTCGCCCCGCACCTGCTGAAACACACCCATACACTTGGTCGGAAACGCCGGCGAACGGTGCGAGTCGAAGCAGATGTTCCAATACGGAGCACACTCGACTACGGAGATCACCATGACTTTGAAATTACTTTCGCGTTCAGCCATTGCACTCGCGACATCCTTCGTTGCGTTTCAGGCGGCGGCGCAGACGACGCTGCCTGCCAACCTGCAGGCCGATCGCGCGACGATCCAGCAGGATCAGACCGCCGCACGGAACCTCATGCAGCAACTGAGAACCGACGAGGCCGCCGGCAATTCCGCGGCCGTGGCGGCGGATCGCACGGGTCTTCGCCTCGCGCACATGAAAACCGGGCAGGATACGGGCCAGCTTCACCAGGATGCGCAACCGATCCTGCAACCCGACCAGGCTGCGCTCACGACCGCGCTGACTCAGCTCTACTCAGCCCAGCAAGCCAATAATGCGAGTGCGGTGCAGACCGATCAAGCCGCTGTTATGGCCGCGGAAACACAGCTCAAGACCGACCGCGAGGCGATTTTCGGCGGTCTCGGCCATTCCGTTCGGCGGTTGGCACGGGCACCACCACGGATAGTCCCGTCCTTGTGCGCGCGAGGCGGCCGGACGACGGCCGCTTCGCGTTTCGCTTCCGCGGCGATCGTTCACGGTCGCGATTGAAGTCTGCGTCATCTCACAGACGCTCAGCGTCCGGAAACTGCCCGCTTCAAAACCCACGAAACACGAACGGAGCCCAAGCCGCGAGCACGCCGCCTGATGCCGAGCAGCATCGCCATCAACGGAAGACAGGCGTCGCGCGACGCTGACGCGTCCGGCGAGCTGGCGATACGCAAGCCACAAGCTCCAGCACGCCGCCGACACGAGCAGCGCCGCGCGCGCCAGCGGGAGCCAGGCGAGACGCAGTCCCTCGCCGTGCGCGAGCGCCGCCGGCAGGCCGCTCAAGCCGACCACGAGTCCCGCACCTGCGAGCGGAATCAGCGCATAGGACAAGGTAAACGCGTTGGCGCGCCATGACCCCGGCAACGGTCGCGCGGCGAGCGCCAGCCAAAGACAAAGCCACCCGCCGATCAGGATCGCCGTGCAGGCGATCCAGCCGACGATCAGCGCGCCGTCGAGCCACGTGAAGACGTCGTGCGCCTCGGGATAGTTGCGTCAGCAGCCACCATGGCGCGTTGTCGGCGAGCAGCCATGCAGGGCCGTGGTCGACGATCAGAGACACCGCGGCGCTGCGCAGCGAAACGAACGAAGGCAGCGCGCTCCACTCGAACGCACCCAGCGCGAGACCGATCATGCCGAAGACGATGAGCGCCGCGTCCCAGCCGCTCGCGTTCGCCGGATCGAGCGTCGCGACTTCGCGGTTCGGCGGACGCGCGGCAAGCGCGATCGCGCCGTGCAATCCGCTGCAGCGCCCGCACATGTGGCATTCGGACGGCCCCGTCATGCGCCGGATCCTGACCAGCGGCGCGCAATTGACCGGATGCACGGGGATGCGGGCGACGTTGGCGGCCCACGCATCCGTGTCGACGCGATAGTGCAGCGGAGATACGCGTGATAGCACCGCGAACACGCCGTTGACGGGGCACAGGTGCCGGCACCAGACGCGCTTGCCGCGGCCGTAGACGAATCCGACGCCGATCGCGGCAAGCGTCGAGCCGCCCAGCACGAGCAGCGTCGCCGCGGGATACTGATACACGCTGACCAGCTGCCCGAATACCGTCGTCAGCGCGAAAGCGACAAAGGGCCAGCCGCCCCACTTCATCCAGCGCGGCACGGCGCGTCCGAGCCCGTGCCGGCTCGCCGCTTCGGTCAAGACGCCTTCGGGACAGAACAATCCGCACCAGGTCCGTCCGAGGACGAACATCGACAGGATGACCGACGGCCACCAGATGCCCCAGAACAGCCATTGCGCGGCCAGCGCGAGGCTGTTGTACCAGTGCGCGTCGTCGGCGGGCAGCGGCAGAAACGCAGGGACAGCGACGAAGAACGCATACGCGGCGACGATCGCCCATTGCATCGCGGCGATGAGGCGGGCGTGCAGGCGAATCCACTCGCCGAGCGCCGCGAGCTTCGCCGCGAATCGCTCCGGGCGGCCGGCCGAGTGCGACGGCGGCTTGGGCGTCGCTCACCGCGCCGGCCGTTTCCGATTCAACGCGGCGATCGCCGCAACAGAACGCCGACGACCGCCCAATACGACGCGAGCAGCAGGAGCGGCAGCAAGGCGGGGCGAGCGCGGTAGCCCGTCAATGCAGCGAGGAGACCACCCACCCTGCCCGAGTCATCGACGACTCCGGACGTATCCCAGAGGCGATCGACGAGCGACGGCAGCACATCGAGCGCAATCAGCTTTTCGACGGCCGAGACGAACAAACGCGCCGGCGAGCAGCAGCAGCACGATTTCGCTCACGCGAAAGAAGATCCGCCACGACAGGATGCGGCCGCCCTGCTGCAGCACCCAGAACGTCAGCGCCGCGGCGCCGACCCCCAGCGCGAGGACTGCCGAGAAAATTCCATACGCTCGCGTACTGCACGCCCAGCCCGTACAGAAACACGACAGTCTCCGCGCTCTCGCGTCCGACCGCGAGCGCGACGACGACGAGCAGGCCCCACCAGTTCGCGCTGACGGCGTTGCTCTGCATGTTCGCTTCCAGGTCGCGCTTGAAGGTGCGTCCGTGCTTGCGCATCCAGAACACCATCTGCACGATGAGGCCGCCCGCGACGAGCATCATCGCCAGCTGAAAGTACTCGAGACCTTCGTCCGACAGCATCGTGGCGATGCCGAGCATGACCGCCGCGAGGATGAGCGCCAGGCCGACGCCGGCGCCCACGCCGGCCCAGAGATAGCGCATGCCGCGCTTCATGTCGGGATGCTTGCGCAGCCATGCGTAGAGGATGCCGACGACCAGCATGGCCTCGGCGGATTCGCGCCAGATGACGAACAGTGCGTTACCCACGGTATCGGCTCGAAGGATCGTTGGCTTTCATTTCGCGATGATCTGGCCCTGCGGCGCGTCGGGATGGTAGTCGTCGAAGAAGACGTAGCTGCCGGGCTTGAGCCCGTTGATGACGACCGACGATTTCGCGCCCGACGCGAGAACCTTTTCCTGCTTCAGGTCGCGGCTCTCGAATTCCATCGGTCCCTTGCCTTCGTTGCTGATCTCGATCTTGAATCGCTTGCCCGCGGGCACCTCGATTTTCAGCGGCTCGAACACGCCGTCGCGCGCAACGAGCTTGAAGACGGCGAGATCCTCGGCCTGGGCACACATCGCCATCGAGGCGATCACGGCGCCGAAGGTCGCCGCGAAGCGCGCGCCGCGGTCGAGCGTGCCGGCGGGCATGCGACGCCATGCATGTCAGTAGCCGCCCTTCTTGCCGATGCCGGCGTAGGTAAACTCGTATTGCTCGGTGAAGGGCTTGAACCACGGGCCGACGCCCGTCTCCTTGTCGGTGTGACGTCCGAAGTGGCTGCCGGCCGATGCGCCCGGCGGCGAGATCGACAGCTTGAGCGTGTACTTGCCCGGCCCGAGAAGCTTCACGTTGTCGCCGTAATGCGGGCCGTCGTTGGCCACCATCGGCATCAGCTCGCCGCTGATCTTCTGCGTGCTGCCCTGCTTGGTGATTTCGTAGGCGACGCCGAGATAGGGAATCCACGCGCCGTCCGGGAATCCATTGTGATTGTCGCTCTGGGCATGAATGTCGGCTTCGAGATGGATGTCGGACTCGGCGACGCTTTTCATCATGCCGGCGGGCTCCATCGGCACCGGCTGCAAGTAGACGGCGGCGATTTCCATGCCGGCCTGGATCTGCGGCTTGCCGATCGGGGTTTCGAGCGCGAACGCCGCCGAGGTCGCCAATGAAGCGGCCAGAAAGGCCGCGAGAGCGGCGATCGACGGCACGCGATCGACGCGGGTCGGCGAGCGGTGGCTTGAGGTCCTGATGATCGACTCCGGGAGCGTGGCGCCCCTTTAGGGCGTTAGAGGAAGCTTAGCAAGAATTAGTGCGCCTGTAAATAAGAATGATTTGCATTTGTGTTTGAGGCTTGATACGATCCGCCCCATCCTGTATCGAGTCAAAACAGAGTCTTAGGCCATGCTCAACCGAACCCCCGCTTCACCAGAGTGCATCCGATGATAAGCAACCCGCCGTCGCCGAAGGGCGGCCCAGCGATGCCGAAGGCCGCCTCGGGGAATGCGGACTCGCGAACGGGAGGCGATTCGCCTCGCGTCGTGAACAGCGACGCCCTCCTCGCCGGAGCCTCGCAACTCGCGATCCTGCACAACCAGACCATTTACTTCCTGCGCCAGACGCGCTTCGGAAAGTTGATTCTGACCAAGTAAGCGTCATTCAGTACGAAGTTCAGTAGTACGCCAGCCAGCCGCGCGATGCTCCTCCGCATCGACCGGCAAGCCAGCCCGAGTTGCAAGTCGCCGCGGATCCATCGCGGCGCTCATACGAACCGGCATGGCAACGGGCTGAGCATGATCCACCCTTCTTCAGTAGTTCACGCGATTCGACGGCGGCTGATTCGAGCAGCCGTGTCCTGCCGCCCTCGCATCACTGTTCGCGCTGGCGACACCGCTACTCAAGACGCCCGTGTTCGCCGTGGCGAGCAGTCCCGCGGGACCGAATCCCTTCACGCTCGGCGAGAAGATCTTCGCCGACGCGAGCCTCTCAGCCTCCGGCGCCATGTCGTGCGCGACCTGCCACGATCCGCAGCACGCGCACGCGCAAAGCAACGAGCTTTCCGTGCAGCTCGGCGGCCCCAACCTCGATGTACCGGGATTCCGCGCCGTGCCGTCGCTGCAGTACATCAGCGTCATGCCGGCGTTTTTCTTCGCCGACGACGGGACTCCGACGGGCGGTTTCAACCGCGACGGACGCGCCAAGGATCTTTTGCAGCAGGCGCTGCGTCCGCTCTTCGCGCCCCACGAAATGGCCAACGCGGCGCCGGCCGACCTAGTCGCGCGCCTCGCGGCCACTCCCTATGCGGGCGAATTCCGCCAGGTCTTCGGCGCAAAACATCTTCGACGACGAGCAGGGCACCGTCCTCGCGGTCACCTTCGCGCTTGCGCAATATCAGAAGCTCGATCCCGACTTCCGCCCGTTCAATTCGAAGTACGACTATTTCCTGGCGGGAAAGTTGACGCTCGCGCCAGCCGAATTGCGCGGTCTCTCGCTCTTCAATCGCGCCGACAAGGGTGGCTGCGCAGGATGCCATCCCAGCGGACGTGGACCGGACGGCTCGCCACCGATGTTCACCGATTTCACCTACGACAATCTCGGCGTGCCGCGCAATGCCGAGATCCCGGCGAACGCGGACCCCGACTACATCGACATGGGCTTGTGCGGCCCCGAGCGCACCGATCTCGCCGACCGCAAGGATCTCTGCGGCGCGTTCAAGGTGCCGACCCTGCGCAATGTCGCGACGCGGAAGGTGTTTTTCCACAATGGGCAATTCAAGTCGCTGCACGATGCGCTGAGCTTCTACGTTCGCCGCGACACCAACCCGGAGGAGTTCTATCCGGTCGACGCCGACGGCATGGTGCAGAAGTTCAACGACCTGCCGCTCGCTCTGCACCGCAACGTGAACACCGAGGAGGTGCCCTACGACCGCCATCCCGGCGAGGCGCCGCGCCTGAACGAGGACGAGCTCGCCGACCTCGAGGCCTTCCTCGACACGCTGACCGACGGCTATGTGTTGACGCCGTCGCCAACGCAATGACGCGCGCGGCGCACGCCCGCCGCCCCGCCCCTTCGCCGCATTCGATCAACCATCATAACGATCCGGAGCGTCCTCCCATGCCTCACGACACTGACATCGCCTGCGCCGACATCCGGCGGACCATTCCCTTCCCGCACGCCGTCCGGCTTCGCCGCTTGCCGCTGGCGCTCGCCGTCGCCGCGGCGCTCGCCGCTCCGTCCGCCTGGGCCGATGAAACTGCGCTGCAGGCCGAGATCGCGGAGTTGCGCGCACAGATCGCCGAACTGAAAGCGCAGATGAAAGAACTCGCCGCGCAGAACAAGGCGGCCGCGGCGCCGGCGACGGCGCCCGCGACGGCGACAGCGAAAATGGCGCGCGATCGGCGACCGCTCCTGCAGCGGCCACCGCACAGGCAGCCGCGCCGGCACAGGCTGCGCTCACGGAGCGCGTCGATCGTCTTGAGCAGACCGTCGCCGCGCAAGCCGAGACGAACAGCGAGACCGGACTCTTCGGATACGGCGAAATCACCTACAACCATCCGACGCACTCATCCGGCCAGACCCAGGCCGATCTCGCGCGCGCGGTCCTCGGGTGGACTCACCGATTCGACGATCGCACGCGCATGGCCGCCGAGTTCGAGGTCGAGCACGCGGTCGCGTCTTCCGACGACGCGGGTGAAGCGGAAATCGAGCAGTTCTACGTCGAGCGGCAATTCACCGATCACGTCGGCGGTCGCGCGGGACTCATGCTGGTGCCGATCGGCCTGTCGAACGAGCATCACGAGCCGACGCAGTACTACAGCGTGTTCCGCAATACGGTCGAGACCGCGATCATTCCGACGACTTGGCGCGAAGGCGGCGTAGCTGTCTATGGCGGCACGGATCGGGCTTCCACTGGAACCTTGGCCTCACCACGGGCTTCGACCTCGCCAAGTGGGACCCGTCGTCCGACGAGGGCCGCATATCGCCACTCGGCAGCATCCATCAGGAGCTCCAGCTCGCGCAGGCGCGCGATCTCTCGCAATGGGTCTCGGTGAATTACGACGGCGTGCCCGGGTGGCTGCTCGGCGGCGACCGTCTTCACCGGCAAGGCGGGACAGGGAACGCCGGACTTCGCGGCGCCCGACGCGAGAATCACGCTCTGGGAAGCGCACGCACGCTGGCAGCCGGGACCGTTCGATCTCTCCGCGCTGTATTCGCGCGGCACGATCAGCGACACCGAGGCGCTCAATCTCACCTTCATCGGCCAGCCGACGCCGGTGCCGAAGTCTTTCTGGGGCGCCTATGTCCAGGGCGCGTGGCGCAATGCCTGGACCTACAAGGACTACTCGCTCGCGCCTTTCACGCGCTACGAGTGGGTCAACACCGCGTCAGCGTACGCACCGGTACCGCAGGGCTCGGCGTCGCTCCCTACGCCGACCGAGCAGATCTGGACCGTGGGCGCCGACCTGTACATGTCGCCCAACATCGTGTTCAAGGCGGACTACCAGCGGTATAAGGTCGATTCGGCACGCAACAGCTGGCAGCTCGGCTTCGGCCTCAACTTCTAGAACAGGCACCCGATGCGCCATGAATGGTTGCTCACCGCCGCTGTCGCGTCGGCGTTCGTGCCGGCGTCGCAGCTTGCCTACGCCACCGAGTATCTGAGCACCGAGGCGGCGCAGCGCGCAGCCTTTCCCGCAAGCCAGCTCGTTCGAGCCTGTGCTGGTGGCGGCGGACGTCAAGGCGGCCATCGCCGCCGACGCAGGGCGCTTCGTGGTCGATCCGCGCGTGTGGCGCGTGCTCTCGGGCAGCAACACCATCGGCTGGTTCATCGTCGACGAGGTCATCGGCAAGGTCGAGCTGATCACCTACGCGCTCGCGCTCGATGCAACCGGCGCCGTCAAGTCGCTCGACGTGCTCGCCTACCGCGAATCGCACGGCGACGCGATCCGCCAGTCGCCGCGTGGCGCGCGCAATTCGACGGCAAGCGCGCGGGCGATCCGGTGAAGCTCGACGCCGACATCCGCAACATTTCCGGGGCGACGCTTTCCTGCCGCCACGTCACCGAGGGCGTGCACCGGCTGTTGATGGTCTACGAAAAGGCGCTGGCGCATGGCTGAGACACCGCCGATGATTCGACGCGCGGAGCTCTGGCTCGGGACGCTGGTCGAAATCGCCATCGATGATCCTCGCTCCGGCGCGGACGAAGCGATGGCCGCGGCGTTCGCGGCCATTGCGCGCGTGCATCGGTCGCTGTCGCTGCACGATCCGCAGAGCGAGCTCTCGCGGGTGAACCGCGGCGCACCCATACTCGACGCAGCCGTTGTCGGATGATCTTCGCTCGGTCCTTGGCTGCGCGCTCGAGGTCGCTGCGCGATCGCGCGGCGCGTTCGATCCGACCGTCGGTGGGCGCGTCGCCGAGCTGGGCTTCCTTCCGCCGCAGGCGCGCTCGGAGCGCGGCGTCAGCTGGTCCGACATCGAGTTCGGCGAGCGCGGCGTGCGCTTCCTGCGCCCTCTGGTGCTCGACTTCGGAGGCATCGCGAAGGGCTTTGCGGTGGATTGCGCGGTCGAGGCTCTGCGCGAGCATGCGATCGCCGCCGGGCGCGTCAACGCCGGCGGCGATCTTCGCGTCTTCGGGCCTCGCAGCGAGGTCATACACGTGCGCACCGGTGGCCCACAGAGCATCGTTCTGCCGCTGCTCGATCTCGCGGACGGCGCGGTGGCCACCAGCGCGTATGGAGGGCAGCGGCGTCGCGTCGGCGGTCGATGGGCCACACCGCTGATCGATCCGCGTTGCGGCCTGCCGATGATGAGCACCCGCACCGTATCGGTCGTGGCGTCCACGTGCATGGTCGCCGACGCGCTGACCAAGGTCGTCGCCTTGCAGGGCGGCGCGGCCGCTGGCATCCTCGCGCAGTACGGCGCCAGCGCGACCCTGCTCTCACCCGCGGCAGGGCGCTGGCGCTGCACGCAGTTGCCGCAAGCCAGGCAGACAGCACCACGACCGTGCGCGACCCTGGAATTGTCGGCCGCGGCGTGAACTCACGACGCGTGATCGCCGCATCCCCATGTCCCGTGCCCACGAACGCGCCTACCGCCTGCTCGCCGAGCGCGTGCGCCTTGGCGACTCGGCGCGGCGAGCGCTCTACGCGACGATCGCGGCGCTGATCGGCAGCGGCGTCTGGTGGATCGGCGTCCACTACGGCGCCAGCATTTTTTCGCGTGGCCGCCGACGCGTTCTCCCGCCTCGCGCGAGAATCGCTCGCGCTCAAGGTGCACGGAGCGACGGCTTTCGCGACGCTGTTCGCGCTCGGCGCCATGAGCGCCCATCACGTGCGCCGCGGCTGGGCGCTGAAGCGCAATCGCCTCATGGGCTCGATGCTGATCGCCCTGCTCGGCGCTGCTCATCGTCAGCGGCTACGCCTTGTACTATCTCGTCAGCGACGACACTCATGCATCCGTGTCGGTGCTGCACTGGGTGCTGGGGCTTGCCCTTGCGCCGCTCCTGATCGTGCACATCGTCACCGGCCGCCGCTCTCGCGGCTTGGCAGGCGACCACGGCGAGGATCCGCAGCGTTCCCGCCTCGAGCGGGACCCGCCGGGGCGCCGAGTGAGCGCCGCGCCATCGCGATCCCTGACGGAGCAATCGGCCGGCCTTGATCGCGGTCGAATCGACCTCGCGACGTTCGTGCTGCGCCGGGTCCCTTCACGGGCTGGCGCCCGCGCATAGGAGTAGCAATACGGTCTCGCGCGCGTGCCATCATCGAGGCGCAATATCCAGAGAGCAGATGTGAAGCATGACCTACTGTATTGGTGTAATGCTGGACAAGGGGATGATTTTCGCGTCCGACTCGCGCACCAACGCCGGCATGGACAGCATCGCCAAGTTCTGCAAGATGACGGTTTTCGAGCGTCGCGGGGACAGGGTCATCGTGTTGCTGAGCTCCGGCAACCTCGCCGGAACGCAGGCCGTGATCGGGGTCCTGAACCAGCGTTGCGATTCAGGAGCCGCGATGGCCAACCTGTGGAGCGCGCGAACGATGTTCGAGGTCGCGATGCTCGTCGCCGACGCGATGCGCGACATCGAGCGGCGCGACGGGGAATATCTGCAGGAGAGCGAGGTCGCCTTCAATGCCTCGTTCATCGTCGGCGGGCAGATCGCCGGCGAGCCGATACGCCTCTTCCGGATCTATGCCGAGGGCAACTTCATCGAGGCGGGGCTCGACACTCCCTATTTCCAGACCGGCGAGACGAAGTAC
Source organism: uncultured beta proteobacterium (assembly GCA_963730465.1). Lineage (GTDB taxonomy): Bacteria > Pseudomonadota > Gammaproteobacteria > Burkholderiales > Casimicrobiaceae > PALSA-1003. The sequence goes on along the minus strand of CAVSRR010000005.1, from coordinate 106,630 downwards.
GGCAAGCCCATCATCGAGCGCGTCATCACGCCCGCCACGCCGCTCGCGGACGCCGCGAAGTGCGTCCTCGTTTCCTTCGATTCGACCATGCGCAGCAACCTCTCTGTCGGCATGCCGATCGACCTGATCTGCTACGAGCGCGACAGCCTCGAAGTCAGCAAGAGGCGGCGCTTCGACGACGGGGACGCGTATTTCACGGCATTGAGCAACGAATGGGGCGAAGGCACGCGACAAGTGTTTCGCCAGCTGCCCGAGCTGGTGTGGTGAGTCGACGGGGAGCGCTAAGCGATACCCTCGTGATCACCTGCGAGCATGGAGGTAACCGCATCCCGGCAGCGTATCGATCGCATTTCACTCAGCACAAGGCATTGCTCGCCACGCACCGCGGCTACGACATCGGTGCGCTGACCGTGGCGAAAGACCTGGCCAGGGCGTTCCGCGCGCCGCTCGTGACGTCGACCGTCAGCCGCCTCCTGGTCGATCTCAATCGATCGATCGCGCACCCGCGCGTGTTTTCCAGCGCGACGCGCCTCGCGCCCGCATCGCTGCGGGCAAGCATTGTTGAGCAGCATTATCTGCCCTATCGGGAGCGGGTCGAGACCCTCGTGGCGCAAGCGGTGTCGAGCGGACAGCGCGTGATCCATATTTCCTCCCACAGCTTCACACCGGAGCTGGACGGCAAGCTGAGAACTGCCGACCTGGGCCTCCTCTACGACCCCGCGCGACAGGGAGAGGTGTCGCTGTGCTCACGATGGAAAGCTTCTCTGGGCGACCGCGCGCCCGAGTTGAGGGTGCGGCGTAACTATCCTTACGCCGGCAAGGGTGACGGCCTCACCCGGCATCTGCGCCGCCGCTTTTCGCCGCGCATGTACGTGGGTGTCGAGCTCGAGGTCAATCAGCGCATCGTCCTCGACGCTGGCGCTCCCTGGATTGCGTTGCGGCGCATGCTGGTGGATTCCCTGCGAGAAGCTTTCGCCGTCTGACGGCCCCTTTAGCGGTTATGCTTCGGCCAGGAGGCCAAGATCGATGCCGTGGCTCGCATCGCTGACGCGCCACGCGCCGACGGACACTGGAGATCCACCATGCAGATTCGCGTTGGCTGCGAGATGACTTACGACTGTCCGCAACCCACACCGATGGTCCTTACGCTGAACGTGCACTTTACGCGCGCCTCGGATCTGATCACTCATGACGATCTGAAGTTCGATCCCCCGGTGCCGGTGACGGCTTATCGCGACAGTTTCGGCAACTGGTGCACTCGCATCGTGGCAGTGAAGGGCAGCACGCGTGTCCGCGCGGACGCAACCGTCAATGATACCGGGATGCCTGACACCGATCGTCCCGCAGGCGCGACAGGTTGCCGTTCCCGACTTGCCCGAGGAGTCGCTGATGTTTCTGCTCGGCAGCCGGTATTGCGAAACCGACCGCTTGTCCGACACCGCATGGAGCCTGTTCGGGCAAACGCCGCCGGGATGGGCGCGAGTACAGGCGATCTGCGACTACGTCCACGACCACATCGCTTTCGGCTACAGCACGCGCGCATGACGCGGACCGCGCTGGAAGCGTTTCACGACCGGACGGGAGTCTGCCGCGATTACGCGCATCTCGCGGTCGCCTTCTGCCGCTGCATGAACATCCCCGCGCGCTATTGCACGGGATACCTCGGCGACATAGGCATACCGCCGCCGTACGGCCCGATGGATTTCGCGGCGTGGTTCGAGGCTTTTCTCGATGGGCGCTGGTATACCTTCGATCCACGCAATAACGTTCCGCGCATTGGCCGGGTGCTCATCGCGCGCGGCCGCGATGCTGCCGATGTCGCAATCAGCAACAGCTTCGGCCCCAATACGCTGGCGAGCTTCAAGGTGTTCACCGACGAAGTGCGCACGGCTTGAAAAGACTTTTCCCGCCCTGGTAATCGCGACCCCGAATTCGCGTTGGACGCGTCGCTTTGGCTGGTTAGGTCCCCTACGCGGACTCTCCGGGAACGTATTGGTAGTCCGCGGCGACTGTCTGGTCGGATGCAACTGCGGCTTCGACGCGACTCGCTGCGCTCGAAGTCAGTCCGCGAAGTCAGTCCAGTCCGTTCACGCCGACGGGATTGTTGTGGATTGGTAGAATGGCGCCACGCTTCCGGGGCCGCTCGCCTAGGGACAATTTTTAGACCGTGCGATGGCTCCATGGTTGCTGCAACAGATGTTTCCGATTCGAATGCGCAGCTGCCATTCAGTTGCCATCGGGCTTGGGCCTCGCGTATGCACCTTCGAGTGCGGCGCGTCCGTCCCGCGCGACGGGCGCAGTGGTTTCTGCAGGGAGGAATTCGCAAATGAGCATCGTCGTCCGCCGGTTCGGATATCTGTGCATATTGTCGCTGCTTGCGGCCGTCGGGAATGCCTTCGCTCAAGCATGGCCGAGCAAGCCGGTGACGCTCATGGTCCCTTTCGCGCCCGGCGGGACAACCGACATCGTCGCGCGGCCGATCGCGCAAGCGCTCTCGCAGGAATTCGGCCAGTCGTTCGTCGTCGACAATCGCGCCGGCGCCGGAGGCACCCTGGCCGCGGGACTCGCCGCGCGTGCGGCGCCGGACGGCTACACCCTGCTCGTGGCAACCGTCGCGCACACGATGGCGACCAGCCTGTACAAGTCGCTGCCCTACGATTTCGAAAAGGACTTCGTTCCGATCACGGTATTGGCGTCGGTCCCGAACATCCTGATCGTCAATCCGTCCGTGCCGGCCAAGTCCGTTCAGGAATTGATCGCCTACGCCAAGGCCAATCCCGGCAAGCTCGCGTACGGCTCCGCCGGCAACGGCAGCACCGAGCATCTCTCCGCCGAGCTGTTCAAGGCGATGGCCGGCGTCGACATGGTGCACGTCCCGTACAAGGGAGGCGCGCCGATGATGACCGATCTCATCAGCGGCCAGATTCAAGTCGCCATCGAGACCAGCGGCTCGGCCGCGCCGCATATCCAGTCCGGCAGCGTGCGCGCGCTGGCGGTGACCACCGCCGCGCGCTCGCCTGCCTTTCCCGGCGTGCCGACGCTCGCGGAATCCGGTCTCAAGGGCTACGACGTCACGACCTGGTATGCCATCCTCGCGCCCAAGGGAACGCCGCGCGATATCGTCAACAAGGTGTACAACGCGGTCGTGAAAGTGCTGAAGACGCCCGACATGAAGCAGCGGCTCGAGCAGTTCGGCGCGGATCCCGGTGGCATGCCGCCCGAGCAGTTCGCCGTCTTCATCCGGTCGGAAACGGCGAAGTGGGCCAAGGTGGTCAAGGAGTCGAAGGCGACGATCGATTAGCGCGCTTGAGAAGTCTCGAGTCGCGGGCAGCGCCGCTTAGGCTCCGACACACCGGGAAGCTGGCATGGATGCTTCGAGGACCTACGACGTCCTGATACTGGGCGGAGGCAACGCCGCGCTCTGCGCCGCGCTGACGGCCGCAGAGGCCGGGAGCAGCGTTCTCGTGCTCGAGTGCGCGCCGAGGCATTTTCGCGGCGGCAACAGCCGGCATACCCGCAACCTGCGCTGCATGCACGACGCGCCCGCCGACGTGCTGACCGGCTCGTATCCGGAAGACGAATACTGGCAGGACTTGCTCAAGGTCACCGGCGGCCAGACCAACGAAGCGCTCGCGCGCGTCGCGATCCGCGATACCGCGACCTGCCGCGAATGGATGATGAGTCACGGCGCGCGTTTCCAGCCCTCGTTGGGCGGGACCATGCATCTCGCGCGCACCAACGCCTTTTTCCTCGGCGGCGGCAAGGCGCTGATCAACGCCTACTACCGGGCGGCGGAAGCGCTGGGCGTCGAGGTCGCCTACGACGCGGAGGTTGACGGAGCTCGATCTTCGCGACGGCAAATTCACGTCGGCGATCGTCGTGCATCAGGGCACGCGGATCGAGATTCGCGCGAAAGCGGTGGTGGCCGCGGCCGGTGGATTCGAATCGAACCTCGAGTGGCTGCGCGAGGCCTGGGGACCCGAAGCGGACAACTTCCTGATCCGCGGCACGCCCTACAACATGGGCCGCGTGCTTCGCATCCTCCTCGACAGCGGAGCGAAGCCGGTCGGCGACGCCGCGCAGGGACATTGCGTCGCCATCGACGCCCGCGCGCCGAAATTCGACGGCGGCATCTGCACCCGCGTCGACTGCGTGTCGCTCGGGATCGTCGTCAACCGCGCCGCGCTGCGGTTTGCCGACGAAGGCGAGGACTTCTGGCCCAAGCGCTACGCGGTGTGGGGCAGGCACGTCGCGGCGCAGCCCGACCAGATCGCCTACTCGATCATCGACGTCAAATCCATGGGCAGGTTCATCCCGCCCATGTATCCGCCGATCAAGGCAGGCTCCGTGGGCGAGCTTGCGCTGGCGCTCGAGCTCGATCCGGCCGCGCTCCTGTCGACCGTGGCGCGATTCAATCGCGCCGTGCGCCCAGGAAGCTTCGATCACACGACGCTCGACGATTGCGCGACCGAGGGGCTCTTTCCGCCGAAGACCCATTGGGCGCAGGCGCTCGATACCGCACCCTACTTCGCGTATCCCCTGCGGCCCGGGATCACGTTTACCTATCTCGGCGTCGCGGTGAACGAGTGTGCGCGGATGCTCTGGCGCGACGGCAACGCGTCGGAGAATATCTTCGCCGCGGGCGAGATCATGGCGGGCAACGTGCTGGGCAAGGGCTATATCGCGGGCATCGGAATGGCGATCGGAACCGCGTTCGGCCGCATCGCCGGAAGGGAGGCCGCGCGCCATGCCGCCGCCTAGAGCCATTCCGGTCGCGCTGGTGGAAGAAGGCCGGCGGATGGCCGACATCTGCAACGCCTGCCGTTACTGCGAAGGCTTCTGTGCCGTCTTCCCCGCGCTCGAACGACGCCTGAGCTTTGCCGAGGGCGATCTCGCCTACCTCTCAAACCTCTGCCACAACTGCGGGTCCTGCTACTACAGCTGCCAGTACGCGCCTCCGCACGAGTTCGCGCTGAATTTTCCCAAGATGCTCGCGGACATCCGCGTGCAGACGTATCGGAAATATGCGTGGCCCGGTCCACTCGCGGGATTGTTCCATCGCAACGGCGTAATCGTGAGCCTTGCCGCCGCGGCAAGCCTTGCGCTGCTGCTGGCGGCGATGTTCTTCTTTGTCGATCGGTCGGTGCTCTTTGCTGCGCATGCGGACGACGCAGGCGCGTTTTACGCCGTGATTTCGCACCGCACGATGGCCTTGTCTTTCGGCATCGTCGGCCTTTTCGTCGCGATCGCGCTGGCAATGGGCTTCGTCCGATTCTGGCGCGACACCGGCGAGAAAATGGGTGATTTTTTTCGTCCCGGACCTCTCACCGAGTCCGCGGGTGACGCGTTGCGGCTCCGCTATCTCGCAGGCGGTGGCGAGGGCTGCACGTACCCGGGTGAGAGGCCTTCGCACGCGCGGCGATGGTTTCATCACCTGACGTTCTATGGGTTCATGCTGTGTTTCGGGGCTACCTGCGTGGCCACGCTCTACCACTACGGGTTCGGCTGGAGAGCGCCCTACCCGTGGTCGAGTCTTCCGGTGATGCTGGGCACTGCCGGCGGCGTCGGACTGCTGATCGGTCCGGCGGGACTGCTGTGGCTCATGGCGATCCGGGATCCTGCCTTGTCGGGCGAAAGGCAGGCGGGGATGGATGTCGGATTTCTGGTGCTGCTCGCGTTGTCGAGCGTGTCCGGCTTGCTGCTGCTCGCGCTGCGCGAGTCGGCGGCGATGGGCCTCCTCCTCGGGATCCACCTCGGCATCGTCATGGCGCTCTTCATCACGCTGCCGTACGGGAAGTTCGTGCATGCCATTTACCGTCTCGCGGCGCTGGTCCGCTTCCACCTCGAGCGTCGCCGGCCGGTGCCGAATATCAGCGCGGAATGACGAACTGATTTCGGCTTGCGCAGACGTAGCGCGACGCGCTCGTCACTGCCCTCAGGAGCCGCTCGCCGTCGTCGCGCTGCCCTGCCAGTCGCCTCCGAGCGCCTTGACCAGGAATACGGAGGTCACGAGCAGCTGTCCCTGCAATTGCGCCTCCAGCCGCTCGTTGTTGAGCAGCGCCTGCTGCGCGGTGATCACTTCGAGGTAGGTCGCGACGCCGCCTTCATAGCGGCTGGTCGCGATGTCGAGGACCTGCTTCGTGCTTCCGATGGCGACCTTCGCCTGCGCCGTCGCGCGATCGAGTGCAGCCATGCCGGTGATGCCATCCTCGGCTTCCTGCATGGCGGTCAGGACGACACGGCGGTAATTCGCGACCGTCACATCGTATCCGGCACGGGCGAAGTCGAAGTTGGCGCGAATGCGTCCAGCGTCGAATATCGGCTGTGTAAGCGCCGCCCCGACGGACCAGACCAGGCTCGGAACACTGAACAGCGAGCTGAGCGCCGTGCTCTCGTATCCGTACGCCGACGCCAGGATGATGCTCGGGTAGAAAGCCGCGTTGGCGACGCCGACCTGCGCGTTCGCAGCCGCCATCGCACGCTCCGCCGAGGCGACATCCGGCCGGCGCTCCAGCACGTCGGACGGAACGCCGATCGGGACTTGCGGCGGCACGAGCGGGCGAACGTCCTGCGCGAGCGCGAACGTCGGCGCCGGCGCGCCGATGAGCGTGGCGATCGCATGCTCGAATTGGGCACGCTGGCGGCGCAGCACATCGACCTGCGTCAGCGTGCTGTCGAGCAGAGCCTGCTGCTGGGCCACGTCGAGGCCCGACGCGGCGCCCAGATCGTGCCGCGCCGTCGCGAGATCCAGCGCGCGTCTCTGGAACTCGATCGAGCGCAGAACGACATCGAGCTCGATGTCGAGCTCGCGCAGGGAGAAGTAGTCGGTCGCGAGCTCCGCCGTCAGAAGCAGGCGGACGTTCTCGAGGTCGGCGGCGGATTGCTCGACCGACGCGCGCGCGCCTTCGATCGTGCGCCGCACGCGGCCGGCGAGATCCACTTCATAGCTGGCGGTCAGCAGCGGCAGAAAGTCATTCTGCACCGTCGAGAAGTTCGGAGAGCCATAGTTGGTCAGCGGGCGATTGGGCGAAATCTCGAAGCGCCCCGCCCGCGCGGCGAGGGCGAACTGCGGAAACAAGCCCGCGTTGCTCGCGGTAAGCGTCGCGCGCGCCTGCGTCAGCCTCGCGCTGGCGGCGACGAGCGTCGGGCTGCCGGCGAGCGCCTGTTGCTCGAGCACATCGAGTTGCGTGTCTCCGAAGCGCAGCCACCACGGCCCTTTGGCTGCCACGTCGTTGGGAGCGCCTTCGCGGAATGGCGCCTCGACCTTCCAGGCGACGGGCATTTCGACTGCGGGGCGATGGTAGTCGGGTCCGGCGGCGCACCCGGCGAGCAGCATTGCCACCGCCGGCGACAACACCGCCGTGGCGCGAGAGCGCATACGCTTCACTTCGCGTCCTTGCCCGGAGGCGGGATCGCGACCTGATCGCCCTCAGCCAGTGAATCCGACGGGTTCAGCACGAGCCGGTCCGTGGGACCGATGCCGCCAAGGACCTCGACGGTCTGCCCGTAATTGCGCCCGAGATCGATTTGCCGAAGGTGCACCCGGTCGGCAGCATCCAGAACGGCGACACGCGTGCCCTCCGCACGGAACAGCAAGGCATTGGTGGGAATGACCAGCGATGAGCTCGCCTTCAACGGGAGCGCGACCTGGACGAAGGCGCCCGGCAACAGCGTCCCATCGCGATTGGGAAGCGCAACTTCGATCTGCATGGTGCGCGTCGTGGTGTCGATCGACGCCGACGTCCTGGCGACCTCGCCCTCGAACGTCCTGCCTGGAAGCTCGGCCTGCGTCACGACCACCTTCTGCCCGCTCTTGATGAGCTGGGCGTACGACTGCGGCACATTCACGTACACGCGAAGCGGATCGGTCTGCGACAGCAGGAACAGCGGGCGTCCGCCGTTGCCGCCGGCGGCGTCGATGAGGTCGCCGACGTCGACGTTGCGACGCGTGATGACGCCGGCGAAGGGCGCGACGACGCGCTTGAACCCTTCGAGCTGGCGCAGCCTTTCGACATTGGCGTCGGCCGCGGCGAGATTGGCGCGCGCCTGGACATCCGCGCTGCGGCGCTCCTCGAGCTCCTGCTGCGAGACGGCGTCCTTCTTGCGCAGGCTTTCCCAGCGCTCCGCGGTGGTCCTGGCGAGATCGACGCTCGACGCGGTCTGCTGCCGGGCCGCGATTGCCTGCGTCAACTGCTGGTCGATCTCGGGCGTTTCGATCTCCGCGAGCAGCTCGCCCTTCTCCACGTGGCTGCCGATGTCCTTGTACCACTTGCGCAGATAGCCGCTCGAGCGCGCCGCGATGGGCGATTGCACGAAGCCCTGCAGCGTGCCGGGCAACGACAAGGTCTGGCCGGTGTCCGCGGGCTTGGGCACGCTGACCTTCACGTATTGCTTGGCGCGCTCCGCCGTGCCCTGTTCGAGGGCGCGCGCGTTGGACACGCGGCTGATTACCGTCCTGCCCGCGCCGATCGCGAGCAGCACGAGCACGACTATGGTGAGTATCTTGACGCGGCGAACGACCTTGGCGCGGTCGCGCTGGGTATCGGGATCGCCCACCTCCATCGGTTTCGTCTCCAGCGCGGAATGATGTTGCTCTGACATTGCTTCAGGCCTCCAGTTGCGGGCGGGCAAGCGGAACGGCGCCGTGGCGCGCGCGTTTCGCTTTCCGTTGTTCGAGCTGCAAGTGCACGGCTGCGTATACGACCGGCACGAAGAAAAGGGTCGACACTGTCGCGAACAGCAGACCGCCGATGACGGCGCGTCCGAGGGGCGCGTTCTGCTCCCCGCCTTCACCGAGGCCGAGCGCCATCGGGATCATGCCGATGATCATCGCGAGCGCGGTCATCAGCACCGGCCGGATGCGCGTCGCGCCGGATTCGAGTGCGGCGGTGAGGATGGGTGCGCCCGCTTCCAGGCGGTCGCGCGCAAACGCGACGACCAGAATACTGTTGGCCGTGCCGACGCCCATGGTCATGATTGCGCCCGTGAGCGCGGGGACGCTCAAGGTCGTTCCGGTGATGAACAGCATCCACGCGATGCCGGCGAGCGCCGCCGGCAACGCGGCAACGATGATAGCGGCATCGATCCACGACTGAAAATTAACGACGATCAGCAGGTAGACGAGCACGATGGCCATCGCGAGCCCGATACCCAGACCGATGAATGAGCTTTGCATCGTCTGCACCTGGCCGCGGATCGTGACTTCGCTTCCCCGTGGCAGCCTGGGCCTCACTTCGTCGACGAGCTTCTGTACCTTGCCGGCAACATTGGCGAGGTCGGTTCCCTGCACGCTGACATAGAGATCGACGGCCGGCGCGATGTTGTAGCGCGATGCGACCGCGAGCTGCCGGCTCGGGCTCACCTGAACGACATTGCCGAGCAGCTGGTTGCCGGCATTGTTGGTCCCGTTCGCGATCGGCATGTTCATGAGCGCGTCGAGCGACTCGATGCGGTACTGGGGAGTCTGCACCGCCACGTTATAGACCACGCCGTTCTGGGGATTGAGCCAGAACGCGGGCGAGGTCTGCGAGCTTCCCGACAGCGAGACCAGCACGTTCTGCCCGACGTTGAAGGCGCTGAGCCCGAACTGCTGCAAGCGCGTTCTGTCCATCTGCAAGTCGAGCGTCGGCGCGTCCATGCGCTGGTGCACATGCGCGTCGACGGCGCCGGGTATTTTTTGCACAGCCTTCATCAGCTCGCCGGCCAGCGCGCCGTTTTCATCGAGATTGTTGCCGGTGAACTGGACGTCGATGGCCGCGGGAAGGCCGAAGTTCAGGATCTGCGTGATGATGTCGGCCGCCTGAAAGAAGAACTCCACGCCGGGAAAGCGCTTCGGCAATTCCTCGCGCAGGCGGCTCACGAATTGCTCGGTCGGGCGGTGGCCCTCGCGCAGCGACAGCAAGATCTCGCCATCGAGCGTGCCGATCGTTCCCGCGTTGCTGTACGACAGGTTGATGCCGCTGTTGGGAACGCCCAGGTTATCGAGAATCGTTTCGAGCTGGTCCGGGGGCACGATCTCGCGGATTACAGCCTCGACCTGGTCGGCAAGGCGCGCGGTCTCCTCGATGCGAGTCCCGGTCGGTGCGCGCATGTGCAGGCGGATCTGGCCGGCGTCGACGGTGGGGAAGAAATCGCGGCCGAGCACCGGATAGAGCAGGCACGACAAGAGCGAGAAACCCAGGAACGCGAAAACGAAGAGTTTCCGCCGCGCGAGAACCGCCGACAGAGTGGCCGTGTAACCCGCGCGAAGTCGCTCGAACTGCCGATCGAAGCTGCGATAGAGCCTCTGCAGGAGGCTCGCGCTGGCCTTCGCGTCGGCGTGCACGCCTCCCATCAGCAGCATCACAAGGGTGGGCACCAGCGTTCGCGACAGCAGGTATGAGGCAACCATGGCGAACACGACCGCCTCCGCGAGCGGCACGAACAGGAACCGCGCCACGCCTGACAGGAAGAACATCGGCACGAAGACGATGCAGATGCAGAGCGTGGAAACGAACGCGGGAACACCGATCTCGCGAGCGCCGACGGTGATCGCTTCCTTGAGCTCGGTACCCATGTGCAGGTGGCGCTCGATGTTCTCGATGGTGACGATCGCCTGATCGACGAGAATCCCGACCGAAAGCGCGAGGCCGCCGAGCGTCATCAGGTTGAGCGTCTCGCCCAACGCATCGAGTGCCAGGATCGACGTCAGGATCGACAGGGGGATCGTGAGCGCGATGATCAGCGTGCTGCGCCAGTTGCCGAGGAAGAGCAGCACCATGAGCGCCGTGAGGCCCGCCGCGATCAGCGCTTCGCTCACCACGCCCTTGATCGCCGCCTTGACGAACAGCGACTGGTCGAAGAGAGGCGTGATCTTGACGTCCTGCGGGATGGTCTGCGCCACGCGCGGCAGCAAAGCCTTCAGATTGGCGACGATGTCGAGCGTCGATGCGCCGCCGTTCTTCAGAATCGACAGAAGTACTCCGCGGGTTCCGTCCTGGCGCACGACATTGGTCTGCGGCGCGAAGCCGTCGCGCACGAACGCGACATCGCGCAGATACGTGGTTGCGCCGTTCACGGTGCGGACGGGAAGGTCGTTGAGTCCGCTGATGGCGTCGGGCGATCCGTTCATCCTCACGGTGTACTCGGTGTCGCCGAACTTTGCCGTGCCCGAGGGAAGGATAAGGTTCTGAAGGTTGACGGCATTGACCACGTCGGCCGGCGAAAGGCCGCGGGCCTGCAGCGCCTGGGTGTCGAGATCGACCGAGATCAGGCGATTCTTGCCTCCGTAGGGAAAGGGAATCGCCACGCCGGGAATGGTGATGAGCTGCGGCCGCAGCGCGTTGATCGCCACGTCGAAGAGCGACTGCTCGGGCAGCGTCGGGCTCGAAAGACCGAGCTGCACCACTGGAAGGCTCGATGCGGAATACTTGATGACCAGCGGTGGCGTGATCCCCGGCGGCAGTTGGCGGACCTGCGTCTGCTCGGATGCGACCACTTGCGCGATCGCGGTCTGAATGTTGGCGTTGGGCTGGAAGAAGATCTTGATGACGGTGATGCCCGCCAGCGATTGCGATTCGATGTGCTCGATATCGCTGACCGTGGTGGTGAGGCCGCGCTCATTCGAAGCCGCGATGCGCTGCCCCATCTCTTTCGCGGACAAACCGTTGTAGTTCCAGATGACGCTGATGACCGGGATGTTGATCTCGGGAAAGATGTCCGTCGCCATGTTGAGCAACGCGAACGGCGTCGCCAGCACGATCAGCATCGCCATGACGATGAATGTGTAGGGCCTGCGGAGCGCTAGTTGAACCATGAGTGAGCTTGCTTGACGGCGAAGTTGCGTGGCAGCAACCCATAATCATAACGGAATCGCAAAAGTTGGCTCCACGCGGCGCGAGAGCGGAGTGGCATTGGGCTGCAAGATGTACGCTACCGGGCGCACTTTAGTCGCCCGCCGCCGCGGGACAGATGCCCTCGGTGCCCGCTTTCGATGCGGTCAGTCCGTTTCGGTGCGAACCCGCTCGAACTTCTGCAGCGCGCGCAGGCGATTGGGCCTCGGCTGACCGGGAAAGTTGGACGGCCACGCGGTGTAGGAAACCTCCCCGACGTACAGATCGCCACGCGAATCGACCGCAAGCCCGTGCGGCGAGATGAACTGCCCCGGGCCGGTGCCGGCCGCGGGCGTGGTCGTGATGCGGGCGATGAGCTTGCCTTCGTTCGAAAGAATGGAAAGGCGCGGTCCAAGGTTCGGCGCGCCGCGATTGAACTCGTAGTACGGTCCGATCTCGCCGACATAGCAGATCGGACATTTCCCCGGCGGCATATACAGTCCGCTGGGACGATGCAGGTCGTGCCATTGCGTCTCGAAGCGGCCGTCGCCGTCGAACACCTGGATGCGGTGGTTTTCACGATCGGCGACATAGACCCAGCCGTCTGCGTCGCATGCGATGTTGTGCGGCAGATTGAATTGTCCGGGTCCCGAGCCCGGCTCGCCCCACGACGTGATCCGCTTGCCGTCCGGCGTGTATTTGTGGACTCGGGCGTTGCCGTAGCCGTCAGAGACGTAGATCTCGTTCTTCGGCGACAGCGCCGTGTGCGTGCAGCGCCGGAACGGCTCTCCGCTCATGAACGGCGCTTCGTTTCCGGGTATGCCGATGGTGAGCAGGATTTTTCCGTCGAGCGTGCACTTGCGCACCGTGTGGTCGCCGTCGTCGGTCAGATAGATGGTGTCGTCCGGCCCCATGTGGATGCCGTGGGCGCGCTTGAAAACGCCCTCGCCCCAGGTGCGCAGGACATTGCCTTCACGGTCGAGAACGACGACGGGATGCTCGCCTCGATGGAATGCGTACACGCGATCCCCGGCGTCGACGCCCACCGCCGCCACGTCGCCCAGCTGCCAATCGGCGGGCCACTTCGCCCATCCCTCGACGACTCGGTAGCGATGCTCGCCGCTTCCGAAAATCGCGGTCATGCAGGCTCTCCCGCTCTAGACGAATAACTTGTAATGCGCCACCAGCTCGCGCGTCAGGTCCACGAGCACCTTGATGCCCGGACCGAATTCGCTGATCTGGTAGCAGATGGACACGCGATGCGCGGGCACTTTCGGCAGGACGCGGACGAGCTTCACCGCGCGCTTCGTGAGCTCGGCCTGCATGACACGCACCGGCAGGATGCCGATCGCCGTTCCGTGCAGCACGGTGAGCATCGTAGCCGAGATGCTGTTGCACGTGCTGACTCGCGCAGGACGCGATCCGGCGTCGGCGAACCACTTCGCCACCGTCGCATGCAGCCGCGCGGGCGGCGGCGGAACGATGAGGTGGTATTGGCGCAGGTCCGCCGGCGACAGCACCCGGCGCGGAAGCTCGAACGCGGTGCTCGTGAACCACCCGAACTCGTTCTTGCCCAGCGGCTCCTGGCGCACGTGCTCCGCCACGCTCGGCTCGGAGACGACTGCGATGTCGAGCTCCTGGGCATCGAGCATGCGGCTCACGACGCCGGTATCGCCGACCGAGACCGAGGCCCTGATCGCCGGATAACGCTGCTCGAGGCGCCTGCAGCAGCTCCGGCAGGCACACCAGCGCGAAGCTCTCGTTGATGCCAAGCCGCAGCATGCCCTTGAGCGGATCGCGCGTGCGGAAGCGCTCGACCATTTCGCCCGCGGCGCCGAGCACGCGGTCGGCATATTCGACCAGCGCGTGTCCTTCGGCGGTGAGGCTTACTCGAGGGCCGCGCCGCAGGAACAGCGGCGTCTGCAGCACGCCTTCGAGCTCGCGTATGCGCTGCGACACGCTCGGCTGGCTCAAGTGCAGATCGCGCGCAGCCGCATGAAAGCTCCCCAGGCGGACAATGCGCTCGAAGGCGCGAAGCTGGCTCAAAGTGACATTCATGGGGCTTGGCTTGATGGGAGAACGCTCACGGGCGAAAGTCCCTCGCGACAGTCTCCGGCGACGCGCACGCTCTGACATCCATGATAGGCGTTTTCTATCATCGCGCTCGAAAAAAAACAACTTTTCCGAATCATTGCCACCTGCTAAGGTTGCCCATCCGCCGGGATCAAGAAGAAGCCGCGCGTCGATGCGACGCGGCAGCGTCCCGGTTTGACCTGCTTTATCGCTTTCGAGGCGGGTCGAGGGGGAGCTTGATGCCGTCCAACGCCGCGACGCTCGCGGCTCCTGTGGTCGAGCGGGATTCCGCTCAGCGCCCGCAGCCAGTGCCTGCGTGGATCGACCTGCTCGATCGCGCCATCATCGCGCTTCTCAACGTCGCGCTCGTGGCGGAAGTGATCCTCGTGTTCTCCAACGCGATGGTGCGCACCTTCTTCAACTCGTCGTCGCTCATGGGCGTCGACGAGGCTTCGCCCCTGTTCCTGATCACGCTCGCCTTCATGGGCGGCGCCATTGCGTACGGCCGCGGCCAGTTCATCGCGATCACCGTCCTCGCCGATCGCGCGCCGCGCGCGTGGAACGAGACCTTCAAGGCGTTTTCGGAGTGGATCGTCATTATCGTGTCGCTGCTCGTCGGCGGCTACTCGATCCCCCTGATGGCATCCAACGTCGAGGAAAAAACCATCATCCTCGGCATCGGCTACGTGTGGATGACGTTGCCGATCACGGCCGGCTGTGCCCTGTTCGTCGTCCGCGCCGGTTACGCGCTCTTGCAGCGCAACTGGCGCACCGTTGCGGTCGCGACCGTGGCCGTCTGGTCCGCCGTGCTGGCCCTGCTCGCCGCCGCGCCGTTCCTCTCCACCCACGTGCATGCGCTTTACGCGCTCCTCACGGCGCTGTTCCTGGTCCTGATCGCGCTCGGCGTGCCGGTAGGATTCGTGCTTGCGACCATAGGGATCGTCTGCGTCAAGGCCACGGGATCGGGCGACCTGATCGGCGTGGTCATGAACGCCCAGCGCGGCGCCGGCGGATTCATCTTTCTCGCGCTGCCGTTCTTCATCCTCGCCGGCTTCATCATGGACCGCGCCGACGTCGGCGCGCGCATCGTCGAATTCATCGCCTCGCTGATCGGCCACGTGCGCGGCGGGCTTCTGCAGGTGATGATCGTCGGCGTCTATATCTCGTCGTGCATCTCGGGATCCAAGGCGGCGGACATGGCGATGATCGGCCTTCCGATGAACCGCAAGCTCGAGGAGCACGGATACGAGCCCGAGGAACGCGCCGCGATCCTCGCCGCGTCGGCGGCGATGGCGGAGTCCGTCCCGCCCAGCATCGCGCTGATCCTGCTCGGATCGGCGACCGCGATGTCGACGGGCGCGCTGTTCATCGCCGGCGTGCTTCCCGCGGCGACGATCGGGCTGATGCTGATGCTGACGGTGCGCCTGCGCGCGACTTTCGGCCAATCGCAATGGAAGGCGAAGCCGCGCGCGCCGCGGCAGGAGATGGTGCGCACCGGAAGGCGCGCCATCCTTCCCCTGATGATTCCGGTGATTCTCATCGGCGGCATCGTCGGCGGCGCGGGCACGCCGACGGAGGTGTCGACTTTCGCAGTCATCTACAGCCTGGTGCTCGGGCTCATCGACCGCAAGATCCAGCTCAAGAGCTTCTGGGGGTGCCTGACGAGCGCGTCGGTGCTCAACGGCATGATCTTCTACACCGTGAGCGCGGCGACGATCTTCTCGTGGGCGCTGACGCTCGAGGGTGTCACGACCGCCATCGCCTCGACCATCGCCGGCTTCGGGCACGCCGCGTTCCTGCCCGCGGTGATCGGCATCACCATCCTGATGGGGACCATGCTGGAGAGCTTCGTCACCATCATCATCCTGGCGCCGCTGCTGCTGCCGGTGGCGCTGCAGCTCGGCATCGATCCGTTGCAATACGGCATCGTCATGACCGAGGCGTTCGGCATCGGCATCATCCTGCCGCCGATCGGCATCGCGCTGTACGTGGCGTGCGCCATCAGCGGCGCGCAGGTCGAGCGGGCGAGCAAGCCGCTGCTCTGGTACCTGCCGGTGCTGCTGGCCGGACTGATCCTGGTGATGCTCGTGCCGGGCATCACGACCGTTTTGCCGAAGTGGCTCAACTTCAAATACTGAGCCACACGTAGCTGACCATCATCGACCCAGGAGACGCACCATGGATAAAACCAAGACGAACGACGAAATTGCTCGACCGCCCGGAACAATCCGGCCCGGGGCATGACGCGCCGCGACCTGCTGCGCGCGGCAGGCGCCGGCGCCGTCGCGGCATCGTTGCCCGCCCTGCTGTCCACGCCTGCGATGGCGCAGGAGGCCAAGAAGATCCGTTTCGCCCACCCGGCGCCGATCGCGCACGGATGGAACATCTGGGCCGAGCAGTTCAAGAAATCCATCGAGGCGAAGACCGGCGGCAAGATCCAGGTGCAGATCTTTCCGAACGCGCAGATGGGCAACGAGCGCGATACCGCGCAGGCCGTGCGCACGGGCTCGCTGGAGATGGGCGCGATCGGCGTCGGCCTGATGAACTGGGTTCCCGAGATGTCGATCACCGACGCGCCGTTCCTGTGGAAGAGCGCGCGCTCAGTGCTGGAACGCCATCAGCGGCGCCTTTCGGCGACGAGCTGCGCAAGCGCTCGCTCGACAAGGGATTCGTGCTGACGGGCTGGACCGACCTGGGGTTCCGCAGCATGACCAACAACAAGCATCCGATCAACTCGGCCAAGGACCTGGAAAGCCTCAAGATGCGCGTGCCCAATTCCAAGGCTTACATCGCGATGATGCAGGCCTTCGGCGCGTCGACGGTGGCGATCGACCTCTCCGAGCTGTATCTCGCGCTGCGCCAGGGCGTCGCCGACGGGCAGGACACGCCGCCATCGGTGGTCAAGTCGAACAAGTACTACGAGGTGCAGAAGTACATCTCCAAGACCGATCACAACCTGACCATGGCCTACACGGTCACCAACCCGAAGTTCTACGATGGCCTGTCGCCCGACGAAAAGACCGCGTTCCTGGCCGCGTGCACGGAGGCCAACGACTTCCTGCGTCAATACACGACCAAGGACGAGGCCGAAGCCTACGACTTCCTGAAGGCCCAGGGCATGCAGGTGACCCTGACGGTGGACAGCGAATCGTTCCGCGCGGCATGCACGCCGGTGATCGACAAGAATCCCGACCTGTTCCTGCCGGAGCTCGTGAAAATGGCCCGGAGCACTCCCGCATGATCCGCGAAGCCACTGCACCTGCTGCACCCGCTCAAGTTGCGACCGCGCCGGGGGCCAGGAACCGGGTCAAGGAGGCAGCGGCGAGCGGCGAGCGCATACGCGGCATACACCTCACGTTCGCCGCGCCTTCGGTCATCGAAGTGCTCGCCTCGGCCAACCTGCACTTCGTCTATATCGACGGCGAGCACGGATGCTTCGACTGGCGTGACGTCGAAGCCGCGTGCATCACCGCCGAGAGGCATGACCTGACGCCGATCGCCCGCATCCCCGACCTGTCGAGCGCGACCATCACGCGCTTCCTCGATCGCGGCGTGCGCGGATTGGTGCTGCCGCACGTCGAGTCCGTCGATGCCGCGCAAACGGCGATCGATGCCGCGTATTTCGCGCCCGCCGGAAGCCGCTCGTTCGGCGCGGGACGCCCCGAGTACGGGCAGCGCATCGGGCATCGGCCGACGTACATGCAGTCCTGCAATGCCGCCATCTCGGTGTGCGTCATGATCGAGAGCCAGCGTCGGCCTGGACGCGGCCGGCGGACGTCGCGGCGCTCTCCAGGGTCGACTACCTGAGCTTCGGCATGCTCGATCTCGCGCAGTCGCTCGGGCATCCGGGCGATCCGGCGCACGCGGAGGTAAAGGCCGCGGTCGCGAGCTGCATCGAGCGCATTCATGCCGCGGGAAAACGCGTGCGCGAGGACTTCATGAACTACGTGTGGATCAACGATGTCCTCATCACGGGCGCCCGGCAGCTGCTCGATCCGGTGTCGCCGGACTCGCACAAGACCATCCCGCAGAACCAGCCCTATGGCATCTCGATGACAGCATCCGGAGGCGGAGCAGATGATTGAACAGGACGTAATCGTCAATACGAAATACGGGCGGCAGCCGGCGTTCGCGGCGTGCCCCGACGCGCCGGGATCGTTTCCGGCGATCATCCTCTACATGGATGCGCCGGGGTTCCGCGAGGAGCTGCGCGTCATGGGCAAGCGCATCGCCAAGCACGGCTACTTCTGCCTCGTCCCGGACCTGTACTACCGCCTCGGCACCCTGCGCTTCGACATTCCTCGCCGCAAGCGACGCGATGTCGGTGGTCATTCGCGGGGCGATGAAGAGCCTCTCCAACGCGTCGGTCGCCGAGGACACCGCGGGCATGATTGCGTTTCTCGACGGTCAGGACAAGGTCAAGGCCGGGCCGCTCGGTTGCGTCGGGCACTGCATGAGCGGACCGTTCGCGGTCACTGCGGCGGCGCGGTTCCCGCGCATGCGCGCCGCAGCGTCGCTGTACGGCGTCGACATGGTGACCGAGGAGCCTGACTCGCCGCACCGCGCGCTCGATCGCATCAAGGGCGAGCTCTATATCGGATTCGCCGAAATCGATCCCGCGGTTCCAGGCAACGTCCCCCCGGATCTGGAAAAGGCGTTGAAAACGGCGGGAACGAAGTACCGCATGGACACCTACAAGGGCGCCCATCACGGTTTCTGTTTCGCCGGACGGCCCGACTACGACCCGATCGCCGCGGAGGAAAGCTGGACCCGCATCTTCGATCTCTGGGACCGCAACCTCAAATAAGCACACCTAAGACAACCATGTCCTTTCTGACGATTCCCGGCCGGCCGCATCCATTACGAAGTCTCCGGCAGCGGCTATCCGCTGCTCCTGTTCGCGCCGGGTTTCTTGAGCTCGCGCATCGAGCGCTGGCGCACCAATCCGGCCAGGCCCGGCGTGCCGCAGGATTGGCTCGATCCCGTCGCCGCGCTGTCGGACCATTTCCGGGTGATCGCATTCGACGTGCGCAACGCCGGCGAGTCGCGCGCGACACTCACTGCCGACCGACGACTGGACGAGCTACACCGGCGATCACCTCGCGCTGCTCGACCATCTCGGCGTCGAGCGCTGTCACGTCATGGGCGCGTGCATCGGCGTGTCGTTCGCGCTCGCGCTCGCGAAAGAATCGCCGGAGCGCGTGTCCGCCATGGTCCTGCAGAACCCGATCGGCCTGTCGGGCACCAATCGCGCCGCGCTTGACGGCGAGTTCGCGAAATGGGCCGACGAGGTGCGTCATTGGCCGGAGCATCGATCCCCCGCTGCTGTCCGGATTTCACCAGCGCATGTTCGGCGGCGAGTTCATCTTCAGCGTGACGCGCGAGTTCGTGCGCGGCTGCGCGATTCCCATGCTGCTGATGCCCGGCGACGACGTCGTCCATCCCGCCGAAGTGTCGGCCGACCTCGCCGCGCGCCCCGAATCTCGAGACGCTCGCGCCGTGGAAAGGGCTCGCGCGACGCGAGTCCGCGATGCGCCGCGTCCGCGAATTCCTGATCGAGAACGAGCCGGCTCCCGCAGGCGGCCCGCGATGACGCGCATCGCCGTGCTCGACGATTGGCAGAACGCGGCGCGGTCCAGCGCCGATTGGTCGCCGCTCATTGCGCGCGCGGATGTGCAGTTCTTCGCCGGCGCCATTCGCCGACGAAGACGATGCGGCGAAGGTGCTGGCAGACTTCGATATCGTGCTCGCCACGCGCGAGCGCACGCCTTTCCCGCGCTCGCTCGTGACGCGCCTGCCGCGGCTGAAGATGTTCGGCCTCACGGGCGCGCGCGCCGCGCTGGTCGATATCGCGGGCATGATCGAGCGCGGCATCGTCGTCTGCTACACCGACGGCGGCCCTTCGGTGAACAGCACCGCGGAGCTCGCGCTGGCGCTGATGCTCGCCGCGGCGCGCCGCATCCCGCAGGGCGACGCCTCGGTGCGCGCGGGCACGTTCCAGCGTGGCACGCCTGCCGGCTTCATGCTCTCCGGCAAGACCATCGGCCTGCTCGGCCTCGGCCGCATCGGCGCGCAGATGGCGCGCTACTGCAACGCGCTCGGGCATGCGTGTCATCGCCTGGAGCCAGAACCTGACCGACGAGCGCGCCACCGCGGCCGGCGCGTCGCGCGTGTCCAAGGAGGAATTGCTTGCCACCTCCGATGTGGTGAGCCTGCATCTGGTCATCTCGGATCGCACGCGCGGCGTGCTCGGCGCCGCCGAGCTTTCGCGCATGAAGCCCGGCGCGATCCTGGTCAATACCTCGCGCGGCCCGCTCGTGGACGAGACAGCGCTCATCGATGCCGTCCAGTCGGGACGCTTGTTTGCCGCGCTCGACGTCTACCATCGCGAGCCCTTGCGCGCGGACTATCCGCTGCTGCGATGCCCGAACACGGTGCTCACGCCGCACCTGGGCTACAGCGTGCTCGAGGTGTATGCCGACTACTACCAGCAGAGCGTCGAGAACGCGCTCGCCTTCCTCGACGGCAAGCCGGTGCGCGTGCTCGAGCGCCCCTCCCATTGATCGATCCGATGCGCCCCGCCTCCATCGATGACTGGTTCGCGATCAACAACCTGTTCGTGCGCTACGCGACCGCGCTCGATGCCTGCGACGTGGAGACGGTAGTCGCCTGCTTCGAGCCCGACGGCTGGCTCGACAGTCCCGTGCTCGGCCGCTTCGACGGCAGCGAAGGCATCCGCGCCTTCGCGATGCGCACGGTGAGACTGAAGGAGGAACAGGGCGTGCAGTTCCGCCACGTCGTGTCCAATCTTCGGGTCGAGGTCGACGGGAATCGCGCGCAGGCCCGCTGCTACCTGCTCGACTTCCTGACGCGCGACGGCAAGACCGAGCTGCTCTCGCCGGGCGAATACACATGCGAGCTCAAGAGGACGAATGGCGCCTGGCGCTTCGTTCAGCGCAGCGTCACGATGGATCGCGCGTTCACGCTGCCCGCGGCGGCGGCGCATCCATGACCACCACGCTCGCCGTAACCCTCGGAGGAAAATCGTGCTGAAAATCCTGGGACACGCCGGATCGAGCAACGTGCAAAAGGTGCTGTGGTGCTGCGGCGAGCTCGGGCTGCCCTTTCGAGCGCCGCGACGTCGGCGGCCCGTTCGGCGGCAACCGCGAGCCCGCGTACCTGGCGCTCAATCCCAACGGGCTGGTGCCGACCATCGACGACGACGGCTTCATTCTGTGGGAGTCCAATGCGATCGTGCGCTACCTCGCGTGCAAATACGCGACCGGCAAAGGCCCGAGCCTGTACCCGAGCGACGTCGCTCGCCGCGCCGATGCGGAGCGCTGGATGGATTGGCAGCAGACCACGCTCGCCGCGCCGATGGGCATCCTCTTCCGCGCGCTCATTCGAAAGCCCGCGGAGGAGACCGGCGCCGCCGCGCTGGACGCCGCGCGCGCCAAGGCGACCGCGAGCTGGGAAATGCTCGACCGCGCGCTCACCGGACGCAGCTATGTCAACGGCGCGGAGATCAGCATCGCCGACATCGCGCTCGGCAATGCCGTCCATCGCTGGCACCGCCTGCCGATCGAACGACCCGCGCTGCCGCGCCTCGTAGACTGGTACGCCCGGCTGCGCGAAAGACCGGCCTACGGCAAGTACATTGCGAGCCTGTGAGCCAAAGCGCCATGCGCATTCCCCTATCCCTTGCGCAGCCGTCGCGGTGAGATGAGCACGCACGATGTCTCGCGCCGCCGCCCCGCCTGCCGCTCAAGCTGCCCGTGTCGCCAAGGCAACCGAAACCTTGGCGCTTGCCGTCCCGGCGCGATCACGTGTGCTCGACCGCCTCGCGCTCGTCATCGAGTCGATCGCGGTCGCGGCACTTGTCGTCAACATTATCGTCACCTTCGGCAACGCGCTGGTGCGCTTCGTCTTCCAGCAGGACTTTCCATGGGCCGCCGACACATGGCGCATCCTCATCTCGATCATCGCCTTTCTCGGCGCGCCCGCCTACTTTCGCCGCGCCAACGGAATGGCGTACACCGCGCTCCTCGACGCGATGCACGGCACGCGACGGCAAACGCTGGAGGCGTGCGGATTGATCATCCTCCTCTGCGTCTGCCTGACGGCGCTGGCCCCTTTTCCGCTCTTTCTCGTCAGCCAGAACGCGCAATCGCTCCCCATCCTCGGCATCAGCTCGGGATTCGTGGCCATCTGGCTCGGCATCGGCTTGGTCCTGATGACGGTGTTCGCGCTGGAGAAGCTGCTGGCGCTCAAACTCCGCCCGACCATGCTGGGGGCGATCGTACCTGCGCTGATCATCGCCGCCACGTTCGCGCTGCGCTGGGCGTACGCGCAGGGCCACATCGAGATGGATCCATTCATTCCGATCATTCCGGCGCTGATTCTGGCATTCATCGCCGGCGTCCCGATCGGCGGCATCCTCGCGCTCGGCGGCATGCTCTTCTTCCTGATCACCGGAGACGCGCCGATCGTGACCTTTCCGTCCTCGATGCAGTACGGCATCCACAGCTACATCCTGCTCGCCATTCCTTTTTTCATGCTCGCCGGAACGCTGATGGAAGTCACCGGCATGGCCAAGCGCATGGTGGACATGGTCCAGCAATGGGTCGGACACTGGACAGGCGGGCTGCTGATCGCGCAAATCGTCGGGATGTACATCTTCTCGGGGGTCAGCGGCTCCAAAGCTGCCGACGTCGCGACCGTCGGAAGCGTGATGAAGGCGCCGCTGCGCCAGTACGGTTATCCGCCGACGGAATCGGTCGCGGTGCTCGCCGCGGCGGCGGCGATGGGAGAGACCATACCGCCCTCGCTCGCGCTCCTCGTCCTGGGATCGATCACGACGCTGTCGGTGGGGTCGCTATTCGTCGCCGGCATCATTCCGGCGACGGTGCTCGCCATCGTCCTCATCGCCGCGGTCGTGATCCGCAGTCGCCTCAACGGATTTCACAAGGGACCGCCCTTCAGCCTCTCCCGCGCTCTGGGCAGCGTGCTGCCGGCGATTCCCGCGCTGCTGGTGCCGGTGATCGTCATCGGGGGCATCGTCGGCGGCTTTGCTTCTCCCACGGAGTCCGCGTCCCTCGCCGTGGTTTACGCGTTCGCCGTGGCGCTGTTCGTCTATCACGCGATCGGGTGGCGCACGTGCTGGACGGCGCTTCGCGATGCGACTCTCATCGCGGGCATGATCCTGTTCATGATCGCCGCGTCGAACCTCCTGTCGCAGGCCATCGTGACGGACGGCCTGGGCCGCACGCTGGCGATGGAATTCGGCGCGCTGAAGAGCCCGATCGTGTTCCTGTTCGTGAGCATGCTCGTGATGGTCGTGATCGGCATCGTGCTGGAGGGGCTGCCTGCCATCCTCATCGCCGCGCCGATTCTATTGCCGGTTGCGATTCGCTTCGGCATCGAGCCTCTCCAGTACGGGATCGTTCTCTGCGTGGCGATGGGCATCGGCGTGTTCATGCCGCCGGTCGGCATCGGCTACTACGTTGCCTGTGCCATCGGCAACGCGCCGGTCAACGCGACCATGCGCCCGAGCCTCACCTACATGATGTTCATCGTCATGGGCTTGATGGTGGTGATTCTTTTTCCGCAGCTTACCGTGTGGCTGCCGCATCGCCTCGGCATGAATTGAATGACAGGCTTTGTGCAAAATGTTTTGAGGCAAGCACCACCGCAACGAAACGCTGACGGCGCCGGAGCATCGCGCCGGATGTCCGACGCATTGAAAAACGACAACGTAAAGGAGGAACGCCAGTGAAGATGAAGCTCGGAGAAAATGGCACGCCGGGGGCAGGACGACGCAATTTCCTGAAATTGGCCGCGGCCGCCACCGGCGCGGCGTCGATGGGCCTGCCGCCGTCCGCGATGGCGCAGCGCGCACGCGTATTCCGCTTCGGACATATGCTTCCCAACGACACGCTATATCACAAGGCGATCCAGATGTTCGCCGACGAGGCGGCCAAGCAGTCGTCGGGTCGGATCAAGATCGAGATCTACCCCGCATCGCAGCTCGGAACGATTCCCGAGATGCTGTCGGCGACGCAGGTGGGTTCGCTGACCCTGACCATGGCGGTGCCGGCGTGGTACTCGAATTTCATGAAGCCGATCGACGCTTTTACGCTGCCCTACATCGTGAGCTCGTCGGAGCGTCTGAAGTCCAGCCTCGACGGCACCATGGGCAAGGAGATCACGCGCCTGGGCGAGGCGGCCGGCTTCCACGTGCTGGGCTACTGGCTGATCGGCGGCCGGCATATCGTGAACAAGGTGCGACCGGTCAACAAGCCCGCCGATTGCCAGGGGCTCAAGATCCGCGTGATCAACAGCCAGGTTTATATCCAGGCGTTTCGCGCGCTGGGCGCAAGCACGGTGGCGCTCGACCCGTCCGAGCTCTACGTCGCGCTGCAGCAGGGCGTGGTCGACGGCTTCGAGTATCCGCTGCCGGACCTTGTCTCCGTCAAGCTCTACGAGGTCTCGAAGTACCTGTCGCTCGACGCGCATACGACCGACTTCTTCATCGTCTCGATCAACAAGGGTGTCTGGGACGGCCTGAGTGCCGAGGACCAGAACGTCCTGGTGCAGTCGATGAAGACGGCGATGGACTGGCAATGGAAGGCGCAGCCGGTGGAAATCGCGACCGCGCTGGCCAAGCTCAAGACGCTCATGACGGTCAACGACATCTCGCCGGAGAACAAGAAGCTCTTCGTCGAGGCGACGCGTCCGATCTACAAGCAATTCGAGCCGTCGATCGGTCACGATTTCCTCGAGCTCGCCATTAAGGAGCTGAGTTGACGCAGGCCTCTCCGTGACCGCGCGTGCATCGATGGGCGCGAATCGAGCCTCTCCGGAAGAGCGGATCCTGGCCTGCGAGCGCGAGCTGTATCGCGCGCAGATCGCCGGCGACGTCGCTGCGCTCCGGCCGATGCTTGGAACCGATCTCGTCTACATCCATTCCACGGGCATCGCCGAGACCGCCGAGGAATATCTCGCCGGAGTGCGGGACAAGCTCTACGAGTACGGGATGATCGAGAGCCGTGACACGCGCCTCCAGGTTTCTGCCGACATCGCCATCATGAACGGCATCGTCGACATGACCGTCAGTGCGCACGGAGCGCCGAAGCACCTGATCCATCTGCTTTTCTGCCTGGTTTGGATCTATCAGGATAACGCGTGGCGTCTGGACTTCCGCCAGGCTACGCGTATACCTTCCTAAAACAAGATCGCAGCCGACGCGCTGCGCAACTTCAGTCACCGAGGAGCATTGACATGGACAATCGCAACACGATTTCGCGCCGGCGCTTTGTGGCCGGGATGGGCGCGGGCGCCGCGGTGGGCTTGAGCGCCGGCCGGAGCTCCGCAGCCGATCCGATCACGCTCAAGTTCGCCACCAACGACACCACGCAGGATGCCTCATACACCGTCGCGCAGCGCTTCGGCGCCGACATCGCAAAGCGAACCAACGACAAGTATCGCGTGCAGGTCTTCGTCGGCGGCTCGCTCGGCAGCGGCGTCAACGTCGTGAGCAGCCTGCAGACGGGCATCATCGACTGCGCCATCGTGACCTCGGGATTCCTCGCGACGTTCGTGCCGTCGATCCAGGTCGTCGACCTGCCGTTCCTGTTCAAGGACCGCCCTACCGCCGAGCGAATCCTGGACGGCG
Organism: uncultured beta proteobacterium; assembly: GCA_963730465.1. Classification (GTDB taxonomy): domain Bacteria; phylum Pseudomonadota; class Gammaproteobacteria; order Burkholderiales; family Casimicrobiaceae; genus PALSA-1003. The sequence continues at coordinate 81,073 of CAVSRR010000005.1, read as the reverse complement.
AGGTCGGCCGCAAGATATTCGCCGACGCCGATGCGCACAACATGGTTGGCCTGTCGTGGGGCTGGTACGGTTGGCGCCAGGTCGAGACGCGCGAGAAAGCCGTCGCCGGGCCGGACGATTTGCGTGGCCTCAAGATGCGGATCCAGCCTTCGCCCGTGTTCGCCGCAATGTTCAAGGCAGTCGGCGCGGTCCCCGTTGTAATGGATGGCAGCGAGGTCTACCTTGCGCTGTCGCAGAAGACAGTCGACGGCGTCGAGTTTCCCTTGCCGACCGTGGTCACATTCAAGATGTACGAAGTCAACAAGTACCTCGCGTTGACCAATCACGTGTACAACGCCGGGGCGCTCCTGGTCAGCAAGGCGCGCTGGACACAAATGACGCCGGCGGACCGCGAAGCATTCCAGGCGGCAGCCACGGCGGTGCAGCCGTTCTGGCGCAACGAAATCGCCGCGGGCTCCGATCGCGCCGCGCAGTTCTGCAAGGAGCACGGCATGCAGATCACCGAGACCAACTTCAAGGCCTTCCAGGCGAAGATGGAACCCGTGTACACCGAGTTCAAGCCGAAGTACGCGGAGCTCTTCAACATGATCATGGCGCAGCAGTAGCGCTCGAGCGGAGAGCGCGATGGCGAACACCGCAGCTTCAGCCAACGGCCGGAAGGGCTTGCTGCTGGCGACGATGGAGCCCCCGGCGAATATCGAGGAGGAATTCCAGGACTGGTACGACAGCGAGCACTTTCCCGAGCGCGTCGCCTGCGCCGGTTTCGAGACAGCGAATCGCTTCGTGTGTGTCGATGGCTGGCCGCGCTACCTGGCAGTCTACGATCTCACCGACGTCGACGTATTGCACGGTCCCGCCTATGCCGCCATTGCGATCGACCGCTACTCGGCGTGGACGCATCGCATCATGTCGAAAGTCTGGGGACAATACCGCGCCGAGGGCATTCAGGTGTCACCCGGCGACGCGCTGCTGGGCCAGAGCGGACCTTGCGCGCGCCTGTTGCTGTGGCGCTTCAGGCGCGTGCCCGCGGCGCTCGAGGCGCAAGTCGCCGAGGGTTTGCGCAAGCTCTACGGCGGCCGCTCCGATACGACGCAGGTGCGACTGTTTCGCGTCGCGGGTCCGGAGCCGGCGGACTACCTGGCCCTGGTCGAGCTCAGGTGTCCGGTGCCGCCGCCGGATCTCGCCATGCTGGGAAGCGCTGCGCTGCACGTCGACCTGGTCAACACCTACATCCCCTACACGCGCAAGGCGCCGGGTGCATTTCCGACCACGAAGTAGTGCGGTGCGCGAATGGCCTCAGAGCGTAGCCTGACGGCCACAATGAGCACGGCGGCGGATCTGCGGGCGGACCGCCTGGTCCCGCTCGATCGCGTCGTGGACATCGTCGTCGGTGTGGCGCTCCTCGGCGAGCTTGTGATTGTCATCGCCAACGTCGTCGGCCGCGTTCTCGCCGACATACCTTTGTTGTGGGCAGATGAAGTTTCCGGTTTCGCGCTTTCGGTGATCGCATTCCTCGGCGGCGCTATTGCCTATCGGCGCGAGCAGCACGTGCTCGTCCGGACATTGGTCGACATGCTGCCGCCGCCGCTGCGCGCCGCGAGCTATGCGCTCGTCGACTGGCTCGTGCTGGCGATCGCGTTGATCGCCGGCTACCATTCCGTTGCCCTGCTATCGTTCCGATGGGACCAGGTCACGCCGATCCTAGGCATCAGCGCGACTTGGATCGCGGTCCCGCTGACGGTTTCCATGCTCGTGCTCGCGGTGTACGCGATCGCGCGGCTGCTGCACCAATCGCGCACAGCGGTCGTGGCGAGCGGTAGCGTCGCGCTCGCTTCCGTGGCAATCGTCGTGCTGCTCCGAAACGTCACCAATGTCCCCGTTCCGCCCAACCTGAACGTCACGCTCGCGATCGCGGTTGTTCTCGTCACGGTGCTGATCGGGCTCCCGATCGCGTTCTCGCTGATGCTGGGCACGATCCTTTTCCTCTATCTCGGCGGCCTGGTGGCGATGGTCGCGCTGCCGCAGAACATGGTCGATGGAACGGGACGCTTCGTCCTGCTCGCGCTGCCGTTCTTCATCTTCGCTGGCATCGTGATGGAGCGCGGCGGCATATCGCGCCGCCTCGTCGCCTTCGTCGCCGCGCTGGTCGGCGGCATGCGCGGCGGGCTGCAGCAGGTCATGGTGGTCAGCATGTACATCGTGTCGGGCATTTCGGGATCGAAAGCGGCGGACGTCGCGGCCGTAGGCCTGGTGATGCGCGACATGCTCGAGAAGGAAAAATACGACGTCGATCAATCCGCGGCGCTGCTGGCCGCGTCGGCAGCCATGGGCGAGTGCATTCCGCCGAGCCTCGCGATGCTCGTCCTCGGATCGGTGACTTCGCTGTCGGTCGCCGCGCTTTTCGCGGCCGGGATCATCCCCGCGGCGGTCATCGCCGCGTGCCTGATGGCGGTCATATGGCTGCTGACACCGAAACGCTCGGCCGATATCGCGCGAACCTCGAGCCTGCGCCACCTTGCGCTCGGCGCGTTGCTTCCTCTTTCGATGCCGGTGATGCTCTTCGCCGGGATCCTCCTCGGCTTCGCCACGCCGACCGAAGTTTCGGCCTTCGCGGTCGCTTACGGCCTGTTCATCGCCGTGGTCGTCTATCGCGAGCTCAAGCGCGGCGATTTTTCGCGCATGGTCTCCGAGGGCTCGACCTCGTCCGGGATGGTGCTTTTCACGCTGGCGGCCGCGCAGGCGTTCTCGTGGGTGCTGTCGGCGGCCGAGTTGCCGCATCGACTTGCCGAGCTGGTGACGACGTACGCGACCGGACCGTCGCTCTTCCTTCTGGTCTCGATCGTCGCGCTGATCGTGCTGGGCTCGCTGCTCGAAGGGTTGCCCGCGATCCTGATCCTCGCGCCGTTGCTGGTCCCGCTCGCACCGCAGGCGGGGGTCGATCCCCTGCACTACGGCATCGTCTTGCTGGTAGCGATGGGCATCGGCGCCTTCCTGCCGCCGCTCGGTGTCGGGTTTTACATCGCATGCTCGGTCGTACGCGCCAATGCCGACCGGGCCACGCGGGCGATGGCGCCGTACTTCAGCATCCTGTTGGTCGGCCTGCTGGTTGTTGCGTTCATTCCGTGGTTCACTTTGCTCCTTCCGCGCATGCTTCATCTCGTGAAATAGTCTCTCGAACGGGAACCCACCTCATGGACCAGGAAGCGATACGCCAGGCAGCCGAATTGCTGATCGGGGCACGAAAGAGCGGCGCTCTTCTCGACGGCCTCCCCCTGGAATGCAGGCCGCGTGATGTCGACGACGCGCATGCCATTCAGGACGCAATGGTAGCCGCGCTCGGTGAGACGGTCTCAGGCTGGAAAGTCGGCACGACGCCCGAGGGCAGGGTCGTGCGCGGAGCCCTGCTCAGCTCGCGCATCATCCCGAGCGGCGGCTCGATCGCCGCGGCACAGGTCCCCTTGCTCGGCGTCGAAGCCGAAATCGCTTTCCGCTTCGATCGCGCCTGCGAGCCCCGCGCGCTTGCTTACAAGTACACCGAGGTTGCGGCGGCGGTCACTCCGTTTCCGGCGATCGAAATCGTCGACTCCCGCTACAAGGACTACCGCGGGACGTCGCTCATCGAGCGCATCGCAGACTTCGTCTCCAACGGCGCATTCGTCGAAGGCGACGCGCAGCTTCTGTGGCACAGGTTCGATCTTTCCCGGCTCGATGTGCGCCTCGAGATCGACGGCGATGTCATCGTTCAGCATATCGGCGGGCACCCGGCCGGCGACCCGCTTCTGCCGGCGATCGAGCTCGTGAACGATCTCCGCCACACGACCGGCGTCGAAGCGGGGCGCGTCATGACCACAGGGACGTACACGGGGCTCAACTTCGCCAAGCCCGGACAGCGCATCCGCGCGGTGTTCGAGGGATTCGGATCGGTCGAAGTACGCCTCACCGCCTGAGGCGTCACGCTTCTCCGGTCTGCTCAACGTCAACACGGAAGAGTCCATGAAGAAACTGATGAACAACCCCGCCGACTACGTCGACGAAGCACTCGACGGGTTGTGCGAATCATTCGACGGCTATCGCCGCGTCGGCCGCGCCGGCCGGGTTGTCGCGCGCAGCGCGGGACCGGCTCAGGGCAAGGTCGGCGTGGTCACCGGCGGCGGCTTCGGACACCTGCCCGTATTCGCCGGCTACGTCGCCTCAGGGATGCTGGATGCATGCGCGGTGGGCAACGTCTTCGCCGGTCCGCCAACGGACATCTGCGCCGACGCCATTCGCGCCGCGGACGGCAAGTCGGGCGTGCTCTGCGTCCTCGGCAACTACGGCGGCGACCGCATGAGCTTCGCGCAGGCGTGCGACGAGTTCGCAGACGAAGGCGGCAATACCGCGACCGTGATCGTCGCGGACGATGTCGCCAGCGCACTGCCCGCGGAGGCGTCCAAGCGGCGCGGCGTCGCGGGCATGGTGTTCGCGTTCAAGGTCGCGGGTGCAAGCGCTGCGCGCGGGGCCAATCTCGACTCGGTGGCGGCCGTTACGCGCAAGACGGTCGAGCGGACGCGCTCGATCGGCGTCGCGCTTTCGCCGTGCCTGATTCCCGGGGCGAGCGAGCCCGGCTTTTCCGTACCCGAAGGCAAGATCGAGATCGGCATGGGCATCCACGGCGAGCCGGGTGTCGAGGAACGCGCGATGGCCGCGGCTGACGAAGTGACCGCGGCCATGGTGGAGCGGCTTCTGACCGATGGCGCAGGCAAGGGCGGAGGTCGCGTCGCCGTGCTGGTCAACAGCCTCGGGGCCACGCCTCTGGAAGAGCTCCTCATCGTCTCTCGCCACGTAAGCCGCCTGTTGCGCGGCAGAAACATCGAGATCGCCAGACGCTACGTCGGGCACTACGCCACCTCGATGGAAATGGCCGGCTGCTCGATCTCGCTGCTCGACCTGGATCCGGAAATCGACGCATTGCTCGGGGCGCCGACGGATTGTCCGTTCTGGCCGCGGTAGATCGTGTCAGGCGCCGCGCTCACGACCGAGCAACTGCGAAACGCCGTAGGCCGCATCCAGGCGAGCGTGCCGGCCGTTCGCGACACGCTCAATGCCGCCGACCGACGGCTCGGCGATGGCGACACCGGCATGACCATTGAGCAGGTGGTTGGAAGCTGGCAGGCGCTCCAGACGAGCACGCTGGACGGCGCGCAGGATGCCGGCGTGGAGGACGTCGGAGCGGCGCTGGTCGCGCTGGGCCGTGAAACGGCGCGTGCGACGGGCTCGAGTCTCGGGTCGGTGTTGGCGATCGGGCTGAGCGCCGCGGGCCGCGCGGTTCGCGGGCACGTCGCGCTCGATCGAGCGGGTTTGGTGGTCGCGCTGGCGGCTGCGCGCGACGCCATCGTCGCGCGCTCCGGCGCGGCGATCGGCGACAAGTCGCTGTTGGACTCGATCGCGCATATCGAGCAGTCGCTCGCCGCTGCCGCGGAGGGTGCCGACATCTATCAGGTTTCGCTGCTCGCGGCCGAGGAGGCTCTGGCCGAATTTCGCACGCGCGAATCGCGCATTGGCCGCGCGCGCATGTACGGCGCCAAATCCGTGGGATTCGACGACCCCGGCATGCTCGCGGCCGCCCTGCTGCTGCGAGCCGCGGGATCAGCCGCGCCGTGAGCACCGCCGGAGATCAGGGATACGGCGAGGCACGCGCAGGCCGTCGGCCCCGCGTCGTCTTCTCCGATCCGACCATCCGGCGCGAAGCGCTCGACCTTCTGACGCCGAGCTGTGACGTGCGCGTGCTGGAATCCTACGCAACGGAGGCGGCGCTCGCAAAAGCCTGCATCGATGCCGACGCGATCCTCGCCCGCCTCGGGACGGTCAGCGCAGCCGTCATCGAGGCCGCACCGCGCCTGCTCATCATCGCCCGGCATGGCGTGGGCGTCGACGCGGTCGACCTCGCGGCCGCGACGCGACGCGGCGTCCTCGTGACCACCACGGGCAGCGAGAATGCCGCCGCGGTCGCCGAATATACGTTCGCGCTGCTTTTCGCTCTCGTGCGCAAGGTCGTCGCCGCAGATAGCAGCATGCGCGAAGGGCAGTGGTCGCGAGAGCCCCTGGTCGGAATGGAGCTCGAGGGCCGCACACTCGGCATCGTGGGCTACGGCGCCATCGGCCGCCGCGTTGCGCGGCACGCGGCCGGCTTCGGCATGCGCGTGCTGGCCTTCGATCCCGCGGTCGGCGACGCGCACGATGCAAATGTCGCGCTCACCACCCTCGACGATCTTCTCGAAAAATCGGACGTCGTCAGCCTGCACACGCGGCTGACTGCCGAAACGACACGCCAGATCGACTCGCACGCGCTGGCGCGAATGAAGCGCGGCGCGGTCCTGATCAATACGGCGCGCGGAGAAATCGTTGACGAATCGGCGCTGATCCAGGCGCTGTCGTCCGGCGCGCTCGGCGGCGCCGCGCTCGACACCTACGACCGCGAACCGCTGCCCGCCGATTCGCCGCTGCGCCGGCTGGCGAATGTCGTGCTCTCGCCACACGTCGCGGGACAGACCGATGCCGCGCTGGTGCGCGTCGCGGTCAGCGCCGCGCAGGCGATCCTCGATGAATTCGCGGGACGGCGGCCGAAGCACGTGTACAACCCCGAGGTCTACGACGTGCGCGCGGAGCGCAAGGCCGCGATGCGCGAGGCCTAGAAGCGGTACAGCGCCGCGGGGTTGTCCACCAGAATTTTCTTGCGTACCGCAGGGTCGGCAGCCCACTCGCCGAGCTGGTCGAGGAGATCGCCGTCGTCGGGCATGAATCCCTCGATGTTGGTGTGCGGCCAATCGCTGCCCCAGACGCAGCGATCGACGGCGTGCTCGATGAAGTGGCGCGCAAGCGGCAGCACGTCGGCGTAGGGAGGACCGGCGACGGAAGGCCGATAGCCCGTCAGCTTGGTCCAGCAGCGGCCATTTTCGAGAAGGCGGAGGATGCGGCGGAAAATCGGATCATCGAACGGCGTGTCGGCCATCATTCCGCCCATGTGATCGAACACCACCGGAACCGGCAAGCGCTCGACGACCGGCAGGATGTCGGGCCAGACGGCGGCCGGTACGTACATTTCGATGTGCCACCCGAAAGCCGCGACTTTCGCGGCCACCTCGGGGAGCTGCTCCAGCGATGGGCCTCCCTTAGCCGTCGTGATGAAACGCGTCGCGCGAATGCCGGCGTCGTCGAGGGTCTTCAATTCCGCTTCGCTCACCGATGCGCCCACCATCGCGACTCCTCGCGCGCGATGCAGCCCAAGCTCCCGCACCGCCGCAACCGCGCGCCGATTGTCCTCGCCGTAGCAGCTCGCCTGCACAACGATCATGCGCTCCATGCCGAGCGTCGCCAGCATGCGCAGAAAGTCCTCCGGCAGCGCGTCGGGCGGCGTGTAGCTGCGGTCCGGAACGTACGGAAAGCGATCGGGCGGTCCCAGGATGTGCGCGTGGCAATCGCACGACCGGGGAGGAACACTGAGCTTCGGCCGGTTGATGACCGCGCGCGGCGGCTGGCAGGTACTCACGGTCTCGCCGCTTTCATCCACGCTTTGATCCGCAATCTAATTCGCTCGCGCTCATTCACTCCACTTCCGATTCATCGGACCGTCACGGTCCGGCCTTCGTCGGACGACTGCTGGATCGCATCGACCAAGCGATGCCGCTTGACCGCGACGTCGAAATCCGGCTCGACCGGAGCGCCCTCGCGAATCGCTTTCGCCATGCGAAGGTACAGATGCCCGACGTTGCGCGGCGGCCCGACGGGTGTTGCTTCCGGAACCTCGGTGTACGAATCGGGGACGAGCAGCGGCTCCATGGCGCCTCCGTTCTGTGCGCCGAGCAAGGTGTTGGCGTCGCGCTGCGGCGCGCCCTTCGAGCTGACACGCAGCGTTCCCTTGCGGCCGTAGATGTCCATGCGCCAGCCGGTCGAATTGTAGGGAATCGTGGCGGCGTGGATGGATGCGACCGCGCCACTGGTGAGCACTCCGCTGACGATCACGTTGTCGGACGCGTCGACGTTGACGAGCTCATCGGTTCCCGTCACGCGCCACTGCTTGACCTGCGTCGATACTCGTCCGGATAGCTCGACGAAATCGCCCAGGCACCAGCAAAGCACATCGGTGCTGTGGATCGTCCGCCCCGTTATCACCGACATGCCTTTCGTGCGGTCGCCCTCCCACAGACGCGATTTCGGATGATCGAGGATGCCGCTGGTGAACATCGTCATGTTGACTGCGAGCACGTCGCCGATATATCCGTCGGCGATCAGGTCATGCAGGTAGCGCAGCGTCGGATCTCCGCGCGCCTGCAGGCCGACCATGCCGCGCACGTTCTTTTGTCGCGCGAGGTCGGCCATCGCCTGTGCTTCCCGCAGATTCGCGCCGAGCGGCCATTCGCAGTAAACGTTCTTACCCGCCTCGAGCGCGGCCATGACAACTTCGTGGTGCGATGGCACCTTGACGACGACCGAGACGAGGTCGATGTCGGGCTCGCGCACCATCGCCCGATAGTCGTGAAACGCGCGGCTGACGCCGTACTTTGCGGCTGCCGCGGCCGCGGTATCGGCCTTGGTCGTGCACACTGCGACGAGCTCGTATTCGGGCAGCAGCTCGAGCGCAGGCAGGTGCGAGAGCGACGCCCATCCTCCTGATGCGCTGGCGCCGACGATGCCGACGCGAATGCGCTTTTCACTGCCGTTGCTCATATTCCGTCCCGTATCGAATGACCGATGGATGATGTGATCGCAGCCGCGCGCTGGAGATGCTCAGCTCGCCGGAAAGTCGGCCGACAGCGAAACCGTTTCCCACTCGTCGACCGAGCGCAGCGTCTCGTGCAGAGCCTCGCGTACCCGCTGCACCGCATTACTGCCGAGCACGAGGTGGAGCGGCGGGTCCGGCGCTTCGACCGCCTTGATGATCGCGTCTGCCGCGCGCAGCGGATCACCGGCCTGCCTGCCACTGCTCGCCCGTAGCTGCGCGCGCCGCGCACCCGCGGTTTGCGCGTAGGCTTCGATCGGTTTCGACACCGATGTCATCGACCTGCCCTGGAAATCGGTGCGGAACGGTCCGGGCTCGACGATCATCACGCGAACACCGAGCGGGCCGACCTCCTTGGCGAGCGCCTGCGACAAGCCTTCGACCGCGAACTTGGTGGCGTTGTAGTAACCCGAAGCGGGATTGCCAACCAGTCCGCCCACCGAGGAGATGTTGACGATGTGCCCGCTGCGTCGCTCGCGCATCGCCGGCAGCGCCAGACGCGTCATGGCCGCGAGCGCGAAGAAGTTGGTCTCGAACATGCGCCGGATCGGAGGCTCCTCGCCTTCCTCGACGGCCGCCGAGTAGCCGTGGCCTGCGTTGTTGACCAGCACGTCGATCCCGCCGAACGCGCTAGACGCTCGCGCGAGCGCTTCCTCGCGCTGCTTCGCGTCCGTCACGTCCAACGCGAGGGCCAGCGCCGTGTCTGGATATTTCGCGACGATGTCGGCGACCTTCGCGGCGTCGCGCGCGGTCACGACGCAGCGTTGGCCATTGAGCAGAACGCGTTCTGCAAGCGCCCGCCCCAGCCCGGTTGAGCAGCCGGTGATAAACCAGACCGTCGTCGCACTCTTTTGGGGATTCATTACATGTCCTTCGATGTCACGACACTATTGGCCAACCGGCGCTGCACGTCGCGACGCTAAGCTCGACGTCGCGGAATCTACGACACCGGGCGGCGGAACGCGTTCAACCCATGCCGGTGTCCAAGCGATACTACTCGACAGAACCCGTGATCTCGTCGACCTCCGCAATTTCATCCTGTCCCAGCTTCCACCCGATAGCCTTCACGTTGGCGTCGACCTGCTCGGGCTTGGTCGCCCCGGCGATCACGCTCGACACAGGGACGCGTGAAGCCAACCAGCTGAACGCGAGCTCCAGCACGCCCCGGCCGCGCGCGGCGCAGAACGCTTCGAGCCGCTCGACTCGCGTCCAGTTGCGCTCGGTCAGAAAGCGGTCCGCGGACGCTTTGACATAGGTGAGGCGCGATTTCTCGGGAAGCGGCTGGCCACGCAGGTACTTGCCGGTCAACAGACCGCCCGCAAGCGGAAAAAACGGCAGCAGCCCCATTCCAAAAGCGTTGAGCGCGGGCAGCAGCTCGCGTTCCGCCCCACGCACGAGAAGGCTGTACTCGTCCTGTGCAGAGACGAACGGCGTGAGGTGATTCGAGCGCGAGGTCCAGACCGCGTCGCCAACCTGCCACGCCGGCAAATTCGAGCAGCCGATGTATCGGACCTTGCCCTGCCGCGTCAGATCGTCCAGCGCGCGCAACGTCTCCTCCATCGGCGTCAGCGGGTCGGGGATATGCTGCTGATACAGGTCGATCCAATCAGTCTTGAGTCGTCGCAGGCTCGCCTCGACCGCGGTCATGATGTAGCTGCGCGAGGCTCCCTTCTTCGTCTGAGCATCGTCCATCGGTTGCGCGAACTTGGTTGCCAGCACGATCTCCTTGCGCCGGTCGCCGAGCGTTTCGCCCAGCGCCGTTTCCGAGCCGCCGCGATTGCCGTAGCTGTCGGCCGTGTCGAAGAGGGTGATGCCCGCGTCGAGCGCGCGATGGACGACGCGGCGAGTCGCCTCCAGGTCGATGCGGGCGCCGAAGTTGTTGCAACCGAGGCCCACCAGCGACACGCGCAAGCCCTGACCGCCCGAGATTTCTCATTTCCATGCGGCGCGCTCCCGGACGATCGTCATAGAACCGGTACGGTATTCTCGAATGACGGCCGCAGCGATTGGCGCGCGTACCACGATCCGAGCTTGGGCTGCTTGGGGAATCCCGCGAACTCGGGGAGGCGCAGGGGAATGTAGCCGAGCGCTGCGCCGAGGCCGACCTGCGCCATGTCGAGCTCGGCGCCGAAACCGACGACCGCGCCTTCGAAATATGCGAGCGCGCGATGCATCTTTCCAAGCTGAAGCTCGATCCACTCCGCTGACTGCTCCGACGCGGGCCTCAGGCGTTCCTGGCGGGCGAGGAGCGCAGCGTCGAGCAGGCCATCCGCAAGCGCGACCAGAGTCATGATTTCCCAGCGTCGCGGCCCCGCTGCGGGCAGCAAACGGTGGCCGCCGAATTCGGCATCGAGATATTCACAGATGACCGGCGAGTCGTAGATCGTTTCGCCGCCGTCGGTGATGAGCACCGGTATCTTGGCAAGTGGGTTGTGCGGCGAAATCTTGTCGGACTCGGTACGGGTGTTGACGGGAGTCAGCCGCAGACGATCGGACAGCCCGTGCTCGTGAGCGACGATGTTCACTTTGCGAACATAGGGAGAAAGCGGGCTGAATTTGAGTTCCACGGCGTTGTCCTCGGGGGCGTTGTGCGTGACCGGTCATGCGCACGTGCTTTGCCCGGCGACGACCACGGCAGAGATAGTAACGTCCAAAGGGGTGGGTGATCCACCGCCGTCGGCGCAGGCAACAACCGTGCGCCCTCATCGCTCACGCCGGCCGTGACAGCGTCAGCGATGGATCAGCTCCAGGGAAACGGGCTCTTCGATACCGGGTGCAGCCTGCCTTCGGCGTAGCGCGAGAAACGGAACGGCTCGAGCAGCTTCGAGCCTCGTGCCGAGCATGTCGTCGGCCACCAGCTCGCCCACGCCGATCATCTTGAAGCCGTGGTTCGAATCGGCGATCACGTATACGTTTTCGCCGGAAGCGGTCGAACACCGGAAAGCTGTCCGGCGTGAAGCACCCGATGCCGCCGGACGGATCCGACCGATAGACGCCGTGCTTGCCTTCGAATCGCTTCTGGCAAAACGCGAGCGCCGAGGTCCACATGTCGGCGAAGTTGTCGGTCACCACGAACTCCGGCGACTTCGGGCCGTACGGGTCGACGCGCACCACGTCCGCGTCGGGCTCGACGACCGCCGGCATGGCGCCGCCCTGCACGCCGTTGAAATGGAAGTCGGGCTTGTAGTAGAGGCCCCACAATTGATCGGTGATCAGCTTGCCGTCGCGGTCCGAATGGAGCGGCGCGTCGGTGTCGACGTGCACCACCGGCGGCATGCGGCCATCGTTGGTCTTCTGGAAGTCGGGATCGACGCCGAGCGTGCCTTCCTGCAATGCCATGTAGCGCCACATGCGCACGCCGTCGTGCATCTTGCCGTCGCGCCCCTTGACGCTGATGTGCTTGGGCAGCCCGAGCATGTTCCAGATCGAGTTGATCCACGGGCCGACGCCGACCACGATCTCGTCGCAGCTGATCGTTCCGAGGTTGGTCTCGATGCTGTCGATGGCGTCCGAGCCGTTGCCCGAGCGGAAGCCCTTGACCTCGACGCCTTCGACGATCTCGACGCCGAGCGCACTGCGCCTTGCGCGCCAAGCCCTGCACCGCCGCGAGATTGTTCGCGTAGCCGCCGCGCTTCTCGTGCAGCACCGAGGTGATGCTCGCCGCCTGCCAGTCGTCGAACAAGCCACGCATGTATGCGAGCGATTCGGCCTCGCCCTCGATGAACACCGACTCGTAGCCGATGGCCTTCTGCTGCTCGTAGATCGTGCCGACCTGCTCGTCGCATCACCTCGGGACTGATCTGCATGTAGCCGACCGGGTGGTAGCTGTACGGCTTGCGGATCGCGCTCCCAGACCGACACCGAGTGCGCCATCAGCTCGCGCATCGCAGGCTGGTAGTAGTTGTTGCGCACGACTCCGCAGGCGATGCCCGACGCTCCGGCGCCGATGCCCGTCTTGTCGAGCACGACGATACGGTTCGACCCGGCGCCGACAGTCTCGCCTTTGGCGCGCAGCCGTCCCGCGAGATGCATGGCGGTCGAGAGACCGTGGATGCCGGCGCCGATGATGACGTAGCGCGCGCTTTGGGGAAGAGAAGCCATCGAATAGTCCTGTTGAGGTGTTGCGACGGGTCAGGCGGCGTTGCAGCAGCTCGTTCAGCAATCCCGGCAGCGCATCGCGCCTGTTCAAGTCGATCGACGAGGCGCTCGATCCGCTCCGCGCGCGGACGTGACAGCACGGGCGCGGCAAGATCGAAATACTTGTCGCGAAGCTCGGCATCGGCGAGCGGAGCTTCGGGGCTTCCGCGGGCCTCGGCCGGCTCGGAGACGAGCTCGCGGCCGTCGTCGAGCGCGATGCGCACGCGCGCCCATCGCTCCTGCGGAAAGCGGCGCGAATATTCCGTCTCCTCCGTGATGTCCATGACGCCCAGAAGGCGTCGCACGCGCGGGTCGGCCAGCTTGGGCAGCGCGATCTCCTCCGCGCCGACGCGTCCGAATACCAGCGCGGCCGCGACGGGAAACGGAAGGCTGTACTGCGCGTCCTCGGTCGTGGCCGGCGTCGCGCACTGTGCACCGAGCGCGACGGCTTCGCGAAAGGTCTCGATCGAAACGCGGGCGACATCCTCCGGCGTCAAAGCCGTGAGCGCGCTGCAGCGCCAGCGCGGCTTCGACGGCGGGCTGCGCCCAGCGGCAGACCGGATACGCCTTGAAGTATTGCTCGCGAATGCGCCAGCGCGTCCCGAGATCGGCCCAGTATCGCCGCAAGCCTTCGTCCTCGACGGTCACTGCCGGCGCCCCGGTGAATCCTTCGCGCGCAAGCCACGCCGCCGAGATGCCGACGTGCGCGCCCCATCCGGAGCCGTCCTTGACCATGCTGGGCGCGCCGGTGGTGCGCAGCATCTGGCCGCGCGGCCCGAAGTATTCGGCGATGCCGAGCGCCTCGCGGATGTGCGCCTCGTCGAAAGCGAGGACCCGGCCAGCGACCGCGGCGCAGCCAACCGAGTTCCACGAGCCGGAGCAATGGTAGTCCGCGACGCTCGCGTGCTGTGCGATGCCTGCACGGGTTGCGATTTCGTAGCCGAGCGTCAGGCAGGCGAGAAATTCGCGTCCGTCGACGGCACGGCCCGGGGATGTTCCATCGCATAGCGCGAGCAACGCCGGGAGAATCGCGACACCCGCGTGTCCTTTGGTCAGCACGTGGCCGTCGTGCCCGTCGACCGCATCGATGGTGGATGCGCCGGCAAACGCCGCACCGGCGATGCCCGCGCGCCTGCCGTCGAACATCATGCGCGCGGTCTCGTCGCTCCCGCGAAGCTGGGACGACGCATATGCGCGCGCCAGCGCCGAGGCAGTCGTGCGCGAGCCTGCCGCGGCAATGCCGATCAGATCGAGCAGGCAGCGCTTCGCCTGGTCGACGACCTCGGGCGGCAAATCCGCAAACGACAAGCCGCGGACGAAGGAAGCGACGCCGCGGGATGCGGTCGTCGCGTCGGCCGCCGCATCGGGTCACTCGCCGATCGTCGGGCATCAGACCAGTCCGTTGGCCTTCAGGAATCCGTCCGCGACCTCTTCGACCGTCTTCTTGTCGACGTCCACGCTCGCGTTGAGCTTGGCCATGTTCTCGTCGTTGAGCTTGGCCGAAAGAGCGTTCAGCGCATCGGCGAGCTTCGGATACTTGTCGAGGACTTCCTTGCGCACGACCGGCGTCATGTTGTACGGCGCGCCGTAGTTCTTGTCGTCCTTCAGAACGACGAAATTGAACGCCGGTATGCGACCGTCGGTCGCGAACACGACGGCTGTGTCGACCTGGCGGTCCTTCAGCGCGGAATACGTCAATCCGGTATCCATGCGCTTGACGTTGTCGCGCTCGAACTCGAAGCCATACGCTTTCTGCCATCCGGGCAATCCGTCGGGGCGGGCGTAGAACTCCGCGTTCGATGCGAACGTGAGCTTGGCGCCGCCGTTGATCGCCTTGGCGAGATCGCTCATGGTCACGATGCCGCGCTTCTGCGCATCGTCGCGGTTCATCGCGAAGCCGTAGGTGTTGTTCACCGCGGACATGTTGAGCCAGACGATGCCCTTGGCGGCGTCGACTTCCTTGATCTTCTTGTACGCGGCTTCGGCCGAGTCGAACTTGTCGGTGATCTTGTTGAACACGCCGAGCCCCGTGCCGGTGTATTCCCAGTAGACGTCGACCTGGCCGTTCTCCAGCGCCGAGCGAACCGCGGCGGTGCCCATGCCTGCCTTGCGCTCGGGCGTGAATCCTCTTGCCTTGAGCAGCTCCACGGTCATCGCCGTCATGATCTGCTGCTCGGTAAAGGCCTTGCCGCTCACGACGATGGTCTGCGCCGCAGCGCCTGCGCCCCAGCACAGCGCCGAAAGCGCAAATCCCGCCAGCAGCGTGCCCAATCCTCGACTCATGAATCGTTCCTCCTCGACTGACATCCTAGAAATTCCGCAACGGATTGACGCCGCGCGGCACCAGCCAATACTGCGCCTGCCCGAACAAAAAATCCACGACGACCGCGAGCAGCGCGGTCGGAATGGCGCCCGCGAGCATCATGCCCTGCTCCTGCAGGTCGATGCCGGTAAAAATCAGCTCTCCCAGGCCCCCTCCGCCGATCAGAAACGCGATCGGCGCGGTTCCGACGTTGACGGCCATCGCGGTCCGCACGCCGGCGAAGATGACGAAGAGCGCGTTGGGCAGCTCCACGCGGCGCAGGATGTCGCCGCCGCTCATGCCCATTCCGCGCGCCGCGTCGACGAGCGGCGCGGGAACCGCTCGAATGCCTTCGTAGGTGTTGCGCACGATCGGCAGAAGCGTGGCGATCCAGAGTCCGACGATCGCCGGCAACGCGCCGATCCCCAGACAGGCTCATCATCAGCGCGAGCTTGCCCAGCGTGGGAATCGACGTGACCATGTTCACGGCCTGGATGACGCCATCGGCCCAGCGCGCCATCCACGGCCGCGACAGCCAGATGCCGACCGCGAGACCGAAGGCTATCGCCGCCGAGCCCGAGACCGCCACCAGCACCAGGTGCTGCTTGAACAGATAAAGCGACGTCCTTCCTGTAGCGCATCATGTCGGCGGCGAGCCCGCTCGCATAGAGGCCCCACGCGATCGCCAGCGCGATCGCGCCGAGCACGACATAGGGCAACATCGAGCGGCCTGGCGCGACCGCCGTGGTCATCGCCCGGGCTCCGGATTCAGCCGCGCCGCCACGGCGGCACGCGAAACGCGGCCGATCACGCGCCCTGCGTCATCGACGCAGGCGATCGTCTCGACGTTATGCTCGAGGAACAAGGCGGCGACGCCGCGCAGATCGTCGTCCGGCGACACCGACGGGCGTGCCGGCGCCACGCCATCGGCCGCTGGCGGACATCACGTCGCGCACCCGGATCCGGCGCAGGCGCTTGAGCGTCCGGTCGCGGCCGACGAAGCTCGCGACGAAATCGTCGGCCGGATGCGCGAGCAGCTCGTCCGGCGGCCCGAATTGCGCGAGCTTGCCGGCGCGGAAGATCGCGATCCTGTCCGCCATTTTCACGGCTTCGTCGATGTCGTGGCTGACGAAGAGGATGGTCTTGCGCAAGGTCCGCTGCATGCGCAGGAACTCGTCCTGGATGCTCTCGCGATTGATGGGGTCGAGCGCCGCGAAGGGCTCGTCCATCAGCAGCACCGGCGGGTCGACCGCGAGCGCTCGCGCGACGCCGATGCGCTGCGCCTGGCCGCCGGAGAGCTCGTTCGGATAGCGGTCGAGGAACTGCGCGGGCTCGAGCGCGAGCAGCGCAAGCAACTCCTCCGCGCGACGCCGCGACTTCGCGCTGCTCCATCCCGAGCAGGCGCGGAACGACGCCGATATTCTCGGCCACCGTCATGTTCGGAAACAGCCCGATCTGCTGAATGACGTAGCCGATGCCGCGACGCAGCTCCACCGGATCGACGCCGTCGGTGTCGCGGCCGGCGATGAAGATCTTGCCCGAGCTCGGAAGCACGAGCCGGTTGATCATTCGCAGCGTGGTCGTCTTGCCGCAGCCCGAGGGACCGAGCAGCACGCAGGTTTCGCCCGCGTTCACTTCGAGCGTAACGCCGTCGACGGCGGTCACCGTCCCGCGCGGGCTCGCATAGACGCGGCTCAAGGCTTCGAGGCGGATCATGCGATCACGTCTAGTCGGTCTGCGGCCGCCAGGCCCTTCGGCGTCAAGCGCCGTTGCAGCCGGAGAAGCGCATAGTCGGCGGCGATGGCGAGCAGCCCGAGCGATAGCGCGCCGGTGATGAGCTGCCGGACGTCGGTCTGCGAGATGCCGCGGCTGATGAACGTGCCGAGGCCTCCGGCGCCGATATAGGCGGCGATCGCGGTGACGCCGATGTTGAGCACGACGGCGATGCGCACCCCGGCCAGAATGACGGGCAACGCAATCGGAATCTCGACCCGCAGCAGGCGCTGCATCGCAGACATCCCCATGCCGGTCGCGGCCGAGCGCAGCGCCGGATCGACGTTGCGGATGGCGGTATAGGTGTTGCGAATGATCGGCAGCTGCGCGTAGAGCATTGCCGCGATCACCGCCGGCAGCCATCCGATCCCGTGCCCGATCTTCGACAGCAGCGGAATGAGCACGCCGAAGAGCGCGATCGACGGGATCGTGATCATGATCGAGCCGAGATAGAGCACGGTGTCCGCGACGCGCTGGCTCTGCGTGATCGCAACCCCGATCGGCACGCCGGTCAGAATCGCGATGCCGACCGCGACCCCGACGATCGAGATGTGCTCGAGCGTGCGCTCGCCGATGGCGGGCAGGTTGTGCAGGATGAAGAGCAGGGTTTCCAACGTGTCCGGCGGGCGATTGGGTCAGGCCGAACAATACGACACTCGGCACTCCGCGGCGAGCGGCGGCCCGTGGCGCAACCGCGCGCCCGCGCGCTGCGGCGGCCGCATTGACGTATCGGCGTCGAATCGTGCGATAGTTACGCCCTGTCCGTCAGACTCGGGATTCAAGGCCATGGAACCATCGACCGCAAAGCCTCTTTCGCTGCGCCAGCGCCTCGATAAGGGCCCCGTGATCTGCGCCGAAGGATACCTCTTCGAGCTCGAACGTCGCGGCTACCTGCAGGCAGGCGCGTTCGTGCCCGAAGTCGTGCTCGAGCATCCCGAGGCGGTCACGCAGCTGCACCGCGACTTCGTCCACGCCGGATCGGACGTCGTCGAGGCGCTCACCTATTACGCGCACCGGGAAAAGCTGCGCATCATCGGGCGCGAGCAGGACCTGGAGCCGATCAACCGCAAGGCGCTCGACCTCGCCAAGGCGGTCGCGCGGGAAACCGGGTCGCTCTTCGCCGGCGACATCTGCAACACCAACGTCTACGATCCCGCGGATCCCGCTTCGCACAAGGCCATCCGCGCGATGTTCGAGGAGCAGGTCGGCTGGGCGGTCGACGCCGGGGTCGACTTCATCATCGGCGAGACGTTTTCCTATGCCGCGGAAGCGCTGATCGCGCTCGACGTCATCAAGCGGGCGAATCAGACCGCGGTCATCACCCTCGCCATGCACCAGGCCGACGTCACGCGCGAGAACTGGACCGTGGCCGAGGCTTGCCGCCGCATCGCGGACGCCGGCGCCGACGTGGTCGGGCTCAACTGCATCCGCGGTCCGGCGACGCTGTTGCCGCTGCTGCGGCAGGTGCGCGACGCTGTCTCGATTCCCGTCGCCGCCCTTCCGGTGCCTTACCGCACCAGCGACAGCCAGCCGTCGTTCCAGTCCTTGCGCGACGCGCACTGGCATTATGACGAAGGCGCGCGGCCCTTCCCGGTGGCGCTCGACCCGTTCACCTGCAATCGCTACGAAATCGCGGCCTTCGGCAAGGAAGCGTACGCCATGGGCATCCACTATCTGGGCGTATGCTGCGGCGCCGGACCGCATCACATACGCGCGCTCGCCGAGGCCGTGGGCAAGCATCCGCCGGCAAGCAAGTATTCCGCCGACATGTCGAAGCATGCCTTTCTTGGATCGGATAAGCGCATCAAGAGCGTGCAGAAGGACTATGCGGACAAGCTTTGAGCGCTCGCCCTGCTGCCGGATACATCGGCGAGCAGCGACGGTCGCCCTCGCCGTGCATAACGCCAGCAACGAGTGCGCGGGTTTCGATTCGTCGCATTCCCACCCTATAACTTGTCCATGAAGGCAACGATGCGCAAGCTAGCGATATTGCTGTCCGCGATGGCGGCTTCCCTCGGCATCGCAGTCGCCCAGACGGCCGATCGTCCGCTGACCTCCTTTCCGTACACGCCGAGCCTGGACGTCAGCTCAATGGACCCGGCGGCCGACCCCTGTGTGGATTTCTACCAGTACACCTGCGGCGGATGGATGAAGAACAATCCCATCCCTGCCGACCAGCCGAGATGGAGCGTCTACGGCAAGCTCACCCTCGACAACCAGCGCTATCTCTGGGGAGTCCTGGAGGATCTCGCCAGCAAAAAGGACGACCGCAACGCGACGCAACAAAAGATCGGCGACTACTTCGCGGCGTGCATGGACGAGGCTGGCATCGAGAGACTTGGCGCGAAGCCCTTGCGACCCGATCTCGCGCGCATCGATGCCATGAAGTCCAAGCGCGAACTGGCGCCGGTGCTCGCAGGCCTCCAGCCTCTGCTCGCTCAGCAGTATATTGAATGGCAATACCGAAGTCCGTTTTTCGGCTTCGGGTCGAACCAGGATTTCGCCGACTCCTCGAGCGTGATCGCGTTCGTCGCCGACGGCGGGCTCGGCTTGCCAGATCGCGAGTATTACACCAAGGACGACGACAAATCGAAGGACATCCGCGCGAAATATGTCGAGCATGTCGCGAGGACCTTCGCGCTGCTCGGCGACCCGCCTGGCGTCGCCCGCCGCAACGCCGCCAAAGTGATGGAAATCGAGACGGACCTCGCCAAGGCATCGCTCTCGCGCGTCGAGAAACGCGACCCGTACAAGCTCTTTCACAAGATGGACCGCATGGGGCTGATGGGCTTGACGCCCGACTTCGACTGGGGCGGTTACCTGAAAGTCGTCGGGCTCGACCAGCTCGACACCTTCAACGTGACCGAGCCGGAGTTCTACAAGGAGCTCGACAAGCAGCTTCAGACCAGGAGCCTCGGCAGACATCAAGACCTATATGCGCTGGCATCTCGCGAGCGCCGCGTCACCCTTACTATCGTCCGAGATTCGTCAACGAGGACTTCGACTTCAACGGCAAGACGCTGCGCGGCGTGGAGCAGCTGCGGCCGCGCTGGAAGCGCTGCGTAACGCTCGTCGACCGGCAGCTCGGCGAGGCGCTGGGCCAGGAATTCGTCTCTCGCGCCTTCGGCCCGGAGCTGAAGGCCTCGACGGCTGCGCATGACCGTGCAGATCGAGGAAGCGATGGGCAAGGACATCGAGCAGCTCGATTGGATGAGCCCCGCGACCAAGGAGCAGGCGCTCGCCAAGCTCCGCTCCATCGTCAACAAGATCGGCTATCCGGACAAGTGGCGCGACTACAGCTTCGGTGGATGTGAAGCGCGGCGACTTCTTCGGCAACGTCGAGCGCGCGACGCTAGTTCGAGGTCAAGGCGCGACTTGGCGAAGATCGGCAAGCCGCTCGATCGCGGCGAGTGGGGCATGACGCCACCCACCGTCAACGCCTATTTCGATCCGCAGATGAACGACATCAACTTTCCCGCCGGCGTCCTGCAGCCGCCGCTCTACGACTCGAAGATGGACGATGCGCCGAACTACGGCAACACCGGAGGCACGATCGGCCACGAGCTCACGCACGGCTTCGACGACGAAGGCCGCCAGTTCGATGCCAAGGGCAATCTCAAGGACTGGTGGACCGCGGACGACGCCAAGGCCTTCGAGGAACGCGCGCAATGCATCGTCGACCAGTATTCGACGTACACGATCGTCGACGACATCAAGATCAACGGCAAGCTCACCAACGGCGAGGACATCGCGGACCTGGGCGGCGAAGTGCTCGCGTGGATGGCGTGGAAGGCGGAAACCGCGGACAAGGCGCTCGCATCGAGGGACGACTTCTCACCCGACCAGCGCTTCTTCATCGGCTTACGCGCAGTGGGCGTGCGAGAACAAGCGACCGGAGGACTCCCGCGTGCTCGCGGTGACCGACCCGCATTCGCCCGGCAAGTACCGCGTCAACGGGCTGGTCGTGAACATGCCCGAGTTCGAGCGCGCTTTCTCGTGCAAGGCCGGTCAGCCGATGGTGAGCGCGAATCGCTGCCGCGTCTGGTAGCGCAAAGTCATGTGGGTCGCCGCGGAATCGATGACGCCCGATTCCGCGAGCACGCATACCAAGCGATCACAAGCAGTTCCCGGGAGGATTCCATGTTGCCATCGACTGGCAAGGCCTTGCGCCGATGGAGCAACGCCGCGCTCGCCGCCGCGCTGCTCGTGCTCGGCGCCGTGGCCGATGCTCGCGTGACGAAGATCGTCATCGATTCGACGACGCCGCTGACGGGTCAGGATCGGGCGTACGAGCAGGTCCGTGGCCGCGCGTTCGGCGAGCTGGATCCGGCGGACCCGCACAACGCCATCATCACCGATCTGGCGCTCGGCAAGGACGACGACGGAAAGGTCCGCTACGAGACGACGTTCCTGCTGACCAAGCCGGTCGACATGGCGCAGGCGAGCGGCTTCATGTGGCACGATGTGCCGAATCGCGGCAGCGCCTATGCCGTCGCGGTCGCCGAACGCAATCTTGGCGACGTCGTGCTGGCGAGCGGCTGGCAGGCCGACAACGCGGGCTCGACCGGCATCCCTTCCGACCACGCGAAGGGCAGCAATCACTGGGTCGCCGTGCCCATGGCCAAGACCATCGACGGGTCGCTCGTCACGGGTGATGTGCTGGGGCGCATCGTCAATCGCAGCGGACCCGATTCGCAGCCGCTCAACGTGATGAACAATCCCGTGCCTTACCTGCCGGCGAGCCTCGACACGAGCAAGGCAACGCTGGTGACGCATACCCACGAGACCATCGACGGCAAGGTCAGCGTCGGCGCGACGATTCCGTCAGTCGGACTGGGCGTTCGCGCATTGCGACGCTGCGCATCCATTCCCGGGAACGCCGGACGACATCGACACTGCGCATCTGCCGGCCAATCTGCCCGTGCACATCTGCGTCAGGAACGGCTTCGATCCGAAGTTCCTCTATCAGGTCGTCTATCCGGCCAAGGGTGCTTATCTCCTCGGCGTCGGTCTGGCCGCCTTCCGCGATGTCAATGCGTTCTTCCGCTACGAGACGCGCAGATAGCCAGCGGAACGGCCAACCCCGTCGCCGGCAAGATCAAGTGGTCCGCGATTCGCGGCATTTCGCAATCGGGCAACTTCACGCGCCAATTCATCCACCAGGGATTCAACCAGGACGAATCGAACCGGATCGTGCACGAAGGCGCGTGGCCGATCATCGCCGGGCGGCGCGTCGCGGCGAACGTGCGGTGGGGACAGCCCGACGGCGTGCTCGAGCTCTACCAGCTCGGCAGCGAAGGCCCGCAGTGGTGGGTCGACTGGCCCGACTACCGTGCGCAGTCTTGCCGGCGCAAAGCATCCTCGACCGCTGCAGCGTGACGCAGCACGTGCCCGAAGATCATCGAGCACTTCGGCAGCGCCGAGGTGTACTGCGCTGAAGATGACGACGGAGTGGGTGGGGACCGTCAGCCAATGCCGACATTCCATTGCCCGCCAATGTGCGCCGCTACTACGTCCCGAGCACGACGCACGGCGGCGGCGCGGGCGGCTTCAATCAGGACCTTCCGGACAAGCCGGTCAATTGCCCGGGCAATAACTGGGGACAGGGAACGTTTCGCGCCAATCCGGTGTCCGAAGTCGAGATCGTCAACGTGCTGCGCGTGGCGCTTCGCAACTGGGTCATGAACGACGTGCCACCGCCGCCGAGCCGCTATCCGACGCTGGCCAACCGCAACGCTGGTCGAACCCACCAAACAGGCGATGGGATTTCCGTCGGGCGTGCCCGGCGTGCCCGATTCGATCTTCGCGCCGGGCAACTTCGTCAACCCGGTCTTCATCTACGACTGGGGCCCGAATTTCGATGACAGCGACGGCACCGGGAGCGCCGGACAATCTCCCGCCAGCCATCAAGCGCGGTGATCGCCATGAAGGTGCCGCGCGTCGATCGCGACGGCAATGAATTCGGCGGCGTGCCGACGGTGCTGCGCGACGCGCCGCTCGGAACCTACCTCGGCTGGAACATCACCGCGGCGGGTTCCACGAGGGCCAGGTCTGCAACTACATCGGCGGCATGATTCCGTTCGCGGTGACGCGGGCCGAGCGCGTCGCCAACCACGATCCGCGCCTGTCGCTGACCGAGCGCTACGGCGATCACGCCGGATACGTCGCCGCCGTGCGCAAGGCCGCCGACAACGCGATGGCGCAGGGCTATCTGCTGCAGGCCGACCACGATGCGCTCATCGCGGCGGCCGAGGCGAGCAACGTTCTGAGGTAGCGTCCGCGCTCAATGGCCTCCGTTCCCCTCCCTGCTCACCCGACTGTGGCGGCTCCGCGACGCACCAATCGGGGACGGCTGTTCCGCAGGTACCTGCTACTGATCCTGTTGCTGGTGACAATCGCGCTGCTTGCGTCGAGCGCCATCAGCATCTACTTCACCTATCAGGAAGCCAAGTCCTCGCTCTCCAGCCTGCAACACGAGAAAGCCATTGGCGCGGCGTCGCGCATCGAGCAATACATTCACCAGATCGAGCAGCAGCTCGCGTATGCGGCGTTTCCCCAGCTCGACGCGAGCGACGTGGAGCTGCGGCGCATCGAGTTCCTGAAGTTGCTGCGCCAGGCGCCCGAAGTGACGGATATCTCGCAGCTCGATGCTCAGGGCCACGAGCAGATCTCGGTCTCGCGGCTGGGCATGGACAAGATCGGTTCGGGCAAGGATCGCTCTGACGAGCCGGCGTTTCGCAACGCGAAGCGAGGCCAGCCCTGGTACGGCCCGGTCTACTTCCGCAAGGAGACCGAGCCTTACATGACCGTCGGCATTCGCAGCAGCGACAACGGTCCCGTCACCATCGCGGAGGTCAATCTCAAGTTCATCTGGGATGTCGTGTCGCGCATCAAGATCGGCGACAAGGGCAAGGCCTACGTCGTCGACGGCAACGGCTTTCTGATCGCCGATCCTGATATCGGCCTGGTGCTGCGCAAGACCAACCTCTCGCAACTGCCGCACGTCAAGGCAGCGCTCGCTGCGGGCGCAACGGCGAACGCCGACCAGCCGGCAATGGTTTCAACCGATGTCGGTGGAACGTCTGTTCTCGCGTCCGTGGCGCCGATCGTGCCGCTCAACTGGTATGTCTTTGTCGAGCAGCCGGCCTCCGAGGTGAACGAAAAGCTCAATGCCTCGATCGTGCGCACGGCGCTCTTGCTGCTGGCCGGCATGGCGATCTCGGCGTTCGGGGCGCTCGCGCTCGCCCGTAGCATGGTCCGCCCGATCCGGACGCTGGAAGAAGGCGCGCAGCGCATCGGCGCGGGCGAGCTCGACCAGAGAATCGAGATCCATACCGGAGACGAGCTGGAGGCGCTGGCCAACCGCTTCAACACCATGTCGGCGCAACTGAAGGAATCCTACGCCGGCCTCGAGCGCAAGGTCGAGGAGCGCACCGGCGAGCTGAAGAATCGCTCGAATACCAGACGGCTATCAGCGCAGTGCTGCGCGTGATCAGCGAGTCGCCGACCGACGTCACACCGGTCTTCGAAGCCATTCTGGAAAGCGCGACGCGCCTTTTCGACAGCCCGATGGCGGCAGTCTTTCGCTATGACGGTCAAATGGTTCATTCTGGTCGCAACCCACAACTGGTCAAAGGCCGCGACCGAGGACGCTGCCAGACTGTATCCGGCGCCTCCCAATCCGCACATGATGAGCGGGCGCGCCATCCTGACGCGAACGACTCAGAGCCAGGAAGACGCGCTCACTTGCGACCCTGCGTATCCGATGCGCGGACCACGGCATCGCTCGGACACTCGGCGGCGGATGCTGGCGTGCACCGCTGATGCCGAAGGAAGGATCGCCACTCGGCGCGATCGTTGTCGCGTGGCCCGAGCCGGGAATGTTCGCCGCAACGGCAATCCGCTTTGCTGCAGACGTTCGCCGATCAGGCAGTGATCGCGATCGACAATGTCCGGCTGATCAATGAAACCAAGGAGGCGCTCGAGCAGCAGACCGCGATCAGCGAGATCCTGCGCGTCATTTCCAGCTCTCCGGGCGACGTGCGGCCGATGCTCAATGCCGTCGCCGAACGGGCACTGAAGCTCTGCGACGCGGCGCAGTCCACCATCGTCCTGGTCGAGCAGGGCGAATTGAGATGCGTGGCCGCGTACGGCAGCACGCAGACACTCGACCAAGGCGAAACGATGCCCCTGAACCGAGGCTCCGTTGCCGGCCGGGCAATCATCGATGGCGTCGCGTTCCAGGTCGAGGACCTGGCGCTGGAATCCGAAGATGAGATGCCCGTCGGCCGCGAGCTGCAGAGGCGCGTCGGACATCACACCGCGCTTGCCGTGCCGTTGATGCGCGAGGACCGCGCGATCGGTGCAATCCAGCTCTGGCGGATGGTGACAAAGCGCTTCAACGACAAGCAGATTTCACTGGTGAGTACGTTCGCCGACCAGGCGGCGATCGCGATCGAGAACGTGCGGCTGTTCAATGAGACCAAGGAGGCGCTGGAACAGCAGACCGCGGTCGCCGAAATCCTGCGCGTGATCTCGTCGTCGCCGACCGACGTGCAGCCCGTGCTCGACGCGATCGCCGAGCGCGCCGCGCGCCTGTGCGACGCATCGTCCGCATCGATGTATCTGACCGAAGGCGATGCGCTGCGGCATCTCGCTTCGAAGGGTCCATCGCCAGATCCCGTGACGCATGTCGACCTGCTCCCGATCAGCGACAAGTCGGTCTCGGGCCGGGCGCTGCTCGAGCGCAAGAGCATCCAGGTCAGCGACATGCTTGCGGAAGGTGCCGAGTATCCGCTCAGCCACGAAATCGCTATCGCAGTTCGGCCATCGTTCCGTGCTTGTCATTCCCCTCTACCGCGAGGGACGCCCATTCGGCACGATCCTGCTGCGGAGAAATGAGGTGCGCGCATTTTCAGCGATCGGGAGGTCGCCCTGCTGCAGACTTTCGGCGACCAGGCGGCGATCGCGCTCGAGAACGTGCGCCTGTTCAACGAGACCAAGGAAGCGCTCGACCAGCAACGCGCCTCGGGCGAGGTCCTGGCCGCGATCAGCAGCTCGATCGCGGACACGACGCCGGTGTTCGACAAGATCCTGTCGAGCTGCGAGCGATCTGTTCTCGGGAAAGGTCGCCGGCATCAATCTGGTCGGCGACGATGGACTGCTCCGCATCGGCGCCTACCACGGCCCGGGTCGGGAAGAGCTCGAGCGCATCTTTCCACTGCCGACGGACGCCGAGAGCGGATCCGGTGCCGCCATCCTCGACCCGGAGTGTGGTCCATTACCCTGATACCCAGAGCGGCGACGTGCCGGAGAGAACGCGCGCGGGATGCAGGGCGGTCGGTTATCAAGGGCGTCATCTTCGCGCCGATGGTGTGGGAAGGCAAAGGCATCGGCGTGATCTTCGTCGGCCGCGACTACGTCGGAGCGTTTTCGGACAAGGACATCGCGCTGCTCAAGACCTTCGCCGACCAGGCGGTGATCGCGATCCAGAACGCGCGCCTGTTCAACGAAATCCAGGACAAGAGCCGACAGCTCGAAATCGCCAACAAGCACAAGTCCGAGTTCCTCGCCAACATGTCGCACGAGCTGCGCACGCCGTTGAACGCGATCATCGGATTCTCCGAGGTGCTGCTCGAGCGCCTCTTCGGCGAGCTCAACGAAAAGCAGGACGACTACCTCAAGGACATCCACTCCTCGGGCCGGCACCTGCTTTCGCTGATCAACGACATACTCGATCTGTCCAAGATCGAGGCGGGACACATGGAGCTGGAGAGGTCGAGCTTCGCCGTGGAATCGGCGCTCGCCAACGCGATGACGCTGGTGCGCGAGCGCGCGCAGCGCCACGGCATCATGCTCGGACAGCAGGTGGATCCGCGCCTGGGCGAAATTGTCGCCGACGAGCGCAAGTTCAAGCAGATCCTGCTCAACCTGCTGTCGAACGCGGTCAAGTTCACGCCCGACAACGGCCGCATCGACGTCACCGCGCGTCGTCGACGGTCGCGACGTTCTCGTGGCAGTGCACGACACGGGCATCGGCATCGCGCCGCAGGACCAGGCGGCCGTGTTCGAGGAGTTCCGCCAGGTCGGCAGCGACTACACGCGCAAGCAGGAAGGCACGGGCCTCGGGCTCGCGCTCACCAAGCGCTTCGTCGAGCTGCACGGCGGCAGGATCTGGCTCGAGAGCGAGCCGGGCAAAGGCTCGACGTTCACGTTCACCATTCCAGCGGAACAACCATGAGCCTGATACTGATCGTCGAGGACAACGAGCGCAACCTGAAGCTTGTGCGCGACGTTCTGCAGGTCAAGGGCTACAAGACGATCGAGGCCATGACCGGCGAAGACGGCGTGAAACTCGCGACCGAGCAGAAGCCCGACCTCGTGCTGATGGACATCCAATTGCCGGGCATGAACGGGATCGAAGCGCTTCGTGTGCTGCGCGCCGATCCGGAGACGGCCGCCATACCGATCATCGCGGTGACCGCGTCGGTGATGCAGCAGGACCGCAAGCAGATCATGGAAGCGGGTTTCGACGCCTACGTGGGCAAGCCGATCAACCTGAAGGAGTTCCTGGCGGCCGTGCAACACGCGCTCGAGGGCAAGACGCCGTGACGACGCAAGCCAAGGTGATGGTGGTCGACGACACGCCGCACAACGTCAAGCTGCTGGCCGACCTGCTCGGCATCAAGGGCTACGCGGTCTGCACGGCAGCGACCGGCGAGGAAGCACTGGCGAAGCTCGACGCCGAGCAGCCGGACCTGATTCTGCTCGACGTCATGATGCCGGGACTATCGGGATACGAGGTGTGCGCGCGCATCCGCGCCAATGCGGAGACCGCATTGCTGCCTGTCGTCCTGGTCACATCTCTCGATCCGCAACAGGAGCGCGTGAAAGGCATCGAGGTCGGCGCCGACGACTTCCTTTCCAAGCCGATCAATCAGCCGGAGCTCTTTGCGCGCGTTCGCTCGCTGCTGAGGGTCAAGGCGCTGCAGGACGAGGTCAGACGGCAGGCGGACGCGCTGAAGGAATGGAACGTCAAGCTCGGGGAGCGGGTCGACGAGCAGGTCAAGCAACTCGATCGGATGTCGCAGCTGAAGCGCTTTTTTGCGCCGGCGATCGCGGATGCCATCATCTCGGCCGGAGAGAAATCGATCCTGGCGCCGCATCGCCGGGAAATCACCTATGTGTTCATCGACCTCCGCGGATTCACCGCGTTCACCGACAGCGCCGAACCCGAGGACGTGCAGGCAGTGCTGCGTGAATATCAGGCGTCCATGGGCGCGATTGTCGCGCAGTTCGAGGGGACGCTCGATCGGTTCGCCGGCGATGGAATCCTGATTTTCTTCAACGATCCGCTACCGATTCCCGAGCACGGCAAGCGTGCGGCGAACATGGCGCTCAAGATGCAAACCGATTTCGTTCCCCATCGGGAGCGATGGCTGAAGCTGGGGTACGACCTGGCGCTGGGGATCGGAATCGCCCAGGGGTTCGCGACCCTTGGGGCTTTCGGCTTCGAGGGGCGCCTCGACTACTCCGCGATCGGAGGCGTGGTCAACCTGGCCTCACGCCTGTCCGACGAGGCACACAGCGGCCAGATTCTGATCGATCGGCGCACCTGCGTGGCGCTTGGCGACTCGGCCGAGGTCGAGTCCGTGGGTCCGTTGACTCTCAAGGGCTACGCGCAGCCGGTTGCCGTCTTCCACCTCAAGAGCATGCGCACATAGCGGCGGCGCGATACTCCCCAAGTGGCGAGACGATCGCGCCGGCATCTATCTAGCGCCTGACGCTGGGCGCAGCGATCGACTCGATCATCACGTTGATGCAGGCCGGCTTGTCGGACGCCGCGGCACGGCGCAGCGCGCCCGGAAGATCGCTTGCCCGCGTGACGAGCTCCGCGTAACCGCCGAGCGCTTCGGCAACCTTGTCATAGCGCGACGGAAGTAGATCGCAGTACTTCGCTCGCTCGGCGCCATAGTCGCGCACCTGGATCCGGTACTCAGCGCTCCATCGCGCATCGTTGCCGATGACGATGATCACGGGCACGCGGTGGCGCACGGCCGTGTCGATCTCGGCCATGTGGTAGCCGAACGTTCCGTCGCCCATCACCGCGACGACGGGGTGCTCGGGCCTCGCGCACTTGACGGCCAGTGCGTACGGCAACGCAGGCCCGATCTCGCCCGCGATGCCATTGATGAGTCGATGGCCGGTGCTGACCATCGATTGCGGCCACTGGCCGATCTCGCCGCCGTCGCACACGAGCGTTCCTTCCGGATGCTCGGCGAAGAACGATTGCAGCGCCGCGCACAGCTCGAGAGGGTGCACGGGACCCGCTGCGGGCGAGGACGTCGTCTTCCATTCGGGGGGGCGAAACGCAGTCGCTTGTCGCGCACGCTCCCTCCAGTCATGAGAGCGACCGGACAAAGCCTCCCCACGATCGATGAGCGCATCGATCGTGCTGAACGAATCGGCGAGTGCAGAGACAAGCACGCGATCGCCCTTGCTGCTTGAGACCGACGCGAGCTGACGCTCGTCGGCATCGACGACGGCAAAGGAGCAATTCGGCGACACGAAAGGCGGATCTCCGAAGCGGAGCGTGAAATCGAGCGCCTTGCCGACGAGCACGATCAAGTCCGCTTGTGCCAGCACCTCCGCGAAGGCGCCGAGGCTTGGATCGTTAATGCCGCGCGGGCTCTCCATCCCGAAGACGGGAACGCCGAGGACTTGCTCCAATTGCATCATCCGCGCACGGCCAGTGGATCCGCACAAAGTGGGGCCGCAGAGGATCAACGGCCTCTGCGCCGCACGCAGATGTCCGAGCAGGCGCTGCGCGACGCCCGCTTGCAACGGCGTGGCAACGGCGTGCGCGGCGGACGCGTCCGGCCAGAGGCCCGCATCCGTACGGACTTCCTCGTCGAGCACGTCGACGGGCATGCTCAAATGCACGGGCCCTGGGCGTCCGCTTCGGGCGATGCGGGCGGCACGCGCAATTTCGTGTCCCGCGCTCATCGCCGATTCCATCGTCCATGCGGCCTTGGTGACCGGCTGCGCCATGTCGGCCTGGCGAAGCTCCTGAAACGCTCCTCTGCCGATCTCCGCGCGGCTCGCATGCCCCGAAAGAAGAATCATGGGAGCCTCGGAGGCGAGCGCCGTATACAGGGCCGCGATCGCGTTGGTGTGGCCCGGCCCGCCGGTGACCAAAGCGATGCCCACCTGACCGGTGATACGCGCGTAGGCATCGGCCATGTGCACACACGCAGCCTCGTGGCGGCCGTGAACGACATCGATGCGCGTGTCGATCAGTGCGTCGTAGACCGGCATGACGTGATTGCCGGAGACCGAAAATATTCGGTCGACGCCGATGCGTTCCAGCGTCCGGGCGACGAGGTCGGCGCCGCGCAGAGTCATGCCGACCTTTGTCCCGCTTCCCGCCGCTGGCGCAAGTCCGCCTTTCAACGACCGCTAATTGGCGGCTCCTCCACGCCCCCTTCGAGGAACGCCCGATAGGCGAATCCGGCAAGAGCCGCGCCGACGATGGGCGCCAGCCAGAACAACCAGAGCTGCTCGATCGCCCACCCGCCGACAAAAATGGCCGGTCCTGTGCTTCGCGCCGGATTCACTGACGTATTTGTGACAGGAATGCTGACGAGGTGGATCAGCGTCAGCGAGAGCCCGATCGCAAGGCCCGCGAAACCGACAGGCGCGCGCTTGTGCGTCGCTCCGAGGATCACCATCAGGAACATGAAGGTCATCACGACTTCGGTTACGAGCGAAGCAAGCAGCGTATATTTGCCCGGCGAATGATCGCCGTAGCCGTTCGACGCAAACCCGCCTGCGAGACTGAAGTCCGCCTTGCCGCTCGCGATCAGATAG
This sequence comes from uncultured beta proteobacterium, assembly GCA_963730465.1. Classification (GTDB taxonomy): domain Bacteria; phylum Pseudomonadota; class Gammaproteobacteria; order Burkholderiales; family Casimicrobiaceae; genus PALSA-1003. The sequence continues at coordinate 50,237 of CAVSRR010000005.1, read as the reverse complement.
AGCACCGCGGCGCCGGCGATTCCGCCGACCACTTGCGCGATCACGTAGCCCGGCAGCTGCGACCCTGGGAAGCGGCCTCCGGCCCACAATCCGACCGAGACCGCGGGATTGAAGTGACCGCCCGAAATCGGCCCGAGCGCATAGGCGCCGGTCAGCACTGTCAGACCGAATGCAAGGGAAACACCGAGCAGGCCGATCCCTACCTGTGGAAACGCCGCGGCGAGCACGGCGCTGCCGCATCCTCCAAGGACGAGCCAGAACGTTCCCAGGAACTCCGCTGCAAGCTTTGAATTCATGCTCGACCTCCTTCGTCGTTGACTCGTCAATCGTGCCATTTGCGGCATCTCATCGCACACCGCGGGCCGCGACGAGCGTCGCCGGTATTTTAGACCTCCGTCGCCGCGTGTGCGCGCAAACGATTGCCACAGATGTTGCCACACGCCACAAAGTAGGTCAGGATATTAAGACAGATGCTCGCATTTGCCGAGCGCATGCAGGCCGGCACGTGGAGCTTCATCGCGGAATGGTTCGCTCCCAGCAAAGAGGTTGATCATTCCGGACCCGGAACTTCTGCTGTCTGCCCTGAAAGACGCGCTCGTCACGCCGCTCGCCGTGACGACGCTTCTCTTTTTTGCTGCGCTGGTGGTTGCCGAAGCCGCCGTGCGAGCCTTCAAGGTCCCTCGCGTCGCGGCTTTGGTGCTGGCGGGTGCGGCGATCGGATGGCTGCGCAACCAGACAGCGGCCGCCGCGCTGATGCCTGTGCCGAGGGTACTGCTCGAAGCGCTCGCCATGGTCCTGCTCTTCGAGGTGGGACAGCGCGTTCCGCTTGCCTGGATCCGCCGGAATCCGTGGCTTCTTGCAACGAGCATCGGCGAGACGGCGCTGACTTTCGGCGCGATCTGCGCGGTGCTTGCGTACGGATTCGCGATTCCGACGGCCGAGTGCATATTCGTCGGAGTCATCTGCATGGGCGCGTCGCCGATCGTGGTGATGAGCGTGAGCAAGGAGCTGCGCTCGAGAGGCCAGGTTTCGGAGCGTGCGCTCCTCTTCAGCACGCTGTCGAGCGTTTACGCCGTGCTCGCGATGCAGATTCTGGTGACCGCCTACCTGGCGGCCGCGCAAGTGCAGCTCAGCGTCGCGGTGCAGCCGCTGACTCAGTTGCTCGGCTCGTTCCTGCTCGGCGCGGTCGCCGCGGGCGTCCTGCGCCTGTATGCATTCATCACGCGCGGTGGCGGAGCAGTCCTGACCATCGGCATCATTTGCTGCTGCATTCTGCTCTATGCCTACGCGCTGCCACTGGGCTTGTCGCCGCTGCTGTCGGCCCTGTTCTTCGGTCTGGTGGTGCGTGGCACCGACCGCACTCACAGCCTGCTCTCGTACCAGACGTCCGAGACCGGAGCGGTGCTGACGCTTGCCTATTTCATCGTCCTGGGCGCATCGCTCGCGCGGCTCGATTCCTGGATGGTTGCCGGGATCGCCGCATCCGTCACCGTGGTGCGCATCGCTGCCAAGACCGCGGCCAACGCGCTTTTCGCGACGCCCTCGGCGCTGAGCCCGCTCAAAGGGACGATGGTAGGACTCGCGACCGCTCCGCTATCGAGTCTTGCCGTGCTCCTCGCGGCAGGCGTCGCCGCGCAGCCCGGCCTCGGGCACGCAGCCGAAATTGGCTCCGCGGTTGTGCTCATCACCGCGCTGCTCGGGCCCGTCCTCACCGAAGTCGCACTGCGCTGGGCGGGCGAGCCCACGCGTCGCGAGCCATGAGCGACGAGCTCGACTTCCATGTATCGGAGCCGTTTACGCTCGGGGTCGAGCTGGAACTCGAGCTCGTCGACCGACGCGACGGTGACCTGACTCGAGCCGCGACGGACCTCTTGCGGATTGCGCAGCAAAAACATCCCAAGCTCGACATCAAGCTCGAAATCACCGAAAGCATGATCGAAGTCGCGACGGCCGTGCAGCGCGACTACAGCGGCGTGCTCGACGATCTCCGGGCACTCCGCGACGCGGTGTGCGACGCCGCAGGATTGTTGAACGTGGGCGTCTGCGGGGGCGGCGCTCATCCGTTCCAGTCGTGGACCGAGCGTCACATCGCCGAAGGCCCGCGCATGAAGTACATCTCCGACCTGTACGGCTATCTCGCCAAGCAATTCACCGTCTTCGGACAGCATGTCCATGTCGGGTGCGCGGATAGCGATTCCGCGGTGCGGCTCGTTCACGGATTGTCGCGCTACGTGCCGCAATTCATCGCCCTGGCGGCAAGCTCGCCATTTCTGCAAGGCGAGGACACGGCTTTCGACTGCTCGAGGATGAACACCGTCTCGTCGTTTCCCTTGAGCGGCCGCATGCCCTACGTTCGCGATTGGGCTGAATTCAAAATCTACTTCGAGAAGATGCGCGCGACGGGCGTCGTCAACAGCATGAAAGACTTCTACTGGGACATCCGCCCCAAGCCGGAGTTTGGGACGGTCGAGGTGCGTGTCTTCGATACGCCCTTGTGCGTCGAGCGCGCCGCGGCACTCGCAATCTACGTCCAGAGCATCGCACGACTGATCCTTGCCAGCCCGACGCTCGACGTCACCGAGGATGCATACCTCGCCTACACGTTCAACCGGTTCCAGGCGTGCCGATTCGGGATTCAAGGCGAGATCGTCGATCCTATGACCCGGGACCGCCGGCCGCTCGCCCAGGACATTCGCGAGACGCTCGCGACAATCCGGAGTCACTCCCCGTCCGGCGTCGACGAGGCACTGCGCGAGATCGAACACATCGTCGACGCCGGCAACGACGCGACCTGGCTGCGCGCGCGCTTCGCGAACTCGGGCTCGCTTGGCGTGGTCATCGCCGAACAGACGGAGCGCTTCGCTGGTTCGCCCGCGCTGGACCGTCCGCGCCCATGATTTGAGGTCGCGACGACTCGGCGTACCGTTGCCGCAGCCGTCAGTCGCCGATGTTCCGACACATGAGACCGGTTTCTCCTACACGCGAATCCGCCCGTGGCCTATAGCCCTGCCTGCGTTCCAGAGCCATTCTAGGCGTTGGAAGTGGCAGTGCGCGGACATCGCGTCCGCATTCCCATCAGTCCGCAGGCGAAGTACCTCCCCGAAGCACTGCATTCCAGGCGCTGTGCACAGCAGCGCACCCCATCGAATACGCCGTCAAACGAAAGGAATCCACCATGTCTCCACAAACACATCCACGAGCTGCGCCCCTCCGTTGGGCCGGCGCGATCATGTTCGCCGCGCTGTCCGCGGCGAGCGTGCAAGCCATTGCTCAAACTGAACAGCAGCAACTTGTCAACGACGCAGAATCGACGTTCTCGAACTTCACTCGCGACCCCGACATGACCTGGATGCAGCGGCATCTGGGCGACGCGAAGGCTGTCATCATCGCGCCGAAGGTCATCAAGGCCGGCTGGATTTTTGGCGGAGCCGGAGGGCGCGCAGTGGTCTTCGCGCGCAACAGCCAGACCGGCCGTTGGGTCGGCCCCGCGTTCTACAACATCGGCGCCGCCAGCGTCGGCTTCCAGGCCGGCGTATCGGTATCCGAAACGCTCACGCTGGTCATGACCGAAAAGGGGCTCAACTCCCTGTTGGCGAACTCGGCGAAGCTCGGCGGTGACGCGAGCATCGCCGCGGGTCCTGTCGGCGCGGGAGCCAACAGCGACGTGACGACCGACTTTGTCGCCTTTTCCCGGGCCAAGGGCGTGTACGGCGGTCTGAATCTCGAGGGCAGTGTCATCGGCGTCGCAAACGATTGGAACCGCGACTACTACGGCGCCGCCGTGCTGCCTCCGGACATCCTGATCACGGCCAGCGCGCACAACGCGCAGGCCGACCGCATGGCAGCGATGCTCGATCGCGCGGCCATGCACGTCAAGACCGGCTCTTCGCAATAACCCGATAACCGCATCGGGATCAGCAACGCTCCCAGCGCCCGCCGCCGGCCCCGATGTGGGGCGCGCGGCGGGCGTATTTATTCAGGGCCCCGGCGATTCGTCTTGCAGGAGGCACGATGATCAGAAAGCTCAAGTCCGGCGAGTATCGAATCTACTCGATCAAGAAAGACGCGCGAACGCGACGACGCAAGAATTTGGGCACCTTCGAAACGTTGGAAGCTGCGAAAAAGCACGAGCTCGCGATCCAGTACTTCAAGCATCGGTAGTCGGGAGGTCCACGCGGTGACGCCGCGCAGAGCTTTGGCACGGAGCCGGACCGAAGTCAGCGATGGCCTGGCGTGCTTTTCGAAGGGGTCGATTTCTCCTGCGGGCCCCTGAGCAGCACCGACGGATTTTCCTTGATCTGACCGGTCACCGATCCGACATCGCTGACGACCTTCGATACCTGGGTCTCGATGCCCGAGAACTTCTCCAGCAGCTTCGGAAGAAGGTCGAGAACTGCCGTGAGCGTGCCTTTTTCGGAGGCGATTTCCGGAACCTGCCCTTCGCGCGTTGTCGCGACCAGCAAGGGCGCGTTCGGATTCCCGCCGATCAGCTCGATGAACTGTGTGCCCGTGATGCCTTTGAGCTTGAGCATCGCCTTCGTGTCGGTCCTCACGGGCGCGTCCTTGCGCAGGCGGACGTCGACTTGCACCAGGCGCGGATCGGCGGGGTCGAGCACGATGGTCTTGACGTTTCCGACATCGACGCCCCGGAATTTCACAGGATCGCCCACGGAAAGGCCGCTCACCGATTCCATGAAGTGAATGCGGTAGAGCACATCGTCGCGGTGGCCGGATCCCACGAGCCACACTGCGAAGAATGCCGCCGCGATCGCTCCGCCGATGATAAACAGGCCTTCGACGAGGTAATGATTATCCGTTTCCATGGCTTCGTTTCCTCGAGGTTGTCATTCCGCGCCTTACCGCGTCCGCTCGCGGTCCATGCAGAAATTCGTGGATCCACGGCTGGTGGGACTTCATGAGCTCATCCAGCGTGCCGATGACAATTTTCTTGTCCACCAGCATGGCGATGCGATCGCAGATCGTGAAAAGCGTGGTCAGGTCGTGGGTGACGATGACGACGGTGACGCCGAGGCTCTGGTTGAGCTCGACGATCAGCGCGTCGATGCCGCCGGCGGTCAGCGCATCCAGGTCGGATGTGGGCTCGTCGAGAAAGAGGATCCGCGGATCGAGCGCGAGCGCGCGGGCAAGCGCGGCACGCTTGACCATGCCGCCTGAGAGCTCGGACGGGAACTTGGCGCCCGTGTCGGCTGGCAATCCCGCGAGCGCGAGCTTCATCGCGGCGATTCTCTCCTGCTCCCCGACCGGCAGATCGGTGTGCTCGCGCATCGGGAGCATGATGTTCTGGGCCACCGATAGCGACGAAAACAGCGCTCCCTGCTGAAAGAGCACACCAATGAGCGCCGCCTTTTCGGACGCGGAAATGGCCTCGATCTTCCTTTGATCCAGCAAAACCTCGCCTGCGTCGGGACGGCGCAGGCCGACGAGCGTCTTAAGCAGTACCGATTTGCCCGATCCCGATCCGCCGGCGATCCCGATGATTTCACCCTCGTAGACTTCGATGCTGGCCTTGTCGTGCACCACCTGCGAGCCGAAGCGGTTGACGATGCCGTGCGCGGAAAGGATCGGCACCGCGTGTGCCCCAAGGCTCCGCCGCGACCGCGCACTCATATGCCGAGCTGCTCGAAAAGGATGGAGAACAGCGCATCGAGCACGATGACCAGGAAAATGGCTTTGACCACGGCGCGCGTCGTCTCCGTGCCGACGCTTTCCGCCGAACCCGTCACCCTGAGGCCGTGCATGCAACCGACCACGCCGATGACGAGCGCGAAAATCGGCGCCTTGAACAGGCCCACGAACAGGTCCCATCCGTCGACTGCCGTTCGCACGCGCGCCAGGTATTGCAGGGGTGATATATCCAGCAGAGTCAGCGAGATGAGCGCCCCGCCAACGAGACCCATCATGTCCGAGAAGAACGCCAGCAGCGGCAGCGCGATGATGAGACCCAACAATCGGGGAACCACCAGGACCTGCATGGGATCGACACCCATGACCGAAAGGGCGTCGACCTCCTCGCGCATCTTCATTACGCCGATCTCGGCTGTAAACGCGGCGCCCGATCGTCCTGCCACCATGATCGCCGTGATCAGCACGCCCATTTCGCGCAGGACCGATACGGCAACGAGGTTTACGGTGAATTCCTCGCCGCCCAGAGGGCGCAGCTGCGCAACGCTCTGATACCCGACGACGATGCTGATCATGATGGCCATCAACCCGACGATGGGAAGGGCATGGATGCCTGTCTCCGAGACATGCCGGGTGATTGCCGGCAGGCGCAGCGTGCGCGGATGGATCAGCGCGGCGGCGACGACATTGCATGCGCGCGCGAGGAAGCTGATGACATCGCTCGCTTCATGCCACGCGCTTTCCGAAGCCTTTCCGACCCGGATCAGGAGCTGGCGCCACTTTGGAACCTGCATAGATGGCGGCAGAGGCTTGAGATCGAGACCGCTGATGAAGTCGAGCAGCGCCTCGTGCTCGGGGCCGATGCCGGTCAATTCCACACCCTTTTCGCGGAGCGCGGAGAGAAATAGCGCGCCTGGAGTGTCCAGGTGCTTGAGCTCGCTCAGATCGATGACCCTGGGTTTCCGCGTGGAAATCCAGGCCCGAATGGATGCCTCCGCACGCACGAGCGTCCGGATGTCGAGATCGCCCGCAAGCCGCATCCGATCGCTTTCCGGGTCGAGCGCTGCGGTCAGAGGCGGGTCCGGGGATGCTTGCTGCATGGAGGGCTCGGGTTTCGGCGCGCGCCTGTCCTTGCACGCACACAGCCGCGACCCCACGCCTACGGCGCGGGGTCACGGCAATGCAGGACTTGAGATTCAGGCCCTCGCCTTCGGTACGCTCGAAACGGTCGAGGACCTCGCGGGGATGAGAGTCTTCATTCGGTGTTTTTCGTCATGCCATTTTCTTCGACAAACCTCTATCGCGTGCGCCGCCGAGGCGTACGGGGACCCGCCGCACGGACCTACCAATCCAGTGCTTTGATGGGGGGCACGTGTGCCGACTGCTTCGGCAGCCCGCCCGCCATGGACATGAGCGCCATCACCAGCACGCCGACAAAACCGCCTCCAATAAAGGCCGCGAAGACCGCCCAGAAACTGGTCATGGTACCCATGGTGCCGCCTCCTTTCAGCGATAAGAGTGATACACGGAACCCAAGCTACGCCGCCAGGGAGGCGGCCACAATCAGCTGTCGTCCGAAACGCTTGTAGGGCTTCGACTGACGGGGAGGCAGTGCCCCCATGGGCGGTGCTTGAAAGCGCAACGGGCGGCCACCATCTTTGGAGCGATGGTTCTATCCCGCAGCGCCCAATCCCTATCGCCTCTATCGGTTAGCGGCGGCACAAGCGCTCCGCTACGCCCGGGTCGAGTTGACGACGCACGCGACGGCGATGCACAGATGCTCGATGCATATTCCAACGCGGTGACCGGCGTCGTCGCCAAGGTCGCACCGGCGGTCGCGCACATCCGTGTCGAGCGCGTTGCACGCAACCGGGGCGCTCAGTCGCCGCAGGTGGGATCGGGATCGGGATTCATCATCACTCCCGATGGATACATGATCACCAACAGCCATGTCGCCGGGGGTGGAAGCGCGTTCGAAGTCACCCTGCCCGACGGCCGCGTCACCGCGGCAGAATTGGTGGGTGACGATCCCGACTCCGATCTCGCGCTGATCAAGGTCGGCGCAGCGGGCCTGCCCTATGTGCACCTCGCAGACTCGGCCAAGCTCCGTGTGGGCCAGATTGCGGTTGCCATCGGCAGTCCGTACGGCTTTCAGCACACGGTCACTGCGGGCATTGTCAGCGCGCTCGGACGATCGATGCGCGGGCAAACGGGTCGGCTGCTGGACAACATCATCCAGACCGACGCGCCGCTCAATCCGGGCAATTCCGGTGGACCGCTGGTCGACTCGAGCGGCGGAATCATCGGCGTCAACACTGCGGTCATACTGCCAGCGCAAGGAATCTGTTTCGCGATAGCGTCAAATACCGCGGAGCGCGTCGCCATCGCGCTGATTCGAGAAGGGCGTGTCCGGCGCGCCTATGTCGGCATCGGTGGCCACGACACCCCGATCGGACGGCGAATGGTGCGTCACTTCGATCTCGCGCACGAATCCGGCATCCGCGTCAGTACCGTGGAAAAGGACTCGCCCGCAGCGGCCGCGGGTTTGCGCGAAGGCGACATCATCGTTGGATTCGGCGGCGCTCCCGTGACGTCGGTGGATGAATTGCATCGACTGCTTACGGGCGCCCGCATCGGCGACAGCGCCGACATGGCGATCCTCCGTCGCGATCAGCAGCTCGTGCTGCGCATCACGCCGCGTGAGTCGCCGTCCACCGCCGCGAGTTCGGCGCCGGCGCGGCGCGTGGCTCCCTGACCGCTGAGACGTCGGTGCGCGCCTGGCGCTGTGCGTCGAGACCTTCGGGCGCCCGCGGCCTCTAGTCCAGCTTCTCCGTGCGGCCGCTCTGCGCGCTTTCCTTCAGCGCCTCGAGCGTTCGCACGATGTCCTTCGATTCTTCCTGTGACGCTCCCGGCCACGCCGACCAGCCGCCGCGAACGAGTGCGGCAAAGCTCTCCGCTTCGGCCAGGAAGCCCAAGGTCGCAGGCGTCTCGATGATTTCCTGCCGCGCATCCCAGCGCGCGCCGTGCGTGACCTGGATCGTCGGCGGCATCGCCGTCGGATGTGTCGTTGAGGTAAGTGGTGGTCACGACCCCCTTGTCGCCGACGATCACCGCGAGGCGATGCCTGGCCGTGGAAAGGCCGCACGATATCTGCGCCAGCAATCCGCTGGCGTGCTCCATCGACCCCACCATCGTGCTGTCGACGCCCGTGCTGCTCCAGCGCGCCAGCGCCTGCACCCGCGTGGCTCGCTCGCCGGCAATCATGCGCACCAGGCTTACCGGATAGCTGCCGACGTCCAGCAACGCGCCTCCGCCGAGCGCCGGGTCGAATCGGATGTTGCGCAGGTCTTCCACGAGAAATCCCATGCTCGCCTGTATCGTTTGAAGCTTGCCGATCACGCCATCGTTCAGCAGCTGGCGAAGCGCGATCGTCTGCGGCTGGCAGCGGTACGGATAGCCTTCCACCAGGTACACGCCGTTGGCTTCCGCGGCCTCGAACATCGCAGTCGCATCGCGCGACGAAAGGCACAGGGGCTTCTCGCACAGGACGTGCTTGCGCGCCTCGGCCGCGCGTATGGACCATTCGGCGTGCAGGTTGTTCGGAAGCGGGTTGTAGATGGCGTCGATCGCCGGATCCGCCAGAAGCGCATCGTAGCTCGCATGAACGACCGGAACGCCGAGCTTCGACGCGAAAGCTTTTCCCTTTTCGATGTCGCGACTGGCTACCGCGCCGACGCGCACCTTGGTCGAGGTCCGCACCGCATCGATGAAGTACCGCGCAATGTTGGCGGCGCCGAGAACGCCGATGTTGAGTGCATCGTCGGAGGACATGCGCAGTCTCTAGCGTCTGTGCGTCACGGCTCAGGCGTTCGCCGCCGAAACAACGGCGCGCAAGCCCAGCAGATAGCTGTCGACGCCGAACCCGGATATCTGGCCGAGAACGATCTCGACGAACACGGACTTGTGGCGAAACTCCTCGCGCGCGTGGATGTTGGACATGTGGATCTCCGCGATCGGACAGGTGAGAATCGCGAGCGCATCGCGAATGCCGTAGCTATAGTGCGTCCAGGCGCCGGCGTTGATGATGACGCCGTCGACCTTGTCGCTGAAGGCCTTGTGAATCCGCTCAGACATCTCCGCTTCGCTGTTGGTCTGAAATGCCACGACCTTGACGCCGAGCTCGGCCGCGACTTTCTTGAGCCTGGCATTTATCTGATCGAGAGTTATCGTCCCGTATTGCTTGGGATCGCGCTTTCCGAACATGTTATGGTTGATTCCGTGGAGCATCAGAAACGTCTTCATGGTCGATGTCTCGTCGTTTGAGTCGAATTTCGGGCGCGGTCGAGTCGATTCCCGGCCCGCCCACTCTGGCCCCAATCGTGGCCAAGCTCATGCATTCTAAGCCATCGCTCCTCCGCTGCCGCCAGGTGCGAGCTTGAGCGATCGCGCGGCGGCCGCCGCGGAAGGCGCCAAGTTCTCCCGACGGATTCCGCTCATCGTTGCCGCCGCGTTTTTCATGGAGACGCTGGACAGCACGATCGTCACGACTTCGCTGCCTGCCATCGCGCGAAGCTTCGGCCAGCCGACGCTCGCCCTGACCTCGATCGTGACGGTATACATGGTGGCGATGGTCGCGTTCGTCCCCACCGCAGGATGGGCCAGCGCGCGCTTCGGTGCGCGAAGGCTGTTCGCGGGCGCGATCGGCGTCTTCACCCTTGCCTCGCTCGCCTGCGGCGTAAGCGCTTCCTACGAAGTATTGCTCGTCGCCCGCCTGGTGCAGGGCGCGGCGGCGGCATTCATGTCTCCGGTCGGACGGCTCGTGGTACTGCGCGAGGCGCCGAAGGCGTACATCATCAACGCCATCGGGCTCATCGTGTGGCCCGGCCTGATCGCGCCGGTGATCGGGCCACCGTTGGGCGGATTCATCACCACGTATTCATCGTGGCGGTGGATTTTCCTGGTCAACATTCCTGTGGGCATGCTCGGCGTCCTGCTCGTCCTGCGTTTCGTTCCCGCGGATGCGCGGGAACGGTATGCGCCTTTGGACATGATCGGATTCCTCCTCACCGCCTTGGCATTGGCAACGCTCATTCACGGATTGTCACTCGCGGGTCATCCGGATGCGCGCGCCATCGACTTTGGCGCCTATATTCTGGTCGGCATCGCGGTCGGCGCCGTCGCCGTCCGGCACGCCATGCGGCACCCGACGCCGATGCTCGACCTTCGCGCGATCCGTGTCCCGACCTTCGCCTTGTGTACGATCAGCGCCGGACTTCTGGCGAGGACCGCAATCAGCATGACGCCTTTCCTCCTGCCGCTGATGTTCCAGATCGGCTTCGGCGAGACGGCGCTGCAGGCCGGCGTGATGCTGCTCGTCTACATGGCCGGCAACCTGAGCATGAAAAGCGTGACGACTCCGATCCTGCGCCGATTCGGCTTTCGCGACGTGTTGCGCCTCAATGGGGTGATCTGCGTTGCGTCATTGATCGCGTGCGGCATGCTCTCTCCGCTGACTCCCACGGTATTGACCTACGTCATCCTCTTCGTCGCCGGCATGACGCGATCGATGCACTTCACGTCGACCAGCACCCTTACCTTTGCCGACGTTTCGGACAAGGACCGGCCCGGCGCCTCCACGCTCGCCGCGATGGCACAGCAATTCGCGTCCGTACTGGGGGTCGCGGTGGCGGCGTTCAGCCTGGGCGTCTCGCAATCCCTGGGCGGCGGCGCACCACTTGCGCTCGCGGATTTCCAGCACAGCCTCTACGCGGCCGCCGGCCTGATGGCGATTGCCGTCGCCTGGCTGTCGAGGCTTCCCGAAGACGCGGGGATCGAGCTGTCACGAAAACCGTAACATCGGGCCAGACCGCGCGGCCCTTCATCAACCCTTATCCGCCCAGCGGGCCGCCCTTGAGCCAGGCTTGGCCGCGCTGATAGAGCGCCTGCACTTCGGGACCCTTGAGGCCGGGCATGTCGGTCTTGACCGTGTAGCCGATCCTGGTCTGGATGTAGGCGAGATGGCGGTAGCCTTCCGGGAAGCTCTTGAGCATCGCATCATCGAGCTTGAGCGTGACCGAGGGATCCAGCGGATCGATGCGGTCCTTTTCGTAGATCGGCTGCCGCAATACCAGTCCCCATCGGCCGCCGCGCTTTTCGATGAAGTCGTAGAAGCGTCCCGTGCAAACCACGTCGCAGCGCACGCCGTCGACATCCCCGCGCTGCGAGATCGTCATCTTCGTTTGCGCAATCGCGCGATTGCCCGCGAGATCGATCGAGCATCCTCCCAGGAAATGGAGAATGCTGACGCCCTTGTCCCACCCCTCGCGCGACACGCGAATGAATTCGTCGGCGCTTCCCTGAAACCAGGTTGCCATCATGCGGCCATCGTCGTGCCACACGGTGCGGAAGCGCTCCCAGTCGCCGGCGTCGCGCCAGACCGCCCAATTCTGGACCAACTCCTGAATGGCGAAGCGATCGCTTATTTCGTCGGTCATGCCGATCTCCTGAGGGCGATAGGTTGCGGTTGTTCCGGGTTGCGATTCTAGACCGCATTGCTCGAGGCTTGGCGCTTCGGTTGCGCAACTCGGCGGCACGCGACCTCGACAGCAAGTCTGCTCGCGCGCTTTCGCGCGCCGCTCGAGAAAGGTACACTCGTCGCGGAGCGATCCCCCGATGTTCGGCAATCATTCCGACGACACGGCCCTGTTCTCCCGGCGCGACGCGCTGCGCGCGGGCTTGCTGGTCATCGCGCTGATCGCGGCGCTGGTTTGGGCCGTCGTGCATTTCCTGAAGCCGGCGCCGCCCCGTCACATCGTGATGGCTTCCGGCCCTCCGAGCGGTATCTACCACCACTTCGCCGAGCGCTACAAGGAAATCCTGGCTCGAGACGGCGTTACCGTCGAGGAGCGCACGACGAACGGGGCGGGCGACAATCTGCGGCTGATGCTCGATCCCAAGTCCGGGGTCGACGTTGCGCTCATGCAGGGCGGCGTCGCGTCCAAGGAACAGGCAGAGAGGCTCCGAATGCTGGCGAGTCTCTACTACGAGCCGTTGTGGATTTTCTATCACGGTCCCGAGTCACGTGCGCAGCTAAACCAGTTGCAGCACCAGCGCCTGGCGGTCGGTGTCGACGGCAGTGGCACCCGCATATTCGTGGAGGCGCTGTTGGCAGCCAATGGCGTAACGCCTGCAAGCAGCGAATGGGATTCAATAGGGGGCACCGACGCGCTTCGTGCACTGAAGGCGGACGAAGTCAATGTCGCGTTTTACGTCGGGGGAGCGCAGACGCCTACGATTCTGCAAGCGCTGCGCGATCCGGACATCAAGGTTTTGGGGATCATTCGTGGTGAAGCGTACACGCGGCGGTTTCCGTACCTCACGAGAGTGACGTTGCCTGCAGGCGGCGTCGATTTTGCGTTGGACATCCCGCAACATGACGTGCAGCTGATCGCAACCAAGGCCATGCTCGTCGCGCGCCCGGACTTTCATCCGGCGCTGGTCAACCTGCTGTTCGATGCAGCGACCGAGATTCACTCCGGACAGGGTTATTTCGAGGCCGCGGGCGAGTTCCCGGGAACGGCGCCGGTGGATCTCCCGGTCTCTCCCGACGCCGATCAGCACAAGCGTTTCGGACCAAGCTTCCTGCACCGCTATCTGCCTTTCTGGATCGCCACCGTTGTCGAGCGGCTGACCATCCTGCTGCTGCCATTGCTCGTCGTCCTGGTTCCTCTGCTGAACTTCCTTCCCCGGATCAACACGTGGCGCATCCGATCGCGCGTTTATCGCTCCTACGGCGAGCTCGCATTGCTCGAGCGCGAGGTCGCCAGCCAACAGACCGCTCCAACTATCGAGAAGTGGCTCCGCGATCTCGATCGCATCGAGCGCGCAGCCACGAGCATGAGGATTCCGCCCAGATTCACGAGCGAAGTCTATACGCTGCGCGAGCATATCGGCCTGGTTCGCCGCGCGGTGCTGGCGAGGGCAGACGCCCCCGCCGCGGCAAGTCCATGAGCGCCGCATCGCAGACCGGCGGCGACCGCGTCCGGCTACAAATCAGGGCGCCCGATGCGAGTCGTGATTCTCGTGCACGGGACCAACACACACCGATCAGAAACCCAGTCGAGGGCATGCAATGAAAAATCGATGGCTCGTCGCAGTCGCAGCGCTGGTGGCCGCATGCTTGCTCGTGCTGCCGGAAATCGCGCGGTCGGTCGAGATCACCGTGATGTCCTCGGGAGCGGTCAAGGAGGCTTATCTCGAGCTCGTTCCTCAATTCGAGCAGGCGAGTCAGAACAAGGTGGTGACGCTCTGGACCGGCACCGCCGAGATGATGAAGCGACTGAAGGCCGGAGAGCAGGTCGACCTCGTCATCGTCGGATCCGACTCGCTGGACGAATTGATGCGTCTCGGGAAGGTCGAGCCCGGAAGCCGCGTCGACTTCGTCAAATCAGGCGTCGGCGTGGCGGTGCGTGCCGGCGCGCCCAAGCCTGACATCAGCTCCGGCGATGCGCTGAAGCGGACGTTGCTTGCCGCAACATCAATCGGCTATTCCAGCGGACCGAGCGGCGTCTATCTCGAAGGTCTTTTCCAGCGCATGGGCATCACCGAGCAGCTAAGGCCAAAGCTCAGGCAAACGCCCTCGGGCGTGCCGGTCGGCGAAATCCTCGCGAAGGGCGAAGTCGAGATTGGTTTCCAGCAGGTCAGCGAGCTCATTCACGTGCGGGGTATCGATTTCGTCGGCGCGCTTCCGCCCGACATTCAGCAGGTCACGATATTCTCCACCGGCATCCACACCGGCGCGACGCAACGCGAAGCTGCGAAAGCGTGGGTCCGATTCCTGACCTCTCCGGCTGCCGTGCCCGTCATCAGGAAGAACGGCTTAGAGCCAGGGTGACGTGAAGAGCGCCGTCAAGGCTTGGCGACGTTAAAGATCGGGGTCGCGATCGCGGAAGTCGCCCGGAATGCTAGAACCAGTGACCGAGGCGCACCGTCATGCCGGCCATGACCTGCAAGTCGGGGGACGTGCGCGACAATCCCGCGGCCACTGCGACATCCAGGACGAGCGCGCGGCTGACGTTGTAGTTCAATGCCGCGAGGACTTGGGTTTGCGCTGACGTGCCGCGTTGCGCGATGCCCGACAACTCTCCGGTGATACCCCACTGATCGTCGAGCGGATGCGATGCGGCGACGGCCCAGCCGCCCTGCCATCGCCCCTGTCCTTCGTCCACTGAGCCGAGATACGTGCCGATGGCGTTGACGTCCACATGCACACCCGGGTAGTCGAAGCTCGCGATGGCGTTGACTCCCCAGTCGGTGCCTCCGGAGCCGATCGGCGGCCGCGCGGTCGGCAGGCTCGCTCCGAATTCCAATCCCAGCGCGAGGTGGTCGTTCACGGGCAACCGGTACTTGCCTTCGATCGTCGTGTCACCACCGCTGTGCGCGGTGCTACCGTCGAGCGCGCGTTGCCAGTCGTAGACATCGGTCCCGATCAGAATCGCCCAACTCTCGTTGAAAGCCAGCTTGAAGGTTACGGGGGATGAGTCACTGCGCGCGGTCTCGCCGCCCTTGGCCCATGCAAGACCGGCCTCGAGCTCGGGCCAGCCCGGCGCGGGAAGGTCGGCAGGCGTTGCAACGGTCGGACGATAGGGAACGACCGCGGGGCCGTCGTCCTGCGCCCGCGCAAGGCTGGCGCACGTGCAGGCAGCGACGCCGGTCGTGAGAGCGAGACCATATCGGCGAAGCGATGTTGTCACTCGACGATTTTGTCCGCGCGCAGCAGGATCGATTCGGGAATTTTTAGGCCGAGGGCCTTCGCGGCCTTGATGTTGATGGCCAGCTCGAACGTCGTCGGTTGCTCGATGGGGAGATCCGCCGGCTTTGCACCTTTGAGAATTCTGTCGACGTAGGTGGCCGCGCGCCGGAACTGATCGGGAATGTTCGGCCCGTAGGAAATGAGGCCGCCCGCCTCGACGAATTCGCTAGCTTCGTAGATTGCAGGCAGTCGTTGTGCTGCAGCGAACTCGACGATGCGCGACCGCTGACTCCGGGTAAAGGGATCGACAAGAAGAACGAGTGCTTCGGGATGCTCACGGACAATGGCCTCGAAAGCCGCGTCCAGCTCCTGTACGTCACGCACCTCCACTGAACGCACACTCAAGCCGACGGCAGGTGCCGCGACCTGCGTTTGCTCGAACCGGGCGCGCATGCCGACATACGCAGGATTCCAGAGCACGTCCGTGGTGTGGGCCACGTTGGGGAAAAGCTCCTTGAGGAGCTGAAGCCGCTTTTGCCCCAGTTCCGGCGCCATCACCGAAAGCCCGGTGATGTTGCCTCCCGGATGCGCAAGACTTGCCACCAGCCCGTCACCGACCGGGTCGGAGGTGAGCGGCATCACGATGGGAATGGTCCGCGTCGCCTGACGCGCCGCGAGCACCGCCGGCGAGGTCGCCGCGACAATGACATCCACGTTCAAGCGAACGAGCTCGGCTGCCAGGACGGGCAGTCTCTGGAGATCGCCGTCACCCCAGCGAAGATCGAGTTGAATGTTCTTGCCCTCGATGTAACCCAATTGCGCAGGCCCTGACGAAACGCCTGCAGCTGAGAGTCCCCCACCTGCGCCGACGCGGCATGCAGAAAACCGATGCGAGGGATTTTGGGCGATGGCTGAGCGAACGACGGCGCAGGCGCCATCAGGGCCACGGCCGCACAGAGGACAAGCGCGGTGAAGACGTCGCGCCGCGATATCGTCCAATTGAACATGGGTAGCTCTGCCACTCCGAACGATTCCGCGTATCTGTCGCGGAGACTGGTCGAGCCAGCGTTCGGTCAGCCTACCATGAGTGCGCGTTCCGCGACTCTCGAATAGTTGGTGCAGTTCACGCCGCCCGTGCCGTGTCAGCCAAACGCCAGAGAGGCTATTCCGGTGCAGGGAATCGGCGCCCGACTCAAGACGGAAGCGCGCGAGACGGGGACGAGAGCGTTCGCGAAGTCAAAAGGCCCGTGCGCAGGGCCAGCGGCAGAGTTCCCGTCTGCGTGGGGTACCGGATTATGCTCTGTCCCCTGGTCAGCCCCGTCGGGATGGCCGTGTTGCAGGGACCAGCAAGTTGTCCTATGCAACTAGCATGCCAATATTGACTGCGGCATCAGTGGCTTGCGTCCGCGAGCAGCAAATTACCCGAATGTCATAGGAGGGGATGGCCAGAAGCAGAACGATCGACGGCGTCACAGCGCGGCTGGACGCATTCCGGACGACGGGGCGACCTGCCGCTGATCGTCACTTCTCGTCATGCACCGTTCCGCGCCGGCTGACCTGCCGCGGCGGGGTCAGGGCAGGAAGAGCCAGGCAACCGTCTTCCCGAGCCGCGGCACGCCGGCGCTGCCGCGGCCCGGACTGAACATTCCGGGCGTCGCCGATTCAATTGGGAATGGCTTTTTCGAACTTCCCCGTGCTGCCATCGAACGTCACCTGAAGGGACGGACCGCTCTTCACGCGGTAGTTGACGTACCAGAGCCCCTTGTAGCCGTTGATCTCCGAGCCCGCGCTCATTTCGACCGAAGGCAGCGCGCCTTTTTGCATGAGCGCCGCGCCACCCTTGTCGGAAGCAGTCGCAAGCATCTGCTTGACGTCGCGGTAGACGCCGGACTTGAGTATCGGGATGCGGCCGGGGTTGTCCGTATCCTGGTAGCAAGTCAGGACTCCGTTACCGATGGTGATCGAGATGCGCTTCTTCGCCGCCGGCGAATAGAAAATCATGTACCAGTTCGCGGAGCGCGCATTGGCATCGATGGGTCCGAGCGCGGTCTGCGCCAGGCGAACCACGACCGCGTCGGCCTGCCAGGCGTGTGCGCGCTTGTCGGCCGCTGCATACGCCGTCGGAAAGTCGACCATCTTGTCTGAGCTGACTTTTTCGGCCTTGCATGCCTCGGACGTTGCCTGCGCGAGCGCAGCTTCGTCGAGTCCGAGCACCAGCGAAACGCAGAGCGAAGCGGCGGCAGCTAGATTTATGTGTCGCTGCAGAAATGCCGGAATAGTCTTATAGCCCCTTGGTGCGTTCATGGCGTCCC
This sequence comes from uncultured beta proteobacterium, assembly GCA_963730465.1. Taxonomy (GTDB): domain Bacteria; phylum Pseudomonadota; class Gammaproteobacteria; order Burkholderiales; family Casimicrobiaceae; genus PALSA-1003. Next base: position 32,531 of record CAVSRR010000005.1, on the reverse strand, counting down.
CCTGTTGGCAACCAAACCTCATCGGCCGTGCGCACGGCGTCTTATAGCGCGAGGATTGTGACACGAATCGCGGCGAAGTCATGGCGATGGTCACGCGGCCAGCGCAGGACGATCAGTGGATCCGGATATCTTGCATCGTCGCTCGCCGATCGCGAAGACGCGCATTCGGTCGTGCCGATTCCGGGTATGATGGCGGTGTTTGCTGCGCACGCGTCGACGCGCCTCCTGCATGAACTCCGCTTCCGCATTCGCCGGATCGCCGCGGTTCCGAAGGCTTCGCAACGCCTCCCTGATTCTTGTTGCGCTCCTCGCGGCGTATGCGCTGCTCGGATTCTTCGCTGTGCCGTGGTTCGTCAAGCCGAAGATCGAATCCGCGGTGACTGCGGCGCTCAGCCGCCCCGCAATGCTCGGCAGGCTCGAGTTCAATCCCTTCACCCTGCGCGCGCGGTTGTCCGATTTCTCGGTCGCCGATCGCAGCCCCGAGCATCCACTGTTCCGCTTCGACACCATGGACGTCAGGCTCTCGCCGGCGAGCCTCTGGAAGTGGGCTCCGGTGCTCGACGATGTGCGTCTCTCGCGTCCCAGACTCGAGCTCGCGCGCAGTCCCGACGGGGCCTACAACATCCAGGACATCGTCGATCGCCCTCGCGCGACGTCCAGCGGAGCGCCTCCGGCGTTTTCGATCAACAACATCGAGATCGACGACGGCTCCGTCTCGCTGGACGACCAACAGCATCGCCGCTCGGTCGCGGTGACGCAGCTCGGAATCGGCATCCCCTTTCTATCGAGCCTGCCTCACGACGCCGAGATTCGCGTAAGTCCGAAGCTGAGTGGTGCGATCGACGGCGCGCGCTTCGATCTGGCGGGCACCTCGTCGACGCCGTTCGCCGACACCGAGGAGGCGACACTCGATCTCAACCTCGACGCATTGCCGCTGACGCGCTACGTAGCCTATGCGCCGCTGCCGCACGGACTGAAGCTCACCGACGGCAACCTGACGACGCGGCTCACGCTGGCGTTCGTGACCGAGCACGGTGCGCCGCGATCGCTGCAGGTCACGGGAACCGCGAAGCTCGACCGGCTGGCGATCGCGCGTAGCGACAACTCTCCGCTCGTCGCCGCGAAGGCGATCGAGGTTGCGCTCGACAAATTCGATCCGTTCGGGCACTCGCTTGTCCTCAAGCGCGTCGCCGCCGACGCACCCGAGGCGGACCTTCGTCGCTTCGCCGACGGAACGCTCGAGCTCGACCGGCTGCTCGATGCTCCTGCGCCCGCGGGCAAGGGCGCACCCGCCGGTGGGAAGGCGCCGGCCGCTGTCGCACCGCAGTGGAGCTACTCCATCGCGGATCTGCACGTTGCCAATGGCGTTCTACGCCTCTCCGACGAAGCTGTGACGCCGGCCTTCCGCTCCACGCTGTCGAACGTTGCCGTCGATGCGAAGAAAATCGCGTCGAGGGGCAGCGGAACGGTCGACGTCGCCTTCGATTCCAATACGGGCGCGCATTTCGGCGGACACGGCGATGTCGATGTCGCCGGCAAGGCCGCGCGCGGACATTTTTCGCTCAAGACGTTCAATCTCGCACTGCTCTATCCGTATTACGCGGATGCCCTCAACCTCGATGTGCGAAAGGGCGCGTTGGATATGGCCGGCGATTTCATGGTTGACGCATCGGCGCCTGCGCTCCGCCTCACTTTGGCTCAAGGCGCGGCCACTCTGTCCGATGTCGAGCTGGCTGTTACGGGCGAAACCGACCCGCTGTGGCGCGTTCCGCACGCCGATCTCGACGGCATCGCGTTCGATCTGGCGAAACGCAGTGTCGTCATCGACCGGATCGAATCACAGCGTCCCGCGATCCGGCTGATACGGCAAGCGGACGGTGTCATCAACTTCGCGCGCCTCGTGCGCACAACTGCGACCACGGGAACGGCCACCGCACCCGCTCCGTCCGCGACTTCGAAAACCGCAGCTACGGCGGCCGCGGGAGGCGAATGGACGCTTCTCATGCATACGCTCCTGCTCGATCATGTCGCTGCGGACTTCGAGGACCGCGCGGTGCAACCGCCGGCGAAGCTCAAGCTCACCGACGCGCGCATTGCCGCCGAAAATCTCAGCAACGCACGCGGCGCGAAAGGCTCGCTCAACCTCGCGACGCGCGTGGGGTCGGCTGGCCGCGTGCAGTTCGTCGGCGCTCTCGCGACCAACCCGGTGAGCACTGACGGCCGCATAAGCGCCAGCGGCCTGGATCTCGTGTCCTTGAGGCCTTATTTCGAGGCGCGCACCAACGTGGTCGTCACCAGCGGTGCGCTCGGATTGAAAGGACGCCTCACTTTCGACACATCACCACCAGGGCCGGGACGCGCGACCTACGCCGGAGATGTATCGATCACCGACTTCGGCTCGCTCGATCGCCCGACCTCGCAAGAGCTCCTGCGCTGGAAATCACTGTCGCTGAGCTCGGTCGACGCGGCTTCGGAGCCGTTCAAGCTCGCGCTCGCGACGGTCGCGCTCGACCAGTTCTACGCGCGCATCATCGTCAACCCTGACGCAACGCTCAACCTGCAGCGTTTGCTCGCGCCGGAGGCCGCAGCCGCCGACGCGTCCGGAGGCGAGTCGGCGGCGCCGACCCAACCGACGCCCCCTGCGGCTGCCAGCATCTCGCCAACTCCTCCCGCCAATGCGCCCGCAACCACGGCAGCTGCAGTCAGCTCAACGTCCAGCGCTTCACCGGCAAGAACGTCGATGAAACTGGCGGCGAAACCGGCACCGAAGCCTCCGGGCACCGCGGCAGCCGAGCCCCCGAAGGAATCTCCGGCGTCCGAGCAAAAAGACCTGCCGGTGTCGATCGGGCGCATCGAAGTTTCGCACGGCGAGGTGCAGTTTTCCGACTTCTTCGTCAAGCCCAACTACTCGGCGCATCTGACCGAGGTCGCGGGGAACGTCTCGGCCCTGTCAGCGACGCAATCCGGCGACGTCGAGCTGACGGCGCGCGTCGAAAGCACCGCGCCGGTCGACATCCGCGGCTCGGTGAATCCATTCGCGCGCGGGCTCACGCTGGACCTGACGGCGACAGCCAAGGACATCGACCTGCCGCCGCTCACGCCGTACTCCGCCAAGTACGCCGGTTACGGGATCCAGAAGGGCAAGCTTTCGTTCGAAGCGCACTACAAGATCGACGACCGCAAGCTCGCCGCATCGAACAAGCTCGTGCTCGATCAGCTGACCTTCGGTGAGCATGTCGACAGCCCGACTGCGACGAAGCTGCCGGTGCTCCTGGCCGTCGCGTTGCTCAAGGACCGCCAGGGCGTTATCCATCTCGACCTGCCGATACAAGGCTCGCTCGACGATCCGAAATTCTCGGTGGGACACGTCATCATCCAGATCATCGTCAATCTGCTGACCAAGATCGTGACGGCGCCCTTCGCGGTGCTGGGGGCGATGGTCGGTGGCGCGGGAGGCGAGCAGCTGGCCTACGTCGAGTTTGTGCCGGGTCGCGCCGAGCTGTCGGCCGAGAGCGAGACCAAGCTGCGCACGCTCGCCAAGGCGCTTGCCGACCGTCCCTCACTCGAGCTCGATGCCGCGGGCCGCGCGTCGCCGGATGCCGATCGCGACGGATTGAAGCGCGTCGCGCTCGACCATGCGATGCGGCTTCAAAAGGAGAAGGCTCTCGTCGCGAAGGGCGAGTCGGCCCCGTCGGTCGATACGATCAAGATCGAGGCCGACGAATATCCCAAGTACCTCGAGCAGGTCTACCGGGATACGTCGTTGCCCGACAAGCCGCGCAATGCGCTGCGCATACCGAAGGACATTCCTCCGGCCGAGATGGAAGCATTGCTCCTCGCGAGTTACCCCGCGGATGACGAGGCGCTCCGCTCGCTCGCGAATCGGCGCGCTCTGGCGGTCAAGGAATGGTTCGTCGGCCCCGGCTCCATCGCTTCCGAGCGCGTATTTGTCGTCGCACCGAAGGTCACGACCGAAGGCATCACGGACAAGGGCGCGCCGACCCGCGTGGATTTCGCGATGCACTAGGCGCATCGGCTAACCGATCACCGGCCCGCGTCGTAACTAGTGCGCTCCCGCGGTCTCGGGCACAGCCGGCGACGTCGCAGGCTGAGGAACCAGCGTCGCACCGGCGTCCTTCAGCACGCGCTGGAACTCGGGCGATGCGAGAATGATCGTTCCCGCGGCAGCGCGCAGGCGATCGACTGCCTCGGCCGGCAGCACGAAGACTTGTCGGCTGCTGATTCAGGTACTCGAACTCCGCCTTGTCCTTGCAGCGCGGCGAACGACACGTCGATGGCGTAGATCTCGGCGTTCGGGGACACGCAGCGCGTCTGCGACGCGCGGGATCCTTGTTGGCGGCCATTGCGGCCGAATTGCGGATCAGCCGCGCGGCTCTGCCATTGCGCCGCGGTGTCCTTCAGCAGCTCGACGGCCTCGTAGGAATACGCGATCGATCGGCGTGCCGGCCGATTTGAGCAGGATGTCCACGGTGCCGGGCGGGGACTCCGACTCGTCCCAGTTCGTCGGCGGCGAGGAGAGCGAATTGACGATGAAGACGATGATCCTCTTGCGCGCTGTCGAGCGGTGTCGGCATGCCCGCATTCATGCAGCGCCTCGAGGACCTCCAGCGAATCGAGCACGCCGCGCATGCCCACGTTGTCGGACACGCCGCCGTCGACGAGATGCAGGTAAGGCCGGTGAACGCTGTCGCCGTACGCCTCGTCGGCCTTGAGCGAGCGTATCGCCCGCGCCGCCGGCCGCGGCGGATTGTCCGATTCGATGAATAGCTTCACCCACGCGGGCTGCGTCCGGTTGCAAGTGCCGCCGTAGTTGTTGATCGTGACCGGCGACAGCACGACCGGCACCGCCGACGACGCCGCCGCGGCGCGCGACAGCGGCACCGCGTCGAGGTCCGAGCAGATGATGTCGAATACGCCCTGCGTGAAGACGAAACGCGCATCCGGTCGAGATGTCGGTGGCCGATGCGAGGATCAGCGGGCCGTTGCCGCGGTCGAGATCGCCGAACGTGGCGCCGTTGAAGAGGATTTCGTCGTAGAGCTTTGCCGCCAGTTCGGACCGGCCCCATCCCGTCGACATCAGCTGCCCCAGTTGCCCGGATTGAACGTGCGCGCGATGATCTCGCCCTGCACGTTGCGCTTCAGAAAGCGCTGTTCGTAGTCGTCGAAGAGCTTGTCGCCGTAAAGGCCGTACGCGAGCGCGGTGAAGCTGCCGCCCGACACGCCCGTGATGACGTCGACCTCGTCGAGCAGGCGCACCTTGTTGCCCTTCGGTCCGATGACCTCGGTGCGCCGCAGGAACTCGAGAACGCCGTACGAAAACGCGGCCGCGCGCGTGCCGCCGCCGGAGAACGCGAGAACGACCAGGTTGTCCTTGTCCTTGGCGTGCGCCTGGCGCATCTCGAAGCGGTAGCCGGCGGCCGGGTCGGCCTGCGTGATCGGCGGGTTGATGGGCCGTGTTGCGCAGCCTGCAACCAAAACGAGGCCGGCGAACTTCAAAAGCCAAACGGCGCGCGAAGCGGTCATGGTCGTGGAGCGATGCGACACGGATGAAAGTTTACCCGTCCGCCGATGACCTGGCTCGTTGACGGCAGAGCGTCTCTACCGCATCGCTGAAACGCGCTGATACGCCCAGCGACCCGCCTTTCCGGAAGGGTCCTCGCGAGGCTACTGCCTGACGTCGGCTGCCGGCGCGCAACCACACGCTCAAGGCGTCGGTACGACCCGGTAATAGACCCCGTTTGCGCCGTAGGACGGCTGGAACCAGGTGTTGCCGCTGATGTAATAAGACTTGCCCTGAACATTCGCGATCGTGGCGCCTGTGGGAAGCGTGGGGTAGATCGCGCCCATCGAATAGGCACCCGATGCTCCCGCCGCCACGCCGGCGTTGTAGGCCGCACTGGTGTTGGCGCTGCCGGTCGCCACGCCCGCCGCATACGCGTTCGAGGCCACCGCAGCGTTGTTGGCCGAGGCCACTGACGCACCCACCGCGGCGCCAACGACCACACCCGCCGCCGCCGCGCCCGCCGCGTTCCATCCGCCGCAGTTGTAGCAGCCGGCCCCATAGACATTCACCGTCGTCGGCGGGTGATAGGCCGCGTACGAGCCACCGTAGTAGCCCGAGCCGGATGAGGTTGCGTAGGTGGCACCCGACCCTTCGGCGTGATAGGCCGTGCCGCCGTACGCGCCGGTGGCGATGGTGCCTTCCCGGCATAGTGCGTGGCGCTTCCGCCGTAGGCGCCGGTGGCCGTGGTCTCGCCCGAGCCTTCCTTGTGGCTCGCGGTGCCTCCATAGGCAGACGTTGCGGTCGTACCCTGTCCGTAGGTGTGTGTTTCGCTCCCGCCTTCGGCGTTGGTGCGGGTGGTCGAGTCCGAACCCGGCGCGTGCGATGTGGTGCCACCACGCGCGTTGGCGTGCGCATACGCAGCCGCTGGAACCGGCTGCAACGATGCAAGCAGCAGACCCGCTACAGCAATGATCATTCTGTTCATGATGGGCTCCGGAGTGTTTATTGGGCCTTGGCAGGCGCGGCTTTCGCCGCCTGGGTCTTCTTCGGCGGCGGCTTCATGCCGGGTGCATCGGTCGCATCCGGACGCGCAAACGCCATATGCACGGCTCCGGCTGCCTTGGCCGTTGTGAAAGCGTCCGCCGGAAGGACCGGATCGAGCTGCCAGTTGGACAGCTCCAGCACGTGCCGCAGGCGGGCGCGGTCGGTCAGGTAGATCGCGTAGATGCGGCGCGGGAGCTTGTCCTCGGCGCCAACCCAGAGCTGGACGAAGACGTCGCCGACGACGAAGGCAATCATGTCCGTCGTCGTGCCACCAACAACCATCGACTGGCCGATGTAGAACGCGGTCTTCAGTCCCGGCGCCAGATCCTTGTACGGATCGGTGACGATCACGTCCTCGAACGGGAAGTAGATCGCCGCGGAATCGTACGCAGCCGCCAAAGTGGCATCGATCGTGGGTGGAGCGTCGGCGATGGCAACAAGGTTCTCCGCCGGCGCGAACGCCATCATGAGCTTGCCATCGTAGTAGAACTCCGAGGCCGGCCCGTCGCCGAGGGTGACGACCTTGAGCTTGTTCGGCCGCTGCAAGGTGACTTCGGATTTGGTCGCGTAGATCAGCGGCGGTCCGAGACGGGTCGGACTCTCGTACGAGATGACCGCCGTGAAAGTCATGGCCTTGGCGGCGGCAAGGCGCGCGCTCATCGCCTTGAGGATGTCGATCGCTTTCGGCTCGAGCTTCAGGTCGGGCCCGTTCAGCATGGGCTTCTTCGCCGGTTTGGTTGCCGGCTTGGCCGTCGTTGCGACCTTGGTCGGCGGCTGCGTCGAGGCTGCCTGCTGCGCCGCACTCGCAAACGCGAGCGCCACGCCGACCGCAGCCACTAGTACTCTGATAAGAAGACTACGCAACATCGCCGCCTCCGAGATTCGTGAGTGAAGGTATCCAGAGCACAGGACTCAAGGAATCATCCCGCACTCGAACATCTTGTTGGCAATCGGCGCGGCAACCTGGTTGAGGAAGGCTTCCCGCGCCTGCGGATCGTTACGCAGGAAGTCGACGGCCCTTTGCTCCTCGGGCGACTTCGGTTGGCTCTTCTGTTCCCATAACTGCTGGCACGACGCGCTCTGATACTTGCTGATCACCTTGCTGGCCACCATGTCCATGATTCTTCCCTGCCCGATTGCGAGACCGGCGACACCGATGGCGGATGCGACGACGAGCAGGCGAGTGCGTGTTCTCATGTGTTGCTCCTTCAAAGAAAGAGGGTTCGAGGAAAGCTGTGCCGAAGCGCGGCTCAGCTTCACATCATTGCGCGGACATTCGCTCCGCGCCCATCAGGAAGCGACAATCGCCGGGGGTTTCCACGTGCCTTCGCCAGCCGGCAGCACCGACGGGGGGTTTCCTTGGGCCAGTAAAGACGCATCACCAGGTAGATCGGACCATCGGGCGCAGGCAGCCAGTTGGCTTCCTTCCCTTTTCCCGGCGACTTGTTCTGGATGTAGAGCGTCAGCGAGCCGTCGGCATTGGTCTTCATACCCGGCAGCATTGGCGAGTTCACCAGGTATCGATTGATTGGATTTTCGATCAGCAACTGGGTCTTGCCGTCGTACATCGTCACCGACCAGAATGCGTTGACGGGCGGCAATTGACCCTGCGGAAGGTCAGCGTGTAGCTGTGCTTGCTGCCGTCGAGCGTCTCGCCCGCGCCATCGACACGCGTCAGCGGGTAAACCGCCTCGACCGCATTGTTTCCATAGATGCCGGCCTTCGCGGCGGCGGCGCGTTCAGCCAGTTGCCGCTGTAGAACTTCTGGTCGCCAAACGCCGAGCCCACCTTCCACCCGTTGACCGTCTTGAATGCGGTGGCGATGTATTTGTCCACCTTGTCGTCGCCCTCCTTCATGGCGAGCAAGATGGCGGCTTTGTGCTCCACCGAAAGGTCCTTGAACTCGAAGGTGCGCCCGGGACCCACACCGATGCTGGCCAACTTGGCGCGAACGGCCTGGTCATCGGAGGACGGCGGGACGAACTCCAGTGCAGCCGACAGGTACTCGAAGAAATTGCCCTTGATACCGGCAGTGTTGGCCGGCGTGAACGCAATCGCGGGAGTCGCGGCGGGTGCCGGCTGCTTCAGAAAGGTTGACAGCGGCAGCAACGCGTAACCTTTCTGAACGGCCACGACGTTCGGCATGTCGGCCGCATTGAACAATTGGGTGCGGATGATCGCCGCGGCGAACGGCGTCGTAGACGCAAACACCTGCTTGATGCCCGTTGGCGTCTGACCCGTCCAACCTGGACCCACGACGAGGTAGTCGCCGGGTGCGATACCCGTCGCCCTGCTTCCGATGTAGCCGAAGTTGTAGGTATTGCCGTCAGTCAACTGTACAGAGTAGTAGCGACCTTTCGCAACCGCTGGCACCGAGATGACCATCGGCTCGGCACGCAGGTCCATCCAGATGAAGGAATACGGCGTGTCGCTGTTCGGCGTGACTACCGCGGTGTCCTTGTAGGTAAACACGCGCGACTCATTGATCACCGAATTGAACGGACCCTTGTACTGAGCCGAGTTCTTGTCGATCACGAACTCGTTCATCACCGCGTAGTTCATGACCAGGGGTAGACCGTAAATGAATCCTTCCTCGGCGATCGCCTTGGTCTCGGCGAGGCCCGGCGCGGGCACGCCCTTCGCCACGTCCTTCTTGTCGGCCTGCACGACCGGATCGTCCTTCTTGCCGCAGCCCGCCGCCAGCACGGTCGTAGCAACGAGTAGCGCGGCGATAGCGTGATAGCTGAAAGATGAAACTTTCATATCGATGTCGATCCGGGGAAGGGAGAGGATGCGCTGGGACTCGTTCCCAGCTGAGCGAAGGCAAGGGAATCATACGCGTTTATGGCGCTTATGTACGAAATCGTACATAGAGGCGAACCTGATGGGTAGTCGACGCGCAACTCACCGGCTTCTCTCGTGCGGCAACTCGCAACCAGTAATGTCGTGCTCGTTCACATACGCTCAAACACCATGCGAAGAGAGTTCGACGAGCGCCCCGCCGACGCGCGGCTCAACCTTGGATCATTGAGCAAAGCGCGTTTCGCGTATATTGGACCTAAGGGCACCATCGGCTGCTGTCGACCGACAGCGCTGCCCGAACTTCGATCCTTGCGGAAGGCTTGCGAACGAGGACGGCGTCGCTCGCCGCGGCAGACTGCCGCAATCAGATTGCCGGCAATCTCAACGATTGAAACATTTCGACATAATCGGCCCTGCGCTTTAGCGCAACAACGTCGCAACGGCAAGGATCGTAAACGCAATGGGAAACGCGTATCGCGACCAGCGGTCGATCCTCCGCGCGAGGTCCAGCCGCTGGCTGTTGACCAGCCTGATCGTCGCGACGACCTGGATCAGCGCCAGCAAAACCAGTATCGAGCTTACGAGAATGAACGTATCGAGATTCGTGAGATAGGGAAGCTTGGGTGTCTCGGATCCAACGGAAAAGCGGTAGGCTATCAATGTCAGCATCGACGTCACGGCAATGCTGATCTGCGAGCCACGCAGCGCCGGGTCGACCCAGAACACGGCCCAGGACATGATGACGATAAGGAAAAGAGGAACGATGACCTTGATGATGTAGTACTGCACGAGGCGCTCCGCGCGGAACTCGAGCGCATATCCGGCGACGTGAAAGCCCGGCGCCACGTCATAAGGCAGAACGCGAGCACCGGTGTCCGTGATCCGCCAGTCCTGCAGCGTGAGATCCGGAGCGGTTCCCGCCCCTGTCGCCAGTCCTTGTGAAACAAGCGTGGCGTTCGGAACAAACGTAAGGTCCGCCGGCCTTTGGCCAAACATGACAAAGTGAATGCGGAAGGTCGCGCGATCGAACGGGAACGCGTGCAGGTCGAGCTTCTGGGAGAAAGTGCCGATGAGGCGCTGGCGATAGGTAACGACGCCATCGGCGTCGACGTCGGCAATCTCCGGAAACGAATAGCGAAGCCTGTCGGTCGCGTCGGCTATGAGCCAGTCGGGGTGCCAGATGTCGCGAAGGGTGTAGTGCTTGATGCCGGGTTCGGTGTGCGCGAGCGCAGGATCGCGCCAGCTCATGACGACGGCGACGTTGGCGTCGAACGTCTGATTCGCGCTGTCGATGCGCGAGACGTCGGCAAGCCAGATGCCGACGGAGACCGGCGTCGGGCCCGCATCGGCGCCGGGACGCTTCGATTCGTACGACGAAGGAAGGGGCATATCGGCGCAGAGGCCCTCGCCGACTGAAACGAGCAATACGAACAGAGCAGCGAGAGACCAACCCAACCGCGAAAGAAGCCTTAACGAAAACGACTCGATATCGAGACGAGAGCGCATGAAGGCCAACGACCGCATTAGGCTAGTGCGACGCATCGAACACGATCTGGTCGTACCACCACAGCCGCTCGAAGAAATCGCGCGCCGCGTCGCGCGCCGCGCCGGACTGCACTTCCTCCACGATCGCGCCGAGAGTGCGGTTGCCGTCGATCGCCTCGAGCAAACGGGCTTCTGTCGCGTCGATCGGCAGATAAATGTCGGTGTAGGTGTGCGTTCGATTGATCAGGACGGCTGCCTTTCCCGGCGGAAGCCGCTCTCGAACCGAAAGGGTGTCGGGCATCCGCACGGGAACGTATTGCAGCCACGCGTCGTCCGCGAAGCTGATCGGAGCAGGATCGCGGGGGGCGTCGTGGCGATACGCGGTTACGCTGTGGCGCACCATCGTGCCGCGAAATAGTTCTGCGGCGGCATACTGATCCTCGATGGAAAGTCGCGCCACGCGCGAGGCCTGCGGCAGGGCCGCCATGATGCCGCAACGGACGCTGTAGGGTGCCTGCCTCACCCAGCGACCGAGTCGCAGCCCGGCCGTTCCGAGAAACGCGATCAACTGGGGGACCGAGTACGCGCGGTCGCAAGGGTTCAGGAGCGCGTCCGCGATCGCCGCCTCGTTGCGGAAGTCGGCCGCCTCGCGCAACAGGGTTTCGAGCGCGATGTCCGCGAGGGAGGGACTTGAGGGCATCCACCAGACCTCGAATGTCATCCGTGCGTGGCCCGTACGCCGATCCGCTTGCAGAAGTCCTGCAGCATGTAGACGCCGGCGCGCCCATACGGCGCATAGACCATGAGGTGCATCGCGCCATCGGGCTTGAGCACGCTCGCGCAAAGCGGAGAGTCCCGCATCCGGGTCCGGCAGATGATGCAGCACTCCGGTGCAGACGATCTGATCGAAGGTGCGTCTCCAATTCGTGCGCCCGCTCGATGGCAAGCTGGTGCACGTCGAGATTGTCGAGCTTGTATTTTCGTTTGAGCTCCTCGGTGCTGCGCACGCTCGTGGCGCTGAAGTCGATCCCCGTGACCCGCGCCGCCGGCCATCGCACGGCATGCTTGGCCGCCTGCGATGTTCCGCATCCCGCGATGAGGATGGTCTGGTCGTCCCGGTATGGCCTGTGCGGGAAGAACAGGTGATAGTCCGCGCGCCGCCTTGCGGCGTCGTCCCATTGCTGCCGATACTTGTCGAGGCTGTCGACCGGCGGCGGATAGGGATGCTGCTGGTAGAACTCGCGCACGTCGCTGCGAGAGAGGGTTGCCGTCCGCCGGTGTGAGCTTGGTGGTCGCTCATGTCCGTGGGAATCGCAGAAAAGAGCCCATGCCGGGATACTCCCATGCATGGGCCCGTTGCACCAAACGCGAAGGGCGCCCGATGGGCGCCCCCGTCGTTCCGTCGGCATCGACCGTGGGCTCAGCCGTGGTGCGTCACCTGCGCCAGCACCGCGTCGAGGTTGAACGAGGCCGGTTTCTGCCGCGGCGGGAACTTGGCGAAGTCTGCGATCTGCTGCGCCACGAACGCCTGCATCATGATACAGCTGCGGCACGTGATCGACCATCCAGTCCAGATAGGTGTTCGAGTTGTATTCGGCACGCTCGAACGGATCGCGGCGCATGCTCATGATGTAGGGCAGCCGCAATTTGACGAACGGCTCGGCCCACTGTCTCATCGTATTGGCGCGCTGCACCGCCAGATGGAATTTCCAGTCGCCGACCCGCACCGCGATGACCTCCCCATCATCGCTGAAGTAGATGATGCCGGGTCTCGGGCTTTCCTTCGCCTGACCTGTCAGGTAGGGAATCATGTTGAAGCCGTCGAGATGGACATTGAACTTCTTTCCGTCCACCGTGCGCCATCGAGGAGTTGCTTGGTGACGTCCGGATTGCCGGCGGCGGCGAGCAACGTCGGAAACATGTCGATGTGGGAGACGATGCCGTTCAACACCGAGTCCGGCTTGATCTTGCCGGGCCAGCGCATGAAGCACGGCACGCGCCAACCGCCTTCCCAGTTGGAGTCCTTCTGTCCGCGGAACGGTGTGGTGGCACCATCGGGCCACGTGTCGTTCTCCGGTCCGTTGTCGGTGGAGTACATGACGATGGTGTTGTCGGCGATGCCAAGCTCGTCGAGCTTGGCGAGCATCATGCCGATCTGCTCGTCGTGGACGACCATGCGGTCGCTGTAGGGGTCCTGGCCGCTCTTGCCGATATTCTTCGCGGCGACGTGCGTGCGGAAGTGCATGGCGGTCGAGTTGTACCAGAGGAAGAACGGCTTGTCGGCCTTGGCCTGCGTCTCCATCCAGGCGAGCGCCTTGTCGGTGATCTCCTCGTCGATCGTTTCCATGCGCTTCTTGGTGAGCGGACCGGTGTCGACGATCGTCTGCCCGCCCTTGCCGTCGGCCTTGCAGTGCAGCACGCCGCGCGGCCCGAACATCTTCTTGAATGCCGGATCCTTGGGATAGTCGGGCAGCTCGGGCTCTTCCTCGGCATTCAGGTGATAGAGGTTGCCGAAGAATTCGTCGAAGCCGTGCATCGTCGGCAGAAACTCATCGCGGTCGCCGAGGTGGTTCTTGCCGAATTGGCCGGTCGCGTAACCCTGGGGCTTGAGCAATTCGGCGATGGTCGGATCTTCCTTCTGCAAGTCCGACCGTCGCGCCGGGCATGCCGACCTTGGTGAGCCCCGTGCGGATGGGGTTCTGCCCGCAGATGAAGCACGCGCGTCCCGCAGTGCAGCTCTGCTGCGAGTAGTAGTCGGTGAATGTGACGCCCTCTTTCGCGATGCGGTCGATGTTCGGGGTCCGATAACCCATCATGCCGCGACTGAAATGGCTGATGTTCCAGATGCCGATGTCGTCGCCCCAGAGTATGAGGATGTTTGGTTTCTTCGTTGCCATGAATACGTCCTTTCGGTTGAAATTGGAACCAGGTCACCTGCAACCCACTCGGAGTGGGCGTCGAAAGCAGGGCATCGACACGCCATTACTCGCTTGCACGGGGTCCGCGATCGACGTCGCGCGCCGGTCCGCACGCTCGTCGATAGTAGATGTCGCCAACTCCGCCCTTCGGCAGCGGTGCGTCGTCCGTTTCGGATGCAGTGTCAACACACGCGCTGCTTGAGCCGCTCAACCCGTGCAGGGATGAATCGACTCTAGCGACTGCGCGCGCGGAGCGAAATTGGACCTTGGTCCAATGGCTTCCGTCCAATGCGCCCAGTACGCGTCGCTTGCGGTCCTCGCAAGAGTCAGCGCGGACCCTTGGCATGTGGGTGTTCCCCCGCTCGAGCGATGCGCTCCACGATTCCGCGAACGATCACGTACGGCACGATCGCGAGAATCACCGCGACGACGATCGCTTCACCAGGGTAGACGAAGCGCCGCACGATGAACTGGTAGACGACATCGAGAACGATCGCCAGGATGAATACCTTGGCGATGTGCTTCCATCCATCCTCGAGCATTGCGACGCGAGTCTCCGGATACCTCGCGAGGCCCCAGAAATACGGCGGCTTGCCCTCCCTGGCATCCTTCAAGCCCGAAAGAATTGCATAGACCACCGCCATCAGCGGCTGCAGGACGAGCCTGAATCTCATCGGCCCGCTGACACGATCGATCAGGTCCGAAGAAAAACGAGTCCAGATGTCATCCATGGAAACCTCCGATGTCGATGTTAGTGTTACTCGATGCTCGATTGTCCGTGCAACGGCTTCCGACCCCGATCAGAACACTTGGCTGATGATCGCGAAAAACAGGAAGATCCCCATGCAGCCCATCAGGATGCCCATGATGAAAGTCGGCCGGGCGAGCCTTATCGATTTGACCCGGCGCAACTCCCTGATGGTCTGCCAGTACTCCACGGCGCCCATGACCATCGCAAAGGTGCCCATCCCGGTGAGAAACAAGCCAATGTGGCGGGGTGTCTGACTGTGGGGAAGATTCGCTCCCGATGCCTGGTATGCTTCCAGAAGCTTGTAGATCGTGAACCCAAAGCTGTTCATCGAGAGGGCGGTCCGAATCCACGCCATGAGCGTACGGTCCGCCGCCATCAGGTTGCGCGATAGCGCAAGGTCGGTGCGCATTTCGGCAAGCTCGTTCGCCGACTTCGTGTCCAGCGTCTCGGCAGTGTCGTGGTCCAGCATGTCGGCGAATGCGGTCCGCACCCGACTCGACAGGGTGCGATGCCCCGCGGACTCGTCCACGTGCGCCGCCGCGCTGCTTGCCGCTTCCTTCTCCTGCGTCATCGATACTCCCTCGAACGAGATAGCATCGACTGTCGACCCCGCGCTCGCGACGTCAGCTCGCGAAAGTCGACCGCCGCGTTTATGTGGCGCGCCAAGGTCCGGCTTCGGAATCTCATGGCGGCCTTACCCCCGACAAACCTGCTTCGAAACCGCGGCGGCGATGGCGTCGAGCAACACGAGATCGTCGATCGGCTTGAGCAGATAGGCGCTCGCGCCGCCAGTAAGCGCGCGCGTCCGCGATCCCGGCGTATCGTGGCCGGTGATGGCCACGATCGGGAGCCTGACGCCCGACTCGGCAATGAGCGACTGCACCTCGAAGCCGTCGATGTCCGGCATGTGCAGGTCGAGCACCACGCAGTCGGGCGGCCGGATGCGCATCGCATGGATGAAGTCGGCGCCTGAAGCGAAGGTTTCGACTTCCAGTCCGGCCGAGCGCAAGAGCCGCTCGATAGCCCTGCGCACGGACTCTTCATCGTCCACTACGGCGATTCGCGTTCGTCCCTTGGTCACATGCCAGACTAACAATGTGATGCGAAGGGCGAAATTGGACCTAGGGCCAATACGAGAAGCACCCACTTGCCGGCAAGCCGGCAGCCCAACGCAGGACGTCAGTGAATTCCCACGCGCCACGCGGCCTGCACCAGCGCGGCCAGCGAGCGAACCTTCATCTTCCTGATCGCGCGAGCGCGATGCACCTTAATGGTTTTTTCCACGGTGCCGAGCTCCGCCGCAATCACCTTGTTCGCCTTCCCTGCGACGACTCCGCGCAGCACCTCGGTCTCGCGCGGAGTGAGCGTCTTCAGCCGCGCCCGAAGCTCGGCGAGCTCCGACCGGTCGATGCGATCGACGCGGTCCTTCTCGAGTGCGATGCGAATGGCGTCGAGCAACGTGCGCTCTTCCACGGGCTTGGAAAGGAAATCGCTCGCTCCGTACTTCATCGCCTGGACAATCGCGGGAACGTCGGAGTGGCCCGTCAGGAAAATGATAGGAGGGGCCGCACCCGTGGCGACGAGCTCCTCCTGCAAAGCGAGGCCGCTGGACCCGGGCATCGCAACGTCGAGCACGAGGCAGCCCGGGGCGTCCGGATCGTACGCGCCGAGGAAGTCCTGCGCGGAAGCGTGCAGAGAAACGTCCATCCCGGCTGAACGGACCAGGCGTCCGACCGCCTTGCGCACCGACGCATCGTCGTCGACGATAAAAACCGAGGGCTGCTGGCTACGCATGGCGATCATCCAATCCGTCACGTCCCGCGGGCAGCGAGAAGCAAAAACTCGCGCCGCGACTCGCGGTGTCGGCCACCCAGAGCGCTCCGCCGTGCGCGGACATGATCCTGTGACAAACCGCGAGTCCGAGCCCCAACCCGTTCGGCTTGGTCGAAAAGAAAGGCTCGAAGACGTGCTTGCGGTCTTCCGGCGCGATGCCGCGGCCCTGATCCTTGACGCAGACCAGGACGGTGTCGTCGCCGCTCAGAGCGCTGCTCACCGAGAGTTCGCGCTCCGTCGTTGGGTTCTTTCGCATCGCATCGCATCCGTTCATGATCAGGTTGATGAGCACCTGCTGCAGCTGCACGCGGTCGCCTTTGACAATCGGCAATGTCGGAAGAAGGTCAAGCTTCAGGTCCACTCCGGCATTGAGCAGGTCGCTGCGAACGAGCTTGACGACCGTTTCGATCACGGCGTTGATATCGAGCGGCTCATAGCGCGTCTCGGCCTTTCGGAGCAGCGCGCGCATTCCCTCGATCACTTCGCCGGCGCGTTTGTCGTCGCGGACGATGTCGCGGAGTATGTCGGTTATTTCCTCGAGATCCGCGTCGTCGCGGCTGAGAAACCGCAGCGCCGCCTGGGCGTTGCTGAGGATCGCAGCCAGCGGCTGGTTCAGCTCGTGAGCGAGGGCACCGGCGAGCTCGCTCAGCATCGTGACGCGGGAGAAATGGGCAAGCTCGTTGCGTTGATGCTCGATCTCCAGCTCCCGTTGCTTGCGGGCAGTGATGTCCGTGGAGGAGACGAGGACCTGACTCACCGTTCCATCCTCCGCCAGGACAGGGCGCCTGGTCGTTTGCAGCCAGTGGATCGTCCCGCGGACGTCGGTCAGCTTTTCCTCCGCGATAAACATCTCCTGGCGCGTCTCGAAGACGCGAAGGTTGGTCCTGCGAAAGCCCTCTGCTTCTGTGGCGTCGAGATTGAAATCCGCATCGGTTCTGCCGATCAGCTCGTCGGCGCTGCAGCCGTACATCTCGGCCAACGGCTGATTGGCCAGCGTGAACCGACCCCGACGATCCTTGGCGAAGATCAGGTTGGAGCTGATGTCGATGACTTGGCGCAGGAACTCCGCGTCGAACGCGCGACGCGAGTCAGCGGCTCCGGCCCAGCTGCAGCCCCGTGATCCAGCCGTCGCTCAGGCGCACCGCCTTCGTGAAAGGAGCCAGACGGATTCTCGTGACCTTCGCCCTGCTCCGCCGCCGTGCAGCGACCTCGCTACCGCAAAACGGTCGGAGCCGATCTCGTTCATGAGGCGATCACCGGCTTGGTGGCTGCCTTGATGGCGTCCAGCAGGCGATGCCTTGAAATGGCTTGGTCAGATAGGCGCATGCGCCTTGCCTCCCGGCGCCGTCGCGCAGCCCTGGCGCGTCATGCGATGTGATCACGATCGAGGGCAACGCCGTGTGTCTCGCTCGCAGCTCCGCCAGCAGCTCGAGGCCGGACATGCCGGGCAGCTTCAGGTCGCTCACGAGACACACGGCGCCTTCGCTCATGCCGCTTGCGAGCAGTGTCTCCGCCGACCGGAAAGCGACGCACCGGAAGCCGAATGCATTGAGCAAACGTTCCAACGCCGCGCGCATGCTGTCGTCGTCCTCCACGAGTAGGACGGTGCCTCCTGAGCGTGCCGCCGTCACGGATCTCTCGTGCGTCCGATGAAGGTGCTGAATATCGACAGTGAGGCGACCACGTACGTATAGTCGTCTGTGCAGCGTCGATAGCGCCATTGGATCATCGGGCGTGCGCGCCTGCCTGAGAGTGCAATGTCGCATGCCCGAAAGGGCAGTCGAGCGCGTCGAGCCCCGAAGCGCGGACCGGCCGCGCCCAGGGTCCGCGGCTCGCGGTGCCCGAACGCCGTCAGTCCTCGTGCGAGGAATGCTCGCTGGCCGGAGGCAGGTCCTGGAGCCGCTGCGCCAGCCGGCCAACCTCCGCCGCGGATTCTGCATTCAGCTTGGTCATTGCGGCTGCACGATGCACCTTGACGGTGCGCTCGGCGATGCCGAGCTCGTCGGCGATCTGCTTGTTCGACTTGCCGGCGGCGACGCCGTCGAAGACTTCCCGCTCGCGAGCGCTCAGCGTCGCAAACCCCGCGCGCAGGCGATCCGCGTCGTCGCGGACCGTGCGCCGTTGTGCATCGCGCGCCAGCGCCCGCTTCAACGCGTCCAGCAGGACCTCGCGCTTGACGGGCTTCGCAAGGAAATCCACCGCGCCAGCCTTCATCGCGCGCACGCTCGCAGAGACAGTCGCGTGACCCGTGAGAAATACCACCGGCAGCGCAAGTCCCTGGCGCCGAAGCGCGTCCTGGAGATCGAGACCCGACGGCCCCGGCATGCGCACGTCGATCAGCATGCAGCCATGATGGTCCGGCGGCGGATGCAACAGGAATTCGCCCGTCGACGCGTAACCGCGAGCCTCGAAGCCCGCCGAGCGCAGCGCTCGCAGGAGCGCGTTGCGCATCGACTCGTCGTCGTCGACCACGTGTATGACCGGCGCTGCACTCATGCGAAACCCGCTGTGGCCGCGGGAGCCGTTTCGCGCAGCCGGCAGGTCGACCTGGAAAAGCGCACCCGGGCTCCGATTCTCGGCCGCGGATTCGTCCGCCGTGCGCCTCGACGATGCTGCGCGTGATCGAGAGCCCCAACCCCATACCGTCCTGCTTGGTCGTGAAGAACGACTCGAAGATCTTCGGAAGATCCTCGGGCGCGATGCCGTGCCCCCAATCGCGAACCGCGATGGTAACGGCAGCTTTCGCTTGCGGCAATGGATAGCGCGACCCGGCGACGATCGTCGGGCAGCTCCTGCTCGGCGTCCATCGCGTTCGAGCACGAGGTTGATGAGCACCTGCTGGATCTGGATGCGGTCGCCGACGATCATGGCGGCTTCCGGCGCTGACTCGATGGCGAGCGCAACGCCGCGACGCTTTGCCTCGGCTCGCAGGATCGGCTCGACATCCAGAGCGGCATGGTTGACATCGAGCGGCCTGCGCTCGACCTCATGCTTCGAAAGCAGCTTTCGCAGCCGGAGAATCACCTCGCTCGCGCGCAGGTCGTCGCGTCGTATGTCGGACAGAATGGCGCGCATCTCCGCGCGCGGGTCCGCGTCGGACTCGAGGATGTGATCGCCGGTGTCGGCATTGCTCAGAATCGCGCCGAGGGGTTGGTTGATTTCGTGCGCGATCGAGCCGATGAGCTCACCCGCCATTGCGAGCCGCGCGCCGTGCGCGAGCTCGGTGCGAAGCCCCTGTTCGGCATGCTGAGCCTTGCGGCGGCGGCGGCGCTCGACCAGGAGCCAGACGATGAGCTGTGCCTGAACAACGAGCGCGACGATCGTGATCACAATCTCGTTTCGGTACTCCTCCCATGCCGACGGCTCGCGGAATCGCACGATGGCGTCGCCGGGAATCGCTTTTTCGTCGATCCCCAAACGCCGCACCTGCCGCCAGTCGACGTTCAACGCCGTCGGAATCGGCTCCAGCAGGGACCGAGCGCTCGGCGACGCGCCGTCGAGGAGCGCGCCGACGATCTGACCGGCACGCTGTCCGATCGTCGCGAAGCTGGGCATGTAGCCGCCCACGGCGCCCGTGCCGACGAAGGTATCGAACGGCCCGTAGATTGGCGCGGCGGTTTGGGCGGCGAGCATGCGCACGGATGCGGCCGGAGTGAAAACGCCTCCCGCGCTATCCGCGTAAAGCCCGGGGCTGTAGACGACCGCATCCGCGCCAAGGTCGGCAAGTCGCTTGCGCATCGGTTGCCATCGGCAATCCGGCAAGAAACACCACGTTCGCACGATCCTCGAAGGTCACCACCTCCCTGCGCAAGCGCGCCTCCCATCGCCGGTCCCATTCGCTAGCGCCAGTCACCAGCACGAGTTGGGTCGCCCGCGGATGCAGGCGAAGCGCGAGGTCGATCGTGCGCACCGCATCGTATTCCATCGGCGCACCGATTACATCGGGAGGCAGTGGCGGCAGCAACTTGAGGACCGAGTTGGGAATACTCATGTGCACCACCGGCGCATGCGGGAAAATTGCGCCGCGATTGGCGAGCCAGAACTCGAGCGCTTCCTCGCCGGCGATGATCACGACCTCGGGCGGATGAGCGCTATATTTCTCGCGCAGGAACGTGGCAACCGTACGGGAATACGCTTCGCCGCTGAAGCGTGGCACATCGAGAAATTCCGGGTACAACTCGACATGCCTCGTCGTCGAGGTATCGAGCGCCGCTTGCAGCGCGCGTTCGCGCTCGACGTTCGCAGGCAGCAACCGGGTGCTCGAGTGAAGCTCGAGCACGTAGCGCGTCTCGGCCATCGCGATCGTTGCCGGCGCGAGGACCGCCCAAAGGCATGCGACTGCGCCGGCGGCGCTCGAGCGCAAGATCCGATTCGCCGCGAAGCCGTCCCCGTTGCGATCCGCGCAAGTCGGTCATCGAACTCATTCCCATTCTCGCCATTCGCGGCCGGACGGATCGCCCATCGAAGCCACCCCCGCGTCTGAAGTTTGATCGCGGGCGGAGCCAAGATCAACCCGGCACCCCGAGCCCGCAGTTCGCCCGAAGGATGCGGCGCCGCGGGGAGTCGCTTATACTGCCGTCAGGCTCACCCGACGACATCATGAGATCACCGATGAGACTTGTACCCTGTGCCATCTTCCTGCTGCTGCAGGCGATCGCCTTTTGCACGCCCGCTGCCGCGGAAGACACGCTCCGTCGAATCAAGGCAACACAAACGATCCGCCTCGGATATTTCGAGGGCTCGGCGCCTTTCTCCTTTACGGGGCCCGAAAAGTCCCCGCTGGGTTATTCGGTTGATCTGTGTCAGCGCGTCACCGAGAGCATCCAGCGCCAGCTCGGAATCGCGAAGATTCGGACCGTTTGGGTTCCGCTGGGCCTGAAGGATCGCATCGAGGCGGTCCGGAAGGGCCGCATCGACATCGAGTGCGGAACCACGACCTGGTCGTTCACGCGACAGGAGCAGGTGGACTTCAGCCTGATCACCTTTGTCGATGGCGCGAGTCTCCTGGTGACGGATGCATCCAACATCAAGCACATCGCCGACTTGGACGGCAAGCGCGTCGCGGTCATTCGCGGCACCACGACCGAGCGTGCGCTCGCATCGGTACTTACCAGAGGCAAGATCAAGGCTCAAGTCATCCCGATCGACACGCGCGAGCGCGGGACCGACCTGCTGAAGGATGGCGGTGCCGACGCCTTTGCCTCCGACAGGTTCCTGCTATTCAGCCTGCTGAAGTCGACGGAATCGGCTCGGCCGCTGCGGCTCGTCGAGGAGGACTTCTCGGTTGAGCCGTACGCGCTCGTGCTGCCCCGCAACGACCCTGAGTTTCGCCTCGCGGTGAACCGCAGCCTCGCGGACCTCTTCAGATCTGGGGAGATCAACCAGGTCTACGAACGCTGGCTCCAACAGTTCGGGCAACCGAGTCTGCTGCTGTCCGCCCTGTACGTTCTCCAGGCCATCCCGGAGTAAAGGCTGTGCCACGCCGATACGCCGAATGCGCAGCAGCCGTGGCAACGGCCGCGGCGGTTCTGTCGATCGCAGCCGCATCCCGCGTCGGCGCGCAGATGGTCGAGGCTCCCCCGCGCGACGTAGAGTCGAGCGTGGTCATCCGGTGCAGGGATTGCGGCATCATCGTGTCGATTAAGGAAGTCCAGCAAATACGCGGGGCGGCGACTCAGGCCACCGCCACCTCCGCCGCCACGGGCACGGGCGCCGCCGCGATCACGGGCACCGGGTCGCCGATCGGGCTCGTCATGTACATTCCGCTCAAGAAGACCGGTAGCGAAGAGCCTTACGTAGGCTCGGTGGGAACCAAGCAGTGGCAGGCACGGACCGCGAACGCGCGCTACGAGTTTACCGTGCGCATGGATGACGGCAGTTATCGCGTAGTACCGCAGCAGGGTGCGTCTGACTTCGTCATGAACGATCGCGTGAAAGTGACCCAGTTCGAACTCGAGCATGTGACGCAATAGCGGCGTGACGCGTTTCGACGTCACGGACAGGATCGAGGGTCTGTTCGCGTCGCCCAGATGATTCGCGACGATGCAATCATTGCGAGCCACCCCGCGATGCGTTCTCATTGGAAAGCGAGCCTGTGCGTGATGTCGTCCGGCGCACCCACGCATTGCGTCTCGTGACATCGCCATGACCCGTGATCGCTTCCTGCTGATCCTGCTCGTCGTTTGGGGACTCGTGATGATCGTCCCCGATCTGGTCCGGTTCATCCAACCGCTTGGGTCGCTGGGCTTCTATGCCAACAGCGACGGACTGATCTACGACGTCACGGGCCCGTTCAAGGACAAGGCCGCCTCGCCCGCCTCGAGCGCCGGCATTCGCGAGGGCGATCGCATCGATCTTTCGCGAATGAAGTGCCTTCCGTACGACGCGGTGCGCTGCGCCAGCGTTCTTGCCACGCTCGGCGGACTTCAATACGTCCTTCCCGGACGCGTCGCCGTCGTCGATCTGGCGGCGACGCCGGGACACGAGTGCGAGGACCGTGACGCTTGTCGCCGCCGCGAGGCCGATCGAACTGGCTGGTTCGCATTTTTCTCCTGCTCGACGCGGTCGCCGGCATCCTGGTCGTTGTCGCCGCCGCATGGCTCGTGTGGAAGCGCCCTGGGCGAATGAGTTGGGGGTTCTTTATCTATGCGTTCTGGTTCAACCCCGGACAGAGCTTCGTCTTCTACGCATTTCTGCAGCAGTGGCCGATCCTGCTTCTCGCACAGAATTTCGCCGCCGCGCTCGCCCAGGCGGCAGCCTACGCAGGGCTGCTGCTGTTCGCGCTGCACGTGCCCAATGGCAACGTGGACGCTCGGTGGCGCGCGCTCGAGCGGCTGGTGCCGCTCATCGGCGTCGTCTTCGCGCTCGGATTGCTTTGGTCCTATAGCAACGCTTTCGGCTTGTCGACCGAGACCGTGTCGCGCGCGACGCTGCTCGGCGGCTTTTTGGTCGACGTCGGCGCACTCCTCATCCTGTTGGCGCGCCGGCGCAGCCAGTCACCGGAGGATTATCAGCGCGTTCGCTGGGTGATCTGGGGATGCGCCATCGGTTTGCCCAGCTTCATCATCGCCCAGCTCGCGCAGGGAACGTCGCTGTTCTCGTCGTTCTGGGGATCGGAACCGCCGTACGACCTCATCGGCCTGCTGTTCCTCGCCAACGGTGTCTTCTGCCTTTTCGTCGTCGAGGCGCTCAGCCGCGATCGCGTGGTCAGCGTATTGATCCCCTTGCGCCGCGTGACGCTGCTCGGAGTGATGCTCAGCGCTCCGGCGCTGCTGCTGCACCACGAAGTCGAGGAATTGCGCGAACGGCTCGACCTTCCGAATTGGGCGTGGCTCGGCATCGCGGTGCTCGCACTCTACGGCAATATCGCGGCTGCACGAGTTGTCCGTACATCTCGCCGATCGCTACTTCAACCGCGGGCTCGACCGCGCGGAATCGGCGCTGGGCCAGGCCATCCTGCGCGCCACGCGCCCCGAGGAAATCGACCGGCTTCTGGCCGATGAGCCATTCGACGCGCTCAAGCTCGCGTCGGCCGCGACATTTCGGCGTACCGATGCCGCGTTCGTTCGCTACGAAAATGGCAAGGGCTGGGATGACACTTCCACTCGAACGCTCACCGTCGACGATCCGATCCTCGCGGGCTTGCCAAGAGGCGCTCCGTTTGCGCATCGCCGACGCGTCGACCGACGTCCATCTGCCCTCCGGGCTGAGGCGCCCAATCCTCGCGATTCCCGTCGCGAATCGGGTCCGCAGCTTCGCGGTCGCGCTCTATGGTCCGCACGCGGCCGGCACCGATCTCGACAGCAACGAGCGCGCGATGCTCGCGCGACTCGGCGAGCGCGCGGCCGACGCCTACGCGCAACTCGAGACTGCGGATCTGCGCGAGCGGATCGCGACGCTCGAAGGCGAATTGGCGATGCGCGCTTCGGGTCCGACGCCCGAAGCTGCGTGAGCCTCGTCACGTCGTAAGCAGCATGGCCTTCACTCGTGCTTGCGGCGCCTTCTTTATTGGGCTCGGTCAGCCTGTATGCTGCGCGTGCG
The DNA here is from genome assembly GCA_963730465.1 of uncultured beta proteobacterium. Classification (GTDB taxonomy): domain Bacteria; phylum Pseudomonadota; class Gammaproteobacteria; order Burkholderiales; family Casimicrobiaceae; genus PALSA-1003. The sequence goes on along the minus strand of CAVSRR010000005.1, from coordinate 8,134 downwards.
GCTTGTTTCAGGCGACACGGTTGAAATCGCGCCGCCGTGCCTTCATCCCGCGATCTCGACGCGCGTGCGAGCGTGGGATATCGGCGGGCGCACGGCGCTAGCCGGGCGCTTCGCGGCGATGTTGTTGCCGATGAGCGCGCCAATCACCAGTGCCGCGCCCACGAACTCGATGGGCGTGAAGCGATGGCCTTGCGCGATGCGAATCGCGAAAACAGTGATCGGCACGAAATTGATGAACAACACGCCGTTGCTCGCTCCCACGATCTTGTTGCCGGCATTCCACGAGATGACGCCCAGCACGGATGCGACGCCGATGATGTAAGCCAATTGCCAGCCTGCGGACGCGACCGCCTCGCCGTTCGGTATCGCGACGTAGCCCGTCGCCGTCGCAACGAGCGTGACGGCGAAAATGGCGGGCAGCGCCAGCAGCGCAGGTCAGGGTCGTGTAGCGCAGCGGCGACCATGACGGAAATTCCGCCGCGCCGAGCGTGTAGATTACCCAGCTCACGGCGCCGAAGAACATCAGAACGTCGCCCCAGCCGGTTCCCGCGTCAAAGAGCCCCGAGAAATGACCCTTGGTGATCACGAGCACCACGCCGGCAAGCGCGAGACCCAGAAAGCCCCAGGTCGATTGCGTCGGGCGCGTGCCCTTGAGCCAGCCATGCGACCACAGCGGCGATCAACGGCTGCGTGGCCATGATGATGCCGCCGTGTTCGGGACGCGAGTGTTGCAGACCGAGCAAAACGAACAGGCCGAGGCCGCCGAAGCCCAGCGAGCCCAGCACGGCGAGGCGCGCCGCTTTGCCTTCCAGGCGCAGCGCGTTGCGTCCTTCAACCGCGGCCGAGCAGACCGATCGAGAATGACCGCGGTAATGCCGTAGCGAATCGCCGTCATGTAAAACGGATCGAGGCGTCGACAACGTGATCGAGCGCGATCGGAAACAACCCGCCCCACGCGACGGCCGCGACGAGCAAAAGTCCTGCTCCGCGCAGCAATAGATTCGCCTTCATACATTCTCCTTTTGCATGCTTCAATCCGCGGTCCATACCCGCGGGATATCAGACTGAATAGTGCCGCGCGACAGCGTCCTCGAGCAAACGCTCTTTGCGCATCTGATGCATGAATATATGGAATGCGTCGTTGGCCCCGAACCCCGCCCTGAGCGCGGGTCGGGCGTTTCGATGGCGTGCCCCTTGCGGCGATTCGCCGGCGACCGATGGAGCTGCGCGTTGGTATCCGGATTCGGACGGAGGCCGGGCTAGCGCGGAGATCGATACCGCGCGATCGCGCACGCACCAGCGGAGGCCACCCGGCCCCGCGAATGAAAGGGTTTGTCAGGGACGCCGGGGCCGGTGTACCGCGGCGAGCCTGGCGCTTGTCCTTCTCGGCGCGATCGCTGCTCGAGTTGCGCGGGTCTCTCGACCAGCTTCGGCAGGCAACGCCGCGCCGGCCTCGTCAGCTCGAGGTTGCTTAACCATCTTGTACTGCGAGGTCGTCGCCCGGCGGACGTCCTTGTCGACGATCGTCATGGTCTTGCCATCCGCCGAAACAGTCATCAGATAGATGTCGACGACCTTGCCATCGCGACTGTCGGTCTCCTCGATCGTGCTGTCGGAGATTCGCCGCAAGCGAAACCCAGGTCTTGCCGGGATCGTTGGCGGTCAAATACTTCTTGCCGTCGAACTTGGCGTCGTAGCTCTGTCCGTTCCAGCTCATCTGCAGGCCGTCGGGCGTCATCTTGTACGTCGTGGTCGCGCCGACATCGGAAATATCCGGCACTTTTTCCGTTTTCCATGACCGGAAATCGCATGCGAGCCCGCGACACCGGGAGCGATCCTCTTCGACACCTGCGTTCCGGTCACGGTCTTGCGCGCCGGACATGTCCTGGAACGTCTCGGTCAGGGTCGCGCCATCGGCCGAGACGGACATCGAGTCGGAGTTGGCCGGCTTTCCGCCCAGCTTGGCGGTGATCTGAACCGTTCTCGCGTCGACCTCACGCACTGCAATCGTGTCGTAATAGGGGTGACCCTTCACCTTTTGATCCGTCCCATCCGCCTTGACCGAATACAGGCGGCAGCGCACGAAGAGCACTTATACATGCCCTGTTTGAGCGTATAGACGTCCGGCCGGGTCGGAGAACTGAATCGAGTCGAGTTGCGTCTTCCACGTTCCGTCGAAAGGGCCGGCGGCCATTGCAGCGGTTGGCACAAGCAAAGCGATGGCGAAGCTGAGTTTCATTTTATTGTCTCCCCAAATCCATTGACCGGCGTGAGCACCAACGCGTCTGTTCTTCATCTGTCGCGCGCCGCACGGGCGAAGACTATACTTTCCAATGGAGGTTCGAAAGGGCTATCTGGCCGAGTCCGTTGCAAGCCCCTGCCTGGCATTTACAATCCCGTTGGTAGTGCGATAGCGGGCGCATTGCGGTCACCGCCCGTTGCCGGTCTGATCGCCCCGGCGACGACCGGCCGGCACATCACTCTCAGACGTACTCGCCCGAAGACGCATGCCGTTCCGATATCACGAAGTTCCCACGCTGCCGCCGCTCGCTTGGTGCGCCCGCGTCGATCGTGGCAGCGACACCGTCTCGGTATCCCATGGAACGCTCGTGGAAACGCGCCCCGAGGGATTCATCGAGGGCGCCTGGAACGATGTCTTCGCACCGTTCAACTTCATCGCGGCGACCATCATCGTCGGAACCGGAGCGACGCTGGATCGCGGCCAGGTCCGGTTCACGACCAGTACCGACCATATGGGTCCGCTCTTCAGCATCGTCAAAGGCGATTCGGTCTTTGTCTCCAACTCGCCGGCCTTCGCGATGAGCATGGCGCAGGAGCAGCCGGACGACATCTATCCCTTTTACGGATATGACCTCATCCGCATCTATCGGCAGGGCCTGCACTGCCCTCATGGTCGCCTGAGACTGCGCTCCGGTATCTCTCTCGGTGTGCATTTCTCGACGACCATCACGATCGACGAGCGCGGATCCTTGAAGTTCGGCCGTCATCGATTGTGCGAGCCGTTCAATGACTATCGATCCTACAAGACGCTGCTGCTCGAAGGGCATGAGAAAGGTTTTCGAGAACGCAGCGGATCCCTCGCGGAAGCAAACATATCGTCCTGTCGTCTCCCTCTCCAACGGCTACGACTCCACCGCGGCGGCGGCGTTGGCCCGCGCAGCCGGATGCGTCGGAAGCGCTCGCGTTCGTCGACGAGCGCAAGGACGATCCCGAAGGCGATAGCGGCGCCGCGAATGCGCGACTCCTCGGCATGGAGTGCAGGGAGTACTCGCGATGGGCGTACGTCCGCCTCGACGGCCGCGCCGAGGCCGAGTTTGCCTACAGCGCGGCCAATTCCATGGCGTCCCTGGCCGCGGCAGAAGATCAGCTACGCGGGTGCATCCTGCTCAACGGCGATTTCGGCGACACGATTTGGGTGCCGAAATCGGCCAAGGTGGGCGGCCACCTGAGCAGGACCTGGTTGCGGTACGCGCTCGGGATCACCCAGATCGAGTTCCGCTTGCGCGTCGGATACCAGGGCATCGCCGTGCCGTGCATCGGAGCGCGGCGCAATCAGGCGATCTATGACGTGGCAGTCTCGGAAGAGATGCGCCCATGGTCGATCGGCGGCGACTACGACCGGCCGATACCGCGGCGCATCGCCGAGGAGGCGGGATTGCCGCGAAACCGGTTTGGCATGCGCAAGGCGGCCACCGGACATAGTCACCTCAACGATCCCAGCCGGTTCTCGGAGACATCCCTCAACGACTATCGGCGCTTCGTAAGTGAGCGCCACGCTCAAGTGCCGCGCCACATCTATCGCTACTGGCGAGCGCGCGCCTGGTGGCACGACTATCTATTGAAGACACTTGGACGCCGCGACCGCCAGTACGTGCGCTCGACCCCTCTGCAACGACGTTTCCCCTTCATCCTCAACGCCCGTCCCATCTCCACGAGCTGGGACTACATGTTCACGTTTCAATGGAGCGTCGCGTCGATGCAAAGCCGATATGCGCCGCCATCCGCCTAGCGCCGTCGGCTGCCGATCCAGGTGCATCAGCGCCGTGTTGCCAGCGCCGACGCGGCGCTCACGCTGTTCATCTTGACCGGCGCGCCGACCGCCTTCCAGCCGGAGTGTCCGACCGTCATGTAGCGCGCGTCGAAGCCCGCATCGCGCAACGCGATCGCGGTGCGGCAGCCAACGTGAAAGCCATAGGCGCAATACACCACGACCGGCTTCTCCTTGGATAGCTCGCCCATCCACTCGCCGACGCGCTCGGGATCGCGCCAGGTGACGCCCTCGGCGATGTCCTGCTGGCGCGAGACGAAGTGCTTCGGCCGCGTGTCGATGAGCTGCAGCGGCTTGCCTTCCGCCAGCATCGCCCTCACCTCCTCGACGCCGACGCCCGGCAGGTCGCCGAACTCCTCCTGCACCAGCGGTCGCGGCGGCGCCACCTTGCTCGCGTCCTCGTAGCGTCCCTCGACCGCCTGCCAGTCGACATTGCGCAGGAACGTGTCGACGTAGGCCGTCGCGTTCGCGCCGAAGTCGATGTGGTAGGCGTGCTCGTACATGTCGAGCGCGAGCACCGGGATGCCGCTCGCGATCGCCTGGCTGTGCTCGCTGGCGTACTGATTGATGAGCCGGCCGTCTCGCGGCATCCAGACGAGCAGCACCCAGCCCGAGCCGCCGCCGAGCGCGTAACCCATGGCGGAGAACTCGGTGCGCCAGCGCTGCACCGAGCCGAAGTCGCGCGCGAGCGCTTCGGACATGCGCTTTGTCACCCTGCCGTCGCCGCCCATGCTCGCGAAATAGAGCTCGTGCAGCAGCGTGGAATTGAGCGCGACCAGCTCCTCGCGCTTCAGGCCGTTGATGACATAGCCCGGCGTCTTCGCGAAATCGAGCGATTCGAGCTGCTCGGTGATCGCATTCAGGCGCCGCAGCGCGCCGCCGTAGTTGTTCTCGTAGTGGCTCTCGATGAGCTTCAGCGAGAGGCCGCTCAGCGTCCAGGGACGGCAATAGATCTGCTTCAGTTGATAGCGCATGACGACACCTCCAAGCACAAAGTTGAATTGCGCCCGGACGGAATGCCGAACATTGTGTGGTGCCCGCATCCGTCGCGCGACGCTCACAGGATTGGACGGGGCACCGTCTTGGAGGGATGAAACCCGGGGGTCCTGCTAACCCCCACAGAAAAGACTACGCCTTTGCGGCGCCTTTTACAACGTCGGGCGCCGCGCATCCAAATCGGACGCGCCATCGTACATCCGGGAACGAGGCGGCCCTGTCTTCAGCCGGGCTCGCGGATGGAAGCGCATGGCGGCGTCCACTCGCTTGTCGGCTGCCGGACCGCGAACTCACTCACGGAGGATTCGACAATGAGGGCGTTCTTGGCGGAGACGCAATGCTGAAGGCCGTCGCCAAGCTGTCGCGGACGCTTGCGCTGGCCGTGGTCGCGATGACCGTCTGCGCGGGCGGCGCCTCTGCCGCGCCGCACATCCCTGACCGACGACTCCGTCGTGCTGGAGCGGCTTCCGGAGCGAGGCGACCCGGGCCTGCGCGAGCTGAAGCGCATGCGCGCGGCCCTCGCCGCCACTCCGGACAATCATCGAGGTGGCGACGCGGGTCGCGCGCCGCGCAATCGACGCGTCGCGCGCGACGGGCGATCCGCGCTTTCTGGGACAAGCTCAGGCGGCGTTGTCGCCATGGTGGACGCTGCCCGAGGCGCCGCCCGTGGTAGTGCTGCTGCGCGCGACCATCCGGCAAAGCCAGCACGATTTCGACGGGGCGCTCGCCGATCTGGATCGGCTGCTGAAAGCCAATCCACGCGCGGCACAGGCGCGCCTCACGCGCGCCACGGTGCTGACCGTCGTGGGTCGCTTCGCGGAGGCGAAATCCGATTGCAGGCAGCTCGCCACGCTGGCCCCGCCGCTCGTCATCGCGGGCTGCATGGCGGCGCCGAGCAGCCTTTCCGGCGACGCGGCGCTTGCCTACACGCGCCTCATTCAGGGGCTCGAAGCCCCGGGCGCCGATCCAGGAATCGTCGAGTGGGCACAAACGCTCGCCGCCGAAATCGCGCAGCGGCGCGGCGATGCCGTAGCCGCGGAGCAGCACTTCGCCGCTGCCCTCGCCCTCGACGCGAATGACGCATACCTCAAAGCCGCCTACGCCGATTTCCTTCTCGATGCCAATCGTCCGCGCGAGGCGCTTGCGCTGGTGGCAGCCGAAACGAACAACGACACCCTGCTCCTTCGCCGCTTGCTCGCCGAGCAGCGTCTGCCCGATCAGCGCGCGGCGTTCGACATCCATCGCGACGAAATGGCGGCACGATTCGATGCGGCGCGCCGGCGCGGCGACAGCCTGCATCGTCGCGAGGAAGCACGGTTCCGGCTGGAGGCCGAGAACGACAGCCGCGGCGCGCTCGCGCTCGCCCGGGAAAACTGGAACGTCCAGCGCGAGCCCGCCGACCTGCGCATCCTGGTCGATGCGGCGCGTGCGACGAACGATGCCGCGACGCTCCGGCTTGCGAGCGACTGGATCGCGGAGACGCATCTCGACGACAAGGCGGTGGTTGCCGCACTCGCGGGGACGCGATGATCCGCGCGCTGACGCTGGTCTTCGCGTTGCTGCTCGCCACGGGCGCGGCTGCGCACAAGCCGAGCGACGCGTACCTGACGGTGGAGCGCGATGGCGCGACGCTCGAGGGCCAATGGGACATCGCGCTGCGCGATCTCGACAACGCGATCGGACTCGACACCAACGGCGACGGCGAAATCACCTGGGCCGAGCTCAAGGCGCACCACGCCGACATCGACGCGTACGCGCTCGGCCGACTACGCATCGCATCGTCGGGAGAGGCGTGCCCCTTGACAGTGAGCGATCACCTTGTCGATTCACACACCGACGGCGCGTATTCGGTCCTGAAGTTCGAGGGAACGTGCCCGCAGCCCGGACCGACGCTGACCATCGAGTATCGACTGTTCCGCGACGTCGACCCGCAGCACCGCGGGCTGCTGAATTTCGTCGAGTCGGGCGAGAGCCGCAGCGTCGTGTTCAGTGAGGAAACGCCATCACGCGTGGTGGGCGGAGACAGCGGCGGCCCGTTCACGCAGTTCGTGACCTACGTGCACGAAGGCGTATGGCACATCTGGCTCGGCTTCGACCACATCCTGTTCCTGCTGTCGCTGCTTGCTGCCTGCGGTGCTCGTGCGCCGCGATCGCGACGTGGCAGCCGGGCGGGACGTTCCGCGCATCGTTCATCGAGGTCGCCAAGGTCGTCACCGCGTTCACGCTTGCGCACTCGATCACGCTGTCGCTCGCGGCGCTCGGCGTCGTATCGCTGCCCTCGCGCTGGGTCGAGTCCGCCATCGCCTTGTCGGTCGTGCTCGCCGCGCTCAACAACCTGTTTCCCGTCGTCGCAAACGGACGCTGGCTGGCGGCATTCGCGTTCGGCCTGCTGCACGGCTTCGGCTTTGCCGGAGCGCTCCAGGACCTCGGCCTGCCGACCGGCTCGCTCGCGCTGTCGCTGGCGGGATTCAACATCGGCGTCGAGCTGGGCCAGCTTGCCATCGTCGGAGTGTTTCTGCCGATCGCCTATTGCCTGCGAGCGACCTGGGGCTATCGGCGGCTCCTGCTCGCGGGCGGCTCGACCGCGATCGCGGCGGTTGCCGCGGTGTGGTTCGCCGAGCGCGCGTTCGACATGCAGTTGTTCGCCGCGCTGGCCTCGGTGCGATGAGTGCCGGCGCTATTTTCGGCGGCGATCCCGCGGCGGCGCACGCCATCTGCATCCAAGTTCGCCCGCCGCGCGTATTGCGAGAGGACACCTCCCGCATCCGGTCGGGTGTCCGTGATCGATCCCGCGATTCGGGTCGCCAAGACGTAACCTTGAACGTAACCTTGAAGGAACCGGCTCATGAGCATCCATCGACTGAACGTGGCACGCAGGCTGCCTCTCGCGGCCGCTCTCTGTGCAGCAGTTGCCTCCGTCGCCGCAGTGCCGGCGCACGCGTCCAGCCACCGCGAAGCGCCATTCATCACGACGCAGCCCAAGGTGGACGGGACCGACTTCTACATGTTTGCAAGCTACGAGCCGGGACGCGACGGCTACATTACGCTCGTCGCCAACTATCAGCCGCT
>CAVSRR010000004.1:0-25563 GCA_963730465.1 uncultured beta proteobacterium | reverse complement strand
ACGCGCCTCCAAGACGATAGCGGCAAGATCACAGTGAATTACACGACTCGGCTTCTAGGACGGACCGGAGTTATGCGCGCCACGCTAGTATCTGACCCTTCTAATTTGGACGCGGACCGCAAGTCTTTTGAAAGCCGTCTGGAGGGGTTTCGGTTCACACCGGGCGAAACCTACTCCGAATATCAGGCAGGGAGACAAGGTGGCCGAATATGGTCTTGCTGCCTTGGTACTGGGCGGCGCCGCCGCGGTTGCCACTCAAAAGGGGTTTTGGGCTGTGCTCGCCGGCCTTTTTGCCGCCGCCTGGAAATTCATATTGGCTGCGGCGGTGGGTGTCTTCGCGTGGATGCGCTCCCTGTTCAAGAAGAAGTGAATCCATCACCCGAGTTCTCATCGTGCTAGGGGTCATCGGTTTCTACCTGTATGACTCGGCAATGCTGCTTTACTACAATGAGTTCGTCTTGATTGAAGCTCATGGCACATGGACATTTCGATACCCACAAGGCGGTTGGCAGCTGTTGGGAAGAAATCCCTATTTGCCAAACCCACTAACCCCATATGCCGCTATCTTCAGGGTCAGCTGGTCACCTTCGAGTTTGGTTGAGCAACACCAGGAGGACCATCGTGTTCAGGAGTTCACGCGCGCACTGAATCCGCTCCGATATATGGCGCTTGTCTTGCTGGTATTGCTGGTTGTTGAACTCCCGCTTCTTCTTCTGACCTTTGGTGCAAATCTAGGCGTGCTGGTGCTGGTCGGCATTGTCTATCTAACGATCATGGCAATGTTGCTCGTCGTTTTTCTAAACGCGTGTATTGCGGCTAACTCGAGAGCATGTAGCGCATTGGCCGCCGAGCTGTTAGCGTGCGCGCCTTTTGCCATCAACATACTTAGGAGGATTGAGTTGCGCCGCTCCATAGCTGGAGATCCGATCCGATTTGCAAGCGGTCGGTTGGACACAGAGTCGTTTGCCAAGCTGGTTGGCCTGGTGTGTAGACAGTTAGATGAAGCTTTGGAACTAGAGGACGAAGGAAATGAACGGCGCGGTACCATCATCGCCTATCGGGACTGGATAACGAGTATTGCGCCATGACGACGGCAGAGATCGTTGTCGTCATCGCCTGCTCGGCCATTGGCTATTGGATCGTAGCGACTTTCTTGAAGGGGAAGGCTAGTCCCCCACGCAGCAACCCTAACACCCAGAGAGATATTGCGACCCAGGCTGCCGCTGAGACGACGCATGAGGGGGGCGACAAATTTTCGGCGGGTAATTTTGGCGAGACCAAGGAAAACCGGCCGGCGATTCCAACAATTCAAGAGCGGGAAACTGAAAAGAGACGCGGGGAGCGAGCCAACTACTTTGTGCGGCACTGGCGCGGCCAGTTTTCACTCGGAGTGTCGTATTGGGTCAACGGAGCACTCATCGCGGGCGCGTTGTCTGATTCTCGCGGCATTAATCAATGAACTGAGCCGCACCATGTTCGCTTCGCACAATAGCCATCGCAAGCGCTAGCATCTTAGTGTTTACGGTAAGTGTTTGGTTATGGTCTGTCGTCGGGATTTGGCGATCTGCTGAGCGACACGTTCAACGTGGCGGCCGGCAGGGTTGGGCAACCGCAGCGAGGATCATGGTTGCCATTGGAGCGTTGGGAATGGCGGCTACGCTTTTCAACTCGGTTCTTCCTCAACTACGGGAATTTAGTTTGATCGCGTTCGGACGCGATCCGATTGGGAGAGTCGACGTTAAGGTTTCTGCCGATGGCCGGTCGATTGTCGTTCTCGGAGCGCTGGGCGAGGGATCCGCTGACGACGTGCGAACCATCATGGCCGCTGCACCGGCAGCGACGACAATCGTCTTCAATTCGCGGGGTGGTGCATCATCGAAGCTCAGAAGCTCGCGCGAAGCATAAAAATGCGCGGTCTTGATACCTATGTCGAGAATCTTTGCGCGAGCGCATGCACTTACGCATTCCTGGCAGGACGAGATCGCGCCGCTACCGCCAATGCTCGAATAGGATTCCACCAGCCATCCTTCGTTGGTATGGACTCTAGCGCAGAGCGAGCTGCGACCGAAGAGATGATCGCTGTTTACCGGGACGCGGGCCTCCCTGACGCCTTTGTTCGACGCGTAGCCAATACGTCGCCGGAGCATATGTGGTATCCGACGCGGGACGAGTTGATTGAGGCTCGAGTTGTCACTCGCGTGTTGCCCGCGAAATGAGGCGGCGTCCCCGCTCGGTGCCCAGCCCTGAAGTCGCTGGTCGATGGTAAATGCTCGTAATGGGAATGGTTCGGATTCTCTTGGGGTCCGTGGTAATCGCGTTCCTCTGTCCACTCGATGGATTTGCGAAGCAGCAGCGCAGTTCGACCGCCCGCGGACAGTTTATGACGCAGCACCCGTGCCCCGCGACGGCGCACACGCGCGGCGCTTGTCCAGGTTACGTGATCGATCACGTTATTCCCCTTGCATGCGGGGGCGAAGACGCGGCCGCAAATATGCAATGGCAGACAACGGCAGACGCCAAGGCGAAGGACAAATGGGAGCGCAAGACATGTGGACGATAGACAATCCTCGCACGTTTCGGAACTGGCGATGGGCTGGTGCTTCGATGAGGAGAATCTCCCGGCCGCTCGTAATCGCCTTCGACCACTCCCCCGATGGGCGTGTCCGCGCTGGCCCGCCGGCGGCGTCCATGCTCGGGCGCAAGAAACAGAGAAGGCAGCCGGCGATCATCAAGAATTGCCCTACGGCTCCGACCAAGCATCCAAACAAAACAAGCGGTTCGCCCGGTCCACAAGATCGGGGTTTTGCATTCCGGCGGCTGTGTAGCCACAATGTCGCCAGATTAGGCAATGCTGGCGGATTCTTGCCTCAGACAGTTCCTGGAAGGCGGAGAATGGCCGATGGGGCCAAGGGAGGGGTAGATGGCGACATATCGTGTTGTGGTCGAAGGTGGCGTACTTCAAGGTTTTGGGTTGGATGAGGTGCGCCAGCGACTCGCCGCTCTGATAGGCCGAAGCGATGAAGCTGCGGCACAGGTTCTCGGCGGGCGTCCTTTACGGTGAAAAAAGGAATCGACGAAGCGACCGCCGTGCGCTTCGTCGAAGCACTCGCCAAGATTGGTGTTGCTTGTCACTCGGAACAAGAAGACACCCTAGAGTTCGATTTAGATGCGCCGCAGATGGCGTCCCCTAGATCGGTCGATGCCGGAGCGAGACCTGCAACTGCTCCACGAACACCGCCTTCAACGAATAGTGGCGGACACGATGCGGCAGCTTCCGGCGCAACGTAGACCAAGGCCTCAAAACGACAAGGTATGTCGCTTCGGTAATTGGAAAGGGCGAGTTCGTTCTTTATCAGGCGCGCCTTTCACTCATTTCCTTTTGGCTCTCGCTTTTCATAGGGGGACTGCTTTTGTTAGGCAGTCTCCCTATGGTGGTTGTAGGGCTATCTTCCAAGGATATGTCGATAGGACTCGCAGCATTCATGCTGCCCGAACTGGCTCTCGCGGTCTTGTTGCTGCTGCGACCTGTAGTGGCACGATTGACAACAGAATTGGTAATAACAAACCGCCGCGTTATCGCAAAGTTTGGGATCTTCAAACGCAGCACGAGCGAACTGAACCTCTCAAAATCGAAAGTATCCGCGTGGAACAGGGGCTCATAGGCCGGATGCTCAATTACGGGGATATCATGTTAATCGGCACCGGAGGGTCCGGAACCGATTCCAAGAATTTCGCATCCACTAGAATTTCGCAGAAGGTACGCCGAGATACTTGCCAGCAGCCAAGGCAACGCGACTTGATTTGGCTCGCGCAAGATGGCGCGAGCGTGTGTCCTATCGTCCGCCCGGCGTGGGTTGTTGAGGCAACCAGTATTCGCAATGTCGCTCCCAACGGTCCTTGGCCTTCGCGTCGGCGATCGTCTGCCACTGCATAGCTCGCCGCGTCGGCGCCGTTGCACGCAGCGGGCCAACGTGATCGCGGACATTTGCCCGCGGCAATTAACGCTCCATCGATGCCAGCAGCACTCGGCGGCGATCCAGGCTCTCCCGGGCCAGTAGACGTCCCTGTCGTAGTACTCCTCGACGGCAGGAGTGTCGGGCGGGAGCACGACCCAAGGCTGCTTGGAGGCAGTGAAGATGTGGATGTCCGGCGGGAGCCGGTCGGCCTGATCGAGCGTGCCGACGCGCACGAAGTGCACCGCGTTGCCCGCTCCGGCGTAGTTACTCCAGACGGCGATGCGGCAACGCGGACAGCGCGATATTTTCTGACCCTTGCCGCTTTCGACGGCGTGTCGACGATGTCAACTTCGCCTTTGAGCAATTCAACGCGATCGGCTTCGATCATGGCGTTGAGCGCGAACGAGGCGCCGGTCTCGCGCTGGCACCAGCGGCAGTGGCAGCAATGGACGAACAGCGGCCTGGTCTTCATGCGGTAACGCACCTCGCCGCAGGTGCAGCCACCGTCCGCAGGAAAGCCGTCCGCGGCGCTCACCGCGACCGCTGGCCGACAGCCCGCGCGTCTGTTGTCAGCGCGTCAGGGCTTGGCGACATAGAAGTTGTATTTGGCTTCATAGGGCACGCGCAGCTCCGCTCCCGCCTGCGTCGAAGCGCAATCCATGGGCGCCTTGCCGCCGATGGTGTTGACGCGTTGCACGAAGGTCGTCCGGTTCAGCATGCCCGATCCCGTTGTGGATTTAGCGCTCAGCAGCAGCCAGGGAATCGCCTTGGCATCGGGACCGTCGTCGCGCGCCTTGACCTCGCCGACCACCTTGCTGCCGTCGATCGCTTCCCATGTCGGCCCGGCATAGTGCTTCGCGACAGTGACGCCGGCGTTGTCGACGAGAGTCGCTTCCGGCGACACGAAGACCCAAGCGAAGTGCGCCGGATTGTCCTTGCTCACCCTGCACTCGTAGATCTGGATGCCCGTGGCGTGCGTCTCGAGCGCAAGCACCTGGGTCGGTGGCGGCACGAGGCTGTTAGGAATCGGCGGGAAGGCTATTGTCGATGTCATGTTGGCGCAACCTCCCAGCAACGCCGTGAGCGAAGCCGCTGCCCATGCGGAAATCGATCGGTCCAGCGTCATCACGACTCTCCCTCGGTTTGGCTGATTGTGCCTGACGGGCAGGCGCCGTCTTCACCGAGGAGTGACCGGCGAAGGGTCGCCGTCAGAACGCGGTTCCGGTCCTTGCGATGATAGTGAACTTCGCGGCGCTACAAAAGAACCATGCAAAGAAAAAATCCACCGAGCTCCGACCCAGAGCCCGATGGATTTCGTGACGGCGAGCAGCGACGGCGCTTGGCGCTAGCGGCGGCCCGGGCGATTGATGAGGTACGACAGCAGCAGCGCTTCCTGGCGACGCTTGATCTGCGAGCCGGCGTCGGGCGCGGTCGCGGCCGGAGCCGAAGGCGTGTCGGGCGCGAGGTCCTCGTCGTCCTCGCGCAAGCGGCGCATTCCGCGCCCGGCTGCGGGGTGCCGCGATGGCAGCCTGTACGGCGCGTCGGAGAGTGCTTCGAAGTCGGACGAATCCATGTCATTGCCTCGTATCAGCGTTATCGCCCCGACAGTATCGAGAGGCTCCAACACCAACAATCAGCGCGAGTCTGAATTCGTTGTAGGATGCCGTCTGGCGCCGAAAACCCGATTGCGATGACGGAATACGAACTGATCTTGCGCCCGCTGGCTGCGCTTCTGGCGGGGGCGCTTGTCGGCCTCGAGCGATCCTATCGCGGCCGCGCGGCCGGATTGCGCACCTACGCGCTCGTGTGCCTGGGTTCTTCGGTGCTGGTGGTGTTCGGCGAAGTCGTCTTACGCGGTCCGGGAGGAGGCGTCGGCGATTCGACGCGCATAGTCCAGGGCATCGTCACCGGCATCGGCTTTCTCGGCGCCGGCGTGATCCTCAAGGAAGGTTTCTCGGTCCGAGGCCTGACGACCGCGGCTTCGATCTGGGTCATCAGCGCCGTCGGGGTCGTCATCGGCTCAGGGTTCTATGCGCTCGGCGCCCTCACGACCCTGCTGACCTTGGCGGTACTGTCGGTTCTGCGCAGCATCGAGGACCGCATGCCGACGCAATCCTTTGTCCGTTGCCACCTTTCGTTCCGGCGCGACGAGATCAGCGACGAGGCGTGGCTGCGAAAGCTCGTCGCCGAGCACCGGTTCAACATCACCGAGCTGTCCTATCGGCTGGACGGCGCGGGCGGACGCTTCGAATACAAGTTCGTCATGTGGTCGATCGACCCGTTCGCGAGCCGCAACCTCTCGCGCACGCTGCTTGCGCTGCCGAAAGTCGTCGACTTCAGGATATCGCCAACCCGCGACTGATCGTCGCGCACCGGGTGCCTACCCGTAGATCGGCTCGCAGCGGATCTCGGTCTTCACCGAGTTGGCGATGAAACATTCTTCATGCGCCTCGTGGTGCATGGAGTCGATATCGGTCCGCGACGGCAGGGGCGCACCGGTGAAGGCAATCCTGGGACGCAGCGTGATCACGGTCACGACGATTTTGCCTGCCGCGTCCTTGCCCATCCTGCCCGCGGCGTCGTCGATATAGCTGTCGACGCAAAATCCGCGCCCCGCGGCGATCGACAGAAAAAAGAGCATGTGGCAGCTCGAGACGGAGGCGACGAACGCTTCCTCCGGGTCCACGGCTTGCGGATCCGAATAAGGCAGCGGAACGACGTGCGGCGACGACGATCCGGGTACTCTCGCGCCGCCGTCGAATTGCCAGACGTGCGCGCGGCTGTACCGGTTGTCGGTGAACGCGTGGGCGCCCCGGTCCCAGCGAACCGTGACGGTGTGGGTGGACACGTGCGGGTCCTGACTTAGGCTAGCCGGAAACCGTCTTTCGCGAGACCGTCACCGCGGGCGGATGCGACAGTGTCTGATAGACGACGCAATAGCGCTCGGTGAGCTTCAGAAGCGTGGCGAGCTGTTCCTCGGAGGCATCGGTGTCGAGCGTGATGTTGAGGCGGATCGCCTGAAAGCCGACCGGCACCTCCTTCGACAAGCCCAGCGTTCCGCGGAAATCGAGATCGCCTTCCGCCTGGAGGGATGCGTCGCGCAAGGGGATGCCGAGCGCGGTGGCGACCGCGTTGAGGGTCACTCCCGCGCAGGCGACCAGCGCCTCGAGCAGCATGTCGCCCGAGCACGCGCTTAAGCCAGTGCCGCCGGTAGCAGGATGCAGGCCCGCGACGACGAAGCGCCTTGCCCGTCTCGATCTTGCAGCTCACGCCCTCCCCGATGCGGCCTTGCGCCCGCAGCGTAATGAGCGCTGCTTCCGGAGATTCACGATAGCGCTCCTTCAGCGGAGCCTGGGTGGATCGCAACTCATCGGCATTCATGGTTTTCTTTCTGCCTCTCACAGGGCTCGAAGCGCAGGGATGTGTTTAGCTCGGTGGCACGGCGGTGCTGGTTGGACGGCGGGAGCAGACAAAGCCGACGATGAATCCGATGACGGCGCCCACGGGGCCCAAAAAGAAGATGCTGGTCATCGACGCTTCGACGCTGCGGTCGTGCATGTTGGACGAAAATTCCGTGATCATGAAGTAGCCCGCGACCGCCCCGATTAGGTACCCCGCGATCGCGCATAACAGCCCTATCCCGAAGCGTCTCATCGCGCGCGATCCTCGGCGAGGCCGTCCATCGAAGCGGGATCTTCGGCGAGCTTGTCCATCGAAGAGTGCTTCTCGACCTTGGCGATGCTGCTCTCCCACTCGCTGCCATTGAAAGGCTCGATGGTCATCGCCTCCACGGTGCCCGGATCGAGGCAGCGCGCATTGACGCTGTATCCGTCGGGGTGCGAGCGCGGCACGTAGAACGACTTCACGCCGCAGATCGAGCAGAAGATGTGCTTGGCGACGCCTGTGTTGAAGGTGTAGGTCGTCAGAACATCTTCGCCCTGGAGCAAGCGGAAGCGCGACTTCGGGACAATGAGGTGAAGGTAGCCGGATTTGGAGCA
The DNA here is from genome assembly GCA_963730465.1 of uncultured beta proteobacterium. Taxonomy (GTDB): domain Bacteria; phylum Pseudomonadota; class Gammaproteobacteria; order Burkholderiales; family Casimicrobiaceae; genus PALSA-1003. The sequence continues at coordinate 17,609 of CAVSRR010000004.1, read as the reverse complement.
CATCGAGCAATTGCAGTCGACGACCGAGATATTCGACGGCGCCATTACTTCGAACCGCACTCTGCCGCAGTGACATCCTCCGATGTGGGGGATCATGTGTTGCCTTTGCCGGTGTTCGATGGCGCCAAGCGCCGGAGGGAAATGGTACCGCGAAGCCGGATGGTCGTCATTCCTACCACGGGCTCATCCACCGTCATTCCCGCGAAAGCGGGAATTCAGCGTCTTTTGTGCGAACGCCACTGGATCCCCGCTTCGCGGGGATGAGGAATAGGTGATGGCTGCGGTCGTAGAGAGAGCGTTTTGCAGCCTCAATGAAAATCGCGAGACCGCGTGGTGAGCTTGCCGAGCAGCGCGCTCTGATCTCGCAATCGTCCCGCGATCAGGTGCACGACTTCGCCGGCGCGCTCGAGGGTGCCATAGACGGTGAGCAGGTTGGAGCGTAAGAGCTCCTTGCGCTGACGCTCGGCCAGGTCGCGCCAGACGATGACGTTGATCATACCGGTCTCGTCCTCGAGCGTGACGAAGGTGACGCCGCTGGCCGTGCCCGGCCGCTGCCTTCCTGTGACCAGCCCGGTGACGCGCGTGATGCGGCCGTGCGGCAGGTTGCGCAAATCGGCGGCGGTGAGCATGTGCTGGGCTTGCAGGCGTTCACGCAGCAAGGCAAGCGGATGACGCCCCAGCGTGAGGCCCAAGTGCGCGAAATCGGCGACGATGTCCTCGCCTTCGGTTGGCGCGATGAGCGTCGGCGGCGCGTCATCAATGGAGGCATCCGCCAGGAGCGGAGGCATGCGCTCGACGCCGCTGACGTCCCAGAGCGCGTTGCGGCGATGGCCGCTGAGCTCAGATAGAGCGCCGGCGGCGGCGAGGGCTTCCATGTCGTGACGGTTGAGATTGGCGCGGCGGGCTAGGTCGTCGACGTCGGTGAAGGGGTGGGTTGCGCGTGCGGCGATGACTCTCTTGCCGGAGACTTCGGAGAGGCCTTTGACCATGCAGAGGCCGAGGCGGAGTGCGGGGGCCTTCGCTGTGGGGTTGGGCTCGGAAGTGCGCGACGAAGGTCCCGTGGTGTCCGTCATTCCCGCGAAAGCGGGAATCCATTGGTCTTTGGACGGTCGCAAAATGGATCCCCGCTTTCGCGGGGATGACGAGGGGGGGTTTTGCGGGAATGCCGAAGAGGTGATCGCTCCCATAAAGCTATCGTTATCCCCACAAATATGTTGCTCCAGCGTGCATTCCACTTCGCTGATGCAAACATCCGCAGGCAGGATCACGCCGCCGTGGCGGCGCAAATCCTGAGTCAGCTGCGACGGTGAATAAAACCCCATCGGCTGCGAATTGAGCAGCGCGCAGGTGAAAGCCGCCGGCTCGTAGCATTTGAGCCATGACGACACGTACACCAGCAGCGCGAAGCTCGCCGAGTGCGATTCGGGAAAACCGTACTCACCGAAGCCAAGGATCTGCTTGTAGATCTGTCGCGCAAATTGCTCGGCGTAACCGCGATCGCGCATGCCGTCGACCAGACGCTTTTCGAAGTGCTCGAGGCCGCCCTTGCGCTTCCACGCCGCCATCGATCGCCGCAGCTTGTCCGATTCTCCAGGCGTAAAGCCGGCCGCGACCACCGCGAGCTGCATCACCTGCTCCTGGAAGATGGCGACACCCAGCGTACGCTTCAGCACGGCCTCCACTTCCGGGCTCGGATAGACGACGGGCTCCAGTCCCTGCCGCCGGCGCAGATACGGATGCACCATGCCGCCCTGAATCGGCCCGGGGCGGACAATCGCGACCTCGATCACCAGGTCGTAATAGCTCCTGGGCTTGAGCCGCGGGAGCATCGCCATTTGCGCGCGTGACTCGATCTGGAACACGCCGACGGTGTCGCCGTGGCCGATCATGTCGTACACGGCGAGATCGTCCTTTGGTACGTCGTGCATTTCGAATGGCTGCTCTCGCCGCGCCGAGACCAGCGCCAGCGCGCGTCGGATCGCGGTCAGCATGCCGAGCGCCAGCACGTCGACCTTGAGCAACCCCAGCGCGTCGAGATCGTCCTTGTCCCACTCGATCACGGTGCGCTCGGGCATGGACGCGTTCTCGACCGGCACCAGCTCCGATAAGGGCCCGCGCGAGATCACGAAGCCGCCGGTGTGCTGCGACAGGTGGCGCGGAAATCCGAGCAGCGTGCCGACCAGCTTGAACAAGTGCTTCATCACCGGCGATTCGGGATCGAAGCCGGATTCTTTCACCCGCTGCGAAAGCACCTGGCCTCCGTCCCACCAAGCCATCGACTTGGCGAGGCGATCCACCTGCGCGAGATCGAGCCCGAGCGCCTTGCCCACGTCGCGCAGCGCCGATCGCGGGCGATAGCAGATGACGGTCGCGGTCAGCGCGGCTCGGTCGCGGCTGTATTTTTTGTAGATGTACTGGATGACCTCCTCGCGCCGCTGGTGCTCGAAGTCGACGTCGATGTCGGGCGGCTCGTTGCGCTCGAGCGAAATGAATCGCGCGAACAGCGTCTCCATGTGCGATGGATCGACCGCGGTGATGCCGAGGCAATAGCACACCGAGGAATTGGCGGCCGAGCCGCGGCCCTGGCAGAGTATTTTTTCATCGCGCGCGAACTTGACGATGTCGTAAACGGTGAGAAAGAACGGCTCGTACTTCGCCTGGGCGATGATCGTCAGTTCCTGCTCGATCTGCTTGCGGACTTTGGTGCGCCTTTCCTCCGAGGTGCTCTCGGGCGGGAAGTAACGCGCGAAGCCCTCCTCCGTCAGGCGCCGAAGATAGCTGGTCGTGGTCTCGCCTGGCGGAACAATCTCCTCGGGATACTCGTAGCGCAGCATCTCGAGCGAGAATTTGCAGCGCGAGGCGATAACGAGTGTCTCGGCAAGCCACGCGGGCGGATAGACGCGGCGCAGCGTCTCGATCGGCCGCAGATGGCGCTCGCCGTTGGGATGCAGCGCGTAGCCGGCTTCGGCGACGGAAGTCTTGAGGCGGATCGCGGTCAGAGTGTCCTGCAGCGCGCGGCGCTCGCGCTCATGCATGTGGACGTCGCCTGCGGCGACGATGGGGAGGCCCAAGGCAGCGGCGATGGCGATGAGTTTTTCGCAGCGGGCGGCGTCGTCGGCGTCGAGGAGACGCTCTGCGGCGATCCACAAGTTGCCGCGAAAGCGCGTGGAGAGCCAGCGGGCTTCGTCCTCGTCCGGCTCATGCCCGGGAATCCACAGCGCAAGGCAACCTTCGACGCCGTCGGCGAGGTCGGCGCGCGTCAGCCGATAGCTGCCCTTCTCCGCGCTGCGCCGGCCGCGGGTAATGAGCGCTGAGAGACGTCCGTAGCTTTCGCGGTCGGTGGCCAGCAATACCAGTCGCAAGCCATCGTCGAGACGGAATTCGCTGCCGATGATCAGCGGAAACTTGCGGTCTCTCGCCTCGACATGCGCGCGCACGACCCCGGCTAGCGAGCACTCGTCGGTAATCGCCAGCGCTGCATAACCCAACTCCTGCGCCCGCGCGACCAGCTCCTCAGGATGCGAAGCGCCGCGCAGGAAGGTGAAGTTGGTGATGCAGTGCAGCTCGGCGTAGAACATGCTTTATTGGCATTGCAAGTTGGCGTCACACTCGAATATTTAAATCGTCATTCCCGCGAAAGCGGGAATCCATTGGCTTTTGACGGTCGCAAAATGGATCCCCGCTTTCGCGGGGATGACGTAGGGTAGGTATCGTCAAAAGCGAGTGGCATCACGCAAACACGCCTTGCATGAACCACTGGCCACCGCGATCGCGGTAGAGCCACACTTCGGCACCTTGCGCGTCGCGGCCGATGAAATAGTCGCGACCGACTTCGCTGTCATCCCACCAACCGGATTCGATGCGCTCGGGGCCCGAAAGCAATTTGAGCTCTGCCGACGCAGGCTCTGCGCCCAGCAGTCGCGGCTCGGCAAACAGCCATAAGGGACGCACGGGAGTCGAGCTTCGTGGATTTTTGCCTGCTGCTTTGGCGGCAACACTCGTCTGAGCTTTTATCTGCGCACTCTGCGACGTCGCCTGCGCGCGCTCGGGCCGGTGATCGGCGTGGAGCGCCAACGCGTGCACCGCGCCCTCGCCCAGCCGCGCGCGCAGCCGCTCGATCAATTGCGTTCCGGCTTCGACGTCCTTGCCCGCTCCCTGAAAGAGCTCGCCTTCTTTGCCGTCGAGCGGCGCGGTTTCTTCCGAGACCAGGCGGATCGCCTCGACCCTGTCCGGCAGTTGCAGTTGCGCCAGGCGTTCGCGCAGGACGTTCTGCATGTGCTCGATCTGGCGCGTAGCGGCGAGGCCGATCACGATCGAGGTCGGCGGCACGTCCTCGTGAACGAGATCGAAGCGCATGCGGGTGACACCAGCGCCTCGCCCGTTGAGAAATCCAGCCAGCTCGACAACAAGGCGCCTGACGGCGAACAGCAGCGCCTCGGTCTCATGCACGGGCGCAGGCAACTCGAGCTGCCCGTAATAACGCTCCGGCGCCACGAACAACGCACGCGCATCGGGCAGGCTGCCACGCGCGCGATCGATCTGGTCGAGGAGATTGGCGCCGAAGCGTCGCGCGAAGCCATCGCGTGGCAGCGCAAACACGTCGCCGAGGGTACGCACGCCGATGCCCCACAGCGTGTCCATCACTTGGTCAGCGCCGTCGAGCAGGCCGACGGGGAGCGATGACAATGCAACGTCGATGTCTGCGCCCTGCTCGATCGCAATGACCTGCCGCGCTCTCGCCAGCAAACTCGCCGCCGACGCGGTAGGCGCAGTCGCAACGATCGCAGGAAATCCGATGGCAGCGAGACCGGCGTCGATCCGCCCGAGCAGCGTGCTCAAGCCGCCGAAATAATTAAGGCAACCGGAAATCTCCAGCAGCACGTTGGCCGGCGGCTCGATGGCGATGGTGGAAGTCCACTGCCCCGCCCACAGCGCGATGTTCTTCAGCGCGGCCGCTTCCGCGCATTCGTCGCGCAGGTGAATCGCGACATCCGGATCGAGCGCGAGTGCCGCAGCGATGCTTATGCCCGAGACGATGCCGCGCTTTTGCGCCGCATGGTTGGCGACCAGCACATCGGGGCGATGGCTCGCCGTGCTCACCACGGAGGGAACCTCGCGCATCCCCGCACGCGCGAAGATGCGCAGCGGAAGGTCGGGGAAATGCAGGCAGGTCCAGAGCATGGCAGCAATGCACATCATCAGATATAGTTGACGCCGCGAATTCTTCATTTCGTCATTCCCACGAAAGCGCCCACATTCCCACGAAAGCGCCACATCGTCATTGCCGCGACACCCCACATTCGTCATTCCCGCGAAAGCGGGAATCCATTGGGCTTTTGACCGTCGCAAAATGGATCCCCGCTTTCGCGGGGATGACGATAGTTATGCGGTCCGTCATACATGTATGCAGCCCGTCACGCATATTGGTCACTACGATAATTGATATGCGACTCGACACGCGGATCAACCCCATACGGCCCAACACTCCGCGGATCCACCCCCGGCACTCGCCGCACTTCATCCGATCGCGACAGAGCGCGATTCCAGACATGCGCCTGCGGTCCACCCACGGGATAGCGAGGCTTGAAGCTCGTGGAACGATGGACCGCGACGCGATCGACCTTGGTCAGCGGCTTGACGATGGCCGTCACCGGCGCCGCATGATCCGCGGCATGCATCACCGCACCTTGCGCATTCTCGACCACGGCCTTCATATCCAACATCAAAGGCCGCCCCATCACCCCGCCTCTCCGCTTGAACACGTCGATGCACAGCTTTTGCTCCACCAGCGACAAGCGGATGCGCAACGGCGCCGGCGACGGATGCGCCGCGCGCGCGGTGCTGGTGAAGACGAACGCCAGCGACTGACTTTCCTGCGCGGCGAGCTGCAGCCGCCGCGTTTGCGCGTCATTGACCGCTCTCGGCCAGAACAGCATCGCGCCCGCGCTGTTCGCGCGCAGCACCTGCTCGGCCGACCACCAGCGGTTTTTCTCCTCCGCCGACTCGACGACGATCACCCGGCCCGGGTCGATGCCGTGCCGCGCAAACGCCGGCGCATACGGGACGTGCGGAGGCGCGATCAAGGCGATCCACTCGCCGGCGCGCACCAGGCTTTTAAGCGCGGGCAGGACGAGCCGCAATTCGCCGATGCCCTGGTGGTCGAGCAGCAGCTCGGTCAGCGACGCCTGTGGCCAGCCGCCGCCGGGCAGCTCGCGATCCAGCGCGGCGAAGCCGCTGGCGACAGCGTCTTCCGCCCGCGCCAGCCGATCCCCCTGCCAAAGCAAGGGGTTATGGAGCAGTTCGGCGAGCGCGGCTTTCATTCTTGGGATGGCAAACCGAGCCCACCCAGGCGGAAAGCCCGGGCGGGCGTCGGTCAGACAGGAGGAAATATGCTATCGAACGATCGTTCGATAGTCAACTCTAGGGTGCTCAGCCTGCTTGTACGAGCGCGTGCTTCAACTTGCCTTTTAGCCGTGAATGATTGAGGGTCAGAAATAGGGAGTACATCTCACGCTCTGCAGCCCTTAGTTGCTTGACGGTCGGCAACGGATGGAGGAGGTCGTTCTTTTGATCGCGTAGCTTTACCGGACCGCCGGTCGTAGTCCGCGACCACACGCTATGAACGATGTCGTTGCGCAGCTTGGTTAGTCTTCCAATGCTTTCGATCTGGGTGATCAGCTCGTCAAGCACGTCCTGATGAGCCGCGAGCTGTTTGATTCTCTCCCGCAATTCGCCCGACATCTTGTCGGTCTCCTTCTTGTAGAGCGCGTCGGTGATCGAGATGCCGAGCAACGACTTGATCGTCAATCGCTGCAAATGATCAAGCTGACCGTGTCGGATGACGATCTTCCCAACCTCCCGAGTCAACGCGGGAGCAGGCATGTAGGGCCTAATCATGACCGGCATGGTGCGCATGATAACTGGTCAAGGATAGCCTCAAGACATCAACCGCCGTCACCCGACGGGCCAGCTCTGCTGTCCGATAAATAATTACCTGCGTCAAAAGCAAATCCTTGCTAACTGCGATTCGGTGTCATCCCGTTGCTCGGCTCATCGCGCCGTGCCGAGTCGCGCGAACCGGGATGGCTTGCCGTTGCCTTACGCGAGAAGCTTTGCGAGCGCGGTAAAATCCACGGGCTTCACGAGGTGGGCATCGAATCCCGCCTCCCGCGCCCGGTCGCGGTCTTCCTGCTGGCCGTAGCCCGTCAGCGCAATCAGTGTGACCTTGCCGCGCAAGGCAGACCGACGCAGGTGCTTCGCGACCTCGTAGCCGTCCATGCGCGGCAGTCCGATATCGAGCAGCACCACATCGGGCGCAAATGACTCCGCGAGCGCCAGCGCATCTTCCGCCGAGAATGCCGGCATCGTCGCGTGCCCGTCGAGCTTCAACAACTCGCTCAACGAATTCGCCGCATCCGCGTTGTCATCGACGATGAGAATGCGGCGCGACGGAACCGGGGCGGTCGACGAATCCCAGGCTTGCACCTGGGGCGGCGCGGCGCGCGGCAGCGTGATCTCGAAAACAGAACCGCGTCCCAAGCCCGCGCTGTGAGCGGAGATTGTTCCGCCATGCATTTCCACAAGTTTTTTGACTACGGACAATCCGATTCCGAGGCCGCCCTGCGAACGGTCGAGCGTGCGATCAGCCTGCGCGAACAGGTCGAAAATGCTCGGCATGAACTCCGGTGAAATTCCCGCGCCGTTGTCGCTGATCGCCACCTTGACCGCCTCGGCGGTGCCGGTCATCTGGATGCCGATTTTTCCGCCGGCGTCGGTGTACTTGGCCGCGTTGGTCATGACATTGCCGAAGCTTTGCACCAGGCGCGCGAGGTCGCCGGTGACGTACAGCGGCTCGAGACTCGCGACCGTGGAGATTTCATGCCGCTTCGCGCGCCACAGCGGCGCCACCGTTTCGGCGGCGTGATCGATGACCTCAGACAAGAGCAGCGTCTCGCGCTTGAGCTCGATGTGTCCCGTCGAGATGCGCGAGACGTCGAGGAGATCGTCGACGATTCGCGTGAGGTGCGTGGTCTGGCGCCGCACCACGTCGGCGGCGCGCTGCGCCGAAACATCGTCCACGGCTCGCCGCGAAATGACCTCCGCGGCCGTGCGAATCGGCGCCAGTGGATTGCGAAGCTCGTGCGCGAGCATCGCCAGGAATTCATCCTTGCGACGATCCGCATCCCGAAGAGCAGCGTCGGCCAGCGCGCGGTCCGTCACATCCACGCCTTCGACAAAGATTCCCGAGACGCTGCCATCCGCGTCCTTGATAGGCTGGTAGACGAAATCCACATAGCGGGTGACCACCGGTCCACCCGGTTCGACCTGCATGGAGTATGCGGCGGCGGTCGCGAGAAATGCGTTACCGCTCGCGTACACCTTGTCGAGCAGATCGAGGTACCCTTGTTCGACTGCCTCGGGCAGCGCCTCCCCCAAGGGGCGGCCGAGAACGGGCCGATGCCCGACGAGCCGCATATAGCCCGGGTTCGCAAGCTCGACAACGTGCGTGGGTCCGCGCAACACCGTCATGAACGTCGGGGCCTGCTCGAACAATTGCGCGAAGCGTTCTCGCTCGGCTGTCAGACGCCTTTCGGTGAGTACTTGCTGGGTGGTCTCGGTGCAGATGACCAGCACTCCGCCGACGCCGTGCGGCGCATCGGGCTCATCGATGGGCCCGAAGCTGTAGGTCCAGTAGACCTCCTGCAGCTCGCCGTGCCGGATGATAGGCACGAGCTGATTCTCGTGCCACGTCGCGGCGCCACCGCGCATCACCTGATCGATCTGCGGACCGATGATTTCCCAGATCTCCGGCCACGCCTTCTGCCCGGGTTGACCCAGGATGGATGGATGTTTTTCGGGGCCGAGAGAGCGGCTGTACGAATCGTTGTAGAAGCAGGTGAGCTCGGCACCCCAGAAAACGAATACCGGATGGCCCGTCGTGAGCAAGGTGCGTAACGACGTTCGCAAGCCCGACGGCCAGTGTTCCGGCGCGCCGAGCACAGTCTCGCTCCACGGATAAGCGCGAATCCGCGATCCCATTTCCCCGCCGCCGGCGAGGAACTCGAGTTGCCTCGATTGCTTTGGTATTGAGCCTTCTGCCATGGCGAATTGTAAGTCCAACGCCACAAGGCGCGATCGGGACGCAGCCTAGCATGGCTGGACTTAACCGCGCCGAGGATTCGGCGTAACAGGTCTTGATCGCGACGTCTTGTATCATTCGGGCAATCCATCCGAGTTTTCACATGCCACCCCCCGACAAGAAATCCCCCACCCCCTTCACGCCATACCAGAAGTTCGTCGTAGCCGCCCTCGCCTTCCTGCAGTTCGCCGTGATCCTGGACTTCATGATCGTGGCGCCGCTCGGTGCGTTGGTGATGCCGGCGCTCAACATGACTCCGCGCGATTTCGGGTTCATCGTGTCGGCGTATGCATTCAGCGCGGGCGCCAGCGGTCTGTTGGTGGCCGGCTTTGCCGACCGCTACGACCGCAAGAAGCTGCTGCTCTTCTTCTACATGGGCTTTGTGCTGGGCACGCTGTGGTGCGGCTTGGCCAACTCGTTCCATGCGCTGCTGGCCGCCCGCATCACCACCGGCATCTTCGGCGGCGTCATCGGCTCGGTGGTGATGGCCATTGCAACGGACCTGTTCGAGCCGCAGCAGCGTGGCCGCGTGATGGGCTTCATCCAGACGGCGTTTGCCGCGAGCCAGATCCTGGGGCTGCCCGCGGGCATTTACCTGTCCAACCACTGGGACTGGCATGCGCCGTTCCTGGCGATGGTGGTGTTCGGCATCGTCGGCGGCCTGGTGGTCGCGTGGAAGCTGCAACCCGTGGCGGCACATCTCAAGTTGCGGCAGGAACGCAGCCCCTGGATGCACCTGTACGACACCGTGCGCGAGCCGCGGCACTGGAGCGCGTTCGTCACCATGATGCTGCTGGCAACGGGTGGCTTCATGCTGATGCCGTTCGGCAGCGCATTCATCGTCAACAATTTAGGGATAGCGATCACGAACTTGCCGACGATCTACCTGATCACCGGCTTGTTCACGATCTTCGTCGGGCCGCTGGTCGGCAAGCTCGCCGACAAGTATGGCAAGTACCCCATGTTCGTGGCGGGCAGCGTCGTATCCATCGCGTTGGTGCTGATCTACACGCACCTGCCGCCGGTGTCGCTGGCGGTGATCATTGTCATCAACGTGGTGCTGTTCGCGGGGATCTTCTCGCGGATGATTCCGTTCCAGGCGATGTCGACCTCGGTGCCCGAGACGACCAAGCGCGGGTCGTATAACGCGCTGGGCTCGGCCATCCAGCAAGTCTCTGGCGGGATTGCATCGGTGATCGCCGGCCACATCGTCACGATGGCGCCCGATGGCAAGCTCGAGCACTTTCCCGTCGTCGGCTACGTCGTCGTGTGCGCCACGCTGACGACGATGTTCACGACGTGGAAGGTGAAGCAAGGCATCGAGCGGCGCGCGGCGACGGCACGGCCGGCTGCCGCGTAGCGCACCTCCGTGCCGCCTTGGCAATCGGCAGATTCGACTACTGAATTACCTCGTCCGCGGAGCACAGCAATTGTGGAATCGTGCTGCCGAGTGGCTTGGCAGTCTTCAAATTGTCGACCTTCGTCAGTTGTTCAATGGCGAGGTTGCGAGGCTGCCACCAAGGAACCGGCAGTTGACCCGCACGAGCGAACCCCCAATACTCAAGCTCGTGTGATTGAAACACGCATCCGCAGGCGCATCATCACGATGAAGTTGTCCTTATGCGCGGGCAGCCGGTAATGGTCCTTAATCTGTCCCTGCCCTGACGGCGCAAGGAGGATCACATGCGTGCCATCTTTATCAGTTATCGAAGGGACGACGCCGCAGGCGAGGCGGGTCGTTTGTTCGATGATCTCGTCGCCAAGTTCGGCCCGGACAAAGTCTTCATGGATGTTGCCGTTATCGAGCCGGGGCGCGACTTTCGCAAGGTGATTGATCAGAACGTGGCATCTTGTGGCGTCCTGCTGGCCGTGATTGGCAAGGGCTGGATCGATGCAAAGGATGATGCGGGTCGACGCCGCCTCGATGACCCCTTGGATTTCGTTCGCCTCGAAACTGCTTCCGCGCTGAAGCGGGATGTTGTGGTCATTCCTGTATTGGTGCGGGGTGGGTCGATGCCGCGGGCGGAACAACTACCCGAGGATCTAAAGGAGCTCGCCTATCGCAATGGGGTTGAACTGACCCATGCCCGTTGGCGTTCCGATGTAGAGGTTTTGATCACGGCGTTACGCGCCCATGTGGGAAATGCGGAGAAGGCATCTGGGAGCGTGGACCAATCTACGTCGGGTAGCATGAATCAAGCTGCGGTTGCTGTCCGTTCTCCATTTTTGGGCCGTGCGCTAATCGGTGGCGCGGTAGCTATCGTAGTTGCTGCCGCGGCAGTCTGGTACCAGTTCTTCTCCTCCGCACCTTGCCCTAATTGTGCGACGGTGATTGGAGTGCGGGAAGTGGCGCAGGGACGGGGAACCACCGGCCCCGGGGCCGTTGTCGGCGGACTGTTGGGTGGCGCCCTCGGAGATCAGGTTAGTCACGGCCGGGCCAATGACGCCGCAAACGCGGCCAGCGCCTTCGCCGGTGCCTTGGCGGGACATCAAGTCGAGAAGAGCGTCAGGAGTTCGAAGGTCTACGAGATTACCGTCCACTACACTGACGGCCATGAGGAAGTGATTCGTCAGAGTACCGTGCCCCCGTGGCGCAGCGGCGATCACGTGCAGATGGTCAATGGGGTGCTGCGGTACGCCCCCTAAGGCAAGCACCAAAAAGCATCAACGCGGGCCCTAATGGCAATCTGGGTTGGAACCTCGCCCGACTGCTCATGGCCGAGAGCGGCCAGGCGTGAATCTCGTCACCCGGTCACAACCGGATACGCCGCGGGGCGGCTACTGGATCACTGCGTCAGCACGCAGCAGAATTGACGATGGAATCGTTATGCCAATCGTCCGTGCGGCGCCGAGATTGACGACTAGTTCGAACTTGGTCGGCTGCTCTATCGGCATCGTCGCCGGGCTCGCGCCTTTCGCAATCCGATCCACGAAAGCCGCGGCTCGACGATATAGATCAGCAAGGTCGGCCGCATAGGACATTAGGCCTCCCTGATCCGGATAGGTGCGCAGTGCGTACATCGCGGGCAGCCGCTTGCTGGATGCAGTCCGGATGACTACCGCAGCATTCGCGAATAAAACGCCGCCACTGACGACCAGCAGCGATCCAGCGCCCGCGGCTTTGGCTGCCGCGCATGCAGGTTCGATGGCCGAGCGATTTGACGTCTTGTATGGAAGGAGCTTCCACCCTCGCGCGGCGGCCGCGGACAGAGTAGCCCTCCATGCACCGATACTCGTTTCTTCCCAAAGGACCCCGATCGGTTCAGGCCCCGGTACCACTTCTTTCAGTAGCTCGAGGCGCTTTCCCACGACATCGACCTGTTGGAGCGTGAGCCCAGTAATGTTGCCGCCAGGTGCCGCGAGCGACCTAACGAGCTTCTCTTCGACGGGATCGACCGCACCGCCCACCATGACCACGGGAATCTTGGTCGTTGCCCGTCGAACCGCGTCGACGGTTGGGCCCCCTGCCACGATCACGTCGACCTTCGCCGCGACGAGTTCGCGCGCGAGAGCGGCGTACTGGTCCGGATCACCATCGCCACCACGACCTTCGACGATGAAGTCGAAGCCGTAGCGGTAGCCGAGGTCGCGCAGACCCTGAAGGAACGAACGCGCTGACGGGTAGGCCGGCTCGGGACCCTGAAAATCGAGATTCGTACCCCCGGAGGAGAGAAAGCCGATCCTCAACGGCTTGCGCAACTCCTGGGCCCGCACGATCGCGCCGAATGCAGCCACTGAAAGCGGTAGAGCGAGTAGGAACCGTCGGCGGACCATGGTTGATGGGCGAGAGTGGGCGAACCGCGAATATTGCGCGGCTCACCGATTCCCGTCCAGCATGCGAGCGATGTCCGCTGCAAGTTCGCATGCCCCCAGCGATGGATATCCGCTCTTACCGTCTGTTGCGGACGTTCGCGCGCGAGACCGCGAGGACCGCTCATGCGACGGTTATCCGCCACGTTGATGACGTTCGCAAACGACTGCTAACGACCCAACTCGGACGTAGGTTCTCGCCGAAGCAGACGTTCGGCGGTCACGTCAGCGGCCGTCGCGGCGCCTACTCTCGGCCAGGGAGTTTGCCGGTTGCTAGGACGTGAGCTCCTCTTCCATTGGTGGGAAGCTGCGCGGGAATCCATCGCGCACGATCGGCGAGCGACTCGGGAACGAGTACCCAATAGTGCGTCTCTATGCCGCTTTCAAGAGCCCGCATCTCGACGTCAAGCCTCTGGTAGCAGACCTTCAGCGATCCGCACGAGGGCCGCCTTGGCGCGGCGCCGATCAGACCGTGTTCAGAGCCAGCCAGAGGGCCGCGAAGATCAAGGCGTTGCTTACGAGCAGGCCGGTGGCGACCATGACGATAGCCTTCATGGTCGCCGCAAGCCAGCGATCGCCGTAGACCCGCCTGAACGCCAAGGTCACGTAGGACCATTGCCAGAGCTCAACCAGCCCAAGCAAGACCGGGCCAACTTCCGACAGACTCGCGTCGCCGACGCCGCCGAACGGCGTTGCTCCGAGCAAGCGCAGGGCGACGAGGTATACAAGGGTCGCGATAAACGCCCATGCCGTGAGATAGAGTGCGAACACGAAGTGCACGCTCCACCTTGCAGGGTGCCGAAAATGCGTCAGGCGCGCGGCGAGAGCTCGTGCGCCGACGATCACGATCACCAGCACCGTGTAGATCGAGTTGAAGCGCCGGTCGAGGCGCTCGGTGAAAGCGCCCGGCTCGGCGTGAGCCTTCGCCTCCGCCTCCTGCATGACCTGAGCCAGACTTCCCGTCGGATCTAGACGGGGAAAGTTGGCGACGCGGAAGTTCGTGATGAACGAGAGCACCAGGAACAGCGCGACTACGTTGAACGTGAGGCGCCACGGAGTCACCGACCGGGCGCGCAACCCGTCGCGGAACTCGGTCGTTAGCTGTCCGGGATGGACCATCAGCGCCCAGAGCGAGTGCGCGATGCGGTGCCACTGCCGCCAGGCGATGCGCGCGAAGGCACCGCGCTCGCCCGGATATTCCTGCCCGCATTCGGCGCACCAGCCGCCGTGGCGAAAAGCCCCGCAGTTGGGGCAACTCGTCATCGTCTGGTTCGTCGGAGACACTTGCGGACTATAGTACTTCTCGCCCGCGAAATCTCCGCACCATCCGTCTGTTCCTGGCCGATCTCGGTCCGATGGATTCTGCCGCCGGGACCGTCACGCCGCGCGGGGCCGAAGAGAGACGGTGATCTGTCCATTGTTTTCCAAGGTGGCGACGCGAACGTGTTCGATCTCCGAGCAACCAGCAGCGCGGAGGGCAGCCGCCAACTCGTGACGCGTCATCAATTCGCGGCGCATGACGTCCTCATTCAGGACGCCATTGTGAATCAGTGAGCGGGGAGCCCCTTCGATCCAGACTTCCAGCTTCTTGCTCTTAAAGGTTATGACTGCTACAGCGTAATGCAGAGCGATTAGGGTCGCGGCGGAAATGAGCCCTCCCACCACAGTGTTGTCCCCGCCGTTCATTGAATTCTGGACCGCGTTGCTCAGAACGAGTAGGAGCACAAGGTCAAAAGGTGCCAACTGTCCCGTATTTCGCTTACCCGTAATGCGTAGGATAACGAGCAAGAACACGTACACGATCGCCCCGCGCAGGACAAATTCCCACCACGGCAAGCTTAAACTCCACATAGATCCTCCTCGATTGAACGGTGAGACGAGCGCTCAGCTTCGCCACTGATCACTCCGGCGTCGGTTTGCTAGTTTGAGGCATCCAGCGCGACAGACGCCGCGCGGCGCGCATGTCGCGGACTAGCTGATGTCCCCAGTTTCTGGCGATTGCTCTTGGAATATTTTAGTGTCGCTGTCCAACGTCTCCAGTTGGCCGTGAACCGCCGGTTAGCTTTCGTCGCTTCACAACCTACAACGGTTACTGCCCATTCCCTAACAGCGGTCATACACACAAGACTATTCGATCACCTCGTCGGCGCGCAGCAACAGCGGCTGCGGGATCACAAGCCCAAGAGCGGCGGCGGTCTTGCCATTGATAACGAACTCCAGTTTCGCAGCCTGATCCACGGGCAGGTCGGCCGGCTTGGCGCCCTTGAGTATCTTGTCCACGTACGTTGCGGCGAGTCGAAACCGTTCGGAGAGGCTCGGCCCGTAAGATAGCAGCCCACCCGTCGTTACAAAGCCCCGATGCGCGAACACCGTGGGCAATCCAGCTTTGTTCGCGAAGTCGATGAGCCGTCTTCGGGAAGTAAATAACATCGCATCGTCGGCGACGTACAGAGCATTAACCCGTGCTTTAGCCATGGCGGCAAAGGCTCCTTCGAGTCAGCCGGGAGATCAAGCGCAACGGTGGTCAAGCCTGCTACCGAGCGAGTCGGACCGAAGCGTCCGCCTGGGATCGAGGACGGCGTCCGAAGACCAGTAAACTGGCACAGAATCGAGTGTTGGCGCGCCTCGTGGCCGGCAAGCTCCAGTTGCAGTGGTCACCCGAGCAGGTTGCCGGTTGGCTCAAGCGCACCTATCCCGACGATCCGAGCCGTCAGGTGTCACCCGAGACATCTATCGCAGCCTGTTCATCCAGGCCCGCGGCGCCCTGAAGAAGGAGCTGGTGGAGCATTTGCGACGCAGCCGGGTGATGCGCCGTTCGCGCCATCACACCCAGAAGACGGACCAGCACGGCCGAATCACCGACACCGTCTCGATCAGCGAGCGTCCGGCCAGCGTGGAAGACCGGGCGGTGCCCGGTCACTGGGAAGGCGATCTGTTATTCGGCAGCAAGAACAGCCAAATTGCGACGCTGGTCGAGCGTCAGACACGCTATGTGATGCTGGTGAAGATTGCCGGCAAGATGTAGCAGGTCATCACCGCGTTGATCAAGAACGCGCGCAAGTTACCGGACGAGCACTACAAACGCTGACCTGGGATCGGGGCAAGGAGATGGCCGATCACAAGCGCTTCACACTGGCGACCGACATCCAGGTTTACTTCTGCGATCCTCAGAATCCCTGGCAGCGTGGCAGCAATGAGAACACCAACGGGCTATTGAGGCAGTACTTCCCCAAGGGAACCGACCTCTCAGGCTACTCGCAAGCACAGCTCAACGCTGTCGCAAGGAATTGAATGAGCGCCCAAGAAAGACATTAAACTTCGAAACACGGCCAGTTGCAGTCGATCAGCGCAGCCTCCAATCTGTTGCGTAGAAGCTTGCTGGGTCAGAGCGCGAGATCACTAAAAATGAAACGCGCAGTTCTGGTGCGTATACGCCCCCAATAGGTGCCGCGGCCTGCCGACGATATCTTGTTCCTTCAAATCGGCGGCGTCGAGATGGCGCGAATCAAGGTCTTGCTGCGACGCACACCGATTGGCACGAATGATGCAGCCCACTGATTAGAGATTCTGTCGCCAATGCGCTTAACGCGAATGCACAAGGTCTTCCCTGTGTCTCCGTCCTCCTCCTAGAGATACAGCCTTAGCCCCCGCGGAAACGTGGGGGCTTTTCTTGCATGTACCAAACACCGAACTTACGCGCCGACGCGCGCCACTTTTTCGCTCGGCGCATCACGGGGTGGCGTTCTTAATCGCGATCTCGGCGGTCCTGATCCCTGTGCACGACACGAAACTCCGCCCGGCACCCGTTGCGCACCCAGATCGCGTTGTTGTTGAAGCCCCAGGTCTGGCCTTCGATGCAATCACTGGGCGGCGTGCTCAACTGGCGGACCAGCGCAACAGGCCCGTCGGGCACAGGACACTCCTGGTCGCGATAGTTCATCGATTCGCACGTCACCGTCATTCCCGGCTCCCGACGCTCGCGTGTGTACGCGCCAACGTCAGCGACACGAAACTCCCCCCGGCATCCGTTGGCGACCCAGATCGTGTTGTGGTTGCCGTCGAAACCCCAGGTCTGGCCTTCGATGCAATCGCCGGGCGGCGCGCTCAGCTGCCGGACCAGCGCAACAGGGCCGCCCGGCACAGAGCACTGTTGGTTGCGATAGTTGATCGATTCACAGGTGACGGTCATCGCCTGCGCAGCAACGGTGCCCGTGAACAGCGTTGCGACCGCGGCGACTGCGCAAGCTGCAGTTATGGGTCTCATAATGCACATGTTTGTAGCCCTCCGTTCAAGCCGTTCCATCAACGTCCTCAGTCTCGTACAGAGACCATCCATTTAGCACCGAGCATTACCTTCGGAGCGCTGACCGAACGGAACGACGCGGTGCTGTTGTCATTTTCACCTCGCAAGTCCGCTTGTAAATCGGACGGCTCCGGATTAGGGCGTAGGACCTGCGGCCGAGATCGTGCGATACGGTCCTACAGCGAATGACGTGGCGAAGGATGACGCCGAAGCACTGTAGTGGTTACGCAACGCGGCCGAGCGGAGGTCGCAGGTCTGTTCGCCCCGAAGGCGTGACTGCAGCGGCGTCCTGAGTCCTTGGTCGTCGCACAAAGTTCTCGCTTCGAGCCAAGTGCTTCGGATTCCGAACAACGGCTA
>CAVSRR010000003.1:0-72505 GCA_963730465.1 uncultured beta proteobacterium | reverse complement strand
ATTGATCCCGTCACCGTCGACCTGTCGCGCCTCCAGTTCGCGGTGACGGCGCTCTACCACTTCCTGTTCGTCCCGCTCACGCTCGGGTTGGTGTGGATGCTTGCGATCATGGAAACGGTGTACGTCATGACGCGCCGCGAGATCTGGAAGCGCATGACGCAGTTCTGGGGCGTGCTCTTCGGCATCAACTTTGCGATGGGCGTAGCAACCGGTGTGACGATGGAATTCCAGTTCGGCACCAACTGGGCCTACTACGCGCACTACGTCGGCGACATCTTCGGCACGCCGCTCGCCATCGAAGGCCTGATGGCGTTCTTCCTCGAATCGACATTCGTGGGCCTCTTCTTCTTCGGCTGGGACCGCCTGACACCGGTGAAGCATCTGATCGTCACCTGGCTGGTGGCGATCGGCTCGAATCTCTCCGCGCTGTGGATCCTGATCGCCAACGGCTGGATGCAATACCCGGTTGGATCGCAGTTCAACTTCGAGACCATGCGCATGGAGATCACGTCCTTCAGCGATGTCCTCTTCAATCCCGTCGGCCAGGCCAAGTTCGTTCACACGGTCAGCGCTGGCTACGTGGTGGGAGCGATGTTCGTGCTCTCGATCAGCGCCTGGTACCTCCTGCGGGGACGCAACGTCGAGGTCGCCAAGCGCTCGATGACGGTGGCAGCGAGCTTCGGTCTCGCATCTGCGCTGAGCGTCGTGGTCCTGGGCGATGAATCCGGCTACACGGTTTCGGAGAACCAGAAGATGAAGCTGGCGGCTATCGAAGCGATGTGGGACACGGAACCGGCGCCTGCCGCCATCACGGCGATCGGCTGGCCCGACGTTGCCGCGCGCAAGACCTATTTCGCCGTGAAGATTCCCTGGCTGATGGGCATTATCGGTACGCGCTCGCTCGATCGTACGCTGCCGGGCATCAACGAGCTCGAGGCCGAGACCGAAGAGCGCATACGTCGCGGTGTTATCGCGTATGGAGCGTTGCAGAAGTTGCGCGCGGATCGCAACGACAAAGTCGCAAAGGAGGCATTCGATCGCGATGTCGCGGACCTGGGCTACGCGCTCCTGCTCAAGCGCACCATGGACGATCCCACGCGCGCCACGCAGCAGGACATCGCACTCGCGGCGGCAAGCACCATTCCCAACGTGCCGGTATTGTTCTGGTCATTCCGCATCATGGTTGCCTGCGGACTCTGGTTCATCGTTTTGTTCGGCTATTCCTTCTGGCTGGCGTCGACGCGCGGCCTCACGCAGCATCGCTGGTACCTGCGCGCCGCCTTGTACAGCCTGCCCTTGCCGTGGCTCGCCGCGGAGCTCGGCTGGGTCGTCGCCGAGTACGGGCGGCAGCCCTGGGCCATCGAAGGCGTGCTGCCCACCGCGCTCGGCGTGTCCTCGGTGTCGACCGCGCAAGTGGCCACCAGTCTTGCGGGGTTCGTGATCTTCTATACGGCGCTGGCAGTGGTCGACTTGATGCTATTGCGCAAATACATTCGCAAGGGCCCCGAAGGCTTGGGCATGTGGCGACAAGCGCCCGGCCCGGTTCCCGGCGCCTCAACCGCGATGACTGGCCGACTGAGCGACCATGTTCTTCGACTACGAAACGATGCGCGTGATCTGGTGGCTGCTGATGGGCATCGTCCTCATCGGCTTCGCGATCATGGACGGATTCGACCTGGGCGCCGCGGCGTTCGTGCGCGTACTGGCGCACGACGATGACGAGCGGCGCGCGCTGATCGAGACCTTCGAGCCATTCTGGGAGGGCAACCAGGTGTGGTTCATCCTCGGCGGGGGCGCGGTGTTCGCCGCATGGCCTTATCTCTACGCGGCGTCGTTCTCGGGCTTCTACTTCGCGATTTTGCTGGTGCTCGTCGCCTTGATCGTGCGGCCGGTGTCGCTCAACTTCCGAAACAAGATGGACGATGCGCGATGGCGGAACGTGTGGGATGGCTGCATCACCTTCACCGGCGTCGTTCCTGCGCTCCTCTTCGGTGTGGCCATCGGCAATCTCTTTCTTGGTGTACCGCTGCGCTACGACGACACCATGCGTATCACCTACGACGGCGGATTGATCGGCCTGCTGCGGCCGTTCGCGCTTCTTGCCGGGCTCGTATCGCTAGCGATGATTCTCATGCACGGCGCGACCTACCTCGCTCTCAAGGCCGACGAGATCATCGCGCTACGCGCTCAGCGCGCATTGAGCGTGATCGCCCCGCTCTATGCTCTGCTCTACATCGGGGCCGGCATCTGGCTCGCCACGGGCGTGACAGGCTTTCGCATCGACGGCCAGGTGGTCGCCGACGGGCCGTCCAATCCCCTGCTCAAGCACGCGTCGATCGGCGGGAGCTGGCTCGCCAACGGGCCGCTCGCACGCTGGGCCCATGTCGCCGCCGCGATCGCGATTGTCGCGGCGCTGCTCACGCCGCTGCTGGTCCGCCGCGGCGCGCACTTGTCGGCCTTTGCCACAAGTTCCATGGTCCTCGCCGGGACCATCCTGTCGGCCGGGTTCGCGCTGTTTCCGTTCCTGATGCCGTCGAGCCTCGACCCTCGCAGCAGCCTCACCGTCTGGGACGCGTCGTCGAGTCATAGAACGCTGTCGCTGATGCTCGTCGCCACCGTACTACTGCTGCCGGTCGTGCTCGCCTACACGGGATGGGTGTTCCGGGTCATGCGCGGACGCGTGTCGCTCGAGCACGTGCGCAAATCCCACGGCATGTATTGACTCATGAACGCTGGAGAGTAAGAGCGATGTGGTACTTCTCGTGGATTCTCGGTCTCGGTCTCGCGTGTAGCTTCGCCATCCTCAACGCCATGTGGTTCGAAGTGCACGCCGGCGAAGCAGCGATCGAAGATCCTCTCGACCCGAAGTAGCCCGGCTACCGGCCCGCGGCCTTTTCGGGGTCGTCACCATCCAGGGTCGCGGCGTCCGGGCCGGAGCCGCCAAGCGCGAGGAAGAGTTGCGCAGTATCCAGATAGCGCTGCGCCCGCGCTCGCTCGAAACCAAGGCGCGCCCGTTGATAGACGCGCTCGGCATCGAGAACCTGCAGGATGCCGACGTTTCCTTCGTTATAGCTTTTGCGGGTGAGGTCCAGGTTGTCGCGCGCGGCATCCTCGGCGCGCCGCTGCGCATCGAGCTGCTCGGCGCCGTGATCGAGAGCCTGCAGGGAATCGGCGACCTGGCCGAATGCGATCAGCACCGTCTGCTCGTAGTTCGCGGCGCTGGCACGCATTGCGTCGACCGCTGCGCGCTGTTCCGCACGCAACGTCCCGCCGTCCAGAATCGGCGCGACGAGCGCTCCCGCGAGGCTCCAGACGGTACTCGCGCGATCGAAGAGACGCGCGACGTCCGTCGCCTGCTGTCCGGCCGCGGCGGTCAGATTGATATGGGGATACAGATTGGCGTCGGCGACGCCGACCGCCGCCGTGGCTGCATGCAGCTGCGCTTCTGCGGCGAGAATGTCGGGACGACGGTGCGCGAGCTCGGAGGGCAGGCTCAACGGAAGGCGGCGGGGCAGCTGCACATTCGCGAGATCGAAGTCAGGCAGCTCGACGCTTGCGGGCGGCTGCCCGAGAACGATTGCCAGCGCGTTTCGCGCGACGCTCAATTCCTGCCGCAGCGGCGGCAACACCGTGGCATCGCTCGCCAGTTGACTGGTCGCGCTGACGATGTCGACTCGGGACACCGACCCGGCGTCGAACGCCAGCTGGACGAGCTTGAGATTCTCCCGGTCCTGATCGAGGAGGGCCTCAACCGTCGCAATCTGGGCCCGGAGCGACGCGATCTTGAGGGCTTGCATGACGGCGTTGCCGGTGACGGTGAGATAGGCTGCATCGAGTTGCTGGCGCTGAAAATCGGCGAGCGCGTACTGCTGCTCAACCGACCGCGCGACGCCGCCCGTGTAGTCCAGCGCGTAGCTGATGGTGGGTCCGACGGCAAAATAGGTGAACGCCGGTGGCTTTGCCGCGTCGCCCAGGAATTGCGCACCGTACTTTTGCCTGCCGATGCCGGCGGTAATTCCGACCTGGGGGTACAGCGAGCCAGCTTGCGCGGCCGCGAGCTCCTGCGACTGCGCAAGCGTCGCCGCAGCCGAGACGAGCGTCCGGTTCCGGGCCAAAGCACGCGCGACCACGTCGTCGATCGCGGCCGATTGGAACAAGCTCCACCAGTCGCGCCTGAGCTCCTCGCCGGGAATCACGCGCTGCGCGGAGCCGCTCGGCGCCTCCTTCGATTCGAGCTGCAGCTGCTGAGCGGTATAACGGTCCGCGTAGGGAGGATCCGGGCGCTTGAAATCCGGACCCAATGCGCAGCCGCCGAGCATCGCCAGGGAGATGCCTGCGCTCATTGCCGATGCAAAACGCGCCGATCGAATCATCGCGTTCATTCCATCACCAGCGGTTCTTCCGCTTTTTTCCGGCTTCCGCTTCGAAGCAGCAGCACGAGGGGGATGGCGCACAGCGTGAGTACCATCATGAGCTTGAAATCGTTGTTGTACGCGATCATCGCGGCCTGATCGCTGACGGCATGATTCAGCATGACCAGTCCCTGCGTGGTCGAAGTCTCCGCCGGCGGCTGCAGGTGCAACACGTCGCTGTACGGCGTGACCTGCTCGGCGAGGCGCGAGTGCATCATCTGCGTGTTGCGTGTCAGCATGGTTTCGACCACGGAAATGCCGACGCTGCTGCCGACGTTGCGAACGAGGCTGAACAACGCCGTACCCTCGTTCCGGAATTGCGGCGACAGCGTGGCGAAGGTGATGGCCGCCAGCGGCACATAGACAAAGCCTGTGCCAAGCCCCTGAGCCAGCCCGGACCAGACGACCGACGAGCTGTCCATCTGGATGTAGAAGCCCGTCATCTGCCACAACGACAGCGCGGTGAGGCCGAAACCGGTGCCGATGATAAGACGCGTATCGACCTTGCCCATCATGCGGCTGACGATGAACATCGCTGCCAGCGTGCCAACGCCGCGCGGCGCGGTGACCAGGCCGGTGAGTACGACCGGGTAGTTGAGAAGTTCCTGCAGCATCGGCGGCAGCAGCGCGAGCGTCGCGAAAAGCACGACGCCGACGACGAAAATGAATACATTGCCGGTCACGAAGTTGCGGTCCCTGAACAATGCGGGGCTGACGAAAGCCGGCTTGGAGGTCGTCAGCATGTGCACGACGAAGAGGTAGAACGCAAGGCCCGAGATGGTGGCCTCGATCCATATTTCGGTGGAATTGAACCAGTCCTTGAGCTGTCCGCGATCGAGCGTCAGCTGCAGCGCGCCGATAGCGAGGCTCAGCATGGTGAAGCCGAAGAAGTCGAAGCGAGAGCGGCGAATTTGCGTCTCGGGCATGAACGACAGGATGCCGAGGAAAGCGAGGATGCCGAATGGCAGGTTGATGTAGAACACCCAGCGCCAGTTGTAGTGCTCGGTCAGCCAACCGCCGAGCGCGGGGCCGAGGATGGGGCCGATGGTGACGCCCATCACCCACAACGCCATTGCCTTTGCATGGCGCTCGGGCGGATTGATGTCCAGAAGCACTGCCTGTGACATCGGAATCAGTGCCGCGCCGCAAAGCCCCTGAAAGAGCCGCGCGAGGATGATTTCCGGCAACGATTGCGCGAGACCGCACAAAGCCGACGCAACGGTAAACCCGGCCACCGAGAACAGGAACACCCGCTTGCGCCCGATCTGTCCGGCAAGCCAGCCGGAGAGCGGCGTCATGATTGCGGCAGCGATGATGTACGAGGTCAGGACCCACGCCATCTGGTCCTGCGTCGCCGACAGGGAGCCCTGTATGCGTGGCAGTGCGACGTTGGCGATGGTGTTGTCGAGCGCCTGCATGAAGGATGCAAGCATCACCGAGAAAGTGATCAGCCCCCGATGCGACGCTCGACCGGAAAGCTTGCCCGCAACGGCGACCGTACTCACTTGATCGCCACGGAGGCGACCGACGGATTCGCTTCCGCGGACCCGAACAGGCGTCGCCGGTATTGGGTATCGACTCGGACGTTGGCGCTCAAACCGGCATGCAGTGGATACGCCGCATCCGGATGCTCGAGCTCGATGCGCACGGGCAACCTCTGCACGACCTTGACCCAGTTACCCGTCGCGTTTTCGGGGGGCAGTAGCGAGAACTGCGATCCGGTTCCGGGACTTACGCTCGCGACCCTGCCCTCGAATGTCTTTCCCGGATAGCTGTCGACCTCGACGCTCGCTGTCTGGCCGACGCGCATGTGCGCGAGCTGGTCTTCCTTGAAATTCGCCTCGATCCACACGTTTCCGGTCGACACCAGCGCGAACACGGGTGCCGAGGCGCTGATATAGCTCCCGACCTGGAGCTGCTCGACGCGCGTCGCGACACCATCGCTCGGCGCCTTGACCACGGTGTACGATAGATTGAGCTTGGCGCGGTCGAGCAGCGCCTGTGCCTGTTGCACCATGGGATGCTGGTCCGGCGCGATGTTTGGATTGCCGCCGAGGTTGGCGACGACCGCGCCAACCTGCTGCTGCGTGCCGGCAACACGGGCGCGTGCTTCGTCGAGTGCGTTCGCGGCGCGATCGACCTGTGCCTGTGAGGCGATGCCCGAGCCGAGCAGGCGCTTCTGGCGGTCGTACTCGGTTTGCTGAAAGGCGAGCGTGTCCTTGGCCGACGCAAGCTCCGACTGCCGCTGCCGGTAATTCGCCTTCAGGGAATCGATCTGCAGCCTCGCGGCGGCGAGTTGCGCGGTCGCCTCTTCGACGGCAATGCGAAACGACGCGTCATCGAGGCGAAACAGCACCTCGCCTTTTTGAACGGCCTGGTTGTCGCGCACAGCGATGGCATCGACGCGACCAGCGACGTTCGCGCTGATGGCGACCCGGGCGGACTGCACGTTGGCATCGTCGGTCGACTCGAAGCGCCCACCGGTGAGATAGATATACGCTGCCGCCGCGGCGACAATCACCGGCCCGAGCACCATCAGCGGCAGGCGAAGGCGTCGCCGCCAATGCCGCACCGGCGAGGCTTTCGGAATGTCGATGGCCTGCCTGGCTGCCTCAGTTGGCTTGGTTGCCTCAGTTGCCTCAGTTGCCTTGGATTCTTCCATGTCGTTCAGGCCGCGCCGGCCTTTCCGGCGCGGGTCCGGGTGCCGCCGGGCGCCGATCGCGCCAGCGCAACAGCCGATGATGTCCGTTCGACGGGCTGATCCTCAAGCGCGCACACGTTGGCGTGCATGCGCTCCAGCAGGTTCATGAACGCCTCGCGATCCTGGCGGGTTATCCCCGCGAGCGTTTCGGCGCGAGTGAGCTCCGACACGCGCCAGATCTGGTCGAGCAGCGGCTTGGCCTTGCGCGTCAGATAGAGGCGGCGCGCGCGCCGGTCCGCCGGGTCGGGCCGGCGCTCGAGCAGGCCGTCGGCCTCCATGCGATCGAGGATGCGCACCATGGTCATGGGCTCGAGCTCGGCGAGCTCGGCGAGCCTTGCCTGGCTCACGCCCTCGTTCTTTTCGAGGCGCGCCAGGACCTTGCATTGCGGCAGCGTGAGCGAGATCTCGCGTGCCCTCTGCTCGAAGCGCAGCACATATCTGCGACTGACGTCCTTGAGCAGAAACCCGAAGTTGCGCAGCCGATCCATGAAATTTCGATGCTTACGATTGTCGGCGCGGATCCGCGCGGATCACTCGAGCGCGGCAATGGCCGCGTCCCGCGGACGCACTAATAACGCACTATATAATAACAAATGTGACGATATCAGCCGGCCGGGCGGCCGTCAAGCGCGCGCGACGGCCAGTGATCGAGGGCGCGAAACGGCGGGCGCCGCAGTCGCGCGCCGTCAGGAGACTGCAATCAACAGGGTGGTAGCTACTACAGGGTGCCGCGGCGAGCCGACCGATCAGAGCCCGACGGTGACGACGCCGCTGCCGACACGCCACTCGCCGAGCCACTGACGGAAGCGTCCCGACTTGCGACCATCGGCGGCCTGACCGTGCCACGCCGCGAACACCGGACCCTCCTCGGCGAACATCAGGACCGCGTCGATGCCTTTCGAGCGGCGCAGTGTCTCGAGCGCCTGCGCCGGCGTCTGCGCGATCGGGCCGGCAACGTTGAAGGAAGTGTTGACCGCGACTTCGACGCCGATCCTGCGGCCGAGCGCCTTGAGATATGCATAGGTGAGCGGATCGGATTGCTCGCGCACGATCTGCAGCCGCCCCGTGCCATCGGCGTGGATCACCGCCGGAATGCGCTGGCGCGCCTCCGGCCGGGCGCGCGCCGTCAGCACCATGTAGTTGTAGGCGTTGTAGTTGTCATCGGAAGCGCCGTCCGAGAGATCGAACCAGCGCTTCGCCGCGTCGAGCGTCATCATGGGCGCAAGCGGCCGGATCGCCTCGCGGTATTTCACGCGCTCGTTGAGCACCTCGCGAGTGCGCGGATTGCACGGATTGGCGACGATCGAGCGGTGGCCGAGCGAGCGCGGTCCGGTCTCGGCCGCGCCCTGGAAAATGGCGATTACACCATCCTGCGCGGTGATGAACGCCATCAGGTCGGCCATTGCGTCGCGACGTTCGGGCGTGGAGACGTCGCCGAGGCTGGTCCATGCGATGTCGGGCGCGGCTTCGAGCGTCGAGCGAATCTCGACTTCCGTCGGCGCCGGTCCGCAATAGAACGCGTGCTCCATCGGCGGCCCGATTCCCGCACCCGCAAGCTGCGCGAACAGTACGCGGCGCCAACCGGAACGCCGGCATCGTTAGGCACCGGCGGCACCCAAAGATGCAAGCGCGTGCGCTTGCCCAGCACGCGCTCGTACCAGGCCTCGTTGAAATGATCGAGGAGGCGCATGTTCGCGATCGCGTTCAGCGCGGTGCCCCCGGTCAGCACCAGCCGATCGCTGCCGGTCTGCTCGATCATGAACTCGATGACGTGGATCAGCGCGTCCTCGAAGACCATCTGGGTCGCGGCGGCCTTGTCGAGACGCTCCTGCGTATCCGCCTTGTGGCGGATGTCCTCCACGCGCAGCACCGCATCCGGGTTCCACATGTCCTTCGGCGCGACCGGCGTGCCGAGAATGCGCGTCAGCTCGGGCGTGTAGGGATCGTCGAAGACATCGCGGTGCCAGTTGGCGAGCGCGCGATTGAGATAGATCTGGCCGTCGGGCTGCAGGCTCAGGATGGCGCGCAGCTCGGCGTAATACGGATTCGTCAGGCGGTCGCCGTTGCCGTACGCCGCCGCGCCCATGTAGCGGCCTTCGCTGCTGAGCCAGCTCCAGCCTCCCTGGGTCGAGCTGATCACGCCGTAATAGGTCCCGAGCGAATCGAACACGCTATGGTTGCAGCGGAGCAGGCGCATCGCCCCGTCTTCGACGACGTAGAGCGAGATCGCGCCGAGATCGCCGGTGCCGTCCAGAACCGAGAGCATCACCGGCGTCTTGCTGCGGGCGAAGGGCGACACCGAAAACGAGAACCACGCGTGATTCTCGTGGTGCGGCATGCCGATGATGGGAACCGGCGCGGGAAGGTCCAGGAACCGGCCGAGATGACGCGGCGCGCGTGTGGCGGGATCGATGTTGCGCACGCTCAGTACCGGGCTCTCGTGCGCACGAAAAGGCTCAGGCTCGCGGGAAACTCCTCGAGGGCGGTGCGCACGACGGTGGCCGCCAGCGCCGCGTAGTCCCACGTGCCGAGCCACGCGGCGATGCGCTCGGGACCGATCCCCATCCTCCGCATCGTGATCCGCAGGGCACGCAGCGAGTGGCGCGGAAAATCGGTGCTGTGCTTCTTGCCCGAGAAGCGTTCTTCTTCGTTATTGCAGATGAGGCGCGGCCCGCGATCGCGCGAAACCTCGATCAGCGCGACGCCGGAGTTGTGCATTCCGGTTGCGCCGATGCCCGCGAGATAGACCGTCTCTCCGCGTTCGATGCTCGCGCGAACGGAATCGAGCCGCGCGCGGGCAAAGCGGCTCGTCGGGCGAAAGATCTTCTTGTGCGCGTAGAAGCGCTCGAACAAGGACCGCGTGACCCGCGACACCGCCGCCGCGAAACGCGGGTGGCGGGGACCGATGCGAATGGCCGAAGCGGGGAGAGCTCAATCTGTCGATCGCGCGGGAGTTGCGGAGGCGCGTGATTCTACTACGTTGCCGCCGCGCGATCGGCCCTATTTGTACGCTTACGTACGAAGCTATTGTGGATTCTCGGCGATGCTGACGAGCACCTGACGATCGCCACAAGGGGCGAAATGATGAAAATTCGCGAACTTCTTCCCTTCGAGTTCACTGCCTCCGCCCTGACCCGGAACGCTGCGCGCACGGCACGCCCGCCGCGCGCCTGGAAGCGTCGTGAAGCCGCCTTGTCCGGCGCACCCGAGCATCCGGGACAGACCACGACGACCGATCGCGAATGCGGTCGCCGTAGTCCGCTATGGCGTTTACCGCATTTACCTACTGACCAAGCACTGAGCGCCGTCTATCTTGAAGTTCTGCGTCGTGGTCTCGGTGCTGCTTCCGTTCTTGTCCTTGGTCGTCTTCTTGACCGTCAACACCGCGGAGGGGCCGTCCACGACTAGAAGGCCGTTGGCCTTGATGTCGGCCGAATACGCCGCCTCCGTCTGCGACATATCTTTCATCATGCCGCTCATCATGGTTCGATCCTTCTCCGGCATTTTCGACCACTGGTCCTGCATGTCCTTGGTCGTCAGCTTGTTCGCCTCGCCCATCTTGCCCTCATGGACGAGGCCCATCTGCTTGACCGCGACCTTGCCGCATGGGTGATCGAGAATCGCAGCGCCCTTGATCTCGGTCTTCGCCGCTGCCGCCTCGGAGGCGGCGAAAAGCATGACGGGCAGCGCTGCGCTGATGACAAGTGCGGATAAACGATGACGCTTCATTGATTTTTCCTTCCTGGCGAATTCGGCGACAGACTCCGACGTCGCATGCTCGCTGATTGAGGGTCTGTCCCTCGTCCTCTTTGTGTTTGTTTTCGTTCGACGCGAGCCGTTGCGGCCGCGCGAAACGTGTCCATTGTGACCGAATCGCCCCTCGGCGGCCATATGAAATTCCGGGATGTCGCGTTTGCGGCTGCGCACGATCGCTTCTCGAACGCAGGAAGTTGTAGTGTTCTAGTTGCAGCACGTTGTTCGCCGTATGATCGTCGTCGCGGATTACGGCGATGGCGCGGGCAATGACCGTCCGAAGAACTGCGCGCGTCAAATCATGCCGACAGCACAGATGGCCCTTTTGTGGAGGGCGCACGGGCAAGGCACCGTCGCGCGGCGCGGCCCGCGTCGGCGCGATTGTCGACGTGCAACGCGCGCAGGATCACCGACATGTGCCCTTTCACCGTACGCAGGCCGATGCCCAGCGCACCAGCGATGGCCTTGTTCGGGCGATCTTGCGCGATCAGCTCGAGCACATCGTATTGGCGCGAAGTGAGATTGAGCGGCCCGGCCCCGCGTCGTGAGCCAAGCGCTGTCCGATCCGGACTGCTCGCGTAAACGTGGCCAGTGTGACTCCCGCGCACCCAGACATCGCCCGCGACCGTCAGACGCAGCGCTGCCGCGAGAATGTCGGTCGATGCGGATTTCGGCACGAGCGCGTTGATTCCCACGGCAAGCAACGAATCCAATGCGGCGTCGGCGCGCGAAGTGAGCACCAGGAGCATCGCGTCCGGCCGGTCACATCGAAAAGCCGCGACGTCCTCACCGGCGACGAGGGCTGCGTCGATCCAGGCGGCGTCGATCCGCTCCGCTTTTCGCAAGACAGCGCGTGCGGTCGCCGCATCGGCAGCTTCGATGAATTCGCAGGTCGCGTCGATCTGCAGCGTGACCTGCTTCAAACCCTCGCGGACGAGCGCCTGTGCTTCGACCAAGAGTACCCGCATGCGTTGGATCCGTCGCAAGTGAAAGCTTCGCGGAACCCTCCGCGACATTTCCACTGTAAGGTACGGTACCTTACCGATGCCTAACGGATTGGCGATAGGAGCGAACCGTACCCTGCGGCCTCACTTCTCGTAGATAGATTTGAACAGGGCTTCGGTATCGGCCGACGGCGGGATCCCGAGCTGGACGGAAAGCATTTCCCGGCAGCGGCGGTAGACGCGCGCGGCCTCCGCCGGCTCGCCGCGCGCGAGGTGGCCCCGCATCAGCCGCCGATAGAGCTCCTCGGCGAGGTTGTCTTCCTCGAGCGCGCGTTCGTACAAAGCGATGGCACCCGGCCAGTCACGTGCCTGCTCCCAATAGCGGCCTGCGTCAGCGAGCGAGCGGCGAAAGCGGTTCTGCCAGCGATCGCGCGCAGCGAGCGACCAACGTTGTGGGTCCTCGCTGCCGAGAAATGGGCCGCGGTATCGCGACAAGAGGCGTTTGCCGATGGCGTCGACTGTCGCCCCTTCCGCGGGACTCTGCAGCGCGCGTTGCAACGCCTCGACATCGCGATCGAATGCCCAGACGTCGATCCAGACCCGTTCCGGATCGAGCCCTACCTTACCTTCCTCGATTCGGATCGCGTCCGGCTCGTTCAACAGCTTGCGCAGGCGCGAAATCACCACGTCGAGCGCCGACGCCGCAGCCGCCGCCTCGGCATCCGGCCACAAGAGGTCGTAGAGCTTTTGCTTGGCGATGCCGCGCCCGCCGAGGGCAATCAGCACCTTGAGCAGGTCCATCGGCTTCTTTTGCGTCTTGCCCTCGAAGGTCAACGGCTCGCCGCGGCGCTGCACTTTGAATCCACCGAGGGCGTGGATACGGATCGCCCAAGGCCACGACTCGGGCGCGTTGGAGGGCGGCGCGATATTGCGCGATTCGATCAGGCTGCGGATGAATTCGCTCTCGATATCGTGCTCGAGCGCGAGGACACAGAGCTTGGCGCCGAATTCCGGGAAGCCGTCGAAGGTGTCGTAGAATTGCCGCTCGCGGATCGAGCCCCAGGCGCGCGACAGAAGCGCATGACCGCTGGATTTGCCGGTGCTCATCGCCTCGTAAGCTTCGATGAGCGCGATCATGTCGCGAACTTCATCGACGTAGTAGCCGGGCACCATTCTGCGGCTTGACGCAGCTGATCGCACGCCGTCGTGAAATCATCGATCAGAAGCCGCGCCTGCGCTTCGTTGACGAGATAAACGGTGCATACACCAACGGCGGCAACTCCAGCTCGACGGCGTATATTGACGGCGCGCGAGGCGTGGAACACAGCGCGGTCTCCCTGTCCCTTCATGCGCGCGATCTTGGTCTTGAGGAACTCGAGGCGCAGCAGTTCGCCGAGGAATGCCGGGTCAGCCACCGCCTCCGCCGCCGCCAGCGCGCGCTCAGCATCGGCGACGTTGCGGCCCGGGCAGGCTGCGATCGACGCCGATCATGCCAGCCAGAACTGGATGTCGCGCAGCCCGATGTTCTTCGGCCAACGCGCGCGACTGATCTTCGGCCTGCTGCGCCTGCGTGCGGCTCCTTGGCATATCGCGCGATGCGCGCCCAATAGATAAGCCACTGCCCCAGACGGTGCGGCTCCAGATCCTTGCGGTCCATGTTCGGACGCAAGAGACTGTAAACACGCTGTCCGAGCGCGCGCATCTTGCGCGCCTCGCTGTAGTACATCACGAGGCGGCCGGCGGCGAAACGCGTATTGACGTCGAGATCGAGTTCGAGCAGCATCATGATGCGGTTGACGCAGGCCTCGAGAAATGAATCGGTGGGCGCGAAGAAAAGCAGACCCGCGAGCAGACCGGCAAGAGCAAGGAGCTCTTCGTCGTGATCGAGCCATGGAAAATTCCCGTCGCGCGCGATCGCAAGGCGCTCGATATGCTCGGGAAACCGTCGGTAGTTGGCCCGCATCTGTCCGGTAATCAACAGCGCGGAGGACGCGAGCGCCGCGCTGTTGGCGTCGCCCTCGGCCAGCGAGACATCGAGGGCTGTATTGAGGATCTGGAATGCGGCGTGCTCGCCGCGATGCGATGCCGCGAGCCCGAGACGGTAGCCGCTTACCGAATCCGGGGCGGCCGCGGCGGCTGGCTTCCTGCGGCGCGCGCTCGGCATGCTTATCGGGTCACTGTTTCGCGAAGCGAAGATCGCACTGGCGCAACTCGAGTCGGCGTCCGCTTCCGCGATTGGAATCGAAGTGGGCAGCGACGTGGTAGGCGAAGGGCGTGCCTTGGGCAACGTTCTTTCCCGCGTACTTGGGATTGTCAGTCATGCCTTGCGCGTCGAGCGTTGCGCTGCCGTCCGGTGCAATCGCGCCCCGGAGCCTCAGCCAGCCCGGCGTGCCCTCGGCAAAGCGCTCACCATGAAGAAAGTCGTTCTTCACCACGGCGTCGAAGGCATACGTGTAGCCCAACGCGCCTTCACCGGACGGTGCGCAAGCCACGGTAACGTTCCACGTGCCGTCGAAGCGGGCGTCGCCGGCAACGGCGCCCGGCGCCGGAGACGCCGGTGCGGCCTTGGCAACTCTCGCGGCACTCTCTCCCGCGACGCCGGCGTCTGCCAGGCTGCGCGTGACGGATTCCTCTACCTGGCGGCGGATGCGCGCTGCGCTCGCCTCGCCCTCCGCCCGCAAGCGCGCAGTCATTGCATCTGACTCCGATTTGCTCCTGGCCGCTCGCGCGGCCTCTGCGTCGGCCTTCGCGCGTGAAAGATCCTCCTGGGCTTGTTTCCGGAGCGCCTCGGCGTCGGCCCGCAAGCGTTGCGCGTCGGGTTCCGTCGACGGTGGCGGAGCAGTCGCGACAGCCGGTGCATTCGTTGCCGGCGCGGGTGTCGTCGCGGGCGAAGCAACCTTCGCCGCCGTCGCGCTGTCGCCCGCCCCGAAACGCAGAAATCCCGTCTGCCAGGCGGCAACTGCGGCAATCGCCAGCGTCACGAGTGCGGCGATGGCCCACGGGAATCCCTTGCGCCTGCGCGGTTGGGGCTGCTGGACCGATCGTTGCGGAATGCCGGTGCCGGATACGCGATAGACGCGTATGGGACGCGAGATGTTCTTCAGCGCCTGTTCGCCGATATCCTTGAAGCCGAGGTCGAGCTTGCCCGTGATCTGATCGTACACGCTCGACGAAATGCAGATGCCGCCGGGTTCGGCGAGGGTCTCGAGGCGCGCAGCGACGTTGACCCCATCGCCGAGCAGATCGTTGTCCTTGACGACGACATCGCCCAGATTGACGCCCACCCGAAAATACATCCGGCTCTCGGTAGGCAGCGTGTCGTTTCGCGTCTTGAGGGCTTCCTGCACTTCGACCGCGCAGCGCACCGCTTCGACGACGCTCGCGAATTCGGCGAGCACCGAATCGCCGGCCGTGCTGATGATGCGGCCGCCGTGAAAGATGATGATTCCGTCGATGACGGCGCGGTGCGCCGCCAGCACGCGAATGGTGCCCTCCTCGTCCTGCCCCATCTGCTGGCTGTAGCCGACGGCATCCGCTGCCAGGATGCAGGTCAGGCGACGCTTGACGCTAAGCGGATCCACAATTCCTCCGGGTTTTCGGCCGTACTGTCCGGACGATGCGCCCGCAATCATGCACGGATAGGGGTGAAGGGGCAACGCTCCCGAGGCGCCGCCGTCGCGTCATCGAACAGGCGCGCGGTTCGAGGTCTGCTGCGCTGTGCGTCACTGCTGCTGCAGAGCTTGCCGTACCGATGCGACCGATCGCTCGACATCGCTCGCATCGGTTTGCCAGTTGCACACCGATACGCGCATGCAGCGCTTTCCGCGCCACGTCGTGTTGCTGAAGAACGCCTCGCCAACCGCGGCCACTCTGCGCGCGATCTCGTCGGTTCGCGCGTCGTGGTCCGCGTCGTCCGCGCCGGGACGGGGATCGAGAAAGCGCACGAGCCCCTGGTTGATCTGCGGCTCCCACATCATCTGCGCGCCGGGCAGCGCCCCAATGCGGGTTACGATTGCGTGCGCGGCCTCGCAATTGCGATCGATCAACTCGCCGATGCCGCGCTTCCCGAGCTGGCGGATCGCCGCGTACGTTGCGACACCCCGCGCGCGCCTCGACCACTCCGGGTTCCAATCCTTGGGCTCGCGCGCATCTTCGCGATGGGAGACGTAGCTCGCCTGGTAGGACATCGCGTTGCGATGAGGCTGCGGATGCGCGACGAACGTGTAGCCGCAGTCGTATGGAACGTTCAGCCACTTGTGTCCGTCGGTCGCCCACGAGTCCGCGGTGTCGACGCCAAGAAGCCTCGCTCGATGCCGCTCGCTGGTGTTGACCCACAAGCCGAACGCGCCGTCCACGTGCACCCACGCGCCGTGGCGATGCGCGATCGGAATCAGCTCGCTGAAAGGGTCGAATGCTCCGATGTTGAGGTCGCCGGCCTGCAACAGGACGACGGTCGGTGCGTCGGGCTCGCTACGCAGCGCATCCTCGAGACGCGATGCCTCGAGCGTGCCGGCTTCATCGACGGGAATCGCCTGGATCGAGGCCGTCCCCATGCCGAGGAGCCGTGCGGCGCGCGGAATGGTCCCGTGGTATTGATCGCCGCTGACGATGCGAATGCGCGGAGCACCGCAAAGACCGTCGCGCTCGACATCCCAGCCGCGGCGCGCGAGAAGCTCGTTTCTCGCGGCTGCGAGCGCCGTCATGTGCGCCATCTGGCAGCCGCTGGTGAGCGCGAAGCTCGCGTCGCCCGGCACTCCGAGCAATGTCTTGAGCCAGCCGCCGCAAACATCCTCGATCACCGCGATGGCGGGGCCGCAGGCGTAGGACGCGGCGTTCTGATCCCATGCGCTGGTCAACCAATCGGCCGCCAGCGCCGCAGGCACGGAGCCGCCGATGACCCATGCGAAAAATCTCCCGCCGGCGCTGCCCATCAAGCCTCCCTCGACGTCGGCGACCAGATCGTCGATGACGCGATTGGCCGCGACACCGGCGGTGCCCAGCGGCTTCTCCAGCCGTGCGCGCAGGGACTCGAGCGATGCCGTCGCCGCCACCGGGCGCCGATCGAGATCGTCCAGGTAGGCCAGTGCATGGGTGAGCGCGCGTTCGAGCGGGACTCGAAAGGGCGATTCGCTCTTCATCACGGACTCGGAAATATCGCTGTCCAGCATGTCAATTGACCTCGGCCTCGTAGGACGACCATGTTACGCCGACATCGCTCCGGCGCTGCGCCGGCCTGGGTTTTAAGGATCGCGTCCGTCCCGAACGAGCACGCCCGAGATTCAGGCACGGCAGTGGTTCCGCACGAGGCTGCGCGCGCTCCAACGCGAGCATTTGTCCTTGACCGCAACCTCATGGTAGGGTTGAAAGCACGGTCCGCTCAAGACCGCCGTCCTCTGGCCCGAAACGTCCCGTCCGGCTCAAAAAGTGCGACGCGGGTTAGTCAGCTGCTTAAGGTTGTCGAGTGTTGTCGCAACATGACGCCCGCGGTGTGGGCGCAAAAAAGAAATCAGACCAGGAGGGAAGCAATGTTCAGAACGTCGAGCGTCATCCGCTTTGTAGCAATGGCCGCGCTGGCTGCGGCTTGGTCGTCGGCTGCGTGGGGTCAGGAACCGCGTCACTTCCGCTTTGCCTACGATCAGCCGAGGAACACCGGCTACAGCATCGCCGGCGACATCTTCGCCGAGAGGCTCAAGGACCTGAGCAAGGGCACCATGCTCATCGACCAGTACCCGGGAGCCCAACTCGGACAGGAGCCGCAGGTGCTCCAGCTCCTCAAGGCGGGCGACATCGAGTTCTGCATCAGCTCGGCCGCGAACGCCGCGACGCTGTCGCCGCAGGCCGGCGTGATGTCGCTGCACTTTCTGTTCCGGTCCGAAGATCACCTCAAGAAAGCGATCGCCGACCCTGCCGTGGTCAAGGCGGTCAGGGACATGATCGAGGAGACGGTCCAGGGCGCGCACGTTCTCGCGGTCATCACGCTCGGCCTTCGCGACATGTACAGCAAGAAGGAAGTGCACAAGGTCGAGGATATGAAGGGTCTGAAGGTGCGCGTGCAGGCGACCGCAACCGAGGACACGATGTTTCCGGCATACGGCGCCCAGACGGTGCACATGCCGTTCGGAAGCGTCTACACCTCGCTGCAGACCGGGGTCGTCGACGTGGCCGAGAATGGTGTCAACGTTTATCTCGTGAACAAGCACTACGAAGTCGCGCCGGTGCTCTCGATGACCGAGCATGAGGCCAACAACAACTTCATCTGGATCAGCGACAAGTTGTGGAAGAGCCTTACCGATGAGCAGAAGAAATGGGTGCAGACCGCCGCCGATGAAGTGGGCAGGAGAGAACCCGCGATGGCGCTCGACCTCGAACATCAGTCGGCCGACAAGCTCAAGGCGATCGGCGTGAAGATCGTCACCGACGTCGACAAGAGCGGCTTCCAGAAGATCGCGGCCCCTTACCTGGACAAACTCGCTGCAGAGCTGGGCCCGCACGCGGTCAAGATCAAGGACCTGATCGGCGCGGTCAAATAGTCGCGCAGCTCCGGGGAGGCGCCGTGTGCGGCGCTCCCCGTTGTCCATTCCTGTCCGGTTAGCCCATGCGTATTTCCACGAAGCTTACGGACAAGCTGGTGCTCAGTCGGCAGCGTCATTTGAAATGGCGCGCCTTCGACGTGCTCGAGCTGTCCCTGATGATTCTCTGTGGCTTGCTGCTGTTCGGCTTTTCGTCGACGGTGGTGTTCGACATCGTCACGCGCACCATCGGGCACCCGTGGCTCTGGCTGCAGGAAGTGACCTCGACATTCTTCATCTACGCGATCTTCGTCGGCGCCGCCGTCGCGACAAGGCGTAACGACCACCTGTACCTCACTGCGGTCTCCGAAGCTCTGCACGGCAAGCCGCGCATCGTCGCCGAGGTCCTCATTCGCCTGGTCGTGCTCGGGGTCGCCTGCTGCCTCGTCTATTTCGGCTACAAGAATTTCCTGCGGGGCTTCTCGAGCTTTCGCATGCCATCGATGACGCCGATCGCTTCGTTGTACGCGGCCATTCCGATATCGGGTGCGCTGATTGCCCTCTTCACGGTCGAGCAGCTGGTGAACGGATTGCGCAAGGGATTCGATCATCCCGAGCCGCTGGGCGAAGATCTCGCTATCACGCCGATATTGACGGTCGCTTCGAGAGTGAGGCGCCCGTGAGCGCACCGCTGATCCTCGGCTTGATGACCTTCCTTTTCCTTTTCTTCGGCTATCTGGGCGTACCGGTGGCGTTTTCGCTCATGGCCGGCGTCTTCATCGGCGCCGCCTTCACCGACGTCACCTTCCCGGCGATCGTGCAGAAGATTTTCGACGGCATGGATTCTGAAGCACTGTTGGCGATTCCATTTTTCCTGCTGGTCGGAGAGCTTATGAGCTCCGCCAACGTAGTCAGCAGGATCACCAACCTTTCGCTGGCGCTGGTGGGGCACATACGTGGCGGGCTATCGCAGGTCGTCACCGTTTTCAGCATGTTCTTTTCCGAAATGTCGGGCTCCACGACCGCCGACGTAGCGGTGATCAGCAGAGCGCTCGGCGGCCCGATGAAGAGGGAGGGCTACACGCCCGCGTTCACCGCGGCCATTATCGCCGCGGCATCCACGATCGCCGCGCTAGTCCCGCCGAGCATCACGGCGGTGGTCTATGGCGCGGTCGGAAACGTCTCGATCGCCGGACTTTTCATGGCCGGCGTCGTGCCCGGCTTCATGATCGGCTTCGGCCTGATGATTTATTGCTATTTCTTCGGACCTGCCGGCATGCGGCGCCCTCGCGCTGTCTTTCGCGATGTTGCGCTCGCCTTCAAGGACGCATCGCTGCCGCTGATGATTCCGATCATCCTGCTCGGCGGTATCCTGACCGGATGGTTCACGCCGACTGAAGCGGGCGTGGTGGCGGCCGTGTGGATCCTGGTCGTGGTCATTCCCACTCTCAACAGAAAACACCTCAGGATGCTCCCGTACGACTTCTGCCTGGCGGGACTTATCTTCTCGCTGCCGCTGATCACGATCGGCGCCGCCAACGCCTTCGGCTGGATGCTCGCCTACTTGCGCGGCGCGATCGTGATCGCGGAATGGATCACCAGCATCGCCGGGAACGATCCGCACATCATCATGCTCATGATGGTCCTGCTCTTCACCATCATCGGCGACTTCATCGAGCCGGTCCCGACGATCATCATCTTCATGCCGCTCGTCAACGCGCTGA
The DNA here is from genome assembly GCA_963730465.1 of uncultured beta proteobacterium. Taxonomy (GTDB): domain Bacteria; phylum Pseudomonadota; class Gammaproteobacteria; order Burkholderiales; family Casimicrobiaceae; genus PALSA-1003. Next base: position 52,462 of record CAVSRR010000003.1, on the reverse strand, counting down.
CGACGGCCGGGAACATCAATCCGGTGCACATGGGTGTCGTCCTGATCGCTACACTCGCGTTCGGCCTCATCACGCCGCCTTACGGCCTCGTTCTGCTGATGGCATCGAAGTTCATTGGTGTTCGATTCTCGCAGGCGTTGCGAGCGGCGTTACCCATCTATGTGGTGTTCCTCGCCACGATTGCTTTCGCGATCTACTTTCCGAAGGTCGTCCTGTGGCTGCCCAAGCAGGTCATTCCGGAATCGGTCGGGTGCTTCAAGAACCCCAGCGGGCCCGGATACCTCTGTCCGCCGTAGATTGAGAAATTCAGCGCTCCTTGCCGTCGTCGCGCTTGCCGCGTTCGCTGGGCTCGCGGGCGCCCAAGACAGCGCTCTTATCCGGATCGTGATCGCGTTTCCGCCCGGCGGCCCGGTGGACCTGGTCGCGCGCGTCCTGGCCCAGGGCCTCGCTGCGGATCTTAGGCAATCGGTGATCGTCGAAAACCGCCCGGGCGCGAACGGCGCCATCAGCGCTCAGATGGTAGCCAAGTCCGCGCCTGACGGGATGACGCTCTGGCTCACCAGCGCGGGCGCAGCGGCGATGAATCCCACGCTCTACGAGGACCTCGCCTACGACATGCAGCGTGACTTCGCGCCTGTATCCCAGGTCGTGAACAACGTCGAGGTGCTCGTGGTCAATCCCGCCAATCCGGCGACGAGCGTTGCCGACCTCGTCGCGCGGTCCAAGCAGGGACAAAATCCGGTTCCGATCGCATCATCGGGGATCGGCAGCATGCCGCATCTGGCGATGGAATTGCTCGCCGATTCGAGCGGAGCTAAGCTGCTGCATGTCCCCTACAAGGGTGCGGCGCCTGCGATCGCAGACGTCATGGGAGGGCAGGTGAGCGGGTTCTTCGGCGATGTTCCGGGCGTGATCGGATTCATCAGAGGCGGAAAGCTCAAAGCCCTGGGCATCGCGGCGCCGTCACGGCATCCCCTTCTGCCGGACGTGCGCACGCTGGACGAGCAGGGCATCCACGGCGTCGAATCGAACAACTGGTACGCGCTCTTCGCACCCTCCCGGACACCGCCCGCACGCATCGAGCAGCTCAACGCAGCGGTGCGCCGCGTGCTGACGTCCGAGCCGTACCGGAAGCGCTTGCTGGACTCCGGCGCCGAGCCGATGCCGTCGAGTCCTGACCAGCTCGCCGCGCTGGTGAAGGCCGATACCGCCAAGTGGGGTCGTATCATCCGCGACAAGAAGATCAAGGGAGAATAGGCGTGGACCCGCGCATTCCGCTGGTCGAGCCGGGAACCCGCTCCGAGCTCGCCTCGATCGAGGAGGCAATCGCCGCGGAGCGCGGTCGCGTCTCGGTGCTGTACCAGGCGCTGCTCAACAGCGCACCGCTCGCCGAAGGCTGGGAAAAGCTCCTCACGGCGGTTCGCAATCGCAGCTCCCTGCCGCCAGACCTGCGCGAGCTCGTTATCCTGCGCGTTGCGGTGCTGAATCGCGCGCCTTTCGAATTCGAAGCGCACCTTCCCGTTGCCCGGAAAGTGGGCGTCTCCGACGAGAAGCTCGCCGCGCTTCAATTGCCTCGCATCGGCGCGCCATTCAATCCGCTCGAGCAGGCAGCGCTTTCGCTGACCGACGTCATGACGCGCGACGTGCAGGTTCCGGACGCGGTGTTCGAGGCCGCGGCGAGGCACTTCGATCTCCGGGGCGTAACCGAGCTGGTCGCGACCATCGCCGCCTACAACATGGTGTCGCGTTTTCTCGAGGCGATGCGCATCGGGCATTGAAGGCAGGTCATGCCGCTCGTCCGAGCATTCGTCAGCCTGACGGCCATTTCATGTGTGGCGCGCGGCGTGCGGGCAGCCGTTCACCGGAACCAGGTGTCGCCTAGTCGGTAGCCGTTGGGAAAGGGATCTTCCGGATCAACTCCGTAATGAGAAATTCCCGTGAGCCATGCACGCCCGGAAACTTCGGGCACGATCGCGTCGAGATCTCCGACGCGCGTCGATTCCCGGACATGGCATTCGAATTCCGTTTCCAGGATCGACCTGTGGATGAAGCGCTCGCCGACACCGAGGTCGCCGGTCTGGTACAGCAGCGCCATGCGAGCGCAAGTTCCCGTGCCGCAGGGACAGCGATCGAGTCGCCCCGGCGATACGACGACCGCGTTCTTGGACGTTTTCGTGCCGTCCCGGATTTCAATCGGACCGGTGAATTCCACCTGGTTGATGGTGTGAATCGCGGGGTTCTCCGGATGAATGGACGGCAACTGTTCCGCCGCGGCGAGCTTGATTCGTTCGCCGAGGGTAACAAGGTCGCGCGCCTCGTCGCGGCCGAGACTCAAACCGAGATCATGTGCCTCCACGAGACAATAGATCATCCCGCCATACGCAACATCCACGCGCAACGCGCCAATATCCGGCACATCGATCATCCGATTCCGGTGCATGACGAATGCGGGGACATTCCGGAAAGTGATGCGCTTGCATCTCCCATCCACGCACGTGGCGGTGACGACGACCAGGCCCGCGGGCGTGTCCACTCGGACGATCGTTTGCGGCTCCTGCATCGGGATGATCCCCGTTTCGAGGGCGACCGTTATCGTGCAAATAAGATTCGAGCCCGACATGGGCGGAAAATAATCGGACTCCATGACAATCATGCCGAGGTCGGCATCCTCGCGGCTCGGAGAAGTGATCAGATTGACGGCGGCATTGACACTGCCGCGAGGATCGAAAAGAAGCATGTCGCGGAGCCATCCCTGCTCACGCTCGAGCCAGAGCATGCGCTCGAACATCGTCGCGCCCCGGGGAGTCAGTACACCGCCGACGATGACGCGGCCGACTTCGCCTTCAGCGTGCGCGCCGACCACTGTGACCGTGCGGTCCAGTCTCATCGCTTGTCTCCAGTTGCTTTCACGTTGGGAGGCGGCTCAATCGTTGTGTAGTGATCCGAATATTGGATACAATAAGACAATGATCGATTGCATGTCAAAATTCGCAACGGTGTCTTCGCTCCCGTTTCCATGGAACCGAGGTCAGGCGGGTCCCTTGCGCGCTCATGCCGGGAGAAGAGATGAGTAGGGTGCACGAGCCGGTCATAAAAAGACAGACTGTAACGGGTTCGGTCGCCGAGGAGTTGCGCCGCCGAATCATCAGCGGCCAATACGTCGGCGGCGATCCGATCCGACAGGAGGCGCTCGCCTCGGAACTGGGAGTGAGCCGCATCCCCATCCGCGAAGCACTGCTTCAACTCGAAGCGGAAGGCCTGGTCGTGATTCACACCCATCGAGGCGCGATGGTGGCCTCGCTCACGGCCGAGGATGCAATCGATCTCTTCGAGTCGCGTTTGGTCTTCGAGCCCGTGGTACTCAAGAAGGCGATTGAGTCGGCAACGCCGTCCGAAATTCATCGGGTATCCGAGTGCCTCGGTGAGTACGAAAGGGCGGTCAAAGGCGGTGCCGATCCGGAAATACTGAGCAGGCTCAACTGGGCATTTCACATCGCGATGTGCGAGCCGGCGAACAGGCCTCGAATGATGGCCATTCTCCTTTCCCTGTACGTCGCGACGGATCGGTACTTGCGCCTTCAGATCAACCGTCCCGACGCCAAATCACGGGCACTGAGGGACCATCGCGAGCTCTTCGCCGCCTATCGCGGCAAAAAGGCGGCGACGGCGGGAAAGCTCCTCAAGGCACACATCACGGGCGCCTACGATGACGTGATGGCGGCACTCAGGTCCAGAAGCCAAGCTTCGGAATAGTCGATTCAGCGTGGCGACGAGCGGGAACGACGGGGCGAGGCTGGGGTTTCTGGGCACGGGGACGATCTCGTCCGCGATCGTCGAAGGCCTCGCTTCTGGGTCCCCACCGAACGTTCGCATCCTGCTGTCACCGCGCAACGCGCAAGTTGCGAGTCGGCTGGCAACGACCCTGCCGCAAGTCACCGTAGCCAACTCCAACCAGGAGATGCTCGACGGCAGCGACATCGTGTTTCTGGCGGTGCGGCCGCAAGTCGCACGCGAGACGTTGGCAAGCCTGAGTTTCAGGCCGGATCACCGCGTGATCAGCCTTATCGCAACTTTTTCGCGAGAGCAGATAGCCGGGCTCGTGGCGCCCGCGAGCAGCATCACACGCGCTGTGCCCTTGCCAACAGTCGCCGCGCATCTTGGGCCGACCGCGATCTTTCCGCCGGATCCGGTCACCAAGGAGATCTTCGATCGGATGGGTTTCGCCGTCGAAGTGGGCACCGAGCATGAGCTTCGCGCGCTGCAAACCGCCACCGCGGAAATGGCGTCCTATTTCCTGTTTCTGGATACTCTCTGGGCATGGCTTTGTGACCACGGCGTCAGCCCATCGACGGCGCGCGAATACATTTCGATGATGTTCCGTGGTTTGGGGCAGGTGCCTCAACGCTCCGACCACTCCTTCGCCGAACTGGAGAGCGAATTTCGGACGAAGGGGGGGCTTAACGAGCAGCTCGCCGCGGACCTGCGCAGGAGCGGCGTTTTCGACGCTCACAACGCGGGGCTCGATGCCATTTTCGCGCGGATTCAGAAGGCGGACGGCGGACACTAGCGCGTTTCGCGACGCCCACTCGATGACGCTCAACACCGGATCCGTGTTGGCGAACGAATTCCGGCTAGCTGAATGCGTTCTTGAATAGTTTTCCGTCTTTCATGATGACGCTCAGGAATTTACCCTGCTGCTGCAAAAGGCCGAGATCTTCCGTCGGGTCGCCGTCGACCACGAGCAGATCGGCGCGCGCTCCCTCCGCCACGACGCCGATCTCGCCGCTCATCTGAAACAGGTCCGCGGCAATCACTGTCGCGGACCGGATTACGTCCATGGGCTTCTGAATTTCCGCGCGGATCAGGAACTCCTCAGACTGACGATCGTGCATGCTCCCGAGCAGGTCAGACCCAAAGACGATCTTCACGCCGCGGCGGTGACAGATCTCGAGGGCCCGAGTTCCGTGCTCCAGAACTTCCGGAACCTTGGTGATGACGTGCGGCGGCAGGCCATGCTTGTCGCCTTCCTTCGCCATCGTGAATAACACGACGAGCGTGGGGACGACAAATGCGCCCTTCTCAATGAAAAGCTCGGCGGTTTCCTCCGTCAGCATGTTGCCGTGCTCGATGGAGCGAACGCCGCATTCCAGTGCCCTTTTGATGGCGCGCGCGGTATAGGCGTGACCCATGCAATAGATGCTAGCTCCCTCGGCCTCTTCGACTGCCGCACGTATTTCTTCGAGCGAGAACTGCGTGCTCGTAATGCGATCGGTCGGAGAGGCGATCCCTCCGGACACCATGAGCTTGACGTGCGTTGCGCCCTTGCGCACTTCATCACGCACCGCGCGTCGAACTTCAGTCACGCCGTCACAGATTCGTCCCAGTCCGGGGCAGCAAAGACATTGCTCAAAGTTCTCGCCCGGGCCACGCATGTCTCCATGTCCGCCGGTCTGGGATAGAGCCTTTCCGCAAAAGAGGATCCGCGGCCCCTCGATCAATCCTTCGTCGACTGCGGCGGCGACGCCAAAATCGGCCCCGCCCGCATCGCGAACCGTCGTGAAGCCGCGATAGAGCATGCCTTTTATGACTTCAATCATGCGACTTGCTGTGTAAAAGGGCGACCAGCTCTGCACTTCCAGAAAACTGCTGGTCGCACTGACCGTGTGCACGTGCGCGTCACAGAGTCCCGGCATCAGAATGCGCCCGCCGATGTCGATGATGCGGGCATCGGCGGCCTGGATCGGCGTATCGGAAATCTCCTTGATGCGGCCTTCCGCGATCAGGACGTCACGCTCCGGTAGTACCGACCCAAGAACAACATCCAGAACCCGGGCATTTCTGAAAATAAGCGAATGCATGCGCGATCCCTTCACCGTGCAAATCTGCCGACGCCACGACAGCCGAAGCTCGGGCGACCAAAGGCCATAGAGTACGTCGTCAGAGCCACGGTCGATCGACGCGTCATCCAAGCCTCAAATCGACGGCATCGGATCCATCGGACGGCCGAGCCACTTGCGATGCAGCTTGTCGAGCTCGCCGTTCATCTTGTTGAAGTAGATGAACGAATCGAGCCAGCGCAGCATGTTGTGCTCGCCCATCTTCACGCCCATGCAGCCCGGGCTTGGCCGAATCACGAACTTGAGATCGAACTCCTTGTTGGGATTCTTTTTAGCCAGCTCGACGGGGACGAAGCTGCTGGCGGCAAACAACTGCGCCTGACCCGACAGGTACGCGGCAATTGTCGTCGCGTCGTTTTCCGTGCGCATTATGTCCGCCTGAGGAGCCATGGCGCTGAGCGATGTCTCCTCCGTATTTCCCCGCGTCGCCGCGACCTTGTACTTCTTCAGGTCGGCCGCCGACTTCACATTGATGTTCTTCGGACCGAACACCCCCAGGAATGTGCTGCCGTAGGGCGAGCTGAACATGATCTGCTTTGCGCGCTCCGGCGTCAGACCCATGAACGAAACGGTGATATCGACCTTGTCCGTAAGCAGTGTACGGTATGCGATTCGCCCCCGTAATGGGTATCAGCTCAGCCTTGACGCCGAGTGACTTGGCTAGCATGTTTGCAAGATCGATGTCGAAACCTTCCGGTTCGCGATTTGCGTTTTGATAGCCGAACGGAATGAGGTCCGCGGGAACGCCGATGCGTATCACCCCCTTCGCGATGACGTCCGCGAGGACATCCGCGAGCGCGGGAGATGCCAAGCCGAGTGCGAAACTCATCGTGACAAAAAGCCTGATCAAGCGTTGGAACACGATTTTCTCCTTCTGGTGAATGACCGTCTTGGGTTGACGATGCAGGATCACCTTGAAGCATCCATGCGATGCTCGTGGAAACCTGATCGCTTGCAAAACATCGGCGCGGCGGCTGCTTCGAGGACCTTGCTTTGCCGCGCGGACTTACCTCTACTCAATATCACTGTCGTCTCCGGAGTGCAGGACTGCCCCGAGAAAGCTCTTCAGCTCGGGTGTTTTGGGCGATTCGAAGAAATCACGGGCGGAACCCTGCTCGCGGATCACGCCTTCGTGCATGAAAATCACTCTGCTGGCGACTCGACGGGCGAAATTCATCTCGTGAGTTACCAGCACCATCGTCATGCCGTCCCTGGCCAGCGCCGCCAGCACCTTGAGAACCTCGCCGATCAATTCAGGATCCAGCGCCGATGTAATTTCATCGAACAGCATGATGCTCGGGGACATCGCGAGCGAGCGGGCAATCGCGACTCGTTGCTGCTGTCCTCCCGACAGCTGATCTGCGTACGCATGGAGCTTGTCCGCGAGCCCCACCCGCTTCAACGCTTCCAGCGCGAGGGCCGAGGCGGCGTCCTGCTTCACTCGCTTGACGATCATCGGTCCGAGAGTGATGTTGCGTTCCACGGTGAGATGAGGGAACAGGTTGTAGCTCTGGAAAACGAACCCGACGCGCGTGCGCAAGGCACGCAGGTCGGACGCCGGGTCGTGCACCGCGACACCGTCGACGATCACTTCTCCCGAGTCGATCCGCTCGAGACCCGTAATGCAGCGGAGCAGCGTGCTCTTGCCCGAGCCCGAGCGGCCGATGATGGCGATGGTCTCGCCCTTTTCGACGCGAAGGTCGACACCCCGAAGAACGGCATTCTCTCCGAAGCGCTTGACGACCGACCGCAATTCAACGAGCGACACGCAACCTGCCCTCCAGCCGTCGACTGCATACCGTCAGGGGGTAGCAGAGCAGGAAGTAAAGAGCCGCCACGAGCGAATACACCGCCAAAGGCTGGAACGTTGCGGCGGCAGTCAGTTGGCCCTCTCTCGTCAGTTCGACGAATCCGATGACGGCGGCCAATGATGTGTTCTTCACCAGTTGGACGATAAATCCGACGGTTGGCGGAGTCGCGACCCGGATCGCCTGAGGGATGATGACGTAGCGCAACTGCTCGACGTACGACATGCCGATCGAGACACCGCGCCTCCCATTGCGTGCGAGGAATGGAGATCAATGCGCCGCGCCAGATCTCGCCGAGAAATCCGCCCGCATAGACCGAGAAGCCGATCGCCGCGGCTGATCCAGGCGGGGACCGTGACGCCGAATATGGGGAACCCGAAATAGAAGACAAACAGCCATGCCAGGAGCGGAATCCCCTGAACCGTGCCGACGTAGGCTTTGGCAAGCATCCTTGCGGCAGCATGCTTGGACGCACCGCAGGCCGCGACCAGGGTTCCTATCACCGTGCCTCCGGCCATCGCCATGAGCGTCAGGACCAGCGTCCAGCGCATTGCCAGGACCAGATACAGGAGATCCTGGAAACCCAGCTCTCGGATCATGGACGTCGGAAAATGCGGCGATAGCACGCGGCGAAAAAGACGCGCAGGACCAGGGACAAGCCCAGGTAAACGATTGCGATCACCGAATAGACTTCGAAGTCACGAAAGGTCCGTGACTGAATGATCGAGCCTTCGTAGAATAGCTCGGGCCCTGCGATTTGCGAAACGACGCTCGTCGCAAGCATCATCAGAACGAATTGGCTCGTCAAAGAGGGATAGACATTCTTGAGCGCCGGAACGAGAACGATTTGGCGGAACACCTGAGGACCCGTAAGACCCAGTGAAATGCCGGCCTCGATTTGCGAGCGAGGAATGCTCTCGAGGCCGGCGCGAACGATTTCCGCGGTATAGGCGCCGAGGTTGACCGCCAGTGCGATCGTGCACACGGTAACCACGTCGAGTTTGATGCCGGCGCTTGGCAAGCCGAAGAACACGAGGAAGAGCTGAACCAAAAGGGGCGTGTTGCGGATGACCTCGACATAAAATCGCGCGATCCTTCGAAGCCATCGCCGGCCCATAGACGGATGCAGCACCGACGCAGAGGCCGATGATGAATCCGAGAAAGATCGTGGTCGCTGTCAGCTGCAGTGTCAGCGCGAGCCCGTCCAACAGCTCTTCCTTTGCCGCGAATACGTCGCGAAACTGAAACGAGTAGCTCATGGAGCGCGAGCCGCGAATTCGTTCATCTCGTCCGGCCCTCTGCGAAGTCACCGCTCAGGCCGCCTTGCGCGCGTAGACCTCGAGTGCCCGCATCGACGCCTCGATAATTGCTGAAACCCTCTTGCGCTCTTCGCCGAGAAGCGGCAGCCGCGGAGCGCGAACCCACTCCGGCGAGCCGTATACGAGGTGCTCCGCGAGCTTGATGTATTGGACGAGCTTGACGTCGGTGTCCAGGTGAAACGCGGGCGTCAGGATGCGATACAGGCGCCGCGCTTCGGCAAAGTTGCCGCCCACGCACAGGTTGAACAGCCTGACGCATTCCGCGGGCCAGGCATTCGTCATCCCCGATACCCATCCGGTCGCGCCAAGCGCGATGCTTTCCAGGATCAGGTCGTCGACGCCGCAGAAAACGCTGAACCGATCTCCAAGCTCGTTGTAAATGTCAGTCACGCGCCGGATGTCGCCGGATTCCTCCTTGATGCACTGAATTGACGGAGTATCGACAAGCTCCCGCAGAATTGCCGGCGTGACGTCCACCTTGTAGGCGATCGGATTGTTGTAAATCATGATAGGCAAATCGCTCGCGCGCGCGATGGCCTTGTACCACTCGGCCGTTTCGCGTGGATCCGTCTTGTACGCGAGGCTCGGAAAAACCATCAGCCCCTGGGCACCGTAGCTCTTGGTAGAGGCTTGCCGATTTCGTTGCGTTCTCGGTCGAAATCTCGGCGAGGCCGGAGAGGACGGGTATCCGACCGGCCGCGGTCTCCGTGGCGGCGCGAATGACTGATTCTCTTTCGGCCGATCGAAGCGATGCATTCTCGCCGAGCATCGGGAGAACGATGACGCCGGATACGCCATTCTGGATCAGGCGCTCGATGCTGGCCTGGGTCGCTCGCAAGTCGATCGATCCGTCCTCGCGCAACTTCGTCGTTACCGCGGGGAAGACGCCAGTCCATCTGACCATTCGGATCTCCTTTGGCACTACGCCCGGCACGATGGGCTACCGGTCTGATTGTATAATTGCATCCAATATATAAAATTCGCATAAAGCACATACCCTGTCAAGCGTCCACCGCTCGCGCCTCGTGGAACGGCGCGCTCCCGTCAAGCTGGTGAGGTCCGGACGATGGATGAAACGGCTTGACCGAGTGGCCCCGAGTCGGGACGCAGGTAGGAAGCGCCGGCTAGGCCGAGAGCAGGGAGCAGAAAGATCCTGAGCAACTCAGGCGATCGGGTCCGCTGCCGAAACCAGTTGGAGCCCTTCCCCAAAAGGCGGCGGCGGCCGGAGCCGCAGCGCGTGTTCGCGGACGTCGGTACTCCGCGTACCAGTCCGTCAACGACTTAGGACGGCGCGAACTGCATCAGCGCTCGCCGCGTATGCCGGCGCGGTCGGCTCGTGCATGAAGTAGACGTGGACGTCGCTCCACGACGTCGCCTCGAGGCGGCGCGCCCATTGCTGGAGGTCGTCATCCGAGTACGTTTCGAGTCGCAGGCGGACGTAGCCCCACGGCGCGGTTTCCACCAGGGGAGGCGGGGCGTTGTCCTCGCGCTCGGACAGGCACAACGCCGCGCCGGCGCCCTTCGAGGGCAGTCGTAGACATCGTCCGCAAACCAGGTGTCGTTGCGAAATTCGAATGCGGCGCGATGGCCCTCCGGGAGCAGCGCCAGAAACGCGGTCAAGCGCGGCAGGTCCTTCTTCAAGTTAGGCGGTAACTGAAAGAGGACGGGCCCGCGCTTCGCGCCAAGCGACGCGAGCGTCCGATACAGAAAGTCCACTGAATCGGCACACGACTCGACCTTGATGCGCGATATGTGCGTGATCCGGCGTGACGCCTTGATCGCGAACCGGAAGTCGTCGGGCGTCGTCGCCGCCCAGTTTTCCAGCACGGATGCCTTGGGCATGCGGTAAAACGTGTTGTTGATCTCGACCGTCGGCAGTCGCTCCGAATAGAAGGGAAGCATCTCCTCCGGCTTGATCTTGTCGGGATAGAACGTGCCTTTCCATTCCTTGAAGGAATAGCCGCTCGCGCCTGCCCGGACTCTCGAGGTTGCCACAGGTCGATTGCCTTGTGTCGGGACGTATTTCGCAGTGCAGCTTGTGCACCGCGCCGTGTTTCCAAGTTACTCGATTCCGTGCACTCCGTAAACGCTTGACACACCCACGGACAATTGGTACCTTTGTACCATGGTAACCAACATCGAACGAGTTCAGACAGGCGTACGAATGGAGAAACGCCTGGTGAAGGTGCTCAAGGCGGTCGCCGAATTCCATGACATGTCGCTGGGCGACCTGATCGAGGGCATCGTGCTGCACGCCTTCGAAGGCAAGCCGCCTTTCGGGCCGGAATCGATGCGGCGCATCGCCGAGTTCAAGAAGATCTACGGGCTCGACCTGGGCGCGGCACACGCGCACATGCTCGTCGAAGCGAGCTCCCCGAAACGCGCGCCGAGGCGCGGCAAATGAGCGCCCCGGCAAGCGGTGCGGTAAGCAGGGCGTCCCCGAGTGATCGCGACTTCGTCGACGCCTTCGAGGCATGCGCCGTGGCCAGCGAGGACTTCCACCACGAAGACCATGTCCGCCTCGCCTGGATCTACCTGCGCGAGCGTCCCTTGCTCGAGGCCATCGATCGCTTCACAACGTCGCTGCAGCGCTTCGCGGCGCACCACGGCGTCCCTAAGCTCTACCACCAGACGATCACTTGGGCGTATCTGCTGCTGATCCACGAGCGCATGCAGCGCGAAGGCGCGCCGGACGACTGGTCTGCATTCCGCACCGCCAACGCTGATCTCTTCGATCGCAAGCCGTCCATCCTCGAGCGCTATTACCTGCCGGAGACCCTGAAATCCGAAGTCGCGCGCCGCGTTTTCGTGCTGCCCGACGCGGGCATCGGCCAAGCTACCCGCTGAATTCGCTCCGCACTTCGGCCGGAGCCGCCGTACCCGTAGAATTCCGGCATGGCGAAAGAGAGTCTCAAGGAATACTCCGCCAAGCGGACCTTCACTGCCACGCCCGAACCCGGACCGACCGTTCACGCGGCGGCGAGCGGACCTTTGCTGTTCGTGGTGCAACAGCATGCCGCGAGCCGATTGCACTATGACTTCCGCCTCGAATGCGACGGCGTCCTCAAGTCGTGGGCGGTTCCGAAGGGACCCTCGCTCGATCGCGCCGACAAGCGCCTCGCCATGCACGTCGAGGATCATCCCTACGACTACGCTTCCTTCGAGGGCGTCATCCCGCCGAAGCAATACGGCGCAGGAGACGTGATCGTCTGGGATTGCGGCGTCTACTCCCCCGACGAAGGCGGCGCGACCTGGTTCCACGATCGTGCACGCGCCGAGCAGGAGGTTCTGGAGGGCATCGAGAAGGGCAAGCTCAGCATCCTCTTGCGCGGCGAGAAGCTGAAAGGCTCTTTTGCACTGGTGCGCACCAAGGAAGCCAAGCAGTGGCTGCTGATCAAGCACAAGGATCGGTTTGTCGTTTCAAGCGACGTCACACTTCAAAACCGATCCGTGATCTCCGGCGTGACTGTCGATGCGATCAAGGCCGCTCCTGCGCGGCGCATTCCTGCGGCGCAGCTTGTGCCCTCCGGCGAGACCACTGCCATGCCGACAAAGCTTGCGCCGATGCTTGCCGAATTGGGCGATGCCGCTTTCAATCGCGCGGACTGGATGTGGGAGCCCAAGCTCGACGGCTATCGCGTGCTCGCGTTCATCGACCAGCACGGCGTGAAGCTGCGCTCGCGACGGGGCCTGGAGCTGGAGGGCACGTTTCCGCGGCTCGCCGCCGAGCTCGGAACGCAGGCCGTCCAAGGCATGATTCTCGACGGCGAGATCGTCGCCTTCGACGCCAATGGCAGGCCGTCCTTCGGCGCACTGCAGGAACGTGCCCAACTCAAAACGGAGCGCGAAATCGCCGCGGCGGACGCGAGCGTCCCTATCGTCTTTTACTGCTTCGACCTGCTCTACTTTGCCGGAATCGACCTGCGCAGCGCTCCCTACAAGGACCGGCGACGCTATCTCGGCCAGTGCCTCCTGCCTTCACCTCGGGTTCAGCTCGTGCACGCCGAGGAAGACGGCATCGCGCTGCATCGCGCGGCGGTCGCGAGCGGCTTCGAGGGCGTCGTCGGCAAGCGCAAGGAAAGCCGGTACGAAGCCGGCGGCCGATCGGCGTCGTGGATCAAGGTCAAGCCAACCCTCAGCGCGGATTTCGTCATCGGCGGATATACGCGCGGCAAAGGATCGCGTGCAGCGCTCGGGGCCGTGCTCGTCGGCTACTGGGACGGGGACGAGCTTCGCCACGCCTCTCACGTGGGCTCAGGATTCGACGATCGCACGCTCGCGCAGGTCACGAAGCGTCTGGCGCCACTCAAGCGGACCACCTGCCCATTCGTCGAGACGCCGGAGCCGAACGGACCGACGACGTGGGTCGAACCTGAGGTCGTGGCCGAAGTGAGCTTTCAGAACTGGACCGACGATGGCGCGCTGCGCGCACCGGTTTTCCTGCGGCTGCGCGACGACATCGATCCGAAAACGGTTCGCCGCGCGGAAGGCACACGTCCGGCCGTGGCGACCCCGGCGACCGCCGTTGGAAACAGCTCAGGCGACAGCCTCGTCGCACAAGTCGTCGCGCAGCTCGAAAACAATAAGACCGCATTCACGCTTGCAGTGGGACCGCACCGCATCAAGCTGACCAGCCTCGATCGCGTCTACTGGCCCGCCGACGCGTCGCGCAAGCAACCGGCGCTCACCAAGCGCGACCTGTTGCGCTATTTCGCGCAGGTGTCTCCCTTCATCCTGCCGCATTTGGCGGACCGTCCCCTGACGATGATCCGCATGCCCGACGGCATCCGCGGGCAGCGTTTCTTTCAGAAGCATTGGGAGCAGGAGCGGCCGGCGTTCGTCGAGACCATCACCGTTTTCTCGGGGCACAAGGACGAGAAGCACGACTACCTTCTCTGTAACAACCTGCCGACGATGCTGTGGCTGGCGCAGTCGGGAACGCTGGAATTCCATGTCTGGCACTCGCGCGCAAAGCCTGGCCCCGATGCAATCTCGAAGAGCACCGACTACGCCACCTCGCTTGAGTCGCTCGAGCAGTCGGTGCTGAACTACCCCGACTACGTCCTTTTCGACCTCGATCCGTACATCTATTCGGGCAAGGAAGCGCCCGGCGGGGAGCCCGAGCTCAACACCATCGCCTTCGAGAAGGGCAAGGAAGTGGCGTTCTGGCTGCGCGAGCTCCTTCTCAGCATGTCGCTCGAGCCCATCGTCAAAACGTCGGGCAAGACCGGCCTGCACGTCTTCGTCCCCATACGCCGGACCCTGGATTTCGACGCCTGCCGGCACGTCTCCGAGCTGGTCGGCCGGCACCTGATGCGCCAGCATCCCAGGGACATCACCCTGGAGTGGAGCATCCCGAAGCGGACAGGCAAGATATTCATGGATTACAATATGAATGTCCGCGGCAAGACGTTGAATGTTGCCTATTCACCGCGGGGCGAGCCAGGGGCGCCAGTTTCGATGCCGCTGACCTGGGAAGAGCTCGCAAGCGCGCACCCGCTCGATTTCACAATCACGAACGCGGGAGAGCGCCTGTCGCAGACCGGTGACCGCTGGCGCGACGCCCTGGATCGCAAGCAGAGCCTCGAAAGCGCATTGAAGGGCCAGAAGAGTTGAGTCGCATGGCTTGAATTCGCGTGGTTCGAAGTACGCTGCATGAACCGCCGGCCATAGCCAGTGACCTGGATAACGCAGGAGACAGAAACATGGCTGCACGATCGATAGCATCGTTGACGGTTTCGTTCGGACTGGTGTCGATTCCGGTCAAGCTCTACTCGGCCACCGAGGCGAGCCGCGCGATCTCGTTCAACCTGTTGCACAAGGATTGCGGCTCGCGCCTCAAGCAGCAATACCTCTGCATCAAGGACGAAGTTCCGGTCGGCCGCGAAGACATGGTCAAAGGCTACGAATTCGCCAAGGACCAATATGTGATCTTCACGCCCGACGAGCTGAAGGCGATGGACGAAGTCGGCACGCACATGGCCGAGATCACCGAGTTCGTCCCGATCGAGTCGGTCGACCCGGTGTATTTCGACAAGGCGTACTACCTCGCGCCGGACAAGGGCGGCGCCAAGCCGTTCGCGCTGCTCGCGAGCGCGCTGCGAGAATCGAAGCGCTGCGCGCTCGGACGCTGGGCCGCGCGCGGCAAGCAGTACATCGTGATGATCCGTCCGGTCGAGGACGGCCTTGTCATGCAGCAGCTCCTCTACGCCGGCGAGGTTCGCTCCATCAAAGACATCGAGATACCGAAGACCGAGGTCAAGGATGCCGAGCTCAAGCTCGCCAAGATGTTGATCGAGCAGCAGGCATCGGACACGTTCGATCCCAGCATCTATACCGACCAAGTCAGCGCGCGCATCGAAGCGGCGGTGCAAAAGAAAGTGGAAGGCCAGGAGATCACCCTGACCGACGCCCCCGAGGGCGGCGCGCAGGTCATCGACCTCATGGATGCGCTGCGCGCGAGCCTCGAGAAAAAAGCTCCGATGGCGGCCGCCAAGGCAAGCCAGCCGCAGGCCGAAGCACGAAAGCCCGCCAAGCGTGCGCAGGAAACTGAAGCCGAGCCGGCAGTCGCGGCTCCCCGCAAACGTGCCAAGAGCAAGGGCTAACACGTCCAGCAGTGTCTTGATGCACCCCTACGGCGTCGCCGACGTCGAGAAGCTGCTTCGTCTTCCTCGCAGCACTGTTCGCGCGATGATCTCGGCCGGATTCGTGACGCCGGCGCGCGGCGAGCGCAACGCGTTGCGCTTTTCCTTTCAGGACCTCATTGTCCTGCGCACCGCGCAGGCGCTTGCTGACGCGCAGATCCCGCCGAGACGCATCACCAAGTCGCTGAAAGATCTTCGGCGTCATCTTCCCGATGCCATGCCTTTGTCGGGACTGAGCTTGAGCGCCGTCGCCGATCGTGTCGTGATCCGCGAAGGCGGCAGCCAGTGGCAGGCGGAAACCGGTCAATATTTGCTCTCGTTCGAGGGCGATCCGACTGACGGCTCGCTGAACGTGATCGAACCCGGCAAAGGCGACGAGGGGCCGAGCGCGCAGGAATGGTTCGATCGCGGAGCTGCCGCGGAGCGGGTCAACGCCGACGCCGCGCTGCAAGCGTATGGCCAGGCGGTCGCGATCGATCCGGCGTTCGTGGATGCCTACATCAACCTCGGCAGGCTCCTGCACGAAGCGGGACATTTCGCAAAGGCGGAGCGGGTCTATCGCGATGCGTTGAAGACCTGCGGCGACGATCCGCTGCTGCTCTACAACCTCGGTGTGCTGCTCGAGGACATGGGTCGTACGATGCCGGCGATGCAGGCGTACGAGGCAGCACTGCGCGGCGACCCAACGCTCGCCGATTGTCACTACAACCTGGCGCTGCTTTACGAGAAGCTCGCGAAGCCGAAGGAAGCGATCCGGCACATGTCGCGTTACCGGACGTTGCTCGCCGCGAAGTCGAAATAACGCGACTCGAACACCTGGCACGGGAAACGCACGGGCAGAACACCACGGGACCGTCCCGCCGCTTTGCGCGTCGCTATTGCAGCGCGCTCTGCGCCTTCAGGCAGCGCTCGAGCAGCTTGGGCGCGTCCATGCGCTTGGCCCATGCAGCGAATGCGCTCGTAGGCCCCTGCCAGCGAAGGCTTTCGACGTCGTCGAACAGCGGCGCGTCGGTACACAGTGTCGCGAGGTCCTTGAACAGGAGTGCGAGCTTCATGCGCTCGCCCAACACCGACGGCGGAAAGTCCTCGATCCTGCCGTGCCGGTTCAACAGCTGCGCAGCCGTCACCGCGCCAATTCCCGGAATGCCCGGATAACCGTCGGCCGCATCGCCGACGAGCGCCAGGAAATCCGGTATCAACGCGGGATCCACCCCGAATTTCGCGCGCACGCCTTCCGCGTCGCGGATCTTGTTGCTCTTGCGGTCGATCTGCACCACCCGGTCGCCGCGGACGCACTGCGCCAGGTCCTTGTCGGGCGTCCAGATGCAGACTTTCTCGACGCGCGGATCCTCGGAGGCGATGCGCGCGGCAGACGCGAGCGCATCGTCGGCCTCGAGCTCGACCATCGGCCACACGGCGACGCCCATCGCGGCGAGCGCTTCCTCCAGCGGATGGAACTGCGCGAAGAGCGCGCGTTCTATGCCCTCGCCGGTCTTGTAGCCGTCCCAAAGCTTGTTGCGAAAGGATTCGATGACATGATCGGTGGCCACGCCGGCGTGCGTTGCGCCTTTCTCGATCATGTCCAGCATCGTCTGCAGCACGCCGATGACGGCACCGAAGGGCTTGTCCTTTCCCTTGTTGAACCGTCGCAGGCCGTAGAAATGCCGGAACAGCTCGTAGGTGCCGTCGACTGCGTGGACGATCATGCGCCATTATGCCGCGCCAGCGCGCCGCCAAGCGCCTTCGTCCGCTCGTTTGTCGATTCCCCGTGCTCCGTCTCTAGCAGGAAGAGCCTACGGCGATGCGCCTTCTCGCCCGACGCCTCCGCCGCCGGAGTCGCGCCTGCGCATCAGCGCTCGTGTTTATCGCGGCACCGCGTCAATCCATGCCGCTACGACATCCGCCATCTCTTCCATGACGTCGGCGTCCTTGCGCCCGCTACGCGCGGGAACGTGAAAGGAATGGTCGGCCTCGTCGAAGAGCTTGAGCGTAGCGCGCGACCCGAGGCACGCAGTCACGGGTTGCAGTAGCGACAAATCCGCGAGCTCGTCGCGGGTGCCTTGCAGTAAAAGCATCGGGATATGCATGTCGATGAGATGCGCAGCGCGCTCGTCCGACGGCTTGCCGGCGGGATGAAGCGGAAATCCGAGGAAGATCAGACCACGCACGCCGGGTAACGGCGACGCGGCTTGCGCCTGCGAAGTCATGCGGCCGCCGAAAGACTTTCCGCCCGCGAACAAGTCGAGCTCCGGCATCTGGCGCGATGCTTCGGCCACCGCCGCGCGCACCGTCGCCTGTGCGAGCTTGGGCGCATCCGGCCGCTTCGAGCCCTGCTCCATGTATGGAAACTGATAGCGGAGCGTCGCCAACCGGCGCGCGGCCAGCGCATCGGCCATGGATTGCATGAACCGATGCGCCATGCCGGCGCCCGCGCCGTGCGCCATGACATAGCAGGAACGAGCATCGCGCGGCCGTTGCAGCAGGCCGGAAACGCGATGCGCGTCGTCGACCGTGATCGTCAGCGGCAGCGGACTGTCCACGGTCGATCGCGACGCGGACGGCTCAGACGAAGATGAGCTTCTTGAAGCCGCCGTAGATGAGCCGCTTGCCGTCGAACGGCGTCGACTTGGGATCCATCATGTCGGCCAGCCGCGCGTCCTTCATGACCTTGGCGTTGATCCGATCGCGATCGGCGCGCGACTTGTAGACGATCCAAGAGAACACCACCGTCTCGCCCGTTTTCAGCTTGACGCTCCGCGGGAATGACGTCAGCTTGCCGACCTTGACGTCGTCGGCGATCCATTCCTTGTAGTCCAGGGCGCCGTATTCCTTCCACACCTTGCCTGCCTTGCGCGCCATGCGCCGGTACGCCGCCAGGTTTTTGGTCGGCACGGGTACAACAAAGCCATCGACGTAACTCATAAAACCTCCATCGTTGAGGTAGCCGCTATCGCAATGCTACCGTGTATGAAATCGCCGGCATCACATCCTGGCCATTGCTCCGTTCACCATCCACGGCGTGCCGAAACGGTCGACCAGCATGCCGAAGCCCTCCGCCCAGAATGTCTTCTGGAACGCCATCCTTGTCTGGCCGCCTGCGGCCAGTGCCTCGAAGATGCGCCGGGCCTCGGCGAGATCCGAATAGACGAGCGACAGCGAGAATCCCTTCATTCCCTCATAGGGATGACCCACTTGAGCATCCGAGCCCATCAGCAGGCGTCCACCTTCCAGCTCGAGGCGCGCGTGCATGATCCGGTTCTCGCTCCCCGGCGGGGTCTGCGTCGCCATCGGCGATTCGCCGTGCGTCATCAACATCAGCTTGCCACCGAGCGTGCGCTCATAGAAGCGCATAGCGTCGGCGCAGTTACCATCGAAGACCAGATAGGTATCGATTTGAGCCATGAAAACTCCTCGCTTTGTTGGAGGGCCAGGTTATCACCCGCGGCCTGCCGAGGGGGTACGCGACGATCGCTGCGATCGCTGATGCTCGGCCTCGAACGAGTTTCGACCCTTGGGCTGCGGCCGGGTTCCACGCGGGTGTCGACGAGCGCGGCGTAATGAATCTGCTCGTCGTCCCGCGCGAGCCCGGAGCCCCAGTGGCGCTCCTCACATGACGCAGCGGCCCAACGACGCTGGATTCCCGCTTTCGCGGGAATGACGGAATGTGGTCGCACCTCTCGTTCGTCGTCCCCGCGAACGCGGGGACCCAGTGGCGTTCGTCGCTCTAATTGCCGAATGCGCAGCAGCGCCGGGATCACTTCACGTTGTTGATGTCGCTCAAGAGATCGGTCAGGCCCATGCTGGTCGCGAACTCCGCGATCACCGGCTTGGTCGCCGTCTTGAACGGCTCCTTGTCGATGGTGTTGAACTTCACGTTCAGCTTTTCCTGCATGTCCTTTTCCGCCGCGATGTTCGCATCGACCTCGAGCTTGCGCTCGAGCACCGTCGCCTCCTGCGCATCCTTGATGACGATCTGTTGCAAGTCCGGCGGCAGCTTGTCGAAGCTCTTCTTCGACATGAACAGCGGACGAACGGTGAACTCGTGCTCGGTGCGGGCGATGTAGGGCGCGGGCTCGTAGAATTTCATCTCCTTGACCGCGACCGACTCGTTTTCCATGCCGTCGACGACCCCGGATTTCATCGCCAGATAGGTTTCCATGAACGCGATGGGCGTGGGAACCGTGCCGACGGCCTTCCAGGCATTCACCTTCAACGGGCTCGAGATCAGGCGCATGCGAAATCCCTGCAGGTCAGCGATGCTCATGACGGGCTTCTTCGTTGCAAGGACGTTTCTCGTCGATCCGCCCCAGTAGCCGATGATCTTCAGGCCCGTCTTCTCCTCGATCAGCTTGGCGTATTTCCTTCCCGGCTCGCCGTCCATCGATTTCTGCCAGTGCGCGTAGTCGCGAAACATGAAGGGCAGCGCGAAGAAGTCCAGTTCCTTGGCGAAAGGCGATCCCGCCGATGGGTCGGAAATGACGAAGTCGAGCGAGCCGTCCTTGACGAATTGCATCGTCTGCGCTTCGCTGCCGAGGATGCCTCCGTTGAAGATGTCGATGGTGATGCGGCCTCCGCTGTCGTCGTTCACCTTCTTGGCGAAGAACACGAGCGCCTTGTTCCAGGGATGGTCTTCCTTGAAATAATGTGCCGCCCGGAAAGTGAATTTCTCGGTGGATTTGGGCGCTTGCGCCATGGCCAATGCACAAGCGAGAACGACTGCCGAGATGACCGCGATGATGGACACGCCTGTTTTGCGATAGTGCATTTTGCTTTCTCCTCCTTGATGATCGCTCTTACTGATCGCTCTTTCGGAAAACCAGATCTCGAAAAAGCGTACTGTTCCTTGCATCCGTCAGCGGGGTCGCCATCCGATCGGTTCCCGTTTCATCCCGTCAGGGCCAACGCCGTATCGAGCTCCTGCTTCATGGTCGATGCGAAATCCGGCGGGAGCACTCGCGAAACACCCACGCGCTGCGCCGCTCCCCAGATGGCTTCCGGGAAGTGGGAATCATCGCGATAGCGGGGAATAACGTGCCAGTGCAGATGAGGCACGGCGTTTCCGAGGCTCGCGAGGTTGACCTTGTCGGGCGAGAGAAGCGCGCGGAGCCCGCTTTCGACAGCCGCCACGACTGTCATCACGTGACTCCGGTCCGAATCGTCGAGATCGGTGAATTCGGAGGCGTGAGTGTTCCAGACGACGCGGCAGAACCCTGTGAACGCCGAATCGGAAACGTGCAGCACCCGGCAGCGTGCGTCGGACCACATGACCGTTTCCGTCGTCCTGTCGCAGTAGACGCAGTTGTTCTGGCTCATTCATCGCTCCATGGTTAGGCAGGCGCGCGCTGCGCGGCCGTCATCAATACAGCCCCACGCCGCCATTGACCTCGATCGTCTCGCCCGCCAGGAACTCGGCTTGATCGGAGGCGAGGAACATCGCCGCGCCGGCGACATCCTCGGACGTTCCCTCGCGCCGCAGCGGCGTCGTCGCCACGACGCCGGCCCTGCCTTCGGGTGTGTTGAACTTGTCGTGAAAACGCGTCGCGATGAGGCCCGGCGCGATGCCGTTGACGCGAATGCCGAGCGGGCCAACCTCCTTCGCCAGTCCTCGCGTGTAGGTGATCATCGCGCCCTTGGACGCGCCGTAGTGCGTGGCGCCAGGGCCGCCGCCGTTGTGCCCGGCGAGCGAGCTGATCAGGATGATGTTGCCGCTCTTCCGAGGCTCCATGTGCCTCAACGCGGCGCGGCAGCAGAGGAAGGTCGACGTCAGGTTGACCGCCATCACCTCTTCCCACAAGGCCAGCGACATCTCCGCGGCGCGGGACCGCTGGATCAGGCCGCCGGTGTTGGCGACCAGAACGTCGAGGCCGCCCTGTGCGGAAATCACCTTGGCAAACGCGCTTTCGACTTCGGCTTCCTTCCGCAGATCGGCATGCAGTGCGATGCACTTGCTGCCGAATGTCCGTGCCTTGGCGAGCGTCTCGGCCGGATCGCTGGTGATGTGCGTCAGCGCGACGTTGGCGCCGCGCGCGGCGAAGGCCAGCACGATCGCCTGGCCGATCCCCGAAGCGCCTCCGGTGACCAGCACCGATTTGCCTTTCATGTCCATTTTCGTCTGCTCCTCGATGTCATTTGGAACGATGCGAGGCGCGCCGAGGCGTGCCACGCGATGTGACGGTTTGCCGTGCCACGAGCGTCGGCTGAAACAGGAATTCGGCTGCGGGCGTCGACGGATCGCCAAGGCGGGTCATGATTCGATCGACCATCAGCGCTGCCATCTCCGGGACAGGCGGCCGCACGGACGTGATTGCGGGACTCACGAGCGAGGACAGGAACAGGTCGTCCATGCCGACGACCGACACGTCCTCGGGAACACGGACGCCCGCGTCGCGGAGGCCGGCGACGATGCCGATGGCAAGCATGTCGTTGAGCGCGACGATGCCGGTCGGACGCACCTTGCGGGCGGCGATCTCCTCCGCGATCGCCCGCCCGAGCTCGGAGAGTTCCGAATCCCCGAACGCGGATTGCGCCTTGCGCTCGAGCACCTCGGCGGTCCGAGCGAGGCCGGCCGCGTTCGCGGCCGCCAGGAATCCGTCGATTTTCTCGGCGCGGCTCACTGTGCGTCCTGATGCGGACGCGAACAAGAGCGCGGTGTGACCGCGGTCGATGAGATGCGTTGTCGCAAGCGAAGCGGCGCCCACGTTGTCCATCGAGACGTAATCGACCTGGGGCGCTTGTCCCGCGGGCGACCGTCCGTCATGGCTCACCACCACCAGACCGCGCGCGGTCGCGGACTCGAAGTGGTCGCGATGAGCAAGCGATGAAACGATGATGACGCCGCGTACCCCGTGCGACTGCAGGTCGTCGACGAAACTCGCTTCCTTGTCGAGGCTGCGATAGGTGTTGCCGAGCAGCAGGCGGTAGCCGTGGCGCTCCTGGGCTACGATCTCCACTTCGCGCGCGAGCCGCCCGAACGCGGGGTTGGCGATCGAGGGAACCAGCAATCCGATGATCGGCGTGTGTCCGGTCTTGAGCTGGCGCGCCGCGTGGTTGGGCCGATAGCGCAGGTCGGCGATCGCCTTTTCGATGCGCGCCAGCGTGTCGCTGCGCATGCGCTCCGGTCGGCCGTTGAGCGCATTGCTGACGGTGCTGATCGACACGCCGGCGCGGCGGGCGACGTCCTGGATCTTGATCGAATCGCGCTCGGCCATGTCAGCCCAGCCCGAAGTTACGCGGCAGCCAGAGCGAGAATGCCGGAACGAAGACCAGCAGCATCAGGCCGGCGAAGAGCACCGCGAGGTACTTGAGCATCGGCCGGGCTACGTCCTTCACTTGCGTGCCGGTGATGGCGCACGTGGCGAAGAGCCCGAGCCCGACCGGAGGCGCGAAGAGCCCGAAGCCCATCGCAATCACCATTACCGTGCCGAAGTGCAGCGGATGGACGCCGAGCCGCATCGCGATCGGCGTCAGCAGCGGCCCGAAGATGATCAGCGCCGGAGCGCCTTCGAGCACCGCGCCGAACACGATCATGACGATTGCCGAAAGCACGACGAACATCTCGCTGCCGTACTGATGCGCGAAGGAGATCATCGCGGACGAGAGGTATTGCGGTATCTGCTGGATGGTCAGCGCATACGACACGCTGGACGCCGCTGCGACGATGAACAGGATGCTGCCCGCCATCGCCGACGACTGCACGAAAAGGCGCACCACGGACTGCACCGTCAGCTCGCGGAAGGCCAGACCGCCGACCACTAGCGCGTAGACCACCGCGAAGGCGGAGACTTCCGTCGACGTCGCGACCCCGGACGTGACGCCCTTGCCGATCATGAACACCATTACGAGCGCCACCAGGGCCCCGCCCAGGAGCTTGAGCATCGGCGTGCGCGTCTCGAACGCTTCGTCGGGATTGATCCGCTTGCCGAAGTAGATCGCGACAGCCGAGAGCCCGAGCGCGAGCACCAGCGCGGGGACGAGCCCCGCGACAAAAAGGCCGCCGATGGAGATATTGGCGACGAACCCGAGAATGATCATGTTGACGCACGGTGGAATGGTCTCGGCCATCACCGCGGTGGCGGCGAGCAGGCCGGCCGCGTCGTTCGGGTCCTGCTTGGTGCGTCTCACCGCCGGCATGATGATGCCGCCGACCGCTGCGACGTCCGCGAGCTTGGATCCGGAAATGCCGGAAAAGAATGCCGTGGCCGCGATGGTGATCAGGTTCAGTCCGCCGCGCATGCGGCCGAGCATCCGCAGCAGCAGCTCGATCAGCCGCGACGACATGCCATTGACCTCCATCACCATCCCGGCGAGGACGAAAAACGGAATCGCGAGAAGCACGAAATGGTCCATGCCGGAGAGCACCTGCTGCGAATACACGAGCAGCGGCAGCGACGGATCTGCCAGGAAATACAGGAGCGAGGCGAAAGCGAGCACGAACGCGATGGGCATGCCGAGCAATAGCCCGCCGATGAAGGCGGTCAGCAGCAGGAGCCACGGGCGAATCGCCTGGTCGGGAAAGGCGATATTCCAGCCGGACGCCGCCGCCGTGAGGAGGATCGCTACCATGAGCGTGCTCCAAACGGTGCGCCGCGGTCCCGCCAGCGCGTTGGCGACGCCGAACACGGTCATGATGAAGCTGCCGATCACGACGGGCCAGACATAGATCACTTGCGGCAGGCCGATGGAAGTGGTCTGCCCGCGGGAGTCCATCAGCAGCTCGCACGCGGACACCAACAGCGTTGCCGAGACCGCGACGATGATCCAGCAGCACATCTGAACCAGCGCCGGGATCCACGCCCTGGGGAACATTGCACGAAAGCTGTCGATGCCGACGTGCCTGCCGCGGCCGAGGACTGTCGCGGCGCCGAAGAACACCTGCATCACCATCAGCGCGCGTGCGACCTCCTCGGCCCAGAAGATCGGATCGTGCAGAAAATATCGGAAGATGACGGACGCGAAAACGACCAGGACGTCGACCGCCAGCACCAACCCGGCGAAATATTCGACGCCGCGAAGGACAATCGCAAGCCAGCGACCGGTCGCGCCTGCGGACGCGAACGGAACGGCCACCCGCTCGGCTGACGCGGCAAGCAAGACGCTACTCCTGTCCGATGCGGGCGAGGATGGCAATTGGAAACGCGACCGGCCACGCGTCGGTCACGCGAGCCATCCCCGCGCAACGGTCACTCAACGCGCCGCAGCGATCGCATCGAAGAGCGGTTTGGTCGGCGGGTATTCCTTGGCAAACGCGGACCAGAGCTTCGACTGCATCTCGTTTCGCACCTGCTCGCGCTCCGCGGGAAGCATCGGGTTGAAAACAATGCCGAGGCGCTTCAGCTCCACGAATGCCGCCGCCCCTTTCTCCGCTGCGACGCCTCGCTCGTAAACGCTGGCCTCGGTCACGGCTTTCATGAAGGCGGGGCGCAAGTCGGCCGGAATCTTGTCCATGCCGCGTTTGCCGATCACGACGACCATCGGACTGAAGAGATGCTCGGTGAGCCAGCCGTACTTGACCACCTCGTTCAACTTGTACGCAAGCACCGAGCCGGAGTCGTGCTCGAAGCCGTCGACGACACCGGTCTGCAGCGCGGTGTACAGCTCGTTGATGGGAATCGGCGTCGGAATCGCGCCCATGATCTTGAACGTCTCGATGAACGCGGGCGTCGGCAGAACGCGGAGCTTGACGCCTTTCACCTCGGCAAGATTCTTGATTTCCTTCTTGGCATAGACACTTCGTGCGCTGAAGTGAGACGCCCAGGTCAGCACGGTGCAGTTCGTCCGGTCGTAGAGCATCTTCGACAGACTTTCACCCACGCCGCCGTCGAGCGACTTTGCTACATGCTTGTAGCTGTCGAACACATAGCCCAGATCGAGCATCCCGAATTCCGGTGCCACGGTTGCCCAGATCGACGACCCGGTGACCATCATGTCGATCGATCCGACTTTCACCTGCTGCACGACGTCGGCTTCCTTGCCGAGCTGGCTGTCGGGGAAATATTCGATCTTGATCTTCGGCCCGACCGCAGCATCGAGGTTGGACGCGAATCGCTGGAACCAGATGTAATGCGCCGCATTCTGGTCGGCGCTCATGCTGGACGAGAAGCGCAGGCTCACGGGGGTCTGTGCACGCGCTGCGGGGACCAGGCCTGTCCCAAGCGCGACTGCAGCGGACGCGGTTAGAAAACGGCGACGGGATATGTCTTGCATGGAGCTCCTCCTTCGATGAAAAGGCCCTCGGCTGGGTGTCGCTCCGGGGTCGTTTACGCGTTATGTCCGCGCTTTGTTTCTGCGTTGTTGCCCGTTGTTGCGTCTTGAATCGAGGTCTGATAAAACGTTACACTAAAACGTTACACCTCGGTCGGCGGCATTGTCAAGGCGCGGGCGGCAGCGGCGTGCCTGCCCCAGGTTTCCGACGGCAGAGTGTCATGACAATTACGGCGTAGCGGCGGAGGAGGCCATGGACCGACCCGATTCATCGCGATTCGGCGACGCGCTGTCCGCGACGCCACAAAGCATCGACGCTGGCATCGAAACGCGCGTCGAAGCGTCGCATCGTCACGTCCCCGGCCGGATCGAGAGGATCGCCGAGATCGTCGTTGTGGCGGCGCTCATCAGCGAGCTCGCCGCCATGTTCGGCAACGTGATCTGCCGCGCATTTTTTCACTCGTCACTGCTTTGGAGCCTCGAGGTCGGCGAGCTGGCGCTCGTCGTCATGACGTTCATCGGCGGTGCCGTCGCCTATCCGCGCAACGAGCACATGGCGCTCCACGCCGTCACTTCGCGCCTGCCTGAAAGGTGGCGCGTCCCGGTCGCCGCATTCGGTCATTGGCAGGTCTTCACAATGGGGCTCGCTGGCGCGTGGCTCTCCTACGAAATGATCGTCTCCCGATGGGGCGAGCGAACGCTCTATCTGGGCTTAAGCGTTGCGTGGTTCGCGCTGCCGATGATCCTCGGCATGGCGTTGCTCGCATGGTTCGCGCTACTGAGGCTCATGCCGCTGCGGCGTCGCGCCGTCCTGCTGACCGGCGCGACCCTGGGCCTGTTCCTCGCGGCGCTGGTATCGGCGGCGCTGCTGCTGGGCCCCGACGCGCGCGCCTATGCGCTGCCGGTCGCTTTCGCGGTGTTCGCGCTGCAGCTGGTCCTGGGAGTACCCATTGGCTTTGCGTTGCTGATGATTTCGCTCGTCTACCTGTACGTCTCGAAGATGGTGCCGCTGTCGGTAATTCCGATCAACCTTCAGGCCGGCATCAGCAGCTTCGTGATGCTGTCGATTCCGTTTTTCATCCTTGCGGGCTACGTGATGACGGAAGGCGGCCTGAGCAAGCGTCTCACCTCTTTCATCATCGCCCTTGTCGGCCGCATGCGAGGCGGCCTGCTCCAGGTCATCGTCGTTTGCATGTACATCATGTCCGGCATCTCCGGCTCCAAGGTCGCGGACGTCGCCGCGGTCGGAACGACGATGAAGGACGTCATGAAGAAGCATCGCTACGATCCCGGCGAGACGGCCGCGGTCCTCGCGTCTTCCGCCATCATGGGCGAGACTGTGCCGCCGAGCATCGCGATGCTCGTGCTCGCTTCGGTCACGTCTCTGTCGATCGGAACCCTGTTCGTCGCCGGCCTCCTGCCCGCGGCCGTCATGGCGGTCTGCCTCATGGTCCTGATTTACCTTCGAGCCGGCAATCGGGCGGAGACCCCCAAGCGATATTCGCCCGCCGAAATCGGCCGCGCCGGACTCGAGGCAGTGCCCGCGCTGATCGCCCCGGTGATTCTCATCGGCGGCATCGTCAGCGGGCTGGCGACGCCGACCGAGGTGTCCTCGACCGCGGTGATCTATGCAATCCTGGTCTCGGTGTTCCTGTACCGCGCGCTTAGCTTCCGCGGCATATGGAGCGTAATGGTCGACACGTCGGCGAAGGCCGGCATGGTGCTGTTCATCACCAGCACGGCGAGCACGTTCTCGTGGTCGCTGACTCTCGCCAAGATTCCGCAGCAGATCGCGTCGACGCTCGGGGTGCTGCACGGGTCCGCGTGGCTCTTCATGCTCGGCACCATCGTCACGCTGGTGCTCATGGGAGCACTGCTGGAGGGGCTGCCCGCGCTGCTGATATTCGGGCCCCTGCTCCTGCCCGTGGCGCCGTCGTTCGGAATCGACCCTCTGCAATACGGCATCGTGATGATCATTGCGATGGGCGTGGGGGCGTTTTCGCCGCCGATCGGCGTCGGCATGTACGTGACCTGCTCCATCTGCGAGACGACCATGGAGTCGGCAACGCGACATATGCTGCCCTACCTGCTCGTGCTGGCCATCGGTCTCGCGCTGGTCGCATTCGTTCCCTGGTTCACGCTGATCGCGCCGCGGTTGATGCATATGATCTAGCCGGCAAGATCCGCATCGACCGTCGCGCGGTCGCGAATGGCTGCCGCGCGCCGAAGCGCCGGCGCCGACCCGTTGCTTCGACTCGGCGATGCGAACGCGCTACAGCTTTCCGGAGATCTGCAGCGCGGTGAACACCACGCCGGCGATCAGGCAGGCGCCCCCGAAGACCGTGGCGAATATCAGCAGGAACAGCGCCACCGCGTAGGGACGCGCGAAGATCAGCTGAACGCGCGACTGGTCGCTGGCCGGATCCACGTTGGTGACGAGGAGACGGTACGCACCGGCACGCTCGACGTCAAACGAGCGAACCGAGACACTCGCGGTCGCGAATCCGGCGTTGGTGGTGCGCAGAATCACGGGTGACGAGGGCACGTCCGCTCCCGACGCCTCTTCGCGCAACGCGAATTTCGCCCCGACCATCGCCATGCTGAGCCTCGGCTGATCGACGTGCAGGACATAGGTCCCGGGCGCGCCGAACATGACGGTGCTTTCGCTTCCCGCGGGAACGCGAGCGACCTCGGAGTCGCGCAGCAGGCGGAAAATGCGTGTGATGCTCAAATAGAGCACGGCGACGCCGAGGAGCATCGCTGCAATCGACAGTGCCATGAGCAACGACTGCATTGCACGCTCCAAGGCTTTTCGGTCCGCACGGCAACGCGCCGGTCCTTGAGGCAAAAGAGTACTACGATCGCCGGAGATCAACGGCGAAGGCGATAGCCGCAGTGGCCCGATCACTCGGTGAGCGGGAAGACGAAGGGCCGGGCATCCTCTGCCCGGCCCTTCCGGAGACCGCCCGCCCGGGGGAGCGAACGGTTGCGTGCTCGACGGTCAGCTGAGTCAGGTGCGCTCAGGCGCTGTCGGGGCAGTGCGCTGACGTGGACGCAACCGGCTTCGCCCGCGTTGCCGTAACGTTGACGACCAGCGCGTCCCCTCGGGTGAAATCGCTCGCGGATACGCCGGCTGCGGCGGACGGAGCGCTCGACTGCGCCAGGACACTTGATCGCGATGCGCCGGAATCGATATTTGCGGGAACCAGGATCGAAGCTACGACGGTGAGCACGGTCATCGCGAGCGCTGCGAAGGCAAACGCGGCGCGCGGTGTGTCGGACTTGTATGCGTTCATGACTGTCTCCTGATTCGGTAGCTACGTTTATTCGGGCTGGATGCGGCGACGGCACTTCCGCTTCGCATTCCGTTGCAGCACGCCTGGGATTTCGTTTTTCGGCCGCTGTTGGAACGAATCCTAGGTCGCGACCTGAACCCGTTCAACGGCCAAGCGACGAATCGGGGACTTCGGGGCGTAGAAGCGCACCAGAGTCGACGAAATGCAGGAAACGGGGTGCGGCCGAGGGCCATCGGTGCGCGAAACGGGGAGAGAAAGGGCGTATCGGGCGGGCGGAACCGCAGCCGGCACATATCGAGCGACGCCGGGAACGATGCTCACACGACGCGCCCGTGGGATCCGCCGCAGCGCGGGTTTGTGCCGGGCACAAGTGCGGCACCCGCCGACACGAACCTTCAGCGCGCCGCGCGATCCGGCTGAATCGAGGCGCCGGCGCGCGGTCGCCACACTTCGTAGGCGATCACAATGCTCGCGCCGAATACGGCATGGGTCGCCAAGGTGATCCCGCCGCGCGCGACGGCAAACCACGGAAACACGACCGTAAGGCCATGCAGATTGACCGCGTAGAGACCCAGGCCGAACGCGGCACCCGCGATCAGGCGCGGCAGTCGACCCGTACGCTCGCCGCTACGCGAGAGCATGGCGCACAGCGCGGTGCCATAGGCGATCGACAACGCAAAGTGGACGAGCGTCGCCACCATGAAAATCGACGCGTCGAAGGTCGAAGGCGGCGGTAGGACGCGTGGACCCACGATGATCGCCGCGGTCAGGCGCGCGTCGCGAAACAGCAACGCGGTGACGGGCTCTGCGGCAACCGACCATGCACCGACCTGGAAAGCGGTCGCGACGACGCCGGCCACGATGCCGGCGAGCGCCGCGCGTCGCCAATCGAAGCGCGGAGAGCCATCCTTCGACAGCCGATTGGGAATGCTGCGCCTCGCAAAGACGAATGTTGGTGCGGGACGGATGCTTAGTGATTCTAGGACATAATAATAGGCGCGAGTGGCGCACCTGGCGCGACGAATCGAATTTGCACTTGAACATCGACCACCAAAACATGGCCGCTCCCCGCCCGTTCGCCGCGTTCGAACAGGAGATCGTGGCGCAATCCGCGTTGCGCGCGGCCATCACCGCCGCTTATCGCACGACGGAACCCGAGTGCGTGCCCCCGCTGATCGAGCAGGCGCGACTCTCGCCTTCCGTGTCCGCAGCCGCGCAATCACTCGCGCACACGCTGGTAACGGCATTGCGGGCCGCCGGCACCCGCGGTGGCGTCGAAGCGCTGATCCAGGAATTTTCGCTCTCGAGCCAGGAAGGCGTAGCGCTGATGTGCCTCGCCGAAGCGCTCCTGCGCATCCCCGATAGAGCAACGCGCGACGCGCTCATACGCGACAAGATCGGCGGTGGCGATTGGGCATCGCACGCCAGCAATGCTCCATCGCTTTTCGTCAACGCCGCGACGTGGGGATTGATCATCACCGGCAAGCTCGTCGCAACATCGAGCGAGGCGAATCTGGCTAGCGCGCTGACGCGCCTGATCGCGAAGGGCGGCGAGCCGCTGATCAGGCGAGGCGTCGACCTCGGCATGCGCCTCATGGGCGAGCAGTTCGTGTCCGGGGAGACGATCGAGGAGGCACTGGCCAACGGACGTAAACGCGAAGCCAGGGGGTTTCGCCATTCGTACGACATGCTCGGCGAGGCCGCGGCGACCGCCGAGGACGCGCAGCGCTACTACGTCGCCTACGAGCACGCGATCCACGCCATCGGCAAGGCGTCGGCCCGGCGTGGCATCTACGAGGGTCCCGGTATCTCCATCAAGCTCTCGGCGCTGCATCCACGCTATTCGCGCGCCCAAAGGACGCGCGTGCTGGCCGAGCTGGGACCGCGGATGCTCGCGTTGACCCTCCTCGCGCGCCAATACGACATCGGCCTCAACATCGATGCCGAGGAAGCGGACCGGCTCGACCTTTCGCTCGACCTCCTCGAATCCTTGTGCTTCGACGCGGGCCTCGACGGATGGAACGGCATCGGCTTCGTCGTCCAGGCGTATCAGAAGCGCGCTCCCTTCGTGCTCGATTACCTGATCGATCTCGCGGCGCGCAGCCGGCACCGCTTGATGGTGCGCCTGGTCAAGGGCGCGTACTGGGACACCGAGATCAAGCGCGCGCAAATCGACGGGCTGGAAGGTTATCCGGTGTATACGCGCAAGATCTACACCGACGTTTCCTACCTTGCCTGCGCAAAGAAGCTGCTCGCCGCGCCGAACGAGATATACCCTCAATTCGCGACGCACAACGCGCTGACGCTGGCCTCGATCTACCATCTCGCCGGTCCCGCTTACCGCAGCACTCAATATGAATTCCAGTGCCTGCACGGGATGGGTGAGCCGCTCTACGACCAGGTCGTCGGGCCGGTCGCGCAAGGAAGGCTCGATCGTCCGTGCCGCATTTACGCACCGGTCGGCACGCACGAAACGCTGCTCGCGTACCTCGTGCGCCGCCTGCTCGAGAACGGCGCCAATACTTCGTTCGTCAATCGCATTGGCGACTCCGCGGTGAGTATCGAAGCGCTCATTGCCGACCCCGTGACGGAATCCGAGCGCATTGTGCCGATCGGCGCGGCGCATCCGGCCATCGTCCTGCCGAAGCTCCTGTATCAGGACGAGCGGATCAACTCCGCGGGGCTGGACCTGTCGAGCGAAACGACGCTCGCGGGCCTGGCGAGGGATTTCGCGACAAGCACGGGGCTCGCGTGGACGGCGCAACCCGCCGTCGCACGCGGGGACGATCAACCTGCGAAGGACGTACTCAACCCCGCGGACCGACGCGATCGTGTCGGCACGCTGGTCGAGGCGGAGCCGCCGGATGTCGATACAGCCCTGGAGCGCGCGACTCTCGCCGCGGTGCGCTGGCACTCTACCCCGGTGAAAGAACGCGCCGCATGCCTCGATCGCGCAGCGTCATTGCTCGAAGAGCGCATGCCGCTCCTCCTCGGGCTCGTCGTGCGCGAATCCGGCAAGTCGATTCCGAACGCCGTCGGCGAGGTACGCGAGGCGGTCGACTTCCTGCGTTACTACAGTGCAGAGGTGCGGCGCGACTTCGACAACGCGACGCACGTGGCGCTCGGGCCCATCGTCTGCATCAGTCCCTGGAATTTTCCGCTGGCGATATTTCTTGGCCAGGTCGGCGCGGCGCTGGCCGCGGGGAATCCGGTGCTGGCGAAGTCGGCCGAGCAAACCCCGTTGATCGCCGCCGAGGCGGTGCGCCTCCTCCATCAAGCCGGCGTGCCGGACGATGTTTTGCAGCTCCTGCCGGGACGCGGCGAGACCGTCGGCGCCGCTCTTGTCGCCGACGCCCGGACACGTGGCGTGTTGTTCACCGGGTCCACCGACGTTGCGCGGGCGATCGCGCGCGCGCTTGCGCAGCGCGTCGGCAACCCCGGCGATTGCGACCGTCCGATACCGCTCATCGCCGAGACCGGCGGCCAGAACGCGATGATCGTCGACTCTTCAGCGTTGCCGGAGCAAGTCGTGCAGGACTCGCTGCATTCCGCATTCGATTCAGCGGGTCAGCGCTGCTCTGCGCTGCGCATACTGTGTCTGCAGGATGACGTCGCACCGGCCATGCTGCGCATGCTCAAGGGCGCGATGCGCGAGCTCGTGACCGGCAATCCCGATCGTCTCGCGACCGACGTCGGGCCCGTGATCGACCGCGACGCGCGGGACGCGATCGAGCGTCACATCGCGGCGATGCGGCGCGCGGGCCACGCCGTATACCGGCTGCCCTTGCCGCAACAGCTCGCAACCGACACCTTCGTTGCGCCGACCCTCATCGAGCTCGACAGCATCAAGGCCCTCGAGCGCGAAGTCTTCGGTCCGGTGCTGCACGTCGTTCGCTTCCACCGCGACCGTCTCGACGCATTGCTCGCCGACATTCGCGCGACGGGGTACGGCCTGACCTTCGGCGTTCACAGCCGTATCGATGAGACCATCGAGCGCGTGATCGACGGCGTGCGCGCGGGCAACATCTATGTCAATCGCAACATCATTGGCGCGGTCGTCGGCGTGCAGCCCTTCGGTGGCGAAGGCCTTTCCGGAACGGGACCCAAGGCCGGCGGACCACTCTATGTGCGTCGCTTGTTGGCGCGTTGCCCGCCGCGCCGGCGCAGCTCGGCGAGCGCGCCGCACGAGGGCATGGCGACACTGATCGCCCTGCGTGATTGGCTGACGAGCTCGGGAGAAGTCGCCGCGGCTCGCCTTTGTACGCACTATCTCGAAATGTCGCCCCTGCGCGGTGTCGAGGTGCTCGCGGGACCGACCGGAGAGCAGGACACCTACGAGTTGCGTCCGCGCGGGCGGGTGCTCTGTCTCGCGCAAACTCGTCTCGGCGGGCTCGCGCAGCTTGGCGCGATACTCGCCACAGGCAATGTCGCGTGTTTCGTCAGAAACGAAGGTTCTTCTGCACTGATCGATCAAGTGCCGTCGCTCATCAGGGCGAATACCCGCCTCGTCGGGGATTGGTCGGAGCGCGCGTGTGGAGGCGCCGACGAGGATTTCACCGCAGCGTTGCTGGAAGGAGCGGCGTCCGTGGCGGCGACATGGGCACGCTCGCTCGCCGCGCGTGATGGGCCGATCGTGACACCGCAATGCCTGTCGCCGGAAGAGATCGCCTCCGGCGCTTGCTACTCGCTCGATTGGCTTGTGACGGAGCGCTCGATCAGCGTCAATACAGCGGCGGCCGGCGGAAATGCGAGCCTGATGACGATCGGCTAGCGAGAGCGCACTCGATGAATCCACGGCGACCGTGGCCGTCAGGCATCGGGCTCAAGCAGGTCCGGCGATGCGTCGCAGACTGTCGATACGCTCCGCGTCGACACCCCAGCGGCGCAGCATCTCTTCGCCGTCTTCGCTCAACAGCGGCTGTGAATCACGAACCTCGGGCGCGGTGCGGCTGAAACGCGGAGCCGGCGCCGGTTCGTGGGCGCCATCGACCTCGACAAAGGCTGAGCGCGCGCGGTTGTGCGCATGTCCGGGCGCTTCGCTCAAGCCGAGGACAGGCGCGAAGCAGGCATCGCTTCCCTCGAGCAGCGCGCACCATTCGGAGCGCGTCTTCGAGAGAAAGACCTGTTCCAGCTTCTTGCGCAGCGACGGCCATTCCTCGCGCTTCCACTGCGAGCGCATCGCGGGATCGTCGATGCCGCATTTTTCGAGCAGGGCGGCATAGAACTGCGGCTCGATGGCGCCGATGCTGACGTATTGGCCGTCCGCGCACTCATAGGCGCCGTACCAGTGCGCGCCTCCGTCGAGCGCATTTTCGCCCCGTTTGTCGGTCCACACGCCGGCGTTCCTGCGGCTGAAGATATTGGCCATGAGAAGCGCCGCGCCGTCGACCATCGCCGCGTCGATCACCTGGCCGCGGCCGGAAGCGCGCGTCTCCAGCAGCGCGCAAACGATGCCGAACGCGAGCAGCATTCCGCCGCCACCGAAATCACCGACGAGGTTAAGTGGAGGCACCGGCGGCTCACCGGATCGGCCTATGCAGGACAGCGCGCCCGTGATCGCGATGTAATTGATGTCGTGCCCCGGTGCCTGAGCGAGTGGTCCTTGCTGTCCCCAGCCGGTGACGCGTCCATAGACAAGCCTTGGGTTGCGCTGCAGACAAATCTCCGGACCGAGCCCGAGACGCTCCATGACGCCCGGCCGGAAACCCTCGATCAGCGCGTCGGCATGATCGATGATGCCAAGCATGGCATCGGCCGCGCCGGCTTGCTTCAGATCGATCGCCAGGGTACTGCGTCCACGCTGCGTCGCGCCCTGACGTCCCTTGCTCAGGAACTCGACGTCGTTCGGTCGCTGCGTGCGGTCGACGCGTATCACCTCGGCGCCCATGTCGGCGAGCATCATCGCGCCGAACGGCGCCGGGCCGATGCCTGCCATCTCGACGATCCTGATTCCTGCCAGTGGTCCCACGATCACCTCACCAAAACGAAGAATCCAGGTTCACGCCAAGCCGTTGAGCGTTGTCACCGCAAGCGCATCGACAGGCGGCCGTACCGCGGCGTCCGGCCTAGAGACGATGGCTCTGATCACCCTCGCGGAATCCGATCAGCTCTTCGTCGATATCTTTTGTCAGCGCCAGCACCTTGAACAGCTCACCCATCTCCGCGGGCGAGAGAAGCTTCTGAACCGCGGCGGCCTCGCGGAGGTACGACGCGGATTGCGGGTCGCCGGTGCGCGCGAGCGCGTCGAGAATGCCGCAGTTGATCAGAAACCGCGCCTGGGTCGCGTAACCCGCGACCGACATTCCTCCGGCAACGCCTGCACGCGCGATGGCACTGAAGTCGACGTGCGCGGTCAGGTCAGCGAGGCCGGGCAGGAAAAACGGATCGTCGATCGCGCGATGGCGATAGTGCGCCATCACCGTGCCGTCCCTGCGCTGGGAATGATAGTACTCGCCAGAGGGAAATCCGTAATCGAGTATCAGGACCAACCCAG
Source organism: uncultured beta proteobacterium (assembly GCA_963730465.1). Lineage (GTDB taxonomy): Bacteria > Pseudomonadota > Gammaproteobacteria > Burkholderiales > Casimicrobiaceae > PALSA-1003. The sequence continues at coordinate 16,805 of CAVSRR010000003.1, read as the reverse complement.
CGGCGCAGCGTGTACCGAGGCTCCTCACCAATGCCTGCGTCGCGGGATTGATCTCGCTCACGTAGTCGCCGTCGGCCGGATAGCACGCGTGTGCGGCATCGCGAAGAGCGCCTTGCGCCAATGGCCGATCGGCGAATCGCAACGCGCCCGCGCCACCGCGCTCTACGCCGCGCTCGAGCCATGCGCCGCCCCGCCTCACGATCAGGTGTGGCGGAACCGCGTCGAGCATCTCGTTGGCCAGAAGAACTCCGCGCCACCGGCCCGGAAGCACGTCGATCCATTCGACGCGCTGCAAGGCACCCGGCGCGCGCTGGCGCAAATGCTCGCGCTGCCGCTCGCGCAAATCCGGACTCACCTCCAGCAGATAGTAACGATCGGGCACTGCGTCGCGCGCGGCAAGCGCCACGAGCAGATCGGCCGCAAGACGTCCTGTTCCGGGCCCGAGCTCGATCAGGGCGCCGCCGCGGACTCGTGCGAGCACCGGGGCGATCTGCGCGGCGAGCGCGTCCGCGAACAGAGACGTCAGCTCGGGCGCAGTGACGAAGTCGCCCGTGGAGCCGAACTTGCGCGAGCCCGCGGCGTAGTAGCCAAGCCCCGGTGCGTAGAGCACGGCGCCCATGTAATCGGCAAACGAAATCCATCCGCCGGAGCCTTCGATCAGCTTCTCGATGTGCGCGACGACACGAGCGCTATGCGCGAGCGCGTCGGGTGCCGGCACAGGCATGCTTGCCTTCTCGCCGTTGGATGGAGTGTGCGCCATCGATGTGATAGGCTGGTCGTTGTCCGAGTGTAGCCGGAGCGCCGCGTGCAGGGCAAAGTCGTGCTGATCACCGGAGGAGCCAAGCGCGTCGGCGCAGCGACCTGCCGGCGCTTGCACTCAGCCGGCGCCAATCTGATGCTGCACTATCGCGTCTCCGCGGGCGAAGCGCGCCTGCTGCAGGCCGAGCTCAATCATCAGCGCAAGGACTCGGTCGCGCTCATCCAGGCCGACCTGCTCGACACCGCCAAGCTCCCCGCGATGGTCGAACAGACCGTGCAGAGCTTCGGGCGTCTCGACGCGCTGGTCAACAACGCCTCGTCGTTTTTCCAGACACCGGTGGGTGAGATCACCGCCGCCGCGTGGGAAGACCTGATCGGCACCAATCTTCGCGCTCCGCTGTTTCTCGCGCAGGCCGCGGCGCCGGCGCTGAAAAAATCGCTTGGTGCAATCGTCAACATCACGGATATCCACGCCGAGCGCCCGCTCAAGAACTACGTCGTGTACAGCGTCGCCAAGGCCGGCCTGGTGGGATTGACGCGCTCGCTCGCGCGCGAGCTCGCGCCAGAAGTCCGCGTCAACGCGGTCGCGCCGGGGCCGATCCTGTGGCCCGACGACGAATCCTTCGACGAGCTTTCACGCCAGCGCATCATCTCGCACACGCCGCTCAAGCGCGAGGGCACGCCCGAGGACATCGCGAAGGCCGTGCACTTCCTGCTCGCCGAGGCAACCTATGTCACCGGCGAGACCATCAACGTGGATGGCGGACGCCACGTCGCGCTGTAGCTCGTAGCCGCAGGATCGTGGCTGCGGGAGCGCAGCCGCCGCCAGGACTCAACCTCCGGCTTCCGCCACGCCCGACTCGACGGGGTCCTTCGACGGCCGCGTTCCGCGCAGACGCGCGACCGCCGCGGCAAGACGTTCGAGATAGGGATCGACCACGCCGTGCGTGACCAGCGCGACCCGCGCGCGCTCGAGATAGTCCGCCGATGACCCGAATACGCCTTCCGCGGTCGCGAGCACCTTTGCCTGCCGTCGCGGCAGGCAAGCGTCCCGCGTATTGCGGATGCGTCCGGTCGACAACGAAAGCGAGCGCGACCAATGGTTGACCCGCGGATTGCAGTGGCCGCACATGCAACCATCGCGGCCTGTACGAGCCGACGACCATCTCGCGCCGCCAAAGGAGGGCGAGCTCGGCACGCGCGCAGTTCGCCGGCAATCGATACGCCACGCCGCGGCAGGATCCTCCCCGGTCGAGGCCGAGCACCAATCCGGGTGCAGCCACCGTGCCGCGTGAGCCCAGAGACCATAGGCAGAATCGCCGATGCAGGCCACACACCATGGCCGGTCTTGCATCGGCGAAGGGAAAGAGCGGATTCCAGAGCAGCGATCCATACGCGAACACCCACCAGCCGGCGCGCGGAGGCTTTTTCTTGATCGTCGCCTCGAGCGATGCATCGAGAGCGTCGTCGGAGAGCGCTCGATGCGGATCCACCGTACTCGCGTAGATCGCTCGCATGCGGCCTTCTTCGAGATCGCGGCGCGATAGTGTCTTGGCGGTCACGTTTCGGAATCCGGATCGCGCGCCTGCTTGAGAAGCTCGATTTGCGCCTGTCGCCGCTTCGCTGCGGTTGTTTTGCCGTGTGGGCCGCCCTTGGCAAGCAATGGCGAGCGCGCGACCGGGTTGCGCGGCTTGAGCGTGGGCTTTTTGCGGGCTTGCTTCATCGCTCGACAAACGCCCTCATCTCATTTCGCGCTCGAAGGCAACGATGGCAGACGGCCTTTCGGGTCGGGATTCCGATGACGGCGGCAGGAACAGCGCAAGGAGATCGTTGAGAAAACGGCGCCCGAGCGAGGACGCGCGTAGATGCAGATGGTCGCGCTCGAGCAATCCGCGCTTTTCGGCCTCGGCGAGCTGCCCGGCGACCAGGGTCAGGGGGAATCCGGTGCGCTCGCGAAACAGGTCCACCGGCACTCCGTCGGTCAAACGCAGCGCGTTGAGCATGAACTCGAAGCCGATCTCCGCGCGTGGGACCTCGTGCTCCTCGATCAGGGGCGCGCCCTGCTCTGCCTGCTCGAGATACTGCTCTGGCTTCTTGAAGCGGACCTGGCGCACGACACGATCGGGAAACGAGATCTTCGAGTGCGCGCCGGCGCCGATGCCGAGATAGTCGCCGAAGCGCCAATAGTTCAAGTTGTGCCGGCACTCGTAGCCATGGCGCGCGTGCGCCGAGGTCTCGTAGTGGACGTAACCCGCCGCGGAAAGCTCGCCGTCGACCTGCTCCTCGATATCCGCGGACAGATCATCGTCGGGAAGCTTCGGCGGATGCCGATGGAAAAGCGTGTTCGGCTCGATAGTCAGATGATAGAAGGACAGGTGCGGCGGCGCGAATCCGATCGCTGCCGCGACGTCGGCGCGCGCGTCGGCGAGCGTCTGTCCGGGCAGCGCATACATCAGGTCCAGGTTCACGTTGCCGAAGATCTCGATCGCAGCGTGCGCCGCGGCGCGCGCCTCGTCGGCGTCATGCACGCGGCCGAGCGCCTCGAGAAATCGCGGGTCGAAACTCTGGACGCCGAGCGACAGGCGGTTGATGCCCGCGGCCTTGAACGCCGCGAACTTCGCGCGCTCGAACGTCCCGGGATTTGCTTCCAGCGTCACCTCGGCGTCCGGAAGCAGCGCGATGCGCGCGCGCACGCCGGCGAGGATGGCATCGATGGCTTCCGGCGAAAAGAGGCTCGGCGTGCCGCCGCCGATGAACACGCTGATGATGCGCCGGCCCCAGATCGCGGGCAGCGCGAATTCGAGGTCGCGCATCAGCGCCGCCACGTAGCGTGTCTCGGGAACGTCGTCGCGTCGCTCGTGCGAGTTGAAATCGCAATAGGGACACTTCTTGAGGCACCACGGAATGTGGATGTACAGCGCGAGCGGTGGAAGCGCCTCGAATCGCGGCTTGCCGAGTGCGGAATGAATGATCGCGCTCAACGTATCGCCTCGAGACGCGACACCAGGAGGCGGATCGCCTTGCCGCGATGCGAAAGCTGGTTCTTCCGTTCCAGCGGCAGCTCCGCGCCGGTCAGGCGCGTCTCGTCGTCGAGAAAATGCGCGTCGTAGCCGAAGCCTCCGGACCCCCGGGCTGATCGATGATCGCGCCGTCCCACCTGCCATCGGCGAGCAGCGGCTCCGGATCGTCGCCGCGGCGCATGAGCGCCAGCACGCAGTAATAGTGCGCTCGCCGATCCACGACGCCCGCGAGCATCCCGATCAGCTTCGCGTTGTTGCGCGCGTCGGACGCCGGCTCCCCCGCGAAGCGCGCCGACTGCACACCAGGCGAGCCGTTCAGCGCGTCGACGCAAATGCCCGAATCGTCCGCGAGCGCGGGAAGTCCGGACAGTCCGCTCGCATGCCTCGCCTTGGCCAGCGCATTCTCGACAAAGGTATGGTGCGGCTCGGGCGCTTCCTCGATGCCGAGGTCGGCCTGGGCAATCACTTCGATTCCGATGGGCGTCAACAAGCGCCGGAATTCCCTCAGCTTGCCGGCGTTGCCGGAGGCGAGAACGAGGCGGGAGATCACGGTTCGGGCGTCAGCGACGACGCGGCCATCCCACGCCGCGCCATGATCACGGAACGCCGAGCGCCTTCTTCTGGGCGCCGATCAACTCGCCGATGCCGCGCTCGGCCATGGCGACCAGCGTGTCCATTTCCGCCCGGGAGAAAGTCGCGCCCTCGGCGGTGCCCTGGATTTCGACGAACCCGCCCTCGCTGGTCATGACCACGTTCATGTCGGTATCGCAACCGGAATCCTCTCCATAGTCGAGATCGAGCATCGGAATGCCTTCGACAATCCCGACGGAGACCGCGGCGACAAAGCTCCGCAGCGCAGGCGCTTCCGATGTCATCAATCCCTGAGCCCGGCACCATGTCACCGCGTCGTGCAGCGCCACGCAGGCGCCGGTGATCGATGCGCAGCGCGTCCCGCCGTCGGCCTGGAGCACGTCGCAATCGATGCGGATGGTTCGTTCGCCCCAGTGCGAGAAATCCGCAACCGCGCGCAGGCTGCGGCCGATGAGGCGCTGAATTTCCTGCGTCCGTCCGCTTTGCTTGCCTTCAGCCGCTTCGCGGCGCATGCGTGTGTTGGTGGCACGCGGCAGCATGCCGTACTCCGCCGTGAGCCAGCCGCGGCCCTTGCCTTTGAGAAATCCCGGCACGCTCTCCTCGACCGAAGCGGTGCAGAGGACGCGCGTCTCGCCGCACTCGATCAGCGCCGAGCCTTCGGCGTGCCGCGTGTAGTGACGCGTGATAGACATCTCGCGCAGTTGGTCAGCGCGGCGGCCGCCGAGGCGGTTGGTCATTGCAATCCCGGTAACAAAGAAACCAATTATAGCGGCAGTGTCGGATTTGCCTTGAAGCTACAACGCGTGGCGAAGCTTCCACCACGCCGCGGTCGCGGCGAGGCCCTCGTCCATCGTGAACGGCTGCGACCATTGCGCAAGATCGCAAAACCGCTGCGAGTCGACCTCCAGAGAATCGAGCAGGCGCGCCGCTGCCGCCCGCTTGCCCACGAGAGCGGCACCGGAGCGCATCAGCAACGGCGGCAGGCGATACAGGTGCGCGGGAACGCCGAGCGCTTTGCCGAGCCTCTCCGCCAACGCCGATGTCGAGACACTTTCACGGTCGGCGATGGGTAGCGTCTGCCCGCCAAGCACGGAAGCGCCTAGCGCGGCATCGATGGCGCTTACGGCGTTGTCGACGTTGAGCAGGCTTCGGCGGTTGTCGATTCCCGCGAGCGGCAGCGTCCGTCCCGCGGCGATCGCGTCCATCAGCGTCAGGAAATTTCCCTTGACGCCGGCGCCATAGGTCAGCGGCAGCCTCAGCACGACGCCGTCGAACGCGCTTGCCGCGCACGCACGCCATAGCACGCGCTCAGCTTCGGCCTTGCTGTGCGCGTACGCGTCGACGGGCGAATCGGAGTCGCCGGCACGAAACGGCCGGCCCGGCTTTGACGACTCACCGTACACCTTGACGCTGCTGGCGAGCACGATACGCCGCACATTCGCCCGCGCTGCCGCGTCGCAGAGCCTGCGCGTGACATGCACATTGGCGACCACATACGGCGTAGGATCGGCCGCGTCGACACCGCGTTGGCCCGCCAGGACATGCGCTCTGCCGGCAAGGTGGACAATCGCGTCGACACCTCGAAGCGCCTCGTCCCACTCGGCCGCGGCGAAATCGCCGAGCGCGAGCGTTCCGGCCGGATCGTCCGGTCGCGAAGCGCGAACCGCGCCTACGCTCGGGACGCCGATCGCGGACAGATGCTTGCGGAGCGCGTGGCCGATGAATCCGTGCGCACCCGTGACCAGAACCTTGCCGCGAATCGCCTCCGTCGTCATGCCCACTTCAAGTCCGTTTCACGCCCGCTCATGCCCACTTCCAGCCATGCTTGCCGAAGAAACGCACCGCGCTGCGCAGGAAATATCCGATGTGCCGAGGCCCTTTGCGGGCGGCGCGGCCTCCGTGGTGAACCACTTGCACGGAGGGCACATACGCGGTGCGGACGACTCGATTGAGGCGCACGCTCCAGTCGAAATCCTCGAAATAGAGGAAGAAGCGCGGATCGAAGCCGCCGGTGGCATCGATCGCCTTGCGGCGCACGAACATGAACGAGCCGCTCATGACCGGAATCGGCACGATGGTCTCTCCCGGCACGACGCGATCGACCAGATCGCGCATTTCGTAATGGTCGAGCCGTTTGCGAAACAGCCGCCTCATCGGGCCCGGCGCGAAGCCGCGCAGCGCGAGATCGAGCACCGTGGGGTAGCGCTTGCAGACGTATTCGCGCTGACCGTCCGCGCGGCAGGACGACGGGGCGAGGGCACCGATCTCCTCATGGTCGTTCAAGTACTGGAACGCGCGCGGCAGCGCGTCGGCAGCGAGCTCGACGTCCGGATTGAGGACCAGGTGATAGTGCGTGTTGCCGCCATGCATCACCAGATTGTGCGCGGCACCGTAGCCGATGTTGGCGTGGCCATGGAGGTAATTCATGGTCACTTCGGTGTCGCGGAAGATGCCGCGCGCAAGGCGGACGACGGCGGATGCGCTGGCGCGAGTGCCGGTGTTGTCGATCAGCACGACGTTCGCCGCGCGCATGAGCTCCTGTTTCCGCGCGGCGACGAGTGACGCCGCGAGCGTGCGTAGCGTGCGCTCGAGAAGTACCAAGTCCGGGCGGTACGTGACGATGCTGACCGTCAACGTTGCGGGAATCACGAGCAGGCAGTCACGATCGGGCGGTTACGAGCAGGATTGGAATGCCGGGGGGTGGGTTAGAATGCTCGTCGATTGCCCCCCGGGCGTCAACCTTCGCCCGTCGCATGCAGACAGCACGCACTCCTGACAAGCCGGTCCGCTACGGCGTCGATCCGCTGCGCAACTTTGCTCGCGAGCTCGCGTCGCGCGCGGGAATGCGCACTGACATCGCACGCGATGTCGCCGATGTGCTGCTGGACGCCGACCTTCTTGGACACACCACGCACGGCCTAGGCCTGCTCTCGCCGTACCTGGACGAGGTCACCGCAGGCCGGATGACCGCGGCCGGCGACCCGACGGTCGAGAACCGGCGCGCCGCCGCGGAGCTGTGGGATGGCGGCCGGCTTCCCGGACCCTGGCTCACCTTGCGCGCACTCGACCGCGCGGCCGCGATGGCGCGCGCATGCGGCACGGGAACGGTCGTGATCCGTCGCTCGCACCACATCGCCTGCCTGGCTGCGTATCTGCCGCGCATGACCGGGCAGGGTTTGGTCGCGATCATCGAATGCTCGGATCCCACCGTATTCGCGGTCGTACCGCACGGCGGGACAACGCCGTTCATCACGCCCAACCCGATCGCAGCGGGTCTGCCCACTTCCGGCGATCCGATCATGATCGATGTCTCGACCTCGATCACGAGCATGGGCTATGCGCATCAGGAGAGAATCGCCGGCCGAACATTGCCCGGGCCGTGGCTGATCGACGCCGAGGGCAACGCGACCGCCGACCCACGGGTGCTTATCGGCGAGGCGAAGGGCGCGCTGTTACCCCTTGGCGGACTCGATGCGGGACACAAAGGCTACGCGCTCGCGATACTCGTCGATGCGCTGTCGGGGGGCCTCGCGGGCTATGGCCGAGCCGATCCGCCAGCCGGATGGGGCGCGACAGTGTTCGTGCAGGTGCTAGACCCGGAAGCGTTCGGCGGTCTTGCCGCGTTCAAGCGGCAGATGGATCATCTGGCCGACGCGGCGCGGAAGAGCAAGCCCCGTCCCGGCGTCGATCGCGTGCGCCTGCCCGGTGAACGCGGACTGAAGCTGTTTCGCGAGCAGACCGCCAAGGGCGTGGCGCTGTATCCGACCATCATGCCCGCGCTCTCGGCGTGGGCCGCCAAACTGGGCGTTAGCGTACCGGCGGCGGTTGAAACGTAACCTTGGGCTGAAGGCAAGCGAGCTCGCGCGAGCGTGCAGGCGAATGCGCGGTCAGCCCGCCTCGAGCGACGCCATGTCGATCACGAAGCGGTAGCGAACGTCGCTCTTCAGGATCCGTTCCCAGCATTCGTTGACCTTCTGGATCGGCGTCAACTCGATGTCGCAAGTGATGTTGTGCCTGCCGCAGAAATCGAGCATTTCCTGGGTTTCCTTGAGACTGCCGATCGCGGACCCGGCAAGGCTTCGGCGCCTGAAAACGAGCGGCAGCGCGCTGACGGGCACCTGCTTCTCGGGAATGCCCACCAGCACCATCGCGCCGTCGACCTTCAGCAGGTTGAGGTACTGATTCCAGTCCATCTCCGCGGAGACCGTGTTGATGAGCAGGTCGAACGTTCCCTCGAGGCGGGTGAAGGTGGCGGGATCGGATGTTGCGTAGAAATGGTCCGCGCCCATGCGTTTGCCGTCGGCTGCCTTGCCGAGCGAGTGGCTCAATACCGTTACCTCCGCGCCCATGGCGTGCGCAAGTTTGACGCCCACGTGACCGAGACCACCCATACCGACGATGGCCACTTTTTTCCCGGGGCCGGCCCTCCAATGCATCAGCGGCGAATAGAGCGTGACACCCGCGCACAGCAACGGCGCGGCGGCTGCCGGCGGGAGGTTCGCGGGCATGCGCAGCACGAAGTCTTCGTGCACGACGATCTTGTCGGAATAGCCGCCCATGGTCGGCGTTCCGTCGTGCTCGCGCCCGTTGTACGTCGGGACCTGGCCCTCGGTGCAGTACTGCTCCAGCCCGCGCTGGCATTGCGGGCACTTGTGGCACGAATCGACGAGCACGCCAACGCCCACCGTCTCACCCACCTTGAATTTGGACACCTTGGCGCCGACGCTGCGCACGACGCCGACGATTTCGTGGCCCGGAACCATCGGAAAGATCGAGCCTCCCCATTCGTCGCGCGCCTGGTGGATATCCGAATGACAAACGCCGCAGTAATGGATGTCGATCGCGACGTCGCGATCGCGCGGCTCGCGTCGCTCGAACGAATACGGCGCGACGGGTGCGTTGGCTGCAGCGGCGGCGTAACCCTTGGCTCGAGACATAGATTTTTTCCGATCGCAACAAGTGCTGAAAGAGAATGGGCGAAACGCTGCGGCGACTTGCGCCGCCATCGCGCGCGACAAAGGGGAAATCAGTTATGACACAGGGGACCGACCGACGACGTCACGAGCTTGCCGTCGGGGACAAAATAGCAGCCGCGCCGGCAATCATCAAGCAAGTGCACGATGTCCGTGCGCTCTCGCTCGTCTAGCGCCGCCCGAATGCGACGCGCGGAATGCCTGCCAGGTCCCTTCGCGATTCCACGTCCCCGAATTGCGCGTCGCGCAGCATCGAGAGCACCGACTCCGCCTGATCGTACCCATGCTCGATCAATAGCCACCCACCCGGCGCGAGATACGCTGCGACGCTCGTGACGATGGCGCGAATCGCCTTGAGCCCGTCGACACCCGCGACCAGCGCTTCCTCCGGCTCGAAGCGCAAATCGCCTTCTTTCAGGTGCGCATCGCCCGCTCTGCACATACGGCGGATTGGCAACGATGGCGTCGTAGCGCTTCCTCGGCACCGCGCTGAACCAGTCGGATTCGACGAACGTGGCATTGCCGAGTTGCAGGCGCGTTGCGTTGCTGCGAGCCAGCGCTACTGCGGCGCCTGAAGCGTCGACACCAAGGACTTCGGCATTGGGCCTCTCGTGTGCGATGGCGAGCGCGATCGCGCCGGAGCCGGTCCCAAGATCCAGAACCTGGGAGCGTGGATCGACCCCGATGCGGACCAGCGCGAGATCAACCAGAAGCTCTGTCTCCGGCCGCGGGATCAACACGTCGGGCGTGATCGCGAGCTCGAGCCCGTAGAACTCGCGTCGACCCGTGAGGTATGCGACCGGCTCGCCGTCGCGCCTGCGTCTCGCCAGCGCGTCGAACGCTTTCGCATCCTGTGCCTCGATCGCTTCGTCCGCGTGCGCGGCCAGCCACGCTCGGTCGCGCTGCAGCACGTGGCCGAGCAGGATCTTCGCCTCGAACGGGATGAGGCCGCTCGACGCGAGCGCGCGCGAGACGCTGAATGTCGAGGCCTTGGGAGGAAATGTCATCAGGCTTGCGGGTCAACAGGCGCCGCCTCATAATCGCTGCCGCCCAGTGTACTCAACAACCCCAAAAGCAACGGACCCCTTTGATATCGAGGAGACGCCCATGAAGTCTCGCCGTGATTTTCTAAAGACAACCGGCGGGATGGTGCTCGCGACCGGAGGAACCTGGCTCGCGGGTCACGCCCGCGCAGCCGACTCCGTGATGGGGCCGTCCGAGCTTCCCGAGGGAACGCTCAGCGCATCGATTCTCGAAGCCCTTCCCGGCAAGGTGCCGCTGATCAAGAAGAGCTGGCGGCCGCCGAACTACGAAACTCCGGTTTCTTACTTCAACGACGTATTCACGCCCAACGACGCGTTCTTCGTGCGCTATCACTTATCCAACATCCCGGAAGTCGCTGCGGCGACCTGGCGCCTCAAGATCGGCGGCGAGGCCGTCGACAAACCGCTGGAGCTGACGCTCGAAAGCCTTCGCAACGACTACGAGCAAGTCGAGGTCGCCGCGGTATGCCAATGCTCGGGCAACCGCCGCGGAATGTTCCAGCCGCACGTCCCCGGTGTCGAATGGGGTCCGGGCGCCATGGGCAACGCGCGCTGGAAGGGAGTCCGACTCAAGGATGTGCTGACCAAGGCCGGACTGAAGAAGGAAGCGCTCGAAATCGTCTTCGACGGCGCGGATTCCGGTGTGTTTCCGACGACGCCCGATTTCTTGAAGTCGATTCCGGTGTGGAAGGCGATGGACGAGAACACCCTGATCGCCTGGCAAATGAACGGCCAGCCACTGCCGCATTGGAACGGATTCCCGGCGCGGATCATCGTCCCGGGATGGACGGCGACCTACTGGATGAAGCAGGTGACGAGCGTCAACGCCATAACCAAGCCCTTTGACGGCTTCTGGATCAAATCCGCATATCGCATTCCGCGCGGCAAATTTCCGGTCGTCGATCGCTTCATCTCGCAGGAGACCGACGTCAACACGCCGATCACGGAAATGGTCGTCAACTCGCTGATGACCAATATTGCCAACGGCCAGAGCGTGACGGTCGGCAGGCCCTTCGAAGTCAAGGGCATCGCCTGGGACGGCGGTTATGGGATAGCGCGCGTCGAAGTGTCGCAGGATGGAGGGCAGAGCTGGCGCTCCGCAACGCTGGGACAGGACTACGGGCGCTTCTCGTTCCGTCAATGGACGTATCAGGTGACGCCGGCGCAAGCCGGTCCGGTTGTCGTGATGGCGCGTGCCAGCAATCGTGCCGGCGCTACCCAGACCTTCGAGCTCATCGCCAATCCCGCCGGCTATCACCACAATGTCGTGCAGCGCGTCTCGCTGAACGCCGCCTGAGGAGACGTCGATGAAGATTGCCACCCTCATTGTTGCGCTTGCGCTGGCCGCCACCACAGTCATCGCCGCGGAGCAACGCGTCGTGCTCAAGGACGGTCCCGGCCGCGACAAGCTCGAAGCCAACTGCGCCTCTTGCCACAGCCTCGACTACATCATCGCCAACTCCCCTTTCATGAACCGTCAGGTATGGGACGCCGAGGTGACCAAGATGATCAAGGCCTACGGCGCGCCGATCACCGAGGCCGACGGCAAGGATATCGCCGAGTACCTGGCAAAGAACTACGGGCAGCCTTGAGGCGCTAGGCGCCCCGGGACGCAGGGTCCCGAGCGCGATTGCCGCGCCAGTAGCAGTCATGACCGTAAGACGCTAGCGCCGCGCGGGGCCGTCGGCGACGAAGAGCCGCAGTCGACGGTTGTAATAGCGCCCCCAGCCAGCATCGTGCAGGCCGGACTTCTGAAGCACGTGCTGCGAGGCCTTGTTCCCGGGATGCGTGACCCCGATGATCCGCCGCAGCCCAAGCTGCCCGAATCCGTAGTCGACCAGCGCCCGCGCGCCCTCGGTCGCGAAGCCCTTGCCCCAGGCGTCGAACAACAGCCTGTATCCAACCTCGACGTCGGTGGTCGGCGGACAGTACTTGAGGCAATACCAGCCCACGAACGCCCGATTGTCGCGCCGCGATGCGCGCCACACGCCAAGCCCCGGATATAGCGCGTAGTAGCCGGTGACGCGCTTGACCGCAGCCTCGACTTCGGCGCGACCCATCGGCTTGCCGCCGTTGATGTATTTGAGCACGCGCGGATCGCTGTCGAGCCGCAGCATGTCGTCGAAATCCGCAGGCGTGAACTCGCGCATGGAAAGGCGAGGCGTGCGCAGCAGAACGTGGGCAGTGGATCGGGTCATCGCGCGGCGCGCATCATGCGCTTTCGCCGAGCTCGGCCAGCTGCTCGGCCTGGTATTCCTGCGCCAACGCCTGCGTCAGCTCGAACAAGTCGCCATCCATGATCGCGTCGATCTTGTACAGGGTCAGGTTGATGCGGTGGTCGGTGACGCGACCCTGCGGAAAGTTGTACGTGCGAATGCGCTCGCTGCGGTCGCCACTGCCGATCAGGCTCTTGCGCGTCGCGGCTTCCTTCTGTTGGCGTTCCTGGCGCTCGCGATCGAGCAGGCGCGACGCGAGCACCGCCATCGCTTGCGCACGGTTGCGGTGCTGCGAGCGATCGTCCTGGCATTCGACAACGAGCCCCGTGGGCAGGTGCGTGATGCGCACCGCCGAGTCGGTCTTGTTCACATGCTGGCCTCCAGCACCGGACGCGCGGAACGTATCGATGCGAAGCTCCGACGGATTGATCGCGATGTGGTCGGCGATCGGGTCCGCCTCGGCGAGAACGGCCACGGTGCACGCGGAAGTGTGAATGCGTCCTTGTGCTTCGGTCTCCGGCACGCGCTGAACTCGATGACCGCCTGATTCGAACTTGAGCTTCGAATACGCACCCTGGCCGATGACGCGGGCGATGACTTCCTTGAATCCGCCCATGTCGCCGGGACTTTCGGAGATCAATTCGAGCTGCCACTTGTTTCGCTCGGCATAGCGCGCATACATGCGGAAGAGATCGCCACCGAACAGAGCCGACTCATCGCCACCGGTCCCGGCGCGTATTTCGAGGAACACGTTGCGCTCGTCGTTGGGATCGCTCGGCAGCAGCGCGTGCTGCAGCTCCTCCTCGAGCGAGTCCATGCGCGCTTTCGCAGCCTTGGATTCGTCGTCTCCGAACGACTTCATTTCCGGATCCGACAGCATCTCCTGCGCGGCGGCAAGGTCGCGCGCAGCCTGCTCCCACTCCCGGTAAAGAGCGACCACAGGCGTGATCTCGGCGTGCTCGCGGGTCAGCGCGCGGTAGCGGTCGAGATCGCGCGTCGCGTCCTCCGCACCGAGAAGCCCATCGAGCTCCTCGAGACGGTTTGCGAGCTGCGAAAGCTTGATTGAGAGCGATTGCTTCATGTTCGTCGTTCCCGGGAGCCGGAGACTACGTCCTTTTCGTCATTCCCGCGAAAGAGGGAATCCAGCGGCGTTTGTCACGCGAATACAAAACTGCAACGACACTAGCTCCCCGCTTTCGCGGGGATGACGCATTCGCTTACCACGCGCGAGGCGCTGCGCGCCTTGCACGTGGGCGAATGCGTCAGCTAAGGTTCGTCGGGAAGCTGGTAGATGTGATGCAGCAGCGCGAGCAGCTCGGCGCGCTCGGCTTCGCCCGCGCGGTTGAGCGCCTGCGTCGGGGCATGCAGAAACTTGTTGGTAAGCCCTCGCGCGAGCTGCTCGAGCACCTGGTCCGGCGTCGCGCCTCCCGCCAGGAGGCGGCGCGCGCGCTCCAGCTCGGCGACGCGAAGCAGATCATGGTGTCCCTGCAACGCCGCGATCGTCGGCACCACAGAGCGGCCCTCGAGCCAGCGAAGAAAGCTCGCGGCCTGCTCGGCGATCATCGCCTCGGCTTCGCGTACGGCTTCGACGCGGATCTGGAGGTTGTCCTTGATGATGTTGGACAAGTCATCGACGGTGTACAGAAACACGTCGTCGAGTTCCGCTGCCTCGGGCTCGACATCGCGTGGCACGGCAAGATCGGCGATGAACATTGGCGCGTGCCGCCGCGCCTTGATCGCGCGCTCGAGCATGCCCTTGCCGAGGATGGGCAGCGAGCTTGCGGTCGACGTGACGATGATGTCGAACTGAGGCAGGCGCTCCGGCAACTCGGAAAGCGCGATCGCGTCGGCCGAGAAGCGCGCCGCCAGCTGCGCCCCGCGCTCCAGAGTGCGGTTGGCGACTGTGATCGACTTCGGTGATTTCGCCGCGAAATGGGTCGCTGCGAGGTCGATCATGTCACCGACGCCGATCAGGAGCACACGCTGTCCGGCGATCGACGGAAAAATCCGCTCCGCGAGCCGCACGGCGGCCGCGGCCATGGAGATCGACGCGCTGCCGATGTCCGTGTTCGTACGCACGTCCTTGGCGACGGCGAAGGTGCGCTGGAAAAGACGGTTCAGCACGAGGCCGAGCGAGCCCGCGGCCTCGGCGCTCTTCACCGCGTGTTTCATCTGGCCCAGGATCTGCGGCTCGCCCAACACCATCGAATCAAGCCCGCTCGCGACGCGGAATGCATGCGGCACCGCCTTGTCCTGCGCCAGCGTGTAGAGATGTGGTGAGAGGGTCTCGGAGCTCACCCCGTGAAAGTCCTCGAGCCAGCGCGTGACGGGCTCGGCATCGCGCGCCGTGGAAATACACTTCGGTGCGATTGCAGGTGGAGAGGATGGCCGCTTCCTTGACCGTCGGACAGCCGATCAGGTCGCGCAAAGCCGGCCCCAGCGATTCCATCTGGAACGCAACGCGCTCGCGCACCTTGACCGGCGCGGTCACATGATTGAGGCCAAGGGCGTAGAGAGGCATGGTTCTTTGGCTACAAGTGCCTGATATTTTAGCCCAATACGGCCGATCTTGTCGTTCGGACGCTCAAGTAGCTGCGGAATTGGACCGCTAGCTTGCACACGACGGCAAAACTCACAGGGCCGTCATCCCCGCGAATGCGGGGATCCGGTGGCGTTCGTTCAAAAGACGCTGGATTCCCGCTTTCGCGGGAATGACGATCTTGAAGCAGCCACCGCAACGTCTCTTGGATGGATTGCCGCCCCGATTCAAGTATTCGACGGCAAACTTTTCGCGAGATGACGATCTTGAGCATCGGTCTCTCAGCGTGTCTCGAAGGGATGTGTTGCGGACCCGACCCGATGTACGAAACCCGCGCGGCACCGCCTCACGCCTTGATGAAATCCTGCTTGCCGCCTAGCCAGCGCTCGAGATGCGCCTGCGCGGCGCCCGGCTCGCGGCGCAAAAGCTCGTCGGCCGCGATGCGTGCCTGCTCGATCAGCTTGACGTCGCGATCGAGGTCGGCAAAGCGAAGCAGCGCCTCGCCGGACTGACGCGCTCCGAGAAATTCACCCGGGCCGCGGATCAGCAAGTCCTGCCTTGCGATCTCGAAGCCGTCGCTGTTCTCGTAGATGACTTTGAGACGCGCCTTGGCCATCTCCGACATCGGCTCCTCGAAGAGCAGGATGCACACGCTTTCCGCGGCGCCGCGTCCGACCCGGCCGCGCAACTGATGCAATTGCGCGAGCCCGAAGCGCTCGGCATGCTCGATGACCATCATCGAGGCGTTCGGAACGTCGACACCGACCTCGATCACTGTCGTGGCAACGAGCACGTTCACGTCTCCGCGCACGAACGCAGTCATCGTCGCCGCCTTTTCGTCGGGCTTCATCCGTCCGTGCAGGAGGCCGACGCGGAGCTCGGGGAGCTTCGCGGTAAGCTCCGCGTGCAAGGCAACGGCCGTCTGCAACTCGAGCTTCTCCGATTCCTCGATCAGCGGGCACACCCAATACACCTGCGCCCCGTCGGCGCACACTTTGCGCACGCGCTCGACGATCTCGGCGCGGCGCTTCTGGCTCACCAGCTTGGTCACCACCGGCGTGCGTCCCGGCGGCATCTGGTCGATCACCGAGACATCGAGGTCGGCGTAGAAGCTCATCGCCAGGGTGCGCGGTATCGGCGTCGCGCTCATCATCAGCTGATGCGAGTCGCCGATGCCTTTCTGGCGCAGCGCAAGGCGTTGCACGACGCCGAAGCGGTGCTGCTCGTCGACGATCGCGAGCCCCAGGCGAGGCAGCGTCACGACGTCCTGAAAGAGCGCGTGCGTCCCCACGGCTAAGTGCGCCTCACCGCTGGTGATCGCAGCGAGCGCCTTCTTGCGCTCCTTCGCCGGCAAGCCGCCGGACAGCCACGCGATGTTGACCGGCAACCCGTCAAGCCACGCCGCGAGCTTGCGGTAATGCTGCTCGGCGAGGATTTCAGTGGGCGCCATGAACGCGACCTGGAACCCCGACTCGATTGCCTGCAGTGCCGCAAGCGCGGCGACGATGGTCTTGCCGCTTCCAACATCGCCTTGCAGAAGACGTTGCATCGGCTCGCCACGCGCCAGGTCGCGGCGGATTTCGGCGATCACTTTCTGCTGCGCGCGCGTCAATGCGAACGGCAGCCGATCGCGGAGCGCGTTCGTGAGCGTCGCGTCCCCCGGG
>CAVSRR010000002.1:0-98895 GCA_963730465.1 uncultured beta proteobacterium | reverse complement strand
CGGCGTCAGCATGGACCGCCGCAATCGCCGCCTGAAGCGCATACGGACCCGCGCGTTGCGAGGTGAGCGATCTCGTTACGAGCGCCGATCCTTCCGCGATCTGGTCCCGGTTCCAGAGCGAGCGGTCCTGATCATTGAGCAGGATCAAACTCCCCCGACGTGGTCGCGCGCGCCGCGCGCCGGGATTCCTGTAGCAGCATGAGCGCCAGCAATCCGATTGCCTCGGGCTCCGGCAGCAACTCGACGAGCAGCCGTCCGAGACGGATCGCCTCGGCCGACAGGTCAACCCTCGTCAGAGACTGACCCGAAGACGCGGAATAACCCTCGTTGAATACCAGATAGATCACACGCAGAACGCTGTCCAGTCGCGCGGCCAGCTCGTCGGGCTCCGGCACTTGGGGGGATCCTTGCGTCTCGGATCTTTGCCTTGGCGCGGACGATGCGCTGTGCCAGCGCCGGCGCGGCACTGAGAAAGGCCTGCGCGATTTCCTCGGTCGTGAGCCCGCAGACTTCGCGCAAGGTCAGCGCCACTTGCGCTTCGGATGCGAGGGACGGGTGACAGCAGGTGAAGATGAGCCGCAAGCGGTCGTCCTCGATGCCTTCGCTGTCCAGTGCAACGGCCTCATCGATGACGGCTTCCACCTGCTCGGCAACGTCCTCCATCGAGTCAAACCGGGATCGTCGGCGGATGCCATCGATCGCCTTGAATCGACCGGCCGACACAAGCCACGCGCGCGGATTCGCGGGAATGCCATCCACAGGCCACTGCTCGAGTGCGGCGCGAAAGGAGTCGTGCAACGCCTCCTCGGCCAGATCGAAGTCGCCAAGCAAGCGGACCAGGGTCGCGAATACGCGGCGCGATTCGGTGCGGTAGATGGCGTCAACAGCGTCGCGCGCGTGCTTGGGCGACGCCGGGTCCAGTGGCATCCTCATTGGCATCCTCAGTGGCGTCTTATGGCCGCCATCTTTCATATCAATAGACAGCTTCGAACTGCGTGTCTTCCAGCCACCGAAGCTTGCCGATTGTTCGGGGGGTGCTATCAACGATCGGGCTTGCGAGCATCAGAATCCACAGGGTACATCATCAGTCCCGTTGACTTTGAGAACGGAGCACCGCGCCATCCTGACTGCGGCGTCCGTGTTGCACCCCTCGATCACGAACCAGGATCAGCATGTCGCTGGTGCATTTCAGGACGACGTCGCCCGCGGCTGAATCCCTGAGCACGTGCCTCACGGTCTCACGGTTTCGAGCCTCAGCCCCTCGAGCCTTTCAACGAGTTTCTTGCCTTGAGGAAGCGTCAGATGCGAAGCCGCTTCTTCGGGGTTAAGCCCAAAAGTAAAGCTTGCCGGTCCTCTGGGAGTGCTGCCGGAGCCATATCCACTAAATGCGCTCAAGGCGTTGAACGAAAGCCTTGCTTCCACGCCGTCGTCGCATCGCATGTCGGCCAAGCCCGTCTTCAATCCAGTGTAACGGAACCTGCCGACGCATTTGCTTTTTGGGTCGAGCACCGACGCAGGTCAATCGTCCCGGTACGATCGAGATAGCCAATCGCCTCGCCCACAAAGAGATCGTCGTGAAGAATTGCGATGACAGGCAACGTCACCGAGAACAGTCCCATCCGCACCTCTTCGCCGTTTGCCGCGTCCATCATGGCGAACCCAGAACGACACTGGCAACAAACGTGCGCACGATTTCTCCTGCAGCGTCTAGCAGACGGCGCTCCTTTCGGTTCATCACTGGGTCGCACAAATCGGCCAGGACGCGTCTCGCGGCCACCACCAGCCATCAATCCCGCGCGTCACGCTCGCCGCGCAATCAGCACGGCGTTGGTGCCACCGAAAGCGAACGAGTTCGACATGACCGCCGTCAGCGCCTCGATTGGGCGCGCGCCTTCGGCGACATAGTCGAGGTCGCATTCGGGATCGCGGATGCGCAGATGCGCCGTCGGCGGAACGATGCCGCGTTGCAGGGCGAGGATAGCGATGATGAACTCGAGCGCTCCCGCCGCCCCGAGCAGGTGGCCGTGCATGGACTTGGTGGAACTGATCGGGCAGCTCGCGGGCGGCATCGCCAAAGACCTCCTTGATCGCGGCCGTTTCCACCGCATCGTTCGCTTGTGTGCCGGTGCCATGCGCGTTGATGTACCCGACGTCGGACGCCGCGAGACCTGCGGAGGCGAGCGCGAGCGCCATCGCCTTCGCCTGGCCCCCGACGCTGGGCCGCGTGATGTGCTCGGTGTCGGTCGCCAGGCCGTAACCGGCGACCTCGGCATGAACGCGCGCTCCGCGCAGCCGCGCGTGTTCGGCGTCTTCCAAGCACGAGAATGGCAGCGCCCTCGCCCAGTACCAGTCCGGTGCGATTGCGGGCGAACGGCTTGCACGACGCCGCCGGATTCGCAACGTCTTCCTGCGCCAGCGTTTTCAGCGCCTCCCACGCTTTCAGTGTGCCGAAGGTGAGCGGCGCCTCCGTGCCTCCGGCAATCATCACCTGCGCCTCGCCGTGGGCGATTCGTCGCGCCGCTTCGCCGATGGCGACGGCCGACGATGAACACGCGGTCGAATACGTGAGATTCGGACCGCGCACCCCGTGCACTATGCCGATCCATGATGCCGGCGCGTTGTTCATCGCCGAGATCACGGTGAAGGGTGCACCCGGTCGGACTGCTGTTCGTACACCCTCTGATATCCGTCGTCGGTGGTTTGCGCACCGCCCATGCCGGTACCGATCGAGACGCCGATCTGGTCTGCGTCCTCATCCGGGAGCGCGAGTTGCGCGTCGGCGAGCGCATCGGCACACGCGACCAGCGCAAACTGACTCACTCGGTCCAGCATGCGCAATTGCGCGGCCGGAAGTCGCTGTTCGCCGTCGAACGCGGCGGGCGCGACAATGCGCGAAGTGAGCCGCACATTGAACGATTCCGGCAGGCGCGTGATGCCGGAGTCGCCCGCAAGGAGGTGATCGAAGACGCCTGCGGGATCGTTGCCGAGCGGCGAGATCAACCCCATGCCGGTCACGACCACACGCCTCACGGCAGCCGCCCCGTCCGCTTTGTTCGCGCCGTGCTGCTCGGCCGCGAGGCGGTCGATATAACGTACGAGATCATTCAGCGTATCGATCGGCGTGCGCGCGTCAGGTGGTTCCGGCGGCACGGTGATGCTGAATTGCTCTTCGACCGCGAACATGATCTCGATCACCCCGAGTGAGTCGATAGCGAGATCGTCGAGTCGTGAGTCGGGTTGAATCAATTGCGGGTCGACTTCGAAATCGCGGGCGATGATCTGCCGCAGGAACTCGAGTGTGGTTGGCCCTGGGCTCATGGGTGGACTCGCGATCGAATCGTGGCGGCGGCGAGGAGAGTCTAGACCGCTTCCGCGTTGAAAGGGCTGCGAAGTGATTGCGCCTTGCCGCTCCAATGCGCACCGAGCGTCAGAATTTTCGGGGCTCGTTTCAGAAGCGCGACGACCATTTTTGCGGATGCCGGCCGCATGCCCAGATGTGCGAACAGCGCGGCGGCGTGAACGCGCGTGGCAAAATTCCGGCGCCAGCTACGCTCGTAATCGTATCCGATCGCCGCAAGAGTCTCACGCGCGTCGGCCGCGAGAACCGCGTCCTTGCGCGCGACAAGATGCGCGCACAACAGCCATGCGGATTGAATGGCCATGCTGATGCCTTCGGCCACGATGGGATGCGCTTCGCCCGCTGCGTTCCCTACGGTGAAGATTCCCTCGTACCTGAACGGTCGGATCCCCGGCCGGATTGGCCCCGCCGACAACCACGCGCCGTCAAGCGATGCGCCCGACAGCGCCTCGCGTACTCCACGGCACGATGCCTGAATATGCGCGAACACGGCTTCTGCCGCCCGCGCGGGTTCACCCGCGATTCCCCACTTGCGCCTGCAGCGTTCGAGCGCGTCTCGGCGAATGCAGCATGACAGGCTCACCCGGCCGCCGTCGGTTTGCACCATACCTCCGTATCCGTCCGGAAAGATCAAAAGCGGCATCAGCCCCGGTGGTAATTTGCCATCGCGAAAATGCGCCTTGAACGCGAAGAGGTCCGACGCGCGCGGCGGGTAACGCCGACTCTGTGTCGGCATCGATCCCAGTTCCCAGGAGCCGTGAGCGGCGATGACGATGCGCGCCCTCAAGTCAGTGGCCGCACGCTCCTCCGCTTTTTCCACGCCCTGTTTCACGACGCCCAAGCAGAGATGCCCGCCGGCCACCCTGTCGATGCGGGAAAGCGTCCATGGCTGTATTACCTCGGCTCCGGCCTCTTTCGCGCGCGCCAGCAGCACCGAGTCGAGGCGTTCGCGCCCCAGTGCGCGCCCCCAACCATCCCGTTCGTGTCGCGGCGAGGGCATGTCCGCGACCAGGATGGTCTCTCCAGCATACAAGCCGACGCGCCGGATCTCCGGACCGGCCTGCGCCGATAGAGACTCCGCCACGCCCAGTTCACGCAATAGCGGCCAGCTTGTCGCGGAAACAAACTCTCCACACACCTTGCGCCGCGGGAATGCCTTCTTCTCCGCGATCGCCACCCTCCATCCGGCCCGCGCCAGCA
The DNA here is from genome assembly GCA_963730465.1 of uncultured beta proteobacterium. Lineage (GTDB taxonomy): Bacteria > Pseudomonadota > Gammaproteobacteria > Burkholderiales > Casimicrobiaceae > PALSA-1003. The sequence goes on along the minus strand of CAVSRR010000002.1, from coordinate 94,337 downwards.
GGATTGCGGCGGTCGCCCCGGCCGGGCCACCGCCGACAACAAGCGCATCGTATCGAGCCTTGTTGTCGTACTTATCGTCGTTTATCATCGCGCCCCTTGTCTCATCGCTCGGCCCTGCGCGTCGCCAAAAAGCAGTGGCTGAAGAGACCCGCCGGGTATTCGTCGATCTCCCAGGACTGCGCCTCGGGCCACGCTGCCGTCAACTCCGCATCGCGAAAACCGGCGTGCACGCTCACCACTGCATCATTGCGCGTGACCGCATTGCAACCGAGCAAGCCGACGAGGTGGCTGCCCAAGAGTGCCGTAACCGCGCGTCGAGGTTCGCAGGCGACGAACGCAGTGCTGCGCGCCGCGATGCCGGAGAGCAGCCGCCTGAGCGCGTCGCCTGCGAAATGGTGCAGGAACAGATTCGCGAGTAACAGGTCGTAGCGGCACCGGATCGGGTTCGTCTACCCAGTCGAACACGTCGCGGGCGACAACACGAGTTTCCATCCGAGCGCCGCGAAGCCCTGTCGTGTCTCGGAACCGATGAGATCCTGCCGGTCCACCAGCGTGACTTCGACGCCGGTCCATTGTGGCGCGCGCAGGCGCGCCAGCCGCAGCAGCATGTATGCCGTCACCGGCACCGAGCTCGACGATGCGTCGTGGCGTCCTTCCGCGGGTCGCCGCGTCGATTCGCGCGGCAGAGAATGGCACGCGTCGCCATGACCCGGTTGATTCGGCGCAAATCCTGGCGTGAGCGGACCGCCCGCGGATCTGCTTTTGGCAGAAGGTCGAGCATTTCCGGCTCAACGCGACGCGGCAGACGCATGATCACTCGACGCATCGGCAGTCTCGACCGTCAGGCCACGCGCAGCAACGCGCCATGGCAACTGAATCCGGCACCGAACGACGACATCCACCACCATCCCGGAGGTGCCCGGTCGGCCAGCGCCGCCTGCAACACGAAGTACACGAAAGCGCTGCTCATGTTGCCGTATTCGCGCAGCATCGCAGCACTGTAGCCGAGACCGTTCGCCTTGAGATCGAGTCGCCCTTGCAGCGCCTTCAGCACGTCGCGGCCGCCGGCGTGCAGAATCCACGCGGTGATATCCGATTGCTCGAGACCGGCCTCGTCGAGCGCTTCGTCCAGCACCTGCCGCGCGTGATCGGCGGCGAGCCGCGGCACCGGTCGCGTGAGCACATTGCGCAAGAGGCCGCTGCGGGTTTCGAACCGCAACGCGTCGCGCTCATCGGGATTCACGAGCGAGCGCGCGACGGTGAATTCGACGGAGCGCCGTCCCGGCCGCGGCGCGGCCGATAACACGGCGGCGCCAGCGCCATCTCCGAACAGGCAAGCGCTGATCAGGACCCCGGGATCGTTGTCGAGGTACATCGCGGCGCTGCTGACCTCGACGCAAATCGAGAGCACGTGCTGCGCGTCGCTTCCCGCGAGCAATGCTTTCGCAAGACGCCAGTTGGGAAGCGCCGCGGCGCATCCCTGACCGACCAGATCGAAGGCCTGGACATCGCGTGCGAGACCCAAGCGCTCGACTACGTAGCTGGAAAGTCCCGGGCAGAGATAACCGGTGCAGGTGCTGATGACCACGGCGTCGATGTCGGTTGGACTCAGCGCGGCATCCTCGAGTGCCTTGGCAGCAGCCTCCGCGGCAAGCGCGGGGCGTGTGTCAGGAAACGGCGATGCAGTGTGTCAGGATCGATCTCGAACACCTCCTCGAGCGAGGTGAGCGCGAGCCGGCGGGCCTCGATCCCGTTGTCGCTGAGCAGCACGGTTTCCGCGATTGCATGAGCGCGGCGGTCAAGTCGCCGGAACCAATCCGACGCCCTGAATGCTTCCCAGCATTGAGCCTTCGTATACCGTTGCGGCGGGTTGGCGGTGCCCAGTCCGTTCAGAAACATGAGGATTCTTGGAGTTTCAGAGCGTCAGATCGCGCAGCGTGGACGGGACGTGCCGCTTGTAAGCTTAGCCTATCGACGCTATCCGTGCCGTTTCGGATGTCGGCGCGTCCGGATTGCCATCGTTTTCGGGCCTTGCGTCGCGGGCAAATTCCTCTGCCTCACACGTCGTGCTCGCTCCCCGATGTGGGAGCTAAGGTGGATTTACGCAGAACACTCTCCATCGGTTGCACACCGCCGGATCGAAACGCTGGCTATCGCAATACGGGCGGTAGTGACGGTGGTATGGGCCGTCCCGCCGGACAGCTGAAGCACGTATTTGCGCAGGTCCGCCGCGCACTGCAAACAGCGTCGGCGCCGTCTTATTCCGGCCGCGATTGCTCGCGTTCAATGTCGCGCCGCGGGCCTGGCGATAATATCGAATGGTGGTGCGAATCGGCGAGATAGAAATACAACCCTTTTGCCCGAGAGCCGATGTCTCGGACGTTCCCGGCTGCATCCGCTCATTGACGGCCTGGGGCGGCCGCCGTGACATCACGCGGAACCGCGCCGGCGCGACGCCGGTCTCGCGTCGGAAGAAGCGCGCGAAATAGGCCGGATCGACGAATCCGAGATTTTCGCCTACGCCTGCTGCCGTTTGGTCGGAGTACAGCAGCAGCTTGCGCGCCTCCGTGACGATTCGTGCGCGAATCATGGCGCCGGCGCTGCTTCTCGCGTGCCTGCGGCACAACGCATTCAGGTGGCCCGGAGAAACCCCCAGCCGATCGGCATAGTCGGAAAGCCGATGGCGCCGCGCAAAGTCCCTATCGATCAGCCGGCGAAACCGCTCGACAAACCTGTTGAGTGATTCATCTTCGAGTTCGCCGTGTCGGCCCGCATACCACCGGTTGAGCAGAACCAGCATCCGATAGAGCGATGCGCGCAATGACTCGTTCGCGTCCCGGTCGAAGCATGCGAGCTCGCGATGCATGGCAGCAAAGATCTCGCTGAACGTTCGGCGCTCGCTCCGGCCCAGCCCCATTGTTCCGCACGGACGCGACAGTCGAAAAAACGCGAAGCGGTCGAGAAAGCGCGGGTCGCTGAACGTGTCCACCAGAAACGCCTTCGTGAAGAAGAGGCACGCGCCATCCAGGCGCGTCGAAAGGCGCCATTCGCGCGTTTGCCCCGGTAACGAAAACACGACGACGCCGGGTTCAACCGCATGGGATTCGCCGTCGAGGAGGACGTGGCCGCGCCCCTTCGTCACCAGCAGGATATCGTGGAAGGTCAGCAAATGCGGGCGATCGTCGGTGATGAACAACGGCATCTCGCCGATTGTCGCTGCGTCGATCAGCAGCTCGCGACCATATTTGGTTCTGTCGAATTCGACCCGGAAGGGCCGTGCACCGCTCGCGGGTCGCAAGGCGTTCATCATCGAAAAGTACCAGAAAGCGATCGATCCATCCATTCACGCGCATGGACATGCACGACAGCATTGCGCACGGCCGGCCATTCCTCGGCCGCCGTGTCCAAACGAGGCCGCACATGCGCATTGCCACCGTTCTTCGCCTCATATTGCTGCTTTCTTGCGCACCGCTGTCAGCGGCGACGCCGGACGTGAGTCGCAACGCCATGTTTCGCGGAAATCCGCAGCTTACCGGCGTGTACGGCACGCGGCCCGTCTATTCGGTCGATGGCGTGAAGTTCACCTTCCATGCCAGTGGCCCGATTCGCAGCACTCCGGCTGTCGCGGACGGCGTTCTCTATTTCGGCAGCGCCGACGGCAACCTTTACGCGCTTGACGCCAAGACAGGAGATGAGCGATGGCGCTTCGGAACGGGCGGCGGCATTTCATCGTCCCCGGCGGTAGCCGCCGGCACTGTGTTCTTCTCGAGCCGTGATGGGTTTCTCTATGCCGTGAATACCGGAACCGGCAAGCAGCGCTGGCGCTTTCGCCTTGGGACAGATCTGGGTAATCACAACTACTGGGATTACTACCTCTCGTCGCCCATCGTCGCCGGACAGACATTGTTCGTGGGTGCAGGCGATGGACACGTTCATGCGCTCGACATTCGCAATGGCAAGGTGCGCTGGAGTTTCGCCACCGGCGCCCGCGTTCGCGCCACGCCCGCCGTCGATGGCGACAACGTTGTCTTTGCCACGATGAGCGGCTATGTGTATGCGGTCACCGCGAAGGACGGCGTACAACGCTGGAAGTTTGCAACGCAGGGCGCCTCGAACAAGTTCGAGGACAACGGTAACGATACGACGTCGATTTCGGCGTCTCCGTCGATCAGCGACGGAGTAGTCACGGTCGGAGGACGCGACGGCTTTGCCTATGGCATCAACCTCGCCGACGGCTCGTTGCGCTGGCGAACTACGCACGACGGCTCGTCGTGGATTCTTGCGACCGCGATCGAGGATGGCACCGTCTACATCGCGAGCGGCAGCGCGATGATCGTCCAGGCGGCCGACCTCAAGTCTGGCGCGGAAAAGTGGCGCCACAAGACAGGCGGCGCGGTGTTTTCGTCACTGACAATCGCCGGCGATGTGCTGTATTTCGCCGATCTCTCGGGCAATCTCGAAGCCGTCGACAAGGCAACGGGTGAGCGGCGGTGGATCTATTCGTTGACCGACCGCGTTTTTTCAACGCCGGTGGTCGCAGATGGCGTTGTCTATTGCGGCGCGGACGACGGCACGCTGACGGCGCTCGACGGAGGCACGACCGCCAACATCGCTGGTGTCGCGCCGCGGCGCATCGTCTATTGGGAGGGAAGGAAAAGCGAAAAGGCCTTCAACTGGTTTCAGAACAACGTCGACGCCGCCATCCTGAGCTACCTCAAAAGCGTCGGATATGAACAGCTCGACGCGGCGCAACTGGCTGCATTCATGCTGGACCAAATCAACCTTCGTTCGCGAAGCGTCGTCGTATTCGCGGACAATAGAATTCCTTCGACCGTCGTGCACGAGGCGACACCAAGCGCGCTGATTCGCAGGTACCTCGACGCTGGCGGCAAGGTCGCGCTCCTGGGCGCCAATCCGTTGGCATTTCGCGCCGACCCGGTAACCGGCGTCGTTGAGGACGTGGATTTCACACCGGCGCAAAGCGTCTTCGACATCAGGTTTCCCGAGCCCGAGAGAACCGGAGGCTACTATGCGTCGCACCCAACGCATGCAGGAACGCGGTGGGGATTGCGAGGATTCACAGTCGGCGCGGGCGCCATCGATCCCGCTGAGGCGAGTAGCGTTCTGGCCGAAGACGAGTTCGGCATGGCCAGCGCGTGGGTGAAGAACTATGGCGGCCCGGAGGGGACCGGCCTGCTGCAACTCAGCGTGCCACGCTTGGCGCCCACGGAATTCTCGCGCTATCGGGCGGCGATCGAGTACGGCCTCAACTAGGCCCGAGCTCGATCAGGCCCAGACCACAGCCTTCGCCGCGCCGTACCACGCCTCCACTTGGGAAGCCAAAGCGGCTTCGATGCGGCTGCGTTTGATCTTCATCGTCGGGGTCAGGCAACCGTTGTCGATCGACCAGGGGTCGCGCGCCACCACCAGCACCTGCACTCGCTCGAATGATGCGAGGCCCTCATTCACGTTACGCAGCAGCTTGCCGAGTTCAGCCTCGACGCGCGCACGCACCGCAAGGTCGCTGAGCTGCGGACGCAGGGACTCGGCCAGTACTACGATCGCATAAGGCGCCGGCTGGCCCAAACCCGACACCATCGCCAGTTCCACCATCGGGTGTGCATTCAGTCGATGCTCGATCGGCGCGGGCGCCACGTATTCCCCCTTGCTGGTCTTGAACAACTCTTTCACGCGTCCCGTGATCCTGAGCTGGCCATCGGCCTGCCGCACGCCGAGGTCGCCGGTGCGGAAGAACCCGTCCTCGGTAAAGCTTGCGGCGGTGAGGTCGGGACGCTTGTAGTAGCCGACCAATTGCCCGGGCGATTTGATCAGCACTTCGCCGTCGGCGACGCGCACCTCGACACCGGGATACGGAACACCGACGTGACCCGGCAAATTCGCTTCCTCATTCGTGCAGTGCGAGTAGCCAAAGTCTTCCGTCATCCCGTATCCCTCGAGCATATTCAGGCCCAGGCGCCGATACCAGGCGAGCAGCTCAACCGGGATCGGGGCCGACGCGCTGGCCGCGACCTGAACCTCGTCCAGACCGAGTCCCGCGAGGATCTTGCGTCCGACTTCAGCCGCGATCGTCGGGTCATCCAGCATCGCATCGAGCTTCTCGCACGGCATCGTCAGGAAAACTCCCTGCTGGAATTTGAGCCAGAGCCGCGGAACCGAGACAAACAGCGTGGGGCGGGCGCGCTTGAGGTCCTCGACAAATGTCGCGAGCGACTCGGTAAAGAAAATGCGTCCATGGCCTTCGACAAAGGTGCTGCACTCGACCACGGCCCGTTCGTACACGTGGGCCAACGGCAGGTACGAAAGTATCCGCCGCTCGACACCGTCCGGCAGGCGTCTTCGTGCGTCGCTCATTCGATGCTCGCTGACGCGCGTGATGTTGCGGAAATTCTGCATGACTCCCTTCGGCTGTCCCGTGGAGCCGGAGGTATAGAGCAGCATCGCAAGCTCATCCGCGCCGCGTGACGGGCGGCCGCCTAGCGGCTCGGTTTGCGCGACAATGGCGTCCCACGTCTCGAAGCCGGTCGATGGCGCAAGCGGCAGCGCGATGCACGGCAATCCATCCGGCACGGCTCGGGCTTGCTGCTCCCATGCATCGAGCTTGCCCACGAACAACACGCTTGCCTCGCTGTGCTCGAGCACGTAGCGCACGTTCTCCGCGCTTTCAGTGGGGAAGATCGCCACCGTGGTGCCACCTGCCATCCACGCGGCCAGCTCGACCATGAAAAAGTGAGCGCAGTTCTTGGACAGGATGGCGATGCGCGCGCCGGGCTCGAAGTCTCGGCTCTTCAGGTGCGCCGCCATTCGACGCGCCTCGTCCAGCACCCGACCCCAGGTGTACTCGACCACGTCGCCTCCGCCGACGGGTTGGACGAGGAGCACCTCGTCCCCCCGCGCGGCCTCATGGTCATATACGTAGTCGAGAATCAGTTTGGGATAGGGCATCTCGATGCTCGGCTGCGACGCTAAAACTGCATGACGAAGTATGTCCTGTTCCAATGCCGGAGGGACGACGCGCGACCCCCTGCGGTCGACGCTGGCGCGCATTGTAAGTCGCCGACCGCGCGACGCAAACCGGGTCGCGCGCTCGCGCATCGACGGTGCGCAGTCAGCCGGTTGCCAGTCATGGCGGCCAAAACGTCGCAGGGAACCTCCCCGCCTACGAAGGTGCGTCAGACCCGCAATGAGGCCCTGCGCCTCGCAAGCATGGGAGCAGCACACGAACGTTCCCGAGCCGAGCCGCGACAGCCACGATCCGCCGGCTGCAACCGGGTATCTGTGATCCCTCCGCTCGCCGGCCTACAATAGCTGTCACTGGTGTCTTGTCGATCAACACAACGTCAGGAGGCCTTATGGCGAACGCGAGCGAAATCCCTACGTCCCACGCACCCACGGACGCGGCGAGCGGCCACGGCTGGCAGATCGCGTGGGGCGTTCTGCTCATCGTCAGCGGGATCCTGGCGATATTGATGCCGGGAATCGCGGCGCTCGCCACAGCGCTGATATTCGCGTGGCTTCTGATTTTCGGTGGCGCATGCGAAATCGCTTACGCCATCCAGACACGCAGCAAGGGCGGCTTCGGCTGGAAGCTCGCATCCGGCATCCTGACGCTTGTGCTTGGGATCGCCATTCTCGTGCTCCCGCTGGCGGGCGTCGCCTCGCTGGCGCTGCTCGTGGGCGCTTTCCTGTTCGCCGGCGGCGTTACCCGGACCATGCTCGCATTCCGCTTCAAGCCGCACCCAGGATGGAGATGGATCCTGTTCGATGGACTCCTGTCGATCGGACTCGCGATTCTCATCGCCATCGGGTGGCCGCAAAGCTCGCTGGCGTTTGTCGGTCTCTTGACCGGTTTCACGCTGATCATGACGGGGATTTGGCGCATCGCGCTTCGGAGAAGCGTGTTGCGGTGAGGTCGCTCTCCCGCCATAGCCACGAGCTGCGGCGGTCCGGGCCGGGCGCGCCGATGGAATCGCGACCACGGCACCAGTCTCACGACCAGGGGCGTGTTCATGCTATATCTAGAGGACTTTGAGCCGGGACAGAAGTTCGGCTCCGGCCGATTGCGTGTCGACGCCGAGCGGATCAAGTCCTTCGCAGCGGAGTTCGATCCGCAACCTTTCCATCTGGACGAGACCAGTGCTCGCGACACGTTCTTCAGAGGTCTGGCCGCGAGCGGCTGGCACACCACGGCGATGACCATGCGCCTTCTCGTCGAAGGCGCGCTCAAGCCTGCCGGCGGCATCATCGGCGCTGGATTTGACGAGCTGCGCTGGCCGCGCCCGGTACGGCCGGGAGATGAGTTGCACGTCGAGAGCGAAGTGCTCGAGGTGCGAGCGTCGAAGTCCCGTCCCGATCAGGGCGTGATCAAGGTTAAAACAACAACGCTCAATCAGAACGATGAGCCAGTGCAGGTGTTTGTGGGCAACCTGATCGTGCCCCGTCGTCCTGCAACCTGAAGAAGCCAGGTTGGAAAGCGCTTCGTCAAACACTCCTCACTTACCTTACCGGAGCCTCGACCTATGAGCAGCGATAGCCGAAAAGACCTCAGAGAGCGCGGACTTGCGATCCGACGCGAGGTGCTGGGAGACCAATACGTCGACGTGGCCATGAAGAATGCCACGGACTTCAACCGGCCTCTGCAGGAGCTTCTCAACGAATATTGCTGGGGCGCGGGATGGGGGCGCGAAGGCCTGTCCCGCAAGGAGCGCAGCATGATCAATCTCGCCATGCTGACGGCTCTCGGCCGCACGCACGAAGTGGAAACGCACGTGCGCGGCGCGCTCAACAATGGGCTGACGCAACAGCAGATCGCTGAAGTGCTGCTGCATACAGCCATATACTGCGGCGTGCCGGCCGCGGTCGACAGTTTCCGTGCCGCTTCGAAAGTGATCGCCGAGTATGGCAAGTAGGGAGCGCGCCGACCTCGCCGGACGCGCAACATTGAGTCAGCCCGGCTGGCCTCTTGCGGGACGAGGCGCTACGATGGCGCAAATCCGGGGAGAATTCGACGATCCTCGACAGCCAGTGACACCCCAAAGAGACACGCCATGCCCGATACCGCCGGCCTTCGCTTGAGCTCCATACGGGACCGCTGCTCCGACTCGGAATGGCAAGCGCGCGTCGATCTCGCGGCATGCTACCGCCTCGTCGCGCTGTACCGCATGTCAGACATGATGGCCAACCATATCTCGGCTCGAATTGCGGGCGAGGATGATGCTTTTCTCATCAATGCCTATGGGATGCTGTACGAGGAGATCACTGCATCGAGCCTGATCAAGGTCAAGCACGACGGCACGATTCTCGACAAGCCCGACTTCGGTCCGCTCGATTACGGGATCAACAAGGCGGGTTACGTGATTCACAGCGCGGTGCACGCGGCGCGGCCGGAGGTGGACTGCGTCATCCATGTGCACACGTGGCCGACGATGGCGGTCTCCGCGCTCGAGTGCGGCCTGTTGCCGATTACGCAGACGGCCATGCGCTTCCTGAAGATCGGCTATCACGATTACAAGGGAGTCGTCTTGAAATCCGACGAGCAGGAGTCGCTGATCCGTGACCTGGGCGGTGGAGAAGCGCTGATCCTGCGCAATCACGGCGCGCTCGTCGTGGGAAGGACCATCGCCGAGGCGTTCAATTGGACTCATCGTCTCGAGCTCGCGTGCCGATCGCAGCTCGCAGCCATGGCATGCAATGCCGAGTTCTCGCAAGTATCTCAGCCCGTGCTCGAGGAGACCTGGAGCAATTATCAGCCGCATACGCGCAGGCCATACGGCGTGATGGAGTGGCCGGCGCTGCTCAGAAAATTGGATCGTATCGATCCGAGCTACCGGGATTGACGGCGAGAAGCCAGGAGCCGGCAATGCAGGCGTATCCCGCCGCACGTTCCTGTTGTGTGAGAGATTCTCAGCGCGTCAGGGGGACAAGGCATTTCCTGCCACTCCGCCTGGGAATAATCGCCGCACTTTTCATCACGGCGCTTCCGGGCATCGTTCACGGTCAAGCCTATCCGACTCGCCCGGTGCATGTCGTCGTTGCTTTTACCGCCGGCGGCACGACCGACATTCTTGCGCGAAGCATCAGCGAGCAGCTCACGGAGCGGTTGAAGCAGCCCTTCCTGATCGACAACAGGCCGGGCGCCGGAGGAAACATCGGCACCGAGTTTGTCGTGCGCTCGGCGCCGGACGGCTACACGCTGATCATCGACTCGGTCGGTCCGATCGCGGTGAATCCTACGCTCTTCAAAGGACTGAGCTATAACCCTGTGACCGACCTGATGCCGATCGTGCAGATTGCCGACGTGCCGAACGTGCTGGTCGTCCATCCGTCGCTCGGTGTCAGGAACTTCGAGGAGCTTATCGCTTATGGGAAAGCGAATCCTGGCAAGCTGAACTACGGCTCGACCGGCGTCGGCACGTCCTCGCATCTGTCGGGCTACATGCTTTGCCAGAGAGCGGGTATCGCAGCGACCCATATTCCCTACAAAGGCGCCGAAGCGCTCAACGATCTCCTCGCCGGGCGTGTGCAGTTCATGTTCGCGACCATTCCATCGGTCATCCAGCACATTCAGGCCGGCAAGTTGATACCCGTCGCGGTGAGCAGCAAGAAGAGGTCCCGCTCGTTGCCGGAGATTCCAAGCGTCAGCGAGCGCGGCCTGGCGAACTTCGACGCGGGCTCGTGGTTCGGGCTGTTCGCACCCAAGGGCACCCCCGAAGCGGTGATCGCCCAGCTCAACACTACGGTCAATGAAATCCTCGCGATGCCGTCCATCGAAACGCAAATGGTGCGCGAAGGAGCCGATCCCGTCGGCGGCACGACCGCGTCATTTCGCCAGTTCGTGCAGAGCGAGTACGAAAAGTGGAAGCTGATCGTCCGGGAGTCAGGCGCGACGCCGGAGTGAGCGTGTCCTTCCTGGCCGCCGAGACAGGGGCGTCGAGCGCCGGGCGCGAGGCGGCGACGAGTTGTGATCCGGGTAGAATAACTCGAGGACGCACCAGGAGATGACAATGAGACATGCAGTTTCATCGATCGCGGCGCTACTGTTGGCAGCGGTGGCGGTCGCATCCGCGCCGGCAATCGCCGACACGCAGGTCGTGCTTTATTCGGCCAATGACGACACGGTCAACAAGCTCGTCGTCGACGGATTCAAGAAGGAGACGGGCATCACCGTCAACGTCGTCTCCACCGGATCGGGCGTGCTCTTTCGTCGCATTGCCTCGGAGGCCGCGAATCCGCAAGGCGATGTCGTCTGGGGTGTCAGTTCTGCCCTGCTGAAGCAGAACACCAAGTTTTTTCAACCGTATGCCGTGAAGGGCCGTGACGCCGTGCCGGCGGAATATCGCGACCCGAACGATCTCTGGATCGGTACCAATCTGCAGGTTGTGACCATCAACCAGAACACGAAGGCGATCGATGCCGCGAGCGGTCCAAAGACCTGGCAGGATCTTCTGGACCCGAAGTGGAAGGGCAAGATCGCCTATACCGACCCGGCGAATTCCGGCTTTTCCTATGCGGCTGCGACGGTCCTGCTGACCTACTGGGGCGAGAACGACGCCGGCTGGAACAAGCTTTCTTCGCTGATTGCCAATACGAAGGTGCTCAACCGGTCGACCCTCGTCTTCGATGGCAACGGCAGCGGCGAGTATCCGTTGGGCATCTCGCTCGAATATGCCGGCTACCTGTGGGCGCATAACGGAGCACCGGTCAAGGTGAGCTATCCGACCGAAGGAACGGCTGCGCTTGCGGAAGGGGCTGCCATCATCAAAGGTGCGCCCGATCAGGACGCCGCACGTGCGCTGATCGACTATCTCGCGAGCAAGTCGACGCAGGAAATGTTCCTCACGGCGACCTTCCGCCGTCCCGCCCGGCAGGACGTCGATCTTTCCATGATGCCCGGGGGCATGCCGGCGCTCTCCAAGATCAAGGTCCTGCCCTACAACGACGTGAAGTGGGACGAGGACCGCAGCGCGACGCTGAACCGGATCAAGACGATCATCCAGAACACGCGCTGACGCCGGGAGCGTCGTTTCTCATGACGACGATCCGTCTCGACAGCGTCAGCCGCACCTTCGGCGCCGTCCGCGCTGTCGACAATGTTTCGGCGACGATCGAGGAGGGCAAGTTGTTCACCCTCCTCGGACCCTCCGGATGCGGCAAGACCACGCTGCTGCGAATGATCGCCGGCTTTGCCGACGTCGAAGCGGGCAGCATATGGTTCGACGACAGACGCATCGACACCTTGCCGGCGCATCGTCGCAACACCGGCATGGTCTTCCAGAACTATGCGATCTTTCCCAACCTCACCGTGGAGGGCAATGTCGCCTACGGCCTGCGCGCTCGCAAGGTCACGCCGGCCGACATCACCGCGCGGGTCGAGAAGGCGCTCGAACGGGTGCGCCTCGGCGGTTACGGACCGCGCTGGCCGCATCAGCTATCGGGCGGACAATTGCAGCGCGTCGCGATCGCCCGCGTGCTCGTCATCGAACCGGCCGTGCTGCTGTTCGATGAGCCGCTATCCAATCTGGACGCGCAACTGCGGACCCAGATGCGGGTGGAGATCCGCCAGTTGCAGCAATCGCTCGGCCTCACAGCTGTCTACGTGACACACGACCAGGAGGAGGCGCTGGCGATCTCGGACCGGATCGCGATCCTGCGCTCCGGCAAAATCGAGCAGGTCGGATCGCCCGAAGAAATCTACCAACGGCCGCAGACGGCCTTCGTCGCCGAGTTCCTGGGCGGCACGAACATGCTGCCCGGCGTCGCGGGTACGTTCGATGGCCGCAGGACCGAGGTCGCGTCGTGCGGAACGACCATCTCGGTGCATGGGAATGTGGCCAAGCCCGGACAGAAGCTGTTTCTGTCGATCCGGCCGGAAGCCCTGCGGCTCGCAGAAAATTCCGAGGGTCCGGTGCTGCACGCGAAGCTCGTGTTGCGCGAGTTCCTGGGGCAGATCCAGCGGCTGCATGCGGCGCTGCCCGACGGCACGCAGATTCGTGTCTCGACACTCGGCAGCCTTCAGATCGCGGCCACGGCGGGCGCCGCGCTGGCGTTCGCCTACGATCCGGCGCAGATCATCGTTTACCCGGCACCATGAACGGGTTCCGCTACACGATCGTTTTTGGCGCGCTCGCCCTTCTCGTCCTGTTCCTGCTTTATCCGCTCAGCCTGGTTCTGGACGCGAGTCTCAGGGTGAATGGGACCGGGACCTTCACGCTCGCCAACTATGCCCAGATTTTCGCGAGCAAGTATTACGTCAACAGCATCGCCAACAGCCTGCTCGCGGCGGCCTTCGCGACGGTGGGCGCCACGCTGATCGGCACGCCCCTCGCGTTCTGCCTGGCCCGCGTCGACGTGCCAGGCAAGACGGTGCTATTGACGCTGGCCACGTTGCCGCTGGTGTTGCCATCGTTCGTTGCCGCTTACGCGCTGGTGCTGCTCTTCGGTCATGCCGGCGTCGTCACCACGGGCCTGCGCGGCATCGGCATTCCGATTGGCCCCATCTACGGGCTGACGGGGATCACGATCGTTTTCATGTTGACGCTGTATCCCTATGTGCTGATGCCTGCTATCGCAGGCTTCAGGGCGATCGACATCTCGATCGAGGAGGCAGCGCGCAATCTTGGCGGTTCGCGCCTGCACGCCTTCCGCACGGTGCTGTTGCCCGTGGCGATGCCGGCCGTGCTGGCCGGCGCACTGCTCGTGTTCATCGAAGCGCTGGAGAATTTCGGCGTCCCTGTCGTCCTGGCGGAGGATCGCCCGTTCCTCGCGGTGGACATCTTCAAGCTGTTCGCCGGTGAAGCCGACAACAATCCGGCGGCAGCCGGCGCGCTCAGCGTGCTGCTGATCGCCTGCACGGCCATCGCGCTGCTGGTCCAGCGCCGCTACCTGAACAAGCGCCGCTTCGCGACGAATGCCCGCACCGCACCACCGCCGCTGCCGCTGTCACCTGGCTGGCGCTTGCTCGCCACGGTCTTCAGTTGGGGCATCGTGGTACTGTCGCTGCTGCCGTTCCTGGCCGTCCTGTTCATCTCGTTCCTCCATTTTCGCGGCCCGGTGCTCACGTGGCAGCTCGGGTTGAGCAACTATTCGATGCTGCTCGAAGGCTCGTTCCGCCCGCTGTACAACACGCTGTTCCTGGCCACGATCACGGCCATCGTCGCGACAGTTCTGGGCGCGCCCATCGGCTACATCGTCACGCGCCATCGCGGCGCGCTTTCGACGGGGCTCGACATGATCGGCATGGTCCCGTTCGCGGTCTCGGGCACCGTGCTGGCGATCGGGCTGATCATCGCCTTCAACAGCGGCGTGCTGATCCTGACAGGCGGATGGCTGATCCTGGTGATCGCCTACGTCGTGCGCAAGTTGCCCTTCTGCATCCGCTCATCGTCGGCCATCGTGCACCAGATCGAGCCCAGCCTCGAGGAAGCCTCGATCAATCTCGGCGTGTCGCCGCTGCGAACCTTCGTCACCTTGACCGTCCCGCTGATGGCGAGCGGGTTGATCGGGGGCATGATCCTGGTCTGGATCACAGCCGCGTCGGAGCTCAGTTCGACCATCGTGCTCTATACCAGCCGCTGGTCGACGATGACCGTGCGGATGTACCATTTCCTGGAAGGCGGCGAAGGGGCAGGCTCCGCCTCGGCCGCCGCCGCGATCCTGATTCTTTTCACGGCCGTTCCGCTGTTGCTGGTCCACCGGCGTGTCCGGCGCCAGGACGGCACGGTCCTGTAGCGGTCGTGGGAGTGCCCATCGTGAATGACAGTCCAGGCGCCATTTCGCTCAATTTCCGCAGCGACAACGTGGCCACCGTCGCGCCCGAGATCCTGCGCGCGCTCGATGCAGCCAATCATGGGCTCGCGGCCTCCTATGGCGACGACGAATACAGCGCCGCTGCTGAACCGGAAGTTCTCCGACCTGTTCGAGACCGAGGTGACGGTGTTTCCGGTGTCGACCGGCACGGCCGCCAACGCCCTGTCGCTTGCCACTTGCGCTCGTCCGTATGGCGCCATCTATTGCCACGAGGAAGCGCATATCCACACCGCCGAAGGCGGCGCGACGGAAGCTTTCTCCGGCGGAGCCAAGCTCATCGCGCTTGCCGGCGCCAATGGCAAGCTGGAGCCGCCGACACTGGCAACGGCGCTGCTGCGGGCCGAGCGTGGCATCACGCAACCGGCCGCAGCCGGACGCCGTGTCCGTCACGCAGGCGAGCGAATACGGCACGGTGTATAGCCGCGACGAGATCGCCGCCATCGGCGCGATTGCGCGCGATGCCGGCATCCGCTTCCATATGGATGGTGCGCGATTTGCCAATGCCCTGGTGAAGCTGGGATGCAGCGCGTCCGAGATGACGTGGCGCTCAGGCGTGGATATTCTTTCCTTCGGCGCCACCAAGAACGGCGCGATGAACGCCGACGCGATCGTCGTGTTCAACCCGGAGCTCGTCGAGCCCTTGTCGTATCGGTTGCGGCGAGCCGGGCAGACCTGGTCGAAGATGCGCTTCGCGGCCGCGCAGCTCATTGCGTACGTCGAGGACGGCCTCTTTCTGCGTCTCGCATCGCATGCGAACGAACTCGCTTCGCAGCTCGGTCGTGAACTGGCGGCGATACCGGGCGTGCGCCTGATCGCGCCGGTCGAGGCCAACCTCGTGTTCGTCGCCATGCCCGAGTCGGCCATCGAGGCCCTGGCCGCGGCCGGAGTCCGCGTCGCGCGGCGCCGCGGCGGCGTCATTCGCCTGGTGACCCGATTCGACGGGACGAAGGACGAGGTCGATCAGTTCATCGCCCTCGTGCGCCAGGTGATCGGGTAGAGCCGTTGTAACTCAGCACGCTGGCTGCGTCGCATCTCAATTGATGCTCGACTAGACCGAGGCGGAAGGCGACTACGAAGAAACGTGACTCTGCGCGCGCTGCTGCGCGTCGGAGGCTCGGCCGCGGCGTGCGCGAAATCCGCCGCAGCCAGTAAGGCCGCGAGATAGAAACTGCGCTGCCTAATGGACCCCGGATTGCAACAATTCTGTCTTGCGCGCTACTTGCCCGCCAGAATTCCCTTGCTTGAAGAGAGGGATCCGTCGGAGTTTTTCCGCGCCCACAGAAACACCCTGTCTCCCGCGACCGGTTTGGCAGTGCTGAGTTGAAACTCGTTGACGGGCGTATCCGGAGGCACGGTGACTTTCTGGACGCCGCCCTGATACTGGACCGTCAGCGTTTGCGCGTCCGTGCGCTTGACGCTGCCATTCGACATTCTGGATTGAGATGCCGATACGCTGCCGTTTGTCATGCGGCTCGCCGTGGCGCCGGCGGGCTGATTCATCATATAGCTTCCTTCGCCCACGCCCCGCAGCTCCTCCGGCAGAATGCTGATCGCGGTTGCCCGCTCCGTCCCGTCGGGTTGCTTCACCGAGGTGACGCCGACAAAGTTGGTGTCCTTTACGTGTGACAGGTCTCCGGGGACGCGAGCATAGAGATGAAAGGGCTGCACCAGCTTCACCGTCACGACGTCGCCTTCCGTCGGAGGCTTGATCGCCAGCTCATTGGCCGACGCGCGCTCGACCGTCCCGCGGATTGAAATCAGGCCGTCCGGATTGTGCGCCGGAACGTCCTGGGCAAGACCTGAAAGCGGCATGAAGAATGTACACAGAAAGGCAACAGCTCCTCCCCAGGTTTTCCTGGATACCACCGAGATATTCTTTGGCATGGCAACTCCTTCTATATCGATTTCAAGTGAATAACCTAGCCTGCAAGAGACGATCGTCCCACGTCGTCCCCACTTCAGGAGGCAGCAAAGCGCGAGCGGACACGCTGTGTGCGATGGAGTCGAAACTGTCTGCGCTAGCGGCATTGTGCGGCCGGCACGAGTTGCACACAAGGTCGATAGGTCGCTAACGTTGGAACGCTTCCGAGCACGACATCAAGCATTCAGCACCGCAAGTGCCGCCCGATGTCGTTTCGTTGAAGTCACACTGGAGGCGTGGGGAATTGTCGCGCCGACCCGCTGGAGAATCAGCTCAAGCCCTCGCACGCCAGTCGCAGCCGGCGGCATCCCTCCTCGAGCGCCTGCATCGACGTGGCGAAGGAAATCCGGAAGAACGGCGACAGGCCATACGCCTCGCCCTGGAGCAGCGCGAGATTCTGTGATTCCAGCAGATACATCACGAAATCCGCGTCGCTGCCGAGGACCTGCCCGTCCGGCGTCTTTTTCCCAACGATGCCGGCGCAGGACGCATAGATGTAGAACGCGCCCTCCGGCGAATGGGTGTGGACGCCGGGAATCCGGTTCACGGCGTCGACCACCGCGTCGCGCCGCGTCTGGAGGATGCGAGCGCGCTCGGGGATGAAATCCTGCGGCCCGTTGAGCGCTTCCTGCGCCGCCGCCTGGCTGATGGAGCTCGCGTTCGACGTGCTCTGGGACTGCAGCTTGGTCATCGCCTTGACGAGCTCCGCCGGTGCTCCGCCGTAGCCGATGCGCCATCCCGTCATGGCGTACGCCTTGGACACGCCGTTGATGGTCAGCGTGCGCGCCTTGAGTGCCGGCTCGACCTGCGCAATCGTGAAGAACGACCGGCCGTCGTAGAGGATGTGCTCGTAGATGTCATCGCTCATGATCCACACATGCGGGTGGCGCAGAAGCACCTCCGCGAGCGCGCGCAGCTCGTCGCGGGTGTACGTCGCGCCACTGGGGTTGTTCGGCGCGTTGAGCACCAGCCACCGGGTCCTGGGCGTGATCGCCTGGTCGAGCGCCTCGGGCCGCAACTTGAACCCGTCCTCGGCGCGGCAGGTGACCACCACCGGCCGCCCTTCGGCCAGCAACGTGATGTCCGGGTACGACACCCAGTAAGGCGCCGGCACGATCACCTCATCTCCAGGCTCGAGTGTGGACATCAGTGCGTTGAAGATGACTTGCTTGCCGCCGGTGCCGACGATGACCTCGTCCGGCCCGTAGGTCAGACCATTCTCGCGCCGGAACTTCTCGACGATCGCTGCCTTGAGCTCGGGCGTGCCGCCGACATCGGTGTACTTCGTCTTCGATGCGGCCATCGCCCGCACGACGGCTTCGCACACGTTCGGCGGCGTGTCGAAGTCCGGCTCGCCCTGCGTCAGGCCGATGATGTCGCGGCCGGCGGCGCGCAGCTCGCGTGCCCGCTGGCCGGCCATGGAGCTGGGAGATTGCTTGATGCGGTTCAGGCGTGTGGCAATGATGCTCATGAGATGACCTCAGCAGAAAACGTTCAGGCCAGCTTCCCATGCAGGCGCGGACAGGACGCGAGACCGTCAGGGCCGAGCATGGCCCGCATCACTGCCGGCACCGGCTCGCAGGCGATGCGGCGCGACGGCTGCGAGATCACGCGTAGCTCGGGCGTTCGATGATCGAGACAAAGCTGGATCCAGCTCCAGGCGGAGAGAATCGCTGCATGGTACTTGAGACCACCGTGACGCACGAGTCCCGGGGTGGCGCTGAATTTATTCCGGGTCGCAACTGCGTGCGCAATGGATGCGCTCGCGCAATGCAATACCCGCGCGCGACCGCGAATATTCCCGTGACCGCGAGCCTTCGAGCAAATCAATTTCGCATGTCGGGAATAAACCTCTGGTCTTTGCCGATATAGGCAGGTACAGGCAATCCCGCCTTCACGACACGGAGCTTCAAATGAGCGCACGCGAACCCACCGGACACAATCCTTCTCGTCGTCATGCATTGAGCTGTCTCGCCGCCTGGACCGGCGCCGCTGTCGTCTGGACGGTCAGTGGTGGCGTGCCGCGCGCGCTCGGCGCGACGAGCTACGGCACGCCAACGGCGGCAGAAAAGAACGCCCTGACTTTTGTGCAGATCAGCGACACGCACATCGGCTTTCGCAAGGAAGCCAATCCCGACGTCGTAGGCAGCCTGCGCCACGCGATGGCCGATATCAACGCGCTACCGCAAGCTCCCGCCTTCGTGGTGCACACCGGTGACGTAAGTCATCTATCCAAGCCGGAGGAATTCGCCCAGGCACGCGACCTGCTGCGAGAGCTCCGCGTCGATCGCGTGCACACGATTCCAGGCGAGCACGACACGATTGATGATGGCGTGACCGGCTATCTGAAGTTCTTCGACCACGATGGCAAGGGCAAGGCCTGGTACAGCTTCGATCAAGGCGGGGTGCATTTCGTCGGCTTGAACAACGTGCTCAACTTCAAGATGGGAACGCTGGCATCGCTTGGCGATGAACAGATCGGATGGCTGAAAAACGATCTTGCGGGCGTGTCGCACTCAACGCCAGTCGTGGTGCTCGCTCACATTCCGATGTGGACTGTCTGGGAGCCGTGGGGCTGGGGCACGGCCGATTCGGCGCAGGCGATGGCTCTATTGCGTCCGTTCGGATCGGTCACGGTGCTCAACGGTCACATCCACCAAGTGCTGCAGAAGGTCGAGGGCAACATCGCCCTCCACACCGCGATGTCGCTCGCCTACCCGTTGCCGACACCCGGGCAGGCAGGCATCGGCGAGCCTGGTCCAGTCACCGTGCCTGCCGGCGAGCTCGGCAAGCTGCTTGGGACGCGGCAGCTCAGCGTTGTGCGTGGACGACATGACCTCGCGCTGATCGACACACCGCTCGCCGGTTGATTGGCACACCGGCAATTCGCGGGACCGGACCGGTTCCGGTCTTGCCGGAATATCGAGAGGGGCAAAGTGCTCGGTGCGTTCCAAACCGCACCGAGATAGCCCGCCTTGTCCAATTCGTCATACATATCACGGAGAGTTCCATGAGCTACCCTTTTGTGCGCAACGCCCTCCAAACGCTTCGCGCTCGCGCTGTCCTCGCGATAGTCTTTTGTGCAGCGTTTGTCGTGCCTGCGATTTTGGCGGCGGCTGCGCCAACGTCGATCGTCGATGTCGATATCGCAAAGTTCGCGTACGGGCCGAAGGAAATCACGATTGCGCCGGGCACCAAGATCGTCTGGACCAATCACGACGAAACGCCGCATACCGTCACGAGCAACGACAAGAGCTTCGCCTCTAAAGGCCTGGATACCGACGACAAATTCGAGCACACCTTCGCCAGCGAAGGCGACTATACCTACATCTGCACCCTGCATCCGTTCATGACTGGCGTCGTGCATGTGCACAAGCAATAGCCTGTCGGGTGCGCTCCGTGCTCAGCCGCCTTCGCTTGACTCGGCAGGACTTGCGGCTTGGTTCGGGGTTGATACTGTTCGTTTACATCACGGCCCATTTCA
The DNA here is from genome assembly GCA_963730465.1 of uncultured beta proteobacterium. Classification (GTDB taxonomy): domain Bacteria; phylum Pseudomonadota; class Gammaproteobacteria; order Burkholderiales; family Casimicrobiaceae; genus PALSA-1003. The sequence goes on along the minus strand of CAVSRR010000002.1, from coordinate 74,109 downwards.
CCAATCACGCACTCGGACTGATTTCCGTTGCGGTAGCGGAGCGCGGCCTGCGCGTTGCCGTCGCCGTTTGGCACAGCCTGCCTGGGACGGTGCTGCTATACGGAGCCGCCGGTATCCACATAACGCTGGCGTTCGTCGCGGTCTACGAGCATCGCACGCTGCGCATGCCGCCAGCGGAGCTGCTGCGGATCGTACTTGGCTTCGGGATTCCAACACTGCTGATCGCCCACGCCGTGACGACGCGACTGGCCTACGAAGCCTACGGCGCTCAACCCGACTATGCCCGGATCGTTTGGATGCTTTGGCATTCGAATCGCGAGGGCCGACAGTTGGCTTTGTTGGTGCCGGGATGGCTGCATGGCTGCCTCGGACTCAGTTTCGCCTTCGGCCGGCGAGTTTGGTTCCAGCGTTTCCGTCTGATCCTGTTCGGCGCCGCGTTGTTGCTGCCGATACTCGCGACCCTGGGATTCCTGGAGATGCTGAAGGAAGTCTCCATCCTCGCGCAGGATCCCGCGTGGTTCAATGCCAATGTCTTGAGCCTCGACACGGCGCAGACGCAAAAGTTGGCCTGGACGAGCGACACCCTGCTCGTCCTGTACTTCGGCCTGATCGGCGCGGTATTTGTTGCGCGGATGGTCCGTCGCGTCGACCGAAAGCCTCCGCGGGACGCTGGTCGCAATCACCTATCCTGGACGCATCGTGCGCGTGCCGCGCGGATGGACGGTGCTCGAGGCGAGCCGCAGCCACCGCATTCCGCACCTTTCGATGTGCGGCGGCCGCGCGCGATGCTCGACCTGCCGCGTGCGCATCGTCGCCGGCGGCGATCAGTGCCCGCCACCGGCACAGAATGAGCTCGAGACTCTCGACCGCATCCACGCTCCCGAAGGCACGCGGCTCGCGTGTCAATTGCGACCGCAGGGCAACGTCACCGTGATTCCGCTTCTGGTGACGACGGCCTCATCCTCGGGCGAGCCCGCGAACGAGGCAGTTGAGCGCGAAATCGCCGTGATGCTCGTCGGCCTTCGATGGACCGCTACTCCCCGCAGCTTGCTCCCGCAGGACCTGCTGTATCTCCTGAATCGCTACAGCGAGATTGTCGGGGACACGGTAAGAAAGGAAGGAGGAGTCCCGATCCAATTCCTCGGAGATGGCGTGACCGCAGTCTTCGGTCTCGAGGCTGGCGCAAAGGAAGCCAACCGACAAGCGCTCGCGGCGGCCGCAAACGTCGATCGACGTTTGCGCGCCCTGGGCAATCGGCTGAAACGAGAGCTTGGCTGGGCGGCCGATTTTGTCGTCCATCTGCACACGGGGCCGGCGGGTGTCGGTGAGACCGGCGACAACACGACGCGAGCCCTGGCTGCAGTAGGCGGCACGATCGACGTTGCGCGGCAACTTGCCGCACAGCATGAGCACGCGGACAGTGCGCGAGTGATTGCATCGGAAGCAGTGATGATTGCTGCCGATGTCGATACGCGCGCCGCAAACTGGCTCGAGATTGTGCTGTCCGACGGTGTGCGATTGAACGTGACTTCGATCGCCAGCGGGAAGGCGCGCTGAATCGCACGTGCCCGCCACCGCGCGCTTCCCACTTGCGACGTGCCGTTGCCATCCGAATGGCAAATCAGCGCCTATCGCCGCGAGGGCTGGATCCACTGTTGGCCAAACCTGTGAAGCGAGACGTCCGATCGTCGCGTCGATATTTCTTACAGGCGCTGAGCGCTTGTATGTCCTCGAAAATCACCGTCTGCCAGAGGGAGAACGTGTCGCCGCGACCCGGAGAGAGTCGCGAAGTGAATGTCGTATTTGTTTACAACCCGTGATTTGCTTTGGCCGGGCCAAATCCGTAACAGTCTGAAAAAACTTGCTTTAGCAGTCGTGGTACGAAGTATGCTCGCCGCGAATGAAAAGGTTTTCAGAGTTGGTGTAGCAATTACAAATTAGCACTGCAGCCTGACGCTCAAGAGCGGCATATAACGAGCATCGGGGTGAGCTGCGGGGCCAAACGTAGTCCGGGTGGGCAGGGGGCACCCGATATTGGAGGAAGCATGAATCCATTATCGGTCGGCGCATTCGCGTCGGTAGCAACCCAGCCGGACGATCGCGCCGGCAGGGCTTTCTCTCTCTTCAAAGCGTTGCTGCTGGTGAGCGCGCTGCTCGGCGGCGGCCTGGCCGGCCGAGCTGCAGACGCGAGTCTGCTGATCGAGACAACCGGCACTATCACCTCGGGAAGCGAAACCGGCGGGTTGTTCGGCTTGGGCGCCGGTCCCACGGATCTCACGGGCGACAGCTACACCTTGCTCGTCGAGTTCGACGGTCTCGGCCCGAATTTCTTTGCGTCCCCTGACGGAAGCTTCGCGTCGGATCCCGAGTTTTCCCCTGGCATGACCGGATCCGTGACGGCCATCATCAACGGCCACTCCCTAACAACCGCGCTGACCAATTCCCTGGCGTCGCTCCTGCTCGAGGACTTGTCCGACTTCGGTGACTCGAACCAGGGGTTTGACGACAGTACCGGGGACTTCGTCAACGTCTCGCAGAGCCTCAGTTGCAACGCGTGCGTGCCGTTTGCAGACCTGGCCACGCCGTTTCTTTACACGCTCGGATCCACCGACTTCGGGCAGGACATCTACACGTTCAACGGTGGCGGCTTCCCCGCTGGCGGGGCTCCGACCGCTACCTTCATGGGAACGGAGGCCACCTTCGCTTTCTTCGTTCCCGAGCCACCTTCGTGGACGCTGCTGGCAGCGGGGCTGCTCGGACTCGGCCTGATGGTGCGGCGTCGACTCGTCTGAAGTCCAGTCGTCCCGCGCGGGCGTTACAAGTAAACCAGTCTAAAGGAACATCAAATGCGTGCCTCACATTTGGGTGGCATCATCGGCTTGGCATTGCTGGGCCTCATGAGCGCCGAAGCGGCCACGGCCGCCGGCAATCCGTGCAGTCCGCTGACGTATGGCGCGGTCGGTGACGGAACCGTTGGAACCAACAATGGAACCCTCAACACCGCTGCGATCCAATCGGCCATCGATGCCTGCGCTACGCGGGGCGGCGGCGTCGTCGCGCTCAATCCCTCACCGACCGGCAAGAACGTTTACCTGACCGGTCCGATTCAGCTGAGGAGCCATGTCTACCTGGAGATCAATGCCGGCGTGACCCTCCTGGCCACTACCGACCAGGGGCAATACAGCATCGCCTTCCTCAACTACCCGATGCCCGGGACCAATGTATTCCCGTTCACGCCGACCGCGCCCTACGAGGCGCTCATCTTCGCTTTCCAAGCGGTGGATACCGGGATCCTGGGGACCGGCACCATCAACGGCCAAGGCAATGTCACGTCGACGACGACGAACCGCCCCGCTGGCACGGGAATCAACGGCTTTGCCGCCGGCCCGATAACTGCCAGCAACCCATCCTACTTGGACGATTCACCCGGCGGCCCCACTGCAAAATATTGCTGGTGGAACTCGGGGGTGGCCCCGTTTACGTGCACCCCATTCCCGGCCCCGGGGAATCCCCCCGGCACCGGCGGCGTCACCCTCAATGGAACTACTTGGTACGTCGATCCGCAGGCCGACATTCCAACGTCGAACGGCCCGGCGCGTCCATGGCTGATCGAGTTCTATCAGTCCGGCAACGTTACGGTGAACGGCATCACGCTGAGCAACTCGCCGATGTGGAATCTGGTGTTGCGTAACGACAGCTTTGTCATGGTCAGCAACATTCATGTCATAAACTACAGCGACCCTGCCGCGACCATACCCAATCCTTCGATCGGGACCAACACCGACGGTGTCGACCCGGTTGGCTCGAGCTTCGTGACCATCACCAACGTCAATGAGCAGGTCGGCGATGACGACGTGGCAATCAAGTCAGGGTTGCCGTTGAACGTTGTGAGCGGCATGCCCGTACCGCCCCCCGGCGATCCAAACGTGGCTGGATTGCCGACCATGCCGTCGCATGACATCACGGTCACCAATGCCACCATAACCGGCGGCCACGGCATCTCGATCGGCAGCGAGGCATCGAATGGCGTTTACAACGTCAACATCCAGAACATCAACGCGAGCGGCTCCGGACTGTCGGAGGTCTTGCGGATCAAGACGGGCCGGACCCGGGGAAACTACGCCACGGGCATCCACGATGTCACCGTGAAGAACATGGTTGCGACGGGCGCCACACAGCCAATCCTGGTGTATGACTACTACCCGGCAAGCAGCCCTCCCACTGAAACCACCAACCCTTCGACCTGGGACGTTCCGCAGGCGATCCAGGCGAACACGCCGAATGTCTACAATATCTTCATCTCGGGATTGACGTCGACCGGCGCGACATCCCCCGCCGTGATCGCCGGCGTGCCGGAGGCCTGCATCCTGAACGTGCTCCTCGACAATGTGAGCATTACGACGAACACATCGGGAGTGACGACGGCCGTACCCAACGCGCTCCCCGCGGGCATGTTTCAACTCCGGAACGTGACCGGGACCTTCACCAACGTGACGCTGACCTCCACGCACTCGCCTCCGATAGCTCCCTGGGCGGAGCAGGAGAACGTGCAGGTAGCGATTGCGGGCACGACGCCTGCCATGCCCTTCCCGTACACCGGGCCTGGCACGGGCACGGGGCCACTGGCGACGACTCCGCCGGGAGCGGTGTGCGCAACTTTTCCTCCAGGAAACGTGTTTCCGATCGGGACCACCCCGTAAGAACAACGCCTGGAAACGAAGAACCCGGGGCTCGCCTCGGGTTCTTCGCGTCTGACCGCGCCAGCGAGGGCCGACGTTCAGGTCACGTGCTCTGACGACCATGCCCGTGGCCAGCAAAGTCGGATCAACGGAATCCGGATGCAACGTTTCGCATGGATATCTCACGCCTCGCTCACGCTACCTGCCTGGCGCTGTTCGCGCTGGCACTGGCAATGAAGCCGGCTGCCGCGCAGGTCCTCCGCGGCGATCGCTGCAGTCCACTGACCTATGGCGCAGTTGGCGACGGCGTTACCGATAACACCGCTGCGATCCAATCCGCGATCAACGCCTGTGCCAAGGCGGGCGGCGGTCCCGTACGGCTGCCGCTCGAGGGCGGGAAAGGCATCTATCTGACGGACCCGATCACGCTCGCCAGCCACGTCACCCTTCAGATCGACAAGGGCGTCACCCTGCTGGGCACCACCGATCACACGAAATACCATGTTGCATTCCTCAACTACCCATACCACGCAAACGAAGCGCTGGTCTCGGCGTATCAGGCCGTCTACACCGGCATCGTCGGGCCCGGGACCATCGACGGCCAAGGCGGCGCGCCCGCGCTGGGTGGCGGGCCGAGCTGGTGGAAGCTGACGCAGCCGTCGGGTGCGACCATCGACGGGACCACGTGGTACGCCGCGCCCTACGCCGACATCCCGACCTCCAACGGCGTGCCGCGACCGTGGCTGGTGGAGTTCTATGATTGCGACAACGTCACGGTGAACCACATCACGCTGACCAATGCGCCGATGTGGAACCTGGTGTTTCGCTACAGCAAGCACATCACCGTGTCCGAGTACACGGCCACGGTTACGCCCGATCCTTCGATCGCGCACACCGACGGCATCGATCTTGTCGGATCGAGCTATGCGACGCTGCTGTTCCTGAACATCGCGACCGGGGGTGACGCTGTCGCGCTCAAGTCCGGCCTGCCGCCGAACGTTCCGATCGCCGACGATCCGAATGAGGCCGGCCTGCCGCAACTGCCCACCCACGACGTGCAGATCGTCAATTCCACCTTCACCAACGGCAACGGGATGGTGATCGGCAGCGAAGCCGTGAACGGCGTCTACAACGTGGTCGCCCGCAACATCGTCGAAAACGACACGGGTTATGGCGTACTGATCAAGTCGAGCCGGACCCGTGGGAGCCACGCTACAGGCATCTACAACATCATGGCGCAGAACCTGACGCTGACGAGCGTCCGTCAGCCACTGGTGATAAGCGCCTACGACCCGGCGGTTGAGGGTCCCGTCGAGCCTCCCTACGATCCGCCGCGCGCGATCACGGCGCTCACACCGAGTATCCACGACATTACCGTCTCGGGACTGACGGCGACCGATGCGACGGCAGAAAGCCTTATTGTCGGCCTGCCCGAATCCTGCATCCGCAACGTGAGTCTCAACGACGTGAGCATCAAGGGACGCGGTGCGGGTCTTCGACTGCGCAACATGACCGGCGCATTCACCGACGTGATCAGCACCTTGGCCGATGAGGCTTTTCCGTTCGTGGTGCAAGAGAACGTGGCCGTGACCACGGCTGGCATGATGCCGGCTATCAAGAACACGCCCCCCTTGGCGTCGCTGACGACCCCGCCGAGCCTGCCGTGCGGGCGCGATCCGGAAAATTATTAGACCGCGCACGCGGCTGTCAGGCATCGGGCGATCGAGATCGCGCGCGCCGGTCGCAACCGCAGGGAGCAAAGCAAGGAGAAACGACAGCAGATTTGCGAAAAGCTCCTCGCCGTCACCAGATGCTTGTGCCGCAAGCGCGACGCCTAGCCGGCGAGACCGTAGCCGGGGTGCAACACAGTGGTTCGATGAGCGCGGTTTCCGGGAAGAGCACACGCATCTCCTCATGCGGCCCACTTTCAATCGTCACTGCTATGATTGTCGCGTGTTCATTTGATTGGCTCGGAACGAATCGGTGGCTGTAACCATTCACGATGTCGCGCGACGGGCGAAAGTCTCGGTAGCGACCGTGTCTCGCGCGCTCGCTGAGCCACATCTGCTGAAGCAATCGACGCTCGAGCGCGTTCTCGCGGTCGCAAGACAGCTCGCCTACCATCCGAATCCTGCTGCACGCGGTCTGATCACCGGGAAAACGGGAAATATCGCGATCATCGTCCCCGACATTGCGAACCCGTTTTATCCGAGCGTGCTGCGAGGCGTACAGTCAGGAGCACACCAAGCCGGCTACTCCGTTCTCCTCGGGGACAGTGAGGAGAATCCGGCCGCCGAGGAAAAGTTGGTCCGCACGATGGCCAAGCAGGTCGACGGCGTGATCATGTGTGCACCCTTCGGTTCCGATGACCAGCTTTTTCGGCTCACCAAGATAACATCGCTCGTTCTGGTCAACCGACGGCTGCGCGGCGTTCCTGCGGTGCTCATGAACGTGGCAAACGGCATGCGGCAGGTCGTGAGCCACCTCGCAGCCCTGGGGCACCGCCGCTGCGCGTACCTCAGCGGTCCCCGCGCTGCCTGGTCCAACCGTGAGCGCCAACGCGGACTGCGAGCGGCTGCCAAGTCGCAGGCGATTCAACTCGTCGAGATCGGTCCCTTCGAGCCGAAATTCGAGGGAGGTATCAACGGTACCGATCTCGCACTAGAGGCAGGCGTCACGGCAATCGTTGCCTACAACGACCTTATGGCGCTCGGTGTCCTTAGCCGGCTGCACGCGCGGAATATTCGTGTGCCCGAGGACATCAGCGTCGTCGGCTTCGATGACGTCCTTTACGCGACTATGTGTGCACCGCCGCTGACAACCGTATCGATGCCGATGGAGTCTGCAGGACGCACCGCCGTCGACATCCTGCTGCGTCGGCAGAACGCCGAACTGTCGACATCCGATGGTCAACGCAACACGCAGCTGCCTACCGAATTGATCGTGCGCTCGACGACTGCTCGACCGTCCGCACCGACAACGGCGTTCACTTCGCCAACTCGCATGCCCTGTTCGGCTTGAACAAACCTTCCGTTGGGTGACGGCGCTCCGGCATCCACAACGCGCACGTCAAGCTTGGCCATGCCGAGCAGAAATAGCCGCCACGACGCCATGCGGCTTGTGCGTTACCCTGCGTTTGCCGGGATTCGCGCGCATCGTAGGCGCATGACAAAATCGCGAGAGCGGCTTCAGTACCCCAATGCCAGCCCGTCCGTCCGCGTTCTAGAATCATTGGCAGCGTAGAAGCGTTTCTTGCCGATCGGCCTGGCGCTCATCGACGGCGCCTCGGCTGGGATGCCCGCGGCGTGGCCTGGCTCTTGACGCATCCCTGTTCCGCGGAAAGAATCAGCCTCGGTAATGCCACTGCAGTGATTCCGAGGAGTTCCCATGTCCCTGACGACCCCGGCTGCGCGCCGTGATCTCTCGTTCCATCTCCATCCTGCCACCAATCTGCGGCAGGTACAGACTGAAGGGCCGCTGGTCATTGTTCGCGGTGAAGGCGTCTACGTCTACGACGACGAGGGTCGCAGGTATCTGGAAGGGATGGCGGGTCTGTGGTGCGCATCGCTCGGCTTTTCCGAGCGAAGGCTTGCCGACGCCGCGTACCGGCAAATGTGCGAGCTGCCCTTCTACCACAGCTTCGGCGGCAAGGTGCCCGCCATCAGCGCCGAGCTCGCCGAGCGGCTGATCCGGATCGCTCCGGCCGGCATGAGCCGCGTGCTGTTCGCCAATTCGGGCTCCGAGGCAAACGACGCAGCGATCAAACTTGCCTGGTACATCAACAACGCGCTGGGCCGGCCGCAGAAGAAGAAGATCATTTCGCGGCAGCGGGCATACCATGGCATCACGATTGCTGCCGCCAGCCTGACCGGACTTGCATTTGCGCATACGGACTTCGACCTGCCGATCGCACGTATCCTGCATGCCGATTGCCCGGATTATTACCGCGGCGCGCAACCGGGTGAGAGCGAGGAAGCGTTCGCGGCCAGGTTGGCGGACGCATTGGAAGCGATGATCCTTCGCGAAGGTCCCGACACCGTTGCGGCGTTCTTCGCCGAGCCGGTGATGGGTGGTGGCGGCGTCATCATTCCGCCGGCAACCTATTTCGACCGCATCCAGCCGATCCTGCGCAAGTACGACATCCTGTTCGTTGTCGACGAAGTCATCTGCGGATTCGGGCGCACCGGCAACATGTTCGGTTCACAGACGTACGATCTGAAGCCGGACATCATCACGGTCGCAAAGGCGCTGTCAGCGGGTTACCTGCCAATTTCTGCGAATCTCGTCTCCGGCAAGCTCTATGAGATCCTGCTGGACCAAAGTGACAAGCTCGGCATCTTTGGGCATGGTTACACTTATTCTTCGCACCCGGTGTCCGCTGCCGTGGCGCTGGAAACGCTGAAAATCTACGAGGAGCGCGACATCGTCGCGCAGGTGCGCAGCGTCGGCCCCAGGTTGCAGTCGGGGATACGCAGCTATGCGGACCATCCGCTGATTGGCGAGGCGCGCGGGATCGGTCTCATCGGCGCGGTCGAATTGGTTCGGAACAAGGCGACCAAGGAGAGCTTCGACCCAAAGGCCGGTGTCGCTGCCTATCTCGTGCGCCGCGCCCAGCATCACGGCGCCATCCTGCGCAACATGCCCGGCGACATCGTCACCTTCAGCCCGCCGCTCGTGATTACCGAAGGCGAGATCGACGAACTGCTCGCCTGCTTCAGCAAGGCCCTCGACGACACGTGGGCGATGGTGCGGGAAAACGGTCTGGTGTGAGCAAGGCGCGACGAGCGTGCCGATGCCTGTGCCGGTACAAACAAATGAAACGAGGATCGACCTCCCGACATACGCGCTGAACAGTAGCCGAGGCACGCTGCCAGGCGCCGCCGGTACGAACCTGCAGCAGGATCACTTGGTGCTGAAGTCGAAAACGCCATCCCAGTCAGCACGAGGCGGGCTCGCGCGGAACTCGGCGATGCGCTCGGAGTAGAGCGTGTACAGCTTCACTGCCGGCGCGGCAGAAGCGAGCGCATGCAGCAGCGCTTCCGCCTCGTCCCATCGCTGCGCGCGGAAGTGCGCCAGGACCTGATGAAAGCGCGCAATCTCCGCGAGCGTGTCGCCGTCGACCTCGCCTTGCATGCCGATCGGCTCGAAAATCGCGACGCCCTCCTGCTTGCCCTTCACCCGCACCCTGTCCACTTCTCGATAGACAAAGCCCTCGACCGCTCGCACGACGTTCTCGGAAACGAGGATGCCTGTCCCGTATTCCTTGGTGAGGCCCTCGAGGCGCGAGGCGAGGTTCACCGCGTCGCCCATCACCGTATACGAGCGGCGGAACTCGGAGCCCATGTCGCCCACGCTCATCGTGCCGCAGTTGATGCCCACGCCAATGCGCAGCGCGGGCCAGTGCTTCTTCGCGAACACCGGGTCCAGCTCACGCAGCGCTTTCTGCATGGCGAGGCCGCATTCGAGCGCGAGTCGTGCGTGGTCTTCATCCCGCACCGGCGCTCCCCAGAAGGCCATGATTGCATCGCCAATGTACTTGTCGACGGTGCCGCGCTTGTCCTGGATGCAGATTGTCATCTTCGTGAAGTAGGTGTTGATCAGGTCCTTCAGATCCTGTGGCGTGCGGTTCTCCGAGATCGACGTGAAGTCCCGGATGTCTGCGAAGACAACGGTCATTTCGAGGCTCTGGCCGTGCATCGAATAGTTCTCTGGCTCACTCGCCATTTGAGCGACGATCTCCTTTGGGACATAGGTTCCGAATAGCGTCGTCATGAGCTTCCGATGGCGGGTTTCGGCGAAGAAGCCCCATGCCACGTCGAGAAAGTAGAGCCCGGCCAGCATGACCAGCGGGCCGGCCAGCGGCAGCACCAGGTTATGCGCCTGCCACGCCCACGCGTTGACGCCGACTACGGCTACGCACACCACTGCTACAACGAGCGTTGCCGCCAGTGCGGACAGCCGCGGCAGAAGCACCGCAAGCGGAATGCCGACGAGCAGAATCGTGATCACTGCGATGGCGAGCACTTCCGTCGGCCGCGACTTTATGGCGTTGTCCAGCGCGCCGGAGATGAGGCTGGCGTGGATCTCCACACCCGGGAGGTCCTCCGACGTGGGAGTGGCGCGGACGTCGACCAGTCCCCGGGCCGAGGTGCCGACGATGACGATCCGATCCTTCAGCTCGTCGACGCCGAGCGTGCCCCGGATCACGTCGGTGGCCGAGATGTAGCGAAAGTCTCCACGGTATGGAACGAGCGCAGCCATCATTTGGTCGAGCGGAATGCGCACGGTGTCGCCAACGCGCACGAAGCGGATCCATCCCTGCGGTGGCTCGCCGGGCTCGACGTGGGTCTCGAGGCGGATCGGTGCGTTGCCGAGGTAGACGCGAAGGACGGCCAGGGACATCGCTTCGTAGAAGCCGTCCCCAACCTGTATGAACATGGGCACGCTGCGTACAACCCCGTCCGGGTCGAGCGCCGGCAGCAGATGTCCCGCGGCGGTTGCGGCCGCCTGCAGCGGCGCAATGTTGCCGCTGTAGCCCGAAGCGCTGAAATGGCTGTACTCCGCGTTCGCGAGAGCGCTCGCCGGGAACGCCGGGTCCGGCAAGACTCCCGATAGATCCTTTTTGGGGCTTACCAGGAACCCGAGGACCACCCGGCCCTTCTCGATCTCTTCGGCGAAGCGGTGGTCGTAGTCGAACGAGGCGCGCGCCCGTTGGAGAAAGGCCTGGTACGGTGCGACGTCGTGCAATTCGCCCTCACCGATCGCCTCGAGAACCGAAATGCCGGAACTCGTGTCCGCTTCGGAAAAGGCTACGTCGAAGCCCACCACGCGGACCTGATATCGAGCGAAGAGCTGATGCAGCATCAGCGCCAGCTTGTCGCGACCCCAGGGCCAGTGTCCCTCGGCATTGAGACTTCGTTCGTCGATGTCGACGATCACGACGCGCGGGTCGCTCGTTCCGGGCGGAAACAGGCGCACTCTCTCGTCGTAAGCCCATCGTTCGAGCTGCGTCAGCGCAGGGAATCCCTGCCAACCGGCGGCGTCTGCGAGCAGGCAGGCAACCAGGGCGAGCCCGATTCCGACGCGAACGAGGGCACTCAACGAGAACTTCGGGATCCAGCGGGGGATCGACACCACGGGGCGCGCTATGCTGTCAGAGGGCCAAGCATAAAAGATGCCGCGCCGCTTGGGGAATATTCGTCAGAACTTGGTCGCCTACAAGAGCGCCTAATGCCTAATGGGCACGGACGGGCGCCGGTCACTGTAGCGTCCGCGGTTGGGCAGACAGACACCGCGGCACTTTGACCCGCGCCGGCCAACCGGCCACAATGACACCTGACCGTAACGAGAGTGCACGCATGCGTTGGAACAAAAATGATGACGATCCGCGGCGCCGGCTGCTTATCAAGGCGCTCGCGGCCGGGTTGTTTTCCGGCGCGGTCTGGAACCGCGGAGCGAGCGCACAGGCGCTGGGCGCCCGGCCGGCCCCGCTGCCGCCGGGGAAATCGATCTACCGGATCGAAGGCGAGGTGAAGGTCAACGGTCGGCCAGCCACCCTCGACACGCAGATAGCATCCAACGCGACCATCGAGACCGGGAAGAACAGCGAGGCCGTCTACGTCGTAGGCGAAAGTGCCTTCCTCCAGCGCAGCGAAAGCCATGTGACGATTGAGACGAAAGAAGCCGACTCGATGATCGTTTCTGCCACTCAGCTCCTGACTGGAAAGATCCTGTCGGTGTTCCCGAGCGGCAAGCCCGTACGAATGACCACGAAGAACGCGTCCATCGGCATTCGCGGAACGGGCGTCTATATGGAGTCCGATCCGGAGCAGACTTACTTCTGCACTTGTTACGGAACCGCCGACATCGTCGCCGCGAGCGATCCGACGAGCCGCGAGACGGTTGTGTCGCGCCAACACGACCGGCCGCTATACATCCTGGCGGGGCAGCAGACCGGGCAGAACATCCGCGCCGCGCCGTTCATCGATCACACCGATCAGGAGCTCATGCTGATCGAAGCGCTGGTGGGCCGGTCGCCACCGTTCGTGTTCCCGAAGGACAACTACTTGGGACCGCGGCGCTCTTATTGATCCCGTACGCAGGCGCTACTGCGGCGCGCCGTTGAGCGCCCAGTTGAGGAAGACATCGTATTTCGCGCGGCCCGGTTGTCCGGGCGCCAGGCTCGTGTCGAAGCCATCGCCGCGCCCCCCGAGGTGATGGAAGCCTGCGGGCTTACGCAGGAGCGCACTGGCTGCGATCTCCTCGAAATTGACGCGGCCCCTGACTTCGGCGTAGTACCAGGCGTCGTCGGTCGCAGTGCCGGCAACGCCATCGCCATCGCGGTCGTCATTGGTGAAATTGATCGGCGGGCGCAGCGGGCTGGCGGGACTGTGGCAGCCCTGGCATTTTTGCCCGTCCTGCAGGATCGCCTTGATGTCGGAGAAATGGATGGCGCTTGGCGTCGGGGTCAACGCGTTGTTTACGACCAGCGTCAGCGATTGTGGCGCGCTCTGGCCAGAATCGTTGCCGACGACGAGACTGAGCACATACGTCCCGTCGCTCGCAGCGTTGAACGTGGGTTGCGCAGTGTTGGCGTTCGTTAGCGTGGCGGGCGGCGCCCCGCTCGGGACCGACACGATCGACCAGGCATAGGTGTTCGCGAACAGGCTGCCGGTGCCGGATAGGCGGGTAGCGCCCTGCGTTAGGACGCGATCGGGCCCCGGATCAGCAACTGGACGGCCCGGCCGAAGCGGTTTTCCGCTTGCATCGTGTGCCGCAAAGCCCTGGCCGTCGAGAAACTGCGCCAGCACCTCTTCTCCGGAGGAGGCGTGGAAAGTGTCATACACGAGCTTCGCCAACGGCATGTTGCCGCGATTGACGGCAGTCGCATCGATTCGATCCGCATACGACTGGAATTTCTCGTACGTGGTGAAATCGATGTCTGACTGAAAGCCCGTTCCGCGCATGATGTGACAAACGCGGCACGCGGGCGCAACAACGGTTGTGTAAAGCGGGGTCTGTCCAGCCGTGGTCCACGATGCCGGAGCGCCGGTGTCCGCGTAAGCCGGGTTGGGCAGGCCGTCGCCTCCGTAGGACGCCTTGACGAGCGCGGCGGCGGTGCCCTGCCACTCGTCGGGGCCCGCTGGGCGACGGCAGGCGTCTTCCGGAGCCGTCGACGGCGTGGCCAGCGGGTACGAACACAGGATCATCCTGTTCATCGTCTTGAGGGAAGCCTCCTGCTCCGCTCGTGTGTAACCAGGCGTCGTGGAAAACTGAAAGCCGTCCACCTCGAACGGCGGCATCTGCGCCAGCGTGTCACCGCGGGTCCGCGATACCGCGTTCTGCAGGAGATTGAACAGCGGCTGGCCCGAGGCGCCGGGCGGCGTCAGCGCGTCTGCCCTGCCGCCGTGGCAAACGATGCAAGGTCCGGGCATCGCCTTGTCGCCAAGGCCATCGATGTTCACCATGTTTTCGCGCACGCCGGTCACGATGTTGAAGTTGAAGAATTTCACGAAGCTGCTCCCGCCCGCCGGGCCGGGACTGAACTCGACACCCGCGACGTACAGCAGCCACTTCGGGTCGCGCGCGATCGCGGCCTCGAGGTTGATCGGGGAAAAGCCGTATGCCGCGCCCGTCTTGACCAGGTAGTTTTCGACCAGGAAGGCAAGTGTGCCGTTGGGGTTCTGCCGCGCTGTCATCCACCGCCCGAAGCCAAGGTCGCGCGAATCGCCGAAGACGGCAGTGACTTCCGTGCCGGTCCCCGTGCCGAAGCCGTTGGCCGCCTTCCACTTGGCCAACGTGTCCTTGGTGTTGTTTGGATCGACGGCGGCGTAGTAGGCCTGCGCGTAGGCAGGCGTGTTGGTTTGCAGCGAACCGTCCGGCTGCACCTGTGGGTTGGGAAACAGCAGAAAAGCATTCGGCTCGCCCGCCACCGGGGCGGGGTTTGTTCCGGGGTGAATGTCGCCCGGGCTCCCACCGCCGCCGCAGGAGGCGAGGATGAGCACTGCGGCGGCCGCAGCGAGCGCGGCAGGAAGGCGCGTGAATGCCATAGCTTGAACCGTCTAGAAGCTCTTGAGAAAAAACAGCGAGTACTGATTGTCGACGTAGCGCAGCGAACCCTGCACGTCGAAGTCCAGCTGCTCGGTCGGTGTCCCCTGCACACGCCGCCACGAAATATCGATCGATGTTCGCGGGCCGAGCGGCACGTTGTAGCCGACGGTGCTGACCCAAGTCCGGGCGTCGAAGCGGTAGGCGAAGAGTTGTTTGTCGGGAAACGCGTCGTCCAGTACGAAGACCTGCGCCAAGTCCACGTTCACGAGTGTGGGGTGGCCGTCGGACACAGTATTGCCGCGCCTGTATTCGCCATTGAGGTACACCGTGCCGCTGCGGCCGAGCGAATAATCCAGGTTGAGGCGCGCGGAATAGTAGTGCAGGTCCCACACGTCGCTCTGGGCGTGGCGCTGGTTCCACGCGAGCTCTCCATAGAAACCGATGCGATCGGTCACAGCGCCGTGCGCATTGACCCCGAGATCAAAATGGCTGCCGTCGCGCAGGTGCGACACATAGTTATCCAGCCAGCCACGTGCGAAGGCGCCGAATGTCACGGCGTCGAAAGCCGCGGATTGACGGTACTGGAATTCCGCCTCCAAACCGCCGGACAGGTTCGACAAGCCGTCGTAGGTCTTGAATTTCTCGCCGTTGAGCGTACCAGTCACGACCACCCGGGAGTTGTCGTTAACGCGCCAGTTACGGCTGGCGCTTAGACTCAGTCCGAGCAGCTGGTCCGCGAGGATCGCGTCCCCACCGCGGCTCCGGGTGACGTTATCGTCGTACGTGTAGCCGAAGTCGACCTGCACGCGATCCAGGATCGACCACGGGGACCTCGCCCCGGCGGCCGGGACTACGCCGCTCGATTCGGATCCCGGCACGACGATCGTTCCGGTCTCGGTGTCTTGCGCCAGCGATGCGGCGGGTGTTGCCAGATTGACCAGCGCGGCCACGATGACTCCAACGAGGCGCCGGCCAGCGAGCTGTGGTTGTCGCAAGACAGAACACTGCCGGTCGCTCGGATTACTCCGGACGTCCGAGAAGAGAGCACTGCCGAGAATGCGGTCGGAACGTTCGACGAATGATCGGCGTTCAAGTCCTGCATCCCCATCAGGGCACAGGTCTGCCCTGATTCCGAATGCTTTGGAGATGGCCACAACTGCATCGCGCGACGCTGGAAAGCAGAAGATTTGCTTTTACATCAATCGCGGGCGGCCAACAAGCGTTGAGCGCCGGTCCGCGGGCCCCCGCATCGATTTCGCTCGCCGTGTTCGCGTACGCAGCGCACGCTCCCACGCTCACCTTGGTCGCGCTAAAGCCACTGGAAACCAATGCGGCACGATAACCCGGGGGCAACGTCGTATCGGACGCGTTGCTCGCACCGCATGTCGTGTCCGCGTGCGCCAGCTCAGACGAGGGAGCGGCCGGCATTTTGTAGTCCCACCTCTGCTGCTTGCCGGTTCGGTCGACGCGCCAACAAATAGAATGCTGCGAAGTGCGTGATCATCAGTAGCGGTACGTAGAGGATCGGGATCGCGTATAGGGCGCCAAACTCCCCGGCATGTGCTGGAAGGTCCAGCTGGATGGCGTGGTAATAGTTCCCGATGAGGTCGGCCGCCCCCACGATATTGAAGGCGACGACGAACAGCCAAAAGAGCGAACGTATCCTGACAGTCAAAAGCGCCAGGATGGCAAGCAGGCCGGTCGCGAAGTCGCCGTAAGCGGCGAAGTCGGCGAAACCAGTCGGCAGATTGCCGGCAACGCCGGGAAGAATGAAGACCAGCCCGAAAAAGCGAAAGCTGTGTACGGTAGCGATAGCACGCTGCGCTTCGATCCGGTCCATCGCCTTGAGTCTTGGCCAGATGTACACACCGAAGCAGAGCAGCCACACGACATAACCAAGCATTAGGTGCACGTTAAAAATGGTTTCCGGTGACATGGCGTCTCCTATCAGATGCAGGTTCATGTTGCCTCGACCACGGTACCGTGCGGTACCATGTGGAGCGTATTATATGGTACTATTGGGTACCAATGTCAAGAGGTGTCTGTGAGAAGAGTGAAAGGTTCGGCGAGCCCTCTGCAGGATCAGGACGGAGACTCGGTGCGCGAGCGCATCCTCGGCGCTGCGTTCAAACTGTTTGTGGAAAAGGGTTATGCGGGCACGAGCACGCTGGAGGTCGCGACCTGCGCCAAGGTGTCGAAGCGCGACCTCTATGCCAGTGTCGGCAACAAGCAAGCGATGCTCGTCGCCGGCATCACGAGGCGGACGGCGAAGATGCAGCTGCGGCCCGAGCTGCCTGTTCCGCGCGGCCGACAGGGACTGGCTTCGATCCTCAACGCCTACGCGACGAGACTACTGGCGGAGGTATCTCATCCCACCGTGATCGCGACGTTCCGGCTTGCGATCGGCGAGGCGACGCGTTCGCCGGAAATCGCGCAAGCCCTGGAAGCCGCAGGACGCAATCCCTCCCGGGACGCGCTGACCGATCTGTTCGCCAGCGCTCAATCCGCGCGCGTGATCGGCGCAGGGGATCCGTCCGAGATGGCAACTGAGTACCTTGGACTTCTGTGGGAAGGTCTAATGGTGAGCTTGCTGCTCGGATTGGTTCGGACGCCGAAAGCGGAGGAGATTAAGCGCCGCGCAGGCAAAGCCACCACCGCGTTTCTGCAGCTTCATGCGCTCGCGAGCTAGTTCTGATGAACAACACGTACGCCCCGAACATTGCATGCGCTACACGTTCGAGTATCCTAGGGATCTCGCCGATACATCGCCTTGCGCCATGCCCGCCGCGATAAAGCACGACAAGATCGTCGTCGTGTTCGACCTGTGTTCGTCATCGCAAATCATGGAGGATTTGCTTCTCAGCGACAGGTTCGATCGGTACGAGACTTTCCTCACCTGCGTCAAGCGCTGGCTGATGAATTGGAGCCAGCAGCACTCACAGGCCAATGGCGGCTTCCAGCTCTATAAATTTACCGGCGACGGCTGGATCCTGCTTTTTCCCGCAACAATGAACGGCAAAGCGCTGATCAATTCCATGTACAGCCTGTGCGAGATGATCGATGCAGAGCTTGCCCGGCACATCATCCCGAGCCTGAGCAGCACGCCGGCCATTCTCGGAGCGACGCTCGGCGTCGAGCGGGGCAACTTGGTTCGAATGATGATGAACGAGCGGGAGGAGTTCGTCGGTCGCGCGTTAAACGTCGCATGCAGGTTGCAGAGCGCGGTCAAGGAAAAGGAATCTCAGCCGGCCGACCAAGGGAAGCCTAGCGCGACCTGCTACAAGGCGTTCCTGTCGACGCGCCTCTACAACGAACGACTCGGACACCTGAACATGCCTTACAAGGTGGAGTCCACGACCTCGCCCCTGCGCAATATCCTGAGAGGGAGCGAATTCGCCTGCCGAGCGATTGATTTCACCGTCGATAGCGCAGGACAAGAGCTGCCGTGGCCCACGCGGGAGACGCAGGGCTGGACGTGTGCACGCTCGAACTGGGAGAGCCCGCCCTGACGGCTGCGGCTCTGCCGTAGGGCCCCAAGTCGGCCGGTTCGCCCCGGTCAGATCGTAGATTTGTCCGATATGCGGCGCGGGTCGTCGAGGACCACCCTTAGATTGGCTCCCCGACCTGGGCTCGAACCAGGGATCTGCGGATTAACAGAACGGCGAGCGCGGCACCGACATCCCAAGTGAACAGCGCCGGCGAGACGCGTCGACTGACGTAGTAAGCGTGGTAGCCAGCAAACGCTATCGCCCACTCGTCAAGAGCGCCGACAGTAGACGACCACGCGCGAGTTGTTCGCGGACAACGTCGAGCGGCAACCAAGCCAGTCGATGCAGCGTCCCGTCTACCCAGCGATCGCCTTCCGCCACATCCAGGCTCCGAGGACGCACAACAGTATCGCGAAGGCGTTCCGTAACCGCGCCACAGGCCACGAGTGCGCGACGCGCGCACCGAGCGGCGCAAACAGCATGCTTGTGATCACGATGCCGACAAGCGCTGGCAGATAGATGTAGCCGAGCGACAGTGCGGGCAGATCTGTTGCATGCCATCCCGCAAAAACGAAGCCAACCGTCGATGCGACAGCCACGGGCCAACCGATCGCGGCGGAGGTGGCAACCGCGTAATGCAATTTCACATTACAGCGAGTCATGAAGGGCACCGCCAGGAAGGCACCACCCGTGCCGACCATGCCTGCGACGACGCCGATGACTGCGCCGGCAACGAACATCGCAGGCTTACCCGGCAGTTCATGAGTCGCGACCGTCGGTTTCCTCCATATCATCTTGGCAGCAGTGAACCACGTGAAGCTGCCGAAGATCGCAGCCATCACGCGCATCGGAAGCGCACTTGCGATTTGCGGGCCGAGCAAGGAGCCGAGCACTAGTCCAGGCGCCATGGCACCGACTATAGGCCACAGCACGGCGCCGCGCTTGTGATGAGCGTAGGCCGATACGAACGCGGTAAACACGATCGACGCCGCCGACGTCCCGATGGCGAGAGGCAGCAGGTGGGTGTTACCAATGCCCGCGCGCGCAAACACCTCGACGAGAACGGGCACCATAGTGAACCCACCACCAATGCCCAGCAGCCCCGCCAGGAATCCAACGAACGCGCCCAGTGCGAGGAAAATCGAGAGAAGCGCGAAATTCAAAGGCACTCGGTAAAAATGGCTGGGCTGATGGCGATCCTAACCGCCGGACAGTTCGTCGGCGACCTTCGCGAGCATCGGCTCGACGGGTGGAGAGAGCATCCGATGATACGCTGCGTCAGCGGCGCCCGCCTCTGACGAAATCGATCGACGCCTGGAAAAGCGGCAAATCCTTCACGTAGTCAGCGACGTCATCCCGGTCGATCTGGATCCACTCGCGCGTACTCGCCGTGCCGCCGGGCTGGAACGGGACCACATTGTCGCGCGAAAACTGCAGCTCGGTCGCCGTCGCCATCGGCAGACGCAGGCCCACGCCCTTCCCGCTGATGCACGCGAACATCTTGTCGCTGACGAAATACGCGTCAAGGTGGTTGAGCGTTCGCGTGCTCACTCCGGGCAGCGCCAGAAGCAACGTATCGAACTGCGCCTTGCGGCGGGATTCGGGCGTGTCAGCGGTCATAAAAATATCCGTAGCAGATGAGAGCGCCGGTAACATCTTACCGCGGTTAGTTGCCGGAGCTGGGCGCCGGGAAGAGTCGGAGTTGATGGTGAGGCGCTACAGGCACCTAGCGCCCAGCAACTGCGAAGCGCTGCGAGCAGGCTGGGCACTTCTTGGGCACACCTGGGTCCGCGGAGAACGCGGAAGCACGCAACGCCTTGATTGATTTTGGCTCCCCGACTTGGGCTCGAACCAGGGACCTGCGGATTAACAGAGCGGCGAGCGCGACACCGATATCCATAGTTAAATCAAATAATTGCTGCGCACTGGTGGGTTCCATTATTCTTGAGTTGCGCCGATTTAGCGGCCTTTATCGCTGGTTACACGACCGGAATAGAACCCACCCTTCCTGTCTTCGTTCGTCTGGTCAGCACTGGACATTGAGGAGCTCCTTCACCTGACCTTCAATGAACATGTACATCCATACGGCTCTTCGAAGTTTGGTTTCTAGCGCCCATCGAGTATCGGATTGGAAGGCAACATTCGCAACGCGACAAGTCACACCTTTTACCCCACCAACTCAGGATTCGAACGCGACGTCAGAGCGGTCGGCCTTCGGCGCAGTCATCACTAACTATGCAAGCCGCCTTTGCGGCGAAGCACCGCCGTACCCACTAGGCCAAGAGCAAGGAGGGCTAGCGTGCCAGGCTCGGGCGCTGCAGTCGCGAGAGTGGCAGTCCAATTGCCAAATGTAGTCGGCGTGCAGGTGTCCTGCGCCACACTAGTGCAATAAACCCAGTAGTGATCGGCGAGCCCGAATGGATTCATGATCGACAAATCATTCCGCAGATATAAGAACGCATAGGGACTTAGGCTGACTTGTGACTGTTGATCGTCAACCATGTTGGGAATAAAGAATATCGAGTCGACGGGATCACCATTGAAGAGTTGACCATTGACCGTAAAATTAAATGCCGATGCCCCATCGCCACTGATGCTCAGCGTGCCGGCAATTTGTGTTGGGCAGGTAATTACACTGGAGAACAAACACGATAGAGTTACGTTGTAGGTGCCGTCGGAAAGGTCTAGCCAAGTTGCACTAGCCGGCAGTGGGCTTGTGGCAACGAGAAACGCAAGAAGGCTCACGAGACTGACGAAAACTTTTCGCATTTGACACTCCAATGATTGCTCAGTTGAGCCGGGAGATGAGCCGAGTCTTCCCGCCCAGAACAGCCAGCTGCTCGGCCAGATCGCGATTGACTTGCCCGGCGTTGCCTAGTAAGCCGCTTCTGCCCCGTAGTGCGTCAGGCATAGCACACTAGAACCGCGACGAAGAGCGAAGCAAACCGAGAGCAGCTGCGATCGATTGGTATGAGGCTCATCCTAGCGACGGAGAGAGGCCAGTATATGGGCCCGTACCTTTCCGATACCTAACAGATCCGTAAGCTGATGGATGTTTCCCCGCTAGAAGACTTGTCGCGCGGACACCAAGAGATGCCTCGATGATGACCAGTCACCGTGAAGCGGCCAGGTACGGTCGGCTATGACATAACACTTGGCGGGCAATCGGTGGCGAGCGGAGATGTCCTCGTGGCGGATCAGGATGGTGTGGTGGTGATCCCGAAAGCGCGTCTCGAAGAAGTCATTGCGCGTCTGCCGGCGATTCGAAAAGCCGAGGCCGACATGGATCAGGCTGTGCGCGACGGAATGCGCTTTCCGGTATTTACAGGCGCGAAATGATGCGGCTTAAGAGATAGACAAGTGGTTCTCGACTGCGCCTATTTTAGCGCCGTATCGCGCCCCCCAAGTATCCCCAAAACCGCGGCAACAAAAACCCCGTAGCCACCACCGCCACAACACACACCGCTCCGCCACTCCAGATCGCAACCGGCAATCCGCTGACCTCCGCCGTAAATCCTGCGCGCGCATTGCCGATGAGCGGACCAGTGAGGTAGCTGATCATCTCGATGCCGGCCAGCCGTCCGCGCATCTCGTTGGGGATCGTCTCGTTCCAGATCGTGCCGCGAAACACGCCGCTCAGCATGTCGGCGGCGCCGGCGATGGCCAAGCAGACCATTGCGCTCCACAAGCCGAACCCGGAGGCCAGCGCGATGCCCATCGCCAGGATACCGACGCCCCACATGGTGGCGGAGAGGACCACGCCGCGGCCGAGGCGCGTCGTTCGCGTGGTCCAGCCGCTGAAGAGTCCGATGATCAGCGCTCCGAGCGACATCGCCGACAACAGCCAGCCCACCGACTCCGTGCGGCCGTAGGCCTCGGCCATCGCGGGAAACAACGCGACCGGAAAAGCGAAGGCCATGGCGACGATATCGACGATGTAGGTCCCCATGAGCTCGGGCTTCTTCCACGCATAGCGCAGACCTTCCGCAAGATCGGTTAGCAAGCGGCCGGATTCGTCGCTGCGTGCCGGCGCATCGACCTGCTCGCGCGGGATGCGCGCGAGCAGCAGCAGCGCGACGATGAAGGTGACGAGGTCGAACAGATAGGCGCCTGCCGCGCCGCCTCCGGCCAACAACAGCCCGGCGATGGCGGGGCCGACCACCATGCCGAATGTTCCGCGAATCGACGACAGCGCCGCGACCGCGGCATATTCGTCGCGACGCGCGAGTTTCTGCGTCAGCGCCTCGAGCGCCGGGCGGTGAAAGCCACTCGCGCCCTGCAGCACCGCGACGAGCGCATAGATGACAAGCAGGCTCGGCGAAGCCGCGAGCGTGTTGGTGAGCAACCCGGCGAGGCACACCGCCATCAACGCTTCGGAGCCGATCAGCAGGCGCTTGCGATCGACGCGATCGGCCACGGCCCCGCCCAGCAGACCGCAGACGACTACCGGCACGAGTTGCACTATCCCCAGCAGGCCGACCTGTGCGTTGGAATGCGTGAGCTGGTAGACCTGCCACGGCACCGCGACGTAGCTGACCATGGTTCCGAGCGCGGAGACGAACTGGCTCGCGAAGAGCAGTCGGAACGCCCTGTTGTAACGCAGGGGGCGGATGTCTAGTAGCAAGGTTCAGCGATTTTCTTTTTGTGCGGCAGGCTGCCCACTTTCTGATGAAACAGCGGACACTCGCCACCACGCGCCCATCGTCGACAGGATCGCCCTTCGATCATAATAGCCGAGCACGCGAACGGGGACCGCCGATGACCGCAGCCGCGAACGAATCCATCACCGTTACCGTCAACCATAGTCTAGGCAAGGTCGAAGCCGTACGCCGCATCAAGGACGGCCTCGCCCGAACCTCCGGCCAGTTCGGACCGACGATCGCCATCGAGCAGGAAAGCTGGGAAGGCGACACGATGCGATTTCGCATGCGTGCGCTCGGCCAGACCGCGCAGGCGAGTATCGAAGTGTTGGAGGATGCGTTGCGCATCGAGATCGCGCTGCCCTGGCTCCTGGCGAAGGCTGCCAACCGCCTTCTACCGATATTGTGCAAGGGCGCGATGCTGCTGCTCGAGAAGAAGTAGGATGCAACAAGTCAGGCGATCGTTGATTCCTCGAAGGCAGTTTCCTTGCGGTATGGGTTAGTGTGCGGGAATTGCGGAGCAAAAAGAAAAGGCCCGCATCACTGCGGGCCGCATGTAGCTCGGCTCCCCGACCTGGGCTCGAACCAGGGACCTGCGGATTAACAGAACGGCGCTCGTGGAGCGCGTATTTCTCTTGAAATCATGAAGCTGCGCAATGTACGCGTGGTCTATTTTTCGTGAGATATGTCGACTTACGGCCCGTTAGCATCCGTTACGCCACCTGAATAGACCACGCGGTTGTACACGGTGCGCCGCGCTCGACAAGCCGAGATCGGCCAATTCCTGCCCTTGATGCCTTCGGCGCGAAGCGGCCGTTTGCCAAGTACTGCTATCCGCGTGCATGAGCCTTCGGGGCTGGCGAGACGCGGGGCGCGCGAAATTTGACACGTCCCGCTGAAAAGGCGTCTTATTCCGCAGACTAGGCAGGGGAGAATGAATAAACGCCGTAAACTGGTTATCGCATTTGGCGCGGGTGCACTCGCAGCGCCGTTGGTTTCATTTGCGCAACAGCAGGGCAAGATGTGGCGCGTCGGATTGCTTTATAACGGCTCGCGGCAGTCCGCGATCGACACCGGCCGTTACCCCGCCTTTATCGAGGGCATGCGCAAAGCCGGCTATATCGAGGGACAAAACTTGGTCATCGAAGCGCGCTTTGCCGACGTGAACGATGATCTACGAGCCGTGGGTTCAGAGATCCTAAAATCCAACCCTGATCTAGTGGTAACTTCCGGTGCACCGGGGGCTCATGCACTGCTTTCATTGCGAAACAACACTCCCATTGTTGTCGTGGTCTCGTTCGACGCGGTGCGTGACGGTTTCGCAGTGAGCTTGGCGCGGCCAGGAGGCAGTGTCACTGGCCTGTCAGCGCTACTTGACGATGTTTTCGCTAAACATGTCGAGTTGCTCAAACTGGCAATTCCCAAGCTAACGCGCATCGCCGTGCTGGCACTTCCGGGCAATCTCGATCATCTTGCGGTGCTCAAGTCCATTGAAGCCAACGCACAACTGCTAGGTGTCGGGATCATTCGCGTGGATGTAGATGCACCGAAAGGATTCGAGGCTGCCTTCCAGACCATCGCGCGCGAACGTGCCGAAGCACTCATCGTGCTGGGCAGCACTTATTTTGTGCAGCATTTTCGCGAGATCGCAGCGCTCGCCCTGAAGAGCAATGTTGCCTCCACCTATTCCGGACGCGAATACCCGGAAGTTGGTGGCCTGATGAGTTACGGACCGAATTTCGCCGATAGTTACCGCCGCGCGGCGGCCCTTGTGGACAAGATACTCAAAGGTGCCAAGCCCGGTGAGCTGCCATTCGAACAACCCGCGCAGTTCTATCTGACAATCAACCGCACGACCGCGAACGCGCTCGGCGTCAAAATCACTGGTGAACTCTTGATGCGGGTCGACAACATTATCGAGTAACGTCGCGAACGTCTGCTTCCATGACATTCGACTGCCCGCTTCGGGTCGTAAGCGGCCGTCGTTGCCGATTCGTTGCCGATCATTTCTGTCGATGCTTTTCAGAGTGCATTGGCGGAGTCGAGTTCGAATCGCGGTGAAAAAAGAAACGGCCCGCATCGCTGCGGGCCGCATGTAGATTGGCTCCCCGACCTGGGCTCGAACCAGGGACCTGCGGATTAACAGAACGGCGCGCTGCACGTCAATATTCGAAGTCAAATCATATATTTTCCGAGTATCGACTGGTTCTATTTTCTCCAAGATACGGCCACTTATGGCCCTTTACCCACCTTTAGCTACCGCGAATAGAACCAACGTAGGCAGCCCGCATCGGGCTGCTTCTCGAAGTACCTCGGATCTGGCTCGCAATCTTTGCGTGGCGAGCTCAGACAAGATTTAGACGACTCAACTGTGATCGAAACTGTGGGTCATCGCGCACCGGTGCAAAACCAGGTGCAACTGCAGCATTGTTGATTCCATTTTCGCGAAGATCGATTGCGCGACGTAGGTGCAATGCCGCATTCTTGGCGTCACCAACATAGCCGTCCAGTAGCGCAACGTGATACCAGAGTGCCGTCCCGCATTCTGCGGCCGCGGTGAGTTGCTTTCGCGCAGCCATAAGCGCCCCGGTGTCACGCGTTGACGCCGCCGTGCACATCGCCAAACAATTGCGATAGACAGGCGATAGCTCCGGCTCGATCTTTTCAAGCAACGCACGCATACGTGTATCGTCGCGCAGCATCATTCCGACGACCATCGCCTGCATGATAGTCGTCGGATATTGGAATCCGGAATGGGTGAGAATCTCGTCCTGCAAAAGCGCAGCCGCCTCGAAGTTGCCTTGCCAGATATTCAGGTAGGCCTGCGCCTGTAGCACTTGGGGAGGGCGTTCAATGGCTGCGGCGTCGTCGATCACTTTCTGGGCGTCGGTGAATCGCCCGCGGAGCGCGAGATTTGACGCGAAGCCCAGCCTAGCCTCCAGGTTTGCCGGCAACGCGGAAGTGATTTCGCCGTATCGAAGATCCGACCGTTCCCAGTCGTTCTCTAGGACTGCGGCGAGCGTGGCGTCTAATGCTTTGCTCGTCGCCAATCGAGGAGCGTCGCGAACGCACTGCCGAGCCACGTCCTTGGCCAGCCCTTCGGTTACAGATGCGCCGGCATAGCTTAAAACTTGAATTTGCAGGGAAGCGCGCAGAATTTGTGCCGGCATAAAGCTCGAATCGAGTGTGCACGCTTCGTTGGCATGGTCGAGCGCTGCCCGTAAATCGCGGGTGTTGGGGCGCGTCGCACCGTAGGCAGCAGCCACATAGGAGTGGAACGCCTGCGGCGCAACTGGCTGGTCCCAGAACGGCTCGACCAAGCGTCCGCTGATGTGCAACGCCAATTGCCCGCTGACGGCTTCAGCAATGGTCGACTGAAGCGCAAATATGTCGGGGCCGATAGCCTCGAAACGGTCCGCGAATTCCACGCGATCTTCGAGCGCATCAACCAAACGTATATCAATACACCAGCGAGAGCCTTTTTTCTGGATAGCACCTTCGACAAGGTAGCGAACATCCGAGGCAATCGCGATTTCGTCGGCGCGTCTTGCTGCGCCTTTGTAGCTGCACGAGGTAGTCCAGGACAGCACACGGACTTTGCACGGCGGCGCTACGGTCAATCGGTGTAAGAGTTCTTGCGCCAGGGTGTCGCCGACCGCCGCCGCGTTGACGGCACCGTGATCGTGAAATCGAAAAGGCAGCACCAGCAACCCAGGTGCGCGTACTTTTGTTTGGGCTGGGGCCGGTCCATGCATCTGGCGAGAACCCGACAGCCACTTGGCGAGCTCCTGCGGATACGCGTGGACGCTCTGCGAAGCATGACCCGGAAGCCGGTGGATCGGAAGACCGCGTTCGCGTTCCCACAACTGCACAGTACGCGTCTCGCGCCCCAGAAAGCGGGCAATCGCTTTCCAGCCCATCAAGCTGTCGAGAGGCAGTATTGGCTTGCTCAATCGCCTTCGTCCTTCGTCAGGGGCGGGTGCGATCGTTGCGCAAGATTACGCAAGTTTTCGTCACTGACCGAGCCCGTGGGCCGCTACCCTCGATCGTCAACCTATAGTGGTCAAAACAATGTGCGTCAGGGGGAATTGTAGGCCATTCAATGTGACTGGGCGTATTTTGCCCGCGCGCCCCAATCACGCGGTTGGGTATGCCTGCGCGAAGCTTGCGGACGCGGTAAAGCGAATCAGCCATTGGCTGGCCTTCGCTAGCATCCTTCTTCTGCTGGCGAATCCGGCGGAAGCCGCAGAACAGCGCTATCAACTATTGCTCGACACGGACAACGACGCAGCCACAGGTTGCGTCGTCAGCGCCGGCGGCACGAGTGCACCCGGCGTTGAAACGGTGCTTACGGCGGTCGTCAACACCACGACGACCAGCGTCACCGTTGTGCGCCTCGAACGCCAAACGTGTTCGGGCGGTGTGCTGGGCGCTCCTGTTACCTACAACAATGGCGGGTGGAATGTAGGCCTTGGCAATGGCACCGGCGGCGCGTCGGTCGTCGAAAGTGAAGTAGCACTGGCGTCGTTACCGGTGGGCACGTTCAAGGCGTGGGGACTGGGGATCGATTCAAACGGCGCTACCGACTGGACGGCGCCGTTCTTCATCACGGTTGCAAGCGGGCCCCGCAGTCGCCGCCACGCCGGTTCCGCTTTCCAAGTGGGCGCTGATACCGCTCGCGCTGGCATTGTTCGTGAGTGCGGTTTGGTTGCGGCGTAAGTATCCGCAGTCGACGCCATTATTGGCACTCCTCGTGATTGTGGCGGCGACCGGCTTGGTTTGGGCTGGGACCGTCGTACTCGATGGGAACGTTGGCGACTGGGCCGGCATCACCGCGGCGGTCACCGACCCCAAGGGCGACGCTCCTCCCAACGCAGACATCGTCGCCGTGTTCGACCAGCAGGACGCGCAAAATCTCTATCTGCGCTTCGATGTCTGGGTGCAAAAGGATGCGTCGGGCAACCAGGCGCCGGTCGTCAACGCAGGCCCCGATCAATCGATCGTGTTGCCGGCCTTGGCGAATCTCGCAGGGCACCGCCAGCGACGATGGATTACCCAATCCTCCCGGAGTGCTGACAACGACATGGAGCGTCATGTCGGGCCCCGGAACGGTCGTCTTTGGCAACGTGCACGCTTTGGCGACGACCGCCAGTTTCAGTGCGACCG
This sequence comes from uncultured beta proteobacterium, assembly GCA_963730465.1. Lineage (GTDB taxonomy): Bacteria > Pseudomonadota > Gammaproteobacteria > Burkholderiales > Casimicrobiaceae > PALSA-1003. Next base: position 46,086 of record CAVSRR010000002.1, on the reverse strand, counting down.
GTCTCTACGTTCTGCAACTCACCGCCAGCGACAGCGCGCTATCGACCAGCGACACGATGCAGGTCACGGTGACCAGTCGCTCCCGTCAATCAGCCGCCCGTCGTCAATGCCGGGCCCAACCAGACGATCACATTGCCTGCTGTGGCGAATCTTGCGGGGACTGCCAGCGATGATGGCCTGCCCAATCCGCCTGGCGCGCTGACGACGACATGGAGTGTCGTGTCCGGACCCGGAACGGTCGTCTTTGGCAACGTACACGCTTTGACGACAACCGCTGCCTTCAGCGTCGGCCGGCCCATACCTATTGCAACTCACCGCCAGCGACAGCGCGCTCTCGACCAGCGGCACCATGCAGGTCACGGTGAACGCCTGGCGGCGGAGGCGTCGGCCCGCAGATCGTGGCCATCGCCGACCGCACGATAGTACTGGGTACCCGTTACCAACAGCTGTTGCAGGCCACGGCGGGAAATGTCAACGACACTTTGACGTTCACGCTGCCATCCGCACCTCCCGGCGCCTCGTTGAGCCCGCCACCTCTGCTCGATTGGACCCCCACTCCGAGTGAGATTGGCACCTACAAGTTCACGGCGACCGTGACAGACAATCACGGCCGGTCGGCGTCGACGAGTTTTAATGTCACTGTCCAGTACGTTGATCATCCGCCGCAACTGGCGCCGCAGGCGGATGAAAGCGTCGGTATCGGTACGACGTTCGTCCGCACGTTGTCGGCGACGGACCCTGACGCTGGCGACACGCTCACCTACTCGCTCGTCAGCGGTCCTTCCGGAATGATACTGAACGGCGCCCACGTGGCCTGGGCCACGTCGGGCGTGAGCATTGGCGCCTATCCTGTCACGGTGAAGGTCACCGATGCCAGCGGCCTGTCCGACACGAAGTCGTTCACGCTCAATCTGCTGCCACTGGTCGCGCCGGTCGCGATCGACGACAGTTACAGCGTGCATCTCGGTGCGACGCTCAGTGTCGTGGCGCCTGGTGTTCTCGCCAACGACCTGGGCCCCGTGGGCGCAAGTCTCACGGCCGCCAAGATCAGTGATCCGGACAAAGGAACGCTCAATGCCTTCGGCGCCGACGGCAGCTTCAGTTATGCCGCCCCTGCACTGCCGTCGGGACCGAACTTCCAGCCCGTGCTCAAGTGGGGCACTGCGTTCCCGAGCGACGGTGGCGGTGGCTACAGCAATCCGCGCGTCGCCGACGTCTTCGGCAATGGCAAGCCGGTGATCTTCGTCGCGCACGCAGCCCGCCAACAACACCGGCATCGCCGCGATCGACGGCAGCACCGGCGCCGAGTTGTGGTGGGTTTACGGCGAGTTGCCCGCGCCTTATACCGGCTGCCACATCGGACCCGACAATATCTGGGAGCAACTCGCCGTCGGCGATATCGACGACAGCGGCGTTCCCTCGTTGGTCACGCCAGCCTGGTGCGATGCCGACAGCAACATCGGCGCGTACGTCTCACGCATGATCGCGCTCAATGCGCGCACCGGCGCAGTCAAATGGCTGAGCGCACCGCTGGGCACCTTCTTCTCGGGATCCGGCGGCGGCTTCGCGTATTACCCGATGACCTACAACGCAATGCCGGCGATTGCACGGCTGCATCAAGGCGAGACGCCAAGCGTGCTGTTCAAGAATTCGGCATCGGGATATCTCGACAGCGATTCAACGCAGCCACTTGCATGCACCCAGTTCCAGGCAAATTCCGGGCTGACCCACTGCACCGGGGTCCTGGCTCTGAACGGCGCCGATGGCAGCATACGCCAGCGCTTCATTGCGGCGGACGACGGGCAAGCCGATGGCGGCAGTTTCAATCCGGCCGCCTTCGCCATCGCTGATCTTATGGGCAGCGGCAACCTGAACGTCATGGCCAACGGCGCCGTTTGGGATGCCGACGGGAATCTGATATCGAACCGGCTCGGCGCAACGTTTTCCAGCCTCGCGGTGGCGAAGCTCGATGATTCCGGTCAGTCGTCGATCATCAGCTATGAATACGGACCCCAGGGGCCATCCGTTGATCGTTGCCCGCCACGCCGACGGCACCGTGCAGTGGCAATCGCCATTGAGCGGTTGCAACGGCGGAGCGTGCGGGCCTTTGAGCATCGCTGACATCGACGGCGACGGCCAACCAGAGATCATTGCGACCGCGTTTCAGACGCTGTGGGTATACGACAACCACGGGCAGATCAAATGGACGCGCGATTACGGCGTTCCCGGCGCCCGCCGATCTTCACGCGCAAGCGCCCGGCACTCGTTCGACCTCGACGGCGACGGCATCGCGGAGATCATCATCCCCACATCGGTGGGAATGGAATTCACCGACGGTGCGACCGGAAAGACGAAGGCCACTCTCTTGTGGAGCGATATATTTGCGCAACCGGGATTGGCCAATTGCGGCTCATACCAGGGCGGATTTGGAGCGTCCGCGATTGTCGCGGACGTCGATGGCAGCGGGCACGCATCGGTGGTGGTGAGCTACCCAGGGGACCAGTACCCCCAACCGGGTTGCGTGTTCGTGTTTGGCGCGAAGAACAACGACTGGCGTCCGGCGCCGACCGTATTCAACGAATTCGGCTATCACGGCAGCAATGTCGACAACAAAGGAACAATTCCATCGGTCGAGGCCAATAACTTCGCCACGCCGGCGACCAACGTCTACGGCAATCAGCCACAGGTCCTTACGCCGGTGGATCCGAAAGTAAATACCACGACGACGTTCCAGTACACGGCGAGCACGGCAAGCATGACTTCCGCGCCAGCAACGGTCACCATCACCCTTCTGCCGGACAACCGTCCGCCGGTGTTCAAGTCAGTGCCGCCGACTGAGTATCAATCGGGGCCACTTACCTACGCCGCACACGCCGTCGATCCCGATCCGGGCGACACCGTGAGCTACAGCATCGTGCTGACGGCGGGCAACGGTGCTTACAACTGCAGCATTGATGCAGTGTCGGGCGTGCTCACTTGCCCTAACCTGCCCAGCGGCGCCCAGTTCATCGTACTTGCGGCGACGGACAACCATGGCGCGGTTGCGAATCAGACGCTCTCGCTCCTGCAGAGCACCGGTCCCGGAACGGTTCCCAACATCGTGGGACAGTCAAGGACAACTGCCGAGGCCACGCTCGCCGCCGCGGGGTTTGTTACGGGTAGCGTGACCTCCATCTACTACCCGGCTCCGGCGGACCAGGTGCTGACACAGTTCCCGGCGGCTGGCGCCACGGCGCTGCTTGGCAGCGCGATCACGCTGCAAGTATCGCTGGGGCTTCAACCGCAACTCATTCCGGACTTGGTCGGCTTAACGCTTACTCAAGCGCGAACGGCGCTCGTCGGACTCGGCTTCACGGTAATCGTCAATCCCGGTGTCGTCGCCGACCGCACCGGCAAATGAAGTGGTCGGGCAAAGCCCGGCGTTCGGAACAACGCTGGCGCCCCCCGGCGCGGTGACACTGACCGTGTCGACCGGGCCGCCGTTGTCAGGGCACCGTGGCTCAGGTCATCGTGACACCGGCGCCGAGCGCGCTGCGCGTTGTTGGCGAGTCGCTTGCATATCGCGCAACGGCCGTGTTCACCGACAAAACCAGCGCGGACGTCACGATTGCCGCGGTCTGGAACTCATCGGTGCCGACGGTCGCGTCCGTCGACTCTACAGGCGGTGCCAAGGCGCTCAACGCGGCCCGACGACGATCAGCGCGACGATCAGCGGCGTGACCGGACAGTCGACGCTCAATGTCGTCGCGCGAACACCGGGCGACAACGTCAATCCGGTGGCGGCGATCACTTCACCGGCCGACGGCGCGATGCGTCAACGGAATCACCCGACGATCGTACGGCACGGCGACCGACGCCAACTTCCTGCGTTACGAGCTTGCCTTCGCGCTCGGCGGTACGACAAGACTGGACGGTGTTCGCGTCGGGAGCGACCCCGGTCGCGGCCAGCGCGCTGGGGACATTCGATCCCACCACACTCATCAACGATGCGTACACGCTGCGCCTGACCGTGCTACGACAGCGGCGGCAACACGTCCGTGGCAAGCGTCGGCATCGTCGTCTCGGGCCAGCAGAAGCCGGGACTCTTCAAGCTGAGCTACGTCGACCTGAATGTCGCCGCGGCGGGCATTGCCGCTAACCGTCACGCGCACCTACGACAGCCGCGACAAGACCCAGGGCGACTTCGGTGTCGGCTGGCAACTGGGACTCAACACGATGCGCGTCGCGCCGAGCACGACGCTGGGCTCGAGCTGGCACGTCGACGGCGGCGGCACGAGCTATGCGCTGGTCCCTCGACAAGGCGCACTCGGTCGCAGTCACGCTCGCAGACGGTCGCGTGCAGACGTTCGATCTTGTGATCACGCCTTCGTCGTCTGTCTTGGTGCCCTTCTCGACAGTACTGGCCTCGTTCGTGCCGCGCCCCGGTCGCCATCGGGACGATCGATTGCCTCGACAATCCGAACCTGCTGATCATCGATTCGCAGCCCGGGCGTCGTCTCACTGCTTGACGACACCACGCTCAATACGTTCGATCCGCATCGCTTCCGCTACACGACGATCGACGGCACGGCGATCGACTTCGACGCGAACGGCGTCACGCAGGTCACGGATGCGCGCGGCAACAGCACGACGTTCGGACCGGCCGGCGTCACCTCGTCTTCAGGTCAGAGCGTCGCGTTTACCCGCGACGCCCAGAACCGCATCACTTCGATCACCGACCCGACGGCAATGTCCAGACCTACCGCTACGACGGCAACGGCAATCTCGCCAGCCACACGAACGCGGTCGGCGCGACGTCGACCTACACTTACGACTACCTTCACAACCTGCTCGTCGCCACCGATCCGAAGGGCAGCGAAGGGGTGCGCAACATCTACGACGACGCGGGCCACCTGATCGCGAGCACCGACGCCGCCGGCCACACGGTCACCTACGCCAACGACCCCGGCGCGCAGACACCACCATCACCGACCGGCTCGGCCACGTCACAGTGCTCGCGTACGACGCGGACGGCAACGTGACGTCGTCGCAACGCAGCGTCACGATCGCGGGCACCACCGTGCTGGCGAGCACGACGAGCACGTACGACAGCTATGAGCAACCTGTTCACTAACGTCGACCCCGACGGCATCCCGAGCACCGGCACGTGGAGCGGCAACAATCCGCTGACCCTAGTCACCGACCCCGGCGGCCTCGCCCTTGACGACGAGCTACGTCTACAACGCATTCAGCGACCCGACGCTCGTGACCGACCCTGCCGGTCACGCATACGCATTCACTTACGGCGCCAACCGCACGGCAACGCAAACCACGCTGCCGGGTCGCGGCACGATCAACGGCACGTTCGACAGCGCGGGCAAACTGCTCACCAGCGCCGACGCGTTAGGCACGACCACGACCTACACGTACGACGCCGCCGGCCACGAGACGCGCGCCGAGGTGCGCGACGCGTCGTCGACGCTCCTGCGCCGCGTCGACCACACCTACGATGGCAACGGCAACCCGATCAGCGAATCGGTCTGGCGCACCGTCAGCGGCACGCTGACGCCGTTCACGACCCAGTTCGCCTACGACGGCGCGAGCCAACTCGTCGCCACGACCGACCCGCTGGGCAACGTGTCGCGCATCGAGTACGACGTCAACGGTGCGGTCACCGCCAACGTCGACGCGCTGGGCCGGCGCACGACCATGACCTACGACACGCTTGGAAGGCTGGTCGCCACGACCTTCCCGGACGGCAGCACCACGGCGACGACCTACGATGCGAATGGCAACGCGATCACCGACACGGACCCGGTGGGCCGCGTCACGTCGCATGCCTACGACGAGCTCAACCGCGAGGTCGCGACGACCTTCCCCGGCGGCAGCACGGCGCAGACCGTCTACTCGCCGGGCGGTCGCGTCGACGCGACGATCGACGCCAACGGCAACCGCACCGACTTCGACTACGACAGCGCCAATCGTCAGGTGTCGGTCCATTATCCGGCGGTGGCCAATGGCCCCGGCGGCCCGCTGACCCGGCCGCAGGTCACGACCGCGCGCAACGCGGTCGGGCAGCCGACGAGTACCACCGACCCCAATGGCCACACGGTCCAGTTTACCTACGATGGCGATGGCCATCCCGTGCAGGCGACGTTCGCCGACGGCAGCAAGTCGCAGCAGACCTGGGATGCGCTCGGGCGGCGCACCAGCGCCACCGACGAGGACGGCAACACGACCACCTACCAGTACGACGGCCTCGGCCGCATGGTCGCCGTGTCCGGCCTTTCGGGCAACGCGCAATACACCTACGACGAGGCCGGCAATGTCGTCGACGCATGACCAATGCGTTGGGCCGAGTCACGCACCTCGACTACGACGCGCGGGGGCAACTCGTCCGCCGCTCTTACCCGAGCGGTGCGACGGAGCAGTATACGTACGACGGCGTCGGCAACGTCGTCGCCTACACCGACGGCCTGGGCCGCCTCACTACTTACGTGTACGACATGATGGACCGGCTGGTGAAAAAGGTGCTGCCCGTCGGCGCAGCCGTGACGTACGTGTATGCGGCCGACGGCCAGCGCGCGAGCGTCAGCGACGCGGGCGGCACGACCAGCTACAGCTACGACAGCGCCGGCAGGCTCGCCGCGGTGACGAATCCCGATGGCACGTCGCTGCATTACTCCTACGACGGTAACGACAACCTGACCTCGCTCGCGACGCCCGCGACGACCGTCGGTTACCAGTACGACGCCAACGACCGGCTCACGCAGGTGACCGCGCCCGCGGGATCCGCCGCTGCCGCGTATGACCTCGGTGGCAACCGCCTGCGGCTTACTTCGTTCGACGGCATCGTCAGCGACGCAACGTATCGACGTGCGCAATCGCCTGAGCAACCTCTCGCACAAGACGTCCGGCCAGCGCGTTGCTGCGCTCCTACGCACATGCGTATTCGGCCGCCGGCCGCCTGGCGCAGACCGCGGAGAACGACGGCTCGGTCGACGCCTACGCCTACGACGCGAAGGGCCGCCTCGTCACCCAGACGCGGACCGGCGCGAACGCGTTCACCGCGACGCACACCTACGACGTCGTCGGCAATCGCATGCAGACGACGATGAACTCGACGACGACGAACTTCACGTATGACAACGACGACCGGCTACTGACCGATAGCGTCGGCGCGTACAGCTGGGACGCAAACGGCAACCTGGTGAGCAGAGACGCCCGCCGGCACGGTGACCTACGGCTACGATACGGAGAACCGGCTTGTGTCGATCAACGGCGGCGGCTTCGCCGAGCAGTACGCGTACGATGCCGACGGCAACCGGGTGCAGGCCATCACCGCCGCCGGCACGGCGAATTACCTGGTCGATGAACTCAATCCGACCGGCTACTCGCAGGTGCTCGAGGAGCGCAACGCCGGCGGGACGCTGCAGTCGAGCTCTGTATTTGGATACGAGCTGGTCGGGCTCACCGCCGGCGCGAACACGCGCGTTCCGCTTGGCGACGGCAAGGGCAGCGTCCTGGCGCTCGCGGACGCGGGCGCCGCCATCACCGACACGTATCAGTACGACGCGTTCGGCAACCCGGTCCACGCCACAGGCAGCACGGCCAACCCGTATCGCTACCGCGGCGAGCGCCTGGACACCGGCACAGGACTCTACCAACTGCGCGCGCGCAGCTACGACCCGGCGCAAGGCCGCTTCTTCGGCCGCGACCCGCTCGCGGGCGACATCGACAACCCGTCGTCGCAGCACCGCTACCAGTACGCCTACGACGATCCGGTCAACTTCATCGATCCCAGCGGCGAGCAAGGGGCTTACGCCGATGTATTGACGGAAATGGCGCTCAGTAGCGAGTTGCAGTCGGCCGACTTCACGTCTGGGTTCGCGGCACTGTGCACGGCGACGACATCGGTGTCGTCCGTCACCAAGCTCATTGCTTTCACATACCTCGCATACGTCGGCTATCAGTTGACGAACCAACTTGCCGGATCGAGCACCTCGTTCGTGGGGGAGGCCGAAGTCCCAGGACTGGCTCCCCTGACGGCCATCGGCCTCGACGTCGTTCGCAGGCACCACCACCACAAGGGCATTCAATATAACGGTGCGATCAAGTTCTACTTCGGCACCGCCCACGGCGGCCCTCACGGCGCCGGCATCGTCTCGCTGGCTTTCGACGATACTGGCTTCCATGTGGCGGCGGCCGGCGGCAAGCTGAGGCTGTTGTCGATCCCGTCGTGCGTGCCGGGCAAGCCAATCGTCGAGCTCGCCGTCGAGGCATTCGTCAACAAGAAGACCGACACGACGTTCTCCAGAGGCTGGGCCACGGAGATGGTGCTGGCGCTCGAAGTCCCGTTACTTGCGGCCAAGGTGCTCGAGTACCCCATCGCCGAGTTGGACGAGGACAGCATTCTCTTTCTCGGGTACAGGCATCCGCAGGGTGGTGGTCATGAAGACGGCGGCCATCATTCGGAACCCGCCCCGCAACCCAAAAAGCCGACACCGCCAAAGGGCAGCCCCAAGGGTCCGCGTCATCACTGAGCGCATCCGTGGACGGGTCGCGCGCGATCTCGGGCGCGCGCGAAACTCGCGACGACCGTGCGCGGAATGCGATCGCGGTGATGTCGTAGCGTGACCCGGGAACCGGCGACGGCTCGGTCAAGCGTGGCTCCCCGACCTGGGCTCGAACCAGGAACCTGCGGATTAACAGTCCTGCATTCGATCTACCCGCAACGCCAGGCGCAGCGCCGATCTCCGCAGCTTAGACTTGGTCTATTTTCGAGACCTTTCGCTACGCTATGGCCCCGTGGACTCCACGCACGGCAGAATAATAGACCAAGCTTGGCGCGCGGAGCGCAACCGTCACGACGAAAGCCATTCTTGACTCTCCGATGTCGCGATTTGGACATGCGCGGGTAACGATGCGGAGTCCGCGTGCCGCATGAAAGTTCATGGCTCGATTCACATCATCGCTTCCGTGTTTGCCTCTTCCTGTTGCAACGCGAATATCGAGGTGTATCCCTTTGACCAGTCCGGCGGAACGAGGCAGGGGCGCGGGTCGTGGTGCGCATACAAGGCCCGCTTGCCGCGAATGATGCTTTGATCTTTGGGCGAGCGAATCGGATTCAGCGGTATACGGAAAGGCGTCGGCCGAGGTCAGGGTGTTTAGCAGCAGCGGTCGTCCAAGATCCGATGTGTTCCGCGGCGATCCGTGTACCGTACGGCAGTTGTGCAGAGTCAGCGAGCCCGCCGGACCTGTCAGGTATTTGGCCGATTTGACGTCGAGCGTTGCGGCATCGCGCTCCGAAAGACACCCGATCCATTTGCCCTGATCGTCATATTGCGTGTACAGCTCCTCGCGACGATGACTGCGTGGAATCACGCCCAGTGGGCCCTGGTCCATGCCGCAGTCGTAGATGTAGGTGCCCACGGTCAGCGGCGAGTAGTTCGTATGGGGCCAGAACGAAATGTCGTAGTGCCATTTCACCTCTTCGCCCCCTTGCGCCCATTTAAAGTTGAGTTTGGAATGATGGAATTTAACGTCCGGGCCGACCAGGTCGGCGACGATATCGCCGATGATGGATTCGGAAACGTACGCCCAATACGCGGGATGGTGGTCGATGGGGGCCGAAACTCGCCGCAATCTAGGCGCGGCGGCGGTGTGCCCCGGTTCCAGATCCCAAACCGCGTCCGACTTGCTCACTGAGCGACTGCGTTCGATCAATTCATCGGTGGCGTCTCGTAGCTTCCGAACCCAGTCGTCGCCGATGATTCGCTCTACAAGCAGATATCCTTCCAAAAAATAGAATTCGCGCTGCTGCTGGGTCAGCACGCGAGATGGATACGCGAGAACTTCCTCTGGTTTCATGTGCCTCTCCTTGCCCGTAAAGTGGTTCTTGCGGTGCGCGTGGCTAGCCGGCCAGACGCGCGCCATCCCGATTCAATCGCTCTCTGACTTCAACGCCCGTCAGCTGGCGCGGGGTCACGTTGTCACGCACGCACGTCGCCGCGGCGAGGCCGATCGCATGGCCATATGAAAAACACTGAGCCGTGACCCTTGCGGACGCAACCGCTTCATGCTGCGCCGACAGGCAACGCCCAGCGACGAGCAGTCCCTCGCCGCGTTGCGGAACGAAGCACTTATATGGAACTTCGTAGAAATCGTCGACGATCCATTCGACCCGTGGCCGTGAGCCTGTATGCAGCTCGATTGGCCACGGCGAGCGAGCGATCCCATCGTCAAACTTGCGCGCCTGAAGCACGTCGTCGTTCATGAGCGTCTGCAAGCCTTGCGCCTGCCGCGTCTGCCGCACGCCCACCTGCACCCCGCTGTCATTGATGAAGCTCGATTCACATCCCGCTAGATGCTCACGAAAGAATCGTGCGTATTCGCGAATCTGCAAGCGGCCTTCGATCTCGGCGTCGGTAAAGTCCGCAGCCAGCAAAGTGTTGAGCTCGCGGCCGTCGGGACCGATGATCCGAGTGCAGTTACACAACAGCTCGCCGGGTCTCGTGGTGGTGAACAGCCATATCTTCGCGCGCGGCAAGACATAGCCTTTGCCGTTGCTTTCCTTGAGCAACTCGGTGATGCGCGCGGGCATGATCGTGTCGTCGCCATACTCGCGCCGGAAGCGCGCCGTATCGACCCCGAGCATTCGGAAGATCATCGTTGGATTCTGCACCCTACCCTCGTCACCGACGAACGAAGGGAACCCTGCCATCGCAACGACATCGGCGTCTCCGGTTGCATCGATGACCAGCTTTGCGCTTATGCGCAGCCGGCCCTGCTTCGACCAGGCGATAGCTCCGGTCACATGATCGCCCTCGAGCAGGACATCGATGATCAGGGTATGGAACAATACCCGGACGCCGGCGCTGCGAAGCAGATGATCGGCGGCATCGCGCCAAACCAGCGGATCGTGGACGCGCGTAAACGTCTTCCCATAGCGCATCGGTGGCGTAAGGCCGTTCCTGCTTTCGAGCAGACGGACGAACTCGTCGGCGAATCCAAATACTACCTGTCTGGGACCGGCCGTCGCGTCGTTCGATGCCTGGTAGAGTCCGCAGACCGTTCCCGACATCCCGGCAACGGCCCCGCCTCCACAAAATCCGTAGCGCTCAACAAGCGTTACCTGCAATCCCTGTCGCGCCGCGGTCACGGCGGCCGCGACTCCAGCGGCTCCGCCTCCTGCAACCAGGACGTCGGTGCTTATCTCGACCGCGTCGCGGCGGTCCACTGCCTGAACGGATTGCCATATCAGCCCGGCCTAGACAGGTCCCCGCTCGGCCAGTGCCGTCGGATCGTTGTAGCTCTTGACCGGAGTGCCGCGATAGAGGATCTGCGCGTTGCGCTCGGCAATGCGTTTGTGCAAGGCCACGAACCCGGGTTCCATGTCGAGCGTTGGCCGCGGCTCCAGCTCGAAATGGTGATAGGCGTCGCTGCCGCGGACCAGCGTTGCGCTGTCTTCACCGGCAATCTGACGCACGTAGGTTGGGACGTAGCGGATTGCGAAGCCGATGCGACGGTCATTGGAAGGATTCGGTGCCGACCCGTGTATCAGACGAACATGGTGCAGAGACATTTCACCGGGCCGAAGACAGATCCTTCTTGCCAGCGATGGGTCGACGTCGAACGGCAACCTCCTGGCCGCGCGTCAGCAGATTGTGTTTGGCGAACGTATCCCGGTGGGGAATCTGGTCTGACTTGTGCGTGCCCGGGGATGTACTCCATCGCGCCGTTGGTTTCGTTGCTTGGCGTGAGCGCGATCCATGCGGTCACCACGTCCGGCCGATCGAGACCCCAGTACGTGGAATCCTGATGCCACGACACGAACGCAGGATTATTGGCTTCCTTGATGAAGAAATTAGTGGTCCAGCAAAGAAGGTCGTGGCCATAGAGGTCTTCGACTGCATCGACGATGCATTCTTTCTCGCACCAGGTCCGCGAGCCAGGTGAATAGCAGGTGCGACTTGTGCCGCAAATCGCCGCGCAGCGGTCCGCCGCTGTCGCGCTCGAAAGCCTCCAGCTTGCGTCTCAGCTCGAGCGCGTCTGTCTCGCTGATCGCACGGATCGGATGAATGCAGCCATCCTCGTGGAATTGCTCGATTTGTAACGGCGTGAGTAGTTTGTGCCACGGCTACTCCTCTTTCATGGCGAATCACGGTCCAAGAAAAAGATCCCTGATGGCGTCGGTTCTGCTTCAGTGCCTCGGCCGTTCCCTCGACAGAAATCGCACCCGATTCCAGCACGTACGCGCGGCTGCGAACAACTCAACGCCATCGCCGCATTTTGTTCGGCAAGCAGAATCGTCATTCCGGCCGCGGCCAACGTGCCTATGATCCGCTCGATTTCCTCGACGATGATCGGGTGCCAGGCCCAGCGTCGGTTCGTCGAGCAGCAGACACTTCGGCTTGGCCATCAGCCCGCGTCCGATCGCGAGCATTTGCTGTTCGCCTCCCGACATCGATCCCGCCTTTTGCTGCCGCCGCTCCGCGAGGCGCGGAAACAGCGCGAAAACATCGTCCATCTCCTTCGCCGGCCGAGTTGCGATCCGGACGGTGGTACGCACCCATCAACAGGTTCTCGATGACCGTAAACTTGGTGAAAACCTGCCGTCCCTCGGGAACGAGCACGAGCCCTCGCTGCACCCGCTCGGGCGTGGACAAGCCGTTGACGTCGGCGTCGAGAAAGCGAACTGATCCCGACGCTGTCTCCTTCAAGCCGAGCGCAGTGCGCAGCGTCGTCGTCTTGCCGGCGGCATTGGCGCCGATCAGCGATACGACTTCGCCATCGAGCACCTTCAGCGACAGGCCTCGAAGCACGTGGCTCTTGCCGTAGTAGACGTTCAGGCCGCTCGAACTCAAGCACGATGGCGGCCAAGATAGGCGGCAATGACTTTCGGATCGCGAAGCACCTCCGCCGGCGTTCCCTCCGCGATCTTCGCACCGTGATGCAGGCTGATCGCGCGGTCCGCCAGCCTGCCGAGAAAGCCTACCTTGTGGTCGATTACGCACAGCGTGGTGCCGTGATCGCGCAGGTCGCGCAAGACCGCCTCGAGGCTGGTGATCTCCGCCTGCCCAAGGCCGGTCGCGGGCTCGTCCAGCAGCAGCAGTTCGGGCTCGCACATCATGGCCATCGCGACGCCGAGCATTTTTTCCTCGCCGTAGGATAGACCGGCCGCGCGCTGATCGCATGACGCTTCCAGTCGGCACAGCCGCATGATCGTCCGCGGCGCGGCCATCCAGCGCGGAATCGCCGATTACCGCCCCCGGCGCGCAACAGGGTGCCGATCCGGCGCCAGCCCAGCGCGCGCTTCAGCATCAGATGACCCGCGATCAGCAAGTGCTCGAATACCGTCAGCTCCATGAACAGCTGCGGATTCTGAAAGGTCTTGACCACGCCGGCCGCGGCGATCTCGTGCGGGCGCCGGCCCTGGATCTCCGATGAACGCCACGCGACCGTGCCCGAGGTGGGCGCAATGCTGCCGGAGATCAGGCTGAGCAAAGTGGTCTTGCCTGACCCGTTCGGGCCGATCACGCCGACGATCTCTCCCTTGCCGATGCCGAACGAAACATCCGAGACTGCGGTGAGGCCGCCAAATCGCTTGGTGAGCCCGCTGACGTCAAGCAGCATTGCGTGGTCCGCGGAGTCGGCTCGCCAGAGTTCCCACGATACCTCGGGGCATCAGCAGTATGGTCAGAATCAGGATGCTGCCGTAAACGATGGCGCGCACTTCCGCGCTGAAATGGATGACGTGTGGCAGCGCCGTGAGCACGAAGGCGCCGACCACCGGGGCGGCTATCACGCTTCGCCCGCCCAGCAGCACCATTGCCATGATCGCAAGTGACTGATCGATCGACAAGAACCCCGGCTCGATGAAACCGAGATAGAAGGAATACAAGCTGCCCGTGACCGCCGCGATGAAGTTTCCCGTTGCAAATGCGGCCAGCTTGTAGCGAAAGACGTTGATGCCCAGCGCGTCACCGAGCTCGTCGTTCAGGCGGATCGCCGCGAAGCAACGTCCCATCCACGAGTGCACGATGCGCCAGCAGACGAGGATCGTGAGGCCAAGTCCAACGCTGGAAAGGTAATACCAGGTCAGCGTGTCGTCGACCTTGATCAAACCGTGGAAGGGAATCCAGAGCGTGGGCTTGTCCTGAAGATTGATGCCGAGGCTGCCGTTGGTGACATCGTTCCAATTGAGCACGATCAGCCGCGCCATCTCGGAAAAGGCGAGCGTGACTACCGCGAAATAGAATTCCTTCAGCTTGAAGCGAAAACAGATCGCACCCACGCCGACGGAGATGATGGTGACCAGCGCCGCCGCGAACATCATTCCTTCCCAAAACGTCAGCGCCCAGTATTTCATCGACAGGTGAGTCGCATAGGCCGAGATGCCAAACGCGGCGGCATGGAACATCGAAAGCTGGCCGGTAAATCCGAAGATCAGGTTGAAGCTCACCGCGAGCATGCCAAGGAGAAACGAGAAGATGAGGATGGTAAGAGCAAAATCGCCTTGAACCACCAGCGGCAAGGCGATGACCGCCGCGCCGGCGAACAGGAACTTCGACGCGGGCCTCATTTCCTGCCGGCAAAGAGCCCGGCCGGCTTGAACAGCAGGATCGCGACCAGGAAAATGAGACCGTACGCGTCGCGGAATGCGGAAGGGCAGAAATATCGAACCAGTGCCCTCCGTGATGCCGAGCATCGCGCCTCCGAACAAGCGATCCCAGCACGCTGCCGATTCCCGCCAGGATGGCCGCCTCGATCGCCTTGAGGATGTACAAGCTTCCCATCGTCGGCTCGAGCGAATAGAGGCTCGCGTAAAGCGCTCCGCCGAAGCCCGCGAGCGCGGTGGAGTAGACGACGACCCCGGTCTGCAGGCGGCCGGTGTTGACGCCCATGAGCCGCGCCGCCTCGGGATTCTGGGCGTACGCATACGCAGCGCGGCCGATCCAGGTTCGGGTAAGCGCCGCGTATGTCGCCAGAATGACCGCCAGCAGCAGCGCGAAAACGGCCAGTTTCATCTTCGGCACGACGACCCCGAAAATGTGCAGCACGCCCGGCAGGACGTAGTGCATGTCCTTCGGCGTCGAGGTCCAGACCAGAAGCGCGCCGCCCTCCATGATCGCAATCAGGCCGATGGAGACGAGCAAGCCGTTGACGAGATTGTTGCGCGTGAAGCGAAACAGCGCCTGATCGGCGACGAGGCCCCCGACCGCGGTGACGAGCACCGCGCCGAGCACGGCGAAGACGTACGGGATGCCGACGCCGTCGGAGAGATACCAGGCAACATAGGCACCCAGCATCATGAACGCGCCGAGCGCGAAGTTGACGATGCCGGTAATGCCGAATGTCAGCGTTACGCCTAACGCGAGAATTCCGTAGAGCGTTCCAACGATCGCGCCGTTCAGGAGCTGGCCGAGGATGAGCTGCCCCATTAAGGCCCGCTGATGCTAGTGCCTGCATGCGGCGGGCCCTTACTTGGGCTCGATATGGGTCGTCGTTATTGCGCCACCTTTTTTCATGTGGACGACATCGAAGCCGAATACGGCCTCTCCGGTCGAGTCGTAGCGGATGTTCCAGATCCCCGGGTAGGTAAACGACATCAGTTCCTTCTTGACCTTGGTCACGTCATCGACGGTGCCGGCGCGTTTCATCGCCTCGACCAGCATGTACACATGGTCGTAGCACGACGAGGAGCATAGCGGCGCCTGATCGTACGGAAAATCCCGTTTGTAGAATGCCTTGTAGTCGCTGATGAACTTTTGCACCTTGGGATCGGTCTTCTCGGCTTGCTCGAAGTATTTCGGCAGATACGCGATGTAGTCGTCGATTTCGTCCTTGTTCTTCAATCCGGGGCCCATCGAACCGCGGACCAGAAAGAAACGCTTGAACTGTCCGGTCTCGGTTGCCTGGCGCACGATGTCGTACAAGACCGCGTCGACGTAGCCGGGGAACAGAAAATCAGGCTTGCCGGCCGCGAGCTTCGCAAGAGGAGCCGAGAAGTCCTTGGTCCCCGGCTCGAACAATTCGACCTGCAGATCGATCCCGTCGGCCTTGAACAGCGGCGAGTAGATGTCGACGGCGACCTTTCCGAACGCGTCGTTCTGAAACAGCATCGCAACTTTCTTTGCACCCTGGCTCTTCAGGTAATCCACCATCAGCTTGCCGAAGCCGCTCGGCCCCGAGTCCCAGTTCCATGTGCGCAGGAGGTATTCGTGACCGGGCTTACCAAGTGCCCCGTGCATGGAAGTCGCTCCTCCCATCAGCAGGAACTTGCCATCGTTCTGGGTCGCGTACGGCTCGATGCCGTTGAACACGTTGGTCAGAAACGGGCCGAAAACGTATTTCACCTTCTGGTTCTCCAAAAGGTCCTTGAGCTGGATGAGCGCGTCCTGCGGGTTGGCGCGCGTATCCGGCGCGATCAGCTCGAGCTTGTACGTCTTGGGGCCTATCTTGAACCCACCGGCGTTGTTGATCTGCTCGACGGCAAGCTTCGCGCCCTGATTGCCCATCCATCCGTAAGTCGCGAGCGTTCCAGTCAGCGCCTCGATCTCGCCGATCTTTACCACTTCCTGTGCGGAAGCCGAAAGTCCGAACTGCGTCCCAAGCAACGCCAGCAACAGCAGCAATGATCTCGAACGGGATTTCATGACTCCTCCTTTGTAACTGTTCCCCTGCACCCGTTCGAGCGTCCGCGACGCGCAAGAGGAGAGAGGTTTGACTTATTTGTTATAGGCGGTGCTGAGAAACCTGATGATCAAGCGCCGGCAGTCTCCGCGACTTCTGCCTCGCGTCGGCGTGCCGCCGCCGCGATCTCGGGCTTGACGTGGCGGACACTATAGCCGTTGAAAAGATGTCCCAGCAAACCCCGGTTCAGATCGCTGGTTCCCAAAATCCAGTCGGCGATTGGAAACGTCAGGTTCATGTTGTACTCCATCATGATGCCCTGGTTATGGTGGGCCGTGTGATGACGCCGGATCGTGTTGACGAACGGACAACTGCCTGACGAACGCGTTCTCGTGAACGTGACAACTATAGTGAAACGTTTCGTAAATCAGATATTGACCAACGTTGGTGCACATCAGGATCCAGCCCGCGTTCGGATTGATCACCCATCCGAGCAGGAGCGCGAAGGGAGCCGAAAGCGCCATGAAGCTCAACAGCGCCCGCCACGGGAAAAAGATGATGCGAAATTCCCGTGTCGAGTCCACGGTCATTTCGTTGTTGGTGAAATACTGATGATGCTGTCGGGTATGGCGATCGTAGATCGCGCGCAGCGCATATACGTCGACGAGTCGGTGCATGACGTACTTGTGGATCCACCATTCGAACATATTGGATAGAACGAAAACGGGCACGACCAGCAGCCATTCCCAGGTCGGGTGGTTCATCTCGGCTCACGAACCAGGCGATCGACCCGACCCCGACCACGTAGATGAACGCGATATGGACCACTCCGCTGTACCACGGATGGATTTGCGCCTTGTACTCCTCGCGAAACCGCCTCTGCCGCTCCGACATCATGGTTACGCCCTCCACAGGGGAGTCGTCCAGGAAATCGACCGCGGCTCAGCGACGCGGGCCGTTTTTAATATATCATGCATATATCTAGTCGACAAACGATCTCGGGCCGCACTTATCGTTTTGGCGCTCGAAAGTGATCGAGCCGCGTCCAGTCTCGTGCACGATTCGCCCTAGAACTCGGTCGTTACGGTGGCGCGCGTAAAGGTTTCGATCGTGTCGAGCAGACGGTCAGCCGCCGCTGCCGCCGCGTCCTCCTTGCCCGAGGCAATCGCGCGCGCTATGTCAGCGTGCAGCTTTGCGGTTAGCGGCATGTCCGCCGCCTGCTTATAGTGCAGATACCAGAACCGCCGCGACAAGCGAATGCATGAGGCTCATTGCGCCGGACGCGAACTCGTTTCGCGCCGCCTCCACGCAGAGTTCGTTGAATTCGCGATCGACATCCATGAAACCGACGTCGTCGTTACTCTTTCGCGCATTGTTCGAAAGTGGCTGCGATCTCACGAAAGCGTTGCCGGGCCTCGGCGCTCGCCCGCCGCGCAGCGCTCCGTGCGACCAGCCGCTCGACGACGCGCCTGACTTCCAGGAGCCGGAGCTGGCTATTGACGTTGATCTCGGAGACCATGATCCCTCGGCGCGGCAGAATCACGACGAGCCGCTCTCGCGCCAGCCGGTGCAATGCCTCCCGGATCGGCGTGCGTCCGATTCCAAGCTGCTCGGAGAGCTCATTCTCCGACACCGCGCTCCCCGGCCGAAGGCGCAGGGTCACGATCATCTGTTCGAGATAGAAATACGCCTTGTCGGTCAGCGACTGTGCGCTGCCTGCGACGCTCGCCGGCCGGCGCTTCGCGATCTTGCGACCCATCAATGCTGCTTGCGCTTTTCCACGAGCGACAGGAATTTCTCGTACTCGCGATCGTCCACCTCATAGCTATGGTCGTCGTCGGGAAACGTTCCCGCCTTGACTTCGGCGACGTACTGGCTGATCCCTTTGACCGCAACCTCGGTCAGGTTGGCGAATCGCTTGGTGAACTTTGGCTTGAAGTCGACGAAGACTCCGAGCAAATCGTAGCAAAGCAGAATCTGGCCGTCCGTTCCTACTCCCGCGCCTATTCCGATCGTCGGGATCTCGAGCTGCTGCGAAATCACGGTGGCGATCTTGGCCGGTACGGCTTCGAACTCGAGCATGAAACAACCTGCGTCCTGAATGGCGAGTGCATCTTCGAGAATTTTCATCGCGGCATCAGCAGTGCGACCTTGAATCTTGAATCCACCTAGAACGGCGACAGTGTGCGGCGTGAGCCCGATATGCGATGCGGTCGGGATCCCGGCATCCACGAGGGTCTTGAGGATATGCGCCTGCGATTTGCCACCTTGCGGCTTGATCGCGTCGCATCCGGCGTCCTGCATGAACCGGGTCGCGTTTACGAGCGCGCGGTCCGGCGTGTTGTAGCTTTGATAAGGCATGCATCCCAGGACAAACGTATTCGGCGCCCCGCGCCGCACCGCCAGGGAATGCATGACCATCATGTCCATGGTGGCGGGAATCGTGTTCGGATGACCGTGCGCGACCATTGCCAGGCTGTCGCCGACGACCGCTACGTCCACGCCCGCCTTTTCTGCCCATTGCGCCGACGTATAGTCGGGAACCGACATGTAAACCATTTTCTCGCCGGTTTTTTTTGAGGCACGGATTTCGGTGATCGTTCGTTTCTTGCGCTCCGCCTTTTCCATCGCCATGCTTTCGTTCGCGCCTTAATTGATATATGAGAAGTATATCAAAGGCCGATGCGAAGAGTCCGCGACGTTTCCGCAGGCTTGTATGGCAGGATGCTTTCTTTGACCGTTTTCCTGGCGTTAGTCCTGAAGATGGGCCCGCGCAACCTGATCAAAATCGGTGAGCAGTACACGCTGCGTTTCCGCCGCGGCAAGACCAACGTTCAGAGGGAGCTCGAGGTCGTCGCTGAGTTGGCTACCGCATTGCAGCCGTTCATCGACGAGCGATCACTGCATCCCACCTTCGTCCGTCGCGAGGATGGTAAGCCGTACACCGTCGATGGCATCGGCGCGATGTTCCGACGCTATTGCGTGGGCACCAAGGAACGCCCCGTGGATCCAATCGTCGCTGATTTCGGACTCCGCGACCTACGCGCGAAGGGCGCGACAGTCATGTTTCGCGAGAACCCGAACAACATCCGCAAGATCCAATTGTTGCTCGGGCACAAGAGCGTGCAGACGACCGAGATTTACTTGAAGGGATTGTTAACGGAGGTCGTGCGTCCCAACGAAGTGCCGATCATCGCGAGCGTGAAATAAACCCCGCGGGATAAAGGAGATATACCCCAGTCAGTGAGTACTACCGCGGAGATCGTTGCTGTATTGGCTCCCCGACCTGGGCTCGAACCAGGGACCTGCGGATTAACAGAACGGCGCTTGCACTAGCCGAAAAGCCACACCTGGCGCGGGATTCCACCTTTTCGACTTGGTCTATTCCAAGGCACTTTACGCCGACTTGCTGCCCCGAACGGTCCGCATGTCCCAAGTTAATAGACCAAGCCTAATTCCGAGCACCAACGTAGATCGCAGTTGCCCTTGACCGACCGCTTGCGGCCAGGAGCGGACGTCGAGAATTTTCCCGAAAGCGGAACCGGGCCGTTCCTCCCTAAGTTTGGCCCCAGGTCAGCTCGTCCCCAGGGCATTCCGTTGAAAGTGGTGTATGTATAAGTCTCTAGTCTTCGCAATTGGTGTCTGCGCCCCCTCCTGCAGCCCGAAGGAGTCACTACTGTTATGGCAATCCAACAAGTCGAAGGAGAAGGGAACGTGTCCTAGCCGTGGAAGACGAGTGGATTGCTGCAGAGATCAATAGAGATGAGGGTCACCTGTGTTTCGCCCAATCAATAACGACGATATGAATCTGGTCACGTCGTGTAATCGGAACGATCCCGTGTCAATGATCGTAGCCGACCGGTTTCGACGCGAGCTCGCCGAACACAAATACCGCCTTCCCTGGAGTTGGATCTTTGAAGACAATGGGCGATTGCTTGCACGGGCTTTGTGGTGGGGCGCGTCCGATAGTCAATTTCCGGTGGCGCTCGACTGCCTCTGGGTCGCAGCTTCTGACGAGCACCCTGAAGAAACTGCTGCCAAATTGCTGAATGCCGGTCACGCCGCGCTGGTCGCGGCAGGAACTCCGACGCTTCCTGACTTCAATATCGACGTAGCGACCAACTGGCGAGTGGAGCCGGCAGCGGTCACCGCGGTCACTTGGCGCAGCGCCGCTGCGGCGGCCGCGGGTCTGACCGAGCGCATCGAGCGGTTGCGCTTCGAGTGGACGCCGAGCACACCGAGGCCGGCTCGCAGCACTCGCTTGACGTTCGCACCAGCGACAGACGAGCAGTTCTTGGCTTTGTTTGGCCACGTCGCGCAAGGCAGCTTGGATATTCACACGCGGCGCAAGCTTAAAACGCTGGAGCCGGCAGAACAAGCTTCGGACGATTTGGACTTTTACCTTGGTCTGCCAGGCAGCCGTGACGATTGGCGAGTCGCCCAGGACGCTACTGGGGCGCTCGTCGGCTTTGCGATCCCATCAAGATCGGCCTACGACCCCAGCGTCAGCTACCTCGGAGTTCTTCCTCGATTCCGCGGGCGAGGATTTGTTGACGATCTGTTGGCCGAGATCACGCATATACACGCAGAGGCTGGAGCGGAACGAATAACAGGCACGACTGACACGACCAACGCCCCAATGGCGGCTGCGTTCGGGCGCGCCGGGTATCGGAACACTGCGTGTAGGATCGTCCTTGGTGCGCCATCGGATTGATGCGTCCCGTCATCGCGAGCGGTCGACGGTGTGCATACGACGTCTTCGTGCTCGGCTCATGTAACGTTAGACGTCCGCTTTAGACCAACGCGGATGCCCGCAATGGGTCGTTAGCAGCCGTTCATCGCGAATGGCCTGGACCGAACGGCCAACTGAGCTCAGCAGACGCGCAGCGCACGCTGATTGCGTTTATTGCCATTGGGGCCGCAATGTTCAATGCGTCCTACAGGCGCCACGTCGCGGCGTGCGCGGAGCTCGTAGTGGCGGTCACTGCACACGGTACACTCGAACTCCGCAGAACCGACTATCCACGGCTTGCAGTGCGCTGGGTATTAGGGTCACACGTCATCGTCGCCGGCTAGTAAGTGTTGCCCTGCCGCCGTGAAAGACCACGCGCCACCGGTCAAGGAGAACTCCCAGACGATATCGAATCGTTCCCCTGGCCACGACTGCGGCACATCACGATCGTTGCCGACAATAGCATTGCCGATAAGGTGGATGGTGTTGTGCTCCCAGGCGCAGATGACAAGGCCATCCGTCTGCAGTATCTCCGCCGCAAGCTGAAGTTCTTCTCCCACCGCAAAGTCTTGGTGAATGGTCACGCCGAGAACGTCCGCGAGTGGTGACAGCGTTTGGATAGCGCGCTTGCTCGGCTCGAAGCTTCGCGGCGAGGCTCCGAAGAGCGACGGCGTGCCCATCGACGAAGTAGAGTTCAGCAGAAAGTGGACGAGCGCGCCTGCTCGCTGCCACCCGCGCACTGTCAGGGAGTGTGGGTCATCGGCGCCCTCGGGACCTACGCCCTGAACGGAGCCATCGGCGTTCGCCTTCTCTGCGTGTCGGATGAGGAGAATCTTCGACGGACTCATAGCGCGACCGGATTCGACGACTTACAATGCATCGACTGGATGACGAGACTATCACGCGAGCGCCGCAGCGGGTGCTTTGCACCAACGCCGCTAGTCTCGTTTGTACGTCGCAGACCGAAGTTGCCAGCGGGCGTTTTTGCTCCCTGCGTAGATTGATACGCGTCGGTGAACATCACAGAGCATCCAACGCAGCCCTAGAACTCTGTGCGATAAGCCCGTCGCCCGTCGCTTATTCCTTCCGTTTATCGGAGGGCAAGGTGGACCCGTTGGGTGGCGGGTCCACGCTCGCGTGCCTCGACTAAGAAGTGATGGAGTTGCGACGAACGAGGTGGTACACCGCCAACAACACGATCGCCCCGACAACAGATGCTATGAAACCTGCCGGCTCGCCGGCTGTGTAAAGGCCCAGCGCTTGACCCGCGTAAGTAGCAATCAAAGAGCCGACAATCCCAATCGCTGCGGTAATGAAGAAGCCACTAGGATCACGGCCAGGAGTTAGCATCTTAGCCACAAGCCCGATAACGAAACCAATGAGAATCATCCAGATAATGTGCATATAAGCCTCCGGTAAGAATTGTCGGGCGCCGAACCATAACTTAGCTCGCCGCGCTCGTCAGCGATAAACGTGTTCGCCTTGGTTTGTTTTCCAGTCACGCTCGATGTACTCCGCATCGGCGGAGCTACGCGCCTTAACACCCATCAGGATGCCGCCTTTCTTAATGGCGGGCTCGTAATGCTTAACGCGCTCCTCTGGGATTCCTGCCCCTACCAGTGTGCCAATCAGGCCACCGGCCGCCGCACCCGCCCCGCCGCCAGCGAGAGCCGCCGCTATCGGTCCAGCAACGACGATGCCCAGACCGGGAATTGCTACCGCAGCCGCAGTTGCAACGACCGCCGCTACGGCACCTACGGTTCCCCCAATGGCGCCACCTACGCCCGCACCCTTCGCCGCCTTCGTGCCCAGCTCGGTTTCGGTGCCCGCAGTTGTAAAGTGCCGCTTCCGCGTCTCATCGGACATCACCAGATTAACGTCGTCCTTCGTGTAACCTCGGCCCGTGACTGAGTCGTATGCCCGCTCGGCGCTCGTTCGATCGTGAAACACACCCGTTACGAGAGTGGGATCTGCAGAACCGCTCCTCAATTCGTCCATAGCCGCTCCTCTGTGGTTGCGTCGGCATCGGGGTGATGCGCGGACGTGCGGACTATGAACAACAGTCGATCGTCCGCCTATCAGACGGCGAATGATTTCGCTGTAGGAGATTTTCTGATGCCGAAGCGGTCGCCTGCGGGCGCCCTGGCGAACGTCCGAAGAATGCCGGCACAACTGATGCGACGCCCTCCGCGACCTGCTTAAAGGAATGCCGTCGTCGAATGATGCAATGCGTTGCGGAGCGCACCTAATCAAACCAACATTGGCACGACATGGGAGGCGAAATGGCTGAGAAAGCAAAAAGAGTGGCCCAGCGTTCCCGGTGGCGGGCGGAAACTTGGGATATCGAAACGAGATTATTTTGCGGCGGTCGCTCTATCGTGCGTCGGCGCCCACCACAGCCTGAGGAGATACAAGGCCGACGAGTTGAAAGAGAGCGCCGAGGCGGCTTACCGCATCGCCGACGCAATGATGGCGGCGCACTCACAACCGTGTCGAGCAGACGGAGGAGCGAGAGCGGCTGACCGACCTATCGCAATGAGGCGAAGGCCGCGGCGATCGCGCCGACGCCCGCGACGGCCACAAGCACCAGCCAGACTTCCGCGGCACGCTAAACGAACGAATAGTCGCCAACCGTCGACGCAGTTACCGGCCTATCGTACGGTCCACTTAGCGGATTGTGGTTAGGCCTGGGAACGACCGTCCTGCAGTAGCTCGACCAAGAACGTCGCGAGGTCCGGGTTATCGAATCGCGCGACAGGCTCATCGAATCGCGTCACAGGCTCGCAGCGGACAACCTGGTACTCGTTGCCATCCTTAGTCTCGAGGACGTCGACGCGGTAGCTGCCCTCGAGGATCGAGCGGGTTAGCGCGGTGCGATTCAGCGGTTTCATCGGATGGCACGATAAACCAAAGTCGCGATCTCCCGGTATCGGCGCGGGGCGAAATCGGAAGTAGGTCGCAGGCTGACATCCGTTCGGGTGCGGTCAGGGCAGCCCTCATGTGCGGAGGCCCCACCAAATCGCCGACGCTACGATGAAGGCGCGATCATAGACAAGCGGAGAAAGCCGCCAATGCTCTGTGCGGAAGGAGCGTCCCACAAAACTTTCCTCGTGCGCGATCAGCTTCTGCGTTGCCGGGATCTGACCCCCGCGGTGACGAGAATCAGAAGACCGGGCAACAGCAACGCGGAATCCTGCAACGTAGGAACACTTGTCGCAGTCCATGTCGAATAGAACTCCTCGGCGAGGTGCCGATCACGAACATGAATGTGGAGGTGCTTCAGGTTCATGGTCCTTCCTCAGTGTTGAGACGCCAACAGAGCGAAGGCAATTGATAATCTCGCTCAAAGATTCGGGCCGACTCGTGAAATTCTAGTCCCGTCCGTCTGCTTTGCGGAAAATTCGCGAGGGTCCGCACCTGGCCGATAGCAGCCGCCGGGAAAAATGAACGCGGCGCCCACAAGGCCTCACGAAAAGTTAGCTTTTTGATTGGGTCTTTGATAGACCCATCTGCTCGCCGCGACATGCACAGCATCGCTCGCAAGCACTTGAATGGATTTGGCTCCCCGACCTGGGCTCGAACCAGGGACCTGCGGATTAACAGACCGGCGCGCAGGACACCAATATCCCTTACGAAATCAATTAATTGTGTTCCACCCGTGGGTTCTATTTTTAGCGAGTTGTGCCGAGTTAGCGCCCTTTATCGCTAGTTACGCCGTCAGAATAGAACCCATGGTGGCGCTCCTCGTTGTCCATCCCCACTGGCGACTCGCTAACTCGCACGCGTATTTATTGTGGAGTTCCTCCGGCTGACGTTCAATGAACGTATCGGCGCGAACACTTTCGGACTGATTCTCGGTACAGAAGCTCGACGGACAACGCGCACTATTCGTCGAGTGTAGCAGGTCACGCGGCATTGCTCTCGAAGCCCAACGTCAGTATGCGAAGCCAGCGATTGTTGTGAACGGCCCGAAATCATCGTCGCGCTTCAATAACATCAGATCAGCAGGGTCGAGGCTTCGTCGGCCCCATCGCGTCGAGCCCACCCTGCGTCGTCCGAAACAATTCCGTCCTTTTAGAGTCCCGCGGAAGTACTGCTGCACGCTCTACCATAGGCTTTGGCGTTGTGCCGCCGATGCCTGAAGCGCCGCGTAGCACCTACCGTCAATTTTTTCTTTTCTACACTGAGCGCTCATGGCGCGCGGTAAGAATTACCCGACTGGCAACGCCGCCTGCCGCGTGCGAGCAGGCCGGTCCGATCGCTGTTGAGTGCCCGTGCCGAATGAGCGCGACCGACGCCAGCGATACGATGACTCCCGCCGGGCTGGTTTGCGCAACGCTGCGAGGCGCTTGGCACGAGCTATGCATGGGACGCCCGTATGGACACGGGGCGCCGGCGCTTGCTCCAGATCGCGGTTGCCGTCGTGCCGGCACACGCGCTGTCGAGCTGCAGCAAGTCCGCGCCGTCGGATCAAACTGCGGTCCAACCCGGGGACGCACTCGGACATCGCCGCTTCTTCGCCGACAGCGAGTGGAAGCTCGTCGATTCCGCCGTCGCGCGGCTGATCCCCGCCGACGCGCTCGGACCCGGGCGCCCGCGAAGCCAATGTCACGCTCTTCATCGACTGGCAGCTCGCCGGACCGTTCGGCCGCGCCGAGACCTGGTACATGCACGGCCCGTGGAAGGACGGGACCGAGCAGCAGGGCTACCAATCCAAGTATGCGCCGGCGCAGCTCTATCGGACCGCCATCAAGGACGTCGACGACCATTGCAAGGCCTCCTTCGGCGGCAAGACCTTCGCGGAGCTCGACGCCGACACGCAGGACAAGGTGCTCCACGGCCTGGAAAAGGACGAGATCAAGCTCGCCAACGCGCCGGCCAAGACCTGGTTCGACGATGCTGCTGCAGAACACCGTCGAGGGCTTCCTCGCGGATCCGATGTACGGCGGCAATCGCGATTTCATCGGCTGGAAGCTGATCGGGTTTCCGGGCCCGCGTTACGACTACACCGACGAGATCGAGCAATACAACAAGCGCTACACGCTCCCGCCCGTCGGCATTCTCGGCCGCGACGGCAAGCGCCTCATGCGCGACGAGTCATGAGCACGCGCCTGCCGCCGGTCGATGTCGTCCTGGTCGGATTCGGCTGGACCGCGTCCATCCTCGCGCAGGAGCTCACCGAAAGCGGACTGAACGTGCTGGCACTCGAGCGCGGCGGTTTTCGCGACACCGTTCCCGGACTTCGCGACCACGCACATCCAGGACGAGCTGCGCTACGCGGTTCGCAACGGCCTGTTCGAGGAGCCCGAGCGCGAGACGATGACGTTTCGCAATACGCGGGACCAGACCGCGCTGCCGATGCGCCAGCTCGGCTCGTTCCGGCCCGCGTCCGGCGCGGGCGGCGCCGGCGTGCACTGGAACGGCCAGTACTGGCGCTTCCTGCCCGCCGGACTTCCGCATGCGCAGCCACAACGAGGAGCGCTACGGGAGAAAGTTCATTCCCGCGGACATGACCATCCAGGACTGGGGCGTCACCTACGAGGAGCTCGAGCCCTACTACGACAAGTTCGAATATCTTTGCGGCGTCTCGGGCAAGGCGGGCAACGTCGGCGGAGCGATACAGGAGGGAGGCAATCCCTTCGAAGGCGCGCGCCGCCGCGATTACCCGTTGCCTCCGCTCAAGCGCAGCTACGCGACGACGCTGTTCGACCGCGCCGCGCGCGACGTCGGCATGCATCCTTTTCCGTGTGCCGCCGCGAACACGTCGCAGCCCTACAAGAATCCGCTCGGCGTGCAGATGGGGCAGTGCACGTATTGCGGCTACTGCGAATGGTTCGGATGCGGCAACTACTCCAAGGCAAGTCCGCAGACGACGATCTTTCCCGTGCTCCTGCCCAAGGCCAATTTCTCGTATCGCACGAACTGCAACGTCACGCGCATCAACCTGGATTCGACCCGAAGGCGCGCGACCGGCGTGACCTATGTCGACGCTCAGGGACGCGAGTTCGAGCAGCCCGCGGACCTGGTCATCAGCTGCGCCTTCGCGCAGCACAACGCGCACTTGCTGCTTCTCTCCGGCATCGGAAAACCGTACGACCCGCAATCGGGCCAGGGCGTCGTCGGACGCAACTACGCCTACCAGATGACGTCGTCCGTCGACGTGTTCTTCGACGAGCTGATGAATCCGTTCATGGGCGCGGGCGCGCTCGGGCAGGCGGTCGACGATTTCAACGGCGACAACTTCGACCACGGACCGGCCGGTTTCATCGGCGGCGGCTATCTCGCGCTGTGGACGACCGGCGGCCGCCCGATCCTGCAGCATCAACTGCCCGAGGGAACGCCCACCTGGGGCGGCGAATGGAAAAAAGCGATGGCGCAGAACTACCTGCGCAGCGCAAGCGTCGCGACGCACGGCGGTGTCACCAGCTCGCGCAACAACTATCTCGATCTCGATCCGACGTACAAGGACGTCTACGGCAATCCGCTGCTGCGGCTGACCTTCGACTTCCCGGAGAACGATCACGCCATGTCGCGCTTCCTCACGGGCAAGGCCGAGGAGATCGCGCGCGCCATGAAGCCGCAAGTCGCTGAAGGTCAATCAGCGCGCGGGACACTACTCGATCGTGCCCTACCAGACGACCCACAACACGGGCGGCGCGATCATGGGCTCCGACCCGCGCACCAGCGTGGTCAACCGGTATCTGCAATGCTGGGACGTGTCCAACGTGTTCGTCATGGGCGCGAGCGTCTTTCCGCAGAATGCCGGCTACAACCCGACGGGAACGGTCGGTGCGCTGACGTACTGGGCCGCGGACGCGATCCGCAACAAATACCTCAAGCAGCCCGGCCCGCTGCTGTCTGCCTAGAGCCGCCTCGCGCTCGATCGTGAAATTCCACGCACGCACGCTCGTCCTGATCGGCGCCGCGCTCGTGGCGGTCGCAATCGCGGCCGCTCCCGGGACCCGCGCGGCCGCCAGCTCGCACGCGCAGATCGAAAGAGGCCTGTACCTGGCGCGGGCCGCCGACTGCCAGTCGTGCCACACCGCGGCCGGCGGGAAGCCCTACGCGGGCGGACGCGCGATTCCGACGCCTTTCGGAACGATCTTCTCGACCAACATCACGCCCGACCGCGCGACAGGCATCGGATCGTGGTCGGAGGATAATTTCTATCGCGCGATGCACGAGGGCGTCGCGCCGGGAGGCCGTCGCCTGTATCCGGCGTTCCCGTATCTCTGGTATACGCGCCTGTCGCGCGAGGACGTCGACGCCATCCACGCGTATCTCGAGACGATCGAGCCGGTGCACCAGCAGGATCTGCCGCCCAAGCTTCCCTGGCCCTTGAGCATGCGCCGCGCCGTCAGCGTCTGGAACGCGTTGTTCTTTCATCGAGGCACTTTCGTCGCCGACACCAGCAAGAGCGCCGAATGGAATCGCGGAGCCTACCTCGTCGAAGGCGCCGGCCACTGCAGCGCTTGCCACACGCCGCAGAACATCGCCGGCGCGCCCAGGAATCGCAGGGCTTACGAAGGCGGCACGGCGGAAGGATGGTTCGCGCCGAGTCTCGGTCCCGATCTGCGCGACGGCCTCGGCGCCTGGTCGACCGCCGACATCGTCGAATATCTGAAAACGGGCTCGAACGCGAGAGCCGCATCGGGCGGCCCGATGGCCGAAGTCGTCGCGATGTCCACGCAGTACCTGAGCGACGCGGACCTGCAGGCGATGGCGGTCGTATCTGAAGGATCATCCCCGGCGTGCGACGCGGACGCGACTCCAGAGCGCCGCAAGGATCGACGAAGCAGAGTCGAGTCGCGGCGCAGGCGGTCTACGTCGACGACTGCTCTGGCGTGCCACCGCAAGGACGGAACCGGCATGGCGGGCGTGTTCCCGCCGCTGCGCGGGAGCTCGCCCGTGCAAGCGGGAGATCCGACAACGCTCCTCCAGGTCATTCTCGGCGGCGCCCGCATGCCGCCCACGAGCGGCAAGCCTTCGGCCCTTGCGATGCCGGCATTCGATCGCAAGCTCACCGATCAGGAGCTGGCCGACGTGACGACCTACGTCCGCCACGCGTGGGGCAACGAAGCGTCCGCCGTGCGCCCCAGCGACGTGTCGCGCGTTCGTCGCAGCATCGATCGGGCGGCAGGGTCCGCAGTAGCGACTCGACCATCATGCGGATGCGATGGGCAGCGCACGGATCGCGCGGCGAGTCCGAAGACCGGCGCGGGCACCGCCAGTGCGCGGCGCGGGCGCTAGCGATCGCGAGCCCAATCACACAACGGCAACCTGGGTCCCCTCATGGCGCAGGTCTTTTCCCCGAGGGCGACGCTGTTCATCAGGCTCGCGCTTCGCAGCCGCGCGTGCTGGGGATAGCCGCGGCCGCGCTCAGCTACCGCCTGACCGCGCGCACCGATCCTGCGCAGGGGCTCCGATCGAGCAGCCGGTCGCGTTCAGCCACAAGCACCACGTTCGCGACGATGGACTCGACTGCCGCTTTTGCCACGTCTCGGCCGAGACCTCGCGTTTTGCCGGCATTCCCTCGCTTGCCACGTGCATGACATGCCACTCGCAGCTCTTCACGAACACGCGCGCACTGCAGCCGCTCGTCAGCGCCTATCGCACCGGGGAGCGTCTCCAATGGAACCGCGTGCACGAGCTTCCGGACTTCGCCTACTTCGACCACAGCATTCATCTTGCCAAGGGCGTCGGCTGCACGACCTGTCACGGCCCCGTCGACCAAATGCCGCTGACCTGGAGATACGCATCGCTCGACATGCAGTGGTGCCTGGATTGCCATCGCGCACCGGAGCGCTACCTGCGGCCGCTCGACCGCGTGTTCGATGCTGACTGGACTCCGCCGCCCGATCAGAGAAGCGCCGGCGCGCGTCTTCGAAAGATCTATCACCTGCGCGATACGCGCGAGCTGACGGATTGCTCGACATGCCATCGATGAATCCCGGCGCGCCTCGTCCTTGCCCTCCGTCGGCGCCGGGCCTCCGCGATTCTGGCGCAGCATCGATGAGCGCTCGCAGCTGCCGCCGGACGGAGCATCCGTGGACGGAGCTCCCGTGACGATATCGCGAAGGAGCTTTCTGCAGTGGCTCGGAGCATCGATGGCGCTCGCCGGCAACGGCTGCACGCGGCCACCGCGCGAAAAGATCGTCCCCTACATTCACGGGCCGGCGCAGGCGAGCTACGGCACTGCCTGTCTACTACGCATCGGCGCACGTGCGCGACGGCTACGCGTCGGGCATTCTGGTCGGCGACGCAAATGGGCAGGCCCGATCAAAATCGAGGGCAACCCGCGGCACCCGGCGAGCCTTGGAGCGACCGACATCTTCGCGCAGGCATCGGTGCTCGATCTCTGGGACCCGCAGCGCCTGCAAACGGTCCGCCGGCGCTCGCGGCCCGACACGTGGAGCGCATTCACGAGCCGCGCTCGAAGCCCGGCTCGGTGATGCCGCAAAGGGCGGCGAGGGGCTGCATCTGCTGACCGAAGTCGTCACCTCGCCCACGCTCCATGCGCAGATCACCGCTCTGCGCCGGCGGCTCCCCGCGATGCGATGGCACCAGTATCAGCCCTTGCATCGCGCCAATATGTACGAAGGCTCGCGCCTGGCTTTCGGCACCTCCGTGGAGACGCACTATCGGATCGATCGAGCGCACGTCGTGGTCGACCTCGCCGCGGATTTTCTGACCGCTTTGCCCGGATCGACCCGATACGCCCACGATTTCGCGGGGCGCCGGCGCAATGGCGACGGCGCCGTCCGCTTGTTCGCCGCCGAAATCCTTCCCTCCCTCACTGGCGCCATTGCCGATCGTCGCATTGCGTCGCGTCCGAGCGAGATCGAGACCCTCGCGCGTGCGCTGGCTGCGTCCGTCGGAGCGATCTCCGAAACCGCTTTTGCGCCCGCGTGGGCCTCGCGATGGCTCGACGAAGCCGCGAGGGCGCTTCGCGATCATTCCGGCGCCGGGGTCGTCCTTGCAGGTGACGCGCAAACACCGATTGTGCACGCGCTCGCGAATGCGATCAACGCGCGCCTCGCCAACCTGGGCGCGACCGTTCTTCAGACCGATCCACTCGCGGCCGAGCCGGCGGGCGTCGATCCCTCCTTGGGAGATCTGCGCGACGCGATGCGACGTGGCGAAGTGACGACCCTATTGATCGTCGACGGCAATCCCGCCTACAGCCTTCCTGCCGACGCGGAGTTCGCCGCGGCCCTCGCGAGCGTTCCATTCGCGGCCCACCTGACCGCGTACGAAAACGAGACGTCATCGCTCTGCGAGTGGCGCCTGCCACTGGCGCACGACCTCGAAAGCTGGGGTGACACGCGTGCGTTCGACGGCACCGCAAGCATCGTCCAGCCCTGCATCGCGCCGCTCCACGAGGGCCGCTCCGCGCTCGAGTTGCTCGGCCTTTTAAACGCCGGTTCGCTCGGCGAAATGAAAGCGAGCGCGTACGAAATGGTGCGCGGAACGTGGCGCGATCGCCTCGGGAGCGCGCGCTTCGACCGCGATTGGGAAAGGGCGCTGCACGACGGTGTCGTAGCCGGATCGGCGTTCCCGCCGCGGGCCACCGCACTGCACGCGATCGACCTCCCGTCGCGTGAAATCGACACCGCATCCGAGGCTATTGAGTTGGCGTTCGCGCCGGATCCCACGATTGGAGACGGGCGTCACGCTCACAACGCATGGCTCCAGGAGTTGCCCAAGCCGATCAGCAAGCTGACCTGGAGCAACGCGCTGATGCTTTCGCCCGGGCTCGCGGCGCATCTCGGCGTGACCAATGAAGACGAGCTTGAATTGACGCTCGACGGATCCACGCTGCGCGCGCCGGTGTGGATCCAGCCGGGCCAGAACGACGGTGTCGTCGGACTCCATCTCGGCTACGGACGCACGCTGGGCGGGACACTAGGCGTCGATGAAGGCGTCAACGCCAACGCTCTGCGCAGCGCGCGCAATGCTTGGCACGCGCCGGACGTTGCGCTACGCAAGACGGGGGCGCGCCGCGTTCTCGCCAGCACCCAGACCCACGCCACGATGGAAGGTCGAGACATCGTGCGCCTGGTAGAGCGCAGCGAAGCGCTTCGCGCCTCTTACGGCGTGGCGCCCGCGGCTGCGGCGTCGCTGTATCCGGCCATGCAGGGGTCGGAGTACGCGTGGGCGATGAGCATCGATCTCGACAGCTGCATCGGCTGCGGTGCCTGCACGATCGCATGCCAGGCGGAGAACAACATCCCCGTCGTCGGCAGGGACGAGGTGCGCCGCGGCCGCGAAATGCACTGGATCCGCGTCGATCGCTACTACGAGGGCGAGCCGGCGGCGCCGCGAACGCTGTTCATGCCGGTTCCGTGCATGCACTGCGAGCATGCGCCGTGCGAGGTCGTCTGTCCGGTCGAAGCGTCGGTGCACAACGCGGAAGGACTCAACGTACAGGTCTACAACCGCTGCGTCGGAACCCGGTTCTGCTCCAACAATTGCCCGTACAAGGTGCGCCGCTTCAACTTCCTTCAGTATTCGCGCGACGATCCATCGCTGAACGCACAACGAAATCCGGAGGTAACGGTGCGCATGCGCGGCGTAATGGAAAAGTGCACCTATTGCATACAACGCATCGGCGCTGCGCACAGCGTGGCCGATGCGCAGGGGCGGCGCATCCGTGACGGCGAGGTCGTCACCGCATGCCAGGCAGTGTGCCCGACACAGGCTATCGTCTTCGGCGACCGAAACGATCCAGGGAGTGCCGTGAGCGCGCGCAAGGCGTCGCCTCTCGAGTACGCGCTTCTCGGCGAGCTCAATACCAGGCCGCGCACGACCTACGCTCCGCGCATCGTCGAAGACTCGGGTACTTCCGATTTCACGGCGCCGACGCGCGGATGACCATGGCAACCGAAGCCGCCCTCGCGCGCACTCCCGTCCTCGTCGGCGACCCGTCCTCCGGATCGATAACCGATCGGATCGCGGGCATCGTTCTCGACCGTCCCACGCACTGGGGCTGGATCGTCGGCGCCACGATCGCGGGCGCGCTCAGCGTCGTCTTCCTGGTCACCATGACGGTCCTCGTCGTTCGCGGCGTGGGGATCTTCGGCATCGACGAACCGGTCGCCTGGGGCTTTGCGATCACCAATTTCGTGTGGTGGGTCGGGATCGGGCACGCGGGCACATTCATCTCGGCGTTCCTGCTGCTGCTGCGACAGCGATGGCGCACGTCGATCAATCGATTCGCCGAGGCAATGACCATCTTCGCGGTGGCCATGGCCGGCCTGATGCCGATCGTGCACCTGGGCCGTCCCTGGTTTTTCTACTGGCTGATGCCTTATCCGAACATCATGAACCTCTGGCCGCAATGGCGCAGCCCGCTGGTGTGGGACATCTTTGCCATAGGCACGTACGTGATCGTGTCCATCCTATTCTGGTACATGGGGATGCTGCCCGACCTGGCGACATTGCGCGATCGCGCGCGGCGACCCGTCGCGCGCATCGCGTACGGCCTGTTCGCGCTCGGATGGCGCGGCGACGCACGCCACTGGGCGCGCTATGACACGTCGTACCTGCTGATGGCGGGGCTCGCCACCCCGCTCGTGATCTCCGTGCACAGCGTCGTCTCGCTGGATTTCTCCATCGGCAACACGCCCGGATTTCATTCGACGATCTTTCCGCCGTATTTCGTCGCGGGCGCGCTCTTTTCCGGCTTTGCCATGGCGCTGATCATCTGCGTTCCGCTTCGCGCGATGTTCAATCTGCGCGACTTCATTACCGCGCGCCACCTCGACAACATCGCCAAGCTGATGCTCGTCTGCGCGCTGTTCGTCACCTACAGCTACGCCACGGAAATCTTCACCGCCTTCTACAGCGGCGATACGTTCGAGGTCTACGCCACGACCAACCGTTTCGCGGGCCCTTACGCGCCTCTCTACTTCGCGGTGCTGACGTGCAACAGCCTTGTTCCGCAGGCGCTCTGGTCTGCATCGGTCCGCGGAAGTCCCGCGGCGCTCTTCATCATCGGACTGGTCGTGCTGGTCGGCATGTGGCTCGAGCGTTTCATGATCATCGTGACCAGCCTGCACCGCGATTTTCTCCCCTCGGCATGGGGCATGTTCTATCCGACGATCTGGGATTGGGGTCTCCTCGCGGGGTCGGTCGGCGCGTTCATGCTCCTATTCCTCCTCTTCGTCCGCTTCCTACCGGCGATCTCGATGTCGGAGATGCGCAAGCTCGCGGCGGGAGACAAGCCATGAAGCATCCGGACAGCTACGGCGTGATGGCCGAGTTCGCGACACCCGAGACCTTGCTTGTCGCATCGCGGACCGCGCGCGAACGAGGATATCGCGACCTTGAAGCGTTCTCGCCATACTCGATCGACGGCCTCGCGGAGGTCGTCGGCTTTCGGCGCAACCGAGTGCCGCTCCTGACGCTCCTGGGCGGCATCGCGGGCGGCGTCGGCGGGTACTTCATGCAGTGGTACAGCGCCGTAGTCGACTACCCCATCAACTCCGGCGGACGGCCGTTCCACAGCTGGCCGGCGTTCGTGCCGGCAACGTTCGAGCTGACCGTGCTCGGGGCTGCGCTGGCGGGATTCTTCGGGATGCTGATCCTGAACGGCCTGCCGCGACTGCATCACCCGGTCTTCGACGCACCTGAATTCGACCTGGCATCCCGCAATCGCTTCTTCCTGTGCATTCGCTCGCAAGACGACCGATTCATACGAGGTGAAGTCCATGCTTTTCTGCAGTCCCTCAACCCCATTCGCGTCGTCGACATTGCGCGCTAGCCGCGTGATGGCACGGCTCTGGACGTTCGCTACGGCGTTGGCCGTTGCCGCCCTGCTCGGGGGATGCGAGAAGACGCTGCGCAACATGTACCAACAGCCCAAGCTGCAGCCGCTGTCATCGAGTCCGCTCTGGCCCGACGGCGCGGCGTCGCGCCCCGAAGTGCCCGGCAGCGTCGCGGCCAGCGCCGGCAGGCTGGCCGGAGCCTCCAGTGGGCGCATCGATCGCGATGAATCGCCCGACTCGCACACAGTGGCCTTCGCGGACACGCAGGCGCAGGCTTCGGACAGGTTCGCCGTGCTGCGTCGCGGACGAGAGCGGTACGACATTTTTTGCGCGCCCTGCCACAGCGTCACCGGCGACGGCGACGGCTACATCGTGCGCCGCGGCTTTCCGCGACCGCCATCGTTTCACCAGCCGGCGTTGCGCGCCGCAAGCGATGCGACCATGGTGAGCGTGATCCGTGGTGGCGCGGGCACGATGTTCCCTCTCGGCGATCGCGTCGACGCCGCGGATCGCGAGGCGATTGTCGCGTATATCCGAGCGCTGCAGCTCAGCCAGAACGCCACTCTTGCCGATGTCGCCCCGGAGCGGCGCGCGAGTCTCGAAATGTCACCCCGATGAAGATGTCTTCGACCGACCGCCGAGGTTGGCGGCATGGATTGTCGCTGCTCATCGCAGGTCTTGGTCTGATCGGATGCGTCGTCGCGGCTATCATCGTGCCCGCCCGCTTCTTTCCGAGCTATTTGCAGGCTTGGCTGTTCGTGCTCGGCATCGCCCTCGGCGCCATGGCGACTCTCATGGTTCATGGCCTCACGGGCGGGCGGTGGGGCGAGCGCCTCGTTGCGCCGCTGCTCGCGGCGGCCTCGCTGTTGCCGCTGTTGACGCTCCTCGCACTGCCGCTGCTGTTGGGTCTGCAGGTGCTGTATCCCTGGTTCCCTGGTCACGCGCCTGCGATCGGCGCCGCACCGGAACAGCGCTGGTATCTTAATGTGTCCGGATTCGCCGTGCGCGGCGCGGCGTGCCTGTTGCTCTGGAACTGCATCGTCTATCTTTTGCGTCGAGGCTATCGCGATCCAGGGCTGCGCGCATCGCGGCCGGCGTTCTCGCCTGCCCTGTGCATCGCGGGATTGATCGTGTACGCGATCACCATCACGATCGCCTCTGTCGACTGGATCATGTCGCTGACGCCGGAGTGGTATTCGAGCGCGTTCGGACTGTTGATCATGACCAGCCAGGCGCTCTCCGGGTTCGCATTCGCGGCAACGGTCGCCCTCGCTGCCGCTCGCACGGCGGCCCGCGCACCGGCAGCGCAGGAGCTAGGCGATCTCGGCAACCTGCTGCTGATGTTCGTGATGCTCTGGGCATACATCGCTTTCACCCAGTTCCTGATCGTCTGGGCGGAGGATCTTCCTCGCGAAGCGACGTGGTATCTGGCTCGCTCGCAGGCCGGATGGCGGGGCGTGGCTGTCGCGCTCGCGCTGCTGCAGTTCGGCGTTCCCTTCGTGGCGCTCCTCTTTCGCGCGGTGAAGCGCACGCCGACGGCGTTGGCCGGTCTCTGCATGGTGACTCTCGTCGCGCAGTGGCTCTACACCGCGTGGCTCGTGCAACCGTCCTTCCAACCCGATGGATTCTCCCCGGGCGTGATCGATCTCGCGTTGGCATGCGCCATCGGCGGCGCTTGCGTTCGGGCGATGCTTTCGATGCCGCTTCCCACGCGACGCCTGCATCCGGCTGGTGAAAGAGCCTGACGTGGCTACCGAGCACGCCGACCCTCGGGCGCCCGACAGGATCGATGCGCGGCCGCTGCTGATCGGTGCGCTGGCGCTGGGTCTTCTTGTCGTCGGAACTGTCGTACTGCTGCGCTGGGTGCTGGGGTCGGTAGAGCGCGGCGATCCGCGCGAGCACGGACCGGCGGTGCGTACAGAGGCGACCGCGACGTTTCCTGCGCCCGCGCTGCAAACCGATCCGGCAGGCGACATCGCGGCCTATCGGCGTGAAAAGCGCGCCGAGCTCGAGAGCTATCGCTGGATCGACAGGGGCGCCGGAACCGTCGCCATTCCCGTCGAGCGCGCGATGGAGCTTTCGGCACAGCGGTACACCGCTCGTCCAGTCGAACGGCCGTCGCCATGAAGCCAACGCTAGCCGCGATGAGCCTGTCGATGCTCGCCGCCGTCGGGTCCGCTCACGACCACGCGGAGCTTTCCGTGGAGCAGTTGCGAAATCAGGTGAGCTTCGCGCCGGTCGCCGGCAGTAGCATGCCCTCGACGGCGGCCTTCGCGGATGAGAACGACCGGTCGATGGCCCTGCGATACTGGGTTTCGGCGAGGCCTACTTTTCTCGCGCTGGTCTATTACGATTGCGAGGATATTTGCGACGTGGTGGAGGAGAGCCTGCTGTCGGCGCTGCGCGCTACGTCCCTGCAACCGGGGATGGACTACGACGTCGTGCTCGTGAGCCTTGCCGACCGCGAGACGCCGTCGCTGGCGCGCGCGCGAAAACAAGCGTTGCTCGCTCACGATGCTCCACAGGAGGCAGCTGCCTGGCACTTTCTCACCGGCAATGCAGCGTCGATCGCGGAGCTGACGCAGGCGGCGGGCGTCCACTACGTTTCGAGCGCGGCCGGCGATCGGATAGCGCACCCGGCTGGCATCCTCCTGCTCGAGCCGCCGGGACGTATCGCGCAGTATTTCCCGGGAGTGGAATTTCATCCGGGCGACCTGCGTCACGCGATCATCGACGCATCGGCGGGACGCACCGGGTCGTTCTCCGATCGTGTATGGCTCCTGTGCCATCACTACGATCCGAGCACAGGCCGATACGGGCCGCTGATCTTCACCCTGATGCGCGCGCTGGGCACCGCCTCGATGCTCGGTGTCGCGTTGCTGCTCGTCTTCCTGTGGCGCAATGAGCGCGGCAAGCGTCGGGTACCGGACTGAAATGGCCAACGCGCCCTATCCGCTTTTCACCAATGCCGCGACCGCGCTGGCGGCGCGCGTCGATTCGCTCTTCGTCTGGGTGTGCGTGCTCACCCTCACCGTTGCCGCCGGAATCTTCGCGGTGATCGTCTGGTTCGTCATTCGCTATCGCAAAGGTGCGAAGCAGAACCGTTCTCACGCGCCCGCCGGGCAACGGCAAAAGCTTCAGCGACGGTTCGAGATCGCATGGTCGTCGATCCCGCTCATGCTGTTCGTGGTCGCGTTCGCGTGGGCCGCGGATCTGTACTACGAGCACGAGACCGCGCCGCCCGGCGCAGCGCCGGTCTTTGTCGTCGCCAAGCAATGGATGTGGAAGCTCGAGCACCAGGACGGCGTGCGCGAAATCGACACGCTGCATGTCCCAGTCGGACAAGCGGTGCGCCTCGTCATGACCTCGGAGGATGTGATTCATAGCTTCTACGTCCCGGCATTTCGCATCAAGCAGGACGTGCTGCCGGGCCGCTACACCTCGCTCTGGTTCACGGCGACGCGGGAGGGGCGCTTTCACCTTTTCTGCTCCGAATATTGCGGAACCGATCATGCGCAGATGGGCGGTGACATCGTCGTGATGAGCCTGGCGGAATACCAGCGGTGGCTGCAGCGGCAAGTCGACGCGGGGGCGCTTGCGGTGCGCGGCCCCGCGCTCCTTGCACGCTATGGCTGCGACGGCTGCCACGCTTCCGACGCCGGCGGACGCGCGCCCCCGCTCGCGGGAGTGTACGGCCACCGCGTGAGCCTCGCCGACGGCAGCACTGTCATCGCCGACGAGGACTTTCTGCGGCAATCGCTGATGTCTCCGCGGGCGAGCGCCGTCGCCGGATATGCGCCGATCATGCCGAGCTACGCGGGACGGATGCCGGAGACCGACCTCGCGGACGTCATCGTGTATCTCGAAAGCCTCGCCGACCGGGGCGCGGGCCAGTGATCATGGCATCGACCATCGCGCCGAGCTATCTCGCCAACGGACAAACGCTTCGATCGTGGTTGTTGACGCGCGATCACAAGCGCATCGCCATCCTGTACGCGCTGTCGATCACCGTGTTCTTCGCCATCGGCGGCATTGCCGCGGCGCTGATGCGCATCAATCTCCTCTCGTCCGCCGGAACCCTGGTTACCGCCGAAACGTACAACAAGCTCTTCACGATGCACGGCGTCATCATGGTCTGGTTCTTTCTCATCCCGTCGATTCCCGCGACGCTCGGCAACTTCCTCGTTCCGCTGATGATTGGCGCGAAGGACCTTGCGTTCCCGCGTCTGAATCTCACGAGCTGGTATCTCTACGTGGGCGGCGCGCTGTTCACCCTCGCGTCGCTGGTGCTCGGCGGTGTCGACACCGGGTGGACTTTCTACACGCCCTTCTCGACGATGTTTTCGAACACGCATGTCGTCGCCGTCATCGCCGGCGTGTTCATCGTGGGGTTCTCGTCCATCCTCACCGGTCTCAATTTCATCGTCACCATCCACAAGCTGCGCGCCCCGGGGATGACCTGGTTCCGCCTGCCGCTTTTCGTCTGGGCGCAGTACGCCACCAGCATCATCCTCGTACTGGCCACGCCCGTGCTCGCGATGACGCTGGTCCTTCTCGCCGTCGAGCGCCTGTTCGGCGTCGGCGTCTTCGACCCGGCGCTCGGTGGCGACCCGCTTCTTTTCCAGCACCTCTTCTGGTTCTATTCGCACCCGGCCGTGTACATCATGATCCTTCCGGCGATGGGTGTCGTCAGCGAGATCATCGCCTGCTTCTCGCGCAATGAGGTCTTCGGCTACCGCACGATGGCGTACGCGATTCTGGCGATCGCCGTCATCGGTTTCCTGGTGTGGGGCCATCACATGTTCGTGTCGGGCCAGTCGATGTACGCGGGGATGGTATTTTCCCTGCTGAGCTTCATCGTCGCGGTCCCGTCGGCTATCAAGGTCTTCAACTGGACCGCGACGCTCTACAAGGGTCGCATCACGCTCTCCGCGCCGATGCTCTACGCCCTCGGCTTCATCGGCCTCTTCACGCTGGGTGGAATGAGCGGGCTCTTTCTCGCCGCGCTTGCGCTCGACGTGCACCTCACCGATACCTATTTCGTCGTCGCTCATTTTCATTACATCATGGTCGGCGGCGCGGTGTCGGCCTATCTCGGCGGCCTGCACTTCTGGTGGCCCAAGATCACGGGAAAGCTCTATAGCGAGCGATGGGCTCGGATCGCCGCCGTGCTCCTGTTCATCGGCTTCAATGTGACGTTCTTTCCGCAATACCTGCTCGGCGTCGCGGGTATGCCGCGCCGATACCATTCCTACTCGCCCGAGTTCGAGTGGCTTAACATCGTGTCGTCGTGCGGTGCCCTGGTCCTTGCGTTCGGCTATGTGCTGCCGCTGATCTACCTGACGGGATCACTGCTGCGCGGGCGCAGCGCCTCGGCCAACCCGTGGCATGCGACCGGCCTCGAATGGCGCACCCCGTCTCCGCCGCCGACCGACAACTTCGCTGCGCCACCGACCGTGCGCACGTCTCCCTACCGGTATCGCGCATCGATGCGCGCCCGTGCCGCGTCCGCGGGAGCGCCGCGATGAGAGCGCGCGCGGTTACGGCGTCGCAGGTTGAAGCATCGGATCTCGGGATGTGGGTGTTCCTCACGACCGAGACGCTCTTTTTCGGGGCGCTCTTCTTTGCCTATACGGTGGGGCGCCTCAAGTTCCCTGAAGCATTCGCGGCGGTGGGAAAGCACACCGATCTCGTACTGGGCACCCTCAACACGGCCATCCTGCTCACGAGCAGCTTCTTCATGGCACTTGCGCTCGAGAAGGCAAACCGCGGCATGCGCCGCGCTGGCGCGCGCCTCCTCGATTTGACCGCGACGCTCGGAGTTGCCTTTCTCGTGATCAAGGCAATCGAATACTGGATCGACTTCGCCAACCATCTCGTTCCGGGCGCTCGATTTCGCGTTCGACGCGAGCGACTTGCCCGGTGCGAAGCTCTTCTTCACGCTGTACTTCGTCATGACTGGCATCCACGCTCTACATCTGGCGATCGGGATCGGCCTTGCACTGTTCATCGCGCACCGCCTGCGACAGGCAGCGGCGCGCCGCAAGGCGATCGCGCACGCTGCGTCGGCCTGTATTGGCATTTCGTCGACGTCATCTGGGTCTTCCTGTTTCCCTTGCTCTATCTGGTCGCGCGAAAATGAAACTCCTTGCCCATCCGCTGGTGCGCACTTGGCTCGCGCTTATGGTGCTACTGTTGCTCACTGTCGGCAGCTCCCTGATCGGATCGTGGGGGATCGCGAATCTCGTGATCAATCTCGCGATCGCGGCCGTCAAGGCGGGATTGATCGTTGTCGTTTTCATGGAAATCATCGAGCTCCAGCCTGAGCGTGCGGGTCGCGGCGCTAGCGGGCTGCTGTGGCTTGCTGTGCTCATCGGACTGGGCCTTTCGGATTTCCTGTATCGCGCGACCCTCGGATGATTCCCTTCGGGACGGCGGAAGGTCGGAGTCCCTGTGCACTTCTGTCGAAATACAAGCGCTGGTCGGGCACAAAAGCGTGCTTACGACGGAGATTTATTAAAGGGCTTGGTGACCGACATCGTGCGATCGAATGAGGTGCCGATCATCGCGCTAGTGAAGAAATAGAGCCCCGTTAGTAGCTGCTATCGCGCGAAGCAAGGCTGGAATAGTCCCGACCTGGGCTCGAACCAAGGACCTGCGGACTAGGAGTCCGTTTGGGCACTACCCGGAACGTCGCGCCGCATCGTGCCCTTTTTCGCCTTGTCACTCAATCAGTTAAACCCTTGTAGGCAGCCTCCGAGCGCCCCGCTTCTATCCGGGAACTTGCGCATCGAGATAGCGCAAGCATCATCCGCCCATGTCAGCATGCGACAGGAGCGGAAAGGTAGACACCGAAACGAGTGCACGGCGAATCGATCGCAAGCACCAACTTGAATCGATCTACCGCAACCTCGCCGCTAGTTTCTCTGAGCATCCCACGATTTATCCGTCGTCCTATATGTGCGCAAAGGCGCGCACGCTAAGTTAGTGCGCGGGCCGGTCGAGAGGCTAGCAAGCCATCTT
The DNA here is from genome assembly GCA_963730465.1 of uncultured beta proteobacterium. GTDB lineage: Bacteria > Pseudomonadota > Gammaproteobacteria > Burkholderiales > Casimicrobiaceae > PALSA-1003. The sequence continues at coordinate 3,948 of CAVSRR010000002.1, read as the reverse complement.
GAGCACCTCAACGTCGCGTACCCTGTTGGATATTGCTGACCTCGATTCGCGAGTGCTGGAAGAGCCTGCTAAGCATGGCTCCGTTAGTGATTTCCAGATCGTGCTCTGGCGTCAGGAACCTGACTCAACCGGTTCCGATTGGAATGCACGCATCCAACGCGTCAAGGGAGCCGAAGCGTCTAACCTTACGTGGTGGGATGTGATCCCGCAGATGCGCGAGCGATTCAACCTATGTTGAGAGGAATGGGCTTGCGAAAGCAAGGCTGCAGTCAGCCGCGGCTAGCGACGACACTGCGAGTCGCCAGTTACAACGTTAACGGAGTCAATGGTCGTTTGCGGTGTTTGGTGGAGTGGCTGGGCGAGACCTCCCCAGATGTCGTTTGCTTGGAGGAACTCAAGACGCACGACAGCAAGTTTCCAGTTGGCGCGATTGAGGATGCGGGGTACGGCGCGATTTGGCACGGCCAGCGCTCTCATCATCCAACGTCGTGCCCACCGACTTCGACATCTATAACCCGTCTTGGTGGCGCTTTGATGCGGTCATGCAATCGGAGACCGCGACGCGTATCGGCGCTTATTAGACCAAGACTGGACAGACTCCGCCGCGGCAGCTTCACCCGAATGAACGCATGTACACCTACTGGGTAAACGATAGCGCCTTTGAGAAGGACCATGGGTTCAGAATGGACTTCCTACTGCTCAACACTTCGCTGAAAAGCGCGATTGGTCGCAGCCGGAGACGATAGCGAATACCGAGGGCGCGAAAAGCCCAGCGACCACGCACCAGTGTGGGTTGCACTGACATCGTGAGCCGCGGGGACACACGCGCCAGTGCTCGTTCGGCTTGCCCGGCGGAATCGATCACTCGGCCTAATCGATCGTGGGCCTGTAAGCGAGTCGTAAGCCGCGCCAAGCTAAGGCGCGCCCCCGTCCGTGCCCCGTTGACTGCCCGAGCCATCCATTGACTTCCGTCCGCGATTCACGGAAGGATCGAGTAAAGATACCAGATCCCCCTTCGCGGAATGTAGAAGTTCGCAGGCCTCTCGAACGATTCGCCTTGCTTCACGAGAGACAGACGTTGAATCCCGGCAAAGCGGCTGCAGCGTGAGCGATGCCGCGGCGAGCTTGTCGGCGACTTCGGCCAGTTTATCGCTGGTCGACCTGGGCTTGTCCATGAGAGCCCCTTTCCCTCAATGATTGACCTTTGACAACTCCCCTACCGTTTGTGCCTACTGGGGAGACAGCACACGGCGCTAGCGCGAACCGCGGGTACCTCGGACCCAGCTATCGCCTGGATGCATAGCGCAATCGAGTTGGAATGCCGCGCGCATTGAGGTGTGCCTTGCCTGCCTCGGTGGCCGAGAAGCCGCCCTCCGGAACTTTTTGGACGAAGCCGAGCGCGGCAAGCGCGAAGGCGCTGGCATTCGGCACCGTCCTTGGTCTTATCTCCAACGCCAGCCAATCGCACGGCTTCGAGCTTGAACTCCCGGGTATGGTGCCTGCGTTCCTTGCGTTCCATGACACAGACCTCCTAAGGCCATTGTGCCTGTCTGGAACTGTCCACGAAACGTGGGTAACTTCACTCTCGGCCATAAGCTGCCGCTGCGCTTCGCACTACCGCATCGTCGTGCATCGGACGGGCGACGGCCATATCGGACGGAGTTCTACGGGTGCGTTGGTTGCTCCGCGATGTTCACCGATGCGTATCAGTCCACACACTGCGTCAAGCGGCTTAGTGGCAACTCTGATCGGCTACCTACCAGCGTTGACGTTTTAAGTTCCAGCGACCGTGAATATTCCAGTTGTAAGGCGATCAGTCGCGATTCAAACTGGCTGCTGGCAGACCCCTATGTAGGAGACCACGATGTATGCCCAAGTAACGCGTCGCCCAGAGCCCTCTGGCCTTAGTCGTCAGTTCTCCGGTGCGAGATGACGAAAACAATTCAGCTAAAGGGGGGCGCCATGAACAAGGGTCGCCGTGCAATCGTCGTCGTTCTTATTGGGAGCGCTTTGCTCTTCGTCCCACCCGCATACGCGCAAACGGGTGGGCAGCTTTTCGTCAATGTCTGTGCCGTTTGCCACAGCGGTTCGGATCCTGCAGCAGACCCAAGCCTTGTCAACAACGCAGCGGGCAATGCAGCGATAATTACTACGCTCAATAGCTTGGGCATGGGCGCCAGCGGGTCTGCTGCTGACTTTGCGAGCATTGCCGCCTACCTAGACACCGCCAAGCCGACCATCAACTCGGCACCCATCGCGCATGACTCTCCTGGGACGGATATCAACCTGGGCGACATTACTGTGACAGGGGCCAACCAACTCCTGAAAGTAATTACCAATATCGTAACCGTCACACCGCCCACTAAGGGAACGGTCTCCTATGACTTCGGCGGTGGCCTCCCCTCAGTGGTCACCTATACGCCATTCCTCGGGCAGTCGGGCACCGACACCTGGACTTACCAGGGCGTGGGGGTCAACGGAAACACTACGGTTCGCACCGCGAGCGTCAATATCGCCCAAGGCGCAGGGCAACCAACCACCCTTCCTGACCTCGATCAGCACGGCTTCACCGGGTCGTGGTGGGAGCCGGCGACCGGCGGGCAAGGAATCGAAGTCGAAGTGTTCCCCAATCCAGCGTCGGGAACAGCCTTCGTGAGCTGGTTCACCTACGACACGGTCGTGGGTGGCGCGGAGCGTCAGCGTTGGTACACCGCCCAAGGGCAAGTGGCGCCCGGCGCGTCGGGCGTGGCGCTGAAGATTTATCAAAACGTCGGTGGCAACTTCAATGCACCGCCGATAACCACGGCGCAGGTGATCGGCAGCGCTGTCTTGAGCTTCGACACCTGCAACAGCGGCCAGCTGACCTACCAGATGGTTGATGGCACGTTTCGCAGCGGAGTCATACCTTTGAGCCGTTTGCTGCCGAACACGACCTGCTCGACGACGGGGCCGCCGCCGACCAATGCGGACTTCGAATTTTCGGGAAATTGGTTCAATGCGGCCACCTCGGGGCAGGGGTTGACCATCGAGGTGAACTCCAATTCCAGCGCGCTGTTCGCTGCCTGGTATACGTATGTGCCCAGCGGTACTACCGCGGGGCCGACGGGACAACGCTGGTACACGGCGCAGGCGGCATTTACGCCGGGCATGCGCTCGATTCCGGTGACGATCTACGAAACCACCGGCGGAATGTTCGATACTCCGACGCCACCGGGCCAGAAAACCACGCCGGTGGGCAACGGAACGCTGGCATTCCAGAGCTGCTCGGCGGCGACGTTTGCCTACAATTTCACGGGCGGAAGCAGCAGCGGCTTGTCTGGAAGCATCGCCTTGAGTCGTGTCGGGCCAGTGCCTCCAGGTTGCACGTCATGAAAACTGTCTTCAGGGCCTAATACGGAGACTCACATGCGCTCAATCGGTAAGTACATCGTCGCTTGCTGCGTTCTCATCACGAGCGCTATGTTCGCGACCCCGTTGCTCGCGTTCGATTATTGCCAGTTTGACGGATTTCCGATCTTCGAGCCGCCCTATCCGCAAGCCAAGGACGTCGTGACCTTCGATATTGGCTTGATCGACATCGCCGGTCCCGGGCCCGTGCTCAGCAAGACGACCGTCGCAACGGGCAGTATCACGATTGACGTGATACTAACGTCGTCAGCCAATTTCGAGATGTTTCCGGACTATCAGTCCTATCCATCTAACAATGGAGAAGATTTTACGGGCTCGCTGGGTCCGCTCGCGGTCGGAGGATACTTTGTGACGACAGCAGTACGTAAATGGGATCCTGTGAACGGCTTTGGATTTATATGCGTGGACAAGACGACAACCCTTACCGTGTATGGCGACGGTCTACCACCCGTCCTGTCACCGGTCATCGAATACTACAATTCAAATCTCGACCACTATTTCATGACCCAGAGTTCCGATGAGATTGCCGCGCTCGATGCG
>CAVSRR010000001.1:0-310670 GCA_963730465.1 uncultured beta proteobacterium | reverse complement strand
AACGCTGCGAACGGCCCCGGCTCGAAGTACGGTCTCCTTTTGAGGAAGAGTATCGGCGTCTCCGCGGCTGCCAGGAAGACACTACTCGTCAGCCCGGTCCAACCAGCGTCCATAGGAACGACACCGCACGGCACACTATTGGCATCAAGGAGTAGAAACATTGCTTCCAGGCGCGAATTAACGACGAACGCTGTGTTCCTCTGTCCTCGGAAGAGTTGAGTGAGACAGTCCATGCGCGCGTACCAGTCTTTCCTCTCAACCGGTAGCTTAAGTATCGCGTCGCAGCCGCGCCACATCATGTCGATGGTGACCACGATCGCATTGGAGCGCGCGATGAACTCGGCATCCAACGGATCTATGGCGTTGCTGACGACGCCAACCTCGTCAGTGGGGGCAGAAACGGCGCGCAGATGTGATACAGGCTTTCGGTCCATCGTCGACTCCAAAGTCAACGCCTCCGGTTAGCTCCTTGTTTTACGTCGCGGCAATGGAAGCAAAATCACGACGTACTACCGATCCAACCGTTGGCTCCCGTGAACGGCAAAGGCTAGATCATTGCACCGACATTTGCGACACGGCCAAGAAAAAACCCGCCGGGCTGAGCCAAAGCGGGTTCGAGATCGTCGCCGTTTTAGCTGAACTTGTTACACGCCCGCAAGCAGATCAAATCGGCGTGGACTGCAACCACATTCTGGCACCTATCCGAATCGGCGTCAACGCAACGCCGCACTGCGGCGTGAACTTAGCGCCTTCAGGAGGGAGTCGCATCCACGATGCCTTTTTCTTGCACGCGCGCGCGACACCGGTTACAGTCATTGCACACGTGTGCAACACACCACGGAACCCAGGCGATGAGTCAGGAGCGTGTTCGCGGGTCGTTCGTCACCGCCGCCGACGTCGCGAGGCGAGCGGGAGTGTCGCGTTCGGCTGTATCGCGCACTTTTACGCCAGGTGCGAGTGTATCGAGAGAGGTCCGCGCGCGCATTCTCGACGCCGCGGGGCGGCTCGGCTATCGCGTCAACCGGCTCGCGCAGAGCCTGACCATTGCGCGATTCCAATATCGTCGGCCTGGTCTGCGCCGACCTGCAACAGCCGTTCCACGCCGAATGCCTGGCCATGCTCTCCGCAGCGCTGCTCGCGGACGGGTTTCAATGCATGTTGCTCAATGCCGCGAATGCCGAGCGCGACATGGGCGCTCTCATCGAGCGCGTGCTCGAGTATCGCGTTTGCGCGATCGTCGTGATGAATGGCACGCCGCCCAGCCGCATCGTCAAGGAATGCCTCGGTAACGGCGTGCCGGTGATCCTCGTCAACAAGCCGATGCCGGGTTGCGCCGTCGACACCGTGGTCACCGATCACGCGGCTGGCGGCCGCGCGGCCGCCGAGCAGCTAGCTCGCGGCGGGATGCCGCAGCCTGGCCGTAGTCTCGAGCGGCGCGCGGACCGCGAGCCTTTTGGGGCGTCTCGATGCGTTCTGCGATCGGGCCGCCGAGGAGGGCGTGCCCGTTCGCGTCTGGCGCGAAGGGCCCACCGACTATTCGACGGGCCGCGAGGCGGCGCTGGCGATGCTCACCAAGGGAGCGATCGATGGCGCATTTTGCGTCACGGATCTCGTCGCCCTCGGCTTTCGTCGATGCTGCACGTCTCGATCGCGGACGCCACGTTCCGGACGATCTATCGGTCATCGGCTTCGATGACATTCCGCAAGCCGCCTGGAATGCCTATCAGCTCACGACTTTTCGGCAGCCGGTCCGGATGCTGGTCGATCAAGTGATGGAGGTCATCCGGCAGCGCGCTGTGACGCCGGAATCACCGCGTTCCGTGTTCAAGTTGCCCGGCACCCTGGTCGTCCGCAGGACCGTGCGGGGCCTCGCCGCGCCGGAGAGTGCGACGTGACCAGACCGCAAGTTGTCGCGCATCGGGGCAGCAGTGCGGCGCACGCGGAGAACAGCTGGGCGGCCTTCGAGGCAGCGGTTGCCGAAGGGGCCGACGTGATCGAATGCGATGTGCAGGGTACGCGAGACGGCGTATTGGTAATCCGGCACGATCTCGCCCTCGGGGATCAACGAGTCGCCGAGGGCACGTTCGCCGATATCCAGGCGATACAGCCGGGCCTGGTCCGTCTCGATGAGCTACTTGTCTGGGCGGCGCGGAAAAAGATCGGCCTGTTGGTCGAGGTCAAGGACCCCGACTGCGCAATACCGGTCGGGGAAATGGTCGCCGCGAACTCTTGGCGCGAGCGCATCGTTATAGGCGGTTTCCACTGGCCGGCGCTAGCTACCGTAAAGGCGCGATTTCCTGCGCTCAGGACATCGCTGATGATGGGCAGCGTGATCGCGGCGGAGGACCTGGCGCGACTCGCCACGGCCTATCACGCCGACGGCGTGCACCCATGCTGGGAGGCGCGGTCACCGCACCCGCATCGGCTGATGGATGCGGCCGCAATCAAATTGCTACGCAACGCTGGTCTCGACGTCATACTTTGGCACGAAGAACGCGAGAGCGAATTGCGCGCGTTGGTTGCGCTTCGTCCAGACGCAATTTGCACGAACCTGCCCGCGATGTTGCGACGAATCGTCGATGGCACGTCCATCGGAACCCTGACAAGAGAATTGGCGGCGAACGACCGCATTTAATAGGAGGCAACATCATGAACTGCAAGCATGCATTATCGGCAACCCTGGCCGGCATCCTGTTCGGGGCCCTCACTACCCATGCGCTGGCTGAGGACGTGGTCATCAAGGCGTGGTCACGCGCGGATCGTTCCGGGCCGTTGCGCGCAGGCAATATCGTCGCCGCCGGCGATACGCTCAACAAGATGCTCGCCGCGATCGGCAGCGACAAACGCGTCAAGATCGAGCTCAACGAGACGAACGCCAAGGGCTATGACGAGGACGCTCTCGATCTCCTGAAGGCTTTCGCCGTCGACAAGGGCCCGGACATCTTCGTCATGGCGCACGAGTGGACCGGTGCCTTTGCGGAAGCGGGCTACGCTTGGAATCTGGAAGATCAGATCGCCAAGAACCCGGAGCTCTATGGCGACATCATCGTTCCGCTCTGGCAGGCGGTGAGCTACAAGGGCGCTCGCTACGGCGTTCCGCAAGATTCCGAAGTGCGCATGTATTTCCTGAACAACGACAAGCTTCGCAAACTCGGCAAGACCGACAAGGAGATCGCGGCGCTTCCGGGCAAGGTGGATGCGGGCGAGTTCACGGCGTACGACTTGTGCGATCTCGCCGGCCAGGCCGTGCAGAAAGGCGTCGTCAAATACGGCATTCTTCACCGGCCGAACGCCGGCCCCGATTTCCAGATGCTGATGGAAGGCTTCGGCCTCGTTCCCTACGACAAGCAGGCCGCGAAACTGCAGGCGTCGAAGACGGCGCTGAAGGATTTCTATACGTGGATCAAGTACTGCGTCGACAAGAAGGCACTGTCGGCCGCCAATACGTCGATGTCGTGGGATGCCATCGAGCAGGCGTCCTTCGGCGGCGAACAGGCACTGGTATTCTTCCACGGCGTATGGCGCGTAACCGATCAAATGAAGGCTTTCAACCTCAAGGGCAAGGACGACTACTTCCACAAGATGACGTGGCTGAACGCGCCCCCGGGCAAAAAGGGCGGCAAGCCATCCAATCTGTCGCATCCGATCGCGTATGCGGTGTCCGCCAAGTCCAAGAACAAGGAGCTCGCGGCCTACATCGTGGCGCTTGCGAGCCAACCGTATCCCAACATGCGACATGCCGTGTCGACCAACCATACGCCGATCAACTACGGCGAACAGGCGATGCCCGAAGTGATCGATAAGGGCTGGGCTCTCGTCGCTGCGACGCCGATGCTGAAGTACGCGAGCTTCATGCCCAACCACCCGAAGATCGGTCAATACAACGCGATCGTGTTCAAGGGCATCCAGGGCATCGAGACAGGGCGACTCACCGCCCAGGCAGCGACGGACTTTGTGGTCGACGAGTTGACGAACGAGCTCGGCAAGGACTTCGTCATTCGCGACTGAAGGCTTCGTCAGGTTTTTCCAGCGGAGAGGGGGCGCATGCCCTTCTCTCCAATCCGGCAAGGAATGGCCATGCCCGACTTCGCCAGAGCCCAGACCCGACGACAGCGCGCGAACTTTGCCCTGTTTCTGGGGCCAGCGCTGGTTTTGTTGCTGCTGTTTTTCGTTGCACCCATCGTCATCGACCTCGTTCTGGCATTCACCGACATGGGTCGCACGCTGGCGGTCACGAAATTCACGCTGGAGAATTTCGAGCGCATGGCAACGCGCGATACGCGCCTTCTGGCGGCGCTCGGAATCACCGCCATCTTCGTGGTAACGACGCTGGGCATCTTCAACGTCACCTTTGCGCTGCTTCTGGCGTTGGTAACCACTGCCGTGCCGCAGCGACTGGGCGCGTTCTTTCGCGCGGTTTGGCTGCTGCCGCGGATGAGCCCTTCCGTGGTGTACGCCCTGCTGTGGCTTTGGGTGATCGACCCCAACGAGCGCGGGCTGCTCAACCAGATCGTTGTGCATGTGTTCGGAGCGCCGCCCGTCGATCTTCGCAACAATCATCCGCTCATGGTGATCATCCTGGCGAACGGGTTCATCGGCGCGTCCCTCGGCATGCTCATCTTCACGTCGGCGATCCGCTCGATTCCCGAGCACCTCTTCCATGCTGCCCGGGTCGACGGCGCGGGTCCGCTCGCCATCGTGCGCCACATCACGCTTCCGGCGTTGCGCTGGCCCATTTCCTACATGACGATCCACCAGACGCTCTCGCTGCTCGTGAGCTTCGAGTACGTACTGCTGATCACCGGCGGAGGCCCGTTCTACGACACAACGGTCTTCTCGCTCTACGCCTATCGGCGCGCGTTCGAGAGCGGTGAATACGCCTACGGCGCGGCGCTCTCGCTCATCCTGGTCGTGATCGGCGTGGCGGCTGCGCTCGCGCTGTGGCGGCTGATGGATATGAAGAAGCTCCTGCAGCCACCGCGCATCGAGGTGCATTGATGGCCGCCAACCAGGCAGTTGCAGGTCCCGCGATCGAAGCGCGCGGTGACTGGGCCGCGCTTGCGCGGCGCGCATGGCGGCGAAGGGTTTCCGCGCAGGCGGCGGTGCTGGCTTTTCTCGTCGTGGTCTCCGTGCCGATCATCCTGCCCTACTTCTGGATGGTCGTGATCGCCTTCACTGCACGGACCGGAGGCATCTCGAGCGACGTGTTGTGGACCGCGTGCGCGGTGATCGTGCCCGCCGTCATTCTCTACAGCGTCGTGCACATGACGACAGCCTCGCGACGGCTGCGACTCGGCGCGGGCGTGGCCGTCGCCGTGGTTGCCGGCGCGCTGCTTGCGGCGTTGGTCGGCAGCCGGCTGCATCTCGACAACTTCCGCTTTCTGACGCACTCCGACTTTGTCGAGGAGCTGCGCTCGAAGGCGACTTCAGGAGCGCAGTTTCCTTCGGTCTGGACCGCTTTCCTCAACTCCCTCGCGCTGGCCCTGTCGCAGACCGCGATCATCCTCACCGTGGCATCGCTCGCCGGGTACTACATCTCGCGTTTCACGTTTCGCGGGCGCAACGCCTTTCTGCAGAGCTTGCTGGTCCTCCACGCCTTCCCGGCGATGACCCTGATCATTCCCATCTTCCTGATGCTGTACTGGATCGGGCTGCTCGACACGATCGTCGGCGTCATGCTCGTTCTGGCCGCGATCGAGCTTCCATTCTATGTGTTCGTGATGAAGGGTTTTTTCGACGGCGTGCCTTGGGATATCGAGATGAGCGCCATGACCGACGGCGCCACGCGAAGGCAGGCGTTTCGTTTGGTGGTCCTGCCGCAGGTGCGTGTCGGCTTGATCGCCGTCGGGGTCTTTGCCTTCATCCGCGCCTGGGAAGAATACATTTTCGTGCGGACGTTTCTCATCGAAAACAAGAACTGGGTGATGAGTCTGTACTTGTTCTGGGTTTCCGACGATGTGATGGGGGTCGACTACGGGATCGTTGCCGCCGTCGCCGTTTTCTACGTTCTGCCAAGCCTGCTTCTTTACGTCTTTTGCCAGAAGTATCTGACGCAGATGACGATCGGCGGCATCAAGGGATAAGCCATGGCCCGTATCGAACTCAAGAACCTGCGCAAGGAATGGGTTGGCGCAAACGCGGTCTCGGGCATCGACCTCGCGATCGAGGATGGCGCCTTCGTGGCAGTCCTCGGGCCCTCCGGCTGTGGCAAGACGACGACCTTGATGATGCTCGCAGGCATCTACCAGCCGACCAGCGGCGACATCACATTTGACGGCGCGCGCGTCAATGACGTCGAGGCGCGGGGCCGCAATGTCGGCATCGTTTTCCAGTCCTATGCGCTGTATCCCAACATGTCGGTGCTCGAGAACATCAAGTTCCCGTTGCGCTTCAAGAAGGTCGAGCGCAGCGGAGGCCGAGGCGCGCGCGCGGGAGATCGCGGCGCTCGTGCGCGTCGACGGATTTCTCGACCGGCGGCCGAGCCAGCTCTCGGGCGGCCAGCAGCAGCGCGTCGCGCTCGCCCGGGCGCTGGTCAAGCGGCCGCACCTGCTTCTGCTCGACGAGCCGCTGTCGAACCTCGACGCGGGACTGCGGCTCACCATGCGCACCGAGATCCGTCGCATCCAGCGCGAACTCGGCGTAACCACGATCCTTGTCACCCACGATCAGATCGAAGCGACAACGATGGCCGATCGCGTAGTGGTCATGCATGCCGGTCGCGTCGAGCAGGAAGGCGCCGCCGAGGATCTCTACGAGCGCCCAGATACGTTGTTCGTCGCCAGCTTCGTCGGCTCGCCGCCGATCAACCTGTTCGATGGAGATGCGAATGGCGCCGTGGTCAAGGTCCGCGAAGCGAGCATTCCAGCTGGCGGAACCGGCGCGCGGCTCGGTAGTCCTCGGCATTCGTCCGGAGAGCGTGCAGGTGGTGGAGCGTGGAACGGCCGCGCGCGTCACCGCGGCCGAGCCCATGGGCCGGGAGGTGCTCTACACGGCCGACAGCGACTTCGGGCTCATTCGTTTTCTCGAGGCGGGCGCGGAACCCCGCCATCGCGAAGGCGACAGCGTGCACCTGCATATCCCTCCCGCGAGCGCGCTCCTTTTCGACAAGGCAAGCGGCCGACGCATAGGCGCGCGCATGTCAGCATGATTGAGATGAATACTCAGACGAGGGAAACCGCTTTGACCGAGACGATTGGCTGCCGCAATCCACGCTTCTGCAAACTGACGATTGCACCGTGAAGTCTCAAACCAAGGTCCTGACAGCCATTGTGGGAAGCTATCCCAAGCCGCGTTACGTCTACCGTCAAAACGGCCGATCATTGCTCGACAGCTTCGGCTTTTCTTTTGAGCGCCGCGAAAAGGAACTCGGGCAACCCGAGTTTGCCAAGTTGCTGGACAAGGCCGCTCTTCAGGCGATCAAAGACCAGGATAGCGCGGGCATCGACATCATCACCGACGGTGAAGAACGTCGCGGCCACTACGTGCTGCATATCATCAACAAGCTGGGCGGAGTCGACGCCGTCAACCTCAAACCTATCTCGATGCGCGCAGGAACCGCCAAACAGGACGCTCCGCGGGTAATCGGAAAAATAACGCACACGAAGTCACTGGTTGTGGATGAGTTCCTGTTCACCAAGAGGCACGCCAAGGGCATCCCCAAAATTGGCCTTCCCGGACCCAGTACTGTCGCCGACTGCGTGGCCGATGAGTATTACCAAGGCGATCGCAAGCGGCTTGCCTTCGACTATGCCGACGCGATCCATCATGAAGTTGCAGCGCTCATCGCGGCGGGATGCAGGATTGTTCAGTTCGACGATCCGGTATTGCTGCGCTATCCGTCAGCAGCGCAAGCCTGGGGCTTGCAAGCCCTCGAACGTTGCTTCGCTGGGCTGGAAGACCAGGCGACTTTTGTCGTGCATATTTGCTGCGGCTATCCCAACAAACCGCTGGAGCGAAAAGGCATCAGCTACAAGGCGAATCAAGGCTACTACGGAGAGGTCCTGACCTGGCTGTCCGAGTCCAAGCTGGACGTCGTTTCCATAGAGGGGGCGGCCAGCAAGCTTGATGTGTCCATATTGAGCGCTATCGGCAAGAAAACGATCATGCTGGGAGTCGTTGATGTCGGTGAGAACGAAGTAGAAAGTGTCGAGTCCTTGGTGCTGCGCGCTACCGAAGCGCTCCGCTACATCCCGAAAGATCAACTGATTCTCGCGCCGGACTGCGGCATGCTGGAGCTGACCCAGGCGAGCGCCAGAAAAAAACTCAGGAACCTGTCTCTGGCGGCTCGCGCAGTCAATGAAATTCGTCACTTATAACATCCAGTACGGTCTGGGCAAGGACAACCGGTACGATCTCGCGCGCATCGCCCGCGAGGTGCAGGACGCCGACGTTATCGCCCTACAGGAAGTGGAGCGCCATTGGCAACGCTCCGGCTGCGTCGACGCGCCCGCAGTGATCGCTTCGCATCTGCCCGAACACCACTGGGTTTACGGAGCCAACCTCGACATGGACGCCAGCTACCGCGACTCCGCAGGCACGCTCGTCAATCGCCGGCGCCAGTTCGGCACGATGATTCTGTCGCGACCGCCGATCGTGTCCTCGCGCAATCACCTACTGCCGAAATACGCCACGCTCACTCAGCACAGCATTCAGCAGGGAGCCCTCGAGGCGGTGATCGTGACACCGCGCGCGGGGCCGGTGCGAATCTATTCGGTTCATCTTAGTCATTTGAGCCCGGCTACGCGGATGCCACAGATCGAGGCGCTCCTCGCCATCCACGCGCGGGCGCCGGCCGAGGGCGGCGCATGGTGCGGAGGCCATCCGGACCCTGACGCCGGCTGGACCGAGGGCGAGATGCCACCGATGCCCGCCGACGCACTGATAATGGGCGACTTCAATATCGAATGGTCGGCGCCCGAGTACGACCGCATTGTCGGTCCGCTCACGGCGCAGTTCGGTCGCCTCAATCGGGTTACCGGCTTTGTCGACGCGTGGGTCGCCGCGGGCCATCGGGAGGACGCCGGTGCGACTATCGGCTCCGGCCGGAGGATCGATTTCTGCTTCGTCTCCTCTTCGCTCGCGCACCATGTCCGATCATGTCAGATCGACGCCGATGCGAGCGGGTTCCGACCACCAGCCGGTATGGGTCGACATGGATTTGTGAAGCGCTGCGACTCCGTTTCGCGCGTTGCGGCTAACAACGCGTTGTGACCAACTCACAATGGCTGTGACGCAACTGTGACTGGATGACATTGATTCCGAGACTGGCAAGCATTGCAAGATGTTGATTAACAAGCTGCTACAATAGCTCAAATCCGCCTCATAACCCGAAGGTCACAGGTTCAAATCCTGTCCCCGCAACCAACAAATCAAACGGTTACCGGAGAAATCCTGTAGCCGTTTTTCATTTGGGCAGCGCATGTCCACGCTGTGTACATGCTACGCATGCACAAATCGGCTGGACCGGGGGGCTCTCATGTGCGGAACTGGATACTGCTACTGATAGCGGAGCGCTCGCACAGCCCGCGTGCAGAGCGCCGGGCGAACTTCTTCAAACACATGCGCCGATGACTCGTACGATCGAAAGTCTGGTTCTGCTGCTAGTCGTGGTTGCCGCGGTGGGCGTCGCGGCGAAACGGCTGAAAATTCCTCCAGCCATTCTCTTGGTGCTTGCAGGTGTCGTGCTCGCGCTCGTTCCTGGCCTACCCGCGGTAAGACTCGAGCCCGACTTTGTTCTGCTTCTTGTGTTGCCACCGGTTATCTACTCGTCTGCGGTCGCGATGAGCTGGCGGGAATTTCGCTTCAATCTGCGTCCCATTTCGCTGTTGGCCGTCGGATGCGTAGTGTTCACGACTGTCGCGGCCGCCGCCGCGACGCATTGGCTTCTGGGCATGCCCTGGTCGGTGGGCTTCGTCTTGGGAGCGATCATTTCGCCGCCCGACGCTGTGGCTCCACTTTCGATCGCGCGCAGGATGCAGCTCCCCAGGAGAATCCTCGTCGTGCTGGAGGGAGAAGGCCTTGCTAACGACGCCACTGCGCTTATCCTCTATCGTTTTGCCGTAGTAGCTGTGACCGCCGGAGTCTTTTCGTTCGAGAAAGCAGCGGGAACGTTTGCCGCAATCGTTGCAGGGGAGCTCCTATGGGGAATCGGCGTCGGCTGGCTGATGCTGCGCTTGCGACGCTGGGTTGACGATCCGCAAATCGAGATCTTGCTTTCGATCCTGACACCGTTTGTCGCCTATTGGCCACCTCAGCATTTAGGCGGCTCCGGCGTGCTAGCCACGGTAGTCACCGGGCTCTATGTCAGCTGGCATGGCATGAGCGTGATCAGCGCTGCGACGCGTCTCCAGGGTATTTTTTTCTGGGACGTCCTGGTGTACCTGGTCGAGGGCAGCGTGTTTCTTCTGACGGGCCTGCAGGCGCGGACGCTGACCACCGGCATCGCCAACTATTCGTTATCCACGCTCGTCCTCTCCGCCGCTGTCGTGAGCGTCGTCGTAATCCTGGCGCGCTTTGCGTGGATGTTTCCAGCGACCTATCTTCCTCGTCTGCTGATTCCCAGGATTGCGCGCATAGACCCATCACCGCCGTGGCAGTGGCCGTTCGCGATCTCATACACCGGAGTTCGCGGGATCGTCTCGCTTGCCGCGGCGCTGGCCATCCCCTTTGCAACCGATAGCGGCGAGCCTTTTCCCGAGCGCGATCTAATTCTCTTCCTCACGTTCTCGGTCATCCTGGTGACTCTAGTGGGACAGGGCTTGTTGTTACCGACCGTGATTCGCGCGCTGGGCCTCGACAATGCCGGCTCACGCGAGCGCCGCGTCGACAGAGCGGAGGAGTTGAATGCACGCCAGGAGGCAATCAGCGCCGCGATTGAGCGCCTTGACCAATTAGGCGCGGCACGCAAGCTGCCGGCGAACGCCGTTCAAGCGCTTCGCGCTCAGTATCAGGAGCGACTCAAGCATTTCGAGCACGGGCCCGATCGAGCAGGCGATCATCAGGTGCCGCCCGAGCTTCCCGACGAGATCGAGTTGCTGCTGATCGCTACGGAGCGCGCCAAGATCAATGAGCTACATCGCCGCGGCACGCTGAAAGACGAGGCTCGACGCCGAATCGAACGGGAGCTCGACCTGCGTGATGCGACTCTTGCGAACCATCAGCACGAGGAATGAGCCGACCCAATTTCGCACACGGCGCAAAGACCGATCAACGGAGCAAAAAACATCACGGTCTTTGCGGATTGACCATGCGGCGGGTGCTGCGAGATCACTAGCTCTGTCGGCCGTAGCCACATCCCGCCGACAGCCACGCGCCGGAATCGCGAAACAGATCACGCAACCGCTTGGCGACCGACCGGGGTTTGACGGTGCGATACGTTGCCTGAGCCCCTGATGCGTGTCGCAACGCGGCCGCAAAGATGCAGCGTGCAGTTCGCCGTGGTAACTTCCGAAGCCAAGGAGCTACATATGGAATACAGAAATCTGGGCGGTTCGGGCCTCAAGGTCCCGGTGTTGACGCTGGGGACAGCGACGTTCGGCGGTGGGAGCGAGTTCTTCAAGAAGTGGGGCACCACCGACGTGGCGGAGGCTACCTCCCTTGTCGACGCGGCTCTGGATATGGGCTGCAACATGTTCGATACGGCCGATGCCTATTCCCGCGGCATGTCCGAAGAGATCCTAGGCAAGGCCGTGGATGGGCGGCGCGACAAGGTGCTGCTTGCTACCAAGGTCGGAATGGCCATGGGAGATGGTCCCAACGATATCGGAACCTCGCGCGAGAGGATCATCCGTTGCTGCGAGGCCAGTCTCCGGCGTCTCGGCACTGATTACATCGACCTGTATCAGCTCCATTCCTTCGATGCACAAACGCCTATCGAGGAGATGTTGTATGCGCTCGATGCCCTGACCTGCGCCGGGAAGATTCGCTACTTCGGCGTGTCCAACTTCTCCGGGTGGCACTTGATGAAGATGTTGTCTCTTGCAGACAAGCATTCTCTGCCTAAGCCGGTGACGCACCAAGTCTATTACACACTGACCGACCGCGACTTCGAGTGGGAGCTGATGCCGCTTGGACTGGACCAAAACGTCGGTACGCTGGTATGGAGCCCGCTAGCCGGCGCCAAGCTAAGCGGCAAGATGGGGCGCAACAAAACACCGCCCGAGGGTAGCCGGGCAGGTACGGACGCCAGCTGGGATGTTGCGGAAGAGCGTCTGTACAAAGTGACGGATGCGCTCGAAGCGATTTCGCGCGAGACCGCGCAATCGATCCCGCGCGTCGCGTTGGCGTGGTTACTGAGCCGGCCGACCGTTTCGTCCATCGTGATTGGTGCCCGGAACGTGACTCAGCTCAAGGACAACCTGGCAGCGACGGACCTCAAGCTCAGTGCTGACCAGATTACCCGGCTCGACGCGGCGAGCGCGGTACGGCCTGCATATCCGTATTGGCATCAGCGCCGTACTTTCACCCCGCGCAATCCGCCGCCCGTGGGTTGAGGCCACGTGCGGGACGAACGGCACGGTCAGCGTCGGCCGCGCCGCCAATCGCCGTGTTCCCTTTGCCGTGCTAGAAAGCGCAACTCGCTGGAGTCGGTCCCACCCGTGTGAGGCCGATGATCCCGGTCTGCCCAGCGTTTGACCCGGCGATGAACGAGAACGATAGCATCGCGGCATTACAACTGGTGAAGGTCAGATTTCCCGTGCCAACCTGGGCCGTCATCGGCGCCGGTGCGACGCTGTTGAAAAGACCGCCCGTAGTCTCATAAAGCGACAGTGGAATCGAGCGCCCGCCGGGGACATAGTTCGCCTGCCCCGTGTACCAGCGCTGGCCAGCCGCCCCAAGCGCTTGTCCGTTGACCGCGTAGGTGTACCAGGCAAAAAACAGCACCTTGTCGACGGGATTGAGCTCGACGATGAAGCCCTGTCCCGATGTCGTCGCGTCGAACCAGTTTCCAGACAATCCGAAGTCGCCGCTGGCGCTCGTGCTGCCGGCCTGCGCGCAGCTGACATTGGGGGTGAGACGGGTCATCGGGACCGCTCCGCTTCGACCCGAGCCATCGGTGAACGCGTAGTTCAATTGTGCGGTCGTGCAGTCGCTGAAGCTCAGGCCCACATCGCCCACCTGCAGGCTGGACGTAACGGGCAGAGCGTTGAAGTTGCCGCCGACATTCTGATATAGGTGAAGGACTGCGGCCGAATCGCCCGCGCGCACGTTGCCGCCGAACGTGTACCACCGGTTGTGGTCGGCGCCGCCGCTCGCGACGTCGTCGAACGTGAACCAGCCACCCTGCAAGAACCCGGTGCCCTGCGCAACGTGGTCCGGGAAGACTTCGATCTCGATGCCTTGGCCGCTGGTCGCCGGCTGGTACCACGAACCCGTAAGGCCTTGCTGATCGATATTCGGCGCGCTCGGTCCGGCGCTGATCGAGAAGGTCCGCCTCGCGAACGTTCGGCTGCCGGTGTCGCATCCATTCAGGAAGAACGCGTACCCCGACTGCGAAATGTGACCCGATGCCGCGCCGGGAGACATGAGCGAGGGATACCATCCGTCGAACGACATCCCGTTACTGCTCGTCTGCCCGGGGCACGGATCGATCAGTGCGAATTGCGAATTGCCGACCAGCTGCGGAACGGTCCAGTCCTGCAAATCGAGGCTCGTCGCAGTCGAGAAATACCACGCCGCCTGTGCCTGCGGCATGGAGCGGCACACGAAGGTCAGCAGGAAGATCGTTGAGTGGGTCGAAGTCATAGATCGACGGCATCGCCTGCGATCCGACGCAGCCGCCAGCCGGAAGAAATCCGCTATCAGCTCCGCCAATCCCCGGCGTGCTGAATGCGCCGTTGTTCCATTTTGAGAAGACCACCTGGCCGCTGCCGCCCAGCATCGCGCGGGCGATCCGGATCTTGCCGTCGGAGGTCATGCCCGGACCTAGCGGAGCCACATAGGTGACATAGAGATAATTGCCGTCGACGATGGCGCTGGGGATCGCGTTGCCCATGGCGGCGGGCGAAGGCTCTGCGGCAGGCTCAGGAGCAGCGAGCTTCAGGACCGGATAGCGATCGGCGTTGCCAAATTCGGCGTTGGCCGGTGGCGGCCATGTCTTCCCGTTGTCCGCGGATCGCGCAAATCCCACCGTGGCGTAGAAGGGTTGCTGCCAAACGCCACCCGGGCAATGATTCTCGGCTTCGTAGATCATGATCAGGTTGCCGGGCGGAAGTGTCGGGTCCTGCAACGACCGATCCAGGGCCCGCATAGTTCTCGTCGAACTCCGAGTCGTAAGTCGGATTGCAGGTGGTGAAATGAACGGGCACCGACATCACCTGATCGGCATATCCAGCGGCGAACGCGAAGGTCTGCAAGTCCGTCGTTTCCAGGACGACGGTTCCGGAGAATCCCCCAGTCAAGCTGCTTGACGCGAAGAAGCGATATGCGCTCGAACCCGGTGTTGGCGGAAAGATCGTCGTGTGCTCGTCGGGCAGGCTCGGCAGGTTGGAGGGATAGTTGAGGACCTCGTCCGGGCCAACGGACATCGTTATCGTCGGTTGCGCGCCCCAGACCCAGCCAGCGCTAGCAGACAGTGCCACAACGAATACGGCAACAGTGCGAATTGAACTCGCCATTGCAGTCATGTGACACCTCGCGATCATTGACGGACCGACGCCCGGAAATCGCCCTGCATCGTAAACCTCACGCAGATCCAAAATGATAGCGCTTGTGCACGCTCGTGCAAGTGCTTTTGAACAAAGAAGAGGCGAGGCTGAAAGGGTCTCGAAGTTACTTGCCGAGCTTCAATCAAAATGGGCTGATGAGTGCCGGTCCCGTCGTGAATAAGATGTTTTGACTGCGGGACGACTCCTGATGCTTTGAACGGCCGCTTCCGCCGGTTTCTCTGACCTGTTAGGAGCGCAGCCGCGTGCCTGAGTGCACACACTCCCCGGCCGCCGAAGGTTGGGGATCGTCCCTCAATCGGCCCGAGTCCAGATCTCGTCCCGGCCGAAGATTTCCAGACCCGCGAAGCCTCGAAGCTTCAGTTGCTTGCCGCCGGGCAGCAGTACCAGTACGCAGCGGTATCTGAGACCCTCCTCGGGGTCGAGCACGGTTCCGCGATAGCTCGAACCGTCACCGTCGGCCTCTACCGCGAGAATCGCGAGCCCGCGGACGTGCTGATCATGAGTGGCGCCTCGGCACTTGTCGCACACCGGGTCGGGATCTTCGCCGGGTCTCAAGAACAAATCAACGATGCGGCCAGTGGCCCGGCGACCCTCGCGCACGATCTCGACCACTGCGCGCTTTTGTTTCGTGTCGTTGTCGAAGGTGACCCAGCGCCCCTCGATCGGTGCCAGCTCGGCGACAGCGAACATCGGGGCCGCCCAGATTGCGGTGGCGAGTAGGGCGCGAGGCCCATTCAAGAATCGCATCGGACGATTGTATGCGCATCGCTTTTGTCACGCGAATGTTCACGGCGCGACATTTAACAGCAGTCGCAACGCGGCCGGAAAATGGGTTTGCGAACGTCGGTAGTCAGCCATTTGTAAGGTGGCCATAGAGGCGCCTTCGTTTGTCTCTGGAACTCGCACGTAGTCGAGCAGATTCTTCAGCGATTGGACCAAGGTCCAATGGCGCGCAGTAGCGGCGCTCAGATACCGTTCAGAGCCGCCAAATTTCCGCCCACCAGAACGGAGTTCATGCTTGTGAAAGCATCGAGCAAGACCAGTAATGTGGCAAGGTTCCCGTGGAAGTGCAGGGGCCGTGCATGCTGGGTCATCCGTCGATCTCTAAACGTTCACCCCGCCAATAGAAAGCGATCAATGAACACCTCTTGCTATTCAGTAGCCTTGTGGTTTCGAGCGCTGATAGGCGCATCGCTCATCGCGGCCACTTGGGGTGCCGCGGCACAGGACTTCATGTCGCAGGACTTCATCAAACAGGGTGACGAAACCGTTACGCTTAATCTAGGCGGTATCGTCAATCAGTTTGGCACGTCGGTCAAACTCAACGGGCCTGGACTGGATGGGACCAACATCGACCTCGAGAACAGTGGCCTTAAGAAGACTCTTTCGAGTTTCGATGTCGGCGGCACGTGGCGCTTCCTATCACGTAACCGGATCGACGCGTCGTTTTTCAGTGCCAATCGATCGGGCAGCGGGACGATTGACCGCGAGCTGATTGTCGATGGTGTAGTGGTGCCGATCAATTCTACGTTGACGACCCAAGCCAAAGACCAGTTCTTCGAGGTTGACTACCGCTATTCTTTCGTCAAGACCGATGCGGTCGAAGTTGCCGGTCTTCTCGGCGTCTACGGCGGCCAATTCAAATTCCACTTCTCCGCAACCCATCGTCTCGACAGCGGAGACGAAGGCTCGGTGCTGGATGCCACTGCGTCGACGACTGTCCCCTTGCCACTGATTGGCGCCACGGTGGATTGGTACATCAATCCGCAGTGGAAGATCTCGGGCACTCTGTCCGGACTCAAGGCGCACATTGGCAACGTGGATGGCTCGGCGTTCATCGGCGGCGTCAGTACCGAGTACATGCTGGTCCGCAACTTTGGAATTGGCGCCGCCTATACCTATACGGATTTGAACGTTGATGTGACCAAGGATAGCTTCAACGGCAACTTGGCATGGAAGCTGAACGCTATCTCGCTCTACGGACAAGTCAAATTCTGAACCAAGGCGCTGACCGCCGGTGCGCCGCCGGTTCGGGCGCGCGGCACTCAAAGTGAATCAATCAAAACGTTAGCGTATGGCTCGTCGCGAACGCCCGCGCGTCGGTAAGAAAATTCGACCGTCGAACCTTGCAAAAACCGTTCAGCCGAGTCTATTCGTATCCAGCCGACGGCTATAAACGTGCCGGGGACATTGAAACGCTGTCGACGACCAGCGATTCCGAGCTGGGTCGGGGGGACGGCTAACGAGGCGCATTCAGGCTGGCCGCGATGTGTCGATTGAGGCGTTCACCGACGGCGTGGACACACCGCCCTTGAATGCTGCGATCCAGCGCCCTACCAACGTCGTTCTGCTCGAAATGGAAACTCAGCGCCACGGCTACGGCGCAACGCGTGGCTTACCTATCGTCAAGCGAACGAGTTGGCCGGTCGGGTCCAAAAGGGCGAGCACGGTACGTCTATCGTCTCCGGCGCCCGCGGCACGTCGCAGCGATGTCTGACGATCGTCGGTGAAAAGGCGGTCGGGCCGTGGGTAGCCACGGCCCGACCGCTAGGACCGCGGCAAGCACCCAACGAGCGCTGCAACGGTGTGTGTGAGAATACGGGTCAAACTCCGAGTTGTCAGACAGCGGCCCGCAAGGATCGATAGCCGCGATTCTCGCCCGATAGGGTAGGACGCTGACGAATCAAGTCGCAGCGAATAGGTCCGGGTTTGTACCGTCACGTTTTTGCGTGAAGGTCGGCGGTTTCATACGGATGTGTTTGCCTCTGTTCGGCGATCCGAAACTGACGTTTCGCTGACTGACATCTCGTACGCCGGCGTGTATCCTGATTGCTCTTGGCGCACGAGCGCAGGTGCATTGACGGACGCAAAACCCAGACGTGCGGTAGCCTCTTCTGCTCGCCAGAATGGTCGAGCAATACAGTGAATCGTGTACCACCGGTGTTTGTTGGGCTGGCCATCGGATTGGCGGCGGTCGCATTTTTTCTGTTCTTGTTGTTGTTCTGAAACATAGCGATCGCTCCCGCCACCCGCGACCTCTCGACGTCAGGTGGCTGCGCAGGTGGATATCGCCGACTCGCCCCCTACAACCACTATTCAAATTCGTGGAAACCAAAAAACAGGAATATCTAGTCACATTGATGCGCGATATCCTGGCAAAACGGTTTGGCATCGAACATGCCTCATTGCGGCTTGATGATTCGCTCAACGACTTGGGGTTGGACTCGATGGGATTCGTTGAGTACGTCTTCGAGATTGAAGACGCCCTCAAGCTGCATTTTCCGGACGTCCCTCGTGAGATCGAAACCGTCCGTGATTTCGTGACGTTCGTCGATGCTCACACTCCCGATTCCCTTGTATCGGGAACGTCGCCAGAAACAGCATGAAGTGTCGGGTCGCGGTTACCGGCCTGGGCGTCATGTCGCCGGTCGGAAACTCCGCTGACGAGCTGATTGAAAATCTGTGCGCGGGTCGTTCCGGCATCGCCCTTGATGCGTTCCCCGATACGCCGACGGCCTCGATCGAGTTCGACGCCGAACAGCACTTTTCCAAAATGGACCTGGTGACCCTGGATCGCTTCAGCCAGTTTGCCATCATGGCTGCCGGAGCCGCGATGCAAGACGCTGGCCTTGCGAACAAGGACTTGGCGGGTGCCCGGTGCGGGATTTATCTTGGATCGGGAATGGGCGGAGCAGGCTCACTCGATCAAGCGTACGACGCTTACCATACGCGTGGACCGCGCTGGGTTCCTCCAATGTCGATCGTCAAATTCATGACGAACGCCGCCGCCGCCAATTTGTCGATACGCTTGGGTGTGCACGGGCCAGTCATGACTTATGCGGCAGCCTGCGCGTCGTCCGCGATCGCCATCGGCGAAGCTTGCCGTGCGATACGCGACGGATATTTGGACATTGCTCTTGCCGGCGGGGCCGAAGCAGTCCTTAACCCGGGAGGCATGGCAGCTTGGAGCGCCATGAGGGTACTGGCACCGCCCGATCCGGATCGACCGGAGTCCAGCTGCAGGCCGTTTTCGCTGGACCGAGGAGGACTGGTGCTAGGCGAGGGTGCGGGCGTCGTCGTTCTCGAGCGAATGGAACAAACGAGCGCCAGGGGGCGTCGGCCGCTCGCCGAGCTGGCAGGCTACGGAATCGCGAGCGATGCGTATCGCATCGCAACCCCAAGGGCGAACGGACAGGCGCAAGCGCTCCGCAACGCGATAAACGATGCGGGAATTGCTTTAGGCGACGTACAGTACATTAACGCTCACGGCACGGGAACCGTGGCAGGTGACGCAACCGAAATCGCCGCAATTAAGGACGTCTTCGGTGCCGGCGCGTACAAGCTCGCGGTGACGTCGACCAAAGCGTTGCATGGACATATGCTCGGCGCTGCCGGCGTGGTCGAACTGATTGCAACGATCATGGCCATCCAGCGACGCGCGATTCCGCCGACATGTCATTACCGCGTACCAGACCCGGCTTGCGATCTGGATTTGGTGCCGAACGTCGCGCGCGAAGATGTAGATCTGCAATGCGCAATGACCAATTCGTTTGCATTCGGTGGAACAAACGTTTCACTGGTGGTGACTAGACCTTGAACGCTTTCTCATTGTTAACGTGAATTCCGGTTTGGCACGATTCGGAGAAGAACTCTGCCATTGCGGCCGCGACCTGCTCTCGTTCAAGGTCCGCGGTCACGACGTGATACGAATTGTGGAGGAGCAACAGCCGCTTCGATTGAGAAGAAATGTGATCCAGCACGTGGCGGGCATTGGCCGGGCCGGTCGACTCATCGATGGCAGATTGAACTACCAGGACCGGAGCTGTAACAGCGGGCAGCATTTGCGTCGCTCGTTTGATCAGGCGACGATTTTCGCATAGCAGGCGAATGGGAAAGTGAGCATAGGTGCTCTGCCCCGAACGGCGGTCCGATAACGACGTAGCCTCATATTCAGTCTGTATTTTTGCGCGCAACGCTTCGTCTTTAAGACCGTACGGCGGCCCTTCTCGAAGGTACGTGAAGTATTTGAAAGGGGTATAGTCGACAAGCGCCAGAAATCGATGAAACCACGGAACGTTCCATCCGTCGTAAAAAAAGGTCGGCGATAGACAAGCGACTCCAGCAATCTCGCTTTGGAATTCCGCCGCGAGCATTAACGCTAACACAGCCCCGACGGACAATCCGCCAACGAACAACACCGCGCCGTCCGCAGTAGCGCGTGCGTGTGCGCGGCGGAAAAGCCATCGCGCGTTTGCCCAAAGATCCTGCCAGCGAGTGCGTGCGAGCGCCGCAATCGGCTGGCCGTGATTGATCAGTGCCGGACAGGTCACCGTCATCTTGCCGCGCCGATGTAAATAGTGCGCGACGTAAGCCAGCTCCAGCGGGCCACCGGTCAGGCCGTGCAAGAGCAACAGGGACCTTGGTCCCGGAGCGCGCAGGTCGATTTCCGGTATGTGAGTGTGACGGGTGCCGTCGTCTCTAAGCCAGGCCCATTCGATACCCATGGGTGATTATAGGCACTCCGCGTGAGTAGGAGAGATACCTGGCAATACGTGAGGCTTACTGCCCCGCGCGATCCGGACAGAACTGGCGTTGGATCAGCGGGCTCGACCCGCGGGCACCGAAATCAGCCAAGCGCGACGCGCTCGCGACAATTTGGTTAGCGTGCGCGCGTCGATTCAATGGATTTGGCCCAAGATTCGCTTGGACACGCAATTGGTTTGCGCCCGTACTCCATGGGCGGCGACCAGAATCGATAAGAAACGGCCCAGTCCAAATTGCCCCTACGCGACCATTAACGCCGCTCCTGCGGTCACCAAGACGATGCCGATAATCGAGCGTGTACGTGGTATTTCGCCGAAGAGCAGCCAGGCCGCGATCGCCACACCAGCATAACTTAGGCTGAGCAGAGGAAACGCTTGGCTTAAGCGGAGAGACGACAGGGCCGCGATCCAAACGACGAGCTCGACAACATAGACCATAAGTCCCGCGGCGATCAGTAGGTTGGAGTCACGTATAGCTCGTCCTTGACCGTCAGCGCGACTCTTATCATGCCGCCCCGACACCCCGGCCTTGAAAAATAGTTGCCCGGCTATCTCCAGCATAATGGCTAGCGCCAGGAGAGTGAATCCAAAGGATGAGTTCATAATCAGCTTCGTTCGTTGCTAGTTTGCATCGACGGCATTTCCGATTGCTGGATAGATATGCGCCCTTTGCCGCTGCTCTGCGTTTGGACCATCTTTGTCGTCGCAGATACCTTGGCCCAGCTCGGTTTTAAGCTGAGTGCCGCGCGGCTGCACGCCGATGTGTTTACCGCCGCCTGGTGGCGCATGGCTCTTGCCTCCCAGGATATTTGGCTATCCGCCGCCTCACTCTTGATCGCTTTCTTGTGTTGGTTGGCGATCCTGCGGCACTCGAGGCTAGGGCCGGCCTTTGCAGCGACATCGCTTACGCTTGTCACCGTCGTTGCTGCATCGGCCTTCTGGCTTGACGAGCCGTTCAGCGTTGCTGAGGGATTGGGAAGTCTGCTTATCTTGTCCGGTGTTTTCTTGCTGCAGGATTCCACCGCACGACGCGACCGCTAGGACCCCAGCGAGCAATGAGCTTACATCTAACCTGGCATTCGCGCGCGAGTGCGATTTCCTCTGACCTATGGAAACGCTTCTTCCCCACCCCTTTCGAGGGACTGTTTTGGTATCACTCCATAGAGATGGGTTGCGTCAATCCGAGCGAGTATAGCTACGGCTTGTTGCGTCGCGGGGATGCCGTCGTCGGGCTGGTGCCCGCGTTCGTCTTTAACATGCCGCTCGATCTGATTCTCCCGCCCGGGAGCGGAAATACATTGAAGCGGGCGCTGGCGCGCCTATTTGGCATGCGGACGCTACGGATCTTCTTTATCGGCAACGTCGCAGGAGAGGAGGGGCGCATTGGACTGGATGCGGGTAGCTCGCTGCACAGTGTTGCCGTCGCCATACATGATGCCGCTCGCGCCAGGGCCGCATCGCTTGGCGCACGTTTGCTCGTGTGGAAAGATTTTATTGCAGAAGACGCCGTGGCGCTGGACCAGCTTCGCATATCGCGAGGCGCATTCCGCATTCCATCTTATCCGGGCAGCGAGATTCCGCTGCTTCCGGGCGGATACTTAAGCTTCTTGGCGACGCAGACGTCGGCGCGACGCCACAAGATCAAGCGCAAGCTTTCTGTGGGTGAAAACGTGCTGCCGGTGGCGACCCGCCTGATCTCATGTCCTGAGTCCGCAGAGTTGCCTCGCCTGTTCAGATTATTTCGGCAGACCTATAAGCGGGGCGCCACCAAGTTCGAAGATCTTTCTGAAAGGTTTTTCGGGGAGATAGCACAAGCCTCCGAGTCACAGTTCGTTGTTTTGGAATCCAAGCGTGATGCGGTACCGGTGGCGTTCATGCTGCTCCTTCGATTGGGGTCTCGAGTAATCAATCGATTTGTAGGAATCGACTACGATCTCGGTGCCAACGCGTACCTCCCATTCCGCCTATTCGCGGCGGGTTACGATTGGGCGGCGAGCACCGGCGCGAGAGTTCTGCAGTCAGGACAAACCGGGTACTCTGCGAAACTTGATCTTGGGCACGACTTGATTCCCTTGTTCAATTACTGCGAACACAGTAACCCGCTGGTCAACCGAATGATTAGTCGCGCTACCAGGGAAATCACGTGGCAATCGCTCGATCGCTCACTCGAAGCGCATGTTCGTGCGATGGAGGTACGCTTACAAAACCGCGCGGCGGACTAGCTTGGACCCACCAACCGAACCGCACCTGCGCGATCATGTTTTTCACGCGATAAGGAATCTACGACGTCGCCCAAGTGCTCGAAGGGCGTAAACGGGATACCTTGGACTCTCAGGTAATCGGCCAGTGAATCTTTAGCGAACACGCGTTCTGCGCGTATCGCAGGACAGATATCCGAAAGACCATCGCCGACGTAAATCGTGTGATATCCAGCATACCGCTCGAAGTGCGATGCCTTGCAATGCGCGCAACGGGAACACGTCGGGCTTCGGTACGGAAATGAGGGAACTAACCTCTTCCGCTCGAAGGCAAGCGCGTTGGCGAAGATAGCCGGAGCCGCGACAGCGTGCTGTCTCAAAATTTCGCGCAGTATAACTTCAAAGTTATCGGAGACTATTACCAGGTCCGTTTGGGTTGCCGCGGCCCATCGCTGGACATCAACGAACCTCGGATCGATCTTCACCCGACGCACAAATTGTAGCAGCGCGTCTTGGTCGACCTCGAGATTGCCGATTTGCATCGTGAGGCAATCGATGCTGCTCAGTCGATTTTCAACCCACTCTTTCTCCCACTCAATCCACTCGTTCGTGCGCGAGAACGTTTCGATAACGGAGTCCAGCACGTCCCCAAGGGTAATCGTGTTGTCGAAATCGATGAATAGAACAGTCTTCTGTAGGGAGGCCAATGGAACTACCCGAAACGTTACCGGTTCTTGTCCAGCATCCGAGCCTGAAATGCCAGCGGCACCGCGATCGCGCATCGCGGCAGCGAGCACTGCGCAGGGTGGGATAGTATCTGACCTTTCACCGCGACGAAACGGTACCGACGATGAATAAGGACGAGAGAGAAGGGTTGCGGAGCGAAGTAACGAAGCAATTGCTCGAAAAGGAGAAGAAATACTGCTCATACGGCGATACGGTGCATTACGCGCAGCACCCAAAGATTTTCGAGCGGTGCGAAGGCAGCTACCTTTTCGACGATCAGGGTGGCAAGTATCTCGATTTGCAGATGTGGTACTCCGCCGTCAACCTCGGCTACGCCAATCCTAAGATCAATGCGGCGCTCCATGCTCAGATCGATCGGCTGCCGCAGCTGGCCTGCCAGTACCTTCATCGCGAAAAGATCGAGCTGGCGGAGAAAATATGCGAAAGCGTCGAACGAGGTTTCGGTCTTCGGGGTCGTGTTCATTTCAACGTCGGCGGATCGCAGGCGATCGAAGATGCACTCAAGCTGGTGCGTATATCAACCAAAAAACAACATATGCTTGCATTTCAAGGCGGATATCACGGCCGCACACTCGGCGCTTCCGCCATAACATCTTCCTACCGATATCGCGAGGCGTTCGGCGAGTTTGCCGATCGCGCACATTTTCTGCCGTTTCCGTACACGTTCCGCGCAGGATACGGAAGAGATCCGCAGCGCACGGAGGACGCCTGCATCGCGGAGCTCGATAAACTCTTCGAGCACGAATATACGGGAGCATGGAACAGCAAGACTGGCCACTCAGAGTTCGGTGCTTTTTTCGTAGAAGCGGTCCAAGGAACGGGAGGATACAACGTTCCTCCGAAAGGCTATTTCAAGCGCCTTGCGTCCATCTGCCGCGAGCGCGGAATCCTGTTCGTCGACGATGAGATCCAGATGGGCTTCTATCGCACCGGGAAGATGTGGGCTATGGAGCACTTCGACGCGCAGCCGGACATCATCGTGTTCGGAAAGGCGCTGACGAACGGTTTGAATCCGATTTCCGGAATTTGGGCGCGCGAGGAATTGATCGATCCGAAGGTATTCGGACCGGGATCGACCCACTCGACTTTCGCGTCGAACCCCTTGGGTACAGCGACTGGCCTTGCGGTTATGCGTGCGTTTGAAGAAGAAGATTTTGAGCCTAAAGTAATGGAGAAGGGGAGGTACTTTCTCGCCGGTCTCAGACGGCTGCAGGCCAAGCACCCGGAAATTGGCGATGTCGACGGTTTGGGCCTCGCACTGCGGATGGAAATGTGTGAATCGGACGGCCGGACTCCCAACCGGCATCTTGCCGATCAGATGTTTCAAATCGGGTTGGACGGTGGTCTCGACCTTGGCTCCAACACCGTTGGCCTGATTCTTGACATTGGCGGCTATTTCAAGAATGTAATCACTCTGGCGCCTTCGCTTGAAATCACGTACGAAGAATTGGATCAGAGCCTGCGCGCTCTGGACTTGGTAACATCGCTAGCGAAGCGCACCTGATCCGTTGGCACAGTTGTGGCTCACCTGCGTCTGTCTGCCAAGGATCCGCGAGCGATATCTTTGTCTGTTGATCTACCGCGGGAAGGCGGCTAACAGTGTCCATGAACAAGGCCACCGTGGTGGGGCCCGACGCTCATGCGCCATCGATCACGTTCTGCTGAGAATCTGAAGAGTCGTTGGTCGATTTGGGCTTCATGACGTGCCTGGATGCCGATTCGCCGCGAGTCGCTTCGCACCGGGCGATGCTGCGGCGGCTTCGATTGATGTTGGGGACTGTGGCGGCGTGCCTGATTTCTAATACGCCTCTGGCGGCTATAGAAGGGGCGATACGGAGCATCGATGTCATTCAGGATTCGGACGCCTATGTCGCTAATGTCGTGATGTTCGCGCCGGTCCCGACGGACATCGCGTGGCAAGTGCTGACTGACTTCGACCACATGGCCGAGTGGGTCCCGAACGTGCGCGAAACCAAAGTGATCGAACGAGGATCGCACGCCGTGACGATCGAGCAGCGGGGCGTTGCGAAGTTCGGTATCGCGAGTGTCCCCTACGTCAGTGTGCGCCACCAGGAACTGGACTCGCCCCGAACGATCCGGTCGACGCAGATCAAGGGAGATATGCGTCGCCTCGAGTCGCTGATGACGCTGGCACCGGCTGAAAACGGCACCCAGCTGGTGTATCACGTCGAAATGGTTCCGGGCGCGCTCGCGGCGGCCGTTATTTCGAAAGCTTTCCTCGAACACGAACTCCGTGAGCAATTCAATGCCATCATCACGGAAATGGTCCGTCGAGGTCGGTAGGCTTGCGTCCCCACACAATGCCAGCGGGCGCAGAGTACCGGCACGTCCTTGCTGACCGCAGGGTTAGACCGTACGCGCTTGATGCACTTGATCGGCATCAGGGCGATAGGTGATCCGCGGCGAAGCTGACATAACACACCACCGCCCGCGCGCTCGAGCAGCCACCTATCTCCTGCAGTTCAAAGAGCGGCTGCCTGCACATGCCAGATCGCGCAGGTGTCCTGACACTACTATCTGGATTGCAGGATTACCCTGAGCCGGTGCTCTCGATCGGCAAGCCGCACCAGCGATCCGCGTCCGAGCTCCGGACAATATTTCTCAACTTATGGATGAGCATCCTGACTCACCTCGGATAGTCATGTCGCGCAAGCTCACCTCCGATATCTGTCAATTGGCGTGGCCTGTTCTGGTCGCGCAACTGGCCGTGATGGGCTATGCGGTCATCGACACCACGATGGCTGGGCGGTTCGCCACGGAGGATCTCGCGGCTGTAGGAATCGGCGCATCGATCTACTTCAGCGTCTTCATCGCGTTCATGGGTGTGCTGCTGGCGGTTTCACCAACGGTGGCCCAGCTTCTGGGCGCCGGACGTGACGCCGAGATCGGGGAGCAGGTGCGCCAGGCGATGTGGCTGACACTGGTGCTCGCTTTTGTTGCTGTGCTGCTGTTCCGTTATCCGGAGCCGTTGCTGGCGATGAGCAAGGCGCCGCCCGTGGTCGCGGACAAGGTGCGGAACTACCTCGCCATCTCTGCTTGGGGCGCGCCAGCGGGGTTGGCCTTTCGCCTGTTCGCGAGCTACACGACCGCCATATCCCTTCCGCGCGTCATGATGGCGCTGAATCTTTTCGGCTTGGTACTCAAAGTACCTCTTGCCTGGGTCTTCACGTTCGGCCATCTGGGCGCGCCGCCAATGGGAGCCGCAGGCTGCGCGCTGTCGACCGCGATCGTGAGCTGGATCATCTGCGTGCTCGCTTGGGCTTGGTGCGGGCTGTCGCCCGCCTATCGTCGGCATGGTGTCTTCTCGCGCTGGTCATGGCCACGATGGAAAGACCAATGGCAACTGATTGCGCTCGGTGTACCGATCGGGTTGACGTTTCTTGTGGATGTGACGGCGTTCACATTCATGGCGCTGTTCATCGCGCGATTGGGCGCAACCAACTCGGCCGCACATCAGATTGCGGCCAACATGGCCGCAGTCATGTACATGCTTCCCCTGGCTATCGGAAATGCGGTCGGCGTGCTCGTCGGCCAAGCCATCGGTGCGAGGCAATTCGCCTTGGCAAGGGCAACGGGGCTGACAGGCATCATGCTGGCACTGACGTTCGCCCTTCTTTCGGGAGCGACCGTCATGTTCGGCGCCAGAACCGTCGCGGCCCTGTACACGTCCGATGCGAGTGTGCAGGCGCTCGCCGCGACCTTGCTGCTGCTGGTGGCGGGATACCACCTGTTCGATGCGCTGCAAGCGGTGACGGTGAGCGCGCTGCGCGGATACAAACGGGCCGTGGTGCCGCTCCTCATTAACGCCGCGGGATTGTGGGGCCTGGGTCTCGCGGGTGGTTACGTCATTGGCTTGACCGAAACGATCGATCTGTCCGTGTTGGGACTGACCACGCCACTGGGCGTATCGGGATTCTGGGCGGGGGCGATCGCGGGCATGTTCCTGGCCGACGTCGGCATCATTATCTATTTTTTGCGCGAGAGCTCGCCGCGGAACGCGCGGACAAGAACGAATGCAGACGTACTCCCAGCGACGTGACGACCCGGCGAGAGCCAATTGCACCCGCGGTCCGACGGGTCGGCAAGTCAGCTGTCTCATTCCCGCTCGTCTTCGGCGCGGCGGCCACACGTGGGCCGTATGTGGACCGAGTCTTAACCGTAAGTGAAGTCGGGCTTGCTTTGCCCAACTTCTATGATGTAACCATCAGGATCGCGGATGTAGCAGCGCGTCTCGCCATACTTGTCCTTTGGCTCCGTGATGAACTCGGCTCCTCGACTTCGCCATTGCTCATAGCACGCTTGGATATCCGCAACGCGTATGTTCATAAAGCTGCTGACCGCATCCGGATCGTCGGGAACGCTAAGCGTTACCGATGGCTTGTCGGGGGTCGGACCGCCCCCGACGTTGACAATGAGCCACGCGTTCGCGATCTGCATGTACCCGGGCGCGCCCTTGCTGTCGCCTCTGCTAAAAATGCGAGCTCCGAAGACTTTTTCGTAGAATCTAGCTGATCGGTCGATGTCGGCGACGGTGAGAAAATGGGCGACGGTAAATCCCTGCCGCGGCGGCATTTCATAGCTCGTTTGTTCGACTTGTGCGTTGGTCATTGGCGACTCCAATTCGGGTAGAGAGCATTTTGATACCGAAACCACCGGAAACTGAGGTTTCTCCGGGGAGGCCGCGTGTTGCCTCAAGGCTTGGACCTTGATCGAGTTTCCCGGTTCGGCCGTGGAAAGGTTTGCATTCACGTTCGGCTGACTGAGGGACGGCAGACAGCGCGGACGGGCACAGCGTTCGACCCCCGGCAGTCAAATACGGGCTTGAAGAAGCGGGCGGCCGTGCGGGATGATCGCTGTGGCCCGATTCGCTCATGGGTCGCGTCGTCC
Source organism: uncultured beta proteobacterium (assembly GCA_963730465.1). Classification (GTDB taxonomy): domain Bacteria; phylum Pseudomonadota; class Gammaproteobacteria; order Burkholderiales; family Casimicrobiaceae; genus PALSA-1003. The sequence continues at coordinate 282,608 of CAVSRR010000001.1, read as the reverse complement.
GCGTGCCGCTAGAACGACATCTGGATACGCAGCTGGAGCGCCCACGCGTTGGGTATGGCGGTCGTCGTGTTGGGCGTTATCACGTATTGCAGGTCGGGCTGCAGCGCCAGCCAGGAGTTGACCTGGATCAGGTAGGTGAGTTCGACTGTCTTTTCGGCATTTGTCACCGGCAGTCCTTGCATGCGCTGGGCGCTCATGTAGTGCGACCCGTTGCGTGCATACGCAAGACCGATCCCAAGCTCGTCGGCGGGGCGACCTTCGAATGCGCCCATCGCGGTCAATCCGGTACCGAGGTAAGCGCCGAAGCGGTCGACACGATAGTCGCCAAAGCCAGCCTGCACGAACGCGGTTAGCTTGCGGTCCGATTGATCCGGATTCCTGTAGAGCAACCCATCGGCAAGCGCGTAGAACCCGCCGCTTCCGCGATGCTGAACGGGTTGGCCGTTGGACTGCGTTTCCGAAAGGTCGTTGAACGTTGCGGTGTAGTACCAGCCGCCAATGGCGACCTTTGAGTCGTACTCACCGAGCATGGCCTGCCTTCCGATGCGCAGCCGGCCGCTTGCCGGGCGCGTGCTGACCTGGGGTCGATCCAGGAAGGCAACTTCACCGACGATCAGCGCGCCGTCTCCCGACTCGAAGATGCCACGACTGCCATCGGGCCGGTCGACCGGAACGCCGTCGAGCACGGCGGTGCGGACGACCACGCCTTCCGCGGGCTTGAAGGCGATGCGCATCCCGACGGAGGTGTCGGGAAAGATCGACGGCCCCTCCACTCCGCTCTGAGAGAACTCCGGCCCGATGCCGAACGAGCTATTGAGGAATAATCCGGCCGACTGCAGACGATAAAACTCGGTGTTGAGGTCGTACAGGCCCCCAAGCACGGAAACGTGGTTTCCGAGGAAGTTCTTCTGAACCCAGGCTTCGTAGACCTTCACGACATTCGGCGCGGAGATGCTGCTCACACCTTGGGCGTCACCGATGAAACTGCTCGGCAGGCCGCCTTGGAGCCAGAGGAGGTCGACGTATGCGATGGTGTCGGGCCAACCGAGCAGGGCAGCGGCGTCGACGCTGAGTTGGAGGTTGAGGTTGCTGGAGTAGGTGCTGCCGGAACGCAGACCGCCCCCTAGATTGGCGAACGCCGCGCCGTCATAGACCAGCCCCGGCTTAAACGCGCTTAGGGCGCCAACGGCGCCTTTTACAGGATCTTCCTCGGCGAGCGCGGCGCCGCAACACAGGAGCCCAAACAATGCTCCGGCGCAAAGCACCAGAAGTGGGCCAGCCCCCGCGCGACGGCGACTGACAAGCAAAGCGCCCTTGGTGCCCCTTAGCCTGTGATATAGCATCCCCTGATCTCCGAACACAATTCGGCGCAGCGCAATGAGAGAGCTTACTGCGGTCCAGTCGTTTTGGATTCTCGCCGGCAACACGCTGTTGCATGAGCTCGGCGTTCCGCTGCCGGTTATGCCCACTGCTCTTGTCCTGGGCGCACGTGCAATCGATGGGTCGGGCGAGCTTGTTTTGCTTATCGCCGCGATTGTGGCCGGGATGCTGATCGGCAATTCGGTATGGTTTGCGGCTGGACGGCGCTACGGCGCCGGTGTGCTCAAGTTTTTGTGCCGCTTCTCTCTCACCGCCGATACGTGCGTGTCGCGAACGGAGAGAGTGTTTGGCCGCTGGGGCTGGTCCTCGCTCGTCATAGGACACTTCGTGCCCGGCGTCTCGCTGCTCGCGCCGCCGCTTGCGGGCGCCCTCGGAATGGGTTGGGGCAAGTTTCTGGCACTCACCACCGCGGGAGCGGCTTTGTATGGCCTCGTGGTGCTCGGCGCGGGGATGCTCTTGCGCGACCAGATCGATTGGCTACTTCGGGAGCTGCGAACCCTCGGCTGGCAATCCCTCGTCGCCGCAACGGCGGCGCTCGCGGTCTACCTTGCGTGGCGGTTGTGGCGTCGTCGTGTTGCGCGAGCACCGAATATCCTGCGCATCTCCGCGGACGAGCTGCAGGGGCTGATCGACGCGGGCGAGCGTCCGCTCATTGTCGATGTCCGCGGACCGACGACGCAACAGATCGATCCACGGCGGATCCCGGATTCGATGACAATTTCCTTGCAGACGATCGAGGCCAGTCGCGACGCGTTGCCGCGCGATCGAAAGATCGTCCTCTACTGCGGCTGTCCTAACGAAGCTTCGGCAGCCAAAGCCGCGCAGCTGCTATTGAGTCGCGGATACTCCTGGGTGCGCCCGCTTGTTGGAGGCCTTGAAGCTTGGACCACCACTCGATCGGGCGCCGTGATAAGCCATGAGGGTGCGGTCAACTAGGCTGCTTGCGCTGAAGTGCGCGATCAAAGTCGGTATGCCGCGGCCGCGTTGACGGCAAGTAGTGCAAACGTTAGCGCGAGGACGGAGGCACGCTAAGTCGCAGAGACAAGAAACGTGCCGACGGTCCTAAGCGCGGCATTGTGACGCTGTGCATCGGAGGAGGATAGGGAATCGCACTGGTGCTCGAGATGCTCGGATGCTGACGGTTTCGTGGCGGGAAGGTTGCGTAACGAGAACCTGATAGCGCAAACCTGACCGGTCGCGCGGCGACCGGTCGACGTCTGCACGCGTTACCGGTCAATACAGTACCCGATGTGCCCTGGTCGTCGCGCCGTCAGTCATGGTCCAGCAGCTCGCCCGGTGGCGCCTTGCGCCATGGGTCTCCCTTGACGCTGAGCTGATATCCATACTCAAACAGACGCTTCATGTACTCGGGATTGAACTCTTCCTTGTGCGGATGGCTGAACTCAGACCCGATGTACGCAAGATTGAAATCCACCCCGTCGCGGCGCGCCGTCTCATAGATCCGCTTCAGATCGCTGATGCCCTGAGTCTGAATCAACGCGCTGATGGCCCGACCGCCGATGCTCAAAAGTGTGGCGTTCCGTATCGGACCACTCCGGCTCCAGCCTCCCATTGCGAATGACGTACGCGTGCAGCTCGCGTCGATAAGGTCTGCCGGTAGCCCTCTGTATCTCCATCAGAATGCGCGATGGGTAAAGAAATACCTGAGTGATCACGCCGCCGTCCACGTGCATTTCCTGGAAATGCTTGCCGTCAACATCCACATCGATCATGACAGGTGAGACTTCGCCGGGAATGCTCGTCGAGGCAATCATGATCTTGCGAAAAAGCTCGAGGGCGCCCGGCGCATTGCTCGCCGCGATGGCACCCATGTTCCACGTCACCGCACGCCCGGCGTCGAGATCCGTGGTTCCGATCTCGAGCGCGCGTCCCTTTGCATATTCGTGAGCGACGGCGGCGAGGATCTCCGGTGTAATGTACTCGGCAACCAGCCGCGATAAGGGGTCGCTGTCCGCCATGCCATCGCTGGCAAGACCGACCAGCATATTGCGTTTATGGAAGATGTCCTCCGGACGGACTGAAGTGAATACACTCCGGAGCAGATCGTCGTACCGGGGACCTAAAAAGGCAAATGGGGCGATCAACGCACCTGCGCTGATGCCCGTGACGACCTTGAACTCCGGTCGATTCCCATGCGCGGTCCATCCCACCAGAATTCCCGCCGCGAATGCACCTGCATCACCCCCACCCGAAATTGCGAGCAGACTTGCCGGCGGCAGGGGATCGGAGGAGCTCTTCCCGCCTCTGGCAAGAGCCTCTCTCTCCCGCTTGTCATCCTGAATCACCGACTGGATGAATGTAACGAGGTCGCCGTCCAGCCAGTAGCGCGCTTCGGGAATGCCGGGTATTACCGCTCGTTCCGTCAGTGTCGGCTGCACGGCGTCGAGGCGTGGCAGCGAGCCGCAAGCTTGCAGCACCACGCCGACGACGAGCGCCACCGCGATCCGTGCGAATGGCGATGATGTCACGATGCCCCGATTTCGCGCATCCTCCTATTCTTCCATGAAATCGCTGAGCATCGGCGCGCGGTTGTTTGCGTTACCTGGCGAGGCGACGGTCGAGGCTCAGCGGGCCGGCTCCGTGCCTTACCAGCAGCAGGAATCCACCGGCGATCGAGACGTTCTTGAGGAACATGATCATCTGGATCTGGTCGGCGAAGTTGGTGTGGAACACCAGCGCCGTCAGCAGAGCGTAGCCAGCGAGAAGCAACGCGGTCACGCGGGTGCGCCAGCCAAGGATGATGGCGATCGCGCCGAATACTTCGGTGGCGATGACAACAGGAAGTAAAACGCCGGGTATGCCGACCGCCGACATGTACGTCGCGGTCGCTCCATACGCGCCGATCTTGCCGAGGCCGGACAGGAGGAACAGCACGGCCAGAAAGCCGCGTCCGGCGAGCTCGGTAATGCTCCTGATGGTGTGCGTGGGCGACTCCTGCGAGGCGCGGGCATTCATGTCGCCGATCGTGGTGGCTGTCGAACTGGTCATGAGAGGCTCCTTGGTCGTAGGTCGAGGGGTTGGATGCAGACGGGCATTCAGGCGATCGCGTGGACCGGGAGATTCGTTCGGGCCCACGTCGAGAACCTGGTCGGTCGCCGGCCCGCAATTTTGTTCGCGAGCGCAATGCGGTCACGCGAGTCCGAACCCAGATACGTATGCGCTTCGAACCAGGCAAACGTCGCCGCGATCTCGGTGGCCCCGGGAAAGAACGTAGCAAAAACGTCCTTCGGCACCTGTTTGAATGAAAAGTCATGTCCCTGTCGATTCAGCGTCTCGACGATTTCGTTGAAGCTCATGAAATCACCAACCAGCGGCAGGTATTGACCGTTGCCTGCCTGATCCGGGTGGGCAAACGCGCCCGCTACGATGTCGCCGATTTCGCGGATATCGCCCATGTGGATGCCGCGTACGGTGGGATCGATAGGAATCACCCAACCCATGGTTCCATCTTCCTGCTTTTGCGGAGCCATAAGACCGACAAGATTCTGGTAGAAGAAAGGCGCGATGACGAACGTGTGATGCGCGAAGCCGGCTTCCCTCACGATCCGATCGACTTTCGCCTTGCCGGTAAAGTGCGGAACGTCGCAGCTTGCCGCGGCTGATCGCTTCGACGTCGGGAAGCGTGGACCAGACAAAGTGTTGCACGCCCGCTTCCTTGGCCGCGCGTACCGCCGCCGTCGCCTGCGTCACCTCGTCGGTGCCTTGTTCCCAAAAATTGGTGACCAGGAAAACGCCATGGGCTCCTGTAAATGCGGCTTTGAGGGTTTCGGGACGATCGAGATCCGCTTCGACGACTTCGTCGGCGAGCCCGCGATGCTTGTCCGGATGGCGCGTGAGAGCGCGTACCTTGAATTGGCCTTGGGCTTGCAGGGCGCGAACGACTGAGCCTCCCTGTTGCCCGGTTGCGCCGATCACGGCGATGAGTTTCTTGCTGTTGGATGACATGTCTGCTCCTTGTCTTTGGTTGCGTTGATAGTTTACAGCCTGCCTGCGGCGCGAAGCCGTTGGCCGATGCGATCGATTTCCGCTTCGCCCTGAATAAGCGCGGCTTCGCTCGTATGGACCGAGTAGTAGCCAAGCACCAGCGGGTGCGGATGCTTGATCGCGGAGCCCAGGACGAACGATGTGTCGCCCTTCGCCTCGAGCTCGATCGCGCCTTCGGACTCGTCGAATACGGCCAACTGTCCTTCGTCGATCGCCTCGGGCAAGCGCAAGGCGCCCTTGTCGATCGCGAGCCACGCGACGGTGTGTCCTTCGGGCGGCGTGTAACGCCAGCGTTGGCCGTCCTTCAGACGAACGTGGAAGTAGTTGATGCCCTCGGGAGCACGAATCGCGCTGCGCGCCTGACCGTAGCGTCCGAGAATCACCCGCACCGGTCCGTCTTCCTGCACCGCGTCTGGAGCGATGTACTGACTTTCCGGCGGAGCGTTCTCCTCCGATGACGGCAGCGCCACCCACAGCTGGAAACCGCGCAACGGCTCGCCGGGCGTGGCCCCGCCGTCATGCCACACGCCGTTTCCGGCTTTCATCCATTCCAGTCCACCCGTCGCGACCGAGCCCTTCTTTCCGGTCGTGTCCTCATAGACCATGCCTCCGCGAAGCACGACCGTGAGCGTTGCGATGCCCGAGTGCGGATGGATGCCGAAGAGCGGCTGGGGCCGCGGCACGACTTCGAAATGATCGAGGAACACGAAAGGCTTGATCAGCTCGCCGATATCGGAGGGGCTGACCAGGCGCGTGACCGGTCCGTGGCGGCGACCGCTGGTCGCTGAGCACGATTCGGCGAGCGTCGGCGCTGACCACCGCTTCGGGTGCGTTCTCGATGTCGAAGCGCAAGGCAGGGCGGGCGATTACTGCTGCAGCTGAACTGTTCATTTGCATCTCCTCAAAAGATCCATGCCTACAAGATAGGGCTTGATCTGGCATCTGAGAAGCCTATATATTTCGATATTACCTATCGCCCAAGACGATGGTTATGCTCGACGCAATCACGCTGGACCAGTTACGAACCTTCATCGCCGCGGTGGACGAGGGAAGCTTCTCGGCCGCGGGCCGCAAGCTGCGCCGCGCCCAATCCGTGGTGAGCCAGACGCTCGCGAATCTGGAAGCGCAGCTCGGCGTAAAGCTCTTCGATCGCTCCGCCCGGTATCCGCGCCTCACCGAGGAAGGGCGCAGCCTTCTTGCGGACGCCCGCGGAGTGGCGGGCAACGTCGATGAATTCAAAGCCAGGGCCCGCGCCATGCGCGAGGGCCTCGAGCCCGAGCTCTCCGTCGCGATGGACGTGATGTACCCGATGGAGGCATTGACGCGGGCAGCGGTGCACAGCCGAAAGACCTACCCGCATACGCCTCTGCGCCTCTACGTGGAGGCCCTGGGCGGCGTCATCAAACCGGTTCTCGATCGCAATTGCAGCATCGGCGTCATCGGATCGCTGCCGCTCGTGCCCGACGAGCTCCAAGCCGAGCACGTGCTCGACATTCCGTTCGTGACGGTCGTCAGTCCCTCGCACCCGCTAGCCAAGAACCGCGGCGTGGTTTCGGCATCGGCCATCGCCAAGCACGTGCAACTGGTTTTGAGCGACAGGACCGCGTTATCCGCGGGGCGGGATTTCGGCGTGCTGTCGCCGCTGACCTGGCGCCTTGCGGACCTGGGAGCGAAGCATGCGTTCCTCAAGGCCGGCCTGGGATGGGGGCACATGCCCTTGCACATGGTGAAGGCGGACCTCGAGAGCGGAGTGCTGGTCAAGATCCGCCTCGAAGCCGTTCCCCGCGCTGTGGTGATGCCGATGAGCGTAGTCTTCCGCAAGGACGCGCCGCCGGGTCCGGCAGGTCGAGCCTTCATCGCGCAACTCAAGCGGAAGTAAGCGAGTCGCCAACTATCGACGAGAGCGATGGTTGGTATCGAAAAATAGAGGCTACCAAGATCATAGACGCGGCGATATCGTGCTTTGATCGACAGCACGGATCAAAAGCATGACCGTCATTTCAGTCATTGTTGGGAGCACCCGCGAGGGCCGCTTCTCGGAAAAGCCGGCGAAGTGGATTTTGCAACACCTGAAGAAGCGCGATGGCGTCGATGCCCGGCTTCTCGATCTGCGCGACTATCCCGATGCCGTTCTTCGATCAGCCGGCAACGCCAGCCATGCCGAGCCGCGCGCCCTACAGGAACGAGGTCGTGCAGAGATGGACGGCCGCGATCGCGCAATCCGACGGCTTCGTTTTCGTCACCCCCGAGTACAACTACGGCACCTCCGCCGTGCTCAAGAACGCGATCGACTGGGTCTATCCCGAGTGGAATCGCAAGGCGGTCGGCTTCGTGAGCTATGGCTCTGCCATGGGCGCACGCGCAGTCCAGCAGCTCCGCTTGACCGCGATCGAAATTCAGCTCGCTCCGATACGCTCGTCGGTCCACATCCCTGTGGCCACGTTGTGGGCTCACTACAGGGGCGGCGATGTCGAGGCCGGATTGGCTGAGCTGGAAGCGCCCGCCGCGGTGATGATCGACGATCTGCTGTGGTGGACTACGGCTCTGAAGAATGCGCGCGCCGCTGTTTCCTGATGCTACAGGCGCCGCGCACGTCCTGGGGCGTGGCGAGACACTGGACGCACGCCCGACGATGTCGCATGATCTTGAGTCGTCATTCGAAGACACTCGATCTGTCATGCCAGGCCCCGGTCTCGCGGAACGCGGTCCTCGCTCGCAGTCAGGCACTTCCAAGCCCGGAGGGCCGCGTCAGCGACCCGACGAAGAAGAGCTGCGACGGATTACCGACCTTATCGCGCAGTCGATCATCGTCTTGAATCCGGACGGCAGTCTGATTTACGCCAACCGCTTCGTTCTCGATTACTTTGGCCTTACGCTCGAAGACGTGCAGGCCCAGGGATTCCGGGAGCGAGTCTTCCACCCCGAAGATGTCGCAAGGCTTCGCGATGAGCGACGAGAGCGGCTGCTCGGCGACATTCCTTTCGAAAACGAGCAGCGCTCGCGAGGAAAGGATGGGAAGTATCGCTGGTTTCTCATTCGCTACAACCCGCTCCTCGACGCGCATGGCAAGGTCCTCCGCTGGTATGCGACCGGAACCGACATCGACGATCGCAAGCGCGTCGAGGACCGTGTTCGCAATGAGACCGTCGCGCTACGCGAGGATATCGTCCGCTCGTCGATGTTCGAAGAAGTCGTCGGCACTTCCAATGCGCTGCGCAAAGTTCTCGCCCAGGTCGCCAAGGTCGCGCCCACCGATTCGTCGGTCTTGATCGAGGGCGAGACCGGAACGGGCAAGGAGCTCGTCGCTCGCGCTATCCACCACCTCTCGTCTCGTGCCGCACGTGCGTTCATTCGGGTGAACTGCGCGGCCATTCCGTCGGGACTCTTCGCCTCGGAGCTTTTCGGTCACGAAAAGGGCGCATTCACCGGCGCCCTGAACCGGCGGCTTGGGCGTTTCGAATCGGCGGATGCCGGGACTATTTTTCTCGACGAAGTGGGCGAATTGCCGCCCGAGATCCAGGTTGCGTTGCTGCGCGTGCTCCAGGAGCGAGAGATCGAGCGTGTCGGCGGCAATGAATCGATCGCCGTAGACGTGCGCGTGATCGCGGCGACCAACCGCGACTTGCGCGCCGCGGTTGCCGCCGGTACTTTTCGGGAAGACCTTTTCTATCGGCTCAACGTCGTTCCGCTGCGCGTGCCCCCTCTGCGTGAGCGTGTCGGCGACATTCGGCTGCTCACCGAGTATCTCGTCGAGCGTTACTCGCGCAAGTCGGGCAAACGAATCGCTGCAATCGCCAAAGAGACCATCGAGCTTTTCGAAAGCTACCCGTGGCCGGGCAACATTCGCGAGCTGCAGAACGTCATCGAGCGGGCGGTGATCCTCGCGGACAACGACTACTTTGCCGTCGATCCCAACTGGCTGCCTCTCAACAACTCGGCGACCGTGCGGAGCGCAGCGCTGCGAATCGATCTCAAGGAGCGCGAGCGCACCATGATCGAGGACGCATTGCGAGCGACCAGAGGCACGGTTGCCGGTCCTCGGGGCGCAGCCGCCCGCCTCGGTGTGCCCAGGCAGACACTCGAGTCGAGGCTCCGAAAGCTCGGCATCAACGCGCACCGCTTCAAAACGGGAAACGACTAGGACGCGCGCCAGCGCGATGCCGAAACCTCGGCACTCGCCGAAGTTTCGGCATCCTTTCGCCGGGGGTCCTTAGACAAATCAGCAGCTTGCCGCTGGCCTGCACTTTGCATTGCCAATACGCGAGGACAGTCGGCACCTGCAAACGTGACCCTCAAGATCGAAACACATTGCCAAGGCGACGTGCGGATCTTCCGTCTGATCGGCCGCATGCGCGGCGAACATGTTCACGAACTGCAACGTCTGATGGAAGGAAGCATGGAGGACATCTCCCTCGACTTGGCGGAAGTGACGATCGTCGACGCCGAGGTCATCACGTTTCTTGCCGCATGTACGGCGCGCGACATTCCGCTGCTCAACTGCCTCACCTACATCACCAACTGGATCGCGAAAGAACGGCAAACGCGCGCGTGAGCTGTTTACGCCGCGTGCCGCTGAACCAACCCGGAGCAGAAGATCATGGCATCCACGCAGACCAAACCGAGCATCGTGTTCGCGCACGGACTATGGGCCGACGGCTCGTGCTTCAGCAAGCTGATCCCCACTCTTCAAGCGGAGGGGCATGAAGTAGTGTGCCGCTCAGCATGGTCTCGACAGCCTCAAGGGCGACGTCGACACCGTGCGTCGCGCGCTTGGACGAGTCAAAGGCCCGATCATCCTCGTCGGCCATTCGTACGGTGGAACACTGATCACGGCTGCGGGCACTGACGCGCGGGTTGCTGCGCTGGTCTACATCGCCGCGCTCGCCCCGGACGAAAGCGAGACGTCGCAGAGCCAGCTGAACAAGTTCCCCGTCACCGACGTTTTCTCTCACATCGAAGTCGCGGACGGACGTATCTGGCTGCTCCACGACGGTGTCGTCGTGCTTCGCCGGCGACCTGCCGGAGCAGGAGCAGAAGCTCGTCTGGGCGACTCAAGGAGTGCCGACCGCGGACCTGTTCGATCAGAAGATCGAGGGGACGCGGCCTGGCGGTCGAAGCCGAGCTGGTACATCGTGGCGCGGAACGACCGCACGGTGCATCCCGACCTGGAACGCTTCGCCGCGGATCGCATGCGCGCCAAGACCTACGAGGTCGAGAGCAGCCATGTCCCCATGCTGTCGAACCCGAAATTCGTGTTGGATGTGATCCGAGATGCGGCAAAGGCGGTTGTGGCGTAAGGAAGCCGTACATGGAGAACGACATGACCACCACCTCCCCCGAACAGAACAAGGCGCTCGTGCTCAAAGCCTTCGATACGCTGTTCAACAAACGCGACTACGTCGCCGCGGAGCGCTTCTGGTCGGAGCGCTACATCCAACACAGCGCCCATATTCCGCCGGGCCGCGATGGCTTGTTCAATCTCGTTCGCGGCCTTCCCGACACACTGCGCTACGAAAATCAGCTGATCCTTGCCGAGGGTGACTACGTTATCGCCCATGGGCGCTTTTCGGGCCACGGCCGTCCCGCCGTCATGGATCGCCGCCGATGTCGTGCGCTTCGAAGACGGCAAGCTCGCCGAGCACTGGGACGTACTTCAGGACGAAGCGACCAAAGCGGAATCCGCAAGTGGACTGCCGATGTTCGGCGACCGTTTCCCCGAGTAACCGGACTTCCTCAAACTTCCGGTTTGACGGGCGACCCGAATAGCTCCGCCCCTACAACTGCGCCTGAGAGCTCTTTCATATGATCACACTGACTATCAACGGCCAACCACGTAACGTCGACGTACCAGCCGATATGCCATTGCTCTGGGTTCTTCGCGACGTGCTCGCGCTGACCGGAACGAAGTTCGGCTGCGGCATCGCGCAATGCGGCGCATGCACAGTCCATGTGGATGGGGCGCCCGTGCGCTCGTGTTTGCTCCCGGTGGGGTCGATTGGAACGCGTCAAGTCACGACCATCGAAGGCGATCGGATCGACGGCAGCCGGCGCCAAGATACAGAAGGCGTGGCTCGATCTGGAGGTCATTCAATGCGGTTATTGTCAGTCTGGACAGATCATGTCGGCCACCGCCTTGTTGACAACGACGCAGAGCCCTGATGATGCCGACATCGACGCGGCGATGGCCGGAAACATATGTCGCTGCGGGACGTATGTGCGCATTCGCAATGCGATCAAACAGGCCGCCAAAGGCGCGTAGCGCGAAGACAAAGGTCTAAATCATGTCGCAGGCATCAAGCCTCCCGGAAGGTCTCGAGGCGCCTTCCAGGCGCGCGTTCATGCAGGCCAGCATCGCGGCGGGCGGCGCGCTCCTGCTCGGCTTCCGGGTCCCGTGGGTAAGCGCTGCCGAGCCCGGCCGCAAGCGCGGTATTCGCTCCGAACGCATTCATCCGCATCGACCGGCAGGGTGCCGTAACTTTGATCATGCCTCAGGTCGAGATGGGCCAGGGCGTCTACACGGCCATCGCGATGATTCTGGCGGAAGAGCTCGACGTGCGATGGGAGCAGGTCAGGCTGGAAGCGGCGCCACCGAATGACAAGCTCTACGGCAACCCGACTTTCGGAATCCAGGTCACGGGCAACTCGAATTCGATCCGGGCGTTCTGGATGCCGTTGCGCAAGGCCGGAGCCAGCGCACGCGCCATGCTGATCGAGGCGGCCGCGCGCCGCTGGAAAGTGGACTCAGCCACGTGTCGTGCCGCAGACAGCGAAGTCATCCATGCCGCGAGCGGTCGCAGGCTCGCCTACGCAGCCCTGATCGATGACGCGAGCAGCATCCCGCCGCCGAAGGATCCTCAGCTCAAGACTCCAGCGGACTTCAAGATTGTCGGCAAGCCACTGAAGCGGCTCGACACGCCGGACAAGGTCAACGGCAAAGTCATCTACGGCATCGATGTCATGCCGCCGGGCGTCAAGTTCGCGACGCTGGCGGCATGTCCCGTATTTGGCGGCAAGGTCGCGCATGTCGATGACACCAAGGCGAAACAGGTTCCCGGCGTGCGTCAGATTGTGGTGCTTGACGATCTCGTTGCGGTGATCGGCGATCACATGTGGGCCGTGAAGCAAGGTCTTGCTGCGCTGAATATCTCCTGGGATGAGGGCCCGAACGCAAAGGTCAACTCGGAGGCAGTCTGGCGGCAGATCCGGGCGGCGAGCGAGAAGACCGGGGTCGTTGCCAGGACGGAGGGTGACGTCGCCAAGGCGTTGAGCGAAGGCACGCGGCTCGATGCGGCCTACGAAATGCCGTTCCTCGCCCACGCCCCGATGGAGCCCTTGAATTGCACCGTGCATGTGCGGCCCGACGCATGCGAAGTCTGGGTCGGCATCCAGGTGTTGTCGAGGGCGCAGGCGATCGCCGCCAAGGTGACCGGCCTGCCGCTCGAGAAAGTCGTCGTACATAACCATCTCATCGGCGGCGGATTCGGTCGCCGGCTCGAGGTCGACATGGTCGAAACGGCCGTGCGCATCGCCAAGCAAGTCGATGGACCGGTCAAAGTGGTATGGAGCCGCGAGGAAGATATCCAGCATGACATCTACCGGCCGGTATATCGCGACGTGCTGTCGGCGAGCGTGGCCAACGGCCGGATCGCCGGATGGACGCATCGCATCACCGGCTCTTCGATCCTCGCGCGTTGGTTCCCGGCGGCTTTCAGAAGGGCATCGACGGCGATGCCATCGATAGCGGCGCCGATATTCCGTACGACATTCCGAATCTGCGCGTCGAATATATGCGCGACGAGCCGCCCGCCGTGCCGACCGGATTCTGGCGCGGCGTCGGGCCCAACAACAACGTGTTCGCGATCGAAAGCTTCATCGATGAGCTTGCGAAGAAGGCCGGCAAGGATCCGGTGGCCTTTCGCCGCGACATGCTTGGCAAAAGTCCGCGGCTGCGCGCCGCCGTCGATCTGGCCGCGAGCAAAGCCGGTTGGGGAAGCGCGCTGCCCGCGCGCCGCGGACGAGGCATCGCCGCACAAGGCGCATTCGGCAGCTTCATCGCCACCGTCATCGAAGTGGAGGTCGACGATTACGGCGAGGTCAGCCTGAAGCGCATCGTCTCTGCGGTCGACACCGGCATTGTCGTAAATCCGGACACGGTGGTGGCGCAACTGCAGGGCGGGCTCATCTTCGGTCTGACCGCGGCGCTTGTACGGAGAAATCACCATCGACAAGGGCCGCGTGCAGCAGAGCAATTTCCACAACTATCGAATGCTGCGCATCGACCAGGTGCCGAATATCGAAGTGCATCTGATCCCGAGCGGCGAGGCGCCCGGCGGCATCGGCGAGACCGGCACCACCGCGGGCCGCCAGCGCTCGGCAATGCGATCTACGCGGCTACCGGTGTTCGTCTGCGCCGTCTGCCCATCGATCGCGTCGCCCTGGCTAAGGGTAAATCCGCATGAAAGCGTCCTCATTCTTCAAGCGCATCGGCGTGATCGTCGTTGACGGTCGGAGTGGTCGGACTCCTCGTGCTCGCCTGGTACGGGACGCGTCCTGGGCCGATGGCGTTCGTCGGCGGAAAGACCGTCGCTCTGGATGCGTACGCAGGTCACCCGACCGGAGTTCCTGCGGACTTTCACGAAGCCGATCCAGTCGCGCGAGGGCGCTATCTCACCGAGGCAGCCGATTGCGAGGCCTGCCACACGGCCAGGGACGGCAAGCCGTTCGCGGGCGGACTTGCGTTCAAGACTCCGTTCGGCACGATGTACTCGCCCAACATCACGCCGGATACGCAAACCGGAATCGGGGCTGGAGCGATGCGGAGTTTCTCAAAGCCGTGCACGAAGGCATCGCCCGCGACGGCAAGAGACTGTATCCGGCATTTCCCTACGCGGCGTATACCTACCTCACCGACGAGGATGTGCTGGCCATCAAGGCGTATCTGTTCACGCTCGCGCCGGTAACGAACGTCCCGCCGCAAAACGAGCTGCGCTTTCCTTTCAATCAGCGCTGGCTGATGACATTCTGGTCGGGCCTGTTCAACCCGAACGCAGCGCTTCACGGCCGTTGCCGACAGAAGCCCCGAATGGAATCGCGGCGCCTATCTTGCCGAGGCGCTCGCGCATTGCGGCGATTGCCACACGCCGCGCAATCTGCTTCAGGCACTGGACAACAAGAGCAAGTTTTCCGGCGCGGTGGTCGACGGCTGGCGTGCGTACAACATCACCGGCGATGCGACCTCCGGTGTCGGAGCGTGGAGCGAAGCCGATCTTGCCCAGTACCTGTCGACCGGCCACGCGAAAGGGCGCGGCACGGCGTCCGGTCCGATGGCGGAGGCGGTGGACCTGAGCTTCGAGAAACTCACGCCCGAGCGACATCGGCGCGATCGTGGTCTACTTGCGCAGCGTTCCCGCCCTGTCGTCGCTCGGATCTGCCCGCACCCGAAAGCGCGCCGGCGCCTGCCAGATCCGAAACAGGGTCTCGCGCGCGATGTCGACCCGCACGGCAAGCAGATCTTCGAAGGCGCCTGTGCGAGCTGCCATAGCTGGACCGGCATCAGTCCGCTGGCGTCGCGCGCAACCCTGACCGGCAGTCGCGCGGTCAACGATCCAACCGCGACCAATGTCGCGCAGATCGTGTTGTCGGGTTCGCAGCAGCGAGCGCCCGGCAGCGCCCTTGCGATGCCGCCCTTCGGCGCAGCGTACAGCGACAGGGAGATCGCCGCCGTCGCAAACTACGTCACCGCGCGATTCGGCGCGAAGCCCTCGACGATCACGGCGGAGGAGGTGGCCAGACTCCGCGCAACTCAATAGGGCCTTTGCTTCAAATGGCTTTTGCTGCGCCCACTTTTGCCTTGTCTCGGACCGGCAACTTCCATCCAGGCCGAACAAAATGGCAGGTGTACCCATTTGGAATGCGCTCGAGATAGTCCTGGTGTTCGGGCTCCGCTTCCCAGAACGGTCCAGCCGGCGCGACTTCAGTCACGACGCGTCCGGGCCAGAGCCCCGAGGCGTTGACATCAGCAATCGTGTCTTCGGCGATGCGCTTTTGCTCGTCGCTGGTTGTGAAGATAGCCGATCGGTAGCTTGCGCCAACATCGTTGCCCTGGCGATTGCGCGTTGTTGGGTCATGCACCTGGAAAAAAAACTCCAGCAGCTCACGATAGCTGATGCGGGCTGGGTCGAAGATGATCTCAATGGCTTCAGCATGGGTGCCGTGCCGGCGATAGGTCGCGTTCGGAACGTCACCGCCTGAGTATCCGACTCGAGTGGAAACCACACCGTCGAGCTTTCGAATGAGGTCCTGCATGCCCCAAAAGCAGCCACCTGCAAGAACAGCGCGCTCCTGCGTCATTTTCTGTCCTCCACCTGGTTGAGATACGCGCCGTATCCTTCAGCCTCCATGTCGTCGCGATGGATGAAGCGCAGCGAAGCCGAGTTGATGCAGTAGCGCAGGCCACCGCGGTCGGCCGGCCCATCGTCGAAGACGTGGCCGAGGTGGCTGTCACCGGCGGCCGAGCGCACTTCGGTGCGGACTCATCCCGTGCGAATCATCCCTCAGCTCGTTGATGGTGCTGGGCGATATCGGCTTGGTGAAGCTCGGCCAGCCACAGCCCGATTCGAACTTGTCGGAGGAGGCGAACAGCGGCTCGCCGGACACGATGTCCACATAAATGCCCGGCTCATGATTGTCGAGCAGCTCGCCGCTTCCGGGCGCTTCGGTACCGTTCTTCTGCGTCACGCGATACTGCTCGGGCGACAGTCGCGCGACCGCCTCGGGAGTTTTTCGATAAGTGGACATTGGCATCTCCGTCGCTGGGTTATGTCCCAACTGCGCGCAGGGTTAGAAGTGCTCCGGCGGCATGTCGTCCGCGTCAGTTTCGCAGGGAACCGCTGGCCCCGCAACCTGGGCAAGCGTGACGGTGAAAAAGTGTTTCCCGCGAAGCAAAAGGAGGCGGTCGTGGCTCCGCAACGTTGACCCGACCCGAGACATAAGCTCGGCGCACCGGCAATTGCCCCCAATTTTCCGCCCGATTGCTGACATGATCTTGTCACAGTCATGTCGCAAGGTTCAGACCGTGCCCAGGACGCGGACGGTCCGATCGGGGACATTTAATAACATGCCGGAGAATCGAGTCGTGCCTAGAGGATATGGAACAGTTGTCCACCATTGCGTGGGAGTGCTCTTTTCGTTAGCCGCCTCTTCATTGGCGCTCGCTGCGGAACCGCACAACGTGGTCCTCTTTGTGCCTGATGGCTTGCGCGCGCAAATGGTAGACGAGGACACAGCTCCAACGATGGCGCACCTGCGTGACCGCGGCGTAAATTTCAAGAATCCGCACTCGCTCTTCCCGACATTCACGACACCTAACGCTTCAGCCATGGCAACCGGTCACTATCTCGGTGACACCGGTGACTTCAGCAACACGATCTATTCCGGCTTTCCCGTGCCGGGTGCAGGCGGAAGCTTGACTCCATTTCTGGAGAGCGACCCCGTTCTAGGCGATGTGGACGAGCATTTCTCCGGTGACTATCTCGACGAGGCGACGCTGCTTAAAGCCGCGAGACAGGTGGGGATCAGCACGGCGACCGTCGGCAAACTAGGTCCGGCGCTCATTTTCGATCACACGGATCGGACGGGTCAGCCCACGATCGTCGTCGATGACTCGACCGGCACGCCAAATGGTATTCCTTTGTCGAAGGATATCCAAACGGCGCTGACCGCGGCTGGACTGCCGCTCGCCGCGCCGTCACGGGGTGAGAACGGTCAGGCAGGCAATGCGACGACACCGGGCACCCGCGTCGCCAACGTCGTGCAGCAGGCTTATTTTGTAGACGTAGTGACCAAGGTCGTCCTGCCGATGTTCAAAGCGCGAAACAAGCCATTTGTGCTTGTGTTCTGGTCGCGCGATCCCGATGGCAGTCAACACAATCAGGGTGACAGCCTCAATCAGCTCTTGCCGGGAATCAACGGGGCCACATCGCTCGCGTCGATCAAGAACGCCGACGACAATCTGCTGCGGATCCAGAAGGCGCTCGCCGACCTCGGGCTTGCCGAATCGACCGACATCTTTGTGACTGCCGATCACGGTTTCTCTACGATCTCCAAGGAAAGCAAAACCAGCCCGGCAGCGCGTGCTTCTTACCCCGATGTTCCAGCGGGATTGCTTCCACCCGGCTTCGTCGCGCTCGATCTCGGCATCGCGCTCGCACTTCCCGTCTACGATCCCGACAACAAGAACGCTCTGATTGCAGCGTCAAGCCATCCCAGCCGCAGCGACGGACTGATAGGGATGGACCCGACGCGACCTGACGTTGTTGTGGCGGCAAACGGCGGGTCGGATCTTGTTTACCTTCCCGGGAAGGATAAGAAGCTGGCGGCGCGGGTGATAGCGGCGCTTCTGGCGCAGGACTACGTGAGCGGTCTCTTCGTCGACGACTCTCTCGGAAGCTATCCAGGGACTTTGCCATTGAGCGCAATCAACCTGCGCGGCTCCGCCTTGACCCCCATGCCTGCCATCGCCGTGAATTTCCGGACGTTCCATACCGGATGCGGTCTGGCGCTAACCTGCACGGTCGAAATCGCTGACACCGGCTTGCAGCAAGGGCAAGGAATGCATGGCACCTTCAGCCGGGCGGATACCATGAATTTCATGGCGGCAATCGGTCCGGATTTCAAGGCACGCTTTGTGGATGACGCGCCGGTCAGCAACGCGGACGTTGGCAAGACTTTGGCGCACGTACTGGGCCTGAAGGTCAAAGATCGCGGCAAGCTTGTCGGTCGCGTGATTGATGAAGCGATGCCCGGAGGAATACCACCGACATTTACAGCCAAGCTGTTACGCTCCGCGGCCACGTCCGATGGGCTGCGCACGGTTCTGAACTACCAGGTCGTAGGCACTACACGATACTTCGACGCCGCGGGCTTTCCGGGACGTACCGTTGGATTGGAGCGTCTGGACACTGCCGAGTAGTCGCAGCGCCGGTCCGTCAGCTTTCCTGCCACCGATTGGGGAACCCCAGACGGGCGGCGTCCGCGAGCTTTGTGAAAGACGTGAACCGGAGCGGACGCAGTTCGCGGAACGGTATTTCAGAACGCCGCGCTAACCAGCGCCGCGTAGTGGTGGCTCCCACCTGAGCCCGATAGCGCGGTTCCTGCGCCTGCGACTCGGCTAGCGATCGCCCCTAATGAAAGTTCGCGGATGTCCGGGCTGTCATGCCGGTGTCGCATCGGCCGCGTAGTCTCTCTCGCGTACCACAGTCGAATCGCGATTACCTCGGATCCGAGGCTTGGGTGCAGGGAAGTCGCCTACGAATCAACTTCGCGCGTCGTCGCCGTTTCAGTGATCCAAGGACACCATGAACAACATCGTCATCCTGACCCATGGCTGGACTGGCAGTTCGGTCTTTGCAGCTTTGTTCGGCGAAGCTGGCTATTGGCTCGGCGCGGATACCCGTCGCACCCTGTACTACAACACCTTCGAGAACGCCGAGCTGGTATCGCTCAACGAGGCCCTGCTGCGCACCTTGATTCCCACGCTGAACCATGAGCATCAATTCGACGCCGAGGATGTCATCGAGATCGAACGCCGCGCGCACGGTCAGGATCTTCACACGTACCGAAATTTTGTCGACCAGTGCAACAACAACGACCCCTGGTTGTGGAAGGATCCGCGGTTGACGTGGACGATGCGAATCTGGTCTCGGATACTGGACCTAAGGAAGACCTCGTTCCTGGTGTTGACCCGCGACAATACCCAAGCCTGGATATCGGCCAATAGACGTCGCCATGTGCAAAGCGTCCAGTTCACCCGCAACTACAACGACGGCATCACGCGGTCCAACGAGAGGTTTCTCGAAGAGCATGGGCTACCCTACATGCAGGCCAGTTTCGAGGGCCTGCTGCTCGAGCCCGAAGGAACGCTGGACAGGCTGAACGAATTCTTTGGCACCCAATTGACACTCGATCGGCTGCGTGCCGTCTGCCACGAACCACTGGGCCGCAAGAGTAACGGCTGGAAGAATTTCGTCGAGGCCGCATTGGTTTACCTGAAGAACTACGGCGAACGAGATGGCCGCGCACGCGAGCAGGTCAACGCTTGACGTGGCGGCGATGCGGACACTCATCCATTCACTCGCACTCCCGTGCCACCCCGTGAGTGCGGACTATCGCAGGGGATGCGGGGCAAATAACTGCAACATCCCATCCCCGTAATCAACAAATCAAGGGGCGCGTTTGCGCGGGCCCTTTCATTTTTGAATCCCTACGCATGATCTACCGGGGCGCCAGAGCCAACGCCTCCTGGAGCGTACGCAGGTCCAGTACTGGATGAACCGCGTACCTCGCGCACTTCGGTCGGGACGCCACATCAGCTCCCCTGAAGGACGCCTCCGACCCACCTGTATGACAGACGCACCCGTCCATCCCTGCGATCGTCGATTTCGTCGTTTGGACGCGCGACAGGCGGTCGGATTCAGCAATGGCCAAGCGTCGCAGCATTGGATTCGGGAAACGTGTATAATCGCAGCAGAGCCTCCTGATCCGAAAGGTCACAGGTTCAAATCCTATCCCCGCGACCAATAAATCAGCGGCTTGCCACGCGGCGAGCCGTTTTGTTGTTTAGCCGGGATAGCGCCAAACTTGTTTTGGCGCAAATCGCCCAACGCGTGCGTCGAAGGACATAAGCCATGATGGAAACCCTCGAGTGCTTGAAGAAATACGGTCAGCGGCTCGATTTAGAGATCGCCGAAGAAATGCGCGTGCCGCTCGCAACGGTTCGTCGGCGGCTTGCCGGGCTGGCCGCGACAGGGGAGATCGTCACATGCACCTTGACCCGCTTCGAAGGCACCAAGCGAATTGACGCTTGGCAGTGCCGCGTGTCGGGTTATATTCCGCCCCCGGCGCCTGGTCGCAAGGCAAAATCAACGGTGTAACCGGCGACCGGCGCGCGTAGCAAGCGTGCGGCCGGGCTCCGGTTGAGCCACGGATCCGGCGCCAGCCTCGCTCGCAGGTCCGCGCTGGTTCGCAGCTGTTCCGTCGCCGTGATGTATCGGCGGCTTGGCGCTTAAGCCGCGGCTAGTCACGCCAGTTCCGTCCGCGTCGCGCGACCCAGAATGGCAACGACAATCCGATTCCGGGGATCGGGACCGGGCGCGCAAACGCTTGACGGATGTTCCGTCGAATTCTGGAAATTGCTTCGCGCTTGCACCGAGCCCTCGCTGATCGCGTCGGTGACGCCTGCGGGCGGCTCGATCCTGGAGCTCGGGGCGGGTGCGGGCCGCATCACGCATCCTCTGGTCGAGAGGGGCTACCGGGTCACCGCAGTCGACAATTCGCGCGATATGCTCGCCGAGATCGAAGGTGCGTCGACGGTGCTCTCGGACATAGAAGACCTGGCACTCGAGAGCTTGTTCGATGTTGTCGTGCTCGGTTCCGGTCTGATCCACGCGCCCGGCATCGGCACTCGCGCCGCATTGCTGCAGACCTGCCGGCGCCACGTCGCGCCAACGGGCGTCGTCCTCGTGCAGCACTACGGCGAGGGTTGGCCCGCGACCGCCGTTCGCGGTTTTCAGTGGGACGATGGAGAAGTCAAAACGTTCGTCGACGATGTTGCAGTCGATGGGCAGTTCGTGCGCCTGACGCTGAGATATGAAACTGACTGCGGAACATGGACGCAGACCTTCACCGCGGAGCCGTTGAGCCGCTCGGAGATTGCTGACGCATTCTCACGCGCGGGCCTCGAGTTCGTCCGTCACCTCGACGAGGAGCGCCGCTGGTCGCTGACCAGACCGATCGCATAGCGTTCGACGAAGCGTCCGCTCGGCGGCGGGTGTTGCAACGAGGCACGAGCGTTCATGAGATCGCGAAGACGGCGCATCAAGGTGCCCGGACTAACGGTTCGGCCCAATTCCGCGCAGTTCGGCGCGTCGCAAGGCGCATCTGCGCCTCGCAAACCAGAGTGTTAGCGGCCCAATCCCGAACGCGCGCACACCCGCTGCGCCGGTGTACGCCATCTCCGACTTCCCGACGAAGCTTGCGGGAATCCCGGTCATTCGTTATAGCTTGTCGCACGCATCCACAGCAAGGAAGTGCATGGCTAAGAGGCGCACCACTGAAAAGTCCGAACCGGTTCTCGCTAAGCTCGGACCCGGCCTGATCACCGGAGCGGCGGATGACGATCCGAGTGGCATCGCGACCTATTCACAGGCCGGCGCGCAATTCGGATATGCCCTGCTTTGGACGCTCTTCTTTACGTTCCCGCTCATGGTCGCGATACAGGTTGTCAGCGCCAAAATAGGCCGCGTCAGCGGCTATGGCTTGGCCGGCAACATGCGTCGTTCCTACCCGCTGCCGATGCTCTACGCGATCGTCGGGCTGCTCCTGATTGCCAACACCATCAATATCGGCGCCGACATCAGCGCGATGGCAGACGCGCTCGCTCTATTGCTCGGCGGTCCGCGTCATGTCTACATTGTGGGCATCGGCGCGATCTGCGCCGTGCTGCAAGTATTTGTGTCCTATGCCAAGTATGTCCGTGTTCTCAAGTGGCTGACGCTTTCCCTGTTTTCATACGTGGGCGTGATTCTGGCAGTCGACGTCCCGTGGAACGATGTCGCACGACAGATTCTAGTGCCGTCAATAACGCTCAAGCCGGAATACATTACTACGGTGGTGGCGATCTTCGGCACGACGATCAGTCCCTATTTGTTCTTCTGGCAGGCGTCCCAGGAAACCGAGGATATTCGCGCGGTGAAAGCGGACAAACCCCTGCGAACTCGTCCCGATCAGGCCGCCCGGCAAATGCGACGCATAAAACTGGATACGCTCATCGGTATGGGATTTTCAAACGCTATCGCTTTCTTCATCATGCTGACCGCGGGAGCAACGCTCAACGCGCACGGCGTGACCGATATTCAGTCGTCCGCGCAAGCGGCGGAAGCTCTGCGGCCGATCGCGGGCCGATTTGCCTTCCTGCTGTTCAGTCTCGGTATCCTGGGAACCGGATTGCTGGCCGTGCCAGTGCTCGCCGGATCATCTGCCTTTGCGATAGCCGAGACCTTTCGATGGCGGTCGGGACTTGATTTGAGCCCCATGAAAGGAGTGCGCTTTTACGGCGTCATAGGGGTGTCCACGCTGGTCGGCGTCGCCTTGGGATTCAGCCCCATCGACCCGATCAGGGCGTTGTACTGGGCGGCAGTGCTTAACGGCGTGATATCCGCCCCGATTATGGTGGTGATGATGCTGATGGCTTCAAATCCCGCGGTGATGGGTGGTTTGGTCATCAGCCGACGCCTCAGGGTGCTTGGATGGCTTGCCACGGCGGTGATGGCGGCAGCCGCTGGCGGAATGTGCTTGCAGCTGATCTCCTGACTGAAGGACCGGCGGCGTTTGACTCGCTATCGCAAGTCCCGCGCCCTCGTCGCGCCGGCGCGCTTCGATCGGGGGCCATGCAAACGATATGGCCGTGAGAGGACGGCGAGCGGAGGGAACGTCCTACGCAACAATCGTCCTTCCGCCGATGGCACGCGTCAGCAAGCTCTTGTATAAGCACTGTCTTACGCCGACCGACGCCAGCCACCCGTCTCACGATCGCGGCCGTGTGATCCAACGGGCACGCGAATGCCGGTCGGGAAGGTGGGCGCGAGGCTCAAGTTGCAACCGCTTATCTCTCAGATACAAATTCCAGCGCCATGCGAAACGTCAGAGTCCTTTGGGCGAGTGTGTTGGTGTTCGCGACTACAGCTTTCGTGCTGCTGCTAATCGTCAATGTCTCATCCGGCGAAAAGAAGATCACCGAACGCATCACGCACGAATACGGCGTCGGGGATCCCCAATTCCAACGTTCCATGAGCGCGTTGCTCGGGCCGCCCCTGGTAGAGGGCAACCGCGTTGAAACACTGGTCAATGGGGCGGAAATCTTTCCGGCGATGTTGACTGCGATCCGCGCCGCCAAGAAAAGCATCACCTTCGAGACTTATATCTACTGGTCGGGGCAGGTGGGTCGTGAATTCGCCGACGCGCTCGCCGAGCGCGCGAGAAACGGCGTACACGTGCATCTGCTGATTGACTGGGTTGGCAGCAGCAAAATGGATCCCGCGCTACTCGACACGATGCGCAGCGCGGGCGTCGAGATCGAGAAATACCATCCACTGAAATGGTATTCGCTCAGCAAGCTCAATAACCGGACCCACCGAAAACTTCTGATCGTCGATGGCATCGTAGGATTTACGGGGGGTGTGGGCATCGCTGACGAATGGAATGGCAACGCGGAGGACCCCGACCACTGGCGCGACACCCACTTTCGCATCGAAGGGCCAGCTGTCGCCGAGATGCAGGCCGCATTCCTCGACAACTGGATCAAGGTAACCGGCGCGGTTCTCGACGGGCCGGACTACTTCCCTGCCGAAGCTTCGGTCGGCAAGGAAGTGGCCCAGGTGTTCAAGAGCTCGCGCGATGGCGGCTCTGAGAGCATGCACCTGATGTATCTGCTGTCGAGCGTTGCAGCAACACGCAGCATCGATCTCGAGATGGCCTATTTCGTTCCCGACGACCTCAGTGAAAACGCGCTGATCGACGCCATGAAACGCGGAGTGAGGCTGAGGATGATTCTGCCGGGCCCATACACCGATACCGAAGTGCTCCGAACCGCATCGCATGGCAAATGGGGACGGCTCCTGGCCGCCGGAGCTGAGATTTACGAATTCCAGCCGACGATGTTCCACTGCAAGGTCATGGTCGTTGACGGACTATGGTCGACGGTGGGGTCGACCAATTTCGATAACCGTTCCTTTCGCCTGAACGATGAAGCCAACCTCAACGTACTGGGTAGGGACTTCGCTGCGCGACAGACCGCCGTTTTCAACGACGACTTGAAGCGCTCCCGGCGCGTGACCTACGCGGAATGGGAGAGCCGTCCGTGGACCCAAAAAGTGCTGGAGCGAATTGAGGGCGTGCTCGATTCGCAGCTCTGAGCAGTCGTCGAGGTCGCGTCCGTATCAACCGGACCAGTCCGTTTCAGGACAGTTCATTCACACGTGGGCTGGGCAATCAGTTCCGTAGCACCTTCGCCACGATCGCGCATGCGTGTTGCCAATTCAATTGCGTTGATGAGGGCTGCGCCAAACATCGTGTTGTCGAAGATGCACCACGCGGACCCGTCTGAACGCCCGGTAAGTTTGCCTGCCATCGCGTCGAGGTATGCATCGTCGTACGCAGAAGCATAGATGCGGGGATATCCGTGAAGTCGCCAGTACTCGAATCCGCTCCAGCCTCCCGGCTCGGCTGCACTGGGGACACAAGCAGGATCGGCTGCGACCCGCGCGCAGCGGTAGTGCTCGAGCAGCGATGAGCCTGCCGGAGTAAACCAAGTAGCGTGCCGGGGCTCAACGGCTACCTCGCCGTCATATCTTTCACGCAAGGTTGCCAGGAACGAGTCAGCCACATCTATCCTGAAGTCCAGACTTGGCGGAAGTTGCACGAGAACGCACCCGAGCCGCGCGCCCAGAGCCGCAATCTGGAAGAGGAACGACTCCAACAAGGCATCTATGCGGACGAGGCGGCTCTCGTGTGTGATGGTTTTCGGCATCTTCACCGAAAAACGGAAATCCTCGGGTACGCTCGCCGCCCACCGCGCGTAGGTAGATTGAAGATGGGCTCGGTAGAACGAGGAATTGATTTCGACAGTCGAAAACACGCTCGCATAGCGAGCAAGATGGGAGCCGTCTCGCGGGAACAGGTCATGAAATGCCGTTGGCAGCGACCAGCCCGCCGTTCCGACGCGTACCCCGTAGTGATCAGACTCGTTGCTCAACGTGGCGAGATCGCCGTTGGTCGCACGTCCGTCGCCGTGTCAGACGGCGCGGGAAGCGCACGCAGTACCACGTCGATCCGAAACGTCACTCAATAGCTGCTTGCACCTGAGCGGTGGAAGCGGTTCGAGACTCTGCCTGCACCAGTCGACCGTTCTCGAAATATAACGTTCGCTGCTCCTCGCCCGTGCCGTGGTCCCGGTATACCCATTGCTCGCGCCAGACGCCCCCCGCTCGGGCGCGCGTTATTTGTGCCGGTCGCCCCGCAGTTGGGAGATTCAGGACCTGGGTGTCCGTCATGCCGATCGTCAGGCGAGTAGCTGACAGGGGAAACACTCCAACGCCCACTTGTCTGCCGAGGGTGGCTACTTCCTTCGTGCTTCTGTCGATTGTTTTCCGAAACGAGCCGGTCCCCGAGCCCGCAGATACACACGGCTTGTCGCTGTAGGCCATATGTTGTGCGTCTACGCAATAGTAGACGCTCCGGTCCTGCGCGCCCGCGGCACTCGAAAGTACGAAAAAGCCCGGAATGATTGCGACCAGGAGATTCATCGTCATTGCGTCCGACGCGGTAGTGCGGCGAACAATATCGGCCCGCATCGGAACTGAAAATCGGTGTAGCTCCGAAATTGATGTAGGACAAAGGGCGGTAGGCGATGACGACGTCGCCCGCGGCCACGTTCCAAGGCGACGGCCCATGGGAAGGGCAGGCCAGAACGCGCCTAAGGCATTCCTCTGACGCTTACGGGACCACTGGATGCCCCACGGCGAGGCGTCCAGGGTGAACGAGGCTTAGACGAGGTCGCCGGGACTATCGAGAAACTCGACGAGACCGCTCTCGAGAGAGTATTCGGCACCCACGACCATCAGGCCGTCCTCCTGGATTAACTGTTCAAGCAACTGTGACCCGTGCCGCAATTGATTCGCAGACATGCGAATATTGGCCCGGACTGCCTGATGGAGGAGCTCGTCCGGGTTCCAGGAGCGCGACACCTCGAGAAGGCTTTGCACAGAAGGCCGCACGCGATCCACGATGGAGCGGAGATTCTTGGAGTGGTCTTGCGGCACACCCTGTATCTCTTCGATCGTCGCGGCAACTGCGCCGCAACCCGAGTGCCCGAGGACGACGACGAGACGAGTTCCGAACCGCCCAGCCGCAAATTCAACGCTTCCGACGCCGGACGGAGCGACGACATTCCCGGCAACGCGAATCACGAACAGATCGCCGACGCCCTGATCAAAGACGATCTCCGCCGGCACACGAGCGTCGGAACACCCGAGGATGATGGCGAAAGGCTCCTGACGCGCGAGTTCATCACGACGAGGGAACCTCAGGGCGGGGGCTGCAGGAGTATTCGACGCGAAGCGGCGGTTGCCTTCCTGGAGTCGCTTCAGTGCGTCAGTTGCGGAGAGCATGATGTTGTCCGTTCGCTTGTAGGCGATATGGAATCGATTGTTTCAATACCTCGTCAAGAGTCATCATTGGCGCTAACGAGAAGTAGACGACGAAATGGCCGCGAAACACTGCGTGGATCGGTCACGCGGCAGGAAGTATGTTGACGAAGAGTCCCTTGGAATCATATTCTCTCTCATGTAGTGCAGCCTATGTAGTTTCTCGCGTTGCGAGGGTCTGTGCGTCCGTATTCAGCAACAGGCCGAAAGAACTTGGAGGCATTGTGGACAGCAAACCAAAAACACTCGACAAGACGTTTATCGAGCAACAACGCCAGCGCTTGATCAAGCTGCGCGATGAGTTGACTGAAGTAATGCAGGGAAAGGTAGACGAAGAGCAGGACCTGAATTCCGACGCAAGCGGTCAAGCGGCAGAAAGCGAGGACGACGCACAGAGGCTGACGGCGCTCGAGCTCGACGGCAATCTAGTCGTTCGCAACGCGACGCGCCTGACCCAAGTCAAGCGGGCCCTCGAAAAGATCGCCGAAGGAAGTTATGGCCTCTCCGACGCCAGCAACCAGGCTATCCCCGTCCAGCGGCTCGAAGTTACACCGGAGGCGATTTACACGGTGGCCGAGCAGGCGGCGCGGGAAGCGGCCGGACGGTAAGGCTCCGGCCTGACACGACGAATGGCTATTCGCCGCGTCCGCGTGCCGCAGTTCTCAGTCTAGATACGTCCCGCCTCTCAGGCAGCACGCGATCCGAACCCCGATGCAACCTTCTCAGCGGGCCTTCCTGGAAAACACCAATCTGAACAAGGAGTGATCTGGTCCGCGCCAACCTGACGCTCGATCAGCCCTGAACCGGCAGTGCGAGCAGGCACTCCAGGCCGCCGCCTGGTATGTTGCGCAGCGTCAGTGTGCCGCCGTGTTTGTGTGCGATGTTGCGGGCAATCGTCAGTCCCAGTCCGGTGCCGCCGCTCTCGCGCGAGCGAGACGTCTCGAGGCGATAGAATGGATCGAAGACGCGCTCCATTTGCGCTTCAGGAATACCCGGCCCACCGTCCGCCACGCGAATCACGATGTTGCGATCCTCGCGACCGGCGGTGACGCGCGCATACCCGCCGTACTTCAAGGCGTTGTCGATCAGGTTGTTCAGACAGCGTTGCAGGGCGCCGGGAATCGCTGGAATGGACGCACGCGTTTGTCCGGTGAGGGTGACGTTGTGGCCCGCGTCGGCTGCATCGGCACAAACGCTGGAGAGCAGCGAGTCGATATCCACCAGCTGCATCAGGCCGCCGGCGTCGACGCTCGTCGCCAGATCGAGCCCCTCTCGGATCATGCTCTGCATCGAAGCCATGTCATCGACCAGCTTGTCGCGAAGTTCGGTGTCGCTCACCTTTTCCAGTCGCAGGCGCAACCGTGTCAGTGGCGTCTGGAGGTCGTGCGCGATCGCGGCCAACATTTCCGATCGTTCCTCGACATAGCGGCGTATGCGTGCCTGCATGGCGTTGAAGGCCGCCGCGGCGTCACGCACCTCGACCGGTCCTCGTTCGACCAGCGGCGGTCGGTTGATGTCTCCGCCGAGCCGGGCCGCCGCCTTTGCCAGGTCTTCGAGGGGGCGAGTTGCCATCCGGGCGACCACGTAAGCCAGGAGCGCGAGGCAGACCGGGAAGAAAATCGCGTACAGCATCCAACGGGACGAGTGCGGTCTGCTCCAGGAAAACTCAGGCTGTGGACGCAAGATCAGGCGCAATGGCGTCCCGTCTCGAAGACTAAGCGAGATCAATCGACAAGATCGTGCGTCCGTAGTGTCGGCTGTGGCGCTGTCCGCGGATTGGGTGACGCAATCCGCAGGGGTGCCGACGGTCGCAACAATAGGACGATCGGCCTCGAATTCGTCAGTCAGCGCTGACGTGAGCTCTGCATCGACTTCCTGGTCTTGCGCTTTTTGCGTCGCGAACTGGGCCGTCATTCCGCGTCCGAGCGTCGCCGCCAATGTGGGTCGCACTTCGGGAGGGACAGCTTCGAGCGCGGTCACCAACTGCTCGACGCGATCCGCGGTGTGCGCCGCACGCACCTGTGCGAAGGTGCGGCGGCCCTCGCGGTCGGCCAGCGCCGCGGTGAGAAGTGCCGACGCGACGATGCCGCCGATCAGGACCAGAAACACGCGTCCCTGCATCGAAGCGATGAACCGTCTCACGCCGCGCTCTCCTTCTTGACCTCGGCAGTGAGGACATAACCCTCGTTGCGAACGGTCTTGATGAGCTGCGGGTCGCGGGCATCCTCGCCCAGCTTCTGTCGCACACGGCTGACCTGCAGGTCGATGGAACGCTCGAACGGGTCGGCATCGCGTCCCTGCGTCAGGTTGAGGAGCTGGTCGCGGCTCAGGACCCGCTTGGCGTGTTCCAGAAAGACCTTGAGGAGACGAAACTCGGCGCCGGACAGCACGACGATCACACCGTCCGAATTGATCAGATGTCTGCGCCGTCAGGTCGAGCGTCCAGCCGGCAAATCGCATCCGCGTCGCCTCGCTCGATTCCAGGTTGGGCGGCAGCGCCTCGGTGCGCCGCAGTACGCTGCGGATGCGAGCCATGAGCTCGCGCGGCTCGAAAGGCTTGGCGAGATAGTCGTCGGCCCCCATCTCCAGACCCACGATTCGGTCGATGGGCTGACCGCGCGCGGTGAGCATGATCACGGGGACGTTCGAGCGCGTGCGAAGCGTCCGGCAGAGCAGCAGTCCGTCCTCGCCGGGCATCATCAGATCGAGAACGATCAGATCGATCCGCGCCGCATCGAGCGCTTTCCACATGGCAGTCCCGTCTGCGGCCTCCACCGTACGAAACCCGTTGCTGGCGAGGTATTCCGACAGAAGCGTTCGGATTTCGCGGTCGTCATCGACGACCAGAATCTGCGGCTGCGTACTCATGGCGCGATTATGGCAGGCGCGGGGGCGCCGCGCAGAAGAGGCATGTACCGCAATGTATCGGCGAAGGACCTGGACACACCCCGATACAAATGTGCTCTCGAGAGGTACATCGCGGTACATACCGGTGCCTCCGCGACAACTGACGGACACATGCAGCCTCGAATATGGGAACCGTGCGAGAAGCACATTTTTCCCAACGACAAGGAGTGCTCATGAGTACGCTACGCAAGAGTCTTGTTATCGCAATCGCTTCCCTCGGTGTCGGCACGATGGCCGCCGCGGCGCCCAGTCTGGTGGCGCAAGCTCCAGTCACATCGTCCGCGTCCGGCCAGCATGGCGAGAAATTCGCCGAGCGGATGGCCAAGCGCCAGGCCGCGCTGCACGACAAGCTGTCGCTGACGCCGTCACAGGAAGGTGCATGGCAATTGTTCACGGCCAGGATGCAGGCCACGGCACCGACGCGTTCCGATGTTCGCCCTGCCAAGGCAATGACCGCGCCGGAGCGCGCCGAGCGAAAGGCTGCGTTCCTGCAGGTCGCCCAGCAAAGGGCAGCCGGCCGCGTGCAGCCGATCAAGGAGTTCTATGCCGTTCTCTCACCCGAACAGCAAAAGACCTTCGATAGTCAGTTCCAGGGCCGCCATCATCACCACGGCCATCAATAGGCACTTGCAGTGCGCATGAACCGCTGGCAGGAATTCGTCATTGCCACCAGCAATACCCAAGCGATCGATCGACGGGATCGCCGGCAGGAGGCAGTGACGAATGCCGCGGTGTTGCAAACCGCCGACCAAACGATAGGAGATAGACATGCTTAACAGGAAACCCTTGATCGTCGCCGCTCTCGCGGCAACGGTCGCTGTCGCCACGATCTCAACGCAAGCCTACGCCAATGGCGACCCGTTGCTCGGCGCCCTCGTCGGGGCCGGCATCGGCGCGGCAATCGGGCACAACGTGCACGGTCATGATGGTGCCGTTGTCGGTGGCGCCATCGGAGCATTGGCCGGTGCGAGCATCGCCGCGAGCTCGGATGCTTACTACGATGCGCGCTACCAAGCAGCTCCGGTCTACTACGGCGACAGCTACTATCAGCCGGCGCCGGTCTACTACGGACGTCCCGCTGTCGTCTATGCCGCTCCTCGCGTGAACTACGTGGGCTATCGCTCGCCACGCTATGTTCAGCACGGCTGGCAACACGACAATGGGCGCCACGATCGACACGAAGGTGACAGCCGCCACGGACGCTGACGCTTAGGAGTCGGGTTGACGTAGCCTCTGAGTTCCTTTGCAAGCGGCCCCGCTAACGAGCTGGGCCGTTTTTCTATGCAGTCGAACTGGCGATGCCGCGTAGCGGAAGTTCCCTCGCTCGATGACAGCCCACGAAGTAAAGGAGAGCGAGGGACCCCGCTACTGCGGACTTCGCGGTAGATGGCCTGCGCGTACTCGCCCCGTTTTATAGTGCTCCGATTGCGGCGATCAACTCCTTCCCATCAGGAATCTTTACTGAATACTGCTCCCAGACCGGTGCCATCGCCTTCTGCCAAGGCGTCTTGTCCTTGACGATGATCACTTTGGCGCCTTGCTCGACCGTCTTTGCCAACGCAGCATCATCGGTCTTGGCCAGCAGTTCCGGGATGAGGAGCTGTATCTCGGCCGCGCTCTTCTCGATGGCGTCTTGATCGGCCTTGGGCAACCGCGCCCACCACTTGGCATCCACAATCCATGTCGCCATCGCGAAGATGTGATCGAGCTTGGTGAAGTTCTTCGCCACTTCGTAGAAGCGGAACGTGTAGTAGTTGGTCGTCGTGTTGTCGAAATAGTCGACCACTTTATTTTGCAGAGAGGTATAGATCTCGGGCGCCGGAATCGGGACCGGATTGGCGCCGACCGCCTTCCACATGTCGATGTGGATCGGACTCTGGATGACGCGCATCTTCTTGCCTTTGACGTCTTCTACCTTCTCGATCGGGAAGGTGCTGATCAACTCGCGCGCACCATTGACCGAAAAGCCGAGCAAATGAAAGCCCTGCGCCTCGAATTTCTTTTCGAGCTTGCTCTTCAGCAAGGCGTTTGCCTTGATCGCATGTTCTTCGCTGCGAAAAATGAACGGCAGATCCAGTACCTGCACCTCAGGCACCCAGTTGGCCAGCACCGAGCTCGTGACTGCGCCGAACTGGATCGATCCCAACCTTATGCCTTCGGCGGTCTCGAGTTCCCCGCCAAGTTGGCTGTTCGGAAACACCTTGATTTCCACCTCGCCGTTGGTGCGCTCGCTGACCAGCTTGGCGAATCGCTCCATTGCGATCTGCTTCGGATGCCCTTCCTGCACCTCGATCGACATCCGACCGACATACTTGGCCGCCGCGTTTGCGTTTGGCGGGGGCAGCAATGTCGCCGCAATGGTGATGCCCGCCAATGCCAATGCCGCTACCATTCCCCTGGTATTCAATGCTCGCTGCATGACTCCTCCTGTATCGTGATCGGTCGAAACCGTGGTTCTGGGATGACCGCGTGACGCGATCAAAACCTGGCGCCTATGTGACGCTCGTGTTGTTCGGACTTTGGCGGCGCGTCTCCCGTTTTGAAGCGCCTTTCTTGTTCCTGGCGATCATGCGAAGGCTATCGTCTGCCCATCGTTCGACCAGTCGATTCATTGCGGCGCGCGCCGCCGCGGGTTTTTTCCTGGTGATGGCATCCGCGACCGCCTTATGCAGGGCGTGGGAGCTTTCGCCTTCTTCCTTCGAGCGGGTCAACAAGCGAATCGCAAAGCTCAATGCGCCTTCGATGCCGTACCGCAAACCGAGGAGCAGGTCGTTTCCCGCGGCTTCCAGAATGCACAAGTGGAAGCGAAGGTCTGCCGCGTGGTGCGCGTTGAGGTCGGACGTCGTCGCCATGTCGTGAAGCGCTGCTTCAATCGCGCGTATCGCGCCGGGCGTTGCGCGCGCCGCCGCAAGCTCGGCGGCGGCGGGCTCCACCAGGCGTCGCAATTCAATCACGTCCGACACGAACTTGGCATCGAGCGTGCTGGCAAATCGCCAGCGAAGGATGTCCGGATCGAGGTGGTTCCACGCTACGGACGGGAGGACGCGCGTGCCAGTGCGCGTGCGCACCTCGAGCAGATGCTTGTGCACCAGGACCTTGATTGCTTCGCGCACGACCGTGCGGCTTACGCCGAACGCCTCGGCGAGATCGTCTTCAACCGGGAGCATTTCGTCCGCCTTGAGCTCTCCACGCACAATGCGGCCGCCGAGCTCGTCGATGACGTGCTCGTGCAGGCTCAACGGGAGTTTTCGGCGACGTCCGCTCATTGATATTATGATAGCATGAATGCAACGGCTTCAACGCGTGGAATGTCCGTCTACGCCTTAACGACTGCTCGCAGCCACCGCGACGCCCGATGGCACACGCGAGTCGGTTGCCGTGCGCGCGGCGATTCAAGAAGGGCCTGATATTGAGCGCTGACGGCGCCTCCGCACCAGCGATGCATTCGACGCATGCCGTTCGCGCGATCACCCGTCTGCTCGCTTGGCTCGACCGAGCGGTCAAGTGGGTCGCGCTCCTCCTTTTGGTCGAGATCGTCGTCACGGTTTTTGCTGGAGTGATCGCCCGCTACGTCTTCAATGCCTCGTTCTCATGGACCGAGGAACTGGCGTCATGGAGCTTCATCTGGCTGATCTTCACGGGCATCGCCGCCGGGCATCGCGGGGAGCGGCATATCGCCGTCGGCATGGTCGACGGAGCTCTCTCGCCGCGGTGGCAGTCCAGAGTCCGATTTCTGGTCGATCTTATCGTCGCCTACACGACGGTAATGCTGCTCTTCGGCGGCGAGGAGCTTGTTCGGTCGATCGGCGGCACCAGCACCGCTCTGCAGTGGCCCAACTACGTCAAGTACGCGATCATTCCCGCGTCGTGCAGCGTGAGCCTCGCCTATCTGTTCCTGGGCCGCGTTGTCGAACGCGGGCCCCGATCGATGGTGACCGGTGCCGCGGCGATTGCGCTGGCGTTCGGCCTCTATGCGTTCACCTCGGCTGCGCCCGGCTCGCCGTTTCCTGACTCGAGCCCCAGCCTGATCATGGGTGTCGCCTTTGGTGTCGCTCTGGTCATCGGAGTGCCGATCGGCTTCGCCATGCTGTTCGGCGTGTTTCTTTCGACGTGGGGCGCCAATCTGCTTCCGGTTGCGGGCGTGGTGCACAACATGGTCGGCGGCGCCAGTTCGTTTGTGCTGCTCGCCATTCCATTCTTTCTGAGCGCCGGCTATCTGATGAACCTCGGCGGGCTCTCGACCCGCATCATCGACTTCGCGAGCGCCCTGGTTGGCCATTGGCGCGGCGGCCTCGCGCAAGCCAACGTCTTGCACAGCGTAATGCTCGGTGGCATTTGCGGATCGTCCGGCGCCGACGCTGCGAGCACCACGAAGATCCTGGTCCCGGAAATGATCCGGCGCGGCTACTCGCCCGCATTCGCGTGCGCAATCACCGCCGTCGGGTCGATTCTGCCATCCTGCTTTCCGCCTTCGATTGCGTTGCTGATCTACGCGGCCGTCGCCGAGGTATCCGTCGCGCAGTTGTTCACCGCGGGCATCATTCCCGGTCTGCTGCTGGCCGCTCTGATGATGGTTGCCGTGTACTTTGTCTCCAGGACTCGAGACTACGAACCAGGCAAGCGGCGCGCATCGATTGGCGACATTGCCCGGAGCGGCCTGCGCGCATTGCCGGCGTTCATGCTGATTCTGCTCATCCTGGGACTCTTGCGTTTTGGCGTGGTTACCGCAACCGAGGTAGGTGTCGTTGCGGTGCTCTGGGCGCTGGTGTTGGGCAAGTTCGCCTATCGCAGCTTCACCTGGCGTGAATTCTTCGCCGAGATGGCCGAATGCGCGGTTGACACCGCACTGATCGGGTTTCTGATTGCCGTGTCGGTGCCATTTGCGTGGGTGTTGATCGCGGAGCAGGTGCCGCAGCTATTGGTGGGGTGGACCAAGCAATTCGTCAGCGAGCCCTGGCAATTGCTGTTGCTGATCAACATCCTGATGCTGATCGCGGGCACCTTTCTGGAGGTCGTCCCCATCATGTTGATCATGGTGCCGCTGTTTGTGCCGGTGATGCTGGCCGTCGGTGTCGATCCCATTCACCTCGGTATCATCATCGTCATCAATTCCGTTCTTGGGTCCTTGACGCCGCCCGTCGGAATTCTCGTCTTCATCTGCGCCTCGATCGCCAAAGTGCCGGCCAACGCGGTCTTCCGCGAATGCAATCCGTTCCTGATTGCGTGCGGCATTGGGCTGATAGTCATCACGTACGTCCCGGCGCTGTCGCTCACCCTGTGGAAGGTGATCGGCCATTGAGTCGCTCCGGCCCAGCTATGCGGTGGACCGGGCGACCCCGCGCAGCGAAAGCTCCGCTCGCTCGATGACAGCTAACGAAGTGACCGGGGACGATCTCTTCCAGTACCGGCGACTTCTCCCGGCAGACGTCTTGCGCATACTTGCACCGGGGATGGAAATGACAACCCGGCGGGGTATTGGCCGGATCGGCAACTTCGCCCTGCAGGATAATCCGGTCGGCGCGAAGGCGTGGATCCGGTATGGGGACCGCCGACAGGAGCGCCTCGGTATACGGATGCTTTGGAGACGCGAACAGATCTTCGGTGGGCGCGGTCTCCACGATCTTGCCGACATACATGACCGCGACGCGCTCACTGATGTGCTTGACGACGCTCAAGTCGTGAGCGACAAAAAGATACGTAAGCCCAAGCCGGTCCTGGAGTTCTAGGAGCAGGTTCAGGATCTGTGCCTGTACCGACACGTCGAGCGCGGAGACGGGTTCGTCCGCGACGACCAGGCGGGGATTCAAGGCAAGTGCGCGCGCGATGCCGATGCGCTGACGCTGGCCACCCGAGAAGGCATGCGGGTATCGCTGCATGTATTCCGGCCGCAGGCCAACCAGGCGAAGCATCTCCACGACCCTGTCCGTTCTTTCCTGCGCGTTGCCCACGCCGTGGACCAGCAAAGGCTCCCCCACGATGTCGAGCAGAGTCATTCGCGGGTTCAAGGACGAGAACGGGTCCTGAAAGATCATCTGCATCTGACGCCGCAGGGACCGAAGCCTGCTCTTCGGTGCAGTCGCCACGTCGAGGACTTCGCCGTTGTCCGAAAGGAGAACCTGACCTGCCGTCGGCGTGACGGCTCTCAAAATGCAGCGTGCAGTCGTGGTTTTCCCGCAGCCGCTCTCGCCGACGAGCGACAGTGTCTCTCCCCGATTCACCACAAAGCTCACGTCGTCCACCGCCTTCACAAGGCCGACGGTCTTTTGGAGAAGTCCTCTTCGAATGGGGAAATACTTCTTCAGTCCCTTGACGTCGAGAAGAACGGACTTGCCCGCATCCGCGCCGCCGTTCGTGATGGGTCGGCTTCTCATCACGGGTAGAGAAAACAGCTCACCGTTCTTCCCTCGCCAACCGGCTTGAGAAGCGGCACTTCAACGTCGCAGCGGCCAGCCATGAACGAAGCGCAACGCGGATGAAAAGGGCAACCCGTCGGCCGGTTGAACGGATGGGGAATCGACCCGGTGATGGTCGCAAGCTTCAGTCGCGGCACCGCGTCGATGCTCGGAATGGATTGCAGCAGCGCCTTCGTGTAGGGGTGCTTGGGGTCGTGAAAGATGTCGTCGACCTTGCCTTGCTCGACCACGCGGCCCAGATACATGACCACCACGTCGTCGGCCATCTCCGCCACCACGCCGAGGTTGTGGGTGATGAGCATGATCGCCATTCCGCGCTCGCGCTGGAGCTTTCGCAGCAGGTCCAGGATCTGCGCCTGGGTGGTGACGTCCAGCGCGGTCGTAGGCTCGTCGGCGATGAGCAGGCGCGGATCGCACGAGAGAGCCACCGCGATCATCGCCCGCTGGCGCAGCCCGCCGCTCAATTCGAAGGAATATTCATCGATGCGCCGCTCGGGCTTCGGGATGCCTACTCTGCGCAGCGCTTCGATGCCTCGGCGCCGCGCTTCTTTTTTGCTGACGTCATTGTGGAGCAGGACCGCCTCGATCAGCTGTGCGCCGATCGTATGCACAGGGCTGAACGAGGTCATGGGCTCCTGAAAGACGAGACCGATGTCTCCGCCCCGAATTGAGCGCATCTCGGGCCCGTTGGGCTTGAGCTTGACCAGATCGACTTGCGACCCGTCGGCGCGGGTCAGAACGATCTCGCCTTCGACGATGCGGCCCGGACGATCGACGATGCGCAGGATGGACTGCGCGGTGACGCTTTTTCCGCAGCCGCTCTCGCCAACGATGCCGAGCGTCTTGCCCGGAGAGACGTCGAACGAAGCACCGTCGACGGCCTTGGTCGTTCCCTCGTCCTGGAAAAAACTGGTCCTCAGGTTCCGGACCGAAAGGAGCGGCTTGGTGTCGTTCTGCATAATCAATTCACAACCATCAAGTTTTTACGCACGCACATGACAATTTCGTTCGTCATTCCCGCGAAAGCGGGAATCCAGCGTCTTTTGTACGAACGCCACTGGATCCCCGCTTTCGCGGGGATGACAGCGCGGCTGAAGGTGCAACCAAGCGATTGCACTTGCAAGAGCCCCTCCCTCTATAAATAAGGATCGGCTGCGTCCCGTATCCCGTCGCCCATGAAATTGAAAGCGAGGACCGCGATGATCACGGCAAACGATGGAAGGAGAAGCCAGGGAGAAATGACCAGGGCCTGGATGTTCTGGGCATCCTGCAGCAGGACGCCCCAGCTGATCGCAGGCGGCCGCAAGCCCAGCCCCAGGAAGCTCAACGATGTCTCGCTGATGATGATCGCCGGGATCGCCAGCGTCGTCGCCGCGATGATGTGACTGATGAACGACGGCACCATGTGGCGGAAGATGATCCTCGCCTTGCTGCAACCGAGGAGCTCGGCCGCCATCACGAAATCCTCCTGCTTGAGCGAGATGAATCGTCCGCGGACGACCCGGGCGAGCTCGGTCCAGCCGATGAGCGAAATGATGATCGTGATCGCGAAGTACACCTGCACGACGCTCCAATCGGCGGGAAGGGCAGCGGCCAGTCCCATCCACAGGGGAATCGTCGGAATCGATCGCAGGATCTCGATGATGCGCTGGATGACCGTATCGATCGCGCCGCCGAAATAGCCCGATATGCCGCCCAGGACGACGCCCAGCACCAGGCTCAGGGCCACGCTGACCAGGCCGATGGTCATCGACGTCCGCGTCGCGTACATGAGCCGGGACCAGAGGTCGCGTCCGTGCGTGTCCGTTCCCATCAGGAACAGCGATTCACTGGGCTTGGCGCCTTCCACCGCAATCAGGTGGCGATCGGTCGGGATGAAGCCCAGCAACTGCCATGGCTCTCCGTGGCCGAAGAATGTGACCGGTATCTTGGTGCTCGTATCGGGAACATAGACTCGCTTGAACGTGAGTGGATCGCGCGTCCCTTTCAACGCGTAGACGAAGGGTTTGAAGCTGCCCTCGTCGATCCAGTGAATCGGCTGCGGCGCCATCAGCGATCGCTGGGCTTCCGATTCCGTCGGATCCACATAGGCGAAAAAGTCGGCGAAGAGCGCGACGAGATAAAACGCAACCAGGACGATGGTCCCGCCCACGGCGAGCTTGTGCTTTCTGAATCGCCACCAGATGAGCTGCCATTGCGTGGCGACCGCGATCCGGTCTTCGGCGACGACCCCCGCGATCGGGGCGTCGTGTCCGGCGGCGAGCTCCGCCATCACTCCCGCCCGAACCGAATCCTGGGATCGATCCACATGAGCAGCAGGTCCGAAATGAACGTGCCGATGACGGTCATCACGCCCAGCAGCAGGATGATGGTTCCGGCCAGAAACATGTCCTGGGCGATCAGCGCCTTGAGCAGCAACGGGCCGACCGTCGGCAGGCTCAACACGAGCGATACGATGATGCTGCCGGACACCACGTATGGAAGGAGATAGCCGATGGTGCTGACGAAGGGATTGAGGGCCACGCGGACCGGATAGCGCATGATGACCCGGTATTCGCCAAGTCCGCGCGCCCGCGCCGTCATCACATAGGGCTTCCTCAATTCGTCGAGCAGGTTGGAGCGCATGATGCGGATCAACTGCGCGGTTCCGGCGACGCCCAGGACGATAGCCGGAATCGGCAGGTGCTTGATGAGGTCCCACACTTTTTCAATGCTCCAGGGCGCCTCGATGAAATCGGGCGAAAAGAGGCCGCCCACGCTCGCGCCGAACCAGGCGAAGCCGACGTACATGACCACCAGCGCCAGCAGGAACCCGGGAATCGCGAGTCCGATGAAACCCAGAAACGTGAACACGTAATCCAGGAACGAATAGGGGTAGACCGCGGAGTAGATCCCGATCGGCAACGCGATGCCCCAGGTGAATATGATCGCCGCCACGGAAATGATCATGGTCAGCGTCAGGCGGTCGCCGATGACGTCGGACACGGGGCGGCCCCATTCCATCGCCATGCCGAAATTGCCCTGAAGGATGAGGCCCATCCACTTGGCGTACTGAACGGTGATGGGCTTGTCGAGCCCGAGCTGTTCGCGCAGTGCCTGCGCCTCGCCTTCGGATACCGCGCTGCCGGAAGCCGACATCGAAGCGATGTACGACGTCACGTAGTCGCCGGGAGGCAGGTGGATGATCATGAAGGACAGGACCGAAATGGCCCA
This sequence comes from uncultured beta proteobacterium, assembly GCA_963730465.1. Lineage (GTDB taxonomy): Bacteria > Pseudomonadota > Gammaproteobacteria > Burkholderiales > Casimicrobiaceae > PALSA-1003. Next base: position 243,433 of record CAVSRR010000001.1, on the reverse strand, counting down.
GACCGTCAGCACCGCCAGCATCAGGCGACGAATGATGTAGTTGAGCATCGCAACTCCTGTGGCGCGCGATTCACCCGGCCAGCGAACCTGCGGGTCAACCCGACAGCGGGCCGCCTACCGGACTTCACTGAATCGAGCTACACGTCGCAAAACCTTAGCGTCGTCCCCGCGAAAGCGGGGACCCAGTGGCGTTCGTACAAACGACACTGGATTCCCGCTTTCGCGGGAATGACGATATTTCCGTCCACGTTTCAACCAGTTTCGCGACACTGAACTGGTAAGAGCGTCGGCTGCCTTCCTACTTGAAGTAGAACGTGATCGGCATCGACGAATTCGGCGTCCGGGCATGCTGTGCGTTCACTTGCCGTTCCGGCACGTTGCCCATGTTGTTCTTGACGATGCGCACGCCCATGACCGCCGGTGATTGCCCGACCGTGCCGATGCTCCACATTTGCTCGACGGCGATCCTCCAGATTTCTTTCGCGTTGGCGACGCGCTTCTCTTCCGTCGCGCCGAACGCGTCGCGGAACAGATCCATGGCCCTGAGCATTTCCGGATCTTCCGGCTTCTTGCCTGCGGTGCCACGCGATGCGTACCACTTGGCGTACGCCATTCCCATATGCGCTTCGGCAGCGTCCACCGGCAGCGCATGTCGCGGGAACAGGTAGATCATTTCCGAGCCGTCGTTCGCCCAGGTGATCATCTGGTTTTCATTGTTGTTGTCGCGGGTGAAGGCGAGATTGCGCTCCAGCTCCTTGACGTCGAGATCGATGCCGATTTTCTTCCATTGCTGCTTGATCATCTCGCCGACCGGCGTATACGGAACGAATTGGCCGCCGACCGTGACCAGCTCGAGACGCAGGCGTCCCTTTCCGTCGGTCCGCAGGCGATAGCCTTCGGAGTCCTTCTTGGTCAGGCCGACCTTGTCGAGCAGCTCATTGGCCTGCTTCAGGTCGAGGGTCGCGTATTTCTTGTTCCACTCAGGGCCTGGGCTATAGAGCGTGTCGGGCGCCGGCGCGATCGATCCGGGCGTTCCTACGCCGAGCCAGAACGCTTCGTTGAGCTGGTCCCGGTCGATGCCGAGTGAGAGCGCGTGGCGGAAATCCTTGTTCTTCAGGAATTTCGCAATCTCGGGATCGCCTTCGTAGGCGTTGCCGATGTGAATGGTCGCGTCCGATCCATTGAGCGCCGGGTCGAGGTGAACGGTGTAGTTGCCTTTCTTGGCGTTCTCGAGGAAGACCGGCAGCTTGGCGAGGCCCATGTGCCGTTCCTGAATGTCGTATTCGCCGGCGATCGCGCGCAGATTGGCGACTTCGGTGTTTTCCGCCAGCGTCATCGTGATCCGGTCGATGTATGGAAGCTGGTTCCCCGCGGTGTCGACGGCCCAGAAATAAGGATTGCGTTCCATCGACCATGTCGGCGTGTTGATCGGCGACACGGTCTTCCACGGCGTCATGACCGGCAGCTCGTTATTGAGCGCCCAGCTATACCGGTTCTTGAGCAGCGATACCCAGCTGTCGAAGCCGAGATCCTTGGCCTTTTTGGTGACCGCTTCCTCCGACGAATACTTGGGCAGGAACTGCTTCAGGTAATGGGCCGGGGCGTAGGCGCCGCCGAAGTTCTGGAATCCGCCGCGCGTTGCGAAGCCGCCGCCGATCGCGGTGCTGCCCGCGAGCTGAGAAACGAAGAAGGGATAGGGTTCAGGAAACTCGAAGGCGACGGTGTAGTCGTCGATCTTCTTCATCACGCCGTCCTTGCCGTTGATCTGGAACTCGAAGAAGGGCGTCGGGTTGATGTTCTTGTTGAGATAGATGTCCTGGTACCAGAACATGAAGTCGTTCGCGGTAAACGGCGTGCCGTCGGACCACTTGGACCCCTTGCGCAGGTAGATCGTCGTCGTCTTGCCGTCGTCGCTCACCTTCCAGTCGCGCGCGAGGCTGGGAATGATCTTGTTGCCGGTGTAATCGAAGGTCAGGATCTTGTCGAGCGAGTTGATCCGGTTGCCGTTCTCGTGATCGGCCGGCCCGGTAAAAGCCCTGCGCCAGTTGCCGCCGTATTTTCCAATTTCGTGCAGCGGCTTCACGACGAAAAGCTGTGAAGGCTCGGGCAAGCGCTTATCGACCGCGGGCAGTTTTCCTGCCTTCACCTGCTCGGCAAGGATCGGGGCTTCCTTGAAGGTCTTCGGAAAGGCCTTGGGATCGAGGATGATCTCCGGTCCCTCGAGCTTTCCGATCAACGACGAGCCGATTTTCGCCGGCGCCGGCGTCGCGGTTTGCGCGACCGCCGTTATCGACCCCATCGCGAAAATTGCGACGAGCGCAAAACTCCCCAGCATCAGTGCCGAGCGTATCGGTTTCATGCGATTCCTCCTTTTGATTCGGTCGGTTCGATTGCCAGGAGGCCCCCCGCTCAGAGCGGGTCGGACGTTCCTGTGCGTTTCGCCCGGACAGAGTTTGCCACAGATCAACGCTGTCATCGGCAGCGGGTTGATCGTTGCCTCAGGTCGACCAAATACCTCAGGTCCGCGCGCGGCCTCACGACATTGACGCATGGTTTTCCGGCGGCGCGACGCGTGATGTTGTCGGCGATCGTTTGCCGGCGCCGATTGATCGTTCCGCTAGTCCAGCCCGACATGTGCGGCGTCATCACGATGTTCGGCAATTCGTGGAACGGGAGCTTCGAGGGAAGGATGTTGGGATGAGTGGAGGAGGGATAGTGGTACCAGGTGTCGATGACGGCGCCGGCGATCCGTCGGTCTCGGAGAGCTTCGTACAGCGCTTGCTCATCGATCGTCGGGCCGCGCCCGACGTTAAGTATGACCGCTGACGCGCGCATCGTCGCAAAGGACTCCGCGTTCACCATTCCGACCGTGTCGGCGTTCGAAGGTACCGAGACCACAAAGAAATCCGCCGAGCTCCAGAATTCGCCGAGCGCGTTCAAGGCAAACGAGCGATCGACCAGAGGTGATGCCGGCACCGGGCTGCGATTGGCGACGTGGACCTTCATCTCGAAGGCCTTCGCTCGAACGGCGATCGCCTTTCCGATGTGCCCGAAACCGAGCAAGCCAATGGTCTTTTCCGCGAGCTCGCCATGCACGCGCTCGGGAGAGCCGGCACCGTAGGTCCATTTGCCCTGTCGTAGGTCGCCGGTCGGCGTCTCGCGAGCGGCACATGCCGTGCCAGCAGCGCCGCCATCACATATTCCGCGATGGCCTGTTCGTGGCCGAAGCAATTGCATACGACGGCGGAATCGGGAATCGCGTCGAGATCGACGGCGTCATAGCCCGCGCCCGGCACGTGAAAAAGCTGCAGCTGCCGAGGCCGCGGCAGGTCGACCGAAAATCTGTTCGACCACGATGACATCCGCGGCGAGCATAGGTCTCCGTATGCGCCCGATCGATCAGTGCGTCGGGTAACACCGAGATCCGCGCCGTCTCGCCGATGAGCCGTTGGAAATCGTGGCTGAACGATGCCGCGTTCTCTCCGTGAAATACTATGTGCATAGTTGTTGATTTCGTCGAGGCTCGGGGCCGACGCAAAGCGGGCCTGAATTAGTATACTGAATATTGCTCGTTCGAATCCTGCGCTTCACACGGGTAGCCATTGACAAGCTGTCTCGATCGGATAGTGGATCATCAATGAAAATCACGGCTCTTGAAACATTGCGCACGGAAGAATTCTCGAACGTGTTGTGGGTCCGTGTTCATACCGACAGCGGCACGATCGGTCTTGGCGAAACGTTCTACGGCGCAGGGGCGGTGGAAGCGCACATCCACGAGACGTTGGCCGATCGATTGATTGGCCGCAATCCGTTGCATATCGAGGCGCTCAACAGAGAGATGGTCAGCCTGCCGATGGCGCAATCGTCCACGGGAGCCGAATACCGGGCCGCGTCGGCAATCGACATCGCGCTGTGGGACATCTTCGGCAAAGTCTGCGGTCAGCCCGTTCATCAGATGCTCGGCGGCCTCTGCCGGGACAAGCTTCGGATCTACAACACCTGCGCGGGCTATCGCTATGTCCGCTCCAAGAATATCCGCCCGGTGTCGAACTGGAATCTCGGTCAGAGCGAGGGACCGTTCGAGGATCTTGATGCGTTCATGAATCGGGCGGACGCGCTGGCGGAAAGTCTGCTGGAAGACGGAATCGATGGCATGAAAATCTGGCCGTTCGATCCCGCCGCTCAGGAAAACAACGGCCTCTACATCTCGGCCGCTCAGATGAAAAAAGCGATCGAGCCGTTCGAGAAGATCCGCAAGGCGGTCGGCGATCGCATGGACATCATGGTGGAGTTTCATTCGTTGTGGAATCTTCCTACGGCGAAGATGATCGCGCGTGCGCTCGAGCCCTATGCGCCGATGTGGTACGAGGATCCGATCCGCATGAATTCGCCGCAGGCGCTCGCCGAATACGCACGTTCGACCGACGTGTGGGTTTGCGCGAGCGAAACGCTGGGCTCGCGCTGGCCATTCAAGGATTTTCTCGAGAAGGACGCACTTCACGTTGCGATGGTCGACTTGTGCTGGACCGGCGGGCTTACGGAAGGACGAAAGATCGCGTCATTGGCGGAAACCTGGCATCGCCCTTTCGCGCCGCACGATTGCATCGGCCCAGTGGGTTTTGTTGCGGCCGTGCACATGTCCTTCAGCCAACCGAACACGCTTATCCAGGAATCGGTCCGAGCGTTCTATCGCGGCTGGTACAAGGAGCTGGTCACCGTGCTACCGCGCATTGAAAACGGCTACGTGTATCCGATGGAAGGTCCCGGGCTGGGCGTCGAGTTGCAGCCGGGCGTGTTCAAGCGTCAGGATCTCGCGGTCCGGCGCACACCCGCGTGATGGGAACCATGTCCCCAGGACCGCGTAGATCCAAGTCGACTAACCGATGAACCTCCCTTGAAAGCGAAACGATGCAGCTGCCAAATGAAGACGAACTAGCCGCGCTGGTCCAATTCGACACACCGACGATCTGCAACGCGCTCGAGGTCGTCATGCCCGAGACGCGGAAAGGCGGCTACACGGTGAGCCCGCTGGTATGCGGCTTTCCCGATATGGCTCCCGTCGTTGGATACGCGCGCACCGCGACGATGCGCGCGGCGCAGCCTGCTTCGGGCACGCCTGCCGATACGCGGAAGCTGCGCGACGCCTATTACCGATTCGTGGACGCCGGGCCCAAACCCGCGCTGATCGTTATCGAGGATCTGGATGGCGGGCAGGCTGGTTTCGGAGCGATGTGGGGAGAAGTGCAATCCGCGATTCATCGTGGGATGGGCGCGGTTGGCCTGGTGACCAATGGTTCGATCCGCGATCTGCCGCAGTGGGCGCCGGGTTTTCAGGTGCTGGCCGGTAGCATTGGGCCGTCGCACGCGTTCTCGCATGTCGAGGCCTTCGACGTGCCGGTTACCGTTGCAGGCATGCCGGTGCGCACTGGCGATCTTGTTCACGCCGATCGTCACGGCGCGGTGGTGATTCCACTCGGGGCTGTCCGCGATTTGCCAGCCGCCGCGCGCAAGGTGGCCGAGCGCGAAGCGAAGATACTCGCCGTGGCACGTGCGCCCGGGTGCACCGCTGAGAAACTTGTCGCGATCTTCGGAGAAGTGGACGGCATCCACTGACGACGCTGGCAGCCGTCGGCCCACAGATAGTCCGTGCGCCCTGTGGGCGGCAGGCCGCGCTCGCTTCTAGCGCTCCATCTTGCGGCGAATATTCTTCAGGGCGTCGATGAGTCCGTTGACGCCGGTTTTGGTTAATCCCCTCTTGTCTACATGAAACTCGAGCAACAGCCTCTTTGAATCTTCCGACAGATGGCAAATGACGCTGTCTCCCTTGTCCAGATCAAATTCTTTAGGCTTGCTCTCCGACATTGGAATCGTCCCGGTAATTAAGGGCTGTCATCCTACCGTAATTCAGGAATCGCTTTGTTACAGTGGATGTGATCGTCGGGACTCGCCAATCGGATCAATGTGACGTCACCGTTACAGCTCGGTCGTAGTCCCTTTTTCGTTAAGTTGATTGCGCGACGCTCGACGGGAGCGTCACAATCTCGCAACGATCCCCGGCGACACTGGCCCGTGAGATGACTCCGGGAGCCTCAGATGACATTCCATGACGACCTGCTTTCTGCGCGCTATTTCGTCGAACCCGAATGGCAGTCCGCACCCGTCGCGAGAACCGGCGCGCGGAGGGTCGCTGACTCCCGCGAAAGTCCTCTCGCGCCGCACTATGATGCGGACGACCTGACGGCAGCCTTGCGCCTGGGCATCAAACCGTCTCTTGACGGCGTTGCGCGCAAGATTGTAGCGACCTACGCGATTCCCTATGACCTTTTCGTGGCACGCGCGCGCCGTCGAAGGCAGGCGACGCGCCCGTGACATGTCGAAGGGACGTCGGCGATCCACTCGTCCGGCGCGTCAACGGCGGACTGAGCTTGCGGCAACGTGCGTGACCCGACAGCGGGGTTTGCATGAAACAGGATCAGCGAGAGCAACGCGGAGATGCGTTCGCGAGTATGCGCGGTGCTTGCCCGTCACGGCCGAGTCAGCGAGATCTAAGCACGTACTTCGTTACCCAGGCGCTTCGTCTCTTGCCGAGGCGAAATTTGATTCTCAGACGGAGGTCGCCGGTCGCTTGACGCTCGCGGGGTTCGGACGCTAGCTTGTCGCGTGTCACGCTGACATTCGGATCCGCGCCATTTCGCAATTTCACCGTGAAACCCGTCAATCGGACGAAGGTACGGTAGCCTAACGGCGCTTTGTTACTCCGTCGTGAAATTGCGTGGCGTCACGCACTTGTCACAAACCACACGGAGACGAGGTCTATCATTGGCGTGAAGGCATGCGTTACATCGAGCCATCCGCATCAATAACTCAGGGGATCCAGGTGCTACCGCGCGAATATCGCGGCTATGAGATCGCGATAACGATCAGACGTCTTTTCGATGACGGAATCCGGATCGAGACGGAAATCTTCCGGGCGGCCGGGGCGGGCGACCCGCTCGCGGGCAGTGTCGTATCCGCCGACCGCGAGTTTGTGACAACCATCGCCTCGGAAGACATCAGCGCGGAGGCGCTCATGTCGGCGAAGCGGGCGATAGACGTCCTCATTGCGGAGCGATCCGCGCTCGCCAAGGGCCGTCGATGAGGCGCTGCAAGTCGATTACTTAGAATGTCAGCGCCTTCGAAAGTGCGCCGACCCTGGTCGGTTCGCACATCGCCAATTCACGGCCGTGGAGTATTCGCGACCCGAACAATTCGCAAGGGGGCGAAGATTATTGAATATCGCGGCGCTCGCATCAGCCAGCGGGAGGCCGAGGCTCAGGCAGTTCGCGACCCGACCGATCCGAATCACACGTTCCTGTTCGAGTTGAGCGATGGCACCATCATCGATGCCGCATCCGGAGGCAACAGCGCCCGGTGGATCAATCATTCGTGCGATCCGAACTGCGAGAGCGTGGAGTACGACGATGGAACGCTGTTTATCCATGCGCGCCGCACGATTCGCGCCGGTGAAGAGATCTGCTACGACTACCGCATCCCGGTGGCGGGCAGAGGCAGCGAAAAGGAGCGAAGGGCCTATGCGTGCGCTTGTCGGAGCTCCCGCTGCCGTGGAACACTACTCCTTAAGACGAGCTCTCGGCGCAAATAGTGCCAGACGACGGACGTCGCCGGTGCGAATAAAAAGCCCCGCATGAAGCGGGGCGAAAGGAGATCTCCACCAGGTGACCCCGCTCAATCACTTGTCCTCGTCATCGTCGGCTTGCTCCGCGTGAAGCTCGATGTGCTGCTTCGCCGCTGCTGCGGCATGCTCGTGCCCATGCAGTGCATGACCTTGAGCGATGTGTGCGTGATGCGCCGCCGCTTCTCTCTCACCCTCCGATGCGTGCTCGGCCGCCGTGCGGTGGTGCTCAGCGGCCTTCTCGTAGTGGTCGGCCGCCGCTACGTGGAATTTCTTCAGCGCTTTCATCAATGGTCCTTTCCATAGATCCGGGTCGCCGGAGTTCCGTTACGACCTGAGCCTAGCGTACCGGGCGACCGTGGCAAGGCGGTGACATTGCGCCACGCGCGTCTCGGATCGTGCCGACGCAAGCCTCGGTCTTCGTACCATCCCCACTCGCATAGTTATAACGTAATTGCCCAAAATCAGGGCGCTACTGCGAATGCACCGCAACTCTTTGCTCTAAGCGTCTGATGAAGCAGGCCACGTCCACAAGGCCTGAACCTTGGCGTCGAAATCGCGTCCAAAAAACCAACCACGTCAGTGGCCAATAATTTTGAGGAATCCACGCGAAGATACTTTAGAATTTGGCAACTTCGCGCTGCGCGACGAGCGATACTGATACGAACATTGTTTCGCCGCGGCGTGTGGAGTGTTTGACGAAACCCTCTGTTAATCCGCCCGAGTATCCAAAATGCCTATTCGACGAAGTGGTCTCGATGAACAGATGGCAAACAGCGACGCCATTGCATCGCTGGCCGAGGAAACCCAGCGGCCTCTGCCGGTGGTGAAGGAAGTCTACGACGCAGAATTCGCTCGTCTGAAGGACGGCGCGAGAGTTACCGACTACCTGGTCTTGTTCGCCTCTCGGCGTGCGCGGGACGCGTTGGCGCAGCAGCGTTCGTGACTGGCGCGGTCGTGTGACGCCATGCGCGTCGCAGGCCGCGTTGTACGCACAGCGCGCGCGATCAATCGATCGCGCCGCCGGGCGCGGATAACGCAGCACCGCGCGCCGTTCCACACGATTCTCCCCAGCACACACATACTGGACCGTCGGGCGTGGACGAGTTCGCCGTCGGCGGAAACTTCTCGTGACGTCCTTCTTCTAGTCTGAGACTGCCGAGAAGCGAATCGTTTGTGAGCAGCCCGCGGTCGTCGTGGCGGTCCATTTGCCTTCGACCCCCTGACCGGATTGGGACAGTAGGTCGACGCTCGCCGACGCGATTAGACCGGGGCTGAATCCAGGCGCGGTGCAGTTGTACTGTGCGCTCGGTATCGCGTAAAGGGCGCCATAGTGCACCAGCGGGCCGCTGAGCGTGCAAGCCATGCCGTTGTAGCTGGTGTTGGGATCGACGAAGTTGAAAGTGAGCGCTGCCGCTGTGTCTCCATCCTGCGCCAGCGTCAGGTTGTAGCGGCCGTTCACGAGCACGTTATTCGCTGCGTTTGGGCAGTTCGTGACCGATCCTACGAGCGAGCCGCTATAGGTCCCGCTCATGGCGAAGGCCGTAAGCGTCTGTCGCTGAATAGCCTTGGTAACCGTCACGCCGTTCACCGTGTACATCAGCGTCGCGTGAAAGTAGTCTTCCGGAACCGCGGACCCCTGGAATGTCGCCGTGCCGACCTGGGTTGCGACATCTCCCTGCCACGGGTTGCCGAAGTAGGTGCCGGTGGTCGCATACAGCGGCCCCGAATAGTTAAGGCCGGTGCCGTCGCCGACGTCGGTAAGCTGCGCGGTGTACCACGTCGGCTGTCCATCCGGTCCATAAATGAAGAACGCCAGGAACTGGAAGGTATTGCTTTGCTTGACGAAGACGCCCCATCCGGGTTCCGCGACATCGTAGAAGACATCGTTATAGACGTTTGCCGAAGCGGAGGCCGCTGAAACCAGAAGCAGCGTAGCCAGGAATAGTCGTCGGATCACGGTAACCTCACAGTGAAGTGGAGATTTAAAGTTCGATCGGTGCCTGCCAGGCGATCGGGATTCCGAATTCGTGGAGGGCCCCTCGCTAACCTACGCGCACGCCGGAGCTATTGTCCATCGGATATTCGTAAGCGAATTTTTCCTAAATTCAGTCGGCCGAGGTCGGATTTCCACAGGACGCGATAAAAACGCAGGATCTGGAACGAGGGAATTTGAGATGGATCGGCGTCAATCGCGCCGGCCCTTGGGGGCTCTGCGGGGGCCGAATCGGTGCTCTGCCTGCGAAGCGTCGCCCGCATCGGTGAATGTGGGGCCGCGTACGGTACAAATACCATTCCGCTTTGTCCTACAAGTGTTTCAGATTACGTCCTATTGGCGAATGCGGTTCAAACGACAGAATCGCACATGGGTTTGCTCCGGAATTCCAGTGTGTCTCCGGGGAATGCCTGACTATTTCTATAGGGCGCGCTTTGCCGTGCCCATGGCGGCACTTTGGGGGAGTGGTGGCAACAATCGCCGACGCTGCGGGCCGGGATTTGGGTAGTGCACGCGCGAGCCTATCGAGCACGCGCGCCGCAGAGCGGCCTGGTCACGGTATCCACGGATCACTCGCCGCGGTGCCCCCGGAGGGAGTTGTTCGAAGGCGCGTACGCCGACGCATGACGATATCGAATCGGGCCCCGTGCGGCTCGACACGCGGGTCGCGCCTAACATGGCTTGTGGTGGGCACGTTTGCTCGCACCGGCCCCGAAGTGAGCCACTGGACCGCGTCACCTCGGGCGCGTCTATCGCCTTCTTCAGTTTCGCCACGCGCCACGGCGATCGTCGTGGCCGGGTACAGGATCCAGGAGTGAATCATGAAAGCTTTGAGCACCACCGCTGAGAAAAAGCGGGGTCGTCCCGCGGTGAACCCTCGCAGTGGGGACGGAGCCGAGGTAACCGCCTCTCTCGACCGCCGCGCGCTGTTGGCGGCGCTTCAGGCCGTGGCGGAAGGTGACTTCTCCGCCCGCCTGCCCGCGCATTGGACAGGTCTCGACGGGAAGATTTCGGACCGTTTCAATGAAATCGTCGCCGCAAACGAGCAAATGGCGCGGGAACTGGCACGCGTCGGTGAAGCGGTCGGGAAGCAGGGCAAGACGCAGCAGAGGGTAACGTTCCCGCGCGAGCTCGCCGCTTGGCATGAGATGCAGGTGTCGGTCAATACGCTCATTGACGACCTCGTGCGTCCGACGACAGAAGTGACGCGTGCGGTGACAGCGGTAGCGCAGGGCAATCTCCTGGAGACGATGCGCTTGGACGTCGAAGGACGCCCGCTCGCAGGTGAATTCCTGCGCTCGGCGACGATCGTCAACACGATGATCAAGCAACTGAGCGTGTTCACCTCGGAGGTGACGCGCGTTGCGCGCGAAGTCGGGACCGACGGCAAGCTTGGAGGCCAGGCTCAAGTCCCTGAGGTCAGCGGAGTATGGAAGGACCTCACCGAAAGCGTGAACTTGATGGCGAGCAACCTCACCGCCCAGGTCCGCAACATCTCCGACGTGACGATCGCAGTCGCGCGCGGCGACCTGTCGCGCAAGATCACCGTGGACGTGCGCGGCGAGATTCTGCAGCTCAAGGAAGCCATCAACACGATGGTCGATCAGCTGCGCTCGTTCGCTTCGGAGGTTACGCGCGTGGCGCGGGAGGTCGGCACCGACGGTCGATTGGGCGGGCAGGCGGTGGTGCCTGGAGTTGCCGGGACGTGGAAGGACTTGACCGACAACGTCAACCTGCTGGCGGCCAACCTGACGACGCAAGTGCGCAACATCGCCGAAGTGACGACGGCCGTGGCACGTGGCGACCTGTCGCGCAAGATCACGGTGGACGTGAGTGGCGAGGTGCTAGAGCTCAAGAACACCATCAACACCATGGTCGATCAGCTGAATGCGTTCGCATCCGAAGTCACGCGCGTCGCGCGCGAGGTCGGCACCGAAGGCAAGCTCGGTGGCCAGGCGCAGGTGCCCGGCGTAGGCGGAACGTGGAAGGACCTGACCGACAACGTCAACTTCATGGCGAGCAACCTGACCGGGCAGGTGCGAAACATCGCGGAGGTTGCGACTGCGATCGCCACGGGAGATTTGTCGAAGAAAATCACGGTCAACGTCAGCGGTGAAATCCTGCAGTTGAAGGAAACGCTGAACACGATGGTCGATCAATTGAATGCCTTCGCTTCCGAAGTCTCGCGCGTCGCGCGTGAAGTCGGAACCGACGGGCGCCTGGGCGGCCAGGCGGCCGTGCCGGGCGTCGCCGGCACGTGGAAGGACCTTACCGACAACGTCAACCTGCTCGCCGCCAACCTCACCACTCAGGTGCGCAACATCGCCGAGGTCACCACCGCCGTGGCGCGCGGAGACTTGTCGCGCAAGATCACTGTGGACGTGAGCGGCGAGGTGCTGGAGCTCAAGGACACCATCAACACGATGGTCGATCAGTTGAACGCGTTCGCGTCCGAAGTCACGCGGGTCGCTCGCGAGGTCGGAACCGAAGGCAAGCTCGGGGGTCAGGCCCAGGTGCCGGGCGTCGCGGGCACATGGAAGGACCTCACCGACAGCGTCAACTCGATGGCGAGCAACCTGACCGCGCAAGTGCGAAACATCGCGGAGGTCGCAACGGCGGTCGCGCGCGGAGACCTGTCGCGCAAGATCGAGGTCAACGTCAAGGGCGAAATCCTCGAGCTCAAGAACACGCTCAACACGATGGTCGATCAGCTCAACGCCTTCGCCGGTGAAGTCACGCGCGTTGCGCGCGAAGTCGGCACCGACGGGCGCCTCGGAGGACAGGCGCTTGTTCCCGGCGTTGCGGGCACATGGAAGGACCTGACCGACAACGTCAACCTGCTGGCGGCGAATCTGACCACGCAGGTGCGCAACATCGCGGACGTGACCACCGCCATCGCCAACGGAGACCTTTCCAAGAAGATCGCCGTCGACGTCAGCGGCGAAGTGCTGGAGCTCAAGAACACCATCAACACGATGGTGGACCAGCTGAATGCGTTCGCATCTGAAGTCACGCGCGTCGCCCGCGAAGTGGGATCCGAGGGCAAGCTCGGCGGTCAGGCGCAGGTTCCTGGCGTCGCTGGAACGTGGAAGGGACTGACCGACAGTGTGAACTCGATGGCGGGCAACCTGACCGCCCAGGTCCGCAACATCGCAGAAGTGACGACCGCGGTCGCTCGGGGCGACCTCTCGCGCAAGATCACGGTGGACGTCAAGGGCGAGATTCTGGAGCTCAAGAACACCATCAACACGATGGTGGATCAGCTCAATGCATTCGCGTCCGAAGTCACGCGTGTTGCACGCGAGGTCGGCACAGAAGGCAAGCTCGGAGGGCAAGCACAGGTCCCGGGCGTCGGCGGCACGTGGAAGGATCTTACCGACAACGTCAACTTCATGGCCAGCAACCTGACTGCGCAGGTTCGCGGCATCGCCGAAGTCGCGTCGGCCATTGCGGGCGGCGATCTGTCGCGCAAGATCACCGTGGATGTGCGCGGCGAGATCCTGCTGGTGAAAGAGACGATGAACACCATGGTCGAGCAGCTTCGCGCGTTCGCATCGGAAGTGATTCGCGTGGCGCGCGAAGTCGGCACCGAAGGAATGCTGGGAGGCCAAGCGGTCGTGCCCGGTGTCGCCGGCACGTGGAAGGACCTTACCGACAACGTCAATCTGCTCGCGGCCAATCTCACCACGCAGGTCCGCAACATCGCCGAAGTGACGACCGCGGTCGCGCGCGGCGACCTGTCGCGCAAGATCACCGTCGATGTGAGCGGCGAAATTCTGGAGCTCAAGAACACCATCAACACGATGGTCGATCAGTTGAATGCGTTCGCATCCGAGGTGACTCGCGTTGCTCGCGAAGTCGGCACCGAAGGCAAGTTGGGCGGGCAGGCGCAGGTGCCCGGCGTCGGCGGAACGTGGAAGGACCTGACCGACACGGTCAACGTCATGGCGGCCAACCTTACCGAGCAGGTTCGCGGCATCGTCAAGGTCGTGACGGCCGTCGCCGAAGGCAATCTCAAGCAGAACCTGTTCGTTCAGTCGAAGGGCGAAGTCGCCGCGCTCGCCGACACCATCAACGACATGACCAAGACGCTTGCGATCTTTGCCGATCAAGTGACTTCGGTCGCGCGCGAGGTGGGCGTCGAGGGCCGCCTGGGCGGGCAGGCCAATGTGCCTGGCGCATCGGGAACATGGAAGGACCTTACCGGCAACGTCAATCTGCTGGCGGCCAATCTGACCAATCAGGTTCGGGCGATCGCCGAGGTCGCGACCGCCGTCACCAAGGGAGACCTTACGCGCTCGATTCAGGTCGAGGCTCGTGGCGAAGTGGCCGATCTGAAGGACAACATCAACACGATGATCGACAACCTGCGCCTGACGACGGACCGCAATACGGAGCAGGACTGGCTCAAGACCAACCTCGCGCGGTTCACCGGCATGCTGCAGGGACAGCGAGATCTCGCGACCGTGGGCCGGATGCTGCTCTCGGAGCTCGCTCCTCTCGTCAATGCGCATCAGGGGCTGATCTACCAGATGGGTCCCGACGGTGGAATGCTGCTCAAGATGCTGGCGAGCTATGCGAATGCGGCGGGTGATCCGTACCCGAAGGAAGTCAGGCTCGGCGAAGGCTTCATCGGCCAGTGCGCCATGGATCAGCGGCGCATCCTGCTCACGAACGTGCCGGAGGACACGGTTTCGGTTGGTCCCGTCTTCTTCAACGCACTGCCGCGAAGCGTGGCGGTATTTCCAGTGACGTTCGAAGGCAAGATCAAGGCGGTGCTGGCGCTCGCCTCGTTGAACGAATTCGATCCGTCGCACCTGGCGTTTCTCGAGCAGTTGACTGCCAATATCGGCATCGTTCTGAACAGCATCGAGGTCACCATGCAGACCGAGGCGCTGCTGAAGCAGTCGCAGAACCTGGCCGGGGAGCTGCAATCCCAGCAGACTGAGCTTCAGCAAACGAACGAGCAGCTTGGGCAAAAGGCGCAGCAGCTTGCCGAGCAGAATGTCGAGGTCGAGCGCAAGAACCGCGAGATCGAGCAGGCGAGACGGGCGCTCGAGGAGAAGGCGACCGAGCTCGCGCTTACCTCGAAGTACAAGTCTGAATTTCTGGCGAACATGTCGCACGAGCTGCGAACGCCGCTCAACAGCATTCTCATTCTCGCGCATCAGCTCAGCGACAATCCCGAGCACAACCTGACTCCCAAGCAGGTCGAGTTCGCGCGCACGATGCATGGCGCCGGCACGGACCTTCTGAACCTCATCACCGACATCCTCGATTTGTCCAAGATCGAATCCGGGACGGTGACGGTCGATGCCGAAGATCTCCTGTTCACCGATGTCGTGGCGAGCGTCAGCCGCGCGTTCCATCTCGAGGCCGAGCGCCGCAAGCTGGAGTTCCATGCGCGCGTCGATCCTTCGCTTCCGCCAGGAGTCGTCACGGACTCGAAGCGTCTGCAGCAGGTTCTTAAAAACCTGCTGTCCAACGCGTTCAAGTTCACGGCGTCGGGAAGCGTGGAGCTGGAGGTGGGCGTCGCACGCGATGGGTGGAACAAGGAGCATCCCATCCTCGGCACCGCGGATACCGTAGTGTCGTTCCGCGTAACGGACACCGGGATCGGCATCCAGCCGGACAAGCAGAAGCTGATATTCGAGGCGTTTCAGCAGGCGGACGCGGGCACCAGCCGCAAATACGGAGGGACGGGTCTGGGCCTCGCAATCAGTCGCGAGCTCGCAAGTCTGCTCGGCGGCGAAATCACGCTGCAGAGCGTGCCCGACAAGGGAAGCGTGTTCACGCTCTATCTGCCCCTTCATTACGTCGGCCCGCTGGAGCAGAAGGAGGTGAAGGGGCGCGCTGGAGACCGCGGAGCACGCGGCTCCTTCCCCGCAGTGCGCAGCGCCGAGCCCGCGCGCGTGCCGATCGCCGACGATCGCGAGACCATCCGTCCGGACGAATCGGTCATGCTCATCGTCGAGGACGACCCGAACTATGCGCCGATCATCGTCGACCTGGCTCGGAGCAACGGGTTCAAGGTGCTGCGTCGCGAGTCGCGGCGCCGACGCGATCGAGCTCGTGCGCCGGTACAGGCCGTCCGCCGTCTCGCTGGATGTATTCCTGCCCGACATGCTCGGATGGACGGTGCTGAGCCAATTAAAGCGCGATCCCGCGACGCGACACATCCCGGTTCAGGTCCTCACCCAGGACGAGGACCGGCAGCACGGCCTCGCTCGCGGAGCGTTTGCGTTCGTGACCAAGCCCGCGACGGCGGATGGTCTCAACGTCGCGCTCTCCAAGATCAAGGCTTTTTCGACGCCCGCGGCGGAAGCGACTCCTGATCGTGGACGACAACGAAGGAGAGTGTCAAAGCATCGCGGCGCTCCTCGGACACGATGACGTCGATATCACGACCGCGGGAACAGGAACGGCGGCGCTGATCGCGCTCAACGAGCAAGCCTACGACTGCGTCGTGCTCGATCTCAAGTTGCCGGACATCTCCGGCTTCGAGGTACTGGAAAGGATTCGCGACGAGCCGAACCTGAGGGATGTTCCCGTCGTCGTCTTCACCGGCAAGGAGCTTTCGGTGGAGGAGGACGCGAGACTGAAGACGCTCGCGCGCAGTGTCGTCGTCAAGGGAGTCGAATCGCCGGACAGGCTGCTGGACGAGACGACACTCTTTCTGCATCGCGTCGTAGCCGAGCTCCCCGCGGAGAAAAGACAGATGCTGGAGCGTCTGCATGGGTCGGACGAAGATCTCATCGGCAAGCAGGTCCTCGTCGTCGACGACGACGTTCGCAACATCTTCGCATTGAGCAGCGTACTGGAGCGCCGCGGCATGAAGGTGGTCACCGCGCAAACCGGTCGCGAAGCCATTGCCATGCTCGACGGCAAGCCGGATGCCGTGCTGATGGACATCATGATGCCCGAAATGGACGGATATCAGACCATGCGGGAGATCCGGCAGCAGCCCGTCTACCAGCGGCTGCCCATTATCGCGCTGACCGCCAAGGCGATGAAGGGAGACCGCGAAAAGTGTCTCGAAGCAGGGGCGTCGGATTACCTCGCCAAGCCCGTGAATACCGAGCAATTGCTCTCGGTGCTTACGCATGTGGCTTCATCGCTAAGACATGCGCGCTGCATCGCCCATGCATCCGGTCAACATTCTGATGGTCGATGACCAGCCGGCGAAGCTGCTGGCTTACGAGGCAATGCTCGAGCAGCTCGGCGAAAATCTCATCAAGGCCAATACCGCGCGCGAAGCGCTTGCACACCTGCTCAAGGACGACGTTGCGGTGGTCCTGATGGACGTGAGCATGCCCGATGTCGACGGCTTCGAGCTTGCCGCGATGATCCGGCAGCATCCGAGATGCCAGCGCACGGCGATCATCTTCGTCTCCGCGATACACATGTCCGACATCGACATGGTCAAGGGATACGAGACGGGAGCGGTCGACTACGTCTCGGTACCGGTGATTCCCGAGATACTGCGCGCAAAGATCCGCGTGTTCATTGAACTGTATCGAAAGACGGATGAGCTCAAGCGCCTCAACGAGGAGCTCGAGGCGCGCGTCCGGGCGCGAACCGACGATCTGGAGGCATCGCTGCGGCGACTGCGGGAAAGCGAGAGCCGTCTTCGCCTTCAGGGCGAAGCGCTTGCGCAGGCTGATCGGCGCAAGGACGAATTTCTTGCGATGCTGGCGCACGAGCTGCGAAATCCGCTTGCGCCGATTCGCAATGTAGTCGAGCTCATGCGCCGGAGTGGCAAGTCCGACAAGGAGTTCGAATGGATAAGGGACATCGTCGATCGCCAGGTTACCCACCTGATGCGATTGGTCGACGATTTGCTCGATGCGAGCAGGATCAGCCGTGGGAAAGTGGCACTGGCGCGCAGCATCATCGATTTGAACCGATTGACCAGCGATGCAGTGGAATCCACGCGCGGCGTCGAGGGCGAGGGCGCGCGAAATCATCTTGTCGCCGGCCGACGAGCCTGTGTACGTCGATGGCGATGCCGTTCGACTTACCCAGGTCGTTGTCAACCTGCTCAATAACGCGATCAAATTCACGCCGAAGGACGGCCGGATTGCCTTGGGCATCGAGCGCCACGCCGACTACGTGGATTTGTGGGTCAGAGACACCGGACGCGGCATCGCGGCCGACGACCTCGAGCGCGTGTTCGAGATGTTCTACCAGGGCGCGGACGCGAAGGGCCGCGACGAAGGCGGCCTCGGACTCGGGCTGACGCTCGTGCAGCAGCTTGTGCAGATGCATGGAGGGTCGGTGCGCGCGCACAGCCCGGGCCCCGGCATGGGCAGCGAATTCTCGGTCCGGCTGCCGGTTGCTTCCGATCCCTGCGCAGGCAGACGCGCCGGCGCAGCAGGTTGTGCCCGCGACGCGGAGCGCCGGGCAGCGAATACTGGTCGTCGATGACAATCGCGATGCCGTCGAATCGCTGGCGCAGCTTCTGCGCTTCGAAGGAAGCGAAGTCCAGGTTGCGTTTGATGGCGACGCAGCGATCGAGACGGCGTCGAGATTCAAGCCGGATATCGTCCTGCTGGATATCGGCATGCCGATCGTGGACGGCTACACCGCGGCGCGAACGATACGGCGGACGCCAAGGGGAGGGACATGCTGCTGGTTGCGATGACGGGCTGGGGGCATCGCTGAGGACAAGCGACGCGCCATGGAAGCCGGTTTCGACGCGCACCTGGTCAAGCCCGTATCGATCGATTCACTGCTCGAACTGTTTTCCTCCCGCAAACCGCGCGCATCGCACCGTCCCTAGCGCGGATTCGCCAGCACGTTTTCCGACCGCCTGGCGCTATGGACTCTCGTCGAGTGCCTGGCGCCAACGGACCGCCGCCGGTCGTGGTGGACTCACTCCTACAGGTGAATCAGACGGCGTCGGATAGGCGTCCTGCTGAGCACGATGGAAAATCTTCTTGAGCGCGTTGCTCAAGGAGATGATATGGACTCGAAAGTTACACATCCCTCCCTCGTTTCGGGGAGGATGACCTCCGCGGCCAACGAGGCTATCCCGCAAGACCGATCGAGGATCGCTGCGTCGGACGCGACAACTTGGGGATCCGTCCAAGGCATATCCCACGCCCCCGTTTCCGAAGCAGCGACAGCCCTGGCCGGGCCTGGCAGGCGACATGGAGCCGCGGCCCGACCACGGCGAAACGAGTTACAAGGGCTCCGGCAGGCTCATCGGCCGAAAGGCGTTGATCACTGGCGGCGACTCGGGAATCGGTCGCGCCGTGGCGATTGCGTATGCACGCGAGGGCGCTGACGTTGCCATCAACTATCTGCCGGTCGAAGAGCCCGACGCGCGCGAAGTGATCGATCTCATTCGCGCGGAAGGGCGGAAGGCAGCGGCGATTCCCGGCGATATCAAGAGCGAAGGATTTTGCAACGAGCTCGTAGCCAAAGCCGTGCGCGAGCTGGGCGGTCTCGACATCCTGGTCAACAATGCGGCCCGACAGATGTCGAAGGACTCTATCCTCGATATTTCGACCGAGCAATTCGATGAGACATTCAAGACCAACGTCTACGCGATGTTCTGGATTACGAAGGCGGCAATTCCAAATCTCAAGCCAGGCTCCGCCATTATCAATACCGCATCGGTGAACGCGTACGATCCTAGCGAGAACATCATCGATTACGCCGCAACCAAGGGCGCGATCATGATTTTCAGCAAGGGGCTCGCCAAGCAGCTCGCGAAAAAGGGGATACGCGTGAACGCCGTAGCGCCGGGCCCGTTTTGGACCGCGCTTCAAGTCACCGGCGGTCAGCCTGAGGACAAACTGCCGTTGTTCGGTGCCGACGGTCCAATGGGCCGGCCCGGCCAGCCTGCAGAGCTGGCGGCCATCTACGTCCTGTTGGCTTCCAACGAATCCAGCTATTCGACGGGTCAGGTCTTCGCAGCGGTCGGGGGCAACGGTGGGCCATAGGCTCGGATGGTGATCGGAGGAAGCACCAGCGCGTCAGTGCCGATCTTTCCTCGACCTGTTTGGGGTACAAAGGACCATGAAAACGATGACATGCAGAGAGCTTGGCGGAACGTGCAACCAGAAGTTGTCGGCCGAGTCGTGGGACGAAATGGTGCAGGCGATGACAAAGCACGTGATCGAAAAACATCCTGATGTGGCGAAACAGATGGAAAAGATGCACAACGAGGATCCGAAGAAATGGGGCAAGGAAATGAAGCCAAAGTGGGACGCGGCGCCGGCGAGCTGACCGACTGGTAAGCCCGCATTGCCAAGAGGTCGGCAGCCGAAATCATATTGGTTGGAGAATGCTCCGGGATCTGGCTTAAGGTGCCACGACCAAGCAATCAAGAGCCCGCGCTCGCGTGTCGCCACCTGACCGGTCGTTCCTGGTTTTCCGCTCGGCGCGCAGGGGCCTAGTTGCCATCAGGCGCGACGGACCGGGTTTCGCGCCGTCGGCTGGTCGCCGGTGACGCTTGAGCCTATGGCAAACCAATCCGCCGTCTTGAGCAGCAACCGATTGACCCGCGGTGTACGCTAGGGGACGATGATCCCATTCCGTTTGCGGTAGACATCAACCCGTCAGCGACCTGGACGTGAACACCGACATTGTCACCCTACTGTTCACCGACATCGAGGGCAGCACCGAGAAGTGGGAACACGAGCCCGAGCGAATGGCGGACGCGCTCGCTCGCCATGATGTGCTGCTGCGTTCTGCCGTTGAAGCGCATCGCGGGCGTGTGATCAAGACGACCGGCGACGGAATTTACGCCGCCTTCGCTGAGGCAATCAACGGCGTAGAGGCCGCCATCGCGATCCAACAAGCGGTTGCCGATCCAGCGGCGACGGCGGGGATGGCGATTCCCGTTCGCTGCGGCCTGCATGCCGGCCCGGCTCTCGAGCGCGATAACGAGTTCTTCGGCGGCACCAGCAACCGCGCCGCGCGCATCATGTGTCTCGCGCACGGAGGCCAGGTGCTCGTGTCGCAGGCGGTCGCTGAACTCGCTGCGGACAGCTTATCTGCGGAAATCTCCCTTCGCGACCTTGGCGCCGTGCGACTCAAGGGCGTTGAGGGTAGCGAGCATGCTTACCAAGTCGTGCACTCGAGCTTGCGGCGCGAGTTTCCGGCACTGCGCTCGCTCGAGACGACGCCCAACAATCTTCCCAGGCATCTGACGTCATTCATCGGACGCGAGCGCGAAATCGCGGAAGCCGAGAAGTTGCTGGAGCGCGCGCGATTGCTGACGTTGCTTGGCATCGGCGGCCTTGGCAAGACTCGCCTCTCGCTGCAGATGGCGGGCGATGTTCTGGAGTCCTATCGCGATGGCGCATGGCTCGTGGATCTGGCGCCGATTCGCGACCCCTCCATCATGGCCAGCGAAGTGGCCAAGGTTCTGGGCGTGCGAGAGGAGCCCGGCGGGCTGCTCATCGAAACGCTTTGCAGGCATTTGAAGCCGCGAAATCTCCTGCTGATCCTGGACAACTGTGAGCACCTGATCCAACCATCGGCGGAACTTGTCCATGCCATTCTCGGGGCTGCGCCCGAGGTTCGAGTCATTGCCACGAGCCGCGAGGCACTACGCATTCCCGGGGAGCAGACGTACACGGTGACGCCGCTTCCGGTGCCGGATCGTTCCGACGGGATCGAGGCGCTGTCGCGATCACCGGCGGTCAGATTGTTCGTCGAGCGCGCGCAGCTTCACAAACCCACTTTTGCGCTCAACGAGCAAGAGGCGCCCGCCGTAGCCGAGCTGGTAGCCCGCCTGGAGGGTATTCCGCTAGCGCTCGAACTGGCTGCTGCGCGAGTGCGCTCCCTCACGGTTGCCGAAATCAATGTGCGCCTCAAGGATCGTTACAAGGTCCTGTCCGGCGGGGCCCGCGTCGCGCTCGAGCGACAACAAACATTGCGTGCGTTGGTGGACTGGTCGTACGACCTGCTCCAGAAAGACGAGCAGGTGTTGCTCGCCAGGCTGGCGGTCTTCGCGAACGGCTTCGAGCTCGCATCGGCCGAGGAAGTCTGCGGCGTCGACCCTCTGACACCGGAGGACGTGTTCGACCTGCTCACCTCCCTGGTCGAGAAATCGATGGTCCTGACGGAGGAGCGGAAGGACAGAACGCGCTACAGGATGCTCGAGACGATCCGGGATTACGCCGTGGAGAAGCTGACCCAGCGCGGCGAGCTCGCGGCGACCGCCGCGCTGCATTGCAACCACTATTTCGAGATGGCGAAGGCTGGGAACAGGGGCCTGAAGGGGCACGAGCACGCCGACTGGATCCGACGCCTTGAGAGCGAGCTCGACAACTTGCGCGCGGCGATCATGCTGGCGCTTGAAGGTGGCG
Source organism: uncultured beta proteobacterium (assembly GCA_963730465.1). Taxonomy (GTDB): domain Bacteria; phylum Pseudomonadota; class Gammaproteobacteria; order Burkholderiales; family Casimicrobiaceae; genus PALSA-1003. The sequence continues at coordinate 221,439 of CAVSRR010000001.1, read as the reverse complement.
TCGATCCCTTCATCGCGGTCAAGCTCGAGGTCGCGATGCAGGGATTCTGGATACTCCGAGGCTACGCGACCGAGGGTCGTAAGTATGTGCGTGCGGCACTCGCGCTCCCTGCAGTCCAGGAATCAGAGCTGGCGAAGGGATGGGCGCTGTACGTGGGCGCCGCGCTCGCTGAAAGCCAGAGCGACTACTCGGAGGCGCGGCGGATGCTGGAGGAGAGTCTTGCGCTGCGGCGGGGACTAGGCAATCCGGTCGACGTTGCGGCGACGTTATCCACGCTCTCGTGGGTTCGCCTGCGCGAGGGCGACACGGCGCAAGCGAGAGCGTGCGAGGAGGAAGCCATCGCGATCTTTCGTGAGCTCGGGGATCGGATCGGAGAGGGCATCGGCTTGCATCACCTCGGTGAGATTGACCACGAGTTGGACGATCACCAAAGCGCGTATCGCCGTTTCGAGGAATCCCTGGCGATTGCCCGGCCAAACAAGTACGTTGAGCTCGAGGGCGATTGTGAGCGGATGTTGGGCAAGATCGCCCTGGAAAAGGGCGACGTTCTGAATGCGCGTGCACGATTCACGCGTGCGCTTGAGGTCTGCAGCGGCGCTGGAGACAAGCGCGGAGAGGCGACTTCACTCTGGTTCCTGGGTGAGACGGATCTTGTCGAAGGCAACGCCGATTCCGCCCGTATAAGATTGAGTGGGGCCTTGCGCGTCTTCCAAGCGTTCGAGATGCGAGCGGAGCTGCTCGATTGTCTCGAGGACCATGCAGCACTTGCGCGCTCAGTCGGCTCGGTCGGGGAAGCCGTGCGCCAGTTTGCAACCATCACGATTGCGCGCGAACGGCTTGGATTGGTCCGGCCGTCGCGCAACGAGCGGCGCCTGCAGGCTGAGTTCGCGGCGATGCGGCAATCGCTGGGTGATGCTGCATTCGAGGCTGCTTGGAAGGATGGTCAGCGCTGTGAAGTCGAAGAGGCCATTCGTCGCGCGCTGACTTCCGCAGGATAGGAAATCCGAACGTACCTAAAATGCAGACTAAATGACGTCTCTTAGCACGATCGCGACAAAATCGGGGGTGGATGAGTTCGGGACACTCAAGGGCGTGGCCGGGATTCTAGCCTTCCAGCATCTTCACTGATGCAGGTGCCGGGAAACGCCGACGAGAATCTCGACGATCGCGAGCCAGGCAACCAGGCCGAGGGCTGAACCGACGAGAATGCCGCGGGCCTTCGACTGTGGGCCCATTTCCTTTTTGCGAAGCTCGATCAGCGTCGAGTTCCGACGTTCGCGCATGATGCTGGTGTCTTCGAATCGGCTCATTGGCGGGCGGTGACGCTAAAATGTCGCGATTCTAGCCCGCCTCTGGCTGTCCGGCAAAGGTATCGCGTGCGCTCGCAAGTTCGGTGCGATACGCAGGCGCATTCATGCTTGCACGCGAAGGTCGCCCGGACGCGACACGGACCGGGTAGAAAGCCCGGCCGGCAGCTTTCATCGGCAGTCCGCATCGCTCGCGGGAATGACCGCGACCGGTTTCTGTTTACCTGTTACGGCCGGGTGGCTGTGATGGAGGTCGCGATGATGCGGATATGGCGCAGGTTCAGGATAGTCGTGGCGACGATCCTCGCATTTGCAGTCGGAAGCGTTCCCGCCTGCGGCACGATGGGCGGTGGTGGAATGAGGGCGATCGGGGGTGCGCCTTCCGACACCCAGCACGACGTTAGTACCTAGCGTGTAGCCGCGCGACCAACCAGGAGCCCGGAGCAGCGCCCTGGAGGCTGGCGCAGCCGGATGCATCGGCTGTCGGCGCCGCCACGCGCACCCCGGCAATCCGGACGCGACGCGCGATACTAGATCATCTCGTCCGCGCGCAACACCACCGATTGCGATACGGTCAGGCCGAGCGTCTTGTCTTGACTCTCAGCGTGGTGCGTGAGCGAAGCTCTCTTCACCTTCCCGGCGCATCGAAAAAACCGGCTTCCGGGATGCAGCGACCCGGGCGATGCCCCGGGAGTCCAGGTACGCCCCGCCCGAGTCGGTCACAGCCAGGGAGCCGTCCGGGAACCTCTGTGCGAAGCCGATATCGATCAAAACAACCGCAACCGCATCGGGGACGATGGCAAGTGGACGATTCAAGGCAATTCTGCGAAGCCACTCCTGCGCACCGTGCTCGATCGCCCGGGTCTCGAAGCCCGCGCCTGCGAGTGTTACCAGGTCGTCAAGACGGAATTCGATCGGCTACTGCCCTACGTCGTTGAGTAGACTCTGGCTCAAGACTGGGTCGGCGGGGGATACTTCGTCTATCGCGCCCCCACGTGGAGGTCCCGCTTGAGCTTCCGCTACCACAATCCGGTCGATGTCCTGTTCGGCGCGGGCATGCTCGACCGATTGCATGACGTGGTCGGCGGGCGCAAGGCGGTCGTGGTGACGTTTCCGGAGGCGGAAGCGCTGGGTCTCACCGCGCGATTGCGCAAGCAACTCGGCAAGTCGCTGCTCGGCGTCGTCGCTGACGTCGAGCCCAATCCCGACGTCGCTCATCTCGCGCATCTCTACGCGCGGTTCCGCGATGAGTATGCGGCGTGCCAGGTGATCGTCGCGGTCGGTGGCGGGAGCGCGCTCGACACGGCCAAAGTGATGATGGTGACGCCGCCGGGTGGCGATTTCGATGCGCTCGTGAAATTGCTGGCGCGTGGCGAAACGTTCACGCCCGTCGACGCCAAGGCGCTGATCGCGATTCCGACGACCGCGGGCACGGGTAGCGAAGTCACGCCCTGGGCAACCGTCTGGGACCGTTCCGTCAGCCGCAAGTACTCCCTGCACCTTCGCGAGACATGGCCGCAGACCGCCATCGTCGATCCGCAGCTCACGACAACCCTGCCGCGCGCCGTCACCATCCAGAGTGGCCTCGATGCGCTTTCGCACGCGCTCGAGTCGATCTGGAACGTGAATGCGAACCCGATTTCCGACACTCACGCCGTGGCGGCCGCCTCGCGCATGATGAGCACTCTACCGCAACTTGCCCAGGATCCGGGTAACATCGACCTGCGCAGCGCGGCCTCGCTGGCAGCGCTGCAGGCGGGCCTCGCTTTTTCCAACACCAAGACGGCGCTGGCGCATTCGATTTCCTACGAGATGACACTGCGCTATGGATTGCCGCACGGTATCGCTTGCTCGTTTACGTTGCCGCTGGTTCTCGAGCGCGCGATGGGGCGCAGCGTCGAGCGCGACGACGTACTCGCCGCGGTCTTTCCGTGCGCGCTAGTCGACGCTCCTGAGTATCTGCGCTCGTTTCTCGAGGGACTCGACGTCAGCACGCGCTTCGAAAGCTACGGTGTGCCCGAGGACGAATCGCAAAAGATGATCAACGACGCGCTGGACGGACCGCGCGGGCGTAATTTCATCGGCGCACCGACGCATTGAAACCGGTGACTCGGATTTGCAGTAGGGGGAATCACGGGCCTTTCATTGGTCCGACTTAGAAACGGGCACGAGCCCGATCAAAACCTGGAGGAAGCATGGACGCAGCAATGACCGCACCCTTGAAGGGCATCACCGAGGTCGACGACCGCAGTCGCCGCCTCGTTACCATCGCTAGCCTGATCGGAACGACCGTCGAGTGGTACGACTTTTTCCTCTACGGCACGATCACCGGTCTCGTCTTCAACAAGCTCTTCTTTCCGGCCGATAACGTCTTTGTCTCGACGATGCTTGCCTATACGGTCTATGCGATGGGCTTCGTCACCCGTCCCGTGGGTGGCATCCTCTTCGGGCACTTCGGCGACAAGATCGGACGCAAGCCCCTCCTCGTCATCACGCTGCTGATCATGGGCATTGCAACATTCCTGGTTGGTCTCGTGCCCACCTACGCGAGCATCGGCATCGCGGCTCCCCTGCTGCTGCTGACGCTGCGGCTATTGCAGGGCATCGGCATTGGAGGCGAGTGGGGCGGAGCTGTGCTGATGTCGTTCGAGTATGCACCGCGTGAGCGACGCGGTTTCTATGCGTGCTTCCCGCAAGTGGGGCTCGCCATCGGCCTGTGCCTCGCGACGGGTGTGGTCGCATTGCTGTCGTCCTCGATGTCGGACGAAGCATTCATGTCGTGGGGCTGGCGAAGCGCGTTCCTGCTCTCGATCATCCTGGTCGCGGTCGGCATCTTCGTGCGCCTCAAGATCCTCGAGACGCCCGAGTTCGCGCGCATCAAGAACGCGCAGACGATCGCCAAGGTTCCCGTCGGCGAGGTGTTTCGCGACTACAAGACAAACGTGCTGCTGGGGTGGGGTGCGCGATGGATCGACGGCGTCGTGTTCAACATCTACGCCGTCTTCATGATCGCTTACCTGGTCGGCTCGCTGAAATACGACAAGACCAGCGTGCTGGTGGCAATCTCGGCGGCGGCGTTCATCCTGATATTTACGATCCCGGTCGCGGCAAAATGGTCGGATCGTTTCGGGCGCCGCACAGTGTACGGTTGGGGCGCGTTGATTTGCGGCGTGGCCGCGTTTCCCGATGTTCTGGCTGATGCAAAGCGGCGCGATCGCACTTGCCGGCGGAGCCATCGTTCTTGCGCTTGGCGTGCTCTACGCGCCGGTGTACGGACCCGAGGCGGCGTTGTTCTGCGAGCTCTTCGACACTCGGGTGCGCTACTCGGGCATCTCGGTGGTCTACCAGCTCTCGGGCATCATCTCGAGCTCGATCACGCCGCTCATCGCAACCACGCTGCTGCATGCCAACGACAACCAGCCGTGGTACATCGCGAGCTACATGCTGGTGATCGGAATCATCAGCGCGGTCAGCACGTATTTCATGCGACGAACGTTTTAGGTCCGGATGCCTGATCGGCACGGCGGGGCCTGCCGGGCGTCGCCGCGTCCGCGGACGCGTTCGCGCGAGGTCGCCGTCGCAACCGACGCTCGATGCGCGTCGGGGCTGTGTCCGCGCTTTCTACTGGAGGGAAGCGTTTGCTATGATTCGCGCTTTCGAACCAGCAGGAACGTCGCGCGTCATGCCCGAGATGTTTCTTTCGCAGCGTGCCTAAAGCGATCGCTCCTTCCACCGCGGACGCGACCATCGGGTCGCTCCTTCCGCTCGAGGGAACCATCGCTGTCGGCACGTTGGTGTCGCTGCAATGGCCAGAGCCCGCTGAATACGACCTCATTACTGCGCTGCGCAACCGGCCGTCCACGCGCGCCTGCTTTCTGGATTCGAGAGTTCTCGATCCGGCGGCCAACAGAAAATGGCTCGCAGGCGGCATGAAGCGTCCCTGGGAAGGGCTGCTGTCGCTGCGCTTCGGACCGCAGCGAGTCTTCTGCGGCACAATCGGGTGGTCGGGGTACGAGCCAAGCATGCGCACGTTCGAGATCGGGCGCCTGATCGTGGATACCGAGGTGCTGCGCCCGCTCCGGACGAGGTTGCCCGGATATCCGGGAGTCGCAGTCGATGCAAGCATGGCGCTGCTGGATTTCGCGTTCGGGACGCTGCGACTCGACTACGTTACCAGTGTTTTCCTCGCCGGGTAACGCACTTCCCCGTCGGGTCAATGTCCTTGCCGGCGGCCGATATGCCGGCGATGCAGAGCGCGAGCGACCCGATGGCAGCCGCGTGCTGGTGACTTGCATGCGCCTCACACGCGAGGACTGGCTCGCGAGGCGGGCGCCCGGTTCTGCGGCACGCTTGACGGCGGCAGCGTAATCGACATCCCGCTCTTTCGTCCGGCAATATCGCGCGCTGCTCGGAAGCGGGTGGCCGATGTGCTCGAATCCGGATGGCTCGGCTACGGGCCGCAATGTCGCGCGTTGGAGCAACGTTTTTTGGCAGGCCACGGTGGCTGGGCGCTAGCAACGAACTCGTGCACGAGCGCTCTGTACCTGGCGGCGCTTCTTGCGCGCGGGAAGAGTGAGGCGCCGGAAGTCGTTGTACCGGCCATCACATTTATCTCGTCTGCGATCGCGTTTGCGCACGCAGGTTTTCGGGTACGCGTCGCTGACGTCGATCGCAGTACGCTAACCCTTACCGCGGAGCACGCCGCGCGATGCATGAGGGCGCACACGCGGGCCATCGTCGTCGTGCACCTATACGGACAGCGAGCTCCCGATCTCGCGGCATTGCGTGCGCTTGCGGATCAGCACGGCGTGACGCTGATCGAGGATTGCGCGCATCGCGTTGACCTCGCGGACGCGGGGCCGCGCGTCGGCGACCTCGCGTGCTTCAGCTTTAACGCCGTCAAGGAGCTGCCCGGCGCCGAAGCCGGGATGCTCTGGGCGCGCGACCCCGGGATGGAGGAGACAGCGCGCGGCATCTCCAACGCGGGGCTGGCGCTCGATACGCTGCAGCGGGCAGCAGCGCTACAGCATCGCGACTATCGGTATTCGGGAGAAACCGGGCTCAAACTGCGCTCCAACGACGTTGCCGCGGCGCTAGTCCTGGGCGCGCTTGAAGGGTGGCCCGCCGCGCACGCGGTGCGGCAACGCCAGTTCGAGCGTTACAACGCGTTGCTTGCGCCGCTGGCGCCCGATGTCGAACCCATGCGACGCCAGGCCGACGACAGTTGTCTGATGTATGTGATACGAACACCGCTTCGCGAGTCGCTACGACTTGGACTGGCGGCACGGAACATAGCTACGAGCGTTCACTATCCCAGCCTGGCAAGGCATCCGCTGTTTGCGCGGGACGCCGATCCGCGCGCAAGGGACGAAGCGCTCGATACAACGATCACCACCCTGCCAACCGCACTGGATATGCCCGCGCACGTGCAGTCCGGCATTGCTGCCGCCATCACCGACACCCTCGGGCTCGCACACCAGACCCGCGACAGCCGCGAACTAGCGGAAAGCGGTTTCCGCGGCGATCGCCGCACCTAGCGACTTGGTGAAATCGCGGCGCTCGATGCAGGCGAAGCCGCGCGCAGCAAGCTCGCGGCGCGCTTCGTCATCTCCGGCGAGCTGGCGGCAGACATCGACAATGGTGGAGCGATCCGCCAGCGCGAGGCCGGGCGCGAGGTCCGCTGGAACATCATCTCCGGGGTCCTGCTCCACGACCATCGCGCAGTGATTCGACAGGCAATGGACCACGCGACCCAGCGCAAATGGCGTCCCGGGCTCGAAGTGCAGCGCGAGCACCAGCTTGGCGCGCCCCAGCCACGGATCGAGGTCGAGATCGTAGGTGTCATCGAGGTAGCACACCGACAGCCCTGCGAGTCTGAGGGCGTCGAGTACGGCTTGCCGGCCCTCGCTTTGCTGGCCATAAAAGAGCACGTCAATGTCTTTCCGGGCGCTATGCTGGACTCGTGTGAGCTCGGGGAGGTAACCAGCCTCTACCACTCGCACGCGCGCATTGGGCAGCGCTCGCACGATCGACTCGGCGTTGCGCGCGCTGTAATCCCATATCGAAAATCGCTCGGCGAAGGGCAACAGTGCGTCGAGGTCCTTCATGCGGTGGCAAACCGGTTCTGTATTGTAGATGACGGTCGTTGCCGGCAGCGTCGACGCAACGGCGGGGTCGAGCAGATGGGCGCCGACGACAATGTTGGCGCCATCATGCAGAAATGCGTTGGATTCGATACGTACAGGCTTGCCCAGGCGACGGAGACCAAAATAGAGCATGACCGCGGTAGGGGCGAGAGCGCGAGACGGCGAGAACTCTTCAGGCCTGATAAGGACGATCTGAAACGCGAAGGACATGCGGATTGCACCGCTGCGGGTCGATGGATGACCAAGGATAGCGCACGATGCCGCGTGGCGGGTCGACAACGTTTCCCTTGCATTGTCGACGCGAGCGGACACGCGTGAGCAATTCTCTCTCGGTGTCGCACGATGCATCCATCACCCCGTCGGATGTTCTCGAAGGAAGGGTAGCCGCGCGCCACGCGCAGAGTGCCGCGGCGCTCGGAAGCGTGTTCGAGAGCGTGATTCCGGTCGGGCGTCTCGCCGGAGCTTGCACGGTCCTTGCCGGCCATGAAGCGCTGGCGCTCGCCACCGGCGAGGCTCGTGCGGCGTTTTCAAGCGAGGAGGGATGGGCGCGGCTGCTCGGCACCCGCTTCGGTCGCGCCGTCATCAATGCTGACGAGCCGCAACATGCGCACGATCGCCGCCGTTGGGCCGGCGCATTCACGCCCGCGCAGCTTGCCCGTTTACTTCCGGCGATCGACACACTGATTGCGCGCCGACTCGAACGGTTGGCGGCTGTCCCCGACTTCGACGTCTATTCTGCTGCCCGCGAGCTCACGTTCGCTGCTCTCGCGACTACGCTGGGCGGCTTTGCTGACGACGCATCCCTGACGCGCATTCATGCGCTCTTTTCGGCTGTCCTCGATCCGCCGTCCGACGGCGAAAGTGACCTTGACCACCATTTCCGAGTCGCGCCGCTTCGCGACGAGCTCGAAGCTTTCCTGCGCCGCCACATCGCGCAGTATCCGCGAGCCAGGAATGCCGAGCTGAGCCTGATCGATCGCTTGAGCCGGGAAGATCCCTCCTTGAGCGACGACACGATGCTGGCGCATCTGAACCTGCTGTTGGTCACGGGACACGAAACCAGCGCCAGCCTGTTGACGTGGGTCCTTTACTACGCCTCGAAACCTCGGTGGCAGGGTTGGCTGCGCGAGGAGCTGGACGCCATTCGGCGACCTGAAGACCCGCAGGCGCTTCCAGTGCTGGAACGTCTTCACCGGCTCGACGCATTCGTGCGCGAGGTGGGTCGCCTGAATCCGCCGCTCCTTTGCGCGCCGCGGGTTTGCACTAGAGATGTCGCCATCGCTGGCCACCGCATTTCGGCGGGCTCGCGCGTCGTGCTGAGCTACGGCGGAGCAAACATGAATGCGTCTGCGTTTATCGAGCCGAGTACTTTTCGCCCTCAGCGGTGGATGGACGCGACATCGCCTCGCGCCTTGACGTTCGGTGAAGGACACCGGCATTGCCTCGGCGTCAGCTTCGCGCACATGGAGCTGAAAATCGCGCTTGCTCGCGTCATCGGCTCCTACAAAATCGAGCGGCGCGAGGGCCCAGAGCCTGTCAATGCAGGCTTCTGGAGGGGCCGGCCGACCGGAGCGCCGCGCCTCGCGCTACGGCGATATGCGCCGGCCGGTCCACACCCATGATTGCGTCGTCGGCAATGCTGAGCATACCGCTGCTGTCCGCGCCGCGTACGGTCGTAGTGCCGTACGCCAGCCGGCAACCGTTCCGTCCGAAGAAACGATGACCGTCTACAAGAGCGTGGCGATGCCGGCGGAGCGGATGCGACCGCACAGCTCCGGACGTCATCCGCTGAGCTTCGCCGCGAGCGAGTGGAAACGGCTTGCGGGGCTCTACGGCTTCATCGCCTTGCTGCACGCGCTGGGCTGGGGGCTCTTCCTCTACTACTCATCCCGCCACCCTGCGCTGGTCGGGCTGGGTTTCGTCGCCTACATGTTCGGTTTGCGTCACGCTTTCGATGCGGACCATATCGCCGCGGTCGATGACACCGTGCGATATATGCTGCAAAAGGGCAAGCGGCCGCTCGGCATCGGCTTTTTCTTTTCGATGGGCCATTCGACCATCGTATTCGCCCTCTCGGCGGCCATCATCTTCGCGGCGAGCGCGGTCAAGCAGCGGATTCCTGCCCTGCAGAATCTCGGGGGCGTCATCGGCGCGAGCGTATCGGGCACCTTCCTGTGGGTGATCGGAATACTCAATCTCATCGTGCTGCTGGATATCCTGCACGTATGGCGACAGGCCAAAACGGGCAAGCACAGCCATGCGCATCTGGAAGAGCTGCTCGCCCAGCGCGGTTTCATCAACCGCCTGCTCGGCGGACGCCTTCAAAGCGTAATCAACCACAGCTGGCAGATGTATCCCGTCGGAATGCTCTTCGGCCTGGGATTCGATACGGCTTCGGAAGTCGGTCTGCTGGCGATGACCGCGGGTGCGTCGGCGGGCGATCTTCCCATTGCGGCCGTACTCTCGTTGCCGATCCTTTTCGCCGCTGGGATGTCGGCGATGGACACTACCGACGGTGTATTGATGTCGAAGGCGTACGACTGGGCGTTCGTCAATCCGCTGCGCAAGATCTTCTACAACATCGCCATCACCAGCTTGTCGATTGCCGTGGCGCTGATCATCGGGACGATCGAGCTGTTACAGGTGCTCATAGGCATCTTCGATTTCAAAGGACGGTTCGTCGAGATTGTTGCCGGCCTCGACTTCGGTGTGCTTGGCTACGTTATTGTCGGCACGTTCCTCTTTGCCTGGGGCGTGTCCATGGCGGTATGGAAATTGGGTCGCATCGAGGAGCGCTATGGGCACGTGCAGTCACTTCATGCGCACGAACACTCGCATGAAGGAGGCCTTAGCCACACCCACAAGCACTTTCACTAGATGATCAGGCGGAGGCCGATTGCCCCATCGCTCGACGGTTGGTTTTCCGCACCAGGGTTTGTGCGAGTGAGGATCCGGGCAACAAGCCAATAAGGTCGCGCGCCGCGATCTTGCGGCCGGCGCAGTCGCCACGTATCCTCGCAAGGCAACGGACTGCCTCGAACGTGTGCCATCTTCCGGGTCCGCAGCGCTCGCTGAAACCTAATCCAATAACGACAGGATTGAATCTCATGAAGCTGTTATCGAACCACCGGCGACCCGAGTTGCTCATAGGCGCATTCGTGGTTTGCTTCCTCATCGCAGCCGGAGCCGGAGCGGCTGCGCCGACGATGGACACGAGCGAGCTGTTGTCGTCGGGCTTCAAGGTGCTTGTCGCGAAGACGCAGGTTCAGAAGGACTGGGTCAAGAACCTGCCCAAGGGCCAGATCAGGCCGATGCAGCGCACAGGGAAGAAGTACTTCATCTATCCCGATGCGCCCGGGAACCGGATCTACATCGGGGGCCCTAAGGAATACGAGGCATACCATCAGCTTCATCCGGAAACCCAATTGGCCGCTCGGCAAGCGGTGCAACAGGGAACCGCGTACCGCGAAAAGTCGTACGCGACCACGAAGAACGCGACCGCCCGCGACTTGACAGACCCGTTCCTCGGGGCCGATTGGGTTGATCTCGGTGTGGGCTGGTAGGTTCGGCGACCCAGAGTGCGTCGGCGCACTAGCCGGTGCTCGAGACGCGTGGAAAGTTCGACTCGACGCTGACGGGTTACGTGTCCAGGAGCTCGTGAGACTGGTGAACCGGGAGTCAATCATGAACCCTCTCACATCGATTTGCATCGTCACGTCGCTGGCGATGTTGGTCGCGTCCGGCAGCCCCTTGGCCGCGACCCCGGCCGACCTCGACAAGGCGATGAGTCACGGCGGCCTGCAGAAGATCACGATCAAAGGAATCGACCTCGCGTATGCGCGCCCTGGCGCGTCGCTTGCGTCCTATGATCGCGTTCAGCTCGAGCCCATCGACGTAGCGTTCCGCAAGGACTGGAATCCGACAAGACCCGGAAGCAACATCAAAGTCAGCTCCGGGGAGCGCGAGAAAATCAGGACCGGAGTCGCCAAGATCGTCTACGAGGAGTTCGTCAAGGAGCTGCAGGGCGACAGCGTCTACAAGCTGGTCGACTCGGCAGCGCCGGGCGTACTTCGAGTCAAGGTCAAGATACTCAACCTTTACGCGACCGCAGCCAGCGCGACAACCCCGATGTCGCGCAACTACACGGTCTCGCCGGCGGAGATGACGCTGTTTGCCGAACTGTACGACTCCGAGACCGGTGAAGTGCTCGCGCGCGTCGTCGACCGCAGCGACGGTCGCCAAACCCACGAGCTTTCGTTCACCAACAGCGCGATGAACATCGATGAGGCTCATACGACTGCATCTGAATGGGCTCGCATCCTGCGCAACGGCCTCGACAAGGCGCACGGAATCGGCAAAAAGTAGCAGGGGGCGGCCCCCTCGTTCAGCGATTGTCGGAAAATCGCGCGACGAGGCTGATTTGGGAACGCGCGGACCGCCGATGCACCGGGGCGTATGCAGTGGGGTGTAAAATTCAGTCTCTCATGGAGGACGCCATGGTGACGAAATTGCATTTGAGATTCGCGATGAGCGTGGCCTGCATCGCTCTGGCGCTGATGTCCGGCGGCACGCGCGCGGACGAAGTTCCCCTGGTCACCGGCGAGCATTGGACCACGTCATCGGAGCCACTGAAGAAGGCATACCTTATTGGCATCGCGAACGCCATGCAGATCGAAGTGGCGTATCACGCAGCGAACCCGCCTCCTGACGCGCAGAGCGTCGTCGATCGGTTCGCCAAGGGGCTCAAGGGCCACACGCTCGATAGTGTTCGCGACAAGCTCGATGCCTGGTACGCCGCGCATCCGGACCGGTTGCAGCGACCAGTGATCGAAACGATCTGGTTCGAAGTGGTCGTGCCCGGACTTCAGAAATCCCGATAGCGGAGAAGCGCATGAAACGGATCAGCCTTATTGTTACAATCGCGGCCGCATCGGGCGTGATCGGATGCACGACCATGACTCCGCAGCAGCAGGGAACGGTGAGTGGCGCAGCCATCGGTGCCGTGGCCGGTGCGGGCATCGCGGCGATCGCCGGCGGTAGCGGCTGGACCGGCGCCGCCATAGGCGGTGTCGTCGGCGGCGTTGTCGGCAACATCAAGGGCAGCAAGCAATAAGTCAGAGGCAAATCGCGCGCTGCGGCGGTCGTGCCAACGACGATATGTCGCAGGGCGGCATTTCGCCGCCAATTCGCAATCCGCATGCGGCCAGGAGGCCGGCGTAATTTCAATGATTACTGAGGAGAGCTTTAGATGCGAAGTCTGATACTGACTGTCGGTTTCCTTACGGCGATCGCGGGCTCAATGCCGGGGTCGCACAGATCGGCGCGTCGCCCGCCAACAAGAATCCCGCTGCCGCCGGCGTTCCTCCGGCCGCCAAGAATCCGAGCGCCACCGGCGCTCCTCCAGTCACCACGGCTGCGCCGACCGCCGTTGCTGTCAAGGCGCCGGGCGTCGTCGGCGCGGCCCAAACGATCAAGGCCACCGCCACGGTCACGGTGATCGACTACGCGACGCGCGAGGTGACGCTCAAAGGGCCGCAGGGCAATGCCATTACCGTTGTCGCGGGTCCCGAGGTCAAGAAACTCGAGCAGGTGAAAGTGGGCGACCAGGTCAACCTTGAATATACCGAGGCGTTTACGGTCAAGCTCAAGAAGGGTGGCACCAAAGTGGTTGGCATGACCGATCAGACGCGTACGGCGACGTCGAAGCCCGGCGAGCGCCCCGCCGGAGCCGTGGGACGGCGCGCAAAAATCGTCGCCGATGTCATCGACGTCAACCCGGCCACTCAAACGCTGACGCTTCGTGGCGCGAAGAAGACGGTCGAGGTCAAGGTGCGTGATCCGGAGCAATTCAAGCTCATCGCGAAGGGCGATCAGATCGTTGCGACTTACACCGAAGCGATGGCGATCTCGGTCGAGCCGGTAAAGCCCGCGGGGAAATAGTCGTTACTTCTGACGGTCAGCTCGCGTATCAGCCACAGAAGCGGTTGCGCGAGCGCGCCGATCGATTCGATTCGGAACGAAGAACGCGAGCTGCCCGGAATTCACCATCGACGTAGCCGACCTGCTGCGGAACAGCAGCGGCTGCACGCATTTCAGCTTGCTGACGACTCCCACCGCGTGGCGAAAAGCAATATGGACGGTTCGCCGCCGGTCCGATGAAGACTGCAAAAAGGGAGAGGTCGCGGCATTGCGCAGAACCCGTGCGCTGACGCGCTGCCGGCCCAGGCAATGAGCGTCGAACGATCGGCGCTACCCATCGGCGCACGTATATTCCATAGGATTCCCTCGTAAGTTTTCGAGGTCTCCGCCCGTCACGAAGGCGCTAATCTCAGGGGCGTAGCAGGGATCTTCTTCCTGGATAAAGTATGCCGTAGCGCTGTTCATCAACAACACAACGAGGCTCGCAATGCTTAGACAGTTTCTTGTCGCATCGATAATCGCAGCGGCACTTGCGCTACCCGCCGTGGCCCAAACCGGCGCTGTTGTCAGCAAGGGTCCCGGTGTCGCGGGAGCCGCGCAGACGGTCCATCTCACGGCAACGATCACCGCAATCGACCCCGCGACACGATCGATCACGCTGAAGGGGTCGGAGGGCAAGGAAGTCACGGTCAATGCAGGACCGCAGGTCAAGAATTTCGCGCAGATGAAGGTCGGCGATCAGGTCAACGCCGCATATACCGAAGCGTTGACGATCGAGCTCAAGAAGGGCGGCGGAATGGCAGTCGCAAGGACCGAGCAGGCGGGCGCGGCGGGGGCGAAACCGGGTGACAGCCCCGCAGGGCCTGGTCGGACGACAAGTGACCGTTGTCGCCGATGTGATCGACGTCAACCCTGCCACGCAGACCATTACCCTTCGTGGGCCGCAGCGCACAGTGGAGCTGAAGGTCCGCGATCCCGAGCAATTCAAGCTCGTCGCGAAGGGAGATCAAGTCGAAGCTACCTACACCGAGGCGGTCGCGATCGAGGTCACACCTGCCGCGAAGAAGTAGAGCTACGCTCACGTCAGCCGCGGATTCTGAAACAACTGTCGAGGTTGAGCGACCGCAACAGCAAGGAGAACATGTGAGCCAGCAGCACCAAGCCGGCCAGCAGTCAGAAAGCCCGTAGCGCGTGTCTCGAGGGACGCGGCTATACTGTGCATTAGACGGCTGCTGCCAGGCGTTTCTTTCAAGTCAAGCTTGTAGGGTTAGGGTAGGGTCGACCGGGCGATGCGCATACAGGTGTGAAAAAGCAAATGAGAACGTTCTTCCGGCCACTGATCGCCGCGTTTGCTTTCCTCGGCGCGACGACGGGGTACGCGCAGGACACGTCTGCCGACACGAATATGCAGATGCTGCGCGACAGGCTCAAGGGAGACAAGAAGGCTCTCGTTGCCGCGAACATGCAATTGACTGGCGCCGAGGCGAAGGCGTTCTGGCCGATCTACGACGCGTACCAGAGCGATTTGAACAAAATCAACGATCGCCTCCGTAACGCGATCCTCGCCTACGCGAAAGCGTACAATGCCGGGCCTGTCTCGAATGTGGCGGCGGAAAAGTTCATCGACGAGGCGATCGCAATCGACGATGCCGAAGCCAAGCTCCTAAGGGTCTACGCGGCGGACCTGGCGAAGGCGGTGCCGGTGACGAAGGCCGCGCGCTACCTGCAGATCGAGAGCAAGATTCGCGCGGCGATCCGATACGAAATGGCCGCGGCAATTCCACTTATCGGCTGAACGAATAGCCCTGTTTACCGGAGACAGCATTCATGGATACAAACCCGAGACACCTCACGCGGCTGGCGCTGGCGACCTTGGGGGTGTTGACAGCGTGTGTTGCGCTGGCCGTCGCGCCGATCGCCGCGGCGCAGGCTCCCGCCGCGTCCGGCAACGCCGCGGAGGCACCCTCGCCTGAGGAGCTCGATAACCTCGTCGGTCGCATCGCGCTCTATCCCGACGACCTGGTGGCGATCATCCTGCCCGCCTCGACCAATCCGCTGCAAATAGTACAGGCCGACCGTTTTCTGCAGAAGCGCAAAAGCGATCCCAACGTGAAGATCGACGACGATTGGGATGACTCGGTGAAGTCGCTTGCCAATTATCCCGACGTGATCAAGATGATGAGCGACGACCTCGATTGGACCGCTGCTCTCGGCGAGGCTGTCGTCGCCGACCAGGCCGCGGTACTCGACGCCATTCAGGCGTTTCGGCGCAAGGCCCAGTCCGCCGGGAACCTGAAGACGGACACCAAGCAGGTCGTCGAAGTCGAGAAGGAAATCATCAAGATCGTGCCTGCCGACCCGCAGGTGATCTACGTGCCCCAGTACAATCCCGCCAGCGTCGTCGTGTACAGCCCGGCGCCGGTCTACGGCTATTACCCTGCGCCCTATCCGAGCTACTACTACCCGTATGCACCGGGGGCGGCGTTCGCCACCGGCTTGATCTGGGGCGCGGCGATCGGCGCCGCGTGGGGCGGAGCCCGGTATGGCGTCTGGGGCGGCGGCAACAACGACATTACGATCAACCGCAATACCAACATCAATAACGGCAATATCAACCGGGGCAATGCGGGCAATCGGCCATCGCAGGGTGGCGGAGACCGCGTGGAAATCCGACAAGAGGCCCGGACAAGTCAGCAGTGGCGCAGGACGTCCGACCAACACGTCGGCACGTACGGGCAGCCGACCCGGCGGCGCTGGTGCCGGTGCGGGCGCGAGGCCATCCACGCAACCGGGAGGTGGCATG
This sequence comes from uncultured beta proteobacterium, assembly GCA_963730465.1. Classification (GTDB taxonomy): domain Bacteria; phylum Pseudomonadota; class Gammaproteobacteria; order Burkholderiales; family Casimicrobiaceae; genus PALSA-1003. The sequence goes on along the minus strand of CAVSRR010000001.1, from coordinate 205,264 downwards.
GGCCAAGGCGGGAACGCATCGCGCGGCCAAGCGGGCGGCGTAAACGTATCGGGTGCGGCGAATCGCAGTGGCGCGGGCGGCGGTGCGGGCGGGGGTAATGCTTTCGGCGGCTACGGATCGGGCAGTGGAGCGCGCGCCGACAGTTCGCGCGGCGCCGCGAGCCGCAGTTCGATGTCAAGCGGCGCCTCGCGCCCGAGCGGCGGCGGCGGCGGTGCACGTGCCGGCGGCGGCGGCGGTGCGCGCGGTGGCGGTGGCGGCGGCGGTCGAGGCGGCGGCGGTCGCCGCTAGGAGATGAGCGATGAAAATCCTCCGTGCAATCACACGAGCGATAGACACCATGAACTTCACTGATACGCTAGCGCTGGTACGCCGTCTCGCGCTTGTAACGCTCTGCGCAATGCCGGTACTCGCTACAGGCGCGGAGCAGCAAACGTTCGCGACGCCCGATGAAGCTGCCAACGCGCTGCTTTCGGCCCTCAAGGCCAATGACGACGCAGCGCTCATTGCGATTTTCGGCGACAAGCATCGGACGCTGATTGTGACGCCCGATCGGGCGGCCAACTCGGAGACTCGGGCCAAAATTGCCGCCGCGATGCAGACGTATCGCCTCATCGAAGAACAGGGCAACGATCGACGGATACTGCTGATCGGCGATCAGGCGTGGCCGATGCCGATTCCGCTCGTTCGCATCGGTGACCGCTGGCGATTCGCGACCGAGCAAGGCGAGGACGAGCTCATCAACCGCCGTATCGGGGCGAACGAGCGCAGCGCGATCAAGGTTCTGAACGCGTATCTCGATGCGCAGAAGGACTACGCCTCGCGTCGACCGTGACGGCGACGGAGTCCGGCAGTACGCGCAACGCCTCGTCAGCACAGCGGGCAAGCACGATGGACTGTACTGGCCGGCCGATGCTGACAAGGGGGAGGAAGCGAGCCCGTTCGGCCCGCTCGTCGCGGAAAGCGCGGCCTACCTCAAGGGACATGCAGCCAGCGACCCGTACCGGGGCTATCGCTTCCGCATTCTCACGCGTCAGGGCAAGAGTGCGGCCGGCGGTGCGTACAACTACGTCATCAACGGCCGCATGATCGCGGGCTTTGCGATGGTCGCGTATCCCGCGCAATATGGCGAAAGCGGTGTGATGACCTTTATCGTCAACCAAAACGGAACGATCTATCAGAAGGACCTCGGCAAGGACTCGGCCGATATCGCGGCGAAAATGACGGTGTTCGATCCGGGTCCGGGCTGGAAGGAAGTTGCGGCACCGTAGGCGCGCTGGTCATGCGCGGTGTCGCGACAATGGGAGGTGAGATTGGCTCTGCCCAAGGTGCCTAGCGCTTGGCGCGGTGCGGCCCGGCTCGCGTGCGCGCTTTGCGTGTCCGCGGCAGCGGCACCCGCATCGGCGTCGTTCCTTTCCGGCGAGGCGCTCGATACGGCAGCGACCGTCATTGCGTGGTTCGTCATCTGCGTCGTGCCGATCGTGGTCATCGTCCTGTTCTGGCTGGTCCACGTCCTGCCCGAGAAGATCGCCGAGAAGCGCCATCATCCGCAGAAGGACGCGATCCACACGCTTTGCCTCCTGTCGCTCGCGTTCGGCGGCTTGCTGTGGCCGATCGCATGGCTCTGGGCGTACACCAAGCCGGTCGCCTACAGAATGGCTTACGGGACCGAGAAGCACGACGACTACTATCTCGACATGGGGGAGAAGGCCAAGTCCGGAACGCTGTTGCAGGATGACATCGTTCATCTTCGCCACGAGCTCGATGCGATGGCGGCGAAAGGGACGCTTCCCGCCACGCTCAAGTCGCTGCGCAACGAGCTGGACGCGCTGCCGACGAGTCGAGCCGACGGATGCCGTCAAGGCGAGAGGCGCCTGATGGATATCCTGCTGCTCGGAATCTACGCGTTCTTCGTCTGGCTGATCTTCATCAAGTTCAAATGGCTGCCGTGGAACACGACGTCGCAAGTCACCGTCGTCATCATCCCGATCGTGGCGCTCGCGACGATGATCCTGACGCTCAACGTCGTCGCACCCTCGATCGACCGACGTGCGGGTCTTGAAATACGTCGTGCAGATCATTCCGCAGGTGAGAGGGGCGCGTCATCGAAGTGCCCGTCGAGCCCAACCGGCTGGTCAAGAAGGGCGAGCTGTTGTTCCGCATCGACCCGACGCCCTATGAGAACGAGCTCAGCATCGCCAAGGCCCAGCTCGCGGTGACGGAGGCCAAGTTTGCGCAGAGCGGCGCGAACCTGGCGGATGCGTCCGCGGGCGCCCGCGAATTGCGCGAGCAGCTCAAATCCGCGACCGGACAGGTCACGGCGCTGCAGCCAAGGCTCGATCTTGGCGCGCTTGCGGGTCAGGCAGAACCGCGAATTGGTGGCCACCGGCGCGGGTGACAAGTTTTCGCTCGAGCAGGCGGAATCGAACGTCATCGATCTCGAAGCCCAGCTCGCGACCGCGACCGCCAACGAGGCGCAGGTCACTCAAAAGATATCGGGCCAGGTGAACGGAGAACAAGCGTCGGTCGCCGCGGCGCGGGCACAGGTCGCCACCTCCAAAGCGGAGGTGGACGCAGCCAGGGTCGCGGTCGCGAGCAAGCAATGGGATCTCGACCAGACATCCGTCTACGCGCCGACCAGCGGCTACGCCATCAACGTGCAGTTGCGGCCGGGCTCGTTCGTCACCGCGTTCCCGGTAGCTCCGGCGATGAGCTTCGTCGAGGAGACGTACCAGGTGATCGCGCTATATGCCAGAACGAGCTGGTGGCGGTCGAGCCGGGCAACGAAGCGGAGATCGCGCTCATGCAGCCAACCCGGGCCGCATCATCAAGGCGACGGTCGACTCCATCGTCTGGGCGCAGGGCCAGGGCCAGGTCGCGCAGTCGGGCACGCTGCCGCAGACGGGCGCGTTTCCGCAGGTTCCGGGCAGCTTCCCCGTCAAGCTCAACGTGGCTGACAAGGACCGCGATCTGTTTCTTGCTGCCGGCGCCACGGGCGACGCAGCGATCTATACCGATCACGTCGAGGCGATCCAGATTCTGCGCAAGGTGCTCATTCGCGTCGGATCGATCACCAATTACCTTATCCTGAAGCTGCATTGATGTCTGTCACCCGGATCGTGGGTCGCTGGGCGCTTGCGGTCGGCGCTGCGGGGGCCATTGCAGGCTGCGCCATCAAGGGGCCGCCGCCGGCGGCCGACATTCAGCGCGAGGCGCTCACCAACACGACGGTTCCCGCCGAGTGGAAGGGGCAAGGCGGCGCGCCGCAGCCTGTCATCGATGAGTGGCTCGACTCGTTCAACGATCCGTGTGCTGACCGGCGCTCGTCTACGAGGCGCTCGCCCATAACGCCGACCTGAAGTTCGCCTCCGCGCGCGTCGAGCAGGCCGCGGGCTACGTGAAAGTCGCGGGCGCGTCGCTCTTGCCCGGCGGTGAATCTTCTTGCCCACGGCGGCGGCAAGTCCGGGGGCGACGGCTCTGGACTGCAGGGCGTTTGGCTCAACGCGTCGCTCGAGCTCGACGTGTGGGGCCGTGTGCGCTACGGTCAAGCCGCGGCGCAGGCGCAGTTCGCATCGGCCGATGCGGACTATGCGTATGCGCGCCAGTCGCTCGCTGCGCTCGTGGCGAAGGCGTATTTTCTGGCCGTCCAATCCTCGTTGCAGCGATCGATCGCCGCGGAGGTGGTGGGCTCGTCCGGCGAGCTGCTGCGTCTCTCCCAGGAACGCTTTCGCATCGGCGTGGGCGACGAGCAGGCGGTTGCCGAAGCGCGCGCCAACCTGGGGACGTACCGTGACACGCTGAGGCAGATCGATTATTCGCGCGACCAGGCGCTGCGGGCGCTCGAGGCGTTGCTCGGGCGGTATCCCGCGGCGGAGATTGGTGTCGCCCAGCAGTTGGCGACGATGCCGGCGCCGCCGCCGGTCGGAATGCCCTCGGAGCTGCTCGAGCGCAGGCCCGATGTCATCGCTGCCGAGCGACGCGTCGCCGCGGCGTTCGATCGCGTCGAGGAAGCAAAGGCTGCCCAGCTTCCGCGCATCAGCCTGACCGCGAGCTGGGAGCAGCGTCTCGAGCGAGCTCATAGTGCTCCAGAACCACACCAATCCGATGTGGAGTCTGGGCGCCAATCTGGTTGCGCCGCTCTATCAGGGTGGGGCGTTGCAAGCGCAGGTCGAAATCCGCACCGCCGAGCAGAAGCTCGCGGTCGCCGACTACGCACGAATCGCCCAGCGCGCGTTCAACGACGTCGAGGGTGCGCTGTCGGCCGAAGCCGCGTTGCGCGATCGCGATGCCATTCTCGTCGAGAACATCCGTGACAATCAGCGGGCGCTGGATCTCGCGCAGATCCAGTACAAGGTCGGCAAAGTCGATCTGCGCGTGGTCGAGCAGCGGCAGCTCGCGCTCTACGGCGCGCGCACGTCGCTGCTGCAGGTGCAAACCGAGCAGCTCGCTCAGCGTGTCAACCTGCACCTCGCGCTCGGCGGGAGCTTCGAGGCTGCCGACAAGCAAGCCGCGCGCTGACTGCCGATCGTAATCCACGTGCGAGGTCGTCGCACTGCTGGAGCATCTTCAAGCGCCAGTGATGTCGCTGCGGCGCGTGGGCTGGCGACAAATCGAACACTCCGATATATCATCCGATGCGCAAGCGCAAAACGACGGCTCGAGAGCCGGTAAGCGATGCCGGCACACGTGCGCCGGCCGCGGAGCCTTTCGCGATCGACTTTGCGTCCCGACACGAGGCCGCATTGCGCGAGGCGGCACACCCCGACATCGACGCCGATACACGCGTACTGGTGATCGGTCTTCTCAGCGAATTGCAGCAGATCCGCACCGCGCTTGACGGCATGCGTGACGGCGAAAGCAGCGAATGACAAGCACATCGTTTCTGCCAATCGAGTTCGACCTCGCCGCCACCTTCCTGATGGCAATGACCGGGGTATGGGTAGCGAGCAGGCGTGGCTACGACATCCTGGGCGCGCTCACTCTCGCCTTCGTCAGCGGGGTGGGCGGCGGGCTGCTGCGCGACAGCATCTTTTTGTCTCTGCCGCCGGCGGTGTTGCAAAACCCGTTGTACCTGGCCGCGGTGCTTGCCGCGGTCGTGGTCGGCGTATTGTTTCGACCGCTTCGCCGAGCGTTTCGGGCGTCTCGTGGCCTATGTGGACGCGATAGCGATGGCGGTGTACGCCGTCGTGGGGGCCGACAAGGCCATGGTAGCGGGGACCGCACCGTTGGCGGCAGTGTTGATCGGCATGACCAACGCGGTGGGTGGAGGGCTGCTGCGCGACATCCTCGTGCGCGAGGAGCCGCTCCTGTTCAAGCCAGGTCAGTTCTACGTGCTCGCGGCGCTCGGCGGGTGCGTGCTCTTCGTCGCGCTCGACTATTACGGCGTGCCGCTCGAGAAAGCCGCCGCCGCCAGCATCTGCACGACCCTGTTGTTGCGCATGCTCGCGATCCGCTTTAACTGGAAGACCCTGGCGGTCGCGGAATGGCGGAAGCCCCCACGACCGCCAGCGGCCACGACCGATCAGCAATCCGGACCCGACCGGAGAAGGACGAGTGAGCGGCAACGAGTGACAGCGGTGGCGTCCCTGATGCAGCGGCGACGCGAGACGCTCACTGCCTTTCCGGAACGAACTTGTACGGATAGTCCGGCTCACGATAGTCGCCGGCCTTCTGCCGCTTCGGCAGAACCACCTTTTCCCGCGGCACGTCCTTGTACTTTATGCTTCCCAACAGGTGGCTGATGATGTTGAGCCGCGCCCGCTGCTTGTCGTCCGATCGCGCGACGAACCACGGCGCCCAGGCGGTATCGCTCGCGGCGAACATCGCATCGCGCGCCCTCGAATAGTCATACCAGCGATTGTAGGACTTGAGGTCCATCGGCGAGAGCTTCCAGATCTTGCGCCCGTCCTGGATGCGCGCCTCGAGTCTGCGCGTCTGCTCGTCGGGGCTTACTTCCAGCCAGTACTTGAGCAGGATGATGCCGGATTGCACCATCAATTTCTCGAAAACCGGCGCTACCTTCAGGAATCCTTCTGCCTCCTCCTCGGTGCAGAAACCCATCACGCGCTCCACACCCGCACGGTTGTACCAGCTGCGGTCGAAGATCACGATCTCGCCCGCGGCCGGCAGGTGAGGAAGATAGCGCTGTATGTACATCTGGGACTTCTCGCGCTCGCTCGGCGCAGTGAGCGCAACGACGCGAAACACGCGCGGGCTCACCCGCTCGGTGATCGCCTTGATGGTGCCGCCCTTGCCGGCGCCGTCGCGGCCCTCGAAGAGGATGCACACCTTCAGGCCCTTGAGCTTGACCCACTCCTGGAGCTTGACGAGCTCCACATGGAGCTTTTTCATCTCCTGCGCGTAGTCCTTCCCCGAAATCTCGCCCTTGGGCGGCGCTGTGCTCCGCTTCTTCGCCGTTGCCTTGACCGACGCTCCGTCGCCCTTCTTCCCCTTGCGCTTCGGCTCGGCCTTCTTTGCTGCGCTTTTCTTTCCCATCGTCGTCTCCAAAGAATTGATGCTGCTGACTGCTCGTCAGTCACCGCGAATGAATCCGTTGCACCGTTTCGCATCCTCGCACAATTTCGCTGTGCACCGGCGTGATCGCCGGCGGCGTGAAGAGCGCCGCGCGGGCGGTCAAGAGAGAGCGGGCGGCATCGTGTGGCCGCGGCTCGCTGCAACGCCTGATAGCGTGCGATCGCCGCGCGCGCGTTGAACAGCAGGCGCTCGCTGCCAAGTCGTTCGGCCAGCCCGGAATTCTGGACGACCTCCAGGACGCCGGGATTCAAGCCTGCCAGCCACACAATGGCGCCACGCCCGGTCGCGCGGTCCTCGCCCTCGATCAACGCCTGCAGTGCCGAGTATTCGATGTCGTAGCACCCGGCTCATGTCCAGCGCGAGCACGCGCGGCTTGTACTGCGCGATCAGCGCGCCGATCTGTTCGGCCACATTCTGGGCATTGAGGAAATAGAGGCGCCCTTCCGGCCGCAGGATCAGCAGGCCCTCGAACGTCTCGTCGTCCGGGTGTTCCGGCGACAAGGGTCGCAGCACATCGGCGCCGCGCTTGCGGCCGATGACGCGACACGCGCGGGTGGGCGCTTTGGCTGGCCAGGCCGATCAGCGACAGGATGATCGCCACCACGATGCCCTTGAGCGTACCGAGCATGAGCACGCCGAGCGCGGCTGCGATCGCCCAGCGGAACTCCATCGTGCGCACTTTGCGAATGGCGCGGAATTCCGCTGGCTGGATCAGCCCGACCGAGTAGACGATGACGATCGCCGCGAGCGTGGCGTGCGGCAGCAAGCCCAGCAACGGCGCCAGCAGCAGCATGGTCGCGACGGCGACGCCGGCGGTAACGAGCGACGCCAGTTGCGATCGGCCGCCCGCCGCGCGCACGACCGCGGTCTGCGAGGTGCCGCCACCACTCGGCATCGCGCCGAGCAACGCGCCGCCGAGATTGCCAGCGCCGGTGGCGATCAACTCGCGATTCGCATCGATGCGAGGATCTCCCGGGCGGGCAAAGGCACGACCCACCGCGATCGTCTCGGTGAAGCTCATCAGCGCGATCCCCAGCGCGCCGGGCAGCAACTGGCCGATCAATGCGGGCGCGGGCATCGTGAGTGACGGGAACCCTCGCGGAATCAGGCCAACCGTCGAAACGCCCAGCGCCTGCAGGCCGAAGAACCACGCCGCAGCGATGCCACCGCCGAGTGCGATCAGCGGCGCAGGAGCGTGCGGCCAGAAACGTTCCATCCCGATCAGCACAAGGAAGGTGGCGGCGGCCACCGCGAGCGTCATCAGCGAGGTCTCCGGAATGTGTTGCGCCACGTGGAGGAGGTCGAGGAAAAATCCCTCCTTGGTGATGTGGATGCCAAGGAGCTTCGGCACCTGGTCCAGGACGATCACGAGTCCGATTCCGGCTTTGAAGCCTGTCAGCACTGGCGCGGAAATAAAGTTGGCGACGAACCCCAGGCGCAATAGCCTCGCCAGTATCAGAATGACGCCGACCAGGACCGTCAGCGTGGCCGTTGCCGTGACAAGCATTGCGGGGTCGCCGTCCGGGACGACAAGGCCGAGCTCGGTGCCGGTCAGGATGCCCAGCGTGGTGGTAGAGCTGACGCTGAGCACGCGCGACGAGCCGAGCAGCGCGTAGGCCACCATCGGCACGAAGGCTGTATAAAGACCCACGGCGACGGGCAACCCTGCTACGGTTGCGTAGGCCATTGCCTTTGGCAAAACGACCGCCGCGGCTGTGAGACCGGCGACGAGGTCGAAGCGGAACGTAGCCGGCCGTTCCTGGGGTTTGCGTTCGTGTCGGTCGGGGGTTGATTCATGGTGCCGGTTCCAATTACCCGCGCGACTTGTCTCACGCGAGCTGAACAGCGAATCGCAGGGGCCAGCGCTGATTATAGCGTCGCGATCAAGACGATGCGGATCGATGGATCTGCGCGCTGCGTTGCGCGTTGACGCACGGGCGGGCAGAATCCGGGAACTGAAGGGGAATCGAATTGACGCCTGCAATGTTGGATGCGCGCGGCCACCGCGAGCCTGCGCTCCGTCTTTCCTTGACGGCAGTTTCGAGCTGGCGCACGCATAGCCCCGCGCTCACTCGGACAAACGCAGCGCTTGATTTCGATGTGTCGTTCGGACTGGGGCTGTGCGATACCCGGAGGTCGCGTTGACTGCAGAAAACCACCCCGAAGAGACGCCTCGCGAGCCGGTGCTCAATCCCGTGGACCGGGTATCGGAAATGCTCTTCGGTCTGTTCATGGCGCTCACCTTCGTCGGAGCCATGTCGGTGGCGGAGTCCGGGCGCGCGCAGATCCGCGACATGTTCGTTGCGGCCCTGGGCTGCAATCTTGCCTGGGGACTCGTCGACGCGATCATGTACCTGGTTCGCGCCGTGACAGATCGCGGCAGATTGCTCATGCTCATGCACTCCGTACGGGCGGCCCCGGACGCGGAGACCGGTCGCAGGCTGCTCGAGCCGATGCTGTCGCGAGCCGCGGCAAGCCTCGTCTCGCCGGCGGAGGTCGAGGCAATCCGCGGACGAATCGTCGCGATACCCTCGCTGCCGGCGCGGCCGACCCTGCACTGGGATGACCTGCTCGCTGCGCTGGCGATATTCCTGATCGTGGTCGCGGCGACATTTCCCGTCGTGCTGCCCTTCGCGGTAATCCAGGATGTCGCAACGGCGAAGAGCGTCTCGCGCGCCGTCGGGCTCGCCATGCTGTTCGTCGGCGGTCTCGCGCTCGGGCGTTATGCAGGCTACGGAAGCTGGAGAGTGGGGTTGATGATGGTCGGGGTGGGCACGGCACTGGTGATCGCGATCAACGCGCTCGGCGGATGAGCGCCGCGCTTCGCGTCGTCGTCGCATTCACCATCGTCATCGCCACAACGGCACGGGCTGATGAAGATGCGGGCAGCGGGCGTCGCGCCTCTCCTGCGTCCGACCCGTCGTGGGAGTTCGCGATTACCGCGTACCCGACGGTTGTCCGCGACGGCGAGAACTACACCTCGGCGATCGCGGCAGCCGATCATGGTCCGCTGCATCTCGAAGCCAGGGTCAACTACGAGTCCGTTGGTGCGCGATCGGCCTTTGTCGGCTGGACGTTTTCCGGCGGGGACGCCGTCACCTGGGAGTTGACGCCCTTGCTCGGTGGCGTTTGGGGTACGACCCAAGGCGTCGTGCCCGGCCTCGAAGCAAGTGCAGCCTGGCGACGCTTCGATTTTACGTCGAAGCCGAGTACGTGCGCGACACCAACGAGCGAACCAACAGCTATCTCTACGCGTGGACCGAGCTGGGGTTCAGGCCGGTCGAGTGGCTGCGCGTTGGACTCGCCGGCCAGCGCACCACGGCTTACGGCGGTGACCGGGACCTGCAACGCGGGCCGTTCGCGCAGGTGACTTGGGGCCGTGTCACGATCGGTGGCTATTGGTTCAATCCGGGATCGAGGGAGCAGGTTTTCGTGGGGTCGATCGGCGCCGCGTTCTGAGCGCAACTTGGCTGCGATGTGTGTGCAGTGGCGAAAGCGCAACCGCTTGCACGCGGTGTGCCCGCATCGTATCGTTGACCAGTGCGACATTGCCGTTGGTGCATATTTCTGGACGCACGTCGAAGTTCCAATGGCTTGCGAGGGCAGACCACGAGGCAAGCCGCTGACCATCGTCAGGAATCTCATGAGTGATAAACCGAGCGAATTGGGTGCTGAATGGTGGGCGAAGAATCTCGACGAAGTTGACCGCGAGATCGCGCGCCTCGCGACCATTTGCAACGTGCGCATCCTGGATCCGGGTGTTATCGAGCGCGTCTTGCGGGATGACGAGTCTGTCTGCGGCTCGCGGAACGCGATTGCTTTCGGCAAGCTCCGCGCCGCACTGAAAATGCACTACCACGCGCGAGACCAGGCAATGGGCGCGCTTGGCGAGGCTGGAGCGGCGCGTGTGGTGGCGGATATCGTCGAGAGTCTTCGCGAGCGATTCCGAGGATTGGGCGGCCCGCCCAGCACCGGCGGCTGAGGTTGCCGTCGAGCGCCTACGCCGCATGACGCGGTGCGGCGTGCTTCCTGCGGGTCTCCGACGTTGTCCGCGCGATACCGATAGGTAAGACGTGATGGATTGCGAGGCCATCGAGCGTTGCCAAGAACACGGCGCGCCCGGAATCACCGGTGGCCATCTCTTGTCCGAGTTCCACTTCAAGTCATGACCCATGCGCGCGACTATTCGGTGAGTGACGTATTGAACGGACGGCACTCGCGTGACGATCCGCGCGGTCCGCCCCGGCGACCGGAGCCGCTTTGTGGAAGCGTTCCGGTTGCTGGAAAAGGATTCGATCTACACCCGGTTCTTCACCCATCGAAGTGATCTCTCCGACGACGAGATCGATCGCGCAGTCAACGTCGACTTCGTGCAGCGAAGTGGCGCTGGTCGTGACGACCGAAGCCGTACGGGGCGAGATAATCATTGCTTCGGGGCGCTACATCGCAATCGGCGAGACGGGTACCGAACGCTCGGCAGAAGTGGCGTTCGTCGTCGAAGAGGACTATCAGGGGCGCGGAATCGCGTCACGCCTGCTCGCTCATCTGGCGGCCCTCGCTCGCGCTCCAGAACTTCACCCAGTTCGAGGCCGCCGTGCTGAGTGAGAACAGAGCGATGCTCGCGGTCTTCAGGCGAAGTGGATTTCCCATGGAGCAACGGCGCGATCGCGGCGTGATTCACGTCACTCTCGCCCTTCCCGCGGACGGCAGGACCGCATAGAACACTGTGCCGGCCGAATTCGGCGCAGGACGGCCGGAAGCGGCCGACACGAGATCGCACGCCGCGCGACGCGACCAAATTCATCAAATTGTCATGTGAGATGATCGGATGGCGACACGTTACGGAGTGGCGCCCGCACCCTTGCAATACCCTTGGATCTGGGTCAGCATTTACCGATGACTTCGGCGTCTTTTCAGCGCATCGCTGCGGCCGCGATTCGGGCAGGTTTGCTGCTGTGTGTGTTGGCAGCAGTGAGCTCGCACGCAGCGGAGCCGAAGAGAATTCTGATGTTGAACTCATTCGGGGGCAACACATTCCCCTACAACTCGGTCTCCTCCGTCTTTCGCGCCACCATGCTGGATGCGTGGCCCGGCCAGGCGGCATTCTACGATTTCGCGTTGGAGGCGGGGCGACCCGTGGACCGGAATGAGGCCGCTACCGTAGAGTTGATCCGTTCCCGCTTCGCCAACATGAAGCTGGACCTCGTCGTCGCGCTTGGCCCTCCGGCCGCGAACTTCTACGGAAGGAATCGCGAGGCACTGTTTCCCTCGGTGCCCTTGTTGATGCTCTCGATGGACCAACGACTCGTGCCGGCCGAGTACCTCAGGCCCGGGGATTCCGTCGTCGCAATCAATTTGTCACCCACCCAAATTCTCGACGACATGCTTGCGTTGCTGCCCGAGACGAATACCGTCGCGGTGATTTTTGGCGATTCTCCGGGCGAGCGAGCCTGGATCGACAGGCTCCGCGCTGACTTCGCGCCATTCGAGAATCGCATCAAGTTCCTGTGGCTCAACAACCTGCCGCTCCCGGAGCTGCGTGAGCGCGTCGCGGAGCTTCGGCCGGGAACCGTCCTGCTCTACGGCCTTTTCCTGGCGGACGCGGCTGGCATACCGTATGAGGGGGATTACCCGATAGCGCAGCTTCATGCCGCGGCGAGCGTGCCGATCTTCTCGTTTCTAAGTGCCGAAATGGGGGAGGGCTCGGTTGGCGGCGCGCTGATATCCGTGAGGGATGAGGGCCTCGCCGGCGCCAACGCTGCAAGCAGCATGCTGCGCGGCGAGACTGCGCACGGTGTTCTGAAGACGCTGCTCGACCCGACGGCACCCCAGTTTGATTGGCGCGAGCTCCAGCGGTGGAACATTGACGAGAGCCGCCTTCCACCCGGTAGCCAAGTGCTGTTCCGGCCGCCTTCGCTTTGGGCGGAGCATAAATCCTCGATTCTCGTCGGCGCCTGCCTGCTTCTGATGCAGGCGGCGCTGATCGCAGCGCTATACCTCGAGCTCAAGCGCCGCCGTCGCGCCGAGCGTGAATCGTTCGGGCTGAGCTGGCGGTTGCTCACGGCGCAGGAGGATGAGCGGCGAAGACTCGCTCGCGAACTGCACGACGATGTGACACAGCGGCTGGCGAGCCTGGCAATCGACGCAGCCCGGCTCGAATCCCTCAAGCCGAACACACACGGCCGCGCTCCGCGGTCCGTCCACGGCGAGCTGGTGCGCCTGAGCGAAGATGTGCACGCGCTCTCTTATCGGCTTCATCCGTCGATGCTGGATGACTTGGGATTGGAGGAGGCGCTGAGAGCGGAATGCGAGCAGATTTCCCGGCATCATTCCTTCCATGTCGAGGTCGACGTGCAGGAAGTGCCGGATGTGTTGCCCCATGATGCCGCTTTGTGCGTCTTTCGGGTGGCGCAGGAGGCGCTGAACAACGTCGCGCGTCACGCCAAAGCGAGCCTTGCAACACTAACCCTCGCGCCCAAGAATGGCGGGCTGTCGCTTGCGATAAGCGACAATGGCGTCGGGTTCGACACCGAGGCGGCTCGGCAGCGATCCAGCTTGGGGCGCGCGAGCATGGACGAAAGGGTAAGGCTGCTCGGAGGACGCCTGGGCGTCAGGAGCGCGCCCGGGCAAGGAACGACCATATCCGCATGGGTGCCGCTGGCGGTGCCTTCGCAATGAGTCGGCCGCGCGTGCTGCTGGCCGACGACCATCGCATGGTCGCTGAAGGCGTCAAGCGCCTGCTGGAGGAGGAGTTCGAGTTGACGGCGGTCGTCGAGGACGGGCGGCAGCTGGTCGAGGCTGCGCGGCGCCTGCGTCCTGATGTGATCGTCGCCGACATCACCATGCCGCACCTGAGCGGGATGGAGGCGCTCGAGCAATTGAAGCGCGACAATCCGGAGGTCCGTGTCGTTTTCCTGACCATGCACAAGGATGTTGCATACGCCCGACGCGCGTTGGAGGCGGGCGCCAGCGGGTATGTTTTGAAGCACTCGGCGCAGGCGGAGCTGTTCCTCGCCGTTCGTGCCGCGCTCGATGGCAAGACGTTTATTTCGCCGACGATTGCCGGGGACGTTTTCCGTGACTTGAAGGCGAGTCCCACGCGTCCGAGTGAGCCTGTCGACCTGCTGACCCATCGCCAGCGAGAAATTCTCCAGCTCTTCGCGGAAGGCTGCTTCAACCAAGGCGATCGCCTCCAAGCTCGACATATCGACGCGAACCGTCGAATACCACAAATATCAGATGATGGAGTCGCTCAAACTGCAAAGCAGCGCAGAGCTGATCCTCTTCGCCATCAAGAATGGGATCGCCGCAGTCTGAGCGGCACGTCGCATCCAATCCCCTGCGAAGCTCGCGGTTTCTCGAGCTCGCCGCCTTCGTGTCACCTCAGCAGCCTCGACGGGATGAACGCCACGCCGAGGCCGCGATTTGACGGTCAGCCTGATCGGGCGACCGAGTAGCAAATCCCGGCCGAGTTACGTAATTTCCGCGTCTCAACCTCGTAAGTTTGCGAGGTCAAGACATGCGCCCGACCCTCTAATCTGCGATCGGTGGGAAGAGTCTTCCTGCCGGGCGAAATCAGAACAACGAGGACAACGAGGCGTCGGATGACGACAGACCCATCGATCAGATGCCTTTTGCTCGCGGACAGGCATCACGGGCTGGTCGAAGGCGTGCGCGGGCTTCTCGAGACGGCTTTTGGCACAGTCTTCATCGTGGGCGACCAAGCGTCGTTGATCGACGGAGTCGAGCGGTTGGAGCCTTCGGTGACCGTCATCGACCTCGCCCTCGCGGGCGGCGCCTGGCTGAAGTTGTTGCGGACGTTGCGGGAGGGCTGGCCGACTGCGAAACTGGTCGTGCTGAGCATGTACGACGAGCTGTCGGTCGTGCGCGCGGCGATGGGGGCAGGCGCAAATGGATTTGTGCTCAAACGCACGATCGCGACGGACATGCTCGAGGCAGTCGCGGCGGTGCTGCGCGATGAATTATACGTCTCGCCGTCCATTCCCGGATCGGCACGAGTCATCGCGCAAGGCGGATCCTGAGGGTCGACGGGCGATGAATCCTTCGCGCCTCTCCGGTTACTGATCTCTCTTCACTTAACGGTGGCGCCGCGCGCGTATCGAACGCGATCGCGCGTTCGCGTCAAAGAAACCGCGTCTCCGATGACGATCACGACTTCGGTCGGCAAAGGTCCGGAGATCGTCCCGTTATGGCGGAACGCGCCACTGGCGCAGGCAGATTCACGATATCTTGAATTCACTACTGACGGGCAGGCGCTTACCCACACGAGATAGCGCGTGTCCCAACGACAGGAGAAATCAGCATGGCTACCGCATCTTCCGGCGCATCTAACCTGGATCATTTCTTTTCGAGCTCGGCGGCGAGGCTCGATCGCTGGCGCACGCTGAATGCCAAGGCGCAAGCCTGGGCGGCGGACGCGCGCGGCGGCCGGCCGGGCGGCGGGCGCGCCGCGGTGGAAGCGGCGCTCGCGGAAGTGCGACCGCTTGGAAGACTTCTTTGCGTTTCCCGGGCACCGCCTGATCAAGACACTGGCCGAGCGCATCGCGAGCGATGACGCGGCTCGGGACCGGGCGATTGGTGCGGCGCATGAGCGGCGCGCTGCTCTCGGGCAGCTACCGCAACGACGCCGGCGAATGGGAGAGCGACCGACGACAGCGGCGGCAGCGTGCCGGACCGCATGCCGCTCGTTTCCGGAGGCGCCGAGACGCGCCGGCCGTACTTCGAGACCCTGTTCGTGACGGCGGCGCCGAGGGCCAACTTTCCGCAAATCGCCCACGAGCTGCGACGCCTGCGCCGCGCCGAGGATCCGATGATCTACGAGCCGGTGCTGGTCGGCAGCTTCGAGGATGCCGCGATGGCCATCATCATGAACGGCAAGATCGAAGCCGTGGTCATCTATGACGGCATTCCGGTGCCCTCGCAGCACAACGTGCCGCTGCTTCGCGACTTTCTCAGCGCTTCATCACCAGCTGGACACGGCGAGCCTCGCGCCGGTTGATATCGGCGTGACCCTGGCGCGGCTCATCAAGGGCGTCCGCCCCGAGCTCGACATCTACCTGCTGACCGATCGGGAGGTGGAGAAGGTAGCCGGTGACCCGGCGGCCTCGATGATTCGGCGCGTGTTCTACGAAGTCGAGGAGCTGACCGAGGTGCATCTCAACATCCTCGAAGGCGTCGGCGACCGTCTCTCCTCGCCGCATTTCGACAACCTCAGGAAGTACGCCGCTCGCCCGATCGCCACCTTCCACGCCTTGCCGATCGCGCGCGGCAAATCGATCATGAAGTCGAACTGGATACGCGACATGGGCGAGTTCTACGGGCAGAACCTGTTCCTCGCGGAAAGCTCCTCCACCGCCGGCGGTCTGGACAGCATGCTCGAGCCGACCGGCAACATCAAGATCGCACAGGAGAAATTCGCGCGCGCCGTCGGGGCGGACCATGTCTTCTTCGTGACCAATGGCACGTCGACGTCCAACAAGATGGTCTACCAGGCGGTGACCAAGCCGGGCGACATCGTGATCGCCGACCGCAATTGCCACAAATCGCACCACTACGGCATGGTGCTGTCGGGAGCGCAACCGCTGTATGTCGAGGCGTTCCCGATGACCGAATACTCGATGTATGGCGCGGTGCCGCTGCGCACCATCAAGAAGGCGCTGCTCGATCTGAAGGCCGAGGGACGGCTCGATCGCGTCAAGATGGTGACGCTCACCAACTGCACGTTCGACGGGCACGTCTACAACACCCGCCGGGTGATGGAAGAGTGCCTTGCGATAAAACCGGACCTGATCTTCCTGTGGGACGAGGCATGGTTCGGTTTTGCGCGCTGGTCGCCGTTCCTGCGTCCGCGCACCGGCCTGGGTGCCGCCGCCGCGCTCGAAGAGTGGCGCAGCACGCCCGAGGCGTTGGCGGCGTGGAAAACGCAAGCCGCCGAGCTCGGCGAGGATCTGGATCCGAAAGACCCGCGCGTGCTGAAGAAGCATCTGGTTCCGGACCCGCGCAAGATGAGAATCCGCGTCTACGAGACCGACTCGGTTCACAAGTCGATGTCGGCCTTGCGCCAGGGCTCGATCGTGGCGGTGCGCGACGAGGAGTACAACCATCACGTCTCGGCCTTCCGCGAAGCCGTTTTCATCCACGCCTCGACCTCGCCCAACGCGCAGATCATCGCGTCGCTGGACGTCGCGCGTCGCCAGATGGAGCTGGAAGGCTACGAGCTGGTCATGCGCTCGATCGAGATTGCGCTGGCGATCCGCCGCGCGGTGGCGGAGCACCCGATCATCTCGAAGTACTTCCGCGTGCTCGGCGCCGATTCCATGATCCCGGCCGAGTTCCGCGCCTCGGGTTCAGCGATTTCCTCACGCCAGGCAACAACTGGGTCACCGCGCTCAAGTCGGTGCGCGAGGACGAGTTCTTCCTCGACCCCACGCGCATGACGCTGGTGTGCGGCTCCGCCGGCTTTGACGGCACGTCGTTCAAGAACCTGCTGGCCGCGAAGTACAACGTTCAGCTCAACAAGACCTCGCGCAACAGCGTGCTGTTCCAGAGCAACATCAACAACACGCGCAGCGACGTCGCGCTCCTGATCAAGGTGTTGCTCGAGATCTCGCAGCAGATCGACGCCGACCTCGCCGAGGGCGGCGAGTCCGCGCGCGCCGCGTTTGCAGCGCGAGTGAAAAGCCTCATGGAAGACGTACCCGACCTGCCGAACTTCAGCCGCTTCCACGACGGTTACCGCGACGACCCGGGAAGTGTCACGGTCGAGGGGAACATGCGCGACGCGTTCTTTGCCGCGTATGAAGAGGACGATTGCGAATACCTGCCGCTGATGAGCCCGAAGATCGACGAGCGGCTGAAGAACGGCCCCGAGATGGTGTCCGCCAACTTCGTCATTCCCTATCCCCCCGGCTTCCCGATCATGGTGCCTGGACAGGTGATCGAATCCGACACGATCGATTTCATGCGCAAGCTCGACGTCAAGGAAATCCACGGCTACAACAACGCGCGCGGTCTCAAGCTGATCAAGCTGTCGGCGATCGGCAAGGAGGCGACCGGGAAGTCGCGCCAAGCCGGCGCGTGCGGCACCGGCACCGACCAAGAGCAAGGCACCTGCCAAGAAGAAGAAGTGATATTCATGCAGTCATTCATTCACTAGTCGCGGGGCAGTTGCCTTAAGCAGCTGCCGATCGATCCACCAAGCCACTGGCTCTACGGCGCCATCGAACCGGAGTACACCATGATTGATTGGCTCTTTGCTACGCTTAAGCAGTATCCCGAGATCGCGATTTTCGCGGCGCTCGCGCTTGGGCTACTACTTCGGCAAATTCACCTTCAAGGGAATCGGGCTCGGGTCGGTGACCGCCACGCTGATCGCCGCGGTCGTGATCGGGCAGATCGGGATCACGGTCAACCAGCCGCTCAAGGCGTTTTCATTCCTCATGTTCCTGTTCGCCGTCGGCTACGCGGTCGGGCCGCAGTTCGTGCGCGGCATTGCCAGCGACGGGCTGCCGCAGGCGATCTTCTCGGCCGTGCAGTGCGTATTCGAGCCTGGTCGCCTGCGTGGTCATTGCAAAGATCGCCGGGTACGACATGGGCTACGCGGCCGGGCTCTACTCGCGGTTCGCAGACGATCTCCGCCGCGATGGGGCTCTCGACCGACGCGATCAACCGGACTGGGCATGGCCGCCCGATCAAGCCAAGGCACTGCTCGACTCGCATGCCGATCGCTTACGCCGTGACCTACATGTTCGGGCACCATGGGCTCGGCGATCGTGATCGCCATCCTGGGTCCCAAGCTGCTCGGCATCGATCTCGTCGCCGCATGCAAGGATTACGAGGAGAAGCACGGCGGCGGGACGAAGCAGCTGGGCGGGCAGGGCACGGCGTTGGTACCGCAGGGTACATGCGCGCGTACAGCATGCAGGCGGGCGGCAAGGCCGCGCGGGTCTTCGTGTCTCGGAGGCCGAGGCAATGGTGCCCGACGCGCGCGTGTTCATCATGCGCATCCGCCGCGGTAACGAGATCATCGATGCGACCGCGGACACCGTCCTGAAGGAGGGTGATGTCGTCGGCGGTCGCGGGCGAGCGCGAAGTGCTGGTCGAGGGTGCTCGCAAAACGCGGTCGAGGTCGATGACCGCGAGCTGCTCGCCGTGCCGGTGGAAGGCGTCGACGTCCTCGTGACCAACAAGGCGGTCGACGGCAAGACGCTGGCCGAGCTGGCGACGAACCCGGCGACGCGCGGCGTGTTCCTGAACAAGATCACGCGCGGCGCCACCGCCACCGATATTCCCGATCCTGCCGGGCACCGAGGTCAATCGCGGCGACCTGCTCAGCGTCGTCGGTCGCACGCAGGACACCTCGGCGGTGACCAAGCTGCTCGGCGTCGCGGACCGTCCGACCGACGTCACCGACATGGCGTTTGTCGGCGCCGCGGTCGTCGTCGGCGCGCTGATCGGCGCGCTGGTCTTCAAGATTTCCGGCGTGCCGCTTACGCTGTCGACCGCCGGCGGCGCGCTGATCGCCGGCATCATCGGCGGATGGCTGCGCTCGGTGCGTCCATCCTTCGGTCGCATTCCGACGCCCACCGTCTGGTTCATGAACTCCGTCGGCCTCAATGTCTTCATTGCCGATCGTCGGCATCTCCGCCGGTCCGGGCTTCGTCAATGGCCTGAAGACGCAGGGCATCGGTCTGTTCCTGTGGGGCGCGCTCGCGACCACGGTCCCGCTCGTTCTCGGCATGTTCGATCGCAAAGTACGTCTTCAAGTTCCACGACGCGCTCAACCTGGGAATTGTTTCCGGGTCGCGCACCACGCACGGCATCGCTTGGCCTGGTCTGCGATCATGGCCAAGAGCCAGATTCCCGGCGCTCGGCTACACCGTCACCTACGCTGTCGGCAACACGCTGCTCACGATCTGGGGCATGGTCGTGATCATGCTGCTTTCATGAGCCGCGCATTGTCGCTTACCGAAACTCGCAAGGAGCATATCAATGGACGACTTGACCCTCAAACAGTACGAGAAGCTGGGCCCGTTCGAGATCAAGGATTTCCTCGCAGAAGGTGGCGTCGAAGGCCGCGCTGGAATCCTCGATCTCGTATCTGAACGCCGGCCGCGGCAACCCGAACTGGGTTGCCACGGAGCCGCGCGAGGCATTCTTCCTGCTCGGGCAATTCGCCATCACCGAGAGCAAGCGCGTGCTCGACTTGCCGCCGGGCGTCGGCGGCATGCCGAAGGCGCCAGGCATAGCCGGCACGTCTCGCTGCGTGGCTCGACAAGCACGGCGACATGCCGGGCGCGCCCTTCCTGCAGCGCATGGTGCCGTGGACGGTCAAGAAGTTCGGCTTCGACCCCGACAAGTTCGTGCACGAGCTCGTCGATTCCATCATCGGCGACCACTACCCTGTGCCGGACCGCATGCTGGTGCACAACGAGGAAATCGTCCATGAATACCTGCAGTGGGCGATGTGCGGAAACCCGCGGCCGAAGGGAAAATTCAAGATCTACGCGGTCGAGGGCGGCACCGCCGCGATGTGCTACATCTTCAAGTCGCTGAAGAGCAACCGGATCATCAATCCCGGCGACACGATTGCGCTCGGCGTGCCGATCTTCACCCCGTACATCGAGATGGCGCACCTCGAGGACTACGACCTCCATTTCGTCGAGGTGGCGGCGAAGCAGGAGAACCGGTTTCAGTACCCGGATGAAGAGCTCAAGAAGCTGCTCGACCCCAAGATCAAGGCGTTCTTCATCGTCAACCCGGGCAACCCGTACGCCGTGGCGATTTCGCCGGAGACGATCGACAAGATCGGCGCCGTGCTCAAGAAGCGGCCGGACCTCATCCTGCTGACGGACGACGTCTATGGCACCTTCGTGCCGGGCTTCCGTTCGCTGATGGGGGCGTTTCCGAAGAACACGATCGGCGTCTATTCGTACAGCAAGTACTTCGGCTGCACCGGATGGCGTCTGGGCACGGTCGCGGTCCACGAGGACAACATCTTCGACGAAATGATCGCGAAGCATCCCGAGCCGATCAAGAAGAAGCTGGACAAGCGCTACGGCGGCCTCACGCTCGAGCCGCGCAAGCTTGCTTTCATCGACCGCATCGTGGCCGACAGCCGCGACGTCGCACTCAATCACACGGCGGGCCTGTCGCTGCCGCAACAGGTGATGATGTCGCTGTTCTCGCTCGCCGAGCTGATGGACGAAAAGAAGGACTATCAGAAAGCCTGCATCGGCATCGTCAAGAAGCGCGTCGAGGCGACGCTCGAGGGGCTGGACCTCAAGCTTCCTCCGAACGAGCACTTCGACTGGTACTACGGTCTCATCGACTTCGAGTTCTTCGCCCGCCAGCACCTGGGCGAGGACATCGTCAAGTGGATGAAGGCGAACGTGCATCCGCTCGACATCGTGTTCCGGCTCGCCGAGGATCACGGCATCGTGCTGCTCAACGGCAGCGGATTTGCCGCTCCGGACTGGTCGGTGCGCATATCGTTCGCCAACCTCGATGACCACGTCTACGACGACATAGGCCGGGCGGTGCGCGCCATTGCGCGCGGCTACCGGCAAGCCTATGAGGCGGCGCAACTCGGGCAAGAGCAGGCGAGCCGTGGCAAGAGCGGCAAGCCTGCGCCCGCCAAAAAAGCACGCGTCGCGAAACGCAAGTCCAAATAGCACTGTCACCCACGTGGCCTGCGAGCCGGCGTCTGCACGGGTGTTCGATCTTTCGCAACGTGTGCCTCGTAGCGATGCGGCTCATCAATTCGAGGACAGCTGAATAGGGAGGGAGCATGAACCGTCGCACAATGGTCATTGCAATCGCTTTCGCGCTAACCGTGCCCGGCATCGCGCTCGGGGCAGATAAGGCGCAGCAGCAGGCGGAGGTGAAGAAAGGCGGCGCAGGCGGCGCTTAGCGCCGTCTACAAGCTGCAACCGTCGGCGCGCAAGGCAGTCGAGTCCGCGGCCGGGTACGCCGCGTTCAGCAACTTCGGCATGAAGATCCTCGTCGCGGGCGGCGGCTCGGGCGAGGGCGTCGCGGTCAACAACAAGACCAAGGCCATGACGTACATGAAGATGGCCGAGATACAGGCCGGCCTGGGATTCGGGGTCAAGAAGTTCCAGCTGGTCTGGGTGTTCGATACCGAGCAGGCACTCAACGAGTTCATCAATTCCGGCTGGGAGCTTGGCGGACAGGCGACCGCAGCGGCGAAAACCGGCGACAAGGGTTCCGCCTATCAGGGCGCGGTCTCGGTGGCGCCGGGAGTCTGGCTCTACCAGGTTACGGACAAAGGCCTGGCGCTCGAGCTCACCGCCAAGGGAACGAAGTATTACAAGGATAGTGATCTGAACTGAGACGCACGCAATACGCACCTGCACAAAACAGAGCCCGGCCGCACGGCCGGCTCGGGCGCATCGACGTATTTGGGGGTTAGGCTTGGATTGAAGTTCTCGCAGGGAGGGACGGACCATGGATTTCTCGGAAATGGGTAGTTCGCTCGGACTCGCACTAGGCGCAGAGATGCCTCGCATCCTTGGCGCCATCGCCATCCTTATCATCGGCTGGATCGTGGCCGTCCTCGCGCGGGGCGGCGATCCGACGGCTGCTCGGTGTCCTGCACCTGAACAGGCGGGTCGCCGAGATCTCCGACCAAAAACTCGATCTGGAGGCGGCGCTGTCAGCGGGCGTCTTCTGGCTGATCATCCTGATCACGCTGATCGGCATGTTCAATTCCCTCGATCTCGCGCTCGCATCCGGGCCATTCGAGGTCATGGTCAAGCAGGTCGCCGCCTATCTTCCGCGCCTGGTCGCGGGCGTGCTGCTCGTGCTCGTCGCGTGGCTCGTTGCGGTCGCGTTGCGCGCCATCGTCAACCGCGTGCTCGACGCGAGCGGCGTGGACGAAAAGCTCTCGGCCAACGCGGGCATGCAGCCCATGCGCAAGAGCGTCGGCAACATGCTCTTCTGGCTGGTGATCCTTCTGTTCGTGCCCGGAATCCTCAACGTCTTCGACCTGGGCGGCCTGCTCGACCCGGTCCGGGCGATGGTGGGCAAGATCCTGAACGTGCTGCCGAATCTGTTCGCTGCGCTCCTCATCGGTTTCGCCGGCTGGCTGCTGGGGAAGGTGCTGGCGGGCCTGGTGACGCAACATCCTCGCGGCCGCCGGCGCCGATCAGGGCGCGCATCGCCTGGGGCTTGATGCGACAGTGCGCATCTCGAACGTCGCCGGGACCATCGTGCTGATCCTGGTGTTCGTGCCGGCGCTGATCGCCGCGCTCGATGCGCTCAATATCGAAGCGATTTCGAGACCTGCGACGGACATGCTGGGCCAGGTGCTCGCCGCCGTTCCGAACATCATTGCCGCGGCGCTGATCCTCATCGTCACCTACTACGTCGCCAGATTCGCCGCCGGACTGATCGAACGCCTGCTGAACGGCATGGGGTTCGACACGCTGCCGGCGAAGCTTGGGCTCGCGGGCATTTTCGGCGGCGGCGCGCGGCCGTCGCGACTGGTCGCGATGCTCCTCTTGTTCTTCGCCATGCTGTTTGCGACCGTGGAAGCGGCGAATCGTCTCGAATTCACCCAGGTCCGCGATGTCGTCACGCTGTTCATCAGATTTGGCGGCAACATACTCCTCGGCTCCGTCATCCTGGTCATTGGCTTCTGGCTGGCCAACGTCGCGCAAGGCGCAATTCGCCGCGCCGACACCACGCACTCGGAGAGCCTCGCCAGCATTGCCCGGGTCGCGATCCTCGGCCTGGTCATCGCGATGGGCCTCCGCGCGATGGGCATTGCCGACGACATCGTGAACCTCGCGTTCCTGTTGACCTTCGGGGCAGTGGCAGTGGCCGTTGCGCTGTCGTTCGGTCTCGGCGGCCGGGAGGCTGCAGGCCGGCAGATGGAGTATTGGCTGGCGAAATTCAGGAAGCCCAATTGAGCGGCTCGGCGGCCCCACGGCCGCCGACGCTGGAGCCAGGCAGTTATTGCGTCGCTGATCGAGTCTGCAGATGACGGACCGACCTGGCCGTCACTTGGCCATATACATCGCGATGACGCGATAAGGGGAGAACGCCGGTGTTGGACTATTTCGTAGAGGCGCTGCGCCACAATGCTGAGCTGGCGATTTTCCTCACGCTCGCGGTCGGCTTTCTCATCGGCCGCGTCAAGTTCGGAAGCTTCAGCCTCGGGATCGTCGTCGGCTGTCTCCTGGCGGGCGTCCTGATCGGCCAGCTCGACATCAAGGTCCCGTCGATCGTGAAGACGGTCTTCTTCGACCTCTTCCTCTTTACCACCGGCTATAAGGTAGGACCGCAATTCTTTCGCGGGCTGAAAGGCGACGCCCTTCCTCAGGTCGCGCTTACGGTCGTCCTGTGCGTAACCTGCCTGCTCACGGCGTACGGTTTCGCGAAGGTGCTCGGATACGACGTCGGAACGGCGGCGGGCCTCCTGGCCGGCGCGTTCTCGGAGTCCACGGTGATCGGCACTGCCGGCGACGCGATCCAGCGCTTGGCCTTCCCGATGCGGAGAAAGCCGCGCTGATCAATAACATTCCCGTCGCGTATGCCGTGACCTATCTCATCGGCACTGCCAGCCTCGTCTGGTACCTGCCCACGATCGGGCCGAAGCTGATGGGAATCAACCTGAGAGAAGAAGGTGAGCGCATGCAGGCGGCGATTGCAGGCGCTGCCCAGCAAGAGGTCGGGGTCTTCTCGGCCGCGAGAGCCTTCGACGTCCGCGCATGCCGCGTGACCAACCGCGACCTGATGAACAAGACCGTGGCGCAACTCGAGGCGCTGCCGCAGGGCGCACGGGTCTTCATCGTGCGCATCCGCCGCGGGGGCGAAATCATCGAGTCCACGCCGGACACCGTCATCCGCATGGACGATGTCGTGGCAGTCATCGCGCGACAGGCGGTGCATATGCAGCTTCGCGACCGGGTCGGCCCCGAAGTGGATGACAACGCCTTGCTCGACATCCCGATCGAAACGCTGGATGTCGTGGTCACGAACCGCTCGTTGGCGGGGAAATCACTTGTGGACCTGGCGCTCCTCGAGAGCGCGCGCGGAGTATTTGTGCGCCACATCGTGCGAGCCGGGCAGGAGATCCCGATCTCGGAGGTGACGTTCATCGACCGGGGAGATGTGCTGAGTCTCATCGGGACAAAGGCCGAGGTCGAGCGCGCGGCCGCGGAGCTTGGATATGCCGATCGCGCCACCACGGCGACGGACATGGTGTTCGTCGGCACCGGGATCGTGATCGGCGGGTTTGTGGGCTTGCTCTCGGTCACCGTTTTCGGCATCCCGCTCACCCTTACTGCCAGCGGCGGCGCGCTGATCATGGGGCTCGTGTTCGGCTGGCTGCGGTCGGCCTATCCGTTCTTCGGAAGAATCCCCGAGCCGGCGATCTGGATCTTCGATACGGTCGGCCTGTGCATCTTCATCGGCATCGTCGGCCTGAGCGCGGGCCCCAGCTTCGTTGCCGGACTGCAGAAATCCGGCATCAGCCTGGTCTTCGTGGGCATAGTGTCCGCCCTGCTGCCTCACACCGTGGGGATCCTCTTCGGGCGCTACGTGCTGAGGATGCAACCCCTCATCGTCCTCGGTGCCTGCGCCGGCGCCGGGACGATCACATCGGCCCTGCGCGCTATTCAGGACGAGGCGCGCAGCAGCATCCCCGCGCTCGGCTATACGGTGCCCTATGCCGTCGGCAACATCTCTGCTGACGGCCTGGGGACCCGGTGCTCGTGGCAATGATGGCGGTCGGAAAATAATATTCACGGAGGAACCCATGACCTTGCAATCCGTGTATCGGGAGCGATCCAGCCGGCCCGTATCACGCTCGGGCGCAGCGCCGTCGTTCACCGCGATGACCTTCACCCTGGTCATGGGCGGCGTTACCCCGGCCCTGGGACAATCGCCAACGACCGAATCGGTCGAGCAGGGCGCTACGCCCATGGACCAGATCGACATGGGAAGCCCTCACCCGCAGCAGCCGGTGTTTTCGACAACCGCGCCGCCCGAAGTGAAGTCGTCGCCGTTCATCAACGATTCCAAGTTCGACGCGCAGTTTCGGACGTTTTATTTCAATCGCGACAAGTACGACAACACCCGCAGCGAGGCCTGGGCGATCGGTGGCTGGCTTTCGTACCAGTCCGGCTACCTTGCCGACCTGCTGCGGATCGGCGCCGTCGGCTATACGTCGCAACCGCTGTACGCGCCCGACGATCGCGACGGCACCTTGCTGTTGCAGCCCGGACAGAAGGGCTACACCGTGCTTGGCCAGGCTTACGCCGAGGTCAAGTTCAGCGATCAGATCTTCGGGGCCGTGGGCCGTAAGGAGTACGACACTCCCTATATCAACAAGAACGACGTGCGCATGACACCGAACACCTTCGAGGGGATAACCGTCTACGGAAAGGCGGGCGACAAGGACGACGGCGCGTGGCGGTTCGGTGGCGGATACATCTCGAAGATCAAGGAAAAAAATTCCGACGAGTTCAGGTGGATGTCGGTCGTGGCCGGCGCCACGGTGGAGCGCGGCGTCTATGTCGCCGGCGCCAATTTCGACGGGAAGGGGTTCTCGCTCGGCGCGATCGACTACTACTCGGATGACGTCATCAATATTTTCTACACGGAAGGGAAGTACACGCTGGCGCTGGCCGACGGTTACAAATTGAAGCTGGGCGCGCAGTTCTCGGACCAGCGCAGCACGGGCGGCGATCTGCTGACGGGCCAGGCATTTTCCACGAACCAATGGGGCGTAAAGGGCGAAATGAATGTGGGCGCAGCCCTGCTAACCCTTGCGTACACGGATACCGCGAAGGGAGCCGACATGCGCACGCCCTGGGGCGGTTATCCGGGGTACACGAGCGTGCAGGTGAAAGACTTCGATCGCGCCGGCGAGTCGGCGGTCATGCTCAAAGGGACGTACGATTTCTCCGCGCACGGCGCGGAAGGGCTCAGCGCCTATGCGCTTTTTGTATACGGCTCCGGTGTCGTGGCGCCGGCGTACAACGAAAGCGAGACCGACCTCAACCTCCAATGGGCGCCCAAGGCAGGCGCGTTGAAGGGCTGGTCGCTTCGGCTGCGCTATGCCCACGTTGCGCAGCGGGGCGGTGGCGATCCGACGATCAACGACTTCCGCGCCATTGTGAATTACGATTTCTAGCATCTGTCGCGGCCATCGATAATCCAAGCGACCAGCGTAAGATCCAAGCGGGATAAACAACAGCGAGCCGACGCCGTTTATTCGGCGTGCGACCAGCCGGAAGCAACCATGGAACCGAGACTCAACAGCGACCTCACGCGCACCGTCCTGGCAGTCCTGGTCATCGCCGGCCTGATTGCAGCTTCGACCTGGATCCTTCGGCCATTTCTCGCGGCAACTGTGTGGGCGACGATGATCGTCGTGACCACTTGGCCCATCTTGCGCACTCTCCAGTCGCGTCTCTGGGGCAAGCGCTGGCTTGCCACGGCCACCATGACCGTGGCGCTGCTGCTCGTGTTCATCGTGCCGCTCTCCGCCGCCATCGGATCGATCGTCGTCAATGCCAGCGAGATCGTCGAATGGACAAGCCGGCTGTCGAGCGTGAGCGTGCCGATGCCGCCGGATTTCGTCGAGAAAATCCCTGTCGTCGGCCAAAAGGCGGCAGACACCTGGCGCGAGTACGCCTCCAAAGGTCCTGAAGAGATCGCAGAGACGGTGCGTCCTTACGCATCCGAGGTCGCCCACTGGTTTGTAGCGGAGGTCGGCAGCTTCGGCCTCGTGACGATCCAGTTTCTCCTCACGGTCATTATTTCAACGATCCTCTACATGAGCGGAGAGGACATGGCGCGCTGGGTGCGGCGATTCGGCCGTCGCCTCGCGGGCGATCGCGGCGATCAGGTCGTGCGCCTCGCCGGTCAGGCGATCCGCGGCGTCGCGCTGGGCGTGGTTGTGACCGCCGTTGTCCAGTCGGTGCTGGGCGGAATCGGCCTTGCAATTACTGGGGTCCCGTACGCGCCGGTGTTGACCGCGGTAATGTTGATGCTGTGCCTGGCGCAGATAGGCCCGTTGCCGGTGCTCCTCGCCGGGCTTGGCTGGCTGTGGTGGCAAGACCACACCGGATGGTTCAGCGTGCTGCTTGTCTGGACGATCGTGGTCGGGAGCCTCGACAACATCCTCCGCCCGGTCCTGATCCGGAGGGGCGCTGACTTGCCCCTGCTGCTGATCTTTTCCGGGGTTATCGGCGGATTGTTTGCGTTCGGACTGCTCGGACTGTTCGTCGGCCCGGTGCTGCTCGCGGTCGCTTACACACTGCTCGATTCATGGGTATCGGAAGAGCCCGACCCCGATGCACCTGAGCGCGGAGCGTCAACGCCTCCCAAGCCAGCTGCGAAGAAACGCTGATCGTCGCCAGCATCGCCGAAAGAAGATGAAGCGTTACATCTTGGCGATGCGACCGTGCATGACGCGGCCGACGCAGGGATTCGCGCCGAATGCGTATGCAAGCTCCGAAGGCCGCGAAATATCCCACAGTGCGAGATTCGCGCGCTGGCCCGTCGAGAGCCGGCCGCCTTCGTTTTCCATGCCAAGCGCCTTCGCGGCGTTGCGCGTCGCTCCGGCCAGCGCCTCGGCCGGCGTCAGGCGGAATAGCGTGCACGCCATGTTGAGCATGAGGAGCATCGAGGTGCACGGCGATGTCCCGGGATTGCAGTCGGTGGCGATCGCCATCGGTACGCCGTGCTGGCGCAGCGCTGCAATCGGCGGCAGCTTCACTTCGCGCAGGTAGTAGAACGCCCCCGGCAAGAGCACCGCAGTCGTGCCCGCTTCGGCCATGGCGCGCACGGAATCGGCGGACGCATGTTCCAGATGGTCGGCGGAGATCGCCCGGTAGCTGGCCGCGAGCCGCGCGCCACCGAGATCGGAGAGCTGGTCTGCGTGCAGCTTGACCGGCAGGCCGTGACGCCGTGCGGCATCGAACACCCGCACTGTTTGCGCCGGCGTGAACCCAATATTTTCGCAGAAGGCATCCACCGCGTCGGCGAGTCTGGCGTCGGCGGCTGCCGGCAGCATTTCGTCGCAAACCAGGTCGATGTAGTCATCCGGCCGGCCCAAAAACTCCGGAGGCAGCGCATGGGCGCCGAGGAACGTCGTCTTGACGTCGACTCCACAGTCCTTTTCCAAGTGTCGCGCGGCGTACAGTATCTTCAGCTCGTTTGCGGTGTCGAGGCCGTATCCGGATTTGATTTCCACCGTGGTGACGCCTTCGGAAACCAGACGACGCATCCGGGGCGCGCTTTCCACGATGAGCTCGGCCTCGCTTGCGGCACGCGTCGCACGCACCGTCGACGCGATACCTCCGCCAGCCTTTGCGATTTCCTCGTACGATGCGCCGCCAAGGCGCATTTCGAACTCGTCGGAGCGGTTGCCCGCGTAGACGAGGTGAGTGTGGCAATCGATCAGGCCGGGGGTGAGCCACGCACGGCGGCCGTCGTGCTCGGTCCCCGCGCGCCATCCCGAGGGAAGATCGGCTCGCGCACCGACCCACGCGATGCGGCCGTCGCGGACCGCGAGCGCGCCGTCGCGGATCGTGCCATAACCGTCGCCGCCAACCGTCGCCTCGTCCATCGTGGCAAGGTGCACGTTGACCCACAGCGCATCCCAGGCGGGATCGACGCTCACGCCAACAGCCCCTTCAGTGTCGTCCGGTATCGTGCGGCGCTCTGGGCGGAGCGCGCATGCGTGCCGTCGCGCACGCGCCATCGTCCGCCGACCATCACGTCACGCACCGGCGCCTTGAGTGGACCGAAGATCGTGCTGTCGAGGATCTCGTCGCCTTCTCGCTCGGCAATGGCCAAAGCGTCTGCGTCCAGCACGATCCAATCGGCCCGATGGTGTGCGGCGATGGTGCCGATGCGCTGACCGAGCGCTTGCGCTCCGCCGGCGCAAGCGTCGCGATAGAGGCGGCTTCCGAATGATCCTCCGGGCGCGAGGCCGAATACGTTGCGCTGCTGCGAGATCGTTCGCTGACCGTACTCCAGCAGGCGCAACTCCCGAAACGGATCGATGCCGACATGGCTGTCCCCGCCAATGCCGAACCGTCCCTGCTGCGCGAAAAAGGTCTTGGCATTGAAGAGCCCGTCGCCGAGGTCGCCTTCGGTGGTCGGACACAGACCCACAACGGTCCTCGAAGCAGCCAACGCCACGGTTTCGGCGTCATCCATGTGCGTCGCGTGGATGGCGCACCAGCGCTCGTTCAGGCCGATGTCGTCGATCAGCCATTGCATCGGCCGGACACCCGACCAGGCGATGCAATCGTCGACTTCCTTTTGCTGCTCGGCGACGTGGATGTGGATCGGCATGGTGCCGTCGAGACGATCGGCGTGCTCCAGTATCCACTGCAGCTCCTCGGGCGTTACCGCTCGAAGCGAGTGCGGCGCAACGCCCAGCCGCTGCGTGGGATTTGCGCCCAGCCTCGGTGCAAGGGTGTCGAGCATGCGCGAGAAGCGATCGGCGTCATTGATGAATCGGCGTTGGCCTGGCGTCGGCGCGAGGCCGCCAAAATTGCTGTGGGCGTAGAACACCGGAAGCAACGTGAGGCCGATTCCCGCAGTGTCGGCGGCTGCACAAATGCGCTCCGCCATCTCGACGTGATTGGCGTAAGGCTTGCCCATGTGATCGTGGTGCAGGTAGTGAAATTCAGCCACGGATGTGTAGCCCGCTTCCAGCATCTCGACGTAGAGCTGCGTCGCGATCGCCTCGACATCGTCGGGATTCAGGCGCGCCAGAAAGCGGTACATCAGCTCGCGCCACGCCCAGAAGCTGTCGCCTTCGGGTCCGGCCTTCTGCGTGAGGCCCGCCATTGCCCGCTGGAAGGCGTGCGAGTGCAGGTTCGGCATGCCGGGAATGATCGGACCATGGAGGCGCTCGGCGTCGCCGTCGTCGACGCCCGTGGTCACTTGCGCGATTACACCATCGTCGTCGACCTCGATGAGAACATTGTCCACCCAGCCGGAAGGAAGCAGGGCGCTGGGAGCGAGGTAGCGGCGCGGCATCGGCTTGGTAGTGTCAACTGAGGTCAACTGAGGTCAACTGCGGTCAGCCGCCGTCAACCGCGCCAGGATGGCAGGATCTCAGCAATCTCGCGCGTCAACTCGCCGCTGGCGACGAGCTTGCTCATCGCGGCGATGTCCGGCGCGAAGTAGCGGTCTTCGGCGTAGAACGCGACCCGGTGGCGCACGGCGCGGTGGACCGACTGCAGCTTTTCCGACGTCTTCAAGGGAGCATGAAAGTCGATGCCTTGCGCCGCGGCGAGGAGCTCGATGGCAACGATGGTGCGCGTGTTCTCCGCCATCTCTCCGAGCCTCCGCGCGGCAAAGGTCGACATGCTCACATGATCTTCCTGGTTGGCCGAAGTGGGCAGGCTGTCGACGCTCGCCGGATGCGCGAGGGACTTGTTTTCCGACGCGAGCGCAGCCGCCGTGACGTGCGCCATCATGAAACCGGAATTGATCCCCGGCTCGCGAACCAGGAAGGGCGGCAGGCCGGAAAGCGTCGCATCGATCAGCAGCGCGATTCGCCGCTCGGCGAGTGACCCTATTTCGGCGATGGCCAGTGCCAGGACATCTGCCGCGAGCGCGACGGGCTCGCCGTGAAAATTTCCTCCCGAGAGGACCTCGCCGGCATCCGCAAACACCAGCGGATTGTCGGTGACCGCGTTGGCTTCGATGACCAGGGTCGCGGCAACGTTGCGGATGAGGTCGAGGCACGCCCCCATAACCTGCGGCTGGCAGCGCAGGCTGTAGGGATCCTGGACGCGATCGTCGTTCACCAGATGAGAGCGGCGAATCGCGCTGTCGCTAAGCAAGGCGCGATACTTCGCGGCGATGTCGATTTGTCCTGGCTGGCCGCGGACGTCCTGGATGCGCGCGTCGAACGGAGCATCGCTGCCCTTCGCAGCGTCGACGGACAACGCGCCGGTGACAACTGCCGCGGCAAAAATGTCCTCGGTCTCGAACAGCGCCTTGAGCGCGAGCGCCGTCGAAACCTGGGTGCCGTTCAACAGCGCGAGCCCTTCCTTGGCACCGAGCGATATCGGCGAGAGACCCGCTCGGCGAAGGCCTTCGCTCGCGGCAACGGCAACGCCGTCGATCCGTACGTCGCCTTCGCCCATCAGCGCGAGGCTCATGTGCGCAAGCGGCGCCAGATCGCCCGAGGCGCCGACCGAACCTTTCGACGGGATCGATGGCAGGACATCGGCGTTGTAGAGTGCGAGCAAGGCCTCGATGACGGCGGGCCGCACGCCCGAATAGCCGCGAGCGAGGCTCGCGGCCTTCAGCACCAGAACGAGACGGACGGTCGCATCGTCCAGCAAGATTCCGGTGCCGACTGCGTGGGAGCGCACGAGATTGGTCTGGAGCCGCTCCAGTTGATCGTGGGCGATATGCGTCTTGGCGAGCTTGCCGAAGCCCGTGTTGATTCCGTAGGCTGGAGCGCCCTCGTCGACCGCGGTTTGCACCGCGTTCCTCGACGCGAGGATGACGGGCAACGTCGCGGCATCGAGAGCGACGCGGACGTCGCCTGCGGCGACCTGGCGAAGCGTGCGCAGCGAAAGCTTGCCCGCCGTGAGCGTCAATTCGGGCTTCATGACACAACGACAGTCTGCAAGTGCCCGGCGCCGGGCACTTCGATGCGTGCAACGCGGACCGTCATTGCCGATTGGCCATCGGCAGCACCAGCCCTTGCTCCTTTGCACACTGGATCGCGTCGTCATAGCCCGCATCCGCGTGTCTCATTACCCCGCTCGCCGGGTCGTTGGTCAGCACGCGCTCGATACGTCGGGCGGCAGCCGGCGTTCCATCGCAGACGATCACCATCCCGGCATGCTGCGAGAATCCCATGCCCACGCCGCCGCCGTGATGAATGCTGACCCACGTTGCGCCGCTCGCGCAGTTGAGGAGCGCGTTGAGAAAGGCCCAGTCCGAGACTGCGTCGGAGCCGTCGCGCATGCCTTCGGTCTCGCGGTTGGGGCTTGCGACCGATCCTGAATCCAGGTGGTCGCGGCCGATGACGATGGGCGCTTTCAATTCGCCGCTGCCGACCATCTCGTTGAATGCGAGGCCGGCGCGTGCGCGATCGCCCAGTCCGATCCAGCAGATACGCGCCGGCAATCCCTGGAACTTGATACGCGAGCGCGCCATGTCGAGCCAGTTGTGCAGGTGCGCGTCGTGCGGAAACAATGCCTTCATCTTCTCGTCGGTCCTGTAGATGTCCTCCGGATCGCCCGATAGCGCCACCCATCGGAACGGACCGACACCGCGGCAGAAGAGCGGGCGGATGTACGCGGGCACGAATCCCGGAAAATCGAAAGCATTGCCAACGCCGGCCTCCAGGGCCATCTGGCGGAGGTTGTTGCCGTAGTCGAAGGTGGGCACGCCCATTTCGTGAAAGGCCAGCATTGCGCGCACCTGCACGGCCATCGATGCCTTCGCGGCGTCGACCACCGCCGCCGGGTCGAGCACCCGACGGGCGTCCGCCTCTTCGAGCGACCAGCCGGCCGGAAGATAGCCGTTCAATGGATCGTGCGCGCTTGTTTGATCGGTGACCATGTCGGGGCGCGCGCTGCGGTCTCCCGCTTGAACGCGTCGGACCAATTCGGGAAATACATCCGCCGCATTGCCGAGCAGACCGACCGACACGGCGCGTCCGCCCGCGTGCGCATCCTGAATCATCGCGAGCGCGCCATCGAGCGTGCTCGCCTGCCGGTCGAGATAGCGTGTGTCGAGCCGCATTTGGATGCGGCTCGCGTTGCATTCGACGGCCAGCATGGAAGCCCCGGCCATGGTTGCCGCGAGCGGTTGCGCGCCGCCCATGCCGCCGAGGCCGCCGGTGAGTATCCATTTTCCGCGCAGATCGCCGCCATAGTGCTGGCGGCCGGCTTCGGCGAACGTTTCGTAAGTACCCTGCACGATGCCCTGGCTGCCGATGTATATCCACGAGCCCGCGGTCATCTGCCCGTACATCATCAGCCCCTTCGCATCGAGCTCGTGGAAATGTTCCCACGTGGCCCAGTGCGGAACGAGGTTGGAATTGGCGATGAGCACGCGCGGCGCGTCCGCGTGGGTCTTGAATACGCCGACGGGCTTGCCCGATTGCACGAGCAGCGTCTCGTCATCGGCGAGCGCCTTCAGGACCTCGACGATCTTGTCGAAGCACTCCCAGTCTCGTGCCGCGCGGCCGATGCCGCCGTAGACGATCAGCTCCTCGGGTTTTTCGGCAACCTCGGGGTCGAGGTTGTTCATGAGCATGCGCAGCGGGGCTTCCGTCAGCCAGGATTTCGCGCTAAGCCGGTTGCCGCGCGGGGCCCGGATGAGGCGGGCGGTGTCGCGCCGTGCGTCACCCGCACGTGGCAGGGAAAGATCATTCATGGAGCGTTCCGATTAGTGGTGAGGCACGCGGATGTTTTCCTGATCTTATCCCCGTGCAGCGTGCAGCGCAAAAGCGATCCGGGAGCCGCCGGAAAGGCATTCAAGCGTTTCAGATTGGGCCCTGGTGCCCGCCGATACGGGTCGAAGCCTGAGCACCAAGAACGAGACCACGAAGACGAGCGCGAGGCTATCGATGACGCTATCCATGAGCCGTGCTCCAGTCGCAGCGCGTGAGCAGTTTCCGAGAGCTTCTCGCCTTGATTTTGTTTCTCGAGCCGCCGATCAATTCAAATGCTGCGAGCGTCACGCGACCGGAGCGCTTGGGCAGCGTAGTGGCGTGCAACTGCGATCCTACAATAGCCACTCGATAGGGAGGATGGAAAGGAACTCGATCCAGATTCGCTTCATCGAGGCAGTTTCCGGCTCGGTCGTGTAGAGGGTCTCCCGCTCGCCGTCCCGCTCGATCCACTCGAGACTTCGACCATCGGCCGCGAGACGGACCTCGTAGGCATCGCGAGGAATGTCTGTGTCGAACGCTTCCGAAAGCCGCGCTGCCAGCGTCGGACTCGCGATGACGACGCCCATTTCGGTGTTGAGGCGATCCGAGCGCGGGTCGAGGTTGAACGAGCCGATGAAGATCCGGCTGCGATCGACTGAAAACGTCTTCGCATGCAATCCGGACGCGACGCTTTCGTCGATGCCCTGCTGCTTGGCGTGCTCCTTTGCCTCCCGGGTGTTCGCCGTCGGCTTGAGCTCGTACAGGCGAACGCCCGCGCGAAGCAAGCCCTCGCGGTATCTTGAATATCCGGCGTGGACGGGACTCACGTCCGTCGCCGCCAGCGAATTGGTGAGCACGCGGACTTTCACGCCGCGCTCGGACAGCTCCTTGAAGGCGGCCGTGCCTTCGACGCCGGGAACGAAGTAGGGCGAAACGAGATCCAGCTCCCGCAAGGGTCTGCCCATCGCCTCTTCCAGGTGCGGAAGCAGGTGCAGCTCGGTGCGCTCAGGCGGCTGCAGGACTTTCGACGGGTCGTCGCGTACGACTTGCGCCGTTGTCCATTCCAGATCGAACTCTCCGGTCGTCAAGCTGCGTACCAGAGGCGTCTCGCGCACGGCATCGGTGTATCGCGTCGCGTCGGGTTGCTCGCCGGACCTCGGCCCAGCCTTCGCGCAAGCGAGCGGCGTCCTGGGGCGCGATGGCGGGGACCAATCCGGATGCCGGATAGGCGGACTCGCTGTTCCAGTAGAGATCGAACTCGCGGATGACCTCGCGAACGACCGGTCCGATCGCGAGCGCATCCAGATCTCGAAACGCGACATCGGTGTCCGCGCCGTAGTATTCGTCGCCGATGTTGCGGCCGCCGACGATCGCGATCTGGCCGTCCGCGGTGAACGACTTGTTGTGCATGCGGCGATTGAGGCGTGCAAAGTCGGTGACGAAGTCGCCTACCCTGAAATTGCGATTCGGAAACGGATTGAAAAGCCTGACCTGGATGTTCGGATGCGCGGCGAGCGTCGCAATCGTCGCATCGAGCCCACGCGTGTTGGCGTCGTCGAGGAGGATGCGCACGCGAACGCCGCGCTCGGCTGCCTGCCACACGGCCTCGAACAGAAGCTGCCCGGTCGTATCGGCGTGCCAGATGTAGTACTGAAGATCGAGCGATCGCTCCGCGGTCTGGGCGAGCACGATTCTCGCGGCAAACGCATCCCTCGCGTTGGCAAGCGCATGAATGCCCGACAGGCCCGGGTGGCCCTCGGCGGCTCGTGCAGCGGCCTTCCCGAGGCGCGTGTCCCCGGTGTTCGTGACGGCGGTCGACGGCGTGCGCTCGACGTTCTTAGGCAGTGTCGCGCAGCCCGAAGCCATCAGGCCGAGGACAATCGCAACAGCCAAGCGCGACGCGGCCGGCAGCGGGGACAAACGGCGAGCGGACGGACTATCGGCTGTCATTTCCGGGTCGAGTGAGCTGGCGCCCCAGCCTTCCGCGGCGATGGGAGTCGGCGCCCTGGCGCGAATGCAGCGCGACCGACTCCGAAGGCGCAGCAGGATATTGGCACGGGTTGGATTCGGCTGCCACTGGCGCTTCGGATTGGGTGTCCGTCGCGCGCTCGCGTGGTGATCGGGCGCGCCTGGCACGCGATGCGATGCGCGGCCAGCACATCGCACCTTGCTTCAACTGTGTCGGCGGACCGATCGGGCGGAGGCTCGTTTTGCGGGCGCTCCGAGATATTCCCGGTAAGTGTTTTTCAGAATGCTGTAGCAGGGACACGAGATCGCCTCGAGTCCCGCGCGATCGACGATCGCAAGCTCTCCTCGTGAATAGCGAATGAGTCCTTGCGCTTGCAGGTGGCCCGCGGCCTCGGTCACGCCGGCGCGACGCACGCCGAGCATGTAGGCCAGAAACTCGTGGGTCAGCCCGAACGTGTCCCGGTGCGCCCGATCATGAGTCATCAGCAGCCAGCGCGCCATTCTCGCATCGAGCAGGTGGAAGCGACTGCACGCTGCGGTCTGGGCGAGACCCGCGGTGAGCACGAAGAGATACCGGTTCAATATGCGCCGAAAGGGTTTGCTCGTCTCGGCCAGCTGTCTGAAGCGCGTTGCAGATACGCGCAGCGCCGGACCGCCTCCCTGAACGAGGCCGAGGAGCCCCGACCTGTTCACGTCCAGCAGCAGCGCGACCCCGAACACTCCCTCGCTTCCCACCATGCCGACTTCAAGGCTCTCGCTCGACCCGCTCGGCGTGATGAGCGATATGTAGCTGTCCGTCGGAAAGTAGACGTGGCGGATCGTGTCGCGTGGCTGGCTCAGTGCTTCGCCGAACCGGAGCTCGGTGTGCTCGCACGCCGCCATCACCAGCCGGCGATCCGCAGG
Source organism: uncultured beta proteobacterium (assembly GCA_963730465.1). GTDB lineage: Bacteria > Pseudomonadota > Gammaproteobacteria > Burkholderiales > Casimicrobiaceae > PALSA-1003. The sequence goes on along the minus strand of CAVSRR010000001.1, from coordinate 168,441 downwards.
CGGTAGCGAAGCGAGCAAATAGTTGACGGCACCGACCGGCGGATTGATCACCCTGCACCTCGTATGACGTTGGAAAATCCAACAGTCGGCACAAGGCGCGAACCCGATGACGAGCGATGAACTCGCGACGGACTATAACCGGGGGTCGATGAACGACATAACGGTGTACGTTAGCGTACGGTTAGGCGCGCCCAAGGCGCGTCACGCGCCCACGGCCGCTTTCGTCCGGCGAGCTAGACGAGATTGAACAGGAGGCGCAGACGGGGGATGACCAGGTCGCAGCGCGGTCCCTCGAGCGTCGCGCCGTTGAGACGTTCGATTCGTCCGTCCCAGTTGGATCCGCTGGCGTCGGGCTCATGCCGCCAAAGCACTACGCGAAAATCCTTGAGACGTCCCACCGCCAGGATGCGCTCCTGGACCCTGAGGTCGAGCGCGGCGATGTCGATGGGGGAACGTGCCACGGCTTTCCGATCGTTTCCTGAATGACGGTTCGACACGCAGTGTTGCGGGCCGTTCGTACGATACCGTACATTCTTTCGGTTGCGATAATATACTTCCCGTGGGTTTTGTGCTTCTGCAATGGGAAGAAAGTCCATGCTCAAATCGACGGATGGCCTTCCGCCACCCGCGGAAAAGCGGCTGGCGGAATTGACGGACAAAATTGTCGCGGTATCACTTGCCCTGCAACCCTTGGGCAACGATTCGACCCGGTTGTCCCGGGAAAGCAGGCGGACCGTACGGGAAGCTTGCGAGCTGCTGCGCTCGGTCAGCGAAGAGCTGGTCGCCTTGCTGCGTCCCGTGCCCGATGGCGCGGCGGAACATGGGTCGCCGGCGTCAGACAGGAAGCCGGGCGGCGATCGGAAGCCTCGGGCACCCTAAGGCGCAATTCGCCGCATCGACCAAGCGAACGGCCCCAGCGAGCGGTTCCGCAATGCGCGGTCGCGGCGCAGGTGCGCGCGATATGCCGCGCATATTCAGATACGCCCTGACGGGGTCTCGGTTGCCTTGGCTTGGGCAGCCATGGTCTTGCGGGCGAAGCCGATGACAGTAATCGTGAAGCGATCAGATCCGGCGCCATAACCGAGATGGGCTCGGCGCAATCCAGCGGAGCAACCTCCGCAGGCACGCGCGGGCGGCATAGCTCTCCGTCGGACGATCGCTTACCCCCGGGCCGATAAGTCTTACCGCGAAATCAGCGAAGCGCCGATTTTCGCGAAGCGTGATAACCAAAACAATCGGATCGCTTCTCAGAGCGCGGCGGTCCGAAAATGCATCGGTGACCATTTGGCACTGATCAACGCTGCGCGGCACCGCGCTCGAACCGCTCCGGAATTCCGGGCCATGAAAACTGCTAGGAGAATTGTATGACCAAGCTCACGACTGACGCCCGCAAGAAATTACCGAAATCCGATTTCGCGCTTCCAGGCGGCCGCTATCCTGTCGAGGACAAGGCACACGCGCGTGACGCGAAGGCGCGCGCCGCCCAAGGCCTCAATTCAGGCCGTCTCAGCGCGGCGGACAAGGCTAAGGTGGACAGGAAGGCGGATGCCGTGCTCGCGAAAAAGGGAAAGTAGCGCTACGTTAATTAGTCGCTACCCGCGTCGACCTTCCCGATGGCCTTGGAGCGAGTTTCTCGGCGATGATCGGCGGGCGAAGGAACTCCGAACCTGGCGAGCGACAAAAAGCCGAGCGGTAAAAAGCGGCCGCGTCGTTGCATTACCCGCCGACGCGACGCGTCGTTGTCCCAAGGGCCGCCTTCGCGCACACCCGCGCGACCGTTTTTTATACAGCCGACGGAAGGGCTCGTTGCCTCCTGGCTGGTTACTGTAATGGTCTATGAGTTTTTTTCGACGAGTTACCGCCGGCACGCGCGCTGCAACCCGTCCGCTCAATGCTGCGCAACTGGCTGATGTACGCTCAGGCCTTTGACGCGCGCCTTGAGCCATCGATTGAGAGGGCTCGCCGGCTTGCGCGCCGCACGCTCGCCCGCCAGCACTCCCGCCAGGCGTTTCCGTTGAGCGCGCAGCGCGGCTTCAAGCAACGTAAGGTGAATGAGATCGCACTGCGCGACGCTGCCGCCGCACCGGTCCGCTGCGGCGCGGATCGCAGAAATACCTGCAACGGCCTTGTCGTAGTCGCCTCGACCGAATGCGATGATGGCCGCCATCAGCGGCTCCGCAACTCGAAGCTCCTGACTGCCGCTTCGTGCGCGAAGCATCGCGTCACTCTTCAGTCGTTTCGCCAGCTGTCGGGCGCGTCCGTGCTCCTTCGACCCGGCAAGCGCCATCACCGCGTGTACGAGCTCGAATGCGCGGTTGCCGATGGCGCGTCCGCGCGTCCAGAGTCGCGTCACCCCGCGCCAGCGTCCCTGCGAGCCGGTTCCGCGAAGTTGCAACCGCCACAGCAGCGCGGAGGCATCGACGAGGCCACTGTTGCTGCCGCTGAGGTGAGGCGCAATCAATTCGTCGTAGGTCGCGAGAGCGTCCGCGGCGGCGTCGGCGTCGAGCTGGTAGAGCGCGAGGTGCCACGCGAGGTGGATGCGAAACCCCGCATTCTCAGCCCAGATTGGCTGCGTGCGGCGCAGCCATGCGATGCCTTTGTCGGGAGGTCCCTTCATCTCGAGCACGTGTGCAATGACGTGAATGGCCGACGCATTGTCCGGGACGAGCTCGAGAGACCGCTGCGCCTGCGCCAGCGCTGCAGCATAATCGCCGGTTTCCTCGAGCCCAAACGCATGCATGCTGAGCAGGTATCCGTACTGCGGATCGCGGACGTCCCAGTGCGGAAGGACCGCGGCTGCGCGATCGCGCAGCATTTCCCGCCGGCCAAGGCGGAAATCGAGTCCGTGCGTCACCAGCAGGGCGAGACGGTCGCGCGGATAGTCGCGGAGCAGGCTCCCGTATTGGTCAGCCGCTGGCGCGACGGCTCCGTCGAGCCAGCGGCGCGCCGCGGCGGCGTGCCGGCGCTCGCGCTCGTTCGCGCCGGCGTTGCGCTCGATCGCATTGATCGAGGCCGACAGCGAAGCCGCGGACGCGCTGTCCCCGCCGAGGATCAGCGCTGCGGCACGAAGGCTATGTCCGGCGGCGAAGCCGGGGTCACGTGCGATGGCGCGTCCGATGATGGGCAGATCGCCACCGTCGCTACGGAAAAGACTCGCCATCGCCCGCTCGAAGTGTTCGAGCGAGACCGGGTCGGCGGTCGACGTCTGGAGTCCGTAAGAGTCGGGCAGGGTGGCCATGGCGGTAAGCCGTAGTGGAGCTTGCTCAATGCTGCCCGTGCGAAGATCCGGCGGCCATGATCGCGACGCCTGGATTCTTGTCGCGGCGTCCGTGGTTCGGGGCCAACGCACGCTTCGCGGTGCATGGCAGCTCTAAGCCGCGCGACTTCACCGAGGCGCGCCTCGACACGGTCAGCAAGCGGATCTGCTGATAGTATTGATGGCCAGGGCTTGCCGCGAGCAGACCCTTTCGGAATCGGATCGTGACCGGCAGCAGATGCCCGGGGCGCGCCGCGCGAAAGCCGAAAGAGATCAATCACGTCCAGAGGAATGTCGATGCGCAATCGCTGGATCCATTTGTCCTCATGCCTGACCGTCGTTCTGCTCGCCGCAGCCTGTGCGACGACCGGCAACCAGCCGACGACGTGGCGGAATCCCAGCTATAGCGGTCCGCCCTTCAAGAAAATAATGGTGATCGGGTTGAGCTCGAAGAACCTCAATGACCAGCGAGGATTCGAGAACATTGTCGTCTATAGCCTGCAGGGGACGGGCGTCGCGGCGGTGCCCGGATGGCAGTTCATTCCGACCGACCGCACGCCTGACCAGGCGACTATCCGCGCCGCCGTCGCGCAGGCCGGCGCGGATGCGGTGCTTCTGGTGCGCCTCTCGGGATTCACCACGCAGTCGGCCTACGGCACGGTCGGTGTGGTCACGCAGGACGGCGCCGACATGTACTCTGGCTGGTATGCGCCGGCGATCGTCGACGTTCAGGTGGCGACGATCTATACGACGCTGTTCGATGTGCGCACGGCGCAGCAGGTTTGGACCTTCACCGCTCCGACGTACGATTCGAGGTCACTGCAGACGGACGCTCCGCGTTATGCGCGAGATGTCACGGCCATGCTTCAGTCGAGCGGACTTTTGGGCGGTCCCTGAGCGAGGGGCCATAGCTGCGCGGGACGGTACTTTGACGGCCAGCGACGCGCTTCTATAGCCGGGCCGCATATGTCCGGTGCGACGACTCGCTGTATCGCCCGCCTTCGACTATCCTGTTCCGATGCTGCGTCAATTGAGCACGACGCTTGGCTTCGATACCCGCGGGCGAGGGCTGGTTGAAATTACGCAGCCCGTTGCCGAGTGGGTAGCGGCGAGCAGCATGCAAAGCGGGTTGTTGACGCTCTTCGTGCGCCATACATCCGCGAGCCTTGTCGTGCAGGAGAATGCCGATCCGGACGTGCGGGGCGATCTTGAACGTTTCCTGACGCGCCTTGTGCCCGACGGCGACACGCTTTTCCTGCATCGCGACGAAGGGGCTGACGATATGCCGGCGCATGTTCGCGCGGCGCTCACGCCCGTGCAGCTTTCGATTCCGCTGTCGGGCGGACGCCTTGCGCTCGGCACATGGCAGGGCATCTATTTGTGGGAGCATCGCCTTCGGCCGCACCGGCGCGAAGTGGCCTTGCACCTCCTGGGCAACTAGACGGCGAGCGTTTGAGAGCAGCCGCGCGCCCAATCCTCGGAACATTCAGATGAAAAAGATTCGATCTGCCGCGCTGTCTCTTTTCGTGGGCGCGGTGCTTTGTTGCGGTCCTGCCGAGGCGGGCGTCAAGGAGGGAATAGACGCGGTCAACAAGGGCGACTACGCCACCGCATTGCGCGAGCTTGCTCCGGCAGCGGAACGGGGTAACGCGGAGGCCCAATATCGCCTCGGCATCATGTACGAATTCGGCCGCGGGGTCGCGATGGACAAGTCGAAGGCCATGTCTCTGTTTCGCAACTCGGCGGCGCAAGGCAACAGCTCGGCGCAAGTCGAGCTCGGCGTGATTTATGCAACGGGCGACGGCATCGCGCAGGACGACGCGAAAGCCGTGGAGTGGTTTCGAAAAGCAGCCGTGCAAGGCAACGCGACCGCGCAAGTCGATCTGGGTCTGATGTACGCCAAAGGGACCGGCGTGCGCAGGGACGACGCGCAGGCAATCGCATGGTTTCGCAAGGCGGCGGACCAGGGCTTGCCCCTCGCTCAGTTCAAGATGGGCGTGGCCTACGAAAACGGCGAGGGCGTGGCGAAAGACGAGGTCCTCGCATACACCAGCTATGCGATCGCGGCGCGGGATGGAAACAAGGAGTACGTTTCGCATCGCGATGAACTCGCCAGGCAGCTCAGCCCTGCGCAGCTTCGCGAAGGCGTGTTGCTTGCCGACGCATGGACGCCGGGTCAACCGATGCCTGTGAGAGGAGCCGCGTCGAACGCTCAGGGCGCGGTTGTTGCCGCGAATGGCGTCGCGGTGCCGGTGACCCGACCGGACAAGTGCTCCGCGACGGGAACCATGGACGGCGAAAAGTTCGCCGCGACCCACTGCGCGGTGTCCCTGTACGGCGACCAGCACAGTGTCGCGATCTGGTTCAACGAGGACGCCATCTCGCCCTCCGAGGTCGAGGGATTCCAGCTTTCGTCGTACGCCGACGAGGCAAAAGCGGGCAAGCAACGAACCCTGGTCCGAATCATGTTCTGTCCGGGCGGGGGCGGAGCGACGGCGTCTCCGCAATCCGTCAAATCCATCGACTTCAGCACTAACAACGCCAAATCGATGATCGCCGGCGTGCAGTGGGTCGTCGAATCGCCGAAGGATTTCAGGGTCGAGAAGATGAGCGGAGAGGTCAAACCCGGATCGATGCTGTCCGGCAGAATCGTTGGCGGACGGGGCAAGACGACATGGAATCTCGACTTCGATCTGAAGCTGCCTGCCAAGGACGCGGCTGCCGGTCTGAGCTGTGGAAAGTGACCCTCGACTCCGTTGCTGCGATTTGCCAGCCTCTCGCGGACTTCACCTATAATCGACGCTGAGGCGCCGCCCGTACGAGCGCTGGTCGGATCAGACACCACGTGAAAATCTCCAGCAGACAATTCGCCGAGGTCGCCGTTGTCGCGCCGGTGGGCCGCATCGATCACACCAGTGCGGGGGAGCTCGAGACGATGCTGACACCGCTCTGGGAGAAGTCGGCCGTCGACAAAAGCTCACTCGTGCTCGACTTCTCGGGTGTCGACTACATCAGCAGCGTTGGATTGCGCGTGCTGATGATCGCGGCGAAGGAAATGCGCGCCAGCGGCGCGCGGATCGCCATCGCCGATCTGAAGCCGGTCGTCGCGGAGATCTTCGCCATCAGCCGCTTCGACCGCGTGCTGGAGGTCTTTTCATCGGTTCGAGGCGCGCTCGAAAGCCTTTCGTCTCCGGCTCTGCAAGCGTTCGACATGGCCTGAAAGACGGGCGATCGATGAAGCGCATCCGTTTCTGGGGCACGCGTGGATCGCTTCCGGTCGCTCTTACCGCAACGGGCCTGCGCAAGAAACTTGTCGCGGCCTTGCGCGGCGCATCGGGCCGCGCCTTTGGCTCCGACGCCGATATCGAGACCTATCTGGGCGGCCTTGCTTTCCCGATCGCAGGAACTTACGGCGGACACACGTCCTGCGTCGAGATCGAGACCGGCGGCGCTGACTACGTCATCTGCGATCTGGGAAGCGGCGTTCGTCCTTTCGGGCAGGCCGCAATCGCTCGCCACGGGCCCGGTGCGCCTCAGACCTACCACATCTTCATGTCCCACATGCACTGGGATCACATCATGGGGCTGCCGTTCTTCACGCCGGCCTACATTCCCGGCAACCGCCTTCGCATCTATGGCAGCCACGCGCGCCTCGAAGCCGCGCTGCGCCGACAGCAGAATGAGCCGTCGTTTCCCGTGGATTTTTCGGTGCTGCGCGCGGATATCGAGTTCGTGTACCTGAAGCCCGGCAAGGCACACGACATCGCGGGCATGACCGTCACGACCAAGCTGCAGCAGCACACCGGCGATTCTTACGCCTATCGTTTCGAGTCGGGCGGGAAAGTCGTCGTCTATTCGACGGACTCCGAGCACAAGCTCACCGATCCGCAAGAGACCGCGAGCATCGTTGAATTCTTCAAAGATGCCGACGTGGTGATCTTCGACGGCATGTACTCGCTCGCCGACGCCATCTCCGTCAAGGCCGACTGGGGTCATTCCAGCAACGTTGTCGGCGTCGAGCTGTGCCAGATGGCCGGCGCGCGCCATCTCTGCCTGTTCCATCATGAGCCCGCGTCGGATGACGCGGCGATCGAAGGAGTACTGGCCGACGCCCGGCGACTCGAGGAGATCACGCGAACCGGTCAGGCGATGACCGTTTCGGCCGCCTATGACGGGCTGGAAATAGACCTTTGAACCATCCCGCGCTGGCCGCGCTCGATGTGCGCCGCACGGCCTACATCCGCGCGGTGGGGGCGGTCGTGCTGATCGCCCTCGCGGGGCTCAACTGGCTGGAAGCACCGTGGACCTCGTACGTGCGCGCCGCGTGGTTCGACGCTTATCAGGCGCTTGCGCCAAGGCACGTGGAGTCGATGCCCGCGACTGTCGTGGAGATCGACGAGAGAAGCCTCGCCGCCCTCGGTCAATGGCCATGGCCGCGCACGCTGCTCGCGCAATTGATCGATGCCGTTGCCCGTCAGGAGCCTGCGGCCATCGGCGTCGATATTCTGATGCCCGAGGGCGACGCCTTTTCGCCGGAGCACGTGCTCGCGCGAACGCTGCATCAGGACCCGGCGGTGGTCAACGTGCTGCGCGGCCTCACTTCCAACGATACCGAGCTGGCGCGCGCCCTCACTGCGGACCACGCCATTCTCGCCGTCGCGGGCACCGCGGAGGCGACCGGCATGACCTTGCGCGCCGCGCCGGTCAGCGTGCGCAACTCGAGCACCGCGCCGACCGTATCCCAGCCGCTCGCGCGGCTGCCGCAATATATCGGGGCGAAAACGAGCATCGATGAGCTCGATCGCGCCGCTGCCGGGCATGGTTTCATTTCCGTGGAGCCCACCGGAGGCGTGATCCGCCGGATTCCATTGGTAGCCAGTATCGGCGGCACCCTTGTTCCGGCACTATCGATCGAGATGTTGCGCGTTGCCGTTCACGCGCCGTCCTTGCGCCTGCTCGTCTCGGGGCCGTCAGTGCGAAGCGTCACCGTCGGTGAGCTCGTCGTCCCGACCGAGGATGACGGCGCCGCGCTCGTCTACTACTCGCCGCGCAATGCGGGGCGCTTCGTGTCGGCGGTCGACGTGCTCCAGGGCAGGGTCGATCGCGCTCGATTGCAGAAGAAACTGGTGCTGATCGGGGTCACCGGCCTGGGGCTGATCGAATATCAGAACACGCCCATCGGCGAGCGCATGCCCGGCAGCGAAATCCACGCCCAGTTGCTGGAGAACCTCTACGACCGCACTTTGCTCCATCGGCCCGCCTCGGCGCGCGCGATCGAAGAGATATTGCTGCTGGTCCTCGGCGCGCTGCTCATCTGGGCAACGCCGCGATGGAAGCCGCGATCCGCAGGCTTGCTCGCGCTTGCCTGCGTCGTTTTGCCGATCGTCTGCGGATTTCTGGTGTTTCGGTGGCAACGCCTGCTTTTCGATGCCGCCACGCCGGCGCTGGGTCTCCTGCTTCTGTTCGGCGCCTTGCTGCTTCTGACGCTGGCCGAGACGACGCGCGAAAAGCGATCATTGGAGCGCCTCGTGCAAACGCAACGCGAGCAGAGCGCGCGCATTGCCGGCGAGATGGAGGCGGCACGCCGCATCCAGACGGCGACCTTGCCGCGGAGCGACCTGCTGCGCGACGATCGTCGCATCGATCTTGCCGCGAGCATGGTTCCGGCGAGGGAAGTGGGCGGCGACCTCTACGACTTCTTTCGTCTCGACGATCGCCGCCTGTTCTTTCTGGTCGGGGACGTCGCCGGCAAGGGACTGTCGGCGAGCATCTTCATGGCTGTCAGCAAAGCGCTGTACAAGAGCACGACGCTGCGCTCTCCGGATGCCGACGTTGGCGCGCTCATGTCCGCGGCGAACGCCGAGGTCTCACGCGACAATCCCGAGATGCTGTTCGTCACCGCATTCGTCGGGATCCTCGATCTCGACACCGGGGATCTGGATTACTGCAACGCCGGACACGAGAATCCCTACCTGCTGGGCTCGACTGGCAGCGTGCTGGGGCGCATCGAAGACGGGGGCGGTCCGCCGCTGTGCTCGGTCACGGACTTCGACTACCGCGCGGCGCACTATCGCATGCGCGCGGGCGAGTCGCTATGCATGATCTCCGACGGCGTGACCGACGCCGAGAACGCCGCGGGGGAGTTTTATGGCAGCGATCGGGTGCGGACGACGCTGCTCAAGCAGGACGGCGGTGCGCCCGCCGCGGCTACGGTCCTGGGAGCGTTGCGCGCGGACATCGAAGGCTTCACCGCCGGTGCCGAGGCCGCGGACGACATCACGATCCTCGTGCTGCATTGGCGGGGCCCGTCGAAGGCCGCCTGAGAAGGGTCAAGCTTTCTCGGTGAGCGGTGCGGCATCGATACGTGGCCAAGGCGCGATTGCCGCGGTCAGCGCACGACAATGACGACCCGCCGGTTCCGTGGCTCCGCGACGCCGTCCGCGGTTTGCACGAGCAACTCGCGCTTGCCGCGACCCACTGCCGCGATATTGTCCGAAGTCACGCCACGCTCGATCAGCGCGCCTCGAATCGTGTCGGCGCGCTGCCTCGAAAGCGCGTCATTGGCTTGATCCGTGCCCACCGTGTCTGTGTAGCCGATCACCAGCAATTCGGGCGCCGGGTGTTTCGAAATCTCCGCGAACACGCCTTCGACGATCTGCTTCGACTCGTCGGTGAGCTCGTCCTTCCCCTCGACGAAATAGAGCGTGAACTGGGCCGGGCGCGGCGGTTGCGCGGCGAGCGCCGGGCCGGCCAGGGCCTGCACTTCCTGCGCATTGGACGCATAGGTGCGGGGCCCGAACGGCGTTTGCGTAGCCGCGGCGTAGGGCTGATCGAGGACTGCCTTGCGCTCACCCTGAGTGACGACGACCGCGGTGGGATGCGCGTCTTTTTCCGGAAGCAGGACGACCGTCCCCGTGCTGCACGCACCGAGAAACATCGCCAGCGCGCCGATCGCGCACGCTCGATCGAAAAGGCGCGCGCGCTATTCATTCGCGGTCACGATGAATTCGGTCCCGCGCACGCCGAGAATGGCCGATGGGGTTCGCACCGTCATCGCCTCCGGCGATTCCTTGGCGATGCGGCCGGAAACCACCGACAGCGATCCCTTTTTCAGCTGGGCATCGAAGCGTCCCTTGTCGGCCACATCATCGTACTCGTAGTGGTCGAGCACCAGGACGCTGTTCGGGCCCGCGGACAAGAGCGAGTTGTCGGTCATCGTGATCCCCACCGAGCCGTCGGGCCCGGTCTTGAGAACGTCGGCGGGTTGGAGCCGCGTACCCACGGTGCCCGGCATCGCCTGTCCATTGCGTTCGACCGATACCTGTCCCTTCGAAACCTTGATCTGGCCGATGTCGGCCGCGCTGGCCGATGCGACCAGTCCGAAGAACGCGAGGCCCAGTGCGACGTGGCCTGCTGCGCGTGCGGCGATCGTCGCGCGGGAGACTGGTACAGGCGGGATCGGCATGAAAGCTCCTGCGGAAGGTGTAGGCGGAACTGGACGGGCGTGCGCGGTGCGAAATATCTTCGCCGGCCCGCGGGTCTGCCAAGTCTATACCGGCAAGGCCGACATTGGAGAATCCCATTGCGTTTTTGCGGCACTCGAAACCGGCGCGCCCTGTCGATCAGAACCGCTCCACCCACGGCCTCAGCTCGATCTCGTGGGTCCACGCACTGCGCGGCTGGCGGAGTATGTCGAGGTATGTGGTCGCGATCGCGTCAGGCTCGAGCAACGCATCAGGCTTGTCCGAGTCGCCGCGGTGTCCGGGACCTCGTATGCCGCCGTCGATCACGAAGTGCGCGACGTGGATCCCCTGGGGCGACAATTCACGCGCGAGACTCTGTGCGAGGCCGCGCAAGGCAAACTTTCCCATCGCGAACGGCGCCGACTGCGCGTAACCCTTGACGCTCGCCGATGCACCCGTAAAGAGTATCGCGCCGTAGCGCCTGGGCAGCATACGCGCCGCTGCTTGTTGCGCGACCAGAAATGCGCCGAATGCGGTGACCTGCAATGCGCGCTGGACCTCCGACGGGACAAGCTCGACGAAGGGTCCGCGCGTGCGGTAGCCCGCGTTGTAGATAACCACGTCCGGCGCGCCCTGTTCCCGGTCGATGTCGGCGAACAGCCGTTTCACCTCTCCTTGGTCCTGCGCGTCGCAGCGGTAGGCGCGCGCGCCGGTTTCGGCGCACAAGGGTTCGAGCTTGGCGGTATTGCGAGCGGCGAGCGCGACGCCGAGACCCTCGGCCCTGAGCAGGCGCGTGAGCGACGCGCTCAGGCCTTCGCCGGCGCCGACGATCAGCGCGGCAGTGTAGGTCGGCGATGCCATAATTCCTCCTTGGGTTGAGCGCGCTGCATCGGGCGAGTCTCAAGGTCGAGCGTCGATGCTACATTGCAAACGCGTCCGCACCAAGAACCGTACCTATTCGGATCGAACCGATCCACAATCAACTGGAGTCTCGATGCCCATCGAGCTGCACGCCTTCGATACGCCCAACGGTCGAAAGATCAGCGTCGCCCTGGAGGAAATGGAGCTCCCCTATGCGATCAACATCATCGACATCCGCAAGGGCGATCAGTCCTCGCCGGAATTCCTGAAGATCAGCCCGAACGGAAAGATTCCGGCGATCATCGATCCCGAAGGGCCGCATGGCCGGCGCGTCAGCATCTTCGAGTCAGGGGCGATCCTCATTTATCTGGGCGCGAAAACGGGGAAATTCTGGCCTGCGGATCTCGAGGAGCAGATTCCGGTGCTGGAATGGCTGATGTTCCAGATGGGCGGCTTCGGCCCCTTTCCCGGACAGGTTCATCATTTCGTGACGGTCGAGAACGAGAGCGACCGACGCTATGCGCTCGAGCGTTACTCCAAGGAGACGCGCCGCCTCTACGGCGTGATGGATCGGACGGCTCGCCGCCCAGGAGTTTTTCGCAAACGAGCTGTCGATCGCCGACTTCGCGATCCTCGGATGGGCGTGGCGGCATCCCAGGCACAAGGTCGACCTTGCCGATTTTCCGAACGTCCGGCGCTGGTACGAGGCGATGATGGCGCGTCCCGGCGTCCGGCGCGGATTTGCGGCGAAATTGAGCTGACGCATGACCGAAGCCCGCGCGACGAGCGCAGAAGCAACCGCGTTGCCTCCCGGCTGCAACGGCCTATAATTCGTCCAACGCCACGCCCTTCCGATTCAAGAACGCGCGCGCGCTTTTTGGCCCGCTCGAACCTCCGGACTAGCCATCATGTCATGTCCCTACAAACAGGGTAGCGGCCTCTACTCCAGGCTTCGCATTGGCGCCGTGCTGCTCGCCGCGGGAGAAGGGCGACGCATGGGCGGCGTGGCCAAGCCGCTGATACGGCTGCAGGGCGTGCCGCTCATCAGCAGGCAGCTTGTGGCCCTGAGCGGCGCGGGGGTCGACGAGGTCGTCGTGGTCACGGGGCATGCGCGGCAGGCGATCGAAGAGCAGGTGCGGAGCTTCGTGGTGACTCTGGCTCACAACGATGCGCACGCCGACGGCCAGCAGGGATCGGTGCGCGTCGGTCTGGCCGCGCTCAACGGCACGTTCGACGCCGTCATCGTCATGCCCGCCGATCAGCCGCTCATCGGCGCGAGCGATCTGACAGAGCTGATCGGGGCGTTCAAGAAGCGCACCGGCGGCCACGTCGTCGTGCCCGTGGTCGATGGACAGCGCGGCAATCCGATCGTGTTGGATGCCATCGCGCTTGCGCAGGTTCTCGCAAGCGAAGCCAACCTCGGCTGCCGGCACCTGATCGACCGCCAGCCCGAGCTCGTCCACACCCATGCAACGTCGAACACCCGCTTCGTCACTGACCTCGACACGATCGAGGATGTGCAGCGCCTGGCGGAGCGCATGGGTTGGCGCATCGAGCTTCCGGCGCTGGAACCGGCCTAGGGGGCCAAGGGCAACCACGCCGCACCGACGGCGACGGAATTATTCCACCTGAACCGCTGCTTTTTCGTAAAAAATGAGGCTTGTCTTGCTGCGGCGCGTTGGGCGAGTATTTGCAGTCGAACCTTGGCACTGGAGGAGTATCCGATGATCCCGCGTGAATTCGAGTATTACGCGCCCAAATCCGTCCCCGATGCGCTCGGCCTGCTCGCCAAGCTCGGCGACGATGCGAAGCTGCTTGCCGGCGGACACAGTCTGTTACCGATGATGAAAATGCGCTTCGCGCAGCCGGGTCATCTGATCGACATCGGCAAGATCCCGGAGCTCAAGGGCATTCGCGAGGAAGGCGGCACGATCAGGATCGGCGCCATGACTACCGAGAACGAGCTGATCTGGTCGAAGCTTCTGCAGCAAAAGTGCCCCCTGCTGGTCGAGGGTGCGAGGCTCATTTCCGATCCCCAAGTTCGCTACAAGGGAACGATCGGCGGTGACATCGCGCACGGCGACCCGGGCAACGACCATCCGGCGATGATGCTGGCGCTCGGAGCCTCGTTCGTGTTGCGTTCGGCGAAGGGCGAGCGCGTCGTTGCCGCCGATGGCTTCTTCGTCGGAACCTATGACACGCTGATGAAGTCCGACGAGATCATGACCGAGATCCGCATCCCCACGCCGGCTCCTGGCACCGGCTATTGCTACAGCAAGCTCAAGCGCAAGGTAGGCGACTTTGCCACGGCCGCTGCGGCGGTCACGTTGCGCATGAACCGAGACACGGTCGCGGAGGTTGCCATCGCACTTACAAATGTCGCGCCCACGCCGCTCAAGGCGCGCGCCGCCGAGGATGCGCTGCGCGGCAAGGCGCTGACCGACGCTTCGATCGCTGCGGCCGCCGAGCTCGCCATGAGCATTTGCGATCCGGCAGTCGATCAGCGCGGCGACGCGGAATACAAGACGGCCATGGCCGGGGAAATGACGCAGCGCGCATTGCGCACCGCGGCTTCCCGCGTCGGGCGCTGAAGCGAGATCGGGGAGAGCCATGGCCAAGAAACAAGCGGTTTCGTTCAAGCTCAACGGCAAAGCCGTCGACGTTGTCGTCGAGCCTCGCGAATTGCTGATCCACACGCTGCGCGAAAAGCTCATGCACACGGGCCCGCACATCGGCTGCGAGACGACACATTGCGGCGCGTGCACGGTCGATGTCGACGGTATGTCGGTCAAGTCCTGCACCGTGCTGACGGTGCAGTGCGAGGCGTCCGAGGTGCTAACCATCGAAGGCTTCGAGCAGGGCGGCGCGCTGCACGCGATCCAGGAAGGCTTTACCCAGGAGCACGGCCTGCAGTGCGGCTACTGCACGCCGGGCATGATCACGCGCGCCTATCGGCTCCTCAAGGAAAACCCCGATCCGTCGGAAGAAGAGATTCGCTACTGGATGGCCGGCAATCTGTGCCGCTGCACGGGCTATCAGAATATCGTCAAGGCCGTGCAGCACGCGGCGAAGAAGCTCGCGTCGACGGCACCCGCGTGACCGCCGCGATCAATCCGGAGAACCTCCATGCCTGATTCCACCGAAACCATCGAGCGCGAAGCCAAGCTGCAAGGAATGGGCGTGTCGCGGCTGCGCAAGGAAGACGCGCGCTTCATCCGCGGCAGGGGAACCTACGTCGATGACATCAAGCTGCCGGGCATGCTGTTCGGCGCCATGGTGCGCAGCCCCTACGCTCATGCCCGGATCAAGTCGATCGACAAGGCCAAGGCGCTGGCCGTGCCGGGCGTCGTCGCGGTGCTCACGGCCGATGATCTGAAGCCGGTAAAGCTGCACTGGATGCCGACGCTCGGCGGAGACGTGCAGGCGGTGCTCGCCGACGGCAAGGTCTGTTTCCAGATGCAGGAAGTTGCGATGGTGATCGCCAGCGACCGCTACAGCGCGGCCGATGGCGCGGAGCAGGTTGAAGTCGACTACGAGGAGCTGCCGGCCATCGTCGATCCGCACAAGTCGATGGCCGCCGACGCACCGGTCATTCGCGAAGACATCGCCGGCAAGGACAACGTCGGTCACGGGCCGCGCACGCACCCGAACCACATCTTCACCTGGGAAGCGGGCGACAAGGCCGCGGTGGATGCGGCGTTTTCGAAGGCGGAGGTCGTCGTCAAGGACGAGATCCTGAATCCGCGCGTGCACCCGTGCCCGCTGGAGACGTGCGGCTGCGTCGCCTCGTTCGACAAGCCCACGGGGCAGTTGACCGTGTACATGACCTCGCAGGCGCCGCACCTTGTGCGCACCGTCGTGGCGATGCTCTCCGGCATTCCCGAAAGCAAGATCCGCATCATCGGCGGCGACATCGGCGGCGGCTTCGGCAACAAGGTGCCCGTGTATCCGGGCTACGTCATCGCCATCGTGGCGTCGATCGTGACGGGCGTGCCGATCAAGTGGATCGAGTCGCGCATCGACAACATCTCCACGACCGGTTTCGCGCGCGACTATCACGGTGTTGGCGAGCTCGCTGCGGACAAGGACGGCCGCATCAAGGCGCTGCGTTTCACCGCGCTGGCCGACCACGGGGCGTTCAACTCGCACGTCTCGGCGACCAAGCTGCCTGCGGGACTTTTCAGCATCTGCACCGGCTCATACGCCATCCCCAACGCGTATTGCCGCGTCGACGCCGTGTATACCAACAAAGCGCCCGGCGGCGTTGCCTACCGCTGCTCGCTGCGCGTGACGGAGGCCGTGTATCTGATCGAGCGCATGATCGATGTGCTGGCGCAGAAGCTGGGCCTCGACAAGGCCGAGATCCGCCGCCGCAACTTCGTCAAGGCCGAGCAGTTTCCGTATACGACCTCGCTCGGGTGGACGCTCGACAGCGGCAACTATCACATCGCGCTGGAAAAAGTGCTGAAGGCAGTCGACTACGACGGCCTGCGCCGCGAGCAGGCCGAGAAGCGAGCCAAGGGCGAGCTGATGGGCATCGGCATCTCGACCTTCACCGAGATCGTGGGCGCGGGACCGACCAAGGTCTGCGACATCCTGGGCATCGGGCTCTTCGACAGCTGCGACATCCGCGTCAATCCGACCGGCAGCGCCATCGCGCGGCTGGGGACGATGAGCCAGGGCCAGGGCCACGCGACGACCTATGCGCAGATCATCGCCACCGAGCTGGGCTTGTCGTCGGACGAAATCCAGATCGAGGAAGGCGACACCGACAAGGCTCCGTACGGAGCAGGCACTTGGGGCTCGCGCTCGACTCCCGTCGCGGGCGCCGCTGCGGCGATGGCGGCGCGCAAGATCCGCGCAAAGGCGCAAAAGATCGCCGCGCATCTGCTCGAAGTCGGTGAGGGCGACCTCGAATGGGAAGTCGATCGTTACAAGGTGAAAGGCAATCCAAGCCAGAGCAAGACGATGAAGGAAATCGCCATGGCCGCCCACACCAGCAACATCCCGGACGGAATGGAGAAAGGTCTCGATGCGACGGAGTACTACGACCCTCCCAACATGACCTTTCCCTTCGGCGCGTACGTCTGTGTCGTCGATATCGATCGCTTCACGGGCGAGACCAAGGTCAGGCGCTTTTATGCGCTCGACGATTGCGGTACGCGCATCAATCCGATGATCATCGAGGGTCAGATTCACGGCGGGCTCACGGAGGCTTTCGCGGTTGCTTTCGGCCAGGCGATTCCGTTCGATGAGAACGGCAACCATCTGGGCAACAGCCTGATGGATTACTTCCTGCCGACTGCCGTTGAAACCCCACACTGGGAAACCGATCACACCGTGACACCGTCGCCACATCATCCGATCGGGGCCAAGGGTGTGGCGGAGTCGCCTCACGTCGGCGGCATTCCCTGCTTCAGCAATGCCGTGGTCGACGCTTTCGCGCACCTGGGCGTGACCCACATGGACATGCCGCACACTTCCTACCGCGTGTGGCAGCAATGCAAGGCGCTCGGCATCCACAAGAGGTAGCACGCATGACAGGAAGTTCGGCATGAAGGTCGACCTCGAGAAGACATTTCCGATGCCGGGGTCGGCCGAAGTCGCGTGGACCTTCCTGCAGGACATCGAGGGCGTCGCGGGCTGCATGCCCGGGGCGAAGATCACCGAGCGGCTTCCCACGGGCGGCTACAAGGGGACGGTCAGCGTTCGCGTCGGCCCTGCGACTATGTCGTTTCGCGGTGACGTAGAGGTTCGCGACATCGATCCCGCCGCGCGGTCGCTTCGACTCCTCGGCAAGGGCACCGACAGCACGGGGAGTTCGGGCGCCTCCATGGATCTGTTGGCGCGCATCGAAGCGATCGACTCGCGCTCGAGCAATCTCGTCGGCAAGAGCGAAGTCTCCATGAGCGGCAAGGCTGCAGCCTTCGGCGGTCGAATGATGAATTCGGTCGCCGACCAGGTTTTGAAGCAGTTCGCGGACAACTTCGCGAGTCATGTCGGGGCGCTCGCGGCAACGGCAAACGCTGCCGCGATACCTGTGCCCGCGGCGCCGGCCTCTGATGCCCCGACGGTCGCGATCAGCGGAGTCACACAACCGCCGACACCTGCTGCCGCCGCTCCGGTCGCTCGGGAGCTCAACGGCCTCGCGCTGATGTGGGGAGTGCTCAAGGACTGGCTGCGCGGCCTCTTCGGCAAGAACCCCGCGTGACCTTGCCCTCGCAACGGACAAGCGAGCGGATGAGCGAGGTCGTCACGCTGCAGCGGCAGCTGAAGGCGGCGGGCTACATCGCCGAGCGTCCGCTCGCTGCCGCATTGTTGCTGATGCTTGACCTCGGTCGACCGCTGCTGCTCGAGGGCGACGCCGGCGTCGGGAAGACCGAGGTCGCGAAGGCGCTTGCGACGGTGCGCGGCACGAGGCTCATACGCCTGCAGTGCTACGAAGGGCTCGACGTGCACGCGGCGATGTACGAATGGAACTACCAGCGGCAGCTGCTCGCCATCAAGCTGCTCGAGCACGACGAACGGCCGGTGCCGCTGAAGGAGCAGGACATCTTCTCGGAGCGCTACCTGCTCAAGCGTCCCCTGCTCGAGGCAATCAGCTGCGCCGAAGCGCCTGTGCTCCTCATCGACGAGGTCGATCGCGCCGACGAAGCGTTCGAGGCGTATCTGCTCGAGCTCCTGTCGGATTTCCAGATGTCGATTCCGGAGTTGGGGACGCTGAGCGCCGTCTCGCGCCCGATGGTGGTGATCACGTCCAACGGGACGCGCGAGCTGTCCGATGCGCTGCGCCGCCGCTGTCTCTATCAATACATCGACTATCCCGATTTCGAGAAAGAGCTTGCGATCGTCGAGATCCCGCGCACCTGAAGCAGCGGGCCGGCTCGCGCGCCAGCTGGTCGAGTTCGTGCAGAGCGTGCGCCGCATGGACCTGCAGAAGCGACCCGGCATCGCCGAAACGCTCGACTGGACCGCTGCGCTGTTGCGGCTGGGTATTTCCACGATCGACGATGACGGCGCCGAGCACATTCTCGAAACCCTGAGCGCCCTGGTCAAGACGCGCGCCGACCGCGCCGGTTTCACGCGTGAGGTCGTGGCGCGGATCGCGGCTTCATGCTGAGCGTCGCACCGTCGTTGCCGGATCATCCCGGCGTGGCCTTGCAGTCGCGGCTGATGGGCTTTGCCGGATTCCTGCACGCCAACGGTTACGGCGTGGGCGGCGGCGATTCGACTCGCGTCCTCGAGACGGCGGAACAGACCGGCGTCTTCGACGGCGAGATCCTGCGATGGAGTCTGAAGGCGTTGCTGTGCGGACGCGGCGATGAATGGCGAAGGTTCGATGCACTGTTCGACGCGTACTTCATGCCGCCGAACCGGAAGGCGTTTGTGGACAGCCCCGCGGTGCGAAGCGCGCCGCAACTGCCGGGTTCGGCGGACGACGCGAAAGCCCAGCTGCCGGAGGCGGGAGCGGCCAGCGGTGCGGGCAGCGATGCAGGCAACACCGAGCGTCACGGTGCAAGTCGCGAAGAGTCGCTCGCGTCGACCGATTTCCGCGATCTCGATCGCGCCGGCCAGGCGCGAGACATCGAGACATTGATGCGCCGCTTCGCGCGCCGCCTGAGGCACCTCGAGCTGCGTCGCGAAGCGCGCTTCGCCCACGGCCGACGCCTCGACCTGCAAGGCACCATACGCCGAAGCGTCGCCAGCGGCGGTACGCCATTCCGATTGTCCTGGAAGGACCGGCGGCGCGTGCGTCCGCGCCTGGTGCTGCTGCTCGATGTAAGCCGGTCGATGAGCCAGTACAGCTTCTTCTATCTGCGCCTCGCGCGCGCGCTCTGCGCTGAGCTCGCCGACGTCCACTGCTTCATCTTCCACACGCGCATTACGGGCGTCGGTGAGGCGCTGCGCGATCCGGATCCATGGCGCTCGCAGGAGCGGCTGCATCTTCTCGCCGCGGGATGGGCAGGCGGCACGCGCATCGGCGAATGCCTTGACGATTTCAATCGCCGCCATGCGCCGCGGTTGGTGCACGCGCGTACCGCGGTGATCGTCGTCAGCGACGGCTACGACACGGGCGAGCCCGAGGCCTTAAGCGCCGCGCTCGCCGCGTTGGGCCGCCGCGCGCGGCGAATCGTATGGCTCAATCCGCTCCTGAGCCGCCCGGATTTCCGTCCCGAGAGCCGAGGCATGCAGGCCGCACTGCCGCACCTCGATCTCTTCGCGCCGGGCGCCGACCTCGAGAGCATTGAGCGCATGCTGCCCGACCTGATCGGGGCACTGCGATGAGCAACGACGATCTGCTCGAGCTGGCGCGCACGTTGAACGGGCGTCGTGAGCCATATGCCCTGGTGACGGTCGTGCGCGCGATCGCCCCCACATCGGCCTACATCGGCGCGCAAGCCATTGTGCTGGCCGACGGAACGCTGCACGGCTGGATCGGAGGAGGCTGCGCCAAGGACGTCGTCATCGGCGCCGCGCAGAGCGCGATCGGCACCGGGGAGCCGAAGCTCGTTCGCATTTCCAACGATCGGATCCAGGACACCGACGATATCGAGCAGCACGCGATGTCGTGCGCGAGCAACGGGACCATCGAGCTGTTCATCCAGCCGTACAGCCCGCGCAGCGCGCTGTGCGTGATGGGTGACACGCCGGCCGCGGACGAAGCGCGCTTCCTCGCCGAGCGCCTCAGGATCCGTCTGACCGACAGCCCCGACGAGGCGCCTGTCGTCCTCGTCGCAACGCAGGGGCAGGGAGACGAGGACTCGCTGGAGCGCGCGCTGAAAAGCTCCGCGGAGCATGTGCTGATGATCGCCAGCCGCCGCAAGACGGAACGGCTGCGCGATGTGATGTGGATGCGGGGCGTCGACACCGCGCAACTCGCTCGTCTGACCGCGCCCGCAGGTCCCGACGCGGGCGCCAAAACGCCGGGAGAAATTGCGCTGGTGGCTATCGTCGGAGTCCTTGCCGTACTGCGCGGCCGCGCGCATGCGGACCCGACCGCGGAGACGCGAAACGAAGGCGATACCGCGCTTCCCGTTTCCCTGAAAACGGCTCCGAAAAGGATTCCCGCCGCTGCCGTATCGCCCGCACGATTCGTCAACCCTGTCTGCGGCATCGGGGTGGACACCGCGTCGCCGAAGCACATAGAGCAGTACGACGGCGTCGCCTACTACTTCTGCTGCGATGGATGCCTGACGAGCTTCCGCCAGGATCCGGCGAAATACGCGGCGATCCATCGCGCTTCCCAGGTGATGGCGTCGGCAGGAAACAAGACGCCGTAGCCAGCAGCGCGCCCCGGACCCGTGGTCCCGATCCGCTCCGGCGCGACCAAGCAGCTCGCGGTCAGTACAATCCGGTGGTCGAAACGCCGTCATCAGTCACGCGCGTGCAGGAGCAATCGCTATGTCGCTTGCGGGGTTGGATCGGGTACCGGTTCTTATCGTCGGCGGTGGTCCGGTCGGACTGGCGCTCGCGATCGAGCTGGGGCATCGATCGATTCGGTGCCTCCTGATCGAGCGCAACGACCGTGTTGGCCACGCGCCGCGCGCCAAGACCACGAATGTCCGAACCCGCGAGCACTTGCGGCGCTGGGGCATCGCCGATGCCCTCAAAGCAGCATCGCCCCTGGGCTTGGACTATCCGTCCAACGTCGCCTTCGTCACGCGCCTCGGCGGCCACTTGCTCACGAAGTTCGAAAATGCGATGTATTGCGCGCCGGGAAAGAATCCGATGTATTCCGAGCACGCGCAGTGGATCCCGCAATACACGGTCGAGGAGGTCCTGCGCGCGCACGCCCACTCGCTTCCTGGCGTCGCGGTGCGCTTCAGTTGTGAGCTGCTCTCGTTCGAGCAGAGTGAGCGCGGTGTCGATGCGCAGGTGCGCGACCTCGACACGGGCACCACGCACAGCATCCACAGTGACTATCTGGTGGGCACTGACGGCGCGCGCAGCCTCGTGCGCAATGCGATCGGCGCGAGGATGGAAGGCACTCGCGGCCTCTCGCGCAACTATAACGTCGTGTTCCGCGCGCCGGGGCTCGAGCGCGCGCACAAGCACGGGCCGGCGATCATGTACTGGCAGGTGAATCGAGACGTACCCAGCGTCATCGGCCCCATGGATCGCGGCGACAAATGGTATTTCATGCCGACGCAGCTGAGCGAAGGAACCAAGATCGGGCACGGCGACGCGCCGGACCTCATCCGCAAGGCAACCGGCATCGACATTCCGATCGAAGTCCTGAGCTCGGACGAATGGGTCGCCAGCAGGCTCATTGCCGACAAGTACCGCGACCGGCGCGTCTTCCTCGCGGGGGATGCCTGCCATCTTCACCCTCCATTCGGCGGATACGGAATGAACATGGGCATCGCCGACGGCGTCGACCTGGGCTGGAAGATCGGCGCGGTGCTTCAAGGTTGGGGCGGTGCGGCTTTGCTCGAGAGCTACGAGCTGGAGCGCCGGGGTGTGCACGAGTTCGTCATGGACGAGGCAGTCGCCAACCACGGGCTTCTCGGCAACCAGCTCTGGCAGGAAGGACTCGAAGACGCCACCGACGCCGGCGAGCGGCTGCGCCAGCAAGTCGGGGCGAGCATCCAGGTCGCCAAGCTTCGCGAGTTCAACACGCTCGGCGTGGTGCTTGGCTATCGCTACGATGGGTCCGCGATTATCGTTGCTGACGGCACGGATCCCACGGCGCGCGATTTCCTGAACTACGTTCCGAGCGCGCGTCCGGGCTCGCTGGCGCCGCACGCGTGGCTGCACGACGGCACATCGCTCTACGACCATTTCGGGCAGGGGTTTCACGTTGCTCGCGACCCGCGACGGCGACGCCCTCGAGATCGACAGTGCGCGGAAGGCGGCAGGCGCCCTAAACATTCCATTGACGGTCGTCAGTCCAAAAGAAGCAGCCATCCGCGATCTCTACCGCGCACGCTACGCGCTTATACGCCCGGACCAGCACGTCGCATGGCGCGGCGATGCTTGGCCCGAGCGAAAGGACCTTCTATTCGCTCGGGTCTCCGGCAATGCCGCGACTGTAACGGTCTAGGACACCGCGTCAGGCCCTGCAAGACGCCGACGCTGTCGTGGCGCCCTGGCGTCGATCGGATAAAACGCCTCAGCGCGAAGCGACCAGGAAAAAGCGGCGGAATGGAAACAACGTGACGCCATCGTCCCGCTTGGGGTAAGCGGCCGCGACCGAAGCCCGGTACGCGGCCTCGAATTCGCCTGCATCCGAGGCGGACAGCACCGAGAGCCACGCTCCGACAAACGAGCCCTTGGTGAACTCGGCGACCGGATTGTCACCGGTCAGGGCCTGGACATATTCGGTGATCCAGATATCCAGCGACGCGACGTGTGGCCGCAGGATCGAATAATAGTCAGCGGGTTTGAGGATGGGCTGCCGCACCAGCGACTCGAGCTTTGCGCGCCAGCGCGCGCTGCGGGCGAGCTCGATGCCGAGGCGGTGCGAGGGCGCGTCCTGTTGCGCGGGCATCTGCACCGCGAGGACGCCGCCGGGTTTGAGATTGGAGACCAGGCGCGGGAACAGGGATTCATGCTCGTCGACCCAGTGCAGCGCGGCATTGGACACCAGCAAATCGAGGGGCGCGGCCGGAGTCCACGCGGCGATGTCCGCCGTCTGCCAGGTGACTCCGGGAACGGCAGCCCGGGCGCGCTCGAGCATCGGCCCGGAGTTGTCGATGCCGATGATGCGCGCATCCGGCCAGCGATCACGGAGCAGCGCCGTCACCGTGCCTGTACCGCAACCGACGTCAGCGACATCACGCGGCGCGTCGAGCGGGACGCGAGCGAGCAAATCGAGCGCAGGGCGCAGTCGCTCGGCGCCGAACTTCAAGTACTGCTGTGGATTCCAACTCATGGATTCGAATCTTGCCAGAGTGCGCGGCAGATGGAAGATGGAAGGAGATGAAACCCGGTAACCTCGATGTCGCGGCCGCAGGACTTACGCTGCTTAGCCCTTGCTCGCGTCACCGCGAATCTCCGCCGCCGCATGCTCGAGGATCTCGGCAATCCGCCGTTGTTCGGCCGCCGTCGCGCCGGACTTCTCGATCAGCGCCGATTTCAGGCTCCGCCGCGCCGCGCGCACTTCCGAGCTTCCCGCGCCGTCTCGGCCGCGGCCCCGAAACGCGTGGGGTGCGTCGAAGTCCCCCGTGTCGTCGACGCGGCCTGCCATCGCCCTGCGCATCTCGTCCATCCTCCGGCCAATCCATGCGAGTTGCTCGAGGAGCGCATCGACGCTGGCGCGCTGACTTTCCAGGTGTGTGAGCCCTGTCTCGGTGATGCTGTAGAGTTTTTTCGTGCCTTGCGCTTCGACGCTCGCATAGCCGATCTCTTCGAGGTAGGTTAGCGCCGGATAGACCATGCCCGGGCTCGGAACGTAGTAGCCGTTGGAGCGGTCTCCGAGAGCCTTGATGAGCTCATAGCCGTGACTCGGCCGCTCCGCAAGCAGCGCGAGCAGCAGCAATTGAAGATCGGTGGAACCGAGCTTGCGGCCGCGATTGAAGCTGTCGATGCCGTCATCACGGGAGCCTCTGGTGAAGCCCGGCCATGAGTGGCATCCGGCGAATCCGCGATGGCCGTGCCTCGCCGCGTGGCGGTCGTGAGCGTGGTGATGGTGACGATGCAGCGCGTCATGGAGACGGTGAAGAAGGAAGCTCATGGGAAAATGCCTCGGAAAGTATAGTACAAAACATATCGTAAGATATATTTACACCCACGTCAAGCATCGTGTTTCAGTGAGCGGAGCGCGCCGACAAGCTGCTCGACGCCGGCGCGTCAGCCCCACGCAACCGCACCGCCAACAAAGCGTCATGTGCATCGGCCGCGAAGTGGAATAGACTCGATTCGAGAAGTCGCCTTCGGCGCACAGAAAGAGCGGCTCCGGGAATTCGTCCTGAAATAACCCGAGGGAGGATCAGCGTGAAAAATACTCTTGTCCGGCTGGCGGCGTTGGCCATTGCGTGCGTTTCATGCATGAGCGTATCGGCGGCGCCGACCAGCGTCGAGATGACGTGGATGTCGATCGCCAACTGGTACTTTCGCATCGGCGACAAGCGCATCCTGATGGATGCGTACATCACGCGCGTTCCAGGCCCACCGTTTTTCTACGCGCCGGCGGCCTATCCCAACGATCTGTATGCCTACACGCAGCAACCGTACGGCGTCGACGTGCCGTCGATCACGCGCGTGCGCGATGCCGTGCTGGGCAAGGAGAAAGTCGACTATCTCCTCGCGGGCCATAGCCACTTCGACCATACCTGGGATACGCCGACGTGGGCGAAGATGACCGGCGCGCCGATGATCGGCGGGCAGTCGTCGTGCTTCCAGGCGCTTGCGCAAGGTGTCCCGGCGATGCAGTGCCGCAGCGTCAGCGGCGGCGAGAAGTTCATCCTCGGCGACGGCATCACGATGCGCGTCGTTCGCTTCAATCACAGCGGTGACGCGTCGAATCCGGTGCAGCACTTCGCACGCGAGCTTTATCGGCCACCTGTTCCGGATCCCGCAACCGGCGGACTACGCGCCGGGGTCGGTGAAGACTATCCGAATGGCGGAGGCAACCGCGCCTTTCTGTTCACGGTCGACACCGCGGACGGACAGCTAAGCTTCTTCGTTCAGAATTCGGCGAGCGCCTTTGACCTCGACAAGGAGATCATCGTCGATGGAGTCAGCTACGGCGCGCCGATCAAGAATCTGGCCGCGGCCATGGCCGACGCGGGCCTGAAGCAGGTGGACGTGTGGATCGGCACGGGCGGGCGCCCTGTCGCCGAGATGATCGTGCCGGTGCTGCATCCGAAGGTCTATATCCCAAGCCATTGGGACGGCCTGTTCAACTCATTCTGGAAGGGCATGCCCTATCCGTTCAAGGATGACGATTTGGTCGCGTATCTCGCGGCGCAACAGATCACGATTCTGCCGCAGAAGCAATACTTCGACAGTTACGTGCTGACACGCACCGGTGTAACCATGGCCGCGAACCACGATGTCAAGCAGGCGCTTGGCTTCTCGGACGCTCAACGATTCGACAAGGCGATGCTTGACGCGGTCTCGCACGTGGCTTCGACGAGCGACGGCGACGACTGCGGCGAAGGGTTCAAGGTCGCCAATGTGTGGACGAACTATCTGGCGAAGAACCGATACGAAGAAACATTCTGGCTCGCGAAGCGCTAGGCTCGCGAGGGCGGAACGGGCCTTGCGCCGGCGTGCCTCTTACGCTTTCGGGCCGCGGACGCGTTGCGTGAACCACCGCAGATGCCCTTCGGGATCGACGGCGCCGTAGCTGCGGTCGGCCCAGTAGTCCTCGCCGTAATCGTGAAGCGCAGGCTCATCGACGATGTGTGCGCCGGCGCGCGCGAGCTCAGCGGGTGTCGGCATCGTCGACGTAGACCATGAGACCCTCGGTGTCGCAGCCCACCGACAGAGGGCTCCTGCGCCGCACGCCCCAGCGAGCATCCCGGCCGGTGCTTTCCTTGCCCACATTCGCTATCACTTTCGGAGCGCACCGGGCCATGCTCGCTTTTGGCATAAATCATGAGCGGCATGTTCGTCCAGGAAGGGTGGCTTGAGTATCACCCCGTGCGATCAACCAAGCTTGCGTTACGCCGCCGACGGCAGTCCGTGTCGACCGCGCCGCTTTCCATTTCAGTTGGGATCCCGGGCTTAGTAAGCTACAATGTTTGTCTGAAGCGATGAGCCGTCGATTCACGACCATGACGGAGAAGAGTTGCGGCGCTGACCTCTTCTATTCGGAACGCTGCATCCATTCCTCGAATTCAACTCGAATGCCTGGAGAACCGACCATGCGTACAAGATCCAGTCCGTTGAAGCTATCCGCTACCTGCATGTTGCTTACGCTTGGCCTGGCCGGTGCCGCCAACGCCGCGG
Source organism: uncultured beta proteobacterium (assembly GCA_963730465.1). Taxonomy (GTDB): domain Bacteria; phylum Pseudomonadota; class Gammaproteobacteria; order Burkholderiales; family Casimicrobiaceae; genus PALSA-1003. The sequence continues at coordinate 141,963 of CAVSRR010000001.1, read as the reverse complement.
ATCCAGCCTCGCCTGACGACTGGATGTGGCGCGGCACCCTCTATGGATGGGCTCCCGGCATCAAGGCAACGACGAACTTCTCGCTGCCTAACGGCGGCGATATCATTTCCGACGCGGATTCGGGCAGCGTGCTATCGCACCTCAAGTTTGCGTTCATGGGGACGCTGGAAGCGCGGCGCGGCCCCTGGTCGGTCATTGGCGACGTGGTTTACTTCGATCTCGGCAACACGCGCTCGAAGGTGAGCTCCATCACCGGTCCGGGCGGCGAGGTCGTCATTCCAATCGATGCGGGCACCAGCACGGATCTCAAGTCCTTTATCGGGACATTGGAAGGCGGCTATGCGGTGCTGCAGACCCCCGGGGCGCACATGGACGTCACGGGAGGGATACGGTACCTCAATATAAAGCCGACGCTGAACTGGCACATCACCGGCCCCGACGGCGGTATCGGCCCGACGGGCAGCGCCGGCCAGAGCAAGGATGCGCTCGACGGCGTCGTCGGTGTGCGCGGTAATGTCGATCTGGGCGGCAACTGGGATGTGCGCTACTACGGTGACATCGGAGCGGGCTCGACGCGATTCACGTGGCAGGCGTTCGGCGCGGTCGGCTACCGGTTTGGTTGGGGTGACGTCGTTCTCGGTTACCGATATCTCGCTTATGATTTTCACAGCGATCGTCCGATCTCGGCGCTGAAGGCCGGTGGACCCCTGCTCGGAGTGGGCTTCAACTTCTAGAGTCCTAATGCCGGCAAGGGGTGCTATCCGCTTTGCTTGCCGGCGTTCACGGGCTTCGTTAACTCGCTAGCGCCGCCGTTGTGGCGCCGCCTGCGACTAGCCGATGCGACACCCGGGAAATCTGTCGCGCTCCGAGAAGAGATCGTACTGACGCGGCAGAGGACTCGTCCAAGTCCTCTTCAAATCACTTCGCCCGCCAAGTGGGATGCGCGGAGCGGCCTCGATAAATGACTCTGGCGGTGCCGGTGGCGCTCACTCGACGGGCACGGGGCCGCTGAGCATGCTGACGATGGCGAAGATCCCGATCGCGAGCAAGACGATTGCGACCATCAGCGTGAGCGATGCCGGGAACGAGCTCTCCGCATGAATGAGGCCGCTCGCTTTCAGCGTGTGACGCTCGTGCCGCAGGCCGCGCATGAATGCTACGTGGTAGCCAATACCCACGACGAGCATTCCGATGCCCAGCAACACGAGCATTTCGCCGAGGTTCCTTGCCGAGGCGCTGGACTTGATAACGTGCGCGTCGTACATTTTCTGAAAGACTTGGTAGATCGTGAAGCCAAAGCCGATCAGCGACAGCGACGTCCGGATCACCGACATCAAGGTTCGATCCGCGCTCATCCGTGTGCGCTGAAACGACATGCCTGTTCGGCGCGATGACAGCTCGACCGATATCTGGTCGACGCTGGACTTGGCGTCTACCGTGTTTGGGCGAGGTTGTTCGGGCATAGGTCCTCCTGGGTCGATTGTCCGCGGCGAACTCGATCGTCGCCTTGGCGCAGCTTGCCTTGAGGCGACGAGCCCCATCGTCACGCGCGTGTTACTGCGCCAGCGATCCGGCGTCGGAGTTTCATCGATCAGACGATACGCAGCGGAAGCCAATGTGACTCGCGGAGGTATCGACGGGCTGCGCGTGTCGCGCCGCGGGCCTGTAGCGCTGGCAATAATTCGGCGCGCACAGGTGCGAGCCTCCCTTGAGCACCTTGCGTGGAATCCGGATAGCTCCCTCGCACGTGTCGAAGCTATCGTCTTCACGAGCCCCGCGCGGGTTTTGCGGGATGCAGCAGGCCTTGGCCGCGTCCGCTTCGTGCTTCGTTGAATACCAATCGGAGGTCCACTCCCACACATTGCCGATCATGTCATGGATGCCATATCCATTCGCCGGGTAGGTCTTGACCGGTGACGTACGCTCGTAGCCGTCCGTTCCGAGATTCTGAGTCGGGAAATTGCCCTGCCACGTATTGGCCATCGATTTGCCGTCGGGATTGAGCTCGTCGCCCCAGGCGAACTCAGCGCCCTCGAGGCCCCCGCGCGCAGCAAACTCCCATTCGGCTTCGGTTGGAAGTCGTTTGCCGGCCCACTGGGCGTACGCCTCCACGTCCTTGAATGCGACGTGCACCACCGGATAGTCGTCCATACCCTGGATCGACGTGCCGGGACCGTACGGCTGGCGCCAATACGCACCGAATTGAAACTTCCACCACTGCGACCAGTCTTTCAGATTGGCGACCTGCCTCGGCGGCGTGAAGACCAGCGATCCCGCTTTGAGCATGTGCGGCAGCGCGCCGGGATAGTCCTTGGCGTCAGGCGCAATTTCGGCAAATGTCACATAGTTCGTCGCTTCGACGAACGCGCGGAACTGGCGGTTCGTGACCGGCGTGCGGTCGATCCAGAATCCGTCGACACTGACGCGGTGGACGGGCGCCTCTTCCGGGTAATGCCTGTCCGAGCCCATGCCATACGTGCCGCCTGCGATCCAGACGGCGTCTCCTGTCGGCGCGGGCGCCGGATTCGAAGTGGCGTCACTCCTGGGAGTATCGAAATCAACTTTCGCGTTCATGGTGGGGCCTCGCGAGGAGTGCTGGTTATCTGCGCCAAGAGACCGCTGAGCCTTCGATGGGCTGACAATGTCGCGTCCGCATTAAGGGGGCATTCGGCAAAGATCGCGTCACCGAGTCGCCGAGCTGAGCAGGGTAGATTGTGCACGTCACGAATTGTTCCTGAAATTGCGCTACTGCGCCAATCCCGTGCGCGACAACGTATCATCGCTGCGTAGGGCCGGTGGTGAGCGCATCCTCTACGGGCGCCCGAGATACAGATAGGCGCTCTTGTTGCCATCCTGCGCGCGACCGAACCCAAGATACAGCGGCCCGATCGGCGTATCCACCGCCACGAAAAGCGAACCGGACTTGAGCACGCCTTCGGGGCTGCCGGGCACGAGTGGATGAGACATTTGCCCGGCCTCGAGTGACCCGCCGACGTAGACACCGTCGAACAGTTGCTGATCGATGAGCTTGTAGTAATAGACCACGCGTCCGAAGGTCAGCCGTTCTCCCAGGAGTTGCCCGGGTGCGTAGCCCGATTGCTGGAGGAGCCCTCCCCACTGAAACAGCTCGTATCGGGGAACCGGTCCGCCGCCCAGCGGGCCGCCCAGCTTGAAGGCGGCCTGCAGCGTGCTTCTGTCGATGGAATACGCTGCCACCAGATTGAGACTCGCCTTGGTGTACGACTCGTCCGCGCCGAGGGCCGCGCGCGGTGCGTATATCTCACCGGTCGCCGTGACGCCGTAGCGTGGAAAGTTGACGTTATCGATCTGGTCGTATATGCCGCGAATGATGAAGGCGTTCTGGTTGATCGGGCCGCTCGGCAGCGCAAGCGAGGGAGGGCCCGTGGTGAGACTGGCCCGCGCGCTTCCAGCCTCGATGCCGAATCGCGCTTCTCCATATGGTCCGGCGTTGAATCCGAGGTCGATGCCTGCTGCGCCGGTTCGCACGTCGTATGTGCCTATGTGATCTTGCCCCTGAAACAGATCAACCGACTGACGCTGCAGGTCCGCACGCGGAGCGATGAAGAACGAATGGCTCTCGGTGATCGGCTGGTAGAACTCCGTGCGGAGAAGGGATGTCTGGCCGACCTGGACGTCCGTTCGCCACTCGCCGCCGAGACTGTTCATCCAGGTTCGGCGGTAGCTCGCGGCGATATTGAAGAACGTGTCGCCATGCAGATCGGATCCCAGCCCGAGTCCGAGGCGAAGATAGTCCGGTCCCCATGACTTTTCCACGGCCTCGATATTGAGCACCCGTTCGCCGCCTTCCTGCGACGATGCGGTAGTTCACGTGCTCGAAATCGTCCGTCCCGAACAGGCGCTGCATGTCGCGGTCGAGCACTGTCTGGTCGAGAGGCTCGCCCGGTCGTGTTTTCATGATGCTCTCCAGTGCGACCGGATTGACGCGCGCCATGGGCTCGAAGCGGATCTCGTCGACCGGCCGCACATCAGGGGGCGATGGTTCGGTCTGCCGTAGACGCAAGCTCGCGTACTGCTCGGTTGAAATGCTCAGTGCTGCCAATCGCGATTCGACACTGCGCGCCGCCGCCTCGCCGATCGGCACCGTCTTCTGCAGGTGGTCGAAGTCGGTCGCCGAGAATTCGCCGAGTTGCGGCTCGATCAGGATATCGCCGGGCCTGAGCGACGCCAACGATGCGTCCACGTTCTGCTGAGTCAGTATGTTGATCATCTGATCAGTCACGCCGAGAACGGATTTGAGCTGGTCGCGACGCAAAAGCGGCGTTCCCAGGTTGACCGCAATGACGATATCCGCGCCCATCGACCTCGCGACATTGACGGGAAGATTGTCGGTCAGTCCTCCGTCGACCAGGAGCATGCCCCCGATCTCCGCCGGCGCGACCGCGCCCGGCACCGACATGCTCGCGCGCATGACGTTGGGCAGCTCACCTTCGGAAAAAACGACCGGCTTTCCCGTGACGAGATTCGTCGCCACGGCGCGAAACGGGATCGGCAAATCATCGAAGCGATGGTACCCGTGCACCTTCGCCAGACGTCTTAGGAACGACTCGAGCTGGACACCGGATAGAACGCCCTTCGGTAAAAGGAGCCCGCCGTCCTTCACGCCGACCTCGGGACCGGCGAGGATGGTTCGGTCGTCGATCTTCCTGCGGATGGCGCGGTCCTGGCGCGGCGGCTTTTCCTGGATCAATGCCGCGACCGAAATTTCGTTGATCATCGATTCCATCTCGGGAATCGACATGCCGCTCGCGTAGGCCCCGCCGATGATCGAGCCCATGCTCGTGCCGGCGATGCAATCGATCGGCACGTGCAGCTCCTCGAGCACCCTGAGGACGCCGATATGCGCGGCGCCTCGTGCGCCGCCGCCCGAGAGGACAAGGCACACCTTCGGTCTCGCCGCAGCCGGAGCCGACAGAAGGCCGAGCGTCAGCGCGCAAAGGCCGAGCATCGCGACATGAGACATACGTGACGTCATCGCAACCTCACTGGGAAACAAGGGCGATCCATCCGATCGGAGGACAGCTTGAGCCCGCGGGTCAATCGCACCCGCGCACTGTTCGAAATACTACATGAATCGGATTGCGCGGCTGAGTCGCAAACGGCGCTGCTGTCGCCGCGGGCACAAGCTTGCGACGCGATTTTGAGAGACAGGACAGGTGTTGGCGACGGGTGCTCGGAACGCGAGGACGCGTCCACGTGGTTCGTTGATTCAGTGGCGCCGACAGCGTGGCCTTCGTCCGTTCAATTCGAGGGGCGATTAGATAATGCGGCTTCAGTGGGTCGGCGTGATGCACTTCTCGCGCGCCACCGTGATATGGTGTGTCTTGCCCGGCACACACCGCTCGCGGACACCGGATCTATCCCGTTTCGAGGCTGCCTAGCATGAGCTCTCTGTTGATAGCCATGATCGTGTTCGTCTGCACGATTGCCGGAGCGCTTCTGGGCATCTTCCTGAGCACAAAGTTGCCGAAGCATCATCGCGAAAGCGATTCCAAAAGCGCGGTGCAATTGGTGATGGGCCTCATCGCGAGCGTGGCTGCGCTGGTCCTCGGCTTGCTCATCTCCTCGACCCACAGCTCGTTTGATGCTCAGCAGGCCGAAGTGCGCCAGTTGGGCGTTCACTTGTACGAGCTGGACCGCATTCTTGGGCGTTTCGGCGATGACGGCGGCGACGCGCGTCGTCTGCTGCGGGCGATCGTCGTGTCCGACGCGAAACGCATTTGGCCGGACAACCCGGGTTTCAAGCGCGACTACCAGCCCCTGCAGGCGCAGATCGAAGGAGAGACCTTGCGCGATCGCATCGCGCGTTTGTCTCCGACGACGGACGCGCTGCGCTTCTATCAAACGCGCGCCCTGCAACTTGCCACGACGGTTGGCGAAACGCGCCTGCTGCTGGGCGAGCAGGAGCGCGGCGCTCTGTCCTGGCCCTTTCTGGTGGTGCTGGTCTTTTGGCTCGCGTTCCTTTTCGTCGGATTCGGCCTTTTCGCACGCGTCAACGCGACGGTTCTCGCGGCACTGACCATAGGCGCCCTGTCCGTCGCGGGCGCGATTTTCCTCATCCTCGAGATGAATTCGCCCTACAGCGGAGTCATGAGGATTTCCGATGCTCCGATACGCGACGTCCTCCGCCAAATGGCGCCATGAGAGCTGCCACGGTGTCCAATGGCTGGAGCGAACAGTGGATCAGGCAGCGGGAGCTTGGCGCCGAAAGCGCACCGGTGAAGTTGGCATCGGCGAGCCCCGACTGCCGCCGACAGCGTGTCGCTTGCGTAGACGAGGCTATAGATTGGTTTTCGTGAACCGCGTGAGCAATCACCGACGTGGCGAGCTGCCGCGCTTGCTCCGCCTGTCTTAGTCGCCCCAAAGCCCCGGAACGTTTGCGCGCAAACCCGGCCAAATCAGGGGTTGCGCTTTTCCGCCTATGCCCTATCTTGTGTAATTGACCCGCCGTTTTAAGACCTCCCTTTCCGTGAACAAGACAGCCGCGTTTCACCCCGCCGTCGATCGCTGGTTTCGCTCGCACTTTTCCGCGCCCACCGAGCCCCAGTCCCGCGCCTGGCCCGAGATCCAGGCGGGGCGCAACGTCCTGATCGCCGCGCCTACCGGGTCCGGCAAGACGCTGGCCGCCTTTCTCGCGGCGATCGACAGCCTGGTTCGCGCGGGCGTCGACGGTCCGCTCCCCGACGAGACGCTCGTCGTCTACGTTTCGCCGCTCAAAGCCTTGTCCAACGACGTCCAGAAAAACCTGTCGGTGCCGCTCGCCGGCATTCGGCACGAGCTCGAGGCACTGGGCTTGCCCGACGTGGAGATCCGTACGCTGGTTCGCACCGGCGACACGCCGCAGGCCGAGCGCGCGGGCATGCGCAAGCGCCCGCCGCACATCGTCGTGACGACGCCCGAGTCACTCTACGTGCTGCTGGGCTCCGAGTCGGGCCGCAAGATGCTGTCGACGACGCGCACGGTCATCGTCGACGAGATCCACGCGCTGGCCGGCAACAAGCGCGGCAGCCATCTGGCGCTGTCGCTCGAGCGCCTCGCGGCACTGACGTCCCAGCCACCGGTGCGCATCGGCCTGTCCGCCACGCAAAAGCCGATCGAGGAGATCGCCCGCTTTCTCGTCGGCGGTCCCGAATTCGACGCCGCTGACGCGAGCCGAATGCGTAATCGTCGATGCAGGCCACATTCGCCATCGCGATCTGGCGATCGAGGTCCCATCGTCGCCGCTCGAAGCGGTCATGTCGAACGAGGTCTGGGAGCAGATCTACGGGCGGCTCGCCGAGCTTGCGCTTACGCATCGGACGACGCTCATTTTCGTCAACACGCGTCGGATGGCGGAGCGCGCCGCGCGCCACCTTTCCGAGCGCCTCGGCGAGGAGCACGTCACCGCGCACCACGGCAGCATGGCGAAGGAGCGGCGGCTCAGGGCCGAGCAGCGCCTGAAATCGGGCGAGCTCAAGGTGCTCGTCGCCACCGCGTCGCTCGAGCTCGGCATCGACATCGGCGACGTCGAGCTCGTCTGCCAGCTCGGCTCGCCGCGGTCGATCGCGACCTTTCTGCAGCGCGCGGGGCGCGCGAGCCACCAGGTCGGCGGCGTCCCGAAGGCGCGCATCTTTCCCCTGTCGCGCGACGAGCTCGTCGAATGCGCTGCGCTGCTCGACGCGGTGCGCCGGGGCGAGCTCGACCGGCTGATCATTCCGCCCAAGCCGCTCGACGTGCTCTCGCAGCAGATCGTCGCCGAAGTCGCCGCACAGGAATGGACGGAGGATGCACTGTTCGACCTCGTGCGGCGCGCGTATCCGTACGCGGAGCTCACGCGCAAGGAATTCCTCGACGTCGTGCGCATGCTCGCGGAGGGATTCAGCACGCGCAGGGGGCATCGCGCCGCGTACGTGCATCGCGACGCGGTCAACGGCGTGCTGCGCGGCAGGCGCGGCGCGCGCCTTACCGCGCTCACGTCCGGCGGAGCGATTCCGGACAATGCCGACTACGACGTCGTGCTCGAGCCTGCCGGCCAGCTCGTGGGGACCGTCAACGAGGACTTCGCCGTGGAGAGCCTCGCCGGCGACATCTTCCAGCTGGGCAACACTTCGTATCGGATCCTGCGCGTCGAGGCGGGCAGGGTGCGCGTCGACGACGCTCATGGTCAGGCGCCGACGATTCCGTTCTGGCTGGGCGAGGCGCCCGCGCGCACCGCCGAGCTGTCGCACGCGGTGTCGCGCTTGCGCGAGGAAACGGCCCGAAGCCTGGATCGAGCAGGGCGGCAAGCAGGCAGCGTTCGATGACATCGTGCGCGACATCGGGCTGTCGGAGCCGTCCGCGGGACAGGTCGTCGACTATCTCTCCGCCGCGCGTGCGGCGCTGGGCACGCTGCCGACGCAGAAGACCGTCGTCTTCGAGCGCTTCTTCGACGAGTCGGGCGGCATGCAGCTGGTCATCCACTCGCCGTTCGGCAGCCGCATCAACCGCGCATGGGGTCTGGCGCTGCGCAAGCGCTTCTGCACCAAGTTCAATTTCGAGCTGCAGGCGGCGGCGACCGAGGACGCGATCGTGATGTCGCTGTCGACGAGCCACAGCTTCCCGCTCGAAAGCGTCGCGCGCTACCTGAACTCCAAGACCGTGCGTCCCATCCTGGTCCAGGCGATGCTCGATGCGCCGATGTTCGGCGCGCGCTGGCGCTGGATTGCCGGAACTTCGCTTGCGCTGCCGCGCTTTCGCGGCGGCAAGAAGGTGCCGGCGCCGCTGCAGAGAATGCGCGCCGAGGATCTGATGGCGGCGGTGTTTCCGGATCAGATCGCGTGCGCCGAGAACCTGGTCGGCGATCGCGAGATACCGGATCATCCGCTCGTCGCGCAAGCGGTGCATGACTGCCTGTACGAGGCGATGGACGTCGAGGGACTCGAGCGCCTGCTGGCGGACATCGAATCGGGCAACGTCAACATCGTCGCGCGCGATCTCACCGAGCCGTCGCCGCTGGCGCTCGAGATTCTGACCGCGCGACCGTACGCGTACCTCGACGACGCACCGCTGGAAGAGCGCCGCGCGCAAGCGGTGATGAGCCGTCGCTGGCTCGACGACGCCACCGCCGCCGACATCGGCCGACTCGACGCCGCGGCGATCGAAACGCGTGCGCGCCGAGGCGTGGCCGGACGCGGCGAGCGCGGACGAGCTGCACGACGCCCTGCTCGGGCTGGGATTCGTCGCGCAGGACGAAGCCGATCGGCAACCATCGTGGCGCGCGCTTCTGGACGACCTCGCACGGCAGCGCCGTGCGACGCGCGTACGTGACGAGCGTTCGCGGTCCGACGCCGACCGTGCGCGGCCGGTGCGACGGAACGACGCACGCTCTGGGTCGCCGCGGAGCGGCTGCCGCAATTCCACGCCGTACATCGCGGACACGAGCATCTCGCCACAGATCGAGGCGCCGGCGGAGTTCGCCGAGCGCTCGTGGTCGCGCGAGGATGCGCTGGTCGAAATCGTGCGCGGACGCCTCGAAGGGCTTGGTCCGGTCACGGCCGGAGCGATCGCTGCCTCGATGGCGAGTGCCGCGCGCCGACATCGATGCGGCGCTCGCGAAGCTCGTCACCGAAGGCGTCGTCATGAGCGGATTCTTCACGCCGGGCGCGGCCGAGACCGAGTGGTGCGATCGCTCGCTCCTCGCGCGCATCCACCGCTACACGGTGAAGCGGCTGCGCGGAGAAATCGAGCCGGTCTCGAGCAAGGATTTCCTGCGCTTCCTGTTTCGATGGCAGCACCTCATGCCGGGCGAGCAGCGGCAGGGACCGGACGCCCTCGACGCCGTCATCGCGCAGCTGCAGGGTTTCGAGGCGCCGGCGGCGGCGTGGGAGTCGGAGATCCTGCCGGCGCGGCTCGAAGACTACGAGTTCACCTGGCTCGACGATTTGTGCCTCTCCGGGTCGCGCGATCTGGACGCGCCTCTCAGCCAGTCCGCCGAACGCGAGCGCGAGCGGCCGCGGCCCGATCCGCACCACGCCGGTCACGCTGCTGCCGCGCCGCAGCGCGGCGCCATGGACGCGTGCGGCGCCGCCGCCCGCCGTTGCCATCGATGCCTTGAGCTCGCGCGCACAGACAGTCGTCGAATCGCTGCGCTCGCACGGCGCATCGTTCTACGACGAGATCGTGTTGACCACGGGCCTGCTGCGCACGCAGGTCGAGGACGCGCTGGCGGAGCTCGTTGCCGCGGGCTGGGTAACGTCCGACAGCTTCGCGGGCTTGCGCGCCCTGTTGACGCCTTCGGAGAAGCGCAAGCCGCTGGGGAAGACGCGCCGCCACCGCCGCTCGCCGCTGTTCGGTATCGAGGAGGCCGGGCGGTGGGCGCTGGTCAAACGGGCGCCGCCGGGCGTTCCGTCGAAGCGCGCGTACTACGAGCCCGATCAGGACATGGTCGAGCATATCGTTCACGCTCTGCTCAAGCGCTACGGAGTCATCTTCTGGCGCCTGCATGCAGCGCGAAGCATCGCTGGCTGCCCGCGTGGCGCGACATGCTGCGGGTGCTTGAGGCGCCTGGAGGCGCGAGGCGACATTCGCGGCGGACGGTTCGTCGCCGGCGTATCGGGCGAGCAGTTCGCGCTGCCTGAAGCCGTGGCGATGCTGCGTGAAACGCGGCGCGCGCCCGAGTCCGGCGCCATGGTCTCGATCAGCGGCGCCGATCCACTGAACCTGGTTGGCGTGATCGCGCCCGGAACGAAAGTGCCGGCGCTTGCGGGCAATCGCGTCCTCTACCGCGATGGCGTCCCGATCGCATCGCTGATCGCGGGCGAGATCGCGTGGATCGAAGTCCTCGCGCCCGCGGAGGCGCGGGCCGCGGAGAGTGCGCTCATCAAACGACAGGCGGGCTCGCCGCTGCTGGCGTATCTGGGGTAGCTGCCCAGGGCGAATCTTGCGGCCGCTTCCGGAATTCCTACAGCAAATACAGACGTTGTCCGATAGCACCGATTTCGTGACTCCTTATACTTTTTCGTGTGGGCGCCCGGTTCCGAATGTGCGCCACGTATCACGGGCGCATCCCGCGAAAAAACAGGAGTACGAGCCATGCTCCGCCTCAACGCGATCTCTCCGTGGCTATTCGCTTCGCTGCTATGCGTGAACGCCGCCTCGGCGCAGGTGCCTGCGCGACCAGGGGTCGGAGACGCCCCCGGCATTGACGGATCGGCGACCACTCCTGTGGCTCCTATCGCAGACCCACAGCGGTCGCCGGCGAACATACTGGAAGATGGTCCACGCGACGTCGGGACCAAGATCGATCCCACGGTTTGCAATAGCCGGCCTTTGCCGGACGACGTCATGGTTCAGTGCCGGCGCTGGTTGCTGATTGCCTCCGCGCCGGCGTACGCAACACCGCGTCCAGGTAACGTTAGTACCGAGTCATATCGGCAGGCCGCGCGCGTATAGCGCCGCGGATCTTCGTGCCTCGAAGGCGCGCTGCCCGACGCAGGCCAGCCACCCAGGATCCTTCGGTCCCTCGCCAAAAGTCGCAGCCTCTCAAGAGTAGCGGGTGGCTGCGCGCGGCCGTGCTGGGGGCGAACGATGGTATCGTCTCCACGGCTAGCCTTGTGCTCGGCGTGGCGGCCGCGCATGGGGCCCATGCCGGAATCCTGACCGCGGGGGCGGCAGGGCTCGTCTCCGGTGCCATGTCGATGGCTGCAGGCGAGTACGTCTCCGTTCATTCGCAGGCTGACACGGAGCGTGCCGCACTCGTGGAGGAGCGAGCGCAACTCGATGCCGACATCCACGCCGAGCATCGCGAGCTCACGGCCATCTACATGCGCCGTGGCGTGGAAAAGGCGCTCGCCCGAAAAGTCGCCGAGCAGTTGATGGCGCACGATGCCCTGGCGGCCCACGCGCACGACGAGCTCGGCATCTCGAAGACCACTCGGCCACGGCCGCTGCAGGCCGCCGCGGCCTCCGCCGCCAGTTTTATCGCAGGAGCCGCCGTGCCGCTTCTGATCGTGGCACTGCTGCCCGAGGCGTACCTCTTTCCGGTGGTCTCCGTCGCCTCACTAGTTCTCTTGGGGACGCTGGGTGGCCTGGCGGCGTATGTGGGCAACGCGAACATTGTGAGGGGCGTTACCCGCGTGGCCTTCTGGAGCGCATTGGCGATGGCGGTCACTGCCGGGATCGGCACGCTCCTCGGCACCGTGCTATAGGGATTCGACAGGACGGTCTGTCGGTTTCGAGTCGCCGTCGATTCCTTTGCCGGCGCAGCCGTCCTGCGTCGAGAGTCGCCACGTAAAGCGGTCGCTCCCGTTGCGGACGAACGAGGCACAATGGCGATGTCCGACGGATACCGTTTCAGCGAAAGGAGTCCCGAGCCATGCCCATGCGTGCACTTGCCGGCAGCGAGAGGCATCCGCTTCAGGATGCGCGATCGATGGGATCCGCCGATCCGCATGAGCGCCTCGAAGTAAGCATCGTCCTCCGATGCCGCAGCGCTCCGGCGCTCGCGGGAAGGATCAAGGCACTGGCAGAGGGAAGCGAGCCCGAGGCGCATCTGAGTCGCGAAGAATATGCGCGGCAATTCGGCGCCGATGCCGCCGACATCGCCGCCGTCAGGGCCTATGCCGCCGCTCACCGGCTCGCGGTCGTGCAGGAGGATGCGGCGCGGCGTACCGTCATTCTCTCCGGCACGGTTCCTCAGTTCAACGAAGCCTTCGGCGTGACGCTCGAGCGCTTCGAGCACGACGGCGGATCCTATCGCGGCAGGACGGGCGCGATTCACCTGCCTGATGAGTTGCAGGGGATCGTCGAGGCGGTCCTCGGACTGGACGATCGTCCGCAGGCGAAACCGCACTTCCGTATCCTCGATCCGGGCATCGGCATCTCAATGCGAGCAGCTTCGACGACAACGACTTTTCTTCCAACCCAACTCGCCGCCTTATACGACTTCCCGCAAGGGACCGGCCAGGGCACCTGTATCGGCATCATCGAGCTGGGCGGCGGATATCGTCCCGCGGACCTCCAGGCTTATTTCAAGCGTGTCGGCGTCGCATTGCCGAAGGTCTCGACGGTGTCCGTGGATCACGGCAAGAATCAACCCACGGGCCAGGCGAACGGACCCGATGGCGAAGTGATGCTCGACATCGAGGTCGCCGGCGCCATCGCGCCGGGCGCGAAGCTCGTCGTCTATTTCGCGCCGAACACCGATGCGGGATTCCTCGACGCAATCACCACGGCCGTTCACGATGCCACCAACAAGCCCTCGGTCATTTCCATCAGCTGGGGCGGCCCTGAAGCGTCGTGGACGCAACAGGCAATGACCGCGTTCGACCAGGCTTTTCAGGCCGCAGCCACGATGGGGATCACGGTTTGCGCCGCGTCGGGCGATGATGGATCCAGCGACGGGGTCGACGATGGAGGCAATCATGTCGACTTCCCTTCGTCGAGCCCGCATGCCCTGGCGTGCGGAGGAACGAGCCTCAAGTCCGCCGGTGGAAAGATCACGAGTGAAACGGTCTGGAACGACGGGGCGAGCGGGGGTGCCGGTGGCGGCGGGGTCAGCGCGAGCTTCGCTCTTCCGGCATGGCAGCAGGGCATCAAGGTCACCGACGCTCACGGCGTCAAGAGCGCGCTTAAAAAAAGAGGCGTGCCCGATGTCTCGGGTGACGCCGATCCGCAGACGGGGTATTCGGTCCGCGTCGACGGCGCCGACGCGGTTTTCGGCGGGACCAGCGCCGTGGCGCCGCTCTGGGCAGGGCTGATCGCGCGAATCAACGCGGCCAGAAACAGCGCGACTGCCGGCTACATCAACGCAAAGCTCTACAAGAATCCCGGCTCACTGCTCGACGTCACGCAGGGCAACAACGGCAATTTTTCGGCGGCGTCTGGCTGGGATGCGTGCACCGGCCTTGGAAGTCCGGATGGCAAGAAGCTGGGCAAGATCGTCTGAGAGGGATCGCGGCGCGTCAAATGCGTCGCGCGCACGTCTTGCCGGTGACCTTCGGCCATCGACTTCCGGTGTGCCCAGGACCGGTCGCTCAATGGGGCTCGTAGGCGACGGTCGCTGCCGTCAGCGCGTTCGGCAATCGGAACACCGGCAGGAACACGGCGGCATCCGAGTCCGTCTTGGGCAGGATCAACACGCGATTCGCCGCATAGCTGCTTTGCGTTTCTGGCTCGAGCGCGGCCGCGATGACGTTGGCGAGCGGCTGATCCATCGGCACGTAGAAATCTCCGGCATTGATCGAGACCCGGACGGATTCGAGCACGGTGGAGAGCTGCACAACACTCGCGGCGCTGTCGTCGTCGTTGCGACGCACGTCCTCCTTCTTCGACTCCTGCATGCGCGTGATGCGGTAGCGCTCGCCATCAGCGCTCACGTCGCGCTTGACTCGCAATACCGTTGCTCCAAGGCGCACCAGACGCGTCGCGGCTTCGGCTTCCGATGCGCTCAAGACGTACGCGTACGGGCGCGAGCGCTTCAGACGCACCTGGATCTGGAGCGCGGAGCGCCAGTCGACGTCGACGTTTTTGTCTGCGCCGGTCTCAGGATCGACAAGCTCGATCGTGTGCCGCGCAGGTGTCGACGAGCCCGCGACGATCAGCTCGCCGACGCCGGCACTGCGTGCGACTTCGGCGCGCAGGCTGCGCGTCAGCGCCAACAAGGCTTGGGCGTTCACCGCGGCCGAGTCCAGCATCGAGTTCATCGCGATCAGGTGCGTCTGCACGCGGCGCTTGAAGTGCGCGCGCCCGATGCCCACGCCGCGCGTCTCGATGAGGAAGCTGACCGCGTTCCGCAGGCCGGCGATGTTGCGGCCCGTGTCGGGCACCACGCCTCCCATCGAGACGACCTTGTCACTCATGTCATAGCTGGACGCGTAGTACCATGACTGCGTCAGACCCGCGGCGCCGAGCGCTTCGATCAGCGGCTGGCGAAAGCTCGTGTCGGCCATCTCGGTCAGCGCCGGCGGAAGATTCGATACCGTGGCGTACTGGATCAGCGCATCCTGGCGCTGCAGGCCGCCGAACTTCTCGAACCACCGGGTCCGGACGCCGAATTCGTGACAGTCGAGAACGACTTCGGGCTGATACTCGGCGAATACGCGGCCGAGCGCGCGTCCTTCGGGCGTTCCCTCGAGCAGATGGTCGCGGTTGACGTCAGCTCCGTTTCTCAAGCCCCGCACGAAGTGATATGCGCCGTCCGGGTTGGCGCGTGGCACGATGAGCACGTTGACCCGGTCGAGAATGTCGGCACGAGGCGTCGAGCTCAGCTCCGCTGCAAGGGCGAGTGCCGCCTCGCTTCCGGCCGGCTCATTGCCGTGCTGCTGGCCGACGATCAACACCGTCGGCTTGCCGTTGTTCATGACGTCACTCGCCCGACGCCGCGGCGGGGCGCGCGAAGATCAGCAGAGGAATCGCCCGATTCTCTTGCGAGAGCCCCAGGATGCGCACGCGCAGATCGCGCGAGCGGAGGATGAGCTTGTCGACGAAGGTCTCGAGCTCGCCCTGGCTGGTAAAGTCGGTTTTGCCGGTCGCGAACGCCGGCGTCGCGATGGTCACTGCGGGGTCGGGGTAGCGTGCAGCGACGACGGGCGCCTCGACGTACTCGCGGGCGGGGTCGAATAGGGCGTATGCCGAAGGCGCGAACAGCACCGCGATCGAAGCGAGCCACGCGATCCGAACGGGGTGCATGGGCTGGGGAGTCATGAGTGGCTCCGTATGGAGACGCTATGATACGCGGGCAGACAGGCACCTACGTCTCATCCCAATAGGGCCGACCTCTCGAAGCGAGTCGATCGCACCAGGCGCCCAGGGGCTTGGGCATCCAATGTCGTGCGATCAACGGCAACCACGCAAAGGCCGGTGACCTCTCCAACGCTCGATCGGGCAGACGTAAGCGTTTTGCAAGAAAAATGCGGATTTGCACAATCGCGACCAAAACCCGAAGATAGCAACCCGCCTGATTGTTTTGGTGAGGCAGAGTGCGCGCACTTGTCGTTGAAGACGATGAACTCCTGGCGGACGGCCTCACCACTGTGTTGAGCCGGGCGGGTCATCATGTCATGCGAGCGACAACGGGCAAGAATGCAGACGCGCTACTGACGAAAGAAGCGTTCGAGTTCGTGGTGCTCGATATCGGCTTGCCGGATATCGATGGGTTCGAAGTATTGCGTCGATTGCGACAGCGGCACTCGATGACGGCCGTGTTGGTCCTGACGGCGCGAGACGCGATAGACGACCGCGTTCGCGGCCTGGATCTCGGCGCGGACGACTATCTCACCAAGCCATTTTCAGTCAAGGAATTCGAGGCGCGCGTGCGCGCGATGCTGCGGCGCGGCTCCGCACCGTCGACCCCATGGCGCGTTGCTGGAATGACGGTGGACATCTCCGCCAAGCGGGTACGCGTCGGCGATCGCAATGTGGATCTGACGCCTCGCGAGTGGGTTCTGCTCGAGCTCCTTCTGAGGCATCCGGGACGTGTGATAAGCAAGGAGCACATCGCTGAGAGCATCCTCACGGTCAACGATCCGCTCTCGACGAACGCCATCGAAGTGCATGTGTCCCGCCTCCGAACGAAGCTCGAGCCAGCTTCTTCCCAGCTGCGAACCGTCCGTGGATTCGGCTATCTCTGGGAAGTCGACGATGAGTGACGCGGCGTCGAAGCCGATCTCCATCCACCGCCGGTTGCTGACTTTTCTCGCCGGCTCGACCTTGTTGATGTTTTTCATCGTCGCAGTCGCGACGTTCCAGGTTGCCGTGCATCTCGCCGACAACGCCTACGATCGTGGATTGCTCGATCCGGCATTCGATATCGCCGACAACGTCCGTCTCGACGTCGCCGGCACGCACATCGACCTTCCCGAAAAAGCGCTCGAGGCGCTTACCTACGACAAAGTCGACAAGGTGATCTTCCAGGTGCGTTCGCGCGACAACGCCATCATCGACGGGGTGTCCGATCTGCCCGCACCGCCGCAATTTGCCTCGGGGCAACACCTGTTCTTCGACGGCGACTATGGCGGAGAAAAGATCCGCATCGCGGCGCTGCGATCGACGTCGGGCGTCGTAGTGCAGGTCGGCGAGACATTGCACAAGCGCAACCGCCTGATCGGCGAAATTGTCGTTGCCGAGCTGCTGGCGACGGCAATCGTCGCGTTGAGCTCGATGGCGCTTGCCTGGTTCGGCATCACGTGGGGCCTGCGTCCGCTGGAGCGGCTGCGGCGTGAGCTGCTGTCGCGGACGCAGAAAGATCTGCGTCCGCTCACCGAGGCTCCGTCTCCGGTCGAGATCGCGCCGGTTATCGCCGCGTTCAATCGGCTGCTCGATCACCTGCGGGAAGCTCATACGCTGCAGCAGCGTTTTCTGGCGAATGCGGCGCATCAATTGCGCACTCCGCTGGCAGGCCTGCAGATGCACCTCGAGCTGCTGCTGGCCAGGGAGTTACCCGCTGAAGTGCGAGGCGAGCTCGAGCGGATGCACGGTGCGACAGTGCGAGCGAGCCGGCTTGCGACACAGCTGCTCGCGCTGGCGAACGCGGAGAGCGCGCCGCAAGGTGGACGCGAGCATCAACCTGTGGACCTGCTGACCGTCGCGAGCGTAGCTGCGAATGACTGGGCGCCACGAGCGTTCGATTTGAAGATCGATCTGGGATTTTCCCTCGAGCATGCGTCGGTCATGGGCGAGTCGCTGCTCCTGGGGGAAATGGTGGACAACCTCATCGACAACGCGCTTCGATATACGCCGGCAGGGGGACGCGTTACGGTCCTGACGGGCAATGCCGAAGGGGCGCCCTATCTGAGCGTCGAGGATTCCGGACCGGGGATCCCTCCGGGCGAAAGGAGCAAGGTGGTCGAGCGCTTCTACCGGATCACGGGGACGCCGGGGGAAGGCTCGGGACTCGGCCTCGCCATCGTGCGCGAAGTGGCCGAGGGCCATGGAGCGGACTTGGTAATCGATTCCTGCGATGGCGATGGCGGGACGGCGGTCCGCATCACTTTCCCGCGCCCGTCGCATGCCGGAAGTCCGGCCGAATAGCGCCTGGCGACCGTTCGCGATCGGTACCGGGGCCTGATGGCGGGGCCCGGCGTTGGAGCGGTCTCGCGAGACCGGTCATGGCCCTGCGGTGGGATCGCTCGCACGCACATTAGGCACAATGGCGAATGCCCAAGATCTACACCATGGGAGGACGCGGGGCACCCGCCTCGTACGGCGGCGCAACGTCGGCGCCCGAACCCCAATCGTGGCGCGCGCGCCTCGGAGCCCTGCGAAACCTGCCACCGTTCCTCAAGCTGGTGTGGAGAACCAATCCTGCGCTGACGCTCACTCAGTCCGTGCTGCGCCTCGTCCGCGCGCTCTTGCCTGTGGCGACGCTCTACGTCGGCAAGCTGATCATCGATGAAGTCGTCCTGCTTGCGAAGACGCCGCTCGCCGCCGAGGACCTCCGCCAGTGGATCGAGAGCGGAATGCTCCATCGCATCGCCTGGCTGCTTGCGATCGAATTCGGTCTCGCGGTCCTCTCCGACGTTCTCGGGCGGGCCGTGTCGCTGCTCGATTCGCTGCTGTCGGAGCAATTCAGCAACGAAACAAGCCTGCGACTCATGGAGCATGCCGCGACTCTCGACCTCGAGGACTTCGAGGACAGCGAGCTGCAGGACAAGCTTGAGCGCGCCCGTCGCCAGGCGGCGGGACGCACCAGCCTGATCGGCCAGCTCTTCGCGCAGGCGCAGGACGTGATCACCGTCGCGAGCTTTGCTGCGGGGCTCGTCGTGTACGCGCCGTGGCTGATCGCGTTTCTCGCGATTGCACTGCTGCCGGCCTTCATCGGCGAGGCGCATTTCAACGCGCAGAGCTATGCGCTCAACTACGCGCGTACCGCCGAGCGGCGCGAAATCGACTACGTGCGCCAGACGGGTGCGAGCGCGGAAACGGCGAAGGAAGTGAAGATCTTCGGCCTCAACGACTTCCTCATCGAGCGCTACCGCGTACTGTCGACGAGCTTTGCCCAGGCCAATCGCCGCATTGCCGTGCGGCGGGCAAGCTGGGGAAGCTTGCTCTCGGCGATAGGCACTGCGGCCTACTACGTCGCCTACGCATACATCGTGTGGCGTACCCTGCACGGCGAATTTTCCATCGGCGACCTCACTTTCCTCGCCGGCTCGTTCAGGCGGTTGCGCAACCTGCTGGAGAACCTGCTCCTCGGCTTCTCGCAGGTCGCCGGACAGGCGCTCTACATCGACGACCTGTTTTCATTTTTCGAGATTCAGCCCGAGATCGTTCCGTCGCCGAATCCGTTGCCGTTTCCAGTTCCGATCAGGCAAGGATTCGCTTTCGAGAACGTGGGTTTCCGCTATCCCGGCGCCGAGCGCTGGGCGGTTCGCGGACTGACGTTCACGCTGCGCGCCGGCGAGATTCTGGCATTGGTCGGTGAAAACGGAGCCGGCAAGACGACGCTGGTGAAGCTGCTCGCGCGCCTCTACGACCCGGACGAAGGGCGCATTCTTCTCGACGGCCACGATTTGCGCGATTACGATGTGTTCACGCTGCGTGCCAACATCGGCGTGATCTTCCAGGACTTCGTGCGCTATCATTTCAGCGCGGCCGACAATATCGCCGTCGGCCGCATCGAAGCTCGCGACGACCGTGGCCGCATCGTCGACGCCGCCGAGCGCAGTCTCGCCGACGAGGTCATCCGCAAGCTTCCGAGGGGCTACGATCAGATCATCGGCAAGCGCTTCCGCACGGGTGTCGACGTTTCCGGCGGCGAATGGCAGAAAATCGCCATAGCCCGTGCTTACATGAGAGACGCGCAAGTCCTGATCCTCGACGAGCCCACCGCGGCGCTCGACGCGCGGTCGGAATTCGAGGTATTCAAGCGTTTCAGGGATTTGAGCGAAGGCAAGACCGCGGTACTCATCTCGCACCGCTTTTCCAGCGTTCGCATGGCCGATCGCATCGTAGTATTGATGGATGGTGCCGTGGAGGCCATAGGAACGCATGCCGAGTTGCTGGAACAGAAAGGGCGCTATGCGGAGCTGTTCGAGCTGCAAGCCGCGGGGTATCGCTAACAGCAATGCCGCGGCGCGCGTGCTCGCGATGTGTCTGGCCTTCGTCGTCGCCGGCCCCGCGATGGCGGTCGACGATCCGAGCGCGCTGTGGCGCATCGTGCGCGAGCAGTGCGTGCCGCACCAGGCGCAGTTCGGCACCCCGTTGCCCTGCGCCGCCCTCAACGAGGCGGAAGGATACGCCGTCCTCAAGGACCGCAACGGTGCCAGTCAAGTCCTGCTGATCGCAACCGCGCGCGTGTCAGGCGCGGAAGACTCCGCGACCCTGTCGCCCGACGCCCCCAACTACTGGCTGCGGGCATGGGATGCCACGCGTTTCGTGCAGGCGCTGCTCGGACGGACGCTGCCGCGCGAGTCCCTGGCGCTCGCGCTCAACTCCGCACGGCGGCGCAGTCAGGATCAGCTGCATATTCACGTCGACTGCGTGAAGGTCGAAGTGCGCGACGCGCTGCGCGCGCACGGCAACGAAATCGGCTCCGACTGGGCGCCGTTTTCCGTCCCGCTGGTGGGGCACGCTTATCGCGCCATGCGCGTTCAGCACGCTCGACGGTCCGGGCGCGTCGCCGTTCCACCTCTTGGCGCGGCTTCCGGAGGCGCGTGCCGACATGAGCGCGGAGTCGCTGGTCGTCGTGGGCGCCGTTTTCGACAAGGGCGAATCCGGCTTCTACCTGCTCGAAACGCGCGACGGGCACGGCGAAGATCTTCAGGATCACGGCTGCGCGGTAGCCGCGTCGCCGTAACACCGATCGGTGCTACGGGCGCTGATCGACCGGCGCGAAAAGCGTGTTCGCAGCGCAGTCTCTACTGAGCGACTTGGATCGCCTCGCGTACGACGGGATAGATGCCGGCACTCCAGCGCTTGCCGCTGAATACGCCGTAGTGGCCGGCGCCGGCCTGCACGTAGTGCGTCTTCATATACGGGCGCAGCCCCGTGCAGAGGTCGTGCGCGGCCAGCGTCTGTCCCAGGGCGCAGATGTCGTCTCGCTCGCCCTCGACGGTGAGCAAGGCCGTGCGGCGTATGGCGCCGGGATCGACCCTGCGCCCGCGCCAGCTGAGCTTTCCCTGCGCGAGTGCGTACTCCTGGAACACGAGGCGGACCGTCTCGAGATAGAACTCCGCCGGCAGATCGCACACCGCGAAGTATTCCTCGTAGAACGCCTTGGTCGCATTCGCCTTTTCGGTCTCGTCGTTGACGAGGTCGTGGAACAGGTTCCTAAACGAGTCGAGGTGGCGATCGAGGTTCATGCTCATGAATGCCATGAGCTGCAAGAATCCCGGATACACCCGGCGGAACGCGCCGGGATAACGCATCGGCACCGCGCTGATGAGGTTTTGCTCGAACCACGCGATCGGCTTGTCGGTCGCAAGCTTGTTGACCTCGGTGGGAGAGACGCGGCAGTCGATGGGGCCGGCCATCAGGGTCATGCTGAGAGGTGTCGCCGGATCGTTGTCCTCGGCCATGATCGCCACCGCTGCCAGCGCTTCGACGCAAGGCTGGCAGATGGCGACGAGATGGCTGCCTGGCCCCATGATCTGCAGGAACCGCATCACGTGCTCGATGTATTCATCAACGCCGAAACGTCCTGCCATCACCGGCACATTGCGGGCGTTGTGCCAGTCGGTGATGTATACGTCGTGGTCGGCCAGCATGGTCCGTGCCGTCTCGCGCAGGAGTGTCGCGAAATGGCCCGACATCGGGGCGATGATGAGTACGCGCGGACCGCGGTCGGGCGCAACTTTGCGGAAGTGCAGCAGCGTGCCGAACGGCGTGCGCAGCGCTTCTTCCTCGTGCACGTCGACCCTGCGGTCACCCACGGTCACCGAGTCGATGCCGAAGGGCGGACGCTGATGGGTCAGCGCAGCGAGGACGAACACCTCGCAGGCCGCGGCGAGCTTGCGCAGCGCCATATCCTCGCCGGGAACGTCGCGTGCTCGGTGAAGCGCCGGCAATGCGTTCCGGGCTAGAGTGCGCATCGGCCACAGCAGGTCCGAATGCGCCTGGTAGGCGTGGTAGATCATCCCGCCCTGTGGCGGCGGAGTGAGGGTTCTGATCTGCGACGCAAGACTGGGCGTGGGCAGCACGCAAGCCACCGGTGGCGTCACTGGCACGTCACTTGCAAACGTCGTGAAACCCGGCGCCGAACCCACCGATCCGGAACCAATTCGGTGCATCGCGGCGCGAAGAGAGGCAGTCATGGCCAAGGCAGCGTTGACCATCAGCAGCAAAAACTATTCATCGTGGTCCTTGCGCGGATGGCTCATTGCGAGGTTCGCGGGTCTCGACTTCAAGGAAGTCATGGTGGCTCCCGACGACGCGGACGCGCGCAAGGAGATCCTCCTGCTGTCGCCGTCGATCCTGGTTCCATGCCTTACGCACGAAGGCATCAAGGTCTGGGACACGCTGGCGATTGCCGAGTACTTGAATGAAGTCAAGCCGAAGAGTGGGCTCCTTCCGGCCGATCGCTCGGCGCGCGCGCATTGCCGCGCGGTCTGCGGCGAGATGCACTCCGGCTTCTCGAATCTTCGCTCTGCCCTGCCGATGAACCTCAAGCGCGTTTTTCCGGGTCACAAGGTGTGGGCGCGTGCGCAAGGTGACATCGAGCGTATCACGACGATCTGGCGCGATTGTCTTGCGATGTACGGGGGGCCGTTTCTTTTCGGCAAACGCTCGCTCGCCGACGCCATGTACGCGCCGGTCGCGACGCGCTTCGCGACCTACGACGTGAAGCTCGACAAGAAGTGCGCGGCATACTGCGCGCACATTCTGGCCATGCCCGAGATGATCGAATGGATTGCCGCGGCGAAGCTCGAGCCCGAGGAAATCGACGAGCTGGACATGGAATTCTGACCCGGAGGGTTCTGATTCGGGGCATTCCGACTTTTCCCCGAAGCCGGGCGCTCGAGTCCGCACTGCGTCACTCCCAGGGCGACGGATCGGGAACGGAGCAGGGTCCCGCCGCGTCAACCGTCGTGAAGTCCGCTGGCGCGACAACCTCCAGATATTCCATGTCGGGCGAGTAATCAAACAGATAGTGGACGATACCCGGACGCTGATGCACGCAGTCGCCGGCCTCGACGAGGGTTTCCTTGTCTTCGTACATGAATCGGGCCCAGCCCTTCAGCATGTAGACGATGTGGAATTCGGCACCGTGGTAGTGCCAGCCGGTGCCTTTTTCCGGTGCGTGACCGGCGCGGACAAGTTGAGCGAGAACCTTTCCTGCGGTTGCCTCCGCGACACCTAGATCGCGATATAAAAAGAAATCGCGCAGTCCCTCTCCTATGAAATCCGTGTCGCCCGGCTTGACGTGCGAAAATTTCATGCTCGTCTTGTTCAACATGTGAGGCTCCCCGATCGACACCGTGACACATTCCTGAAGCACGGATCATTCCAACGGCGCGCGCCGATCCAGGAGATCTTTCGCGTGTGGCCGTGCACCATCAGTGCGCGCTCGCACCGGAAAGGCGCGGACGGGGGCACTTCGCGGCACGGCGATTGGCGATGCCCCGCGTCACTTTCCGAGCATGTAAAGCTGCCACAGGTCGCGATGGTTCATGTGGCACATCGGCTGGATCGCGAGCAGACCGGTCTTGCCGATGCTCGTCTCGAGATAGCGCATCTCGGTGAATTTGCCGCGCGTTTCCTCGTCGACGGGGACCTCGAAGCCGCTCTCGCGCATCATCAGGATCCCTTTCGCGCGCAGGGCGAGCTCGGTGTAGAGCCGGAGGTAACAGAGAAGGTCCGCAACGATGGGGCCCTTGAACTTCGATGTCAGGGTGCTCAGGTATTCGCCGACGGGCGAATCCGAAAAGCGCCCTGAGTTGATCAGCTCCAGCATTTCGGTGTCGGCGTCGAACCCCTTGCCGAGCCAGTCGCCCACCGCCTTTTCGCTGCGCTGGAACACGACGTAGAAGAGTGGCGGCAGCGCAATGAGAATGGCGAGCATCGCGATGTGCAGGCGCGGCGAGCAGATGGTTGAACGCCGAATGCAGGACCACCGCGACGCCGTATCCCGGCAGCAGCGCTCGCATTGTCGCTCCCGGCATGCGCTCGAGGAGGCCGAGACTCATGACCGCAAAGATCGCGGTCGCGCCTCCGTGCATCAGCGCCGTGCCGAATCCGCGCACGATCCACGTGCCGATGCCGGCATCGGGCACGAGGTGCAGAAAGTACAGGTTCTCCACCGTCGCGAAGCCGGTGCCGACGGCGAAGCCGAAGATCGCAGCGTCGACGAGAAAGCCGATGCGGTGGGTGCGGATGAGCGCAACGATGACGAGGCCCTTGAACAGCTCCTCGGTGAATGGCGCGACGTAACGCGAGAAGTGGATCAGGTCGATGTGCACAAAGTCCAGCACATAACCATTGATGAGGTAGCTGATGCCGGCAACGACCGCGCCGCACAAGACGATCGCCATGATTGCGCGCAGCTTCACCAGCTTGTAGCTGTCGAGGTAGAGCAGCGCCGCGAGGAAGCTCGAGACCGGCAGCAAGCCGACCAGAGCGGCTTCCAGCAGACTAGCCGACAAGGCGCACCGAGACGCTCACAGGATCTTGAGCGAAATCATCCATTCGCTGCCAGAGCGATGACTTCCCTGATATCCGACCGCGTAGCCCACCGACAGCGTCATGTCGTACCAATGCAGGACGCTGATGTGCAAGTCTGCTTGAGCACCCACGCTCTCGTAATTCTTTTGAAACGCGGTACGTCCCGGATCGGCCCACAGGCCTGCGACGAACACCGAGGGTCGCAACCAGTTCAGGTAGAGGCCGGGCGTTCCGACCGACTCGAATACGATCGGCGGCAGATCCCACTCCACCAGCTCCCGCACGAAGGAGAGCGCGCTGATCTGGTTGATGCCGAATCCGGGCAGAGAGGTATATTCGCGATAGCGCTTCATGGTGCCATCGTCGACATAGTTGTTCCCGAAGCCGCCGAAATAGAAATTCGAAACCGAATTATCGCGGGGTCCGCTCGCCACGCCCGCGGCGGTTCGAAACCATGCGGACGAATGTGCCAGGGGAAGATCGGTACCCAGGTCGAGATTGCCGAAGAACTGCGGAATGACCTGTCCGGTGACTTGATTGATATCGGTCTCGAGGTTCCACGAGATGCCCTTTTCATCGTCGACGGCGCCGAGTGACTGCCGCACATCGGTGTAGTGCAACCTGATTTTCCCGATCAGGAGTCGGGTGAACGTGGTCTGGACGTTCTGTGCGCCGGGCAGCGTGTCGAGCTTGTCGTAGTATTCGATATCGGTGATGAGCTCGAACTTGCGCGGCTCGTCGTAAATGAGCAGATTGTCGTAGCCGCCCTTTGCCGCGTAGCCTTTGAGGCTCCGCTTGGTGGGACCGAACAGGTCGTAGAAGTCCGGCCTGTTCCAGGAAAGCTCGCCGCGCCAACCCAGATAGTGGCCGAGCATGTCGAAGTGGCCGCGCTCGTCATCGGGGAGCTTGTTCCCGGGCGTGTATGCGGCGGTGATGGCGAGGTCGGCCAATCGAATCGGGTCGGCGAAGTTCATGTGATAGCCGACCGCGGCCGAATTCTTGTACCCCGTCAAGACAGGAAAGGCATTGGCGAGCGAAACGTTGCGCAGAGGCAGATACGGTCCCTTGTCGACGATCAGCTTTTGGTCGTCGACCGTGTTGGGCGACGCCACTTGCCAGGTTTTGAGCACGGGATATTTCGCCACCAGTTCCGCGCCGAGGAACTTGATCGCACTCACGTCCTCGATCGGTCGCGGGTCGATGATCGCCGGCGCGAAACCCTCTCCCGTGAAGCTCAGCACGACGAGGCGTCCGTCCGCGAGCGGGACAGGGCGGAAAAACCCGGTCTCCGCGTTGGAAACGGTCTCGACCGCGCCCGTTGCCACTTCGTAGCGAAAGATGTTCGACACGCCCGTGTAATAGCTGCTGCCGTAGAGATAGCGGCCGTCGTGCGAAAACACGAAGCTTTCCGGGATCGACTGTCCGAAGCGGAACTCGGAAAGCGGTCTGATGTCCCCGGCGAGAACCTTGTCCAGCTCCCAGACACGCACGAACTGGTTCGTGTTGACCTCGCTCATCGAGGCGGAAAGCAGCCGCCCATCCGGCGAGATGTCGAGATCGTAGGGAACGTCTTCGTACGGAAACGTGTAGACCGGTCTGCCATTCCGTATAGGGGTAGGGGATCCGCACGAACGACGCGATTCCGCTCTGCTGGCGAACGCCCATGAGGGACCGGTCGACGGGATTGAACACGATATCGCCGATCCGTGCGTGTTCGAGCAGCAGCCTTGATTCGCCGCTCTTGACGTCCACCGCCATCAGGTCGCGCAGGCCGAGATTGTCGTTGGTGTAAAAGATTGTTCCGCTTGTCGGGTCATAGGCGACCGACGTGACGCGATACAGTATTCCTCGCTTGATGTCGGCAAGCCGCCGCGCGCTGCCGTCGCGGGTGCTCAAGCGCGCCGATGTGCTCGACCACTCCCGGATAGCGGAACCCGGCGTAGATGATGCCGGTCGACTCGTCGTAGTACATGCGGGATATCGATCCGACCGGCCCGGCGGCCAGCTTCTGTTGCGGCGTAATGGGATTCTTGCGCACCTCTTCGAGGTTGGCCCGCTGGAATTCGTGCTCGAACGCGATCCAATCGCTGCCACGCCTGATCGAGCGAAATGCCGAAGACTTGCTTGAAATTGTCGGCGTAATACCGCTCGCTCCCCTCATCGCGCCTGATCCATGCGACGACTTTTTCCGGCGAATACTTGTACGCGAGGTAGGTAAAGAAGCGCGTGCCATAGAGATACGCGTTCGCCCCGACCTGGAAGTCGACCTGCACACCGCGCGATACCAGCCCCAGAGGATCGTAGAAGTGGGTGCCGTCGCGCACCATCGCGCGAAACACCATCTCGTCGTAGCCGCCCTGAGCGCGACCGAGACCGCCGGCCATCCACGTCTCCATGAACACCGCGCTGCCCTCGAGGTACCAGCGCGGCGCCACGTAGCGCGGGACCGTCAGATAGTTATAGAGCAGCGTCTCGGGGTGCTGCGACTGAACGGCAACCTTGCCCAGAAAGAAACCGCGCCAGCGCCGCTCCTCGTCCGACGCGATGTCTCCCTGAACAACATGCACGAGCTCGTGATTCATCAGCGAGTACATCCGTTCGCTCGCAGGGAACGTCTCGAACCCGTGCGAGAGCGGCGCTACCTCGAAGAAGGCCGCATTGTGCGGGGCGGACCAGGTCGAGGCGTTGCCGTAGTCGGAGAAATTCTTGAGCAGGACCGTGACAGGTTCGGAAGGCACCCACCCGAATGTGCGGCGCTGCCACGCGAGCGAATTGCTGAACGTGCTGCACCGCGTGCGGCACGAGGTAACTCAGGTCATCGAAGTAGACGAGCTTTAGATCCTTGGTGTCGACATACGACAAGCCGAGAGGGTTATCAGCCGCGGTCGCCGCGATCGGCATCCACGCCAGGAACGCGCACAGAACGAGATGACGCATGAATCCCCTGTTCCCCTGTGCCTGTCCCGGCACCGCGGTAGCGTAGCTTATCGGCGTCCAAAAGCAAACCGCCGGCCCTGGGCCGGCGGTTGCGTACTGTGGAACGCGATCTTGTGTTGTTCGAACTATTTCGCTGAGCTGCTCAGTGCAGCCGTTCGTGGCGTTGTTCAGCGTGCCGTTGGTGGTGCCGTTCAGGTTGCCGTTGGTGGTGCCGCTCAGGTTGCCGTTGGTGGTGCCGTTCAGGTTGCCGTTGGTGGTGCCGTTCAGGTTGCCGTTGGTGGTGCCGTTCAGCGTGCCGTTGGTGGTGCCGTTCAGCGTTGCCGTTGGTGGTGCCGTTCAGCGTGCCGTTGGTGGTGCCGTTCAGCGTGCCGTTGGTGGTGCCATTCAGGTTGCCGTTGGTGGTGCCACTCAGGTTGCCGTTGGTGGTGCCACTCAGGTTGCCGTTGGTGGTGCCACTCAGCGTGCCATTGGTGGTGCCACTCAGCGTTGCCGTTGGTGGTGCCGCTCAGCATTGCCATTGGTGGTGCCGTTCAGATTGCCATTGGTGGTGCCACTCAGCGTTGCCATTGGTGGTGCCATTCAGCGTGCCATTGGTGGTGCCACTCAGCTTGCCATTGGTGGTGCCACTCAGCGTTGCCATTGGTGGTGCCACTCAGCGTTGCCATTGGTGGTGCCACTCAGCGTTGCCATTGGTGGTGCCACTCAGCGTTGCCGTTGGTGGTGCCACTCAGCGTTGCCGTTCGCGCCACTCACGTTGCCACTCGCACTGATTCGACGCGCCAGCCTGATTGCCAACATTGATGTCTTGCGCCTGGGGAGCAATATACCGCTTGCGCCGGTACGATCGTGCCGACGGCATTTTGCGCGCCGGGCGGGAAGTTGCTGACATAGGACACCGCGAGGAGCGCGGCCACTGCGGCGATCCCGCCACCGATCCAAAGCTTACGTTTGCCGAGACCGCTCGTTTGTTCGCTCATGCTGTTGCTCCCTGGAGAAAGTCCCTTGTGGGGACGCGCGATGCCTTGTTGAATTTCCCGGGCTTTGATCCCGGTCTTTCCATGACGATTGCCTAATTACACGTGACTGGTCAAAAAGTTGGTCGGTCGGGTCCCGGAGCCGGGCGGCGGGGCACCTTGGCCATGACGGCGGCGACCAGCCCTTCGGGCGGGAATGCCTGGGGCACGCTGCCCAACTCATCGAACAGGGACTTGAGCGCCTCGAATTGGCCGCGCGCGGCCGGGTTCGCGCCCAGGAGCCGATCCAGCTCCCGCGCCTCTTCGGCGGTCGCCTCGCCATCGAGGACCGTATGCATCAGACTGAGTTTGATCGTCGCGCATGTCAGTGCAGATCGATCAGCAGTTCGCGAAGGCGCTGCCGCGCTTCGAACAGGCGCGATTTCACCGTCTTGGGGTCCAGGTCCAGGATCTGGCCGATTTCCTCGTAGCTGCACTCGGAGAAGTGCCTCAGCGTCAGCACCACCCGGTCGTTGGGGGACATCTTCATCAATGCGCTCCGAATTCTGGTCGCAACCTGGGCTGCGCTGGCTTGCCGTTCCGGCTCGGCGCTTTCCGAGCCGGGAAGGTCGATTTCCTCGTCGAGCGCTTCCTCGCGCCCGTTGCGGCGCAGGAGGTTGAGCGACTCGTTGACCGCAATGCGATAGATCCAGCTGAAGAACTTGAAGCGCGGGTCGTACTCATCCAG
This sequence comes from uncultured beta proteobacterium, assembly GCA_963730465.1. GTDB lineage: Bacteria > Pseudomonadota > Gammaproteobacteria > Burkholderiales > Casimicrobiaceae > PALSA-1003. The sequence continues at coordinate 112,731 of CAVSRR010000001.1, read as the reverse complement.
ATGCTCGGCGACCTTGAGAAATACGATCTGGGCGACGTCGTTGGCGTCCTCGGGCTTGCGCAACACCCACAGAGCCGCGTTGTAGACCGGCCGTTGGTAGCGGACGACCAACTCGGTGAAGGCTCCCCAATCGCCGTTTCGGCAGCGCTCGACCAGTGCGAGATCGGGATCATTGTCCACAATTACACGCGGGGGTCGGAAAAGTTGGGCCATCTCGCGCGGCTTGGTGTTTATTGAGGCGCCGCTTCGATTTCGAAGATCTTGTCGAATCCTGAATAGACGAAGATGTCCTTCAGGTGGCGGTTGACGCCCGAGAGGCGCAACGTGCCCCCCGATGCCATCAGGCGCTTCTGCGTCTTCAGCAGAACGCCCAGGCCCGCGCTGGAGATGTACTCCAGTCGGCTGCAATCCAGGGTTACCTTTCCCTGGACCTTGTCGAGAAACGCCTGGGCCGCCGGCGATTGGGCGGCGTCGAGTCGCCCGGCGATCACGACGCCGCCGTCCGGGGCGAAATCAATCTCCAGCATTCGCACTCCCTGCGATCTATCCGCCGCCGGGGGCCTCTTGCCCCTTCTGCGTCTTTCGAAACGTAATGCGGCTCTGCCGGTCTTCCGGCGAGTACTTGTACTCGATGCTGTCCACCAGACGACGGATCAGGTGCAAGCCCAGTCCGCCGGGCTTGCGCTGCTCGATCGGCAGATCGATGTCCACGTCCGGCGCCTTCGTGACGTCGAACGGCTCGACATCATAGTCCGTCAGCGTCACTTCCACGCCGCCTTCGACCTTGCTCATGTCGATTCGGATCGTGCGCGGTCGAGGCGCTGTATTTGACCATGTTCGTGAACAACTCCTCCAGCGTCAAGTCCACGGTCGGCAGCAGCCCGGAATCGATCTGCTCGCTGCCGAATACCTCCCGGGTGAACGTGAAGATGTCCTGGATCGAGTCGAAGCTGCGCGGAAAGGTCCGGTCGGCGCGTCGTCGCATCCTCGCGCTTCACCAGAACGACGGTGATATCGTCTTCCTGCGGCGCTCCGGCGGCGAATTGCCGCACCGACTCGAGGATCAGGCCCGCCAGCTCGGCCGCCGGCTTCCGATGATGGTCGCGGACCAGCGCCTGGACGCGCTCCTGTCCGAAGTCCTCGCCGTGGGCGCTGCGATACTCGTAAATGCCGTCCGAGAGCAGGAGCAGGATGTCACCGGGCGCCATGTCCAGCGCCATCGCGTCCGGCTTCGTCGCGAGGTGCATGGCGCCGAGGGGAAAGCTCGTCGGCGGATAGGACGCGCAGGCGCCGCTCTGCGCCCGGAAATGAAGAATCGGACCCTGGCCGCCGCTGTGGAAGCGCATGCGGTGAGTTGTCGTGTCCAGCAGGCCGACGAAAGCGGTGATGAATCGATCGTCCTGGAGGATGTCCGCAAGCTGGTTGTTGACCTGCGTGAACGCCGTGTCGAGGTCCGTGCCGAGCCGGAACGCCATGCGCAGCATCGCGTGCATCTGCGTCACCGACAGCGCGGGCGCGATTCCGTGGCCCGTGGCATCGGCCAGAACCGTGAGCAGGCCCTGGTCGACGATCGACAGGTCGAAGGTGTCGCCGCCGGTGAGCTCTGCCGGCTGGAAGGTGCCGTAGAGGTCGTAGCCGGCGAGCGTTGGCATGGTCGAGGGGAGAGTGCCCATCTGAACGATGCGGGCGGTCTCGAGCGCCTGGCGCATCTTCTCGCCTTCGATCAGATCCTCGGTCATGCGCACGCGCTGCAGCGCAACCGCGCACTGCGCGGCGAGCACGATGGCGAGATCCTCGTCGTCTTCGTCGAAGATCCCGTCGAGCTTGTTCAGGACCTGCATGACGCCGACCAGGACGTCCTTGTGGTCGACAAGGGGCAAGGTCAGCATGCAACGCGTGCGGTAGCCGGAACGCTTGTCGACTTCCGCATTGAAGCGCGCGTCGGCGTAGCAATCGGGCACGTTGATGATCTGGCGGCTGCGCGCGCAGGCGCCCGCGAGGCCGAACGTGGTCGCCACGCGCACCGGGGCCATGCCCGCCGCGACCTCGAGGACCAGCTGATCGGCCGCGGCGTCATACAGCCACACCGAGCCGCGGTCGGCCTGGAGGACCTGCTTGGCCGCGTTGACGACCTCGGACAGCATGGTCCTGAGATCGAAAGGGGCCGCGAGCTTGCTGGTGACGGCGAGGATCGCCTCCATGTCCGGCACGGACAGGGGGCGCTTGTTGGGCCGTGCGCTCATGCTGCCGGATCATAACCGAAGGTCACGCCTTCGGACCGGACGCGAGCGCCGGCGGTCACTTGACCGAGCCGAGGGTCAATCCCTGCACGATGTAGCGCTGGCCGAAGAACATCAGCAGCAGGGCGGGCAGCGTCGCCACGATCGACGCGGCAGCCATCTGCGAATGCAGGACCTCGTAATCGTTGGCGAACTTCGACACGACGACCGGCACGGTCGCGTTGGCCTGCGACGTCAGGTTGAGCGCGATCGTGAATTCGTTCCAGCTGAAGATGAAGCTCAGGACGCCTGTGGCGATCAGCCCGGGCACGACCAGGGGCAGGGTCACGCGCCAGAACGCGGACATCGGATGGCAGCCATCGACCAGCGCCGCCTCCTCGATCTCGGGCGGAAGCGCCTTGAAGAACGACATCATCAGCCAAACCGCCATCGGCAGGTTCATGGCGACATGCGCTAGCACCAGCGCGGTGCGCGTGTCGTACAGGCCGAGCTCCTTGAAGGCCAGGTACCACGGTCCCACCATCGTGATGACGGGGATGACGTGAAAGGCGAGCGTCCATCCGAGAAAGGCCGCGACGATCCAGGGCGCCCAGCTCGATCGGTGCAGCGAGTACGCGGCGAGCGTGGCGACCACCAGAACGATCGCGGTGCTCGCAGGTCGCGACGATCAGGCTCGTATACAGCGCGTGCAGGAAGTCGGAGCGACGGCTCAATAGCACGTCCCTATAGTTGTCCAGCGTAGGCGTGAAGGTCCACGTGCCGCTCAGAATCGCGATCTGCATCCTTGAACGAATTCATGAGGATCCACAGAAACGGGCCCAGCACGAGCACGATCGCCACGGCCACCAGCATCCATCCGAGCAGCGCGGCGCGCCGGCCCGCGCTCGAGAGCGCACCGCGTCCGCCGGGGCGCAGGAGCGCGGAGGTCGCTGCGGCCGACAGCGCTCATTGACGGCTTGCCGCCATCGCGATGCGCCGGCCCAGCGACAACAGCATCAGAACGCCGACGATCGTCAGGACCGACAAAAGCGCGCCGTACCCGAGCTGGTTCTGCTCGAAGAAAACCTTGTACAGGTGCAGGCTCAGGAGCTCGCTCGATGTGCCGGGACCTCCGCCGGTGAGCAGGTAAACCTCGTCGAACGCCTTGAAGGCGAGGATGGAGCGGAACAGGAATGCGACCGCGATGGCCGGCATCAGCAAAGGCAGGGTCACGCGCAGCAGGAGCTGCGGTCGCGTCGCGCCGTCGACACGGCCCGCATCGAGCACCTCGCGCGGCAGGCCCTCCACCGCCGCGAAGAGGATCAGGAACACGAACGGCACCCAATGCCAGATGTCGACCAGCACGATCGACCACAGGGCCATCGACGTCGACCCCAGCCAGCTTACCGGCGCGATGCCGACCCACGACAGGATCTGGTTGAAGAGCCCGAAGTCGTAGTTGAACATGAGCTTGAACATGCTTCCGATCGCGACCGGCGGCACGAGGATGGGAATGATCATGATGCGTGCGGAGCAACGCCCTTGCCGCGGCTCATGTTGGACACGAGGAGCGCCAGGGCGAGCCCGAGAATCATCTCGGCCGACACGCCGACAGCGACGAAATAGGAGTGTGTTGACGACGGTGGCGTGAAGCCCCGGATCGCCGAGGAGCGCCGCCCAATTCGTGCGCGGCGTAAAGGTCCAGACTTCAGAACCTTCCCTGAAGGCGATCGTGGACACGCTCATCCGCAACAGACTCGCCATCGGATAGAGCGTCAGCGCCGCGAAGACCAGGACCGCGGGAAGCAGGCTCCAGTGCCTGAAGTTGGCGTTGAGCCATCGGACCATGCCGCCACTGCCGCGTTGACCGCTCATCCCGCTCGCGCCTATGAGGCCGATGCGATCGCCCGTCGCGGCGTCGAATAGTGGACATGCTCTGCGCGAACGGAAAGACGCAGCGCGTCGCCGCTGCGAGGACGACGATCGCGATCGAGCGCGAGACACAATCGGCCGTCGGCGCGTCTCGACGAAGACGTAGGTTTCGTGGCCGAGGTGCTCGACGACGCCGATCTTGCCCGGCCAAGCGCCGGCCTCGTCGATTTCGAGGTGCTCCGGCCTGAACGCCGCGCTGACCGGCAACCATCGGTGACGCTGGCGCGAACGGGCATCGATGCGCCTCCGCGGGTGCTGACGCGGCTGCCTTCCGCCCCGTGCGTGACGACGCCCTCGACGACGTTGATCGACGGGGCGCCGATGAAGCGCGCCACGTACAGCGTCCGCGGCGCGTCATAGACGTCCAGCGGCGCGCCGATCTGCTCGATGCGGCCGGCATTCATCACCACCATGCGGTCGGCCATGGTCATCGCCTCCACCTGGTCGTGGGTCACGTAGATCGAGGTCGCTGCGAGGCGCTGGTGCAGGGCGCGAATCTCCGTGCGCATCGCGATGCGGAGCTGCGCGTCGAGATTGGAGAGCGGCTCGTCGAACAGAAAGACCTGCGGGTGTCGGACGATGGCGCGCCCCATGGCGACGCGCTGCCGCTGGCCGCCCGAGAGCTGGCGTGGAAACCGCTCGAGCAGCTGATCGAGGTTGAGCACGCCGGCCGTCTGCTCGATTTGCGTGCGGATGTCCTCGGCGGACTTGTCCCGGAGCTTCAGGCTGAAGCTCATGTTATTGCGCACGTTCAAGTGCGGGTACAGGGCGTAGCTCTGGAACACCATCGCGATGTCGCGCTCGCGCGGCTCGAGATCGTTGACGCGTCGATCGCCGATGAGGATGTCGCCGGCGGTGATGGATTCGAGCCCCGCGATCATTCGGAGCAGCGTCGACTTGCCGCAGCCGGAGGCGCCGACCAGCACCACGAACTCTCCGTCGGGACGTCCAGATCGATGCCGCGCATCACGGAGACGTCTCCGAATCGCTTGTCCACGTTGCGCACGCTGACGGCGGCCACGCTTGCTCCTATGCGCTGGCAGGTGCAGCGCGCATTTGCGCCGGGGTCCTCGATGCCGATCACGAGCCGGAATGCCGCGCAGACGAGACCGCGATCGAACCAGCATTCGACAGCGACTACTCCGGCAGCGGCGCGCCGAGTCCGGTTTTGCGCCCGCTCTTCTCGAAGATGTCCTTGAGCTCCTTGCGCCGCGAGATTCAGCGCCTTCCCCGAGCTCATCTCGCCGATGAGCGCCTCGTTCAATCGCAGCCCGAGCACCTGCTCGACCTGCGGTCCCTCGACGTAGCCGAGCTCCTGACGCGCGGTCTTTCATGCTTTCGAGGTACGCCGGCATCCAGCGCGTGGCCGGGTCCTTCGCAAGGTCGGACTTGAGCACGTCGGAGCGGTTCGGAATGCCGCCTGCCTTCGCGAATGCGAGCTGCGCGTCGTAGCTCACGAACCACTTCGCGAACGCGAGCGCGGCTTTCTTGCGCGCCGCATTCGCGCCCTTGGGGATGGCGTAGTTCCAGTTTCCGATGACCGCGCCGTAGTGACCCGTGGCGGCGCGCGGTATCGGCACGACGTCGAGCTTGCCGACCACCGCCGACTTTTTCGGGTCCTGAAAGTTCGACCACGCCGCCGCGACCAGCTGGCCCTGCACCGCCTTGCCCGTGGCGAGCAGCTGGATGACGTCTCCCTGGCCGATGGACCCCGGGTTGGGTGGCCCGCACTTCTTCGCCACTTCGATGAACTGATCGAGCGCGGCCTTGTTCTGCGGACTGTTGATCGTCACGGTGTAGTCGCCGTTCTCCGGATCCTTCACGACCGTGCCGCCACGGCCGACCATCCATTGCATCCATTCGTAGCGAATGCCGTTGCCGCGCTCGCCGCGCACGACCCCGCCATACGTGGTGGGCGGCTTACTCAGCTTGGCGCACGCCGCGAGCACGTCGTCCCATGTCTTCGGCGGCTGCAGTCCCGCTTCCTTGAGCACGTCGGTGCGGTAGTACCAGAGCGGCACGTTGCCGAGCACCGTGAAGGCCATGAGCTTGCCGCCGTTGGCGGTGCGCCAGCGCTTCTGCTCGTTCCAGTAGCCGGAGTCGCCGTAGGGCAGCACTTCGGCGGGCATCGCGAACTTCGGGTCGATGTCGGTGAAGGGGCTCAAGAAACCGCCTTCGTACATCTCGATCGTCCACTGCGTATCGAGCATGACCGCGTCGTAGGTGCCGCCGCCGCCGCGCACGTCGTTGCGGGCCTTGTCGAGCACGCCGCCGAAGGGATTGACGTCGAGCTTGATCTTGTTGCCGGTCTGGTCTTCGTACAGCTCGACCATCTTGGTGAATGCCGGCAGCCACGGCGTCGACGGCGTCAGTATCGTGATCGGCTCCTGCTTGCCTACATCGACAAACGGGCGATCGGCCGCGCATGCGCCCATCGGTCCGCGCAACCAGAAGCGCGAGGCCCAGCGCGCCGACCACATTCATGGACTCTCATTGTGCTTTCCTCCGTTGGTTTTGCTGTCTTAAGCCGGACACTGCGACGCCGGTCTTGTGCTCATCCCAGAGCTTCCCTGCGCGGGCTGGCCGCGCTCGGCATACAAGTCGAGCGTGACTTGCCAGGGAATGACGCCGACACGCGCTGCCCACGCATCCCATTCCTGGCTCAATGCCGCGACCACGTCCGCGTTCTGCGCGGACAAATCGTGCAACTCGGTGCGATCCTGCTCGATGTCGTAGAGCTCCCACGCCTTCGGATAATCGCGGACCAGCTTCCAGCGGCCAAGGCGGATGGCGGAGTTACCGGTGTGCTCCCAGTAGAGCGTCCGTTCCAAAACGGATGCGCCACGCAGCGCCGGCAGCATGCTGCGACCCTCCGACCGGCAGGATGGCGCGGCCATTGTAAACGCGTGGGGTAGGGTGCGCCGGTCGCCTCGAGGATCGTCGGCAAGACGTCGGTGAGCTGAAAGGCTTCCTGTCGCGACGCTGCCCGCGCCGAAAGCTCCCTGTGGCCAGTGCGCGATCAGCGGCGTGGCGATCCCGCCTTCATGTACCCAGCGCTTGTAATAGCGGAACGGCGTATTCGATAGGTTCGCCCAGGCTCGCCCGTAGCTCGCGTAGGTATCCTCCGGCGCCCGGCATGATCGACGGCATCGTTGCCGATGCGCACCTCCCTGCCGTCGCGTGCGTGCTGGCGAAGGATGTCGGATCGCTGCTTGAATCGCTCCAGCTTGACGAGCGGAAGGTCCTCGTCGGAGGCGCCGTTGTCGGACAGGAAGATCACCAGCGTATTGTCGAGTTGGCCCAGTTCGATCAAGCGTGTCCAGGATGCGGCCGATGCCCTGGTCCATGCGATCGATCTGCGCCGCATAGACTTCCATGCGCCTGAGCTTGCCATTCCTTGTTGGCGGCATCGTTCCACGCGGGCTGGCTCGGATCGCGCGCGCTCAGCGCGGTCCCCTGCCTCGAGGACGCCCTCTTCCATCAGCCGCTCCATGCGCCGCTCGCGCAGCGCATCCCAGCCCGCGTCGAAATTCGCCGCGATACTTCGCGATATCCTGCTCGCGCGCATGCAGCGGCCAGTGCGGCGCGGTGTAGGCGGCATAGAGGAAGAACGGCTGCTCGGGCTGCGTCGAGCGATGGTCGCGAATGAATGCGACCGCCTCGTCGCTGATCGCATCGGTGTAGTAGAACTCCGGGATCGAGCGCCTCGGCTCTCCACGTTGACCTCGCCGCGCGTCAGGGTTCCCGGCTGAAAGAACGAGCCGCATCCGGTCAGGGTTCCGAAGAAGCGGTCGAATCCGCGGCGTGTCGGCCACGCGTCGTTCGGCGTGTGCATGTCGGAGGCGAGGTGCCATTTGCCGGACAGGCAGGTCGCGTATCCGGCCGCCTTGAGGACTTCGGCGATGGTCACGCAGCGATCGTTGAGCGTGCCCGCGTAGCCGCGCGGGCGATCATCGTTGGTCAGGACGCCGATCCCTGCCTGGTGCGGATGCAGGCCGGTCAGCAGCGACGCGCGAGACGGGCTGCAGCGCGCCGTGTTGTAGAACTGCGAAAATCGGACGCCACGGCGCGCCAGGCGATCGAGATTCGGCGTCGCGATCTCGCCGCCGTAGCAGCCGATATCCGAGAAGCCCATGTCATCGGCGAGCATCAGCACAACGTTGGGCCGGGCCATCAATCCTCCTTGCAGCGCGCCGGATTCGATCCGCGATCAGTCATTATCCGCGGAGGGTGCCGGATACCGCATGCGAGCCGCGCTTGTGAATCGCGCGCATTGGATCGTGAGCACGGCCTCAAGCGGGCGGAACGGGGGCGTCCGACGCAATCAGACCCTCGTGCTTGAGCTCATCCCAGAACGCGCCTGGAATCGACGGCGCGGCAATGCGCGAGGTTCGCCTGCGCGTCGCTGGTGCTTCGCATTCCAGTCACGACGCTTGCAACAGTCGGATGCGCAAGCGGGAACTGCAGCGCCGCGGCGGCGAGCTCGACGCCGTGGCGCGCGCAGACTTCCTCGATCCTACGCGTGCGGTCCATGATTTCCTTCTCGGCTTCGACATAGAAGAACGTGGCCCCGTTTTTCGCGCCCGTGGCGAGGATTCCCGAGTTGAACGGGCGCCGCCATGAGCACCGAGATGCCGCGACGCTCGCAATCGGGCATGAAGGTTTCGAGCGCGGAATGGTCGAGCAGAGTGTAGCGCCCCGCAAGCATGAAGCAGTCGAAGTCGCCGTCGGCGGCGAATCGCAGCAGGATGCTCCAGTCGTTGACGCCTACGCCGAAAGCCTTGATGACGCCGCCTGCCGCGCAGGTCGAGCAGGGCGCGGTGCGCGCCCTCCATCGCCTCCGCGTATCGCTGCTCGACCAGGTCTCCCTGCCAGCGGCGGTTGACGTCGTGGATCAGCACGATGTCGACCGCGTTCGTCTGCAGGCGCTGAAGGCTGTGCTCGATCGATCGCATCGTGCCGTCGTAGCTGTAGTCGAATGCGATTTCGAAGGGAGAGGCGCCGCCGCTCACCCCCTGCGCGCGGCGCGAGTCCCGCCGGCTTCAGGATGCGCCCGACCTTGGTCGACAGCACCACGCGAGCGCCGGTCCACGGTGCGCAGCGCAGCGCCCGAGTCGATGCTCGGCGAGGCCGAGCCCGTAGAACGGCGCCGTGTCGAAATAGCGCAAGCCCGAGGCGTAGAGGTCGGCGAAGGCGTCGCCGATCGCAGCGATCCGAATCCTTGCGCGCGAAGCTGCCGAACGGCGCGGTACCCACGCCGAGTTGCGAGACCGCGACGTTGCGCCGGCCGATGCGCCGCGTGGATGCGGGATCGTAGCTCAAGGCGCCTTTCGGGCGCGCGCGGCCCTGCATGTTGTGGACGTGCACGTGAGAGCCTTGCGCGATGTCGGCCGTGGCGACTGCCGATGCACTCGCCGTACTTTGCGAACCGCCGCTCCCTTTGCGAGCGGGTGCAGCGCAAACTTGTGCCCCAGGGCGATAGCTTGCGAGACCTGCGCGCGGATGACACGTCCGGCGCAGCGCACATCGATGCGTCTCGCCCGCCTGCACGTCGTGCAGCGCGACGGCAACATCGTCGTCCGGATGCACGACGAGAGCGTCCCAATGTGGCACGCGTGGTGCGGCCGCGGATGCAGGCTTGTCGCTCATCGCTCCGTGAGGCGGACCTGCACGCCCGCCGCCTCCTCGCGCAGTTTCAGCAGTGCGCCGACGTCGTTGTCGGCCAGGCCGCGACGCATGCCTTCCTCCAGGCTCGCCAGCGCAGCGCGTCCCACCGGCGCGGCGACACCGAGCGCGTCGACCATCTTCAGCGCGAGACGGCAATCCTTGTGCGCGAGCTTCATCATGAAGCCTGGCGTGAAGTCGCCGGCGAGCGGACGCTTGGGCATCGAGATCGCGAGCGCGTTGTTCCAGGCCATGGTCGTCTTCGAGCACGCTGATCATGGTGTCGAGCGTAAGGCCCGACTTGACGCCCGTGACCAGCGCCTCGACCGAGGCCTCCATGACGGCGGTGGCGAGAAGGTTGTTGGTCAGCTTCATCGTCTGCCCGGCGCCGAGCTCGCCGCAATGAAAAAAATCGGTGCCCATGCAGTCGAGCACCGGACGGCAGCGCGCGATGACATCGGCGGGTCCGCCGACCATCAGCGTGAGCGTTCCGGCGACCGCCGCGTCGGCCGTCTTGCCGACCGGCGAGTCGATCATCGCGGCGCCCTTTTGCGCGATCGCGGCGCCGACCCTGCGCGTGGTCTCCGGATCGATCGTGCTCATGTCGATGTAGATGGCGCCCGGCCGGATGCCGTGCTCGACGCCGTCCGGCCCGAGCGCGACGCGCTCGACGTCGGGCGCGTCGGGCAGCATCGTGATCACGATCTCGCTCGCCGCGGCCACTTCGCGGGCCGTCGCTGCGGCCATCGCGCCCGCGGCGACAAGCGCGGACACCGCCGCCGGCTGCACGTCGGCGACGATGAGTGTGTGGCCCTTTTTGAGAATGTTGCGCGCCATGGGCGCGCCCATCGTGCCCAGACCTATGAAGCCTACGTTCATGTGCTAGTCGCTCCGAGGTGCGTTCAGGATCAGGTGCGGTCACGCCAGGATTGAAGCTCCCAGGCAGGCGCGCCGCGCAAGTCCTTGGCACCCGGTGCCGTGAATGCAGCCATGTCCGGCTTGCGTCCGCTCTTGTCATACGCGGCGCGCAGGATCGGCGAGGCGAGCGCGAATGCATCGCGGACCTGGGACCACGCGAGCGGCTTCGGGATGAGGCGCCCGTCGACCATGAATTTCGAAGTCTCGAGCAGCGCCACGGCGTCGCCCTCGGTGGGCCAGCACCAGCCGCGCGCGAACAGCACGTCGTCCTTGACCACCAGGGCGCCCAGCTTCGGGTCGAGCTCCCAGTACTTGACGCGACAGCTGCGACACCTCGCCCGGATCCATCGCCGACAGCTTCGCGACCGCCTCCTGCTGCGCCAGCACGAAGGCTGTCGTCGACGGCAGGATGGTTCTTCATGATGTTCGGGTGCCCGATCCAGAACGAGCGATGCAGGTAGTAGCCGTCGGGGTAGAAAGGCGACTTCTTGACCGATTCGAGCAGATGCCCGGCGCCTTCGCCGGCCGGTCCCTTGTAGTGGCTCTCGGTGTAACCGAAGGAGTTCATGATGCCGACGGTTCCGATCTCGCTGCTGCGCCTTGAGGAACGCCGGATAGATCAGCACCGCCGCGTCCATGCCGCTCGGGCATGGTCGCCGCCTGCGCCTGCGTCGGCGTGTTGACGACGGTGATGTCGAACGCGCGCGGATCGGCGTTGCCGAGCTCGAAGCGCAGCATCTGCGTCAGCACGTTGTACGGATCGCCGCCGAGCAGCGCGCCGACGGTCTTGCCCTTCAGGTCGGCGATGTTGCGGATCGGCGAATCCTTGCGCGTCGCGAGCACGAAGCGGAAGTGGCCTTCGCCGACGGTCAAGCAGCTGGATCGGCTGGTTCTGCGCGATCAGCCGCACGATCGGGCGTGTTGCCCCACATGCCGAAATCGAGGTTGCCCGAGACGAAAGCCTCGACCATCGGCAGCGCCGACGGATAGTCGCGATAGTCGATGGTGAGGTCATAGCCCGCGTCGGACGCGTAACGCTCGAACGTCTTGTTGGCGATCATGTACTGCGTCACCGGCGAATTGCCGGCCGCCCATGGCTGCCGTCCGACCGAGACCTTGAGCGTCTGCCGTCCCTGCGCGCGCACGATGGCGGGCGCCGCCAGGGACAACGACGCGAGCGCCGGCCGATGCGATGAAGCGGCGCCGCGATGCACGTTTGCTGTCGATGTGGGTCGGACATTGTCTTCCTCCTGGCGGTGGTCAAGTGGCGATGGCGCGATACGCTTCGTCACGGATGAGGCTCCAGATGTGCTGGCTCAGAGCCTGGAATGCGCGGCTGGCGCGGGTCGCGTCGTTGCGCGGCCGCGGCAGCGGAATGTCGATCACGGCCTTGAGGCGGCCGGGATGCGTAGTCATCACCGCGACGCGATCGGCGAGAAATACCGCCTCGTCGATGGCGTGCGTGATGAACACGACGGTGCGCCGATCGGACGCGGGACGATCCTGCCCCCAGATGCGCAGCAGCTCTTCCTGCAGGATGATGCGCGTTTGCGCGTCGAGTGCGGCCAGCGGCTCGTCCATCAGCAGCACCTCGGGCTCGATTGGCCATCAGCCGCGCGAGCGCGACGCGCTGGCGCATGCCGCCGGAGAGCTGATGCGGATACTTCGTCTCCGATCCGGCGAGCCCGACCAGCTCGATGCAGCTCGCGAACGCGCCGCTCGCGAGCAGCGGCATCGAGCGCCGCGTCCGGCCGGTCCGTGCAGCAAGCCGAACTCGACATTGCCGCGCACGGTCTGCCACGGGAAAAGCGCGTAGTCCTGAAACATCACGCCGCGCTCGGGGCCCGGCGCCGCGATCGGCGACCGTCGATGGTGACGCCGCACCGGCGCTCGGCAGCTCCAGCCCGGCGAGGACGTTGAGCACCGTGGTCTTGCCGCAGCCCGACGGACCGACGATCACCAGGAACTCGCCTGGCGCCACGTCGAGCGTGAAGTCCTGCGACCGCGACGCGTCGGCGGCGAGCACCGGCGACGTCGAAGCGCTTGGTGACGCTGGTCGAGGCGCATCTTCGACCGGTTCCGTCATGGCGCGCGCCCACGGCATCGCGACGCGCATGCGCGGCGCGCAACAGCCGATCGAGCAGCAGGGCGACGAGCCCGACCGCGATCATGCAGACGACGATGCGATTGAGCTCGATGCTGTACGCGTAGAACACGAACATCATCTGCCCGATGCCGCCGGAGCCGCCGCCGCCGCCTTCGCGCCGACCGCGAGCTCGGCCGCGACGATCGCCGTCCACGCGACGCCCATCGCGATGCGCAGCCCGACGGCGATCGACGGCATCGCGCCGGGAACGACGACTGTGCGCAGGATCGCGAAAGCGGCCGAGACCCATGGTCGCCGCCGCACGCAGCAGCGTCGGGCTGACGCGCTTGACGCCGGCGACGGTGTTGATGACCAGCGGAAAAAATGCCGCATACGCGACGATGACCATCGCGCTTGCCGTGCCGGTGCCGAGCCACAGGATCGCGAGCGGCAGGATGGCGATGGCGGCGATCGGCCGAAAGCTTTCGACGAGCGGATCGAGGTTGCGCTCGACGCCGCGAAACGCGCCCATCGCAAGGCCGAGCGGAATCGCCAGCGGCAGCGGCGATGACGAACCCCGCGAACACGCGGCCGAGGCTGTCACGATCGCCGAGCGGCAAGTCGCCGGAGGCGATCATCTCGACCGCCGCGGCGAGCACGCGCGACGGCACCGGCGTGCGCGGGTTGCCCGTCGCCGTTCCCCACGCCTGCCAGATGACGAGCAGCGCCAGCGGCAGCAAGACGCCGCGCGACAGCCGCGTAGCGGCGAGGCTCGTCGTCACGCGCGCGCGCGTCCGTCGACCACGGCGTGAAGCCAGCGCGCGAGCGCGCGCACGCAGGCTGTCGCACGAGGTAGCCGAGCACGCCGATCATCGCGATGAACGCCATGACCTGCGGCGTCATCAGCAGCTCGCGATACCACTCCACCGCGTATCCGAGCCCGCTCGGCGCGCCGATCAGCTCGGCGGCGATGACGGCGGTCCACGCCGACGCGACGCCGAGCCGCAGCGCAACGATGCAGCGCTGGGCAGCGCGGCGGGAACGACGACGCGCGTGACGATCGTGCGCTTGCGCCACGCCCATCGTGCGCGCGGCATCGATCAGGCGCCGGTCGACGCCGCGCACGCCGGCGACGGTGCCGAGCAGGATGGGAAAGAACGCGGCGTAGGTCATGATGAAGACCGGCAGCGCGTTGCCGATGCCGAAGATGAACAGCGCCAGCGGGATCCACGCGATGCCGGAAATCGGCCGGAAGCAGCTCGATCGTCGGGTCGATCACGTCGTCGAGCGTGCGGCTCAAGCCCATCAGCAATCCCAGCGGAACGGCGAGCAGTGATGCGAGCGCGAGGCTCGTCAGCATGCGGGCGAGACTGATGGCCGTGTGCTTGAAGAGCTCGAGGTCTCTGGCGAGCGAGACGAGCGCTTCGAATACGGCGCGAGGCGACGGCAGCAGGACGGTATTCGCGGTCCATGCCGCGACAAGCGCCCACACCGCGGCGAACGCGAGCATCGTCCGGAGGTACACGGCGACCCCGCCGGCTCGTCGCATTCGCTCGGCCGGCGAGTCAAAGCGATCCCCCGAGCCTGACGACCGATTCATTCGCCTCGCCGACGAGCTCTCCCCAGGTGCGCGTGCCCGAGCAGACGTCGAGCAGGAGCGCGAAGAGGCGCTCGGCCGCCGCATCGAGGTCCTCGCGGCCCTCGAACACCGCGCTTGCGTCGAAGTCGATCTGCTCGCGAAGCCTCGCGATGGTGTCCGGGCCGCGCGCTGATCTTCAGCGTCGGCGCGATGGCGCTGCAATAGCTGTTGCCGGCGCCGGTCGTGAACAGCATCGCTTGCGCGCCGGCCGCGGCGAAGCCGGTCATCGAGTCGGGCGAGAAGTACGGCGCGTCCATCAGGTAGACAGCCGGGCGAGCGCGGCGCCTCCGCGAGCCCGAGCACGCCGGCGATCGGTGCGCGTGCCGCCCTTGGCAATCGCTCCCAGCGACTTTTCCTCGATCGAGCTCAAGCCGCCGCGAATATTCTCCGCGCCCGGATTGTTGCCGGTGAGATCGACGCCGGTCGCCGCGGCCGCCTCCTCGCGCCGCTCGACCGCCGCGACCAGCGCCTCGGCGACCGCAGGGGTTGCCGCCCGCCGCGCAAGCAGGTGCTCGGCGCCGAGCCATTCGACTGTTTCGCCGAAAACCGCGGTGCCGCCCGCGTCGATCAGCCGATCGACGATCCTGCCGGCGAGTGGATTCGATACCAGCCCCGACGTGGCGTCGGAATGGCCGCATTCGACCGCGAGGAACAGCGCGCGAATGGGAGCCGGCACGCGGCGCTGCCGCGACGCGTCGCGCGCGAGCGACGCGGCGAGCCGGATTCCGCGCGCGGAAAGCTCGAGCGCATCCTCGTGCACGTCGTCGAGCGCAATCGTGGCGACGGGCTTGCCGACCGCCTCGATCGCGCCCGCGATGTCATCGGTCACGCGGCGATCGGCGCCGACGACGAGCGTCGCGGCGATATTCGGATGCCGGCCCAGGCCGACGAGCTGCGCCGTATGCGCCCGGCGTCCTCGCCGAACTGGCCGCGCCCGTAGGGCGACGCGAAAAGCACGGTTCCCGCGACGCCGGCAGCGATGCGCGCCGCCGAGCGAGCCACCAGGCCGTTGAGCCCCAGGACCAGCACGTGATTGCGGATGCCGTACCGGCCATCGTCTCGGCGATAGCCGGCGAAAGTGGCGCTGCGTCCGATCGACAAACTGCTCCTCCGGTATCGGATCCACAGTGTCGATCCGCGTTACCTTTTGTTGCTTGCTGCCTGGTTACCGCTTGGTCTTTGCCGATCTTTGCATTAACATGTTAGCGCTAACATTTTTTCCCTGTCAACTCAACACGCACGAGCGCCGCATACGCCATGCCTCGACGTCGCACATCAGGTCCGCCGCTCCGACGCGAGGCGCGCCGGTCGCCCAAGACTGCAGGACGTCGCGACCGCCGCCGGCGTGTCGACCATGACGGTGGTCCGCGTGCTGCGCGAGCCGGACAAGGTTGCGGTCCGAACGCGCGAGCGCGTGCAGCGGATACTGACCCGGACGGGCTATACGCCCGACCTCGTCGCCCGCGGCCTCGCTTCCAATCGCTCCGGCCTGATCGCCGCGGTCATTCCCCTGCTCACCAATTCGCTGATCGCCGAGATCATGCAGGGCCTGACCGACGCGCTCGTGCCGGCCGGGCTATCACCTGCTTCTCGGCGCGAGCGGCTTTTCGTCCGGCGAGGAGGAGGTCCTGGTGCGCGCATTTCTGTCGCGCCGCATCGACGGCATCTATCTGACGGGCGTGATCCACACCGACGAGACCGTGCGCATGCTGAAGCGCGAGCGGATTCCGGTCGTCGAAGGCGGAAACCTCACCGCCGAATCCCATCGACATGGTCGTCGGATACTCGAACGTCGAGGCGGCGCGAGCCGTCACGCGCTACCTGATCGAGCAGGGTTACGGCGAAATCGGCTACATCGGCGCGTTTCCCAAGGACAACGATCGCGCACGCGACCGTCGGCGTGGGTACGAGCTGGCGATGGCCGCATCGCGCCGCAAGCGCGACCCTCGTCTGCGGATCGAGACTTCGCTCGACATCGATGCCGGCGCCGGCGCCATGGCGACCTTGCTCGATCGGTGCCCGCGCCTGCGCGCCGTGTTCTGTTCGGCCGATGCGATCGCGGTGGGTGCGATGTACGAGTGCCAGCGGCGCAAGCTCGCGATTCCGTCCCGCATCGCGATCGCCGGCTTCGACGATATCTCGATCGCGGCGCAGGTCGTGCCGGCGCTGACGACCTTGCGCGTTCCGCGCTATGCCATCGGCCAGCGCGCCGGCGAGATGATCTGCGACCGGCTGGCGGGTCGCACGGTGAAGCAGCGCGTCGTCGACACCGGATTCGAGCTGGTCCCGCGCGACAGCGCGTGAGCCGCTTCGCCCGGCCGCTCGAAGCGCCTCCGACGATCGCCTCGCGGCGCGGGGGCGAGCGGGCGTCCGCTTGAATGGTCCCGCTCACGGCAGTTATGATTCGATCGAGACACCCGGCAATGCGCCCATTTTTCGCTTGCCGCCATTTCAGGAGGATTCATGAACAAGCGCTGGCTGGTCGCGTCATTCCTGTTGTTCAGCTGCGGGCGCCTCCGCTCAGCAGCAGGTGCCGGTGATTCGCTACGATTCGGTGCCCGATCCGGTCAAGCTTCCCAAGGACGTGCACTTCGGCGAGGTGGCTGGCGTGGCGGTCAACTCCAAGGGACACATATTCGTGTTTTCGCGAGGCGGAACGTCCGGCCCCGCGTACGCGGCAGCCGCGGCGCAGCTTTTCGAATTCGACCAGAACGGCAAGTTCATTCGCGAGATCGGCAAGAATCTCTACGCCTGGTCGTTCGCCCATAGCGTGCGCATCGACGCGCAGGACAACATCTGGGCGACCGACAAGGGCTCGGATATGGTCATCAAGTTCAATCCCAACGGCGATGTCGTGATGGTGTTCGGCCGCAAGCAGGAAGCATCCGACGAAAGCACGGCGCCCCTGAAGCATCCGAAGCCGCCGTTGCCGCCCCAGAACGGACTTTTCAGACAGGTTACGGATGTGACGTGGGACCCCGCGGGCAACACTTACATCAGCGATGGGTACATCAACTCACGCGTGGCGAAGGCGGACAAAAATGGGAAATGGCTGAAGTCGTGGGGTGAGCCCGGGAAGGGGCCTGGCCAGCTCAATACGCCACACAGCATTGCCGCGGACGCACAAGGCAACATCTACGTCGCCGACCGCGGTAACCGGCGCATCCAGGTCTTCGACGGCGAAGGCAAGCTGCTGCGCGAAATCACCATCGACGTGCCTTTCGATCCGTCGGCGGTGCCTGCCATCGGCGCGATTCCCGACGTCGCGAAGCTGGAAGCCGAGGGATCGGCGCTGACCCAGGCTCCGGGAGCGCCGTGGACGGTGTGCATCACGCCCGGTCCTCATCAGGTCCTCTATACCTCCGACGCGTATCCGGGACGCATCTATAAGCTCTCGCTCGACGGCAAGGTTCTCGGTGTGCTCGGCGAATCGGGCAAGCAGCTCAGGCAGTTCGGGTGGATCCACGAAATCGCGTGCCCGTCGGAAAACGTGCTCTATGTCGCGGAACTGCTCAACTGGAGAGTCCAGAAGCTCATCCTGCATCCATAGCGCGCACCGCAGCGTCGCCAAGCAGTTTGCGGCGCGACTACTTGCAGTTGAAAGGCAGGTAGGCGATCGGGATGTTGGTCTTGTTTTCGCCCTTGACCGTCATCGGCACGGGCACGGCGGCGTTGCCGCAGACCCACGCTACCGGCACGACAGGCGCATCCAGCACCACCGCCGGCCTGAGGCTCAAGACCTTGCCGCGTATCAGGCCATTGACGCTGTTGCCGAACGTGATCTGGATGGCTCCCGCCTCGACCGAGACAGAGCTGATGTAGTTGTTGACGATCTTCTCGGGGGCCGGCAGTCCGGCGCTGGTGTTGTCGGCCGGAAGCGATTGCAAGGTCGCCCACGACAAGGCGACAGGCGTCTTGGCGATGTCCGCGAGCGGGACCGCAGAGACGATCTGGTCTCTGACGATACGTTCCTGATAACTGGGAACCGCCAGCAAGGCCAGGATGCCGACGATGGCGAGGGCGACCGCTATTTCGATCATCGTAAAGCCGTTTCGGGAACTTGCCATCGCGGTGTACCTCAATACAACTGCGAACAGGGCAATGATAGCCGAGTCGAGTCCGCGCCAAGCGCACGAGTCTCGCTGACCGACGGCACAGGCGCGCTGGACAAACCCACGTCGCGGCACTAATGTCCTTGTATCGAAAGCGAGGGTTTGAATGGGCATGAGCGGACTTCGGATTCTGGTGCTGGCGGTCATCTGCTCGGCACCGGTGGAGGCGCAGATCCGTGATCCGGCCGCTCCTCCCGAGCCGCCCGGCATTGGTCGCGTGGAGACGCCCGCAACGATTCGGCCGACCCCACCGGGCGAGCTCCGGGCGACTCTGGTGCCGGTGGTCCGTGAATACCAATGGGTTTTCCACGTGCCGGTCGCCTTTGTCGAGCACCGGCGCGTCGCCGTTGCTGTCCCGGTCGCGGACACGCAGTCGAGGCGTCGGAGCTACGACGTGCCGGAGCTTCGCGACCGGCGGTTCAAGCTTTGGGACGCTCCGGAATTCAGCTGCAAATACCCGGATCTGACTCTGCCGAATACGTGCCGGACGGTGTGGCACGCTGTGTACGCCGATCTGCCGGTGCTGGTCACTGCGCGCGAGGATTTCGATGTCGATGTGCCGCGGGTGCGCATGGGCGCAACCTTGGTCGACGTCTACATACCGAGCTACACCTGGAAGGAGAAGACTTTCACCTTCAGCCTTCCGGCGTGGGCGCCGCAGGCATCGGTCGACCAGGTTCGCGTGGCGCTGAACGCTCAGCGGGCCGACGTCACGGTTGCGGCTGACGAGACGATCGCGGGCCTGGACCGGCAGATCGAAGCACTTCGCGCCTCGGGGCAGGACCCCGCGAAGCTCGAGTCCGCTGACGGATCCCGTATCGACCTGCTGGCGCAGCGGCGGGCCTTGCTCGATGAGCGCGCGCAGGAGCTCGAGCGCCTGACAGCCATCGACGCCGAGTTGTCGGCTCTCGCGCTCCACTGACGCGAGCGTCCCGGTCATCGTGCGGCTGATCGCGCACCAGGCATCGGTTTCGATGACGAATCCTGCCATTTCACGCCCGTGCTGCCGATGCACATGAGCTTTGCCTGGCCTCAAATGCTCTGGCTGCTGCTCGCAGCGCCGGTGATGGTCGCCGTCTATGTGTGGTCGCTGCGACGGCGGAGGAAGGTCGCGCTCAGATACGCGGATCTCGGATCGGTCAAGGCCGCACTGGGCAACCGGCAGCGCTTTCGCCGCCATGTTCCGCCGCTCCTGTTCCTGATCGCGATGATCGCTGCCATTTTCGCCATCTCGCGCCCCAGCGCCATCGTCACCCTGCCATCCGATCAGCGAACGATCATACTCACAATGGACGTCTCGCTGAGCATGCGCGCCAACGACGTCGAGCCGAGCCGAATCGTCGCGGCCCAGACGGCCGCCAAGGCATTTGTCCAGGAGCAGCCGCCGGATGTCCTCGTCGGCATCGTTTCGTTTGCCGGCACGGCGTCGGTCGTGCAGCCGCCGACGCACAATCGCGACGACCTCGTTGCGGCCATCGACCGCTTCGAGCTGCAGCGGAACACGGCCATCGGCAGCGGCATCATCGTATCGCTGGCGACGCTGTTCCCCGACGAGGGCATCGAGCTCGAGCCGATGCTGTTCACCAAGTGGTCGTCCGGCGCGCGCAAGCAGGGCACTCCGATCGACCATCCGCCGGCGACGGAGAAGAAGCCCGTCAAGCCGGTCGCCGCCGGGTCCAACACGTCCGCGGCGATCATTCTGCTCACCGACGGCAGAAGGACGACCGGGCCGGACACGCTCGAAGCCGCGAAGATGGCGGCCGATCACGGCGTGCGCATCTACGCGGTCGGATTCGGTATGCCCGGCGGCGGCATGGCCGCGATGGACGGATATTCCATGTACATGGCGTATGACGAGGAGGCGCTGAAGGCGATCGCTGAAGTAACCCACGGCGAGTATTTTCACGCTGCAAGCGCGGAGGAGCTGAGCAAGATCTACCAGGGACTGAACGCCCGGCTGGTCCTGGAAAAAAAGGAAACCGAGATCAGCGCGCTTGCGGCGGGCGCGGCAGTCATCCTGCTGCTCTTTGCCGCGCTGTTCTCGTTGCTTTGGTTCAACCGGATGGCATAGCCGCGGCCGGCGCATTTCTGCCAGCGTCCACAATTGCATCGGCATTGGATGCTCGCGCGCCGCGACGAACGTGCCGCGAGACTGCGACCGGCGCACACGCAGTCCCTGGAATCTGATTTGAACCGAACTGAATCATGCATCACATGGCATCGCTCGCGCGCATTCGTCGTGCTCGTCGCGACGGTCTGGGCGATCCTTCGCGCACTCCCGGCGACTGCGTCCACGCCCGTCGCCGCGGAGCACGGGATGGTGGTCACCGCGCATCAGCTCGCGACCAAGGCCGGCATCGACGTCCTTCAGCGCGGCGGCAATGCAATCGATGCCGCGGTGGCGGTCGGGTATGCGCTCGCCGTCGTGTACCCCTCGGCCGGGAACCTGGGCGGCGGCGGCTTCATGACGATCCAGTTCGCGGACGGTCGCAGGACGTTCCTCGACTTCCGCGAAAAGGCGCCACTCGCCGCGACGCCCGACATGTATCTGGACGGTTCCGGTGACGTCATACGCGGGGCGAGCACGCTCGGTCATTTGGCGGTCGCTGTGCCGGGCACGGTCGCCGGACTCGAATATGCGCGCGAAAAATACGGTACGCGCTCGCGCGCTTCGCTGATTGCGCCCGCAATCAGCTTCGCCAAGCGCGGCTTCATTCTCGATGGTGCCGACGCAGCGCTATTGGCGTCGGCAACGGCCGATTTCAAGGACGACGCGCCGAGCGCGGCCATCTTTCTCAACAGGGGCAAGCCATTCAAGGCCGGCGAGAGGCTGGTTCAGAAGGATCTCGCCAACACGCTTGCGCTTGATCTCAGAGCGCGGGCCTGACGCGTTCTACCAGGGATCGATAGGTGATGCGATCGCCGCCTCCAGTGCCGCCAACAAGGGCATCATCACCAAGGCGGACTTGCGCCAGTACGGCGTGCGCGAGCTCAGGCCCATCGAGTGCGACTATCGCGGCTATCACATCGTGTCGGCGCCGCCGCCGAGCTCAGGAGGGGTCGTGGTCTGCGAGATTCTCGACGTTCTCGAGGGCTATCCTCTGAAGAGCCTCGGATTCCGCTCGGCGCAGGCGGTGCACTACCAGATCGAGGCGATGCGCCGCGCGTTCGCCGATCGCAACACCTATCTTGGCGATCCCGACTTCGTCAAGAACCCGCTCGACCGTCTGCTGGACAAGGCCTATGCGGCCCAGATCCGCGCGGCCATCGATCCGTCGAAGGCTGCCTTGTCGCGCGATCTCAACCCTGGCGTCGCCGCCGCGCGAGGGCATCAACACGACCCATTACTCGATCGTCGACGCCCAGGGCAATGCGGTCGCGGTCACCTACACCCTGAACAATGTGTTTGGCGCCAGGGTCACCGCTGCCGGCACCGGTATCCTGTTGAACGACGAGATGGACGACTTCACGATCAAGGTCGGGGTCCCCAATCTGTACGGACTCGTGCAGGGCCGGGCGAACGCGATCGCACCGGGCAAGCGGCCCTTGAGCTCCATGACTCCGACCATCGTCTCGCGCGACGGCAAGCCGCTGATGGTCATCGGCGCGTCGGGCGGCAGCCGCATCATCACCGTGGTGACGCTTTGCATCCTGAACGTGGTCGACTACGACATGAATATCCAGGACGCGATCGACACTCCCCGGTTCCACCAGCAATGGCTTCCGGAGACGACCAGCGTCGAGGACCTTGCGCTCAGCGCCGACGCGCGCAAGGCGCTGGTCAGCATGGGACAGAAATTGACCGAGTCGCGTTCGGCGGGCCGCGCCGCCGGCATTCTCGTCGGCGCGCCGACGCTCGGCGCCACGCCGCGCGCCAAAGAGCGGTTCTACGGCGCAATCGATCCTCGATTGGGGACCGGCCTGGCGGCCGGCTTTTGACGTGCCAAGGCGGAGACGAACAGCTGCACAAGAGTCGTGCGGGAAGGTGTGCGGGACTCTCGGGGCGGATCAATTCCTACAACTATCCG
Organism: uncultured beta proteobacterium; assembly: GCA_963730465.1. Classification (GTDB taxonomy): domain Bacteria; phylum Pseudomonadota; class Gammaproteobacteria; order Burkholderiales; family Casimicrobiaceae; genus PALSA-1003. Next base: position 90,133 of record CAVSRR010000001.1, on the reverse strand, counting down.
CAGCGTCACCTACATCGAAATCAGGATATGGCCGATGGCGCGCCGACGTCATTCGCGGAGAATCGTGTTTCAGGTAGGGCAGATTTCGAGTCGACGGCTTTGAACTCTCTCCCTCAGGTTGAAGCTCCCATCTGATCCCTGCCCTTAATTTCGCGTCGGTGCCATCCAGCTTCGCGCCGCGCATGCAACCTTCGAACCGGGTCCGATCGCATCGGCCCGGTTTTTTCACGCGCGAAGTCGGCGGGGCGGTATCCTCCCCGGCGCCGCAGCGCTAGAAGTGGCGCAGATTCTTCTCCCGCGCGAAGCTCATGTCGGTGGTGGTCTGCCGCAGGCGATTGGACAGGAAGCGCGCCATCGACCGATAGAGCTTGGCCGCAGTCGCCGGCGAGCGATCGAGCAGGGCCGTGACCTTGTCGTAGTCGAAACGGAACATATGCGTCGGCTCGAGCGTTTCCGCTCTCGCCGATCGCTTTGCGCCATCGATAAGCGCCATCTCGCCGAAATGCGATCCCGAGCCGAGCGTCGCCACTCGATCGTCTTTCCGCCGGACGCCGTCACCGCAACGCGCACCGAACCGTCCTTGATGAGGTAAAGCGCGGTCGCGGCGTCACCGGCACGAAAGATCGAGAATCCCGCCGGCAGGCTCATCTCCTCGGCGATCCTCGCAAGTGAGGCGCGCTCGCCGGGATCGAGGTCGGTGAACAGATACACGCCTTGCAGCAAGCTATCGCTGATCATGGTCGGGTCATCCCTTGTCTGGTTTTTGACGGAGCGTGAAGGCGGTTGCGACGAGTCAGCGCATGTTGCCGGTATGACCGAGCGAATAGCGGCCGGGCTGCGGCCAGACCGTCAGGCCGTGGGGCTCGGTTCCGACGCGGATCGTCTTGACCGCGCCGTTGGCAGTGTCGATGGCATACACGACGTTGTCGTAGCGTCCCGACACCCAGAGCGTTTTTCCGTCGGCGCTGACGTTGCCCATGTCGGGGCTGCCGCCGCCGGGTATCGGCCACGTCACATCGATCTTGCCGGTGGCGAAATCGAGCACCGAGATGCTGCCCTTGCCGTGCGGCGGCCCGTGCATCTTGTTCGATCCGCGGTTGGTGATGTAGAGCTTCCTGCCGTCGCGGCTCGGATACAGGCCGTGCGTCCCAACGCCGGTGGGAATGAAGCCGATTTCGGTGAACGTCTCTCCGTTGACGACAAATACGCCGTCCGCCAGCATGTCCGCAACGTAGAAAAGCCTGCCGTCCGGCGAGACGCGGATGTCCTGCGGCATTCCTCCCTTGGAGAGCTTCAGGTAGCCCACGCACTTTCCGATTGACGGTGTCGACCTTGACCAGGCCGCCCTGGAATTCGCATGTGAAGATGGCGTAGCTGCCGTCGATCGCGAAGTCGGCGTGATTGATGCCGGCGCATTTCGGCGTGAGCAGCGAGAACTGCAGCGCCATCGTTTGCGGATTGCGGAAGTCGAGCCGCTTGAGCGCCTCCGCGACGACGATGGCCGAGCTGCCGTCAGGCGTGAAATACATATTGTAGGGATCGTTGACCGGTATCGCCGTTCCCGGCTTCGCGGTCTTCGGGTCGATCGGCGTCAGCGCGCCGTCGGTGCGACCCTCGGCATTGTTGGCGACCCAGAGCGTGCGCAAGTCCCACGACGGCACCACATGCTGGGGATTGACACCGACCTTGAAGCGATCGACGACCTTGAAGGTCGCCGGATCGATGACGTACACGTCGTTCGACTTGACGTTGGGCACGTAGACGCGGTCCAGCGCGCCCGCGACCGCTGCGCTCATGTGCCCCGCTGCGGCTTCGCTGTACAGGTTGGAAGGGTTGATCACCGGCTGCATGCCCGCGGTGACCGAAATCGGTGCGGTAGTGGCCGCAAGTGCCTTGGCGGCGTCAAATCCGCCCGACACGAGGCCAATGCAGGATAACAGCAGCCAAAGATTGCGTTGCGATTGCGGCTTCACGAACACTCCCGGACTTCGACGGATAAGAATACGGAAAAGCAAACGTTTAACACAGGCGAGCGCCATCGACTATCGCCTTGCCGTCTCGCGCCTGATCGCCTCGACCGTCTGCGCGACGACGAGGTCGACACCCGCCTGGCCCAGCTCCGCCGTGGCGCGGCGCGGATCGCCCGCGATGCCCGTGGCCCCGTGCGCCAGTCGTGGGCTGCGCGAAATCGCGGCGAACGAGGCGTGGATCCACCGCCAGCGCAAGGGAAGTGTCCGCGAGTCCCGCGTGCGTGCCGATCTCATCGTCGCGAAAGCCGCGCTTTCGCAGCGCCTCATCGAACGTCGACGTCGCGGCACGATAGTATTCCGGCAGGGCATGAACTCGGCTCGGCGTCGACGCCCATTCGCGATTGAGCCGATCGGCGACTTCCTTCTCGTCCTTCTGGTAGCCGCCATGATCGCCCAGGAACACGATGTCACGGAAGCCGTGCGCCTGAAAGCTGCGTGCCGCGTATTCGAGCGTCTTCTGGAATACCTGGTCGGGAATGCTGATCGTGCCCGGAAAGCGCATGTGCGCGCTGGCCGGGTTGATCGCGCCCTCGGGCACGTAGGCGATCACCGGCGCGACCAGCGCGTCGCCCAGGGCGAGGGCGATCTTCTCGGACAGGATCCTGACGCGCGCATTATGCTTGCCGAGGACGATGTAGGGTCCGCTCTGCTCGGTGCCGCCGATCGGAATGATGATCGTATGGCGTCCGGCGCGGACCTGATCGCGCACCTCGGTCCACGTCAATTCATCGAGGAACACCGTTTGCGGCGCCTGGGCGAGCGCTTGCGCAGTGGCCAGCAGCAGCACCGCGAGCAGGGGCCGCGCAGAGCAAGCAATCATGGCCGCATCTTATGGGATTGCCGGGCCATCCGACAAGCGCGACGGCATGCGCCGCCCAACATTTCGCGCCAATGAAGTAAAATTGCAGACTCGCCACGCGCTCGCCCTCGCGACTTTCGCGCGCGGCGCGCACTTACCCGGATTCAACCCATGCGAGTGTTCAATTTCAGCGCCGGACCCGCGGTGCTGCCCGAAGAAGTGTTGCGCCAAGCCGCGTCCGAGATGATGGACTGGCATGGAAGCGGCATGTCGGTGATGGAAATGAGTCATCGCGGCAAGGAATTCATCAGCATCGCCGACAAGGCCGAGACCGACCTGCGCGCGTTGCTGGCCGATTCCGGCCAACTACAAGGTCCTGTTCCTGCAGGGCGGGGCGATCGCCGAAAACGCCATCGTGCCGATGAATCTGCTCGGGACCCGGACCGTCGCGGACTACGTCCACACCGGCGAATGGTCGAAGAAATCGATCAAGGAAGCCAGGAAATATTGCACCGTCCACATTGCGGCGTCGGCGGAGGACAAGCAGTTCACCTACGTGCCCGATCGGCAGGACTGGCAGCTGTCGAGGGACGCGGCGTACGTGCATGTCTGCACCAACGAGACCATCGGCGGCGTCGAGTACCAGTGGGCGCCCGACACCGGAGACGTGCCGGTGGTGGCCGACATGTCCTCGCATATCCTGTCGCGGGTGATCGACGTCGCGAAATACGGCGTGATCTACGGCGGCGCGCAGAAGAACATGGGGCCGGCGGGCCTGACGCTGGTGATCGTGCGCGACGATTTGCTGGATCGCGCGATGGCGATCACGCCCTCCGCCTTCAACTGGAAGGAGCAGTCCGAGGCCGACTCGATGCTCAACACGCCGGCGACCTATTCCATCTACGTCGCGGGACTGGTGTTCGAGTGGCTCAAGGCGCAGGGCGGACTGGCGGCGATGGAGAAGAGAAACATCGCCAAGGCGGCGCTGCTCTACGATTACCTGGACGCGAGCGCGTTCTACAGCAATTCCGTGCGCAAGCAGGATCGCTCGCGCATGAACGTGCCCTTCCGCCTCAGGGACGAGTCGCTGGACGAGGCCTTTCTCAAGGGCGCGAAGGAAAACGGCATGGTGCAGCTCAAGGGGCACCGCGCCGTCGGCGGCATGCGGGCTTCCATCTACAACGCCATGCCCGTCGAGGGCGTTCAGACGCTGGTCGACTATATGAAGGACTTTGAAAAACGGCATGGCTGATACCCGCTACCACGTTCTCACACTCAATCAGATCTCCAGCCAGGGCCTGCACCGCCTCCCCGCGGCGCGCTACTCGGTGGGCAAGGCGGCGGACCAGCCCGACGCGATCCTCGTGCGCTCGTTCGACATGCGCAGCATGGTGATTCCGCCGAGCGTCAAGGCCATCGGCCGCGCCGGGGCGGGAACGAACAACATTCCCGTCGACGAAATGTCGAAGCGCGGCGTGCCTGTCTTCAACGCTCCGGGCGCCAACGCCAATGCCGTCAAGGAGCTGGTGCTGGCCGCGTTGCTGATGGCGGCGCGCAACCTGATTCCCGCGCTGGGCTATGTGGCGGCGCTCGACGCCTCGGCGCCGAACCTGGAAAAGAGCGTCGAAGACGCGAAAAAGCAGTTTGCCGGCGTGGAGCTGCCGAACCGGACGCTGGGCATCATCGGGCTGGGCGCCATCGGCAGCCTGGTCGCCGACACCGCCATCAAGCTCGGGATGAAGGTCATCGGCTTCGACCCGGAAATTACCGTCGACGCCGCGTGGCGCCTCCCCTCGAGCGTGCGCAAGGCCAACAGCATCGAGGAGCTGCTCAAGCAGTCGGACTTCGTCACGCTGCACGTGCCGCTCCTCGACGTGACGCGGCACTTGATCAACGACAAGCGCCTGGCGGCGATGAAGGCGGGCGCGGCGCTGCTCAACTTCGCCCGCGAAGGCATCGTCGACGAGGACGCGGTCATCGCGGCGCTGCGCGCGCGCCGCCTCAAGTACTACCTCTGCGATTTTCCGAGCGCCAAGATCCTGCACGAGCCCGGCGTCGCCGCGCTTCCGCACCTCGGCGCATCGACCGAGGAGGCGGAGGAGAACTGCGCCGTGATGGTCGTCGACCAGGTGCGCGAATATCTGGAGAACGGCGCCATCGCCAACGCGGTCAATTTCCCCAACGTCGACATGCCGCGCGAGTCGCCGCACCGCGTCGCCATCGCCAACGCCAACGTGCCCAACATGCTGGGACAGATCTCCACAGCCATGGCGCGCGCCGGTCTGAATATCCACAACATGGTGAACAAGTCGCGGGGCGAGATGGCTTACACGCTGGTCGACGTCGACAGCCCGATACAGGCGTCGGTGGTCGAAGCGATCTCGGCGATCCAGGGCGTGCTATCGGTGCGGGCGATTCCGGCGGAGAATCCCGCGTAGCGGTGGCGGCGTTGCGACGGCAGACGGCGTTTTGGAGACGCCGGTCGCCGTGAGATGGCTGGATGCACTTGCGTCATGTGCGCTTGCGCTGCTGGATCGGACTCAGGAGGGCAATCATGTGTTCAGCCAGAACCTACATCCTGCTCGCTTTGCTGCTCGCCGCGGCGATAGCGGCGCCGGCGCAGGCCGAGCAAAGCGAAGTCACCGTCGCACAGCAGTACGGCGTGGCGTTCCTGCCTTTGATGGTGATGGAGCGCGACAAGCTCGTCGAGAAGCACGCGCGCGCGGCGGGATTGGGCGATGTGACGGCCACCTGGGTCAAGGTCGCGGGACCCAGCGTCATGAACGACGGCGTCGTCACCGGCGCGATCCAGTTCATCGCGGTCGGCGCGCCGTCGCTGATCACGCTTTGGGAGAAGACGCGCGACAGCGTCGCGGTCAAGGGCGTGTGCGCGATGACCACGTATCCGCTGTACCTGAACGTGCGCAATCCCGCGATCAAGTCGATCAGGGATTTTTCCGACAAGGATCGGATCGTCGTTCCCTCGGTCAAGGTTTCCACGCAGGCGATCATGCTGCAGATGGCGGCGGCAAAGGAGTTCGGCGACGCCAATTACGCGCGACTGGATCCCTGGACCGTGGGCCTGTCGCATCCCGATGGATTGCTTGCGATCACCAACGGCAGCGGCGGCGTCGACGCGCACTTCACGACGTCGCCGTTTCACGAGCAGGAAATGAAGATTCCCGGGATGCGCACGCTGACCACGTCGTACGAGATTCTCGGCGGACCCGCGACCGCGATCGTGATCGCGACGTCGACCAAGTATCGCGACGCGAATCCGAAGACGTACAAGGCCTTCTTCGATGCGCTCAAGGAAGCGATCGACACCATCAACAAGGACAAGCGGGCGGCGGCCAAGGTCTATCTGGAGCAGGCGAAGGACACCAAGAACAGCGTCGACGACATCCTCGGCGATGATCAGCGCACCCGACTACGCCTACACGCTGACGCCGCAGAAGGTCTACAAGACGGCTGAGTTCATGAACAAGATCGGCTCGGTCAAATCGAAGCCCGCGTCGTGGAAGGATCTGTTCTTTCCCGAAGTCCACGGCCTGCAGGGCGACTGAGGCGCGCTAAGGGCGCCAGCGCATCATGAGCAAGGCGTTTCGCATCGGAAGCGGCGCCGGCTTTTCAGGCGATCGTCTCGAGCCTGCCGGCGTCCTGGTCGAGCGCGGCGCGATCGATTTCCTGGCGCTGGAATGCCTGGGCGAGCGCACGATCGCGCTGGCGCAGCTGCGCAGGCGCAGGAACGCCGCGCTCGGATACGACCCGCTGCTCGAGCGGCGGATGGATCGCCTGCTGCCGTTGCTGAAGTCGCACGGCGTGCGGCTGATCAGCAATTTCGGCGCCGCCAATCCGCTCGCCGCGGCCGATGCCATTCTCGCGATCGCCCGGCGCCAGAAGCTCTCGATCCGCGTTGCCGTCGTCACCGGCGATGACGTCCTGTCCAGCATCGAGCCCGGAATGCCGACGCTCGAGTCCGGAACCTCGATCGACGCCTGCGGGGAGCTGGTCTCGGCCAACGCCTATCTCGGTGTCGAATCGTTGATGCCGGCGATCGCATCCGGCGCCGACATCATCATCACCGGCCGCGTCGCCGACCCTTCGCTGTTCGTCGCGCCGATGGCGCATCACTTTGGCTGGGCGCTGGATGACTACGCCCGTCTCGCGCGAGCGACGTCGGTGGGGCATCTGCTCGAGTGCGCCGGACAACTGTGCGGCGGCTACTTTGCCGAGCCCGGGCCCAAAGGAGGTGCCGCGCATGGCGGAGCTTGGATTTCCGTACGCCGACGTCGACGCAGGACGGCGAAGCGACGATGGGCAAGGTCGACAGGCACCGGCGGAGACATCAGCGTCGCCAATGCCAAGGAGCAATTGCTCTACGAGGTCACCGATCCCTTCGGTTACGTCACGCCGGACGTTATCGCCGACTTCTCCGGCGTCAGCCTGACGCAGGAAGGCGCCGAATCGCGTGCACGTCCGCGGCGCCAGGGGGAGGCCGCGGCCGCAGCAGCTCAAGGTGAGCGTCGGCTACCTCGCCGGATACGTCGGCGAAGGCGAGATCGGCTATTCGGGATCCAACGCGGTGGCGCGGGCGCAGCTTGCCGGCGAGATCATTCGCGCGCGCCTCGCGGGCGAGTTTCCGCAGCTTCGCATCGAGCTGATCGGCAGCACCTCGATGCACGGCAAGTCGTTCGACGAATCCGCGCGGCCCTACGAAGTGCGCTTGCGCGTGGCGGCGCGGGCGCCGACCGTCGGAGCGCGCGATGATCGTCGGCGAGGAAGTCGAGGCGCTGTACACCAACGGACCCGGCGGCGGCGGCGGCGCGCGCAAGTACGTCCACGAGCAGGTCGGCATCGTGTCGACGCTGATCGACCGGCAGCGCGTTCCGACGAAAGTGACGATCAAGGAATGGGCCGGCGATGCCAAGGCTGCATGAGATCGCGCACTGTCGCGCGGGCGACAAGGGCGACACGTCCATCCTGTCGCTCATCGCGTATCGCGCCGAGGATTATCCCGCTGCTTGCCGAGCAGGTCACCGTCGAGGCGGTCGCGGCGCATCTCGAGGGCATCGTGCTCGGCGCCATCAGGCGCTACGAGCTTCCCGGCCTCTGGGCGCTGCAATTCGTCTGCGAGCGCGCGCTCGGCGGCGGCGTCACGACCTCGCTCGCGCTGGACGCCCACGGAAAATCGCTGAGCTACGCGCTCCTCGAGATGGAGATCAAAGGCTTGAAGCGCGCTAGTGCGGAAGGAGCGTGCCGAGCTCGTGCGCGGCGTGGCGCAGCGCCGGCAGGAATCGCGATTCCATCTCGGCGACCGACACCCGCGCCGATTGAGTGCCGACGTTGATCGCCGCGATGACCTTGCCGGACGGATCCGACACCGGCACGGCGATCGAGCGCAATCCGATTTCGAGCTCCTGGTCGATCAGGGCGAATCCGTTGCGGCGAACTTCGTCGAGCGCGCGCTTGAGTTCGGCAGTCGAGGTCAGCGTTCGATTGGTCAGCCGCGTAAGGCTCACTCTCGACAGGTAGGCGTCGAGCTCGGCCTCGGAAAGTCCGGCGAGCAGCACGCGTCCCATCGACGAGCAATAGGCCGGCAATCGACTGCCGATGCCGAGGTCGATCGACATCAGCCGGGTCGTGGTGGTCGAGCGCGCGATGTAGAGGATCTCGTCGCTGTCGAGCACCGCCATCGAGCTCGACTCGTGCAGCGCGTCGCTGATGTGATCGAGCAAGGGCTGCACCATCGTTGCCAGCGGCGTCGATGACAGGTACGCGTGGCCGAGCGCCAGGATGCCGGGGCGGAGCGAGTAGCCGCGCGCTTCGTCGGCAACCACGTAACCGAGCTTCGCGAGCGTGTAGAGGCAGCGCCGCACCGCCGCGCGGGGAATGCCCGTTCGCTGGCTCAACTGCGCGATCGTGAGATGCCTGCGCTGCTGCGTGAACGCCCGGATGACCGCAAGGCCGCGCGCGAGCGAGGTCATGAAATTGGGGTCGCCGGTCATGCGCGTCGATCTCCGACGCCGGCGTCTGAGTGACGAGCCTGGATTTCGGCGCGACAATGTCTCCTGTCTTCTCCATCGGCGCTGCGTGCGCCGCGGCCTTTCGCGGGGCGGCGGATTTCTTTGGCGTGCGCGGCGTCGAGAGCGGGCATGAGCGACCGAGGTGGAGCGAAACATCATCTTAGTCCAGGGTTCGATAAACGCACAATATTTCGATAACCGACCATTGACGCTTCCGCAATTGCGCGGCTACAATTTGTTCGTTGATCGCACGATTGTCCGATAATCGCTCGCAAGCCGCAAGTGCTGACGCGCGAACGCTCCAGGGTCGCGATCGACGGCGTCCTGAAGCGCGGTTACGGGCAGATCGGATAACAAGAGCATGACGGTCGCACCGGAGGAGCAATGATCGACAAGACCGTTGCATCGACCGCCGCCGCGGTCGCGGACATCGGCGACGGTTCGACGGTCATGATCGGCGGCTTCGGCACGGCCGGCATGCCCTCGGAGCTGATCGATGCGCTGATCAGGCACGGTGCGCGCGATCTCACCATCGTGAACAACAATGCGGGCAATGGCGAGGTCGGTCTCGCAGCGCTGTTGAAGGCCAAGCGCGTGCGCAAGATCATCTGCTCCTTTCCGAGGCAAACCGATTCGTACGTGTTCGATGCGCTCTACCACGCGGGCGAGATCGAGCTCGAGCTCGTGCCGCAGGGCAATCTCGCCGAGCGGATACGCGCGGCCGGCGCCGGCATCGGCGCCTTCTTCACGCCGACCGCGTACGGGACGCCGCTCGCCGAGGGCAAGGAAACCCGGATCATCAACGGCCGCGGTTACGTCCTCGAATATCCGATCACCGCCGACTTCGCGTTGATCAAGGCCGAGAAGGGCGATCGCTGGGGCAATCTCGTCTATCGCAAGACCGCGCGCAATTTCGGACCTATCATGGCCTCCGCAGCGAAATGCGCCATCGCGCAGGTGCGCAAGCTCGTGCCGCTCGGCGAGCTCGATCCGGAAGTGATCGTGACGCCGGGTATCTTCGTCCAGCGCGTGGTCGAGATCGACGTCGCCGATCAATTCGCGTCGCCTCAGGCGGCGGCGTAGGATCGCTCATGAAACGATTTACCCGCGATGAGATGGCTGCGCGCGTCGCGCGCGACATTCCCGAAGGCGCGTACGTCAATCTGGGCATCGGCTTGCCGACGATGGTCGCCAATCATTTGCCGAAGGAGCGCGAGATCGTGCTGCAGAGCGAGAACGGCCTGCTCGGGATGGGTCCCGCGCCGGCGGCCGGCTCCGAGGACCCCGACCTGATCAACGCCGGCAAGCAGCCTGTCACCCTTCTCACCGGCGGCGCGTACTTCCATCACGCCGACTCGTTCGCGATGATGCGCGGCGGGCATCTCGACTTTTGCGTTCTCGGCGCCTTCCAGGTATCCGCGTCGGGCGATCTCGCCAACTGGCACACCGGAGCGCCGAACGCCATTCCCGCGGTCGGCGGCGCGATGGACCTGGCGATCGGCGCCAAGCGGGTGTTCGTGATGATGGAGCATCAGACCAAGAGCGGGGAGAGCAAGATCGTCGCTCAGTGCAGTTATCCGCTGACGGGCGTACGTTGCGTCAATCGCATTTTCACCGACCTCGCGGTGATCGACGTGACGCCGCAGGGCCTGGCAGTGATCGAAACGGTCGAAGGTCTCGCCTTCGACGAGCTCGCCCGCATCACCGGGGTGCCGTTGCGAAGGTCCTCCTGAAAAGCGCCTGGCGGCGCGGCAGTCTCAACCAGGAAATTCCATGCAGGACGCTTTCATCTGTGATGCGGTACGCACGGCGTTCGGACGCTACGGCGGCGCGCTGGCGAACGTTCGCGCCGACGACCTCGGCGCCGTTCCGATTCGCGCGCTGGTCGAGCGCAACGCGAAGGTCGACTGGGGCGCGGTCGATGATGTCATCTATGGTTGCGCCAATCAGGCCGGCGAGGACAACCGCAACGTGGCGCGCATGTCGCTGCTGCTTGGCGGGATTGCCGGTCGAGGTGCCGGGCGCGACAGTGAACCGGCTCTGCGGCTCGAGCATGGACGCCATCGGCGTCGCCGCGCGCGCCATCAAGAGCGGGGAGGCATCGCTCGTGATCGCCGGCGGCGTCGAGAGCATGTCGCGCGCGCCGTTCGTGATGGGCAAAGCCGACACGGCGTTTTCGCGCACCGCGCAGATCTACGACACGACCATCGGCTGGCGCTTCGTCAATCCGCTGATGAAGGCCAAGTACGGCGTCGACTCGATGCCGGAGACGGCCGAGAACGTCGCCGTCGATTTTCGCATCTCGCGCGCCGACCAGGACGCCTTCGCGCTGCGCAGCCAGCAGCGCGCGGCCGCGGCGATCCGTGACGGGCGTCTCGCGGAGGAAATCGTTCCGGTGACGATCGCGCAGAAGAAAGGCGATGCGCTTGTCGTCGACCGTGACGAGCATCCGCGCGCGGACACGACGCTCGAGTCTCTGGCGAAGCTCAAGGGCGTGGTCAAGCCCGATGGAACGGTGACGGCGGGCAACGCCTCGGGCGTCAATGACGGCGCCTGCGCGGTTCTCGTTGCGTCGGCCGAAGCCGCGAAGCGGTTCGGGCTGGAGCCGAGGGCGCGCGTGATCGCGACGGCGGTCGCGGGCGTCGCGCCGCGCATCATGGGATTCGGGCCGGCGCCGGCGATGCGCAAAGTGCTCGCCAAGGCCGGGCTCAAGCTCGCCGACATCGACGTGATCGAGCTCAACGAGGCTTTCGCGTCGCAGGCGCTCGCGGTCCTGCGCGACCATGGCATCGCGGACGACGCGCAGCACGTCAATCCCAACGGCGGCGCGATCGCGCTCGGCCATCCGCTGGGGGCGAGCGGCGCGAGATTGGTGACGACGGCGCTCTATCAGTTGCGCCGTACCGGCGGCCGCTACGCGCTTTGCACCATGTGCATCGGTGTGGGCCAGGGCATCGCCATGATCATCGAGCGCGTCTGATGCTTGCGCCGCGCAAGCAGATCTGCTTCGGCGACGGCGTAATGCGCTCGTCGATCGCGCATGCGCGGAACGTTTCGCGACTGGCAGGCGCCGGGTGCGATGCCGTCGAAGCGGGAGGGCGCGCATGAGCACGCTTCGCGGTTACCGGCGGCCTTATTTCGACAGCCAGCCGCCGCTTCTGTATCCCGGTTATCGCTCGACGATCAAGCGCGCTCCGTCGAAGCCGCTGGTCTCCGTGCCGCAAACGATTTCCGAAGTGACGGGGCCGACATTCGGCGCCGCCGACTCTGCGCCCCAACGATTTCGACCTGACCGCGCAGCACTCCGGCGCGCCGATCGGCGAGCGCATCGTGATCTCGGGCCGCTTGCTCGACGAAAATGCCCGACCGATTCCGAACGCGCTGATCGAAATCTGGCAGGCCAACGCGGCAGGCCGCTACTTTCACGAGATCGACGATCATGACGCGCCGCTCGATCCCAACTTCAGCGGCGTCGGCCGCGTCCTGACCGGCGCCGACGGCTCGTACCGCTTTCTCACCATCAAGCCCGGCGCGTATCCGTGGCGCAATCACTACAACGCGTGGAGGCCCGCTCACGTGCATTTTTCGCTCTTCGGACTCGGGCTGGTGCAGAGGCTGGTCACGCAAATGTATTTTCCCGGCGATCCGCTGCTCGAGTACGACCCGATGTACAACAGCATTCCGAACGAGAAGGCGCGCGAGCGCCTGATCTCGCATTTCGACTGGGAGCAGACGATTCCCGACATCGCGCTCGCCTACCGCTTCGACATCGTGCTGCGCGGCCGCGAGGACACGCCGATGGAAACCTCGAGGACCTAGCACATGAGCCTGATCGTCACAGCCTCGCAAACGGTCGGTCCCTATCTCAGGATCGGCTTCCTGCCGCTTCTGGTCGATGACCTCGCGCCCGCGGGGACTCCGGGCGAGCGAATCACCGTCCGGGGCAACATGTTCGACGGCGAGGGCCGGGCCATCAACGACGGCGTGCTGGAGATCTGGCAGGCGGATGCGCAAGGCCGATATGCCCATCCGGAGGACGGCGGGAGCAGCGCGGGCGGCAAGGCGTTTCGCGGATTCGGGCGCATTCTCGCCGATCGTAACGGCGCGTTTCAGTTCACCACCATCAAGCCGGGGCCCGTCGCGGGCCCCGGCGGGCAAGCGGCAGGCGCCGCACCTGGCCGTGACGCTATTCATGCGCGGCATGCTGACGCACCTTTTCACGCGCATGTATTTCCCGGGCGAGCCTCTCAACGCGACGGACTCCGTGCTGCAGCGCGTGCCGTCCGACCGGCGCGCCACGCTCGTCGCCGCGGCCGCGGCCGACAAATCGGTCTTCGAGTGGAACATCGTGTCCCAGGGATCGAATGAAACGGTATTTTTCGATTTCTAGCGGCGACGGCCCGTAGCGTTTGGGCCGCACGCCACGCAGACAAGCTCGCCGCGTGAGCCGGGGTGATGGCACGCTGAAGCCGGACGGCTGAGCGGCGCAGCGCTGCCGGCGGCCGGTTGAATTTTCATCGTGAAGGAGTCGCAGCATGGATGAGCGCGAAAGATACTCGAAGGGAATGGAAGTGCGCCGCGCGGTGCTCGGCGACGCGCATGTCGACCGTGCGATGACGCGCGGCAACGCTTTCAATCAGGAATTCCAGGAGTTGATCACGCGCTACGCCTGGGGCGAGATATGGACCCGGCCGGGCTTGCCGCGGCACACGCGCAGCCTGATCACGCTCGCCATGATGGTAGCGCTGAACCGCTCCGACGAATTCCGTCTGCATGTCCGAGCGGCATTCAACAACGGCGTGACGCGCGACCAGATCAAGGAAGTGCTGCTTCAGGCAGCGATCTATTGCGGCGTGCCTGCGGCGAACAGCGCTTTTCACATGGCAGAGGAGGTCTTCGAGCAACTCGACAAGACCGCGACGCAGCCAAAAGGTGGCTGAGCCTCGATGAAGTCGATGCGCACGCAGGTCGCAATCGTAGGCGCAGGACCTGCGGGCCTGTTGCTGGCGCACTTGCTGCAACGGGACGGAATCGAGTCGGTGGTCGCTGGAGATTCGCTCACGCGACCATGTCGAGCGTCGCGTGCGCGCCGGCGTGCTCGAGCAGGGCAGCGTCGATATGCTTACCCAATCGGGCGTCGGCGAGCGGCTGCGGCGCGAAGGGCCTCGTGCATCACGGGATCGAGCTGCGCTTCGACGGTGAGGGCCATCGCATCGACATGACGGCGCTCACGAGCGGCCGCTCCATCACGGTCTACGGGCAACAGGAGGTCGTCAAGGACCTGATCCGCGCGCGTCTCGATGCAGGCGGCGAGATCATGTTCGAGGTCAGCGATGTCAGGGTTTCTGCCGTCGACTCGAGCACGCCCAAGGTGACGTTCGTGCGCGACGGCGAGGATATCGAGCTCAACTGCGACATCGTTGCCGGATGCGATGGTTTTCACGGCGTCTGCCGGCCGTCGATCCCGGCCGGCGTACTCTCCACGTTCGAGCGCGCGTATCCGTTCGCCTGGCTCGGCATCCTCGCGGCGGCGCCGCCGACCCACGACGAGCTCATCTACGCCTATCACCGGGACGGATTCGCCCTCTACAGCATGCGATCGCCTGAAGTGACGCGCCTCTATCTCCAGGTTGCACCGGAAGAGGATCTCGACAACTGGCCGGATCGGCGCATCTGGGACAACCTGCACGCCCGGCTCGAAACCGGCGACGGCTGGAGCCTGCGCGAGGGGGACGTCCTCGAAAAGGGCGTCACCGGCATGCGCAGCTTTGTCGTCGAGCCCATGCAATACGGCCGCATGTTCCTCGCCGGAGACGCGGCGCATATCGTTCCGCCGACGGGCGCCAAGGGCATGAATCTCGCCCTGGCCGACGTCCGCGTCCTGGCGCAGGCGGCGACGGCGTTCTTCGAGTCCGGGCAGAGTCGACCTGCTCGATGCGTACTCCGCTACTTGCCTGAAGCGCGTCTGGCGCGCCGAGCATTTTTCATGGTGGATGACGTCGATGCTCCACCGCTTTCCGAGCGACGACGCGTTCCAGCAGCGCCTGCAGCGCTCGCAGCTCGAATACGTCGTCGGCTCGCGCGCGGCGGCCGCGTCGCTGGCCGAGAATTATGTCGGATTGCCTTTTGCAGAAGAAGGAGCGACTTAGGGTGAGCAGGGACGCGGATATCGACTAAGATGCGCGACTGACGCGACCGACTAAGATGAGCTACCAGGATGCGAGACCCAATGCGGTCCGCTGTGACAACTGTCGTAAAACAGGAGGAACGAATGCAATTCCATAAATCGATAGTAAGCATCGTTGGCGCAGGCTTCATGCTGATCGCGGCGGGCACTCTCCACGCGCAGGGCGTGGTGAAGCTTGGACTAATCGCGCCGTTCTCGGGGCCGTTTGCGCAGTACGGGCAGCAGATGCTCGGCGGCATGAAGGCGTACATGAAGGATCACGGCGACACCGTCGCCGGCAAGAAAATCGAGATCGTGCAAAGAGACACGACCGGGCCGGCACCGGACGTCGCCAAGCGCCTCGCGCAGGAGCTGATCACGCGCGACAACGTCGATTTCCTCGTGGGCTTCGGTTTCACGCCGAACGCGCTGGCGGTGGCGCCGCTAGCGACCGAGGCCAAGAAGCCGATGGTCCTCATGAATGCGGCGACATCGATCGTCACGACCAAATCGCCCTATATCGTGCGCGTCTCGATGACACTACCCCAGGTATCCCAGCCGATGGCGCAATGGGCGGCGAAGAGCGGCGTCAAGAAGGTCTATACCGTCGTCGCCGACTTCGGCCCGGGACTGGATGCGGAATCGGCGTTCAGCAAGGCGTTCAAGGCCGCCGGCGGAGAGATCGTCGGCACCATTCATACGCCGCTGCAGAATCCGGACTTCGCGCCGTTCGTTCAACGCGTCAAGGATGCGAAGCCCGAGGCAGTCTTCCTGTTCCTGCCGGCGGGTGAGCAGGCTATTTCCTTCATGAAAGCCTACAAGGAGCGCGGCCTCGCAGAGGCCGGCATCAAGCTCTTCGGCACCGGCGACATCACCGATGACGGCGTTCTCGAAGCCATGGGCGATCCGACGATCGGCCTGATCACGAGCTTCCACTATTCCACGTCGCACAACTCCCCGGAGAACACCGCGTTCAGGAAGTCCTTCGCGGAAGTCAACGGCACCGCCTTGCGCCCGAACTTCATGGCGGCAGCGGGCTACGACGGGATGGCTGCGATCTACGAAGCGCTCAAGAAGACGGGAGGATCGACCGACGGCGACCAGATCATTGCGGCGCTCAAGGGCATGAAGCTCGACAGTCCGCGCGGACCCATCATGATCGATCCGGAAACGCGCGACATCGTGCAGAACGTCTACATCCGCAAAGTCGAGAAGACTCCCGGTGGCCTGTACAACATGGAGTTCGACAAATTCCCGGACCAGAAGGATCCGGGCAAATAATCCAAATCAGGGGCACCGCCTCACGCGGTGCCCCACACCTCTCGCCGCTGTTTCGACCACCAGGCGCACTTTCGCCGCCTGCGCCTCGCGCGCGATCTCATTGCCGTGGACGGTGCTCGAAAAGCCGCACTGCGGCGACAGGCAGAGCTGGTCCAGCGGGATGATTTTCGCGGCCTGGTCGATCTTTCGCTTCAGCGCATCCTTGGTCTCGAGGTCGTTGAGCTTGGTCGTGACCAGCCCGAGCACGACGGTCTTGCCGCGCGGCACGAAGCGCAGCGGGGCGAAATCGCCGGAGCGGGCATCGTCGTATTCGAGAAAATACCCGTCGACGTTAAGCTCGTTGAACAGGACCTCGGCGACCGGCTCGTATCCGCCCTCGGCGACCCACGCGCTCTTGAAGTTGCCGCGACAGAGATGAATGCAGATCGCCATGCCGGGCGGGCGCTCGGCGATGGCCGCGTTGATCAGGCGCGCGTAACGGCGAGGCAGCTCGTCCGGGTCGTCGCCGCGCTTGCGGGCGCCTTCGCGCATCTGCGCGTCGCAGAGATAGGCGAGGTTGGTATCGTCGAGCTGGAGATAGGTGCACCCGGCGTCTGCGAGCGCGCGGATCTCGGCGCGGTACGCCGCCGCGACATCGGCAAAGAACAGCTCCATGTCCGGATAGGCTTCCCGGCTGATCGCCTCGCGGCCGCCGCGGAAATGCAGCATGGTCGGCGATGGAATGGTAACTTTCGGCGTGCGCTTGGTCACCGATTTCAGAAACGTGAAGTCGTCGAGCTGGATCGGCTTGACGTGGCGCACAGGGCCCGTGATGTGCATGACCGGCGGCGCGAAATCGACGTTGCCACTCGCGCTGTGGAAGCTGACCGAGATGCCACCCTTGGTCTCGATCCCCGCAAGCTGCTCGAGGAAGTCGATGTGGAAATAGGTCCTCCGGAATTCTCCGTCGGTGATGCCCTGAAGGCCGAGGTCTTCCTGGAAGATCACGATGTCGCGGATGGCGGCATCCTCGACGACACGAAGCTGGGTCCGCGAGATCTCGCCTTTGCGGCTGCGCTCGCGCGCATCGAGGAGCGTGGCAGGACGCAGGAAGCTGCCGACATGATCGGCGCGAAACGGAGGTCTGCTGCGAACGCTCATGCGTATGGCTCCTCGAAGGCTGATCGACCGGGGTCCCGGTTGCGTGGCACGGGGCAAGCACAAGCGGTTATCATGCCTTGGACGGGCTGATTTGGGAATGCGCCGCGGCCAAGCGCTCGAGGCCCGCCGATGCGACCGGCGTCGCAAGGGGCTGGTCATAGTGCCTCGATCGCCACGTTCGATGGAGCGACGATGCTTGGCAATCTGATCGGCGTCCTGTTCGACGGCCTCGCCTACGGGAGTCTGTTGTTCGTCATCAGCATCGGCCTGTCGGTGACGATGGGCCTGATGAATTTCGTCAATCTCGCCCACGGGGCGTTCGCCATGCTCGGTGGATATGCCTGCGTCGTGGCCATGACCCGGCTGGGTATTCCGTTCCTGGCCTCGCTGCCGATCGCGTTCGTGGTCTCCGCGGTCGCGGGGGTTGTGCTCGAGCGTCTGCTCTACCGTCGTCTTTATCGCGCGAAGCATCTCGACCAGGTCCTTTTCAGCATCGGTCTCATCTTCATGGCGATCGCGGGCGCGACATGGCTTTTCGGCGCGCAGCAGCAGCCGGTCCAGTTGCCGGACTTTCTGCGCGGGCAAGTCCACCTTCTCGGGCTCGACTTCGGCGCGTATCGGCTGTTCCTCATCGCAGTCGTGGTGGCCATCACTCTCGCGTTGACGTGGCTGATCGAGCGCACGCGCTTCGGTGCGGAGGTTCGCGCGTCGGTCGACAATCAGCAGGCAGCGGCGGGTCTCGGCATTAATGTCGAGCGTGTCTTCAGCCTGACCTTCGCGCTCGGCTCGGGCCTCGCGGGTCTGGGTGGAGGGCTCGGCATCGACGTGCTCGGCCTGGACCCGACCTTCCCGCTCAAATACATGGTCTATTTCCTCCTCGTCGTCGCAGTGGGCGGCGCCGGAACGATCAAGGGCCCGTTGTTCGCTGCGCTGATTCTTGGCGTATTCGATGTTGCGGGCAAGTACTACATGCCACAGCTTGGATCTTTCATGATCTATGTCGTGATGGTCGCGATGCTTCTGATATTTCCGCGCGGCCTCGTCGGACGTCGAGGATGAAGGGCGCATCGGGGTTGCCGACGCGCGCATGGAGCCGATACGAGATCGGCTTCTGGCTGCTTCCGGTGATCGCATTCTTCGTCTTTCCCAAATACCTGACGCTGGGCAGCCAGGTTCTCATCGCCGGTCTTTTCGCGCTGTCTCTCGATTTGATCCTGGGTTATGCGCGCATCATCTCCCTGGGCCATGCCGCGTATTTCGGCGTGGGCGCATACACTGCCGGCCTCCTGGCCAAATACGGGTGGGGAGAGCCGCTGAGCGGTTTGCTCGCCGCGGCGATCGTCGCGGCGGCCGTCGGGCTGATCACGAGCTTCCTCGTCGTGCGCGGGCAGGATCTTACGCGCCTGATGGTCACGCTCGGCATCGGCCTCATGCTCTACGAGGTGGCCAACCAGGCGACCTCGATCACCGGTGGCGTCGACGGCTTGTCCGGCGTCGACATGCGGCCGATTTTCGGCGTCTTCGCATTCGGCATGAGCGGAAAGACCGCCTATCTCTACAGCCTGGCGGTGCTGTTCGTCGTTTTCTGCTTCGCTCGCACGCTGGTGCGATCGCCGTTCGGCCTGAGCCTTCGCGGCATTCGAGAGGGCGAGAAGCGCATGCCGGCGATCGGCGTGTCGGTGCCACGGAAGCTCATCGCGGTCTATACCGTCGGCGCCGGCATCGCCGGCATCGCGGGTGCGCTGCTCGCGCAGACGACGCAATTCGTGGGCATCGATACGCTCGGCTTTCCGCGCTCCGCGGAGCTGATGATCATGCTGGTGCTCGGCGGAACGGGATACCTCTACGGCGCGCTGATCGGCGCGGCGGTATTCATGATCCTGCAGGACTATCTCGCGAGCCTGAGCGCGGTGTACTGGCAGTTCTGGCTCGGATTGCTGCTCGTCCTGATCGTGATGTTCGCGCGTGGAGGCATCTTGGGCGGAGTGATGACGCTTCGCCGGCGCTGGCTGCGGAGTCGCGCATGACCCACGCTTTGCGCACGGTGGCCTTGAGCAAATCGTTCGGCGCGTTCAACGCCAATTCCGCGATCACCCTCGCGTTCGACGCCGGCGCGCGGCACGCGATCATCGGCCCGAACGGCGCCGGAAAGACAACTTTCATCAACCTGCTGACGGGCGTATTCCCGCCGACCGCCGGTGACGTGTATCTGGGCGACGACAAGGTCAGCGGCATGGCCCAGCACGAGCGCGTCAGGCGCGGCATGACGCGCACGTTCCAGATCAACACCCTTTTCCCGGGGCTGACCGCTCTCGAGTCGGTGACGCTGGCATGTTGCGAGCGTGCGGGCGCGGGCTCCATCTGGTGGCGCACCGCGGCGACGGCAACGGCGCAGATCGACGAAGCGAGGGAGATTCTCGCGCGACTGCGGCTCGACGGCGATGCCGATGTCGAAACGCGCAACCTTCCCTACGGCAAGCAAAGGCTCCTCGAGATTGCGCTGGCGCTGGCGACGCGGCCCAAGGTTTTGCTCCTGGATGAGCCTGCCGCCGGCATTCCATCCGCTGAAAGCGCGGAGCTGTTCGCGGTTATCGCCGCGCTGCCGCGCGAGGTCACGATCATCTTCATCGAGCACGACATGAACCTCGTGTTCAAATTCGCCGAGAAGATTACCGTCCTCGTGGGCGGCAGCGTGCTCGTCGAAGGCACGCCGGACGAGATCGCGAAGGACCCGCGCGTGCGCGAGGTCTATCTCGGCGAGGCGGTCCATGCCTAAGCTTCTGTCCGCGGACCGGCTGACAGCGGGTTACGGCGACTCGATCGTGCTCGAGGACGTATCGTTCGATCTCGACGCTGGCGGAAGCCTTGCCTTGCTCGGCCGCAACGGCGTCGGCAAGACGACGCTGCTGCTGACGCTGATGGGTCTGACGCGCATGAAGAGCGGAAGCCTCGCGTGGGAGGGTTCCGATATCGCGCGCGTGCCGACGTTTCGCCGCTCGCAGGCCGGATTGGGATGGGTTCCGCAGGAGCGATTCATGTTTCCTTCGCTGACCGTCGAAGAGCACTTAAGCGTCGTCTCGCGCCCGGGTCCATGGAACATTGCACGCGCCTATCGACATTTTCCGAAGCTCGAGGAACGCAGGCTCAATCTGGGCAGTCAGCTTTCCGGCGGCGAGCAGCAGATGCTCGCGATTGCCCGCGCGCTCATGACCAATCCCAAGCTGCTCCTTCTCGACGAGCCGATGGAAGGCCTGGCGCCGATCATCGTGCAGGACCTGATGAAGGTGATCGCGGAGCTCGTCCGAGCGCAGGAGTTCGCGGTCATCGTCGTCGAGCAGCACGCACGCCTCGCGCTTGCGCTCACGCGCGAAGCGATCGTCCTCGATCGCGGACGCGTCGTCCACCGCTCGCCCAGCGAGGAGCTGCTCGATGCATCCCGAGATACTCGACCGCCTGATTGCGGTCGCCTGATCACGATGCAATTGCTCCTCAGGGCGCTGACACGCGTACCCCTATCGATGCTTTATGCGTTCGGAACGCTGATGTATTTCGTCGCGTTTCGTCTTGTGCGCTGGCGGCGCGATCGAACGGAGCACGACGTCGCCAACGCGTTCCCGGAAAAGGATCCATCGGAACGAGCGGTCATCGTGCGCCAGGTCGTACCGGAACCTCGCGGACACGCTGATGGAGTCGTTCTGGGGATTCGGGGCGAGCGTCGAGGCGATCAAGAGCCGCGTCGCCATCGAAAACTCGGCGCTCGTGACCGAATATCTCGCGTCCGGGCACTCGCTGGTCCTCCTCACCGCGCACTACGGCAACTGGGAGTGGCTGTCGCTGGCTGCCGGCGCGTATTTCGGGATCAAGATCGATGTCGTCTATCAGCCCCAGCGTGTCGAGTCGTTCGACACCTTCCTGCGCGAGGCACGCGGACGCTTCGGCAGCCGGTTTATCCCGCGCAAGGAGTTTATCTTCGACTTGATGAGCCGCGCTGACCAGTCACGCATTTACGCATTGATCGCCGACCAGACGCCCAAAGGCAAGGATCCGAGGCAATGGGTCCGCTTCCTGAACCAGGACACGCCGTTTTTCACCGGAGCCGGCAAAATCGCACAGTTCCTCGACGCGCCGGTGCTCTATGTGTCGATGCTGCGGTTGCGGCGCGGGTACTACTTGATACGCTTGACCGAGATCGGCACGCCGCCCTACGGCGAGGGGACCGATACGATGATCGTCGAGCGCTATGCGAGCTGCCTCGAGCGCGACATTCGCGAAAGCCCGTCGGACTGGCTCTGGCAGCAGAACAAGTGGAAGTACGGAAAAGAGACGACGGACTGAAGGGCGCGCCGACGACTATCGCGGCCCGCGCGTCACAGTGCGCGGCGCCAGACAGCGAGCGTCGCGAGAAAGCCGGGTGGCACTTCGGCGAAGACGAGGCGCCCACGCCGACGGCACGTACGGCGGCGGCCCGGCGAGCAGCTTCGGATCCCCGTCGAGCGACACATCCAGATCGCGAAACGGGGCGGACAACGCATCTCCGGTCGCCTTGCTCATGGCCTCCTTGCAGGTCCAGAGCCGCAGAAACCGCTCGCGACGCGCGTCGGTGTCGAGCGTTGCCATCTCTGCACGCTCGCGCGCGCTCAGGAACTTGCGTGCAAGGCCGTCGGCATTGACGCGACGCGCCTCGCGTTCGATGTCGATCACCGATGCGCGTGCCGCCTCGCGCGTCGGCGCAAATGGCGATGAGCGCGGTGTCGCCGGTGTGCGAGACATTGAAATCGATGCCATGCTCGCCGTCCAACTCGGGACGGCCGCGAATCCCGCGCTTCAATCGAAGCTCGGCAGGGTCGAGACCGGTCGCCCTCCCGAGCAGCGATCGCAGCGTCGCGCGGCCTGCGATCCAGCGCGCGCGCAGGAGAGCGGTTCCGAACCGGTCGGCGCGAGCGGCCTCCTGGGTCGAGAGGATTTTTGACAGCAGCGCAGCCTCCGCGGCGGCTCGGTCGAGATCGCACAGCCAGAGAGCGATTCCCGGCGCGGGCGCGGGCAGCGCGATGGCGTTCACGCTCGCCGCGCCTGGGTCGATGTGCGTCTCGTATGCGGCCCGCAGCGCCTAGGCAGTATCCCCGGGCGCAGGTCTCGACAGATCCATCATCGCGTTACGGCGCCGGCAAGGCCTTGGTCACGTTATTGTTGATAATCAGCTTGTCAGACACCGTCAGAATGCCGTTTGCATTCACATCCTTCAGGAAATTCGCCGAAGTCACCAGATGCGTGATCTGCTGATTCACGAGCAGAATATCGGACACCGTCACGACACGATTCTGGTTCACGTCTCCGGCGAGGTAGCCAATGCGTGCGACGCCGGTGCCGCCGCTGCCGCCGTCGGTCGAGGCAACCGCGCTCAGCGTCACGGTCACGTACTGCTTGTTGGTGACGCCCGTCAGGCTGACGACGACCGTGCTGCCGACAATCGATGTGGCGGCCGTGGCCGTACCCTCGGTGACGGTGGCGGTCGCAGCGCTGAGAGGCTTGTCGTAGGTGAAGACCAGTTGTTGCGCCGGGCCGGTACGCGGCTCGGTCGTCGGATTGTGATTGACGGCGGGCGGCACGACCAATGACAACGACAGGTCGAACGTTCCGGCCGTACCGTGCACCTTGCGCGAAACCACAGTCTGCAGCACCGGGAGGCGCTCCGACCGCGGAGCAAACGAAGTGCGTCGGCGTTACGATCACGGACCATTTGTTCAATGTGCCGGTATCGGGCGGCGCCCAATCCGCGACGAACACGGTCCAGTTGCCCTTGGACGTGCCGCCGTTGAAACGCGAGAGCTGGCCGACAGGGTCCGGGGCGTATCCGGGGGGAAACGCGTTGAACACCGGGGAGTTCATGGCTGTCTTCCAAGTCCCTGTGAATCCAATGGCATTGTCCGCGCTGTCGAGGTCGTTGGCTCGACGCGTCGGAGATCTGCGTGTTGATGAAATTCGGGCCGGAGTTGCCGAAGGGGCTGAAGTAGGCGCCCGTGTGGAAGATCATCGTGGCGCCATACCCGGACGGGCCCTTTAGCCCCACGGTCAGGTCGCCGACAAACGAGTGCGTAAGGCTGTCCAAGCGGAATTGAACGTTGCTGATCTCGTTGTCATCCGGGATCGTCAGTACGTCCGGTCACGCCGCGCAGGTCGTTGTCGGGGATGGCGAGTCCGCCGGCGATGGTTTTGGTATAGGTGATCGGTGCGTCCGTGCCCGAGCTTGCGCCGACGCGCATCCTGAATGTCGCGCTAGAAACGACGCTGCCCGGCTGGCTGGTAATGGCCACCGTGAAATCGATCGCCTGGCCGCACAGCGCCGCCGCGCTGACCGTAATCTGGAACGGCGTTCCCGCGATCGTGCCTTGCGCGGCCGACAGCGCCGATGGTCGACGTGTTTTGCGTGATCGTCACGCCCGGCGTCGTCGTCGAAAGGACGGCGACGGCCGAGGTCATGTTCTTGGCCGCGGCACGCCACGGATTGAACATCGTCGGCGTGAGCTTGACCGGCTCACCCGGATCGATCGAGCCGTTGCCGTTGCCTCCGACGCTGTCGTTGATCGCAACGCTCTGCACGTCGAGATGCGGGAGAACGAATGATTCCTTGATGCCCGTATACGCAGCGATGCCGTCGACGCCGGACTGCCCGAGCGGCGCGATCGCCTTGTAGCCGAGGCCGCGATCGGCGAAGCCGCCCCAGATCGAATCCTCGTTGGCGCATGCGTTCGTCGCGCAGTCGGCGGCGAGGATCGCGTCGCGCGCCTGGACGTAGCTTGGCTGCGCCGGCGTCATCTTCAACGCGTCGGTGACCAGTTGCAGCATCTTGCCGTTGCCGGTGGGGACGCTGCCGCCGTTGGCGGCGATGATGCGGCTGCGCACCTCCCACAAGGTATTGGCCCAGATCGCGCCTATGTTGTGGACTTCTCCTGAGCCGTTGCTTCCCCAGTCCTCCGGGCTCGGCGTGATGCCTCCCGCATCGCTATGGGTAACGTCGTCGTTATCCGCCCAGGTCTGGGGATTGATCGAGTTGTTGGTGGAATAGGGAAACGCGCGGATTCCGTACAGATAGTTGTCGGTGAAAGTGGGCGTGCTGAGCTTGTAAACGGTCCATGCAGCGGCGCCGTACTCGCCGTTCGGATCGTCAGCAGCGGTGTTGTGCTGCAGGGACAGCGCGTAGAAATCGCTCCAGCCCTCGCCCATGCCCCCGCCGATGTCCCACAACAAGCCGGTGCTGTTGCCGATCAGGCGGTTCGACACGCCGTGCGTGAGCTCGTGCAATACGACGTCCGGGTCGAGGCTTCCGTCACGATCCGGGCTCGGTCCGGGGAACAGGTACATCCGCATGACGCCCGACTGACCATCGGGAGGGGTCGAGAAGTTGGCGTTGTCGGTGCCGCTGCCATCCTGCGCCTCGGCCAGGACAGGGTCTCCTGCGGTGCCGCCCTTACCGAAGTTGTTCGTCTGGAAGTTCCCCGCTGCCTCGTTGAAGCCAAGCGCATAAAGCTTGTCGTGATACCAGTTGACGAGGTAGAAAAGATTAGTGACATCACCGCGTTGATAAGGGATGTTCGATGGCGGATCGCCTGCGTCGGGATTGGATCCCAACGGCGCCGGCGTGTATCCGAAGTCGCGCGGCGCGTTGCCGAGGAAGTCGCGGTTGTTCGACGACGAATCCGGGTTTCCGATCGGGCGGCCGAAGTCGGGACTGGTGTCGAGGTCGCCGTCGGGCAGATCCAGGTCCGTTGTGTTGAGGTCAAGATAGGCGTCGACATTGTTGCCGGTTGTGGTGCTCCCGCCATCCGTAATCCAGCCGTTCGGGCTCGCAGTGAGATTTTGCACGGCGAACATCGATACGGTCGTGCGCGCGATCGCCGGATATTGTGTTCCTGCGCCCGGCGCCTGCGTGGTCGGCGCATGCGGAGCCGGCGAGGTCGGCGTCACGCCGTCGGCCTGAACGTACACGCTGAATCGCGCGTTCTGGGTCGACGCTCGGCTCTCGATGTTCTTGCGCCAGAGCACGGTGCCGCTGACGGCATCGACAATGGTCAGGTACGAACCCGACCCCTTGGTGAAGGTGACCTGTTGCCACGCAGGGATGAGCGTGCCGGGCAGGAGCGGAAAGTAGACGAGCGAGCTGTTGACTGCGCTGCTGATCCTCGCGTCGTTAACCGTGACGCTGCCCGCGTTGGACGCGGCGCCGAGCGCGGCCGGCGCGCTGATCTGCGACGCCTGAAGCGCCACGCCGACGGAGTTCATCGCGCTGACCAGCGCCGTCGACGCGGAGATGAGATTGGTGTCGACCTCGGCCGTGGTTGCGGCGTCAGGCACCAGCGCGCCAAGCGTGCGCAGAACGCGGCCCTGTGCGTCGAGCAGGATCCGTGTCTCGCTCAGGAACACCGGCTGGCCATTGATGACCTGGCGCACGCGCAGCATGCGCAAACCGCTCGGGCTCAGGCTCTCCCCGATCAGCTCGAGGGCATCGATGTCCGCGTCGGACAGGCCATACAGGCCTCGCTCGCTGCGCAGGAAGGCCTTGGCGATGTCGAAGCTCGCCGCGGATGATGGCGCGGTCAGCGGGCCGGCGTCGCTATAGACGTTTTCGGGCGCAAGCGTGCCGGGCGAAAACTCGATGGTCGCGCCGGGGAAACGCGTCTTGAAATCGGCGGCGGCATTGCCGCGCACCGCCACGGCGGCGGCAACGTTCGCAGTGGGCGTTCCCTGGAGTGTCGCGTTCGCGGCAGGGACGCGCGCTTGCAGCCGCGGAAAGCGCCGCCTTGCCGTTGAAGCGCGCGTCGAAATTGCCGACGAGCGAAGGCTTTCCTGTGGAGCTTCTTTGAGGGGCGAGCTGGGCGACGGCGAGCATCGGCGCGAGCGACAGCAACAGACCGACGGCTATGAGCCGTACGCGGATTTCGGACACTTTCGCTCCCAGAGGATTGTGCGGCGCCGGCACCAAAATATTACGGAACGGCGTCAACGCGACCCGAAATGCTACGTGCATTTCGCTGTCTCTTCAACCCAAGGCGGATTGAGATGCCGTGTTGATTGCACACGCGTCGCCTGTACGATCAAATGGATACCGTCGATTTCTGTCCCGTACAGCGCCGATTCTCGTTGAATCGGTCCGACGAAAGGCAGTGTTCGGGATACCAACGAGCGCTGGCGCGACCGAGAATTGCTGTCGATTTTGGAGCGATCCGCGTCGGCGATGCAGTCAATGCGACGCGCGAATCGAATGGATTCGATTGGCGATCGCTGCCTCACCTATCGAGCACGGCTCGCCGACGTTATCGAAGCGAGCGCGCGACGCGCTGCGCATGCAACGCCCGAGACCGACGGCGCCGCGCATCGAGGCACAAAAAAAAGGGCTGCCATTTCCGGCAGCCCTTCTCACTCACTAGACCTCGCGCGGATGTCGATCCGCGCTGCGGTTTGTCGCTTCTAGCTCTTTCTGCGCGAGTACATCACCGCGCCGGTCGCCGCGAGCATCAGCAGGCTGAGGATCAACAGCGCCCACTGACTCAGCGTCGGGATCGGTGCCAGCACGCCGACTGTCAGCATGGCCGTCGCGGTGTTGCCGTCTCCGCCTTCGACCGAGGTTACAGCGGTCGTGACGTTGACCTTCTCTCCGTTCGACGTGGCAGTCACGTTGACGGTGAAGGTGCACGACGAGCTGGCCGCCAGTGACGCACCGGTCAGGCTCACGCTTCCCGATCCGTCGGCTGCGGTGATCGTTCCACCACCGCAGCTGCCGGTGAGACCGGCCGGAGTCGACAACACGAGGCCCGTCGGCAGCGTGTCCGTGAAGCCGACGCCGGTCAATGTGGTCGAGGCATTGGTGTTGTTGATGGTGAAGCTCAGCGTGGTCGATCCCAGGGGCGGAATCGCCGGCGCTCCGAACGACTTCGCGATCGTCGGCGCGGCAATGCCTGCTACCGTCAATGTCGCGTTGGCCGTGTTGCCGGTGCCGCCTTCAGTCGAGCTCACTGCGCCGGTCGTGTTGTTCTTCGTTCCGGTCGTCGACCCTGTCACGCTCACACTGAACGTGCACGAGCCGCTCGTCGCAAGCGTGCCGCCACTCAGGCTGACGCTTCCTGATCCAGCGGTGGCCGTGATCGTTCCCGCACCGCACGAACCCGTGAGCCCATTGGGCGTCGATACCACCACGCCAGCAGGCAAGTTGTCGGTGACTGCAACGCCGGTGAACGCAGTGGACGCGTTCGGGTTGGTGAATGGTGAAGCTGAGCGTGCTCGCTCCACCCACGATGATGCTGGTCGGCGCGAACGACTTCACGATCGTCGGTGCGGCGATTCCGGCCACCGTGACGCTCGCGGATGCGGTCACAGCCCGACGGACTTTCGTTCGAGGTGATCGCGCTGGTCACGTTGTTCTTCGTCCCCGCCGTCGTGCCGGTTACGTTGACCGCGAAGGTGCACGCGCCGCTCCCCGCCAGCGTCGCGCCGAACAGGCTCACGCCGTTCGATCCCGCGGTCGCCGTGATCGTTCCGCCGCCGCAGCTACCCGTCAGCCCGTTGGGGGTCGAAACGACGAGGCCCGCGGGCAATGTGTCGGTGAAGGCGACACCCGTCAGCGACGTCAGCATTGGGATTGCTGATGTTGAAGGTGAGTGTCGTCGAGGCGCCCACGACAATGCTGCCCGTGCCGAACGCCTTGCCGATCGTCGGTGGCGAAATCGCGGCAGGGCGGGTTGAACGTGGCAGTGACCGTCGTCGCCGCATTGACCGTGACGACGCAGGTGCCCGTTCCGCTGCAACCGCCGCCGGACCATCCGGCGAACATCGAACCGCCGGTCGGCGTGGCCGTCAAAGTGACCGTGTCGCCGGCGAAGATATCCGAGCAGGTCGCGCCGCAATTGATGGCGCCGACGTCGGAGGTGACCGTTCCCGTTCCTGTTCCGGTCTTGTTGACCGCGAGCGTCTGGCCGACGAGGATCGTGAAGCCCGCGCCCGTGCTCATGTCGTAGTCGTTGCCCACGTCGTCGCCGGCGAACGATACGCCGGGCGTAATGTTGATCGTGTAGGTGCCGAGCGTCGTCGCCCCGCTTGCCGTCAGCGTCAAGTTGGCGGCGAGAATGTTGGCGGCCGGAGCCGCGACCGCGGGAAACACCGTTGTGGCCCCGAGGTCGTCGTTGCTGTCGGGATCGAGCAGGTTGCTGGGGGGATTCAGCACAGTCGAGTCGGGGTACGGTCGGCGTGTCGTTAAACGGGCTGCCGGCAAAGCTGCGGCCGGTGATGGAGAAAAAGCCACTCGTCGCGGGCGTGGTCTGCGAAAGCATGAAGCCGGTTCCGATGATGCCGGTGCCGCCGGGGGCGAGTCGATCGACCAGCGTCGCCTGACGTCGATCCGAACGTCGATCGACGTGGTGCCGCCGGGGACCATCTTTACCGAGGTGGCGGATCCGCCCGCAACGACAATGCGCGTGGTCACCTGACCTACCGCGGCCGTGGAGACCAATGCCCCCAGCGCGACAGCTCCCAACGCTTGCCAGAATTGCTTGCCGAATGTCATTTTGCCGACTCCTGAGGTCCAAATCGATTTGTTTCGCTGCGAACAAGCCCTAGCCGCGGATACTACCAGCCCACCCGCCTTGCGGAAACCACTTTTTGGTCCAGTTGTCGTTGCGGCTGCGCTGCGGGATACCGCTTTGTCGATTGAAGCACATGTCCTGTCTGATCGCCAAGCAAAGGCAGTCGTTTCAGCGAGCTACGGACAGCAACAGTGGTAAATCGGCCACACCTTGCGTGCGCAATGGGCCGCCGCCGTGCGGTCATGTCACGGACTGTGGAAAGAATTACAATCCCCAGGATGGAGATCGACGTGCGAGGACGCGATCCGCCGGACAGCCCGCCGCGGTCACCCCTGATTTCATTGAGGTTTTGATAATAGCCGACTTTTGACCGAGAATCTCCTATTATAGGCTGCATGAAGGGTTTCATGACGCTGTTCTGGAAGGGTGTCGGGGCCAGCTCGAGGCCTAGCCCTGGGCTCGGGGCCGAAGACCGTGACTTCCTGGGCCTGCTGCTGGTCACTCTGGCCCACGTGCTACCGGCGGAGGCGGCCACGAGCCCGGTGCTGCTTGGTGTCGGCATCGCGCAAGGTGCATGGCCACGCGGGAACATTCGACCTCCCTCTCGGCAGCGTTGCCGTCGAATCCAACGACCGAACCGCGTCTGGGTCCCGCCCAGACGATCGTCTTTACTTTCGACGATGTCGTGACAGCGGGAACCGCCTCGGTGACCGAGGGCAGCGCCACTGTCGGGGACACCGACCTTCAACGGACCAGAACTGATTGTTCCCCTCGTCGGGAGTGGGCAATGCCCAGTACGTCACCGTCGCCGTCGCCGGTGTCAGCACGGCGGGCGGCGGCTCGGGAGGCAGCGGCATCGATCCGCATCGGGTTTCTCGCCGGCGACGTCAATCAGAACCGGGTGGTGACGGTCTCCGACCTTGTGTTGGTGAACGCGCAGATAGCGCACCTGGTGACGGCAGCGAACTATCTCAAGGACGTGAACGCCACCGGCACGCTGACCGTCAGCGACAAGGCTGATCACCAATGCGAACCTCACCAAAGCACTGCCGCCGCCGGCAGACGCGGCGCCGTCGGTGGTGTCGACCGTGCCCGCGCCGAATGCGACCAACGTCAGCCCCGCGCGCCAACGTGACGATCCAGTTCAGCGAGCCGGTGGCGGTGTCAGGCGCGTGGTTCCAGATAGCATGCACCAGCGGTACGCGCACGCCCGCCGACACGGCTGTCGAGCGGAGATCTGAGCGCCACTACCGGCACCGTGTTCACGCTCGAACCGAACACCGACTTCGCGAGCGACGACGCGTGCACGGTCACGGTCTTCGCGAGCGGGGTCAGCGACCTCGACGCTCAGGACCCGCCGGACCACATGGCGGCGGACTACGTATTCAACTTCGGCGTTCATCTTGGCGGACTTTTCGAGAAGCCGCTTCCCTGGAATACCGATGTCTCCGCGCTGGCGCCTTCATCCCGGTCCGGGCGCGATCATCTCCGCGCTCAACAGCCTCGGTGGCTGGGGCAACGGCAACAAGCTGCAGATCGACTTCGCGATTGCGCTTCTGAACGCAGATTCCACGACGCCGCGCCGCACCATCACCGCTCCGGCGGGAGGCTACTGCTTCGGCGGTCCCGACTGCGATCCGGTGCCGCTGCAGATGCCGCTGCCCGTCAACGGCAACACGGAGGGAAGCGCCAACTACAGCTGCGACACCGCGAACGATGACTGTCATGTGCTCGTCGTCGAACACACCGAGAAGAAGCTCTACGAGTTGTACAACGCGACGGCGGCGGGCAGCAATTTCACCGCTTTGGGCGCGTTCGTATGGGACTTGACCAAGCAATACGGCGATTCGCTGCGCGGCGAACAGTGCACATCCGCCGACGCCGCAGGCCTGCCGATAGCCGCGTTGCTGGCGACGGCGGACGAAGTCGCCGCGGGCGAGGTGCCTCACGCGCTTCGCTTCATTCTCCCGAACAACCACATGAAAGCCGCTGTCTACGTGCATCCTGCGACGCACGCCGGGCGGACCGTCGAGCTCCAACGCCAACGCGCCGCCGTACGGCGTTCGCTTCCGGCTGAAGGCCAGCTTCGACGAGACACCGTACAACGCGAGCGCGCGCGTCATCCTGCAGGCGATGAAGAAGTACGGAATGATCCTCTCCGACGGAGGCAATATCGCGCTCACGTTCGGAGACGACCGGCTGGCCACGGCCAAGTGGTCGACGCTGGGCATCGACTCGCACACCTTCTTTGGCGTTGCGGTGAGCGATTTCGAGGTAGTCGATCTCGGCGCCGAGATCCCTCTCACCTACGACTGCGTGCGCACGCCCTGATGCGGCGATGTGAAGCCGGAGCGAGGGTGCGGGCGGAGTCGAATCGCTCGCTGCCGGTCGGAGTGACGCCGAGGGTCGACTCATCCACGGCGCGCATGCCCCGATGTTGAAAGCTCAGCCGCGGAGTCAGCAGCTGTGAGCGCTGTGCTAGGGAGCGAGGCAGCGCCTTTGCGATGTTCTTGTTGACGAGCAGCTTATCGGCGATCGTCAGTGCGCCGCTGGCATTGATATCCCTGAGATAGTTGAGGCTGGTTACTGGATCGCGCGATCGCCGCGTTCACCAGCACGAGATCAGACACGGTCACGACGCGATTCTGATTGACATCACCGGCCAGGAATCCGACGCGCACGCTTGCGAGACCCACGCCTCCATCCGCTGCAGTGATGTTGGATAAGGAGACGGTGACGTATTGCGCGTTGGCCACGCCGCCGAGGGTAACGATCACGCTGTTGCCGCTGAACGCGGGCGCGGCGGCGACCGCAACGCCCTCGGTTATGGTCGCTGTGGCGCTGGCGATAGGCTTGTTGAAGGTGAAGACGATCGTCTGAGCAGGACCCGTTCTCGGCTCGGTCGTCGGATTGGTCGCGACTGTGGACAGCGGCAGGTCGAACGTGCCGGCGGTGCCATGAACCTTGCGCGACGACACTCCCGTCATCGTCGGCGCCGTCCCCGAGATGGTCTCCATCAGCGGACCGCTGCTCGCGGGAGCGTTGTTCGCGTTGCCAGAATACGCCGCGACGATCGTGTGCGTACCCAGGCCCAGGCTGCTGGTGTTGCAACCCGCGACGCGGCTGTTGCCGCTGCCGGTAAGAGTAACAGCGCCGCATCCGGCGATCGAAGCGCCGCTACTCGTGAAAGCCACTGTTCCGGTAGGCGCGAGACCGACCACGTTCGCGGTGAAAGTCACGCTCGTGCCCGGCGCCGCCGGATTGGCGGAGCTCGATACGGCGGCTGTCGTCGCGGCGGCGCTGACGGTCTGCGTCGTGGCTGCGCTGCTCGATGCGGCGTTGCCGGCGTCTCCCGAGTAGACGGCGCGATCGATATGCGATCCTACAGCGAGAGCACTCGACGTGCACGTCGCAGCCGCGCGTCGTGCCCGAACCGGTCAGTCCTGCGGCGCCGCAACTGGCGATCGGGGTGCCGCCGTCCGTGAAAGCGACGGTACCCGTGGGCGCATTGCCCGCGACCAGTGCGCTAAACGTCACCGCACCGCCGACGATGGAAGGGTTGGGCGACGTCTGCACAGTCGTGGTGGTCGCGATGCGGTTTACGACTTGCGACAAGCCTGCGCTGCTTGATCCTGCATTTGCCGAGTCGCCCGAATAGGCGGCCACGATGGCGTGTGTTCCACCCGTCATCGCCGCGGCTGCCGCATGTGGCCGTGCGCGCGTTGCCCGTGCCGGTGAGCGCTGCCGCTCCGCAACCTGCGATGGTCGCTCCTCCGTCAGTGAAACTCACGGTTCCGGTTGGAGCGTTGCCGCTGACCGTCGCGGTGAAGGTGACGCTGGCGCCGGCGATCGATGGATTCGCCGAGCTCGCGACGCTGGTTGTGGCCCCGGTTTTGTTGACGACCTGCGGTCAGCGCGGCGCTGCTCGACGCGCTGTTGGCGCCATCGCCCGAATAGCTGGCGGCGATACTGTGCGTTCCGGCCGTCAGCGCAGCCGTGCTGCACAGCGCAGTACGCGTGTTGCCCGACCCGGTGAGGACGACTGCTCCGCAGCTCGCGACAATCGTTCCACCATCCGTGAAGGTCACCGATCCCGACGGCGCGTTGCCGATAACGGTCGCCGTGAAGGTAACGCCGGCACCCACGATCGAAGGATTGGCGGAGCTCGCCATGCTCGTGGTGGTCCCGGGCGTGTTGACGACTTGCGATAGCGGGGAGCTGCTCGATGAAGCGTTCGCGCCGTCGCCGGAGTATCGGGCCACGACGCTGTGCGTTCCAGTCGTCAGCGCAGCCGTGCTGCACACCGCGGTTTTCGCTGTTGCCCGAGCCGGTGAGCGCGACGGCTCCGCAGCTTGCGATGCTCGTTCCGCCATCGGTGAAATTCACCGCTCCGGTCGGAGCGTTGCCATTGACCGTCGCGGTGAAGGTAACGCTGGCGCCGACGATCGAGGGATTGGCCGAGCTGGCGATGCCCGTCGCCGTACCGGATGTGTTGACGACCTGCGACAGCGCGACGCTGCTCGACGCGGTGTTGCCCGCGTCACCCGAATATCCGGCGACGATGGAGTGCGTTCCGGCGGTCAGCGCGCCGATGCTGCAAACGGCGGTGCGCGTATTCCCGGAACCTGTCAGCGCGACGGCCCCGCAGCTTGCGATGCTCGTCCCGCCGTCGGTGAAGCTACGCTGCCGCCCGGCGCGTTGCCCGTGACCGACGCTGTGAAGGTGACGGTCCCGCCGGCGAGCGAGGGATTGATCGAGCTGACGAGCGCCGTGCTCGTCACGGCCTTGGCGTTGACGACCTGAGAGAGTGCGGCGCTGCTCGACCCGGTGTTGGCGCCGTCTCCCGCGTAGGTAGCGACGATGCTGTGCGTGCCCGCCGTCAGCGCCGCGGTGCTGCACGCCGCGGTGCGCGTGTTGCCGGTGCCCGTGAGCGCGACCGAGCCGCAAGCGGCGAGGGTCGTTCCGCCGTCGGTGAAGCTCACGCTGCCCGTCGGCGCGTTGCCGGTGACCGACGCGGTAAACGTCACGCTCACGCCGACGATGGAGGGATTGACGCTGCTCACTACGCCTGACGGTCGCAGCGGTCTTGTCATTCACGACTTGCGTGAGAGTGGAGCTGCTCGATGCCGTGTTCGAACCGTCGCCCGCGTACGAGGCGACGATGGTGTGCGTTCCCGCGCTCAGGCGCCGCGCTGCTGCAAGCGGCGGTGCGCGTGTTACCCGAGCCTGTCAGTGCGACCGCGCCGCAACCGGCGATGGTCGCTCCGCCGTCGGTGAAGCTCAACGTGCCGGTCGGCGCGGTGCCGGTGACCGACGCGGTGAATGTCACGTTGACGCCGACGAGCGATGGATTGGCGTGCTCGCGACGCTCGTCGTCGTGGCCGTCTTGGCGTTGACGATTTGCGACAGCGCGGCGCTGATCGACGCCGGTGTTCGCGCCGTCTCCCGAATACGTCGCCACGATGTTGTGCGTTCCCGCGGTCAGCGCAGCACTGCTGCAGACGGCGGTGCGGGTGTTGCCAGAGCCGGCAAGCGAGACGGCTGCGCAGCCCGCGATGCTCGTGCCGCCGTCGGTGAAATTCAGCGTGCCCGTCGGGCGCTGTGCCGGTCACCGAACCGGTGAAGGTGACGCTCGCTCCGACCATCGACGGGTTGGTCGAGCTGGCGACGGTCGTGGTCGTGGCCGTCTTGGCGTTGACCACTTGCGACAGCGTCGCGCTGGTTGACGCGGTATTCGACCCGTCACCGCCATAGCTCGCGACGATGCCATGCGTGCCCGCGGTCAGCGTCGCGGTGCTGCACGATGCGGTGCGCGTGTTGCCTGCGCCGGCGAGCGCGATCGCGCCGCAGCCGGCGATGCGTTGCGCCGCCGTCGGTGAAATTGACGGCGCCCGTCGGCGAGCTGCCGGTGACTGACGCCGTGAACGTAACGCTCACGCCGACGATCGACGGATTGGTCGCGCTGACGAGGCCTGTGGTCGTCGCCGCGCTCGCGTTGACGACCTGCGACAGCGTGACGCTGCTCGACGAGGCGTTGCCTGCGTCACCCTGATACGTGGCCAGGATGTTGTGCGTGCCCGCGGTCAGCGCCGAGGTGCTGCATGTCGCCGTGCGAGTGTTGCCGCTTCCGCCGAGCGCCGCGGTGCCGCAACCCGCGATGCTCGTGCCGCCATCCGTGAAGTTCACGGTACCGGTGGGCGCGCTGCCGGTGACCGACGCGGTGAACGTGACGCTCGCGCCGACCATCGATGGATTGGTGCCGCTGGCGACGCCCGTCGTGGTCGCCACCTTTGCATTGATGACCTGCGACAGCGACACGCTGCTCGATGCGGTGTTCGATCCGTCACCAGCGTAGGCGGCCACGATGTTGTGAGTGCCCGCGCTTAAGCCGGCAGTGCTGCAAGCGGCCGTGCGCGTGTTGCCCGCGCCGGTCAGCGTCACCGCGCCACAGCCGGAGATCGTCGCGCCTCCATCGGTGAAAGTGACCGCTCCGGTGGGAGCATTGCCGGTCACCGACGCGGTCAAGCGTGACGTTGCTTCCGGCGATCGCGGGATTCGGCGAACTTGCCAGCGTCGTCGTCGAGGTCGTCGTCGACCCGCCGGGCGTTGTCACGTTGAGCGTCAGGTGCGCGGAGTCCGCCGACAACACCTGGATCGTGATGCCGTAGGCGCTGTCGGTGAAAGTCGAGCCCACCGCGAGTCGCGCATCGTTGAAAGCTCCCGGCGTGCTCGCCGCTGTCATATCCAGTAGCTCGGTATCGTCGCTGAATTCCATGCCGAGGAAGTACTGGCATCCGGAGCAGGTCTCGAAGGGATTCGCCACGCGAATCTGCGCGCCGTTGGCATTTCCCGCGGGCAGGGCGCTGTCGAATCCGATCGGCTGCCGGTATTCGATCCAGTAGGTGCGATTGGGATTGGCGGCGATGGGAATCGTGACCGCGTAGGTCGAGCCGCTGGCGTTTTCCAGCGCGTCCAGCGTGTACTGCTGCAATCCCGATCCTTGCGTCTTTACCGCCGTCGTCGGGATCCAGCCGAGCTTGGCCTTCTGCATGCTGTTGAAGTGCATGGAGCTGATGTTGCCCATGACGTCGAACGGATCGCCGTACTCGCTCGAGCTGCAGGACCCGCCGATCGACGCGCCGCGTGCAGGTGAGGCTCGCGGCGTGATACAGGCCGAAATTGTGTCCGAGCTCGTGCGCGTACACCTTGATGTCGTTGACGCCGTTGCTCCACGCCGTGTCGCCGCCGATATATGCGACGCCTGAAAATCCGCACGCCGAGTTCGGCAGGCATGACGTAGAAGCGATTCTGGTATGCGCCGGTATAGCCGGCGTCGCTCGCGGCGGTGTCGCCGTAGGTGCCCATGGTGTCGAAGTCGCAGCTCGGCGGAGTTGCCATGGGCGCGTGGCTGCTCGGATTCCGACCGACGAGCCAGTTGGTCACGGTGATGTTCAGGAGCTGCCGGCCGTAGGAAACCTCGTTGTAGTACTGCGCGACGCCGGTCGTCGCGTTGGTCATCACGTCCTGAACCTGCGCCTGCGTGAAGGGATCGCTCGCGGGCGAGTCGGTGAATTTGACCAGGATGACGAGGACGTTGTTGGTCGTCGCTTGCGTGACGGGTTGTCCTTCGATGCGGGCTTTCTTCGGCGCTGCGGAGATGATCGTGAGGTCGTCGACGTCCATCGATCGGCCATCGATGGAGCGCGAGCCGAGCGCGATCACGCGCATTCCCGGCGCCAGGCCATCGCCGCCCGCGAGATTGAGGCGGGTCATGTGCCCGGCATCGTCTCGTACCGTGTACAGGTATTCGCCGCGTCCGCTCTCGAGAAAATCGAGATGCGCGAGCAACAGCGTGCCTTCGACTTCGAGGTTCGCTGAAGGCTGAGTCAGCGTCTGCGCCTTGGTCATTGCCACCGTGCGCATGTCGCTGACCGTGAATGCGGAGCCCTGGAGCCAGCCTATCGCCTCGGCGTGCACGCCGTCGGGAAATGCGTCGAATGACTTGCCGATGAGGGGGACGCGCTTCCCGTCGTCGCCGACGAAGCGCGACGTATTCGGTCGATGACGTTCGTCAGCCGGTTTTCGACGGTCGTGCGCACGACCGTGCCGGTGACGAGCTCCATCGGTGCATCGGATTGCGCGATCGGGGCGGCGGAGTGGGCGTCCTCCGCGGTATGCGCAAAGGCCGGCAGAACGCACGCGACGCTGATCAGCAGCGCTCGGAGTGTGTATGCGACAGACGCGACCCTTGGCAACGACATGTGCGAGTTTGTTGTTATCATCTGAGCCGCAGAAGGTACGGTGGAGCCTGCGGCGACTTATGACCTTGTCATGAGCATACCAGCGAATCGCAAGGCGGGTAAAGGGTCTTCGGTCGACAAAAGATGACCGATCTCTGACCAGCAGCGTGCACGCCGGCTCCAGAATCGTAATCAAGCGACTCCTAGAATGTGCAGTACAAAATGATCCAATAAAAAAGCCCTCCGGTCGAGGGAGGGCAATACGGGCAGTTGGAGAGCGTGACCGGTCGCTGACCGGCGCGATCAAATGAGTTTGCTCAAGGTGCCGGCAAGGCCTTGGTCACGTTCATGTTGGCAATGAGCTTGTCAGAAACGGTCACTGCGCCGCTGGCATTGATGTCTTTGAGATAGTTGAGGCTGGTCACCGGGTGCGTGATCGCGGCGTTGATCAACACCAAGTCAGACACGGTCACCACGCGGCTCTGGTTCACGTCTCCGACCAGGAACCCGATTCGCACACTTCCCGAGCCGCCGGTGCCGCCGTCGGCCGAAGCGACATTGGACAGGGCAAGCGTGACGTAGTGTGCGTTGGCCACGCCGCTGAGAGTCACGATCACGGTGTTGCCGCTGAATGTCGGTGTTCCCGCTGTTGCTGTTCCCTCCGTCACCGTGGCCGTCGCAGCGGTGATCGGCTTCCCGAAATCGAACACGATTGTGTGCGTCGGTCCTTGTCGGGGCTCGGTCGTCGGATTGTGATTGACGGCAGGCGGCACGACCAATGACAGCGGCAGGTCGAATACGCCGGCGGCGCCGTGGGTTTTCCGGGAGACCGCTCCTACGAGTGACGGCGGCTGACTCGCGCCCGGCGCCGTCACCTGCACCGTCAGGAGGCTCGTT
This sequence comes from uncultured beta proteobacterium, assembly GCA_963730465.1. Taxonomy (GTDB): domain Bacteria; phylum Pseudomonadota; class Gammaproteobacteria; order Burkholderiales; family Casimicrobiaceae; genus PALSA-1003. Next base: position 51,984 of record CAVSRR010000001.1, on the reverse strand, counting down.
GTGGCGGAGATGACGTGGACGCTGATGCCGTATGTGCTGTCGGTGTAAGTCTGTCCCGCAAGCAGCGCCGCGTCATCGAATCCGCCGTTGCCTGAGGAGGAACCCGGTGTCGTATCGAGCAACTCGGTATCGTCCCCGCCGCAGTTCGTGCACGGGTAATCGAACGAAGGGCCGCCGACGCGGATCTGTGCGCCGAGGTTGGGCAGCGTCGAGATCGGCGCGTCGAAGCCGATGGGCTGGCGAAACTCTATCCAGTAGGTGCGATTGGTATCGGCGGCGACCGGGATCTCCACCGCATACGTCGATTGGCCGGGCGACTCGAGTGGCGACAATTGATAGGTTTGTGTTCCCGAGGTGTGTTGCTTCACCGACGTCGAAGGAATCCAGGCCAGCTTCGACTTCTGCATCGAGTTGAAATGGCCTTGCCGTATGTTGCCCATCACGTCGAATGGGTCCCCGTATTCGGACACGCTGCACGTGCCGCCGATCACCTGCCCGGGGCAACTGAGGCTTCCGGAATGCCACAAGCCGAAGTTGTGACCAAGCTCGTGGCCATAGACCCACAGCGCGTTGACCCCGTTGCTCCACGCGTGACCCCAGCCGACGTATGCAAGCCCGGCCCATCCGCAGGACGGAATGCTCGGCAGGACGTAGTAGATAAATTGCGTCCCCGTTACCGAGGTGTTGTACCCAGCGGCGGTCGCGGCCGCATCGGCGAGACTGCCCATCGTCGTGAAATCGCAATTGGCCGGCGTCGCGGACGACGACTGCAGCCATCCGTTGGCGTCCGTCTTGCCCGAGCATCCGGCGAGGGGGGACGTGTTGCACGCCACGTTGATGGTCAGCAGCTGCTTGCCGTATGAGACTTCCTGATAATAAGGCGCGACATGCGTCTGGAATTCGGTATTGATGGCGGTCGCGTTGAATGGATCGCCTGCGGGCGTATCGCTGAACCGGATCGGGATCACCAGAACGGTGTTTGTGACGGCGTTCGTGACCGGTTCACCCGCGACGCCGCTCGCCTGGGCGGGCGGCAATGCGAGGATGGTGAGGGTGCCGGCGTCGATCGAGGAACCGTCGGCTGAGAGCGCTCCCTCGGCCGTGATTTCCATGTTCGGCTCCAGCCACTGCGGCTTGACCGCAACGTTCAGCGCGATCATCTTGCCGGACGATGTGCGGATGGCGAGTCCGTACTCGCCGCGGCCTTCGGCAAAAAAGTCCTTGTGAAAGATCGCGAGCATTCCGCTCAGTGTCGTCAGAGATTTGGGTGTCGACGTCGTGGCGACGCCGGGACCCGGCGACAGCGTCGTAACGCTGGTGACGCGGAACGACTGGCCCACAAGGACGCCCGTTGCCTCGATGCGATCGCCTTGAGCCGTGGCACCGAGCGCGGGGCCGACGAGGTCGACGGAGTGTCCGTCGTCCATGCGCAAACCGAGATATCGAAGCGATTGGTTGGTCAGCGTGTTTTCAACGAGCAGCTCGGTCACGGTACCCGATGCGACCATCGGCACTGCGCTCGACGCTGCGTCGTGACCTTCGTGTGCGCGTATCGGCGAGCTGATGATGCCGAGCAGAAAAAATATACCGAATGCGCGAGTCAGAGGACCACTGTTATGAACAATCATGACACCCAACTTTCATCAAAGTTAGTCACGTCCGCGAGCGACCAAGTCGCCTTGACGCGACAGCGTATGCTAATAGCATATTGGCCGAGGTGCCAAGCGGAATTCGCACTCCTCGGAGGGTATAAAGCAAGAAGCGGGCAAGTGTCGGACGAGCGGTCGTCGAAATATCGTCAGCGGTTCGTCGTGACGAGTTCGTGAACCACGCATCGATGCGCGCGATGCGAGGCGTCGCGCGAAAAACATTCGCTGGCGCGACAGACTAGTTCGACTTCAACCTGACCCGCATCACTTTCTTGTCGTATTCAGCTTCCGTCGCTGTAGTGATCTCTCGCCCGTCGGCGCCGAAGACGCGTCCGCCGCTGCGACGACATGCGTTGCGCTCGTACTGGCACGGTCCCATCTCCGGATGCTTGACGCATAGTTGCGCAACTTGCGGCGAAAACTCGATCACCGTCTGCTGCCGCTGTCCGCTTGCGCTGGTCACGCACACGTATTGAGCGCCGGGCGGCACGACGATGGCCGCTTCGGAAGGACGGAAGCGGCGCGATGCCTGGCGATTCGGGCTGCGCCGCGGGGCCGTTTCGGGAATGGCGCGACGGACCACCGGCGGCACCGTCACGTCTTCGGCTGGCGGCGCGGACGTCGACTTGTCGGCGCTCTCCTGAGTGCAACCCGCGGCGAGCATAAGCAAAAGCAGCGCTACGACCGCGAGAAGACCGCCTTTCGCGTGAAGTGGTCGAAGGCCGGCTGCTGTGCGCGAAAGCTTGTGATCATGCGGAGCTCGTGTCCGGCGTCTCGACGCTACCGACCGACGCCTGCACGCTGAAATCGGCCGGCAATCGCTGCAACGGGCGATGGGTCCGCGTGCGGCGCGTGGGCCGGGTTGAGATCCAGGCCGGAAGCCCCATATTTTGCCTGAAAGACGCAGACCCGCGCCGACCGGGCGCCCCGGGAGCGGTGCATGGCGGGTATATCGCCGGCCCTCTTCAAATCGGGGCGGTTTTTCGCTATAATCCAGCCTGCGGTAAAGACAAGAAATGGGCTCGACAGCCCATTTTTTTTTGCTTTTGCGGTTTCGCGATCAACGGGCGTTTGGCGAAGAGCAGGGTGAATCTGGGCGAGATACTGGAGCGAACGGTGCCGCCTCTGGGTTACGAGCTGGTCGATTGGGATCACTCGCACCGGAGCGGGTTGGTTCGCGTTTTCATCGACAAGCCGCAGGGCGTGGACGTCGAGGATTGCGCCAGGGTATCGACCCACCTGACCCACCTGTTCGCGGTCGAGAATGTTTTGTACGAGCGACTGGAGGTCTCTTCGCCGGGACTTGACCGGGCGCTGAGGAAAGCGGCGGATTTCGCCCGTTTCGAGGGCGAGCAGGTGAAGCTCACGCTGCATGAGAGCGTGGACAACGCCAAGCGAATGAAGGGTGTACTGCGTGGCCTGGACGGCGACGCAGTCGTCATCGAAACGGAAACGGGCACGCGCGCGATTCCCCTTGCGAACATCGACAAGGCGCGGCTGGTGCCGAGGATAGAGTGGAGAAGCACACGATGAAAAAGCGCGCGAGCGGTTCCGAGGAAAAGGTTGACAAGGCCGCGGCCACGGCCGCGACCAAAACGAAGGCCAAGGCCAAGACCAAGGCGAAGCCGGCCGCGCCCGTGCCTGATGAAAAGGCCGAGAAGCACAGAATGAATCGCGAGCTGCTGCTGCTCGTCGATGCGCTGGCGCGCGAAAAGAACGTGCCCAAGGACATCGTCTTCATCGCGCTGGAGTCGGCGCTCGCCTCCGCGACCAAGAAGCGCTTCACGCAGGACATCGATGCGCGCGTGTCGATCGATCGCGAGACCGGCGAGTACGAGTCGTTTCGCCGCTGGACGGTGGTGCCCGACGAGGAGCACGAGGAGCCGGCGCACCAGATCGCGATCACCGACGCCGCCGAGCGCGATCCCGAGCTCGAGCTGGGCGACGTGATCGAGGAGCCGCTCGAGCCCGTGGATTTCGGGCGCATCGGCGCGCAGGCGGCGAAGCAGGTCATCGTGCAGAAGATCCGCGACGCCGAGCGCGAGCAGATCCTGAACGACTTCCTGGAGCGCAAGGACAACCTGCTGACCGGGACCGTCAAGCGCATCGAGCGCGGCAACGTGATCATCGAATCCGGCCGCATCGAGGGCATGATTGCGCGCGACCAGATCATCCCGAAGGAAAACCTGCGCGTGGGCGATCGCATTCGCGCCTACGTCGTCAAGATCGAGCCGCAGGCGCGAGGGCCGCAGCTCATGCTGTCGCGCATCACGCCGGACCTGCTGGTGCGCCTGTTCGAGCTCGAGGTTCCCGAGATCGAGGAGGGCCTGATCGAGATCAAGGCCGCTGCCCGCGATCCCGGCGTGCGCGCGAAGATCGCCGTCAAGTCGAACGACCCGCGCCTCGACCCGCAGGGCACTTGCATCGGCATGCGCGGCTCGCGCGTGACCGCGGTCACCAACGAGCTCGCGGGCGAGCGCGTGGACATCGTGCTGTACTCCGAGGACCCGGCGAAGCTCGTCATCAACGCGCTTGCGCCGGCCGAGATATCGAGCATCGTGGTCGACGAGGAGCGGCACTGCATGGACGTCGTGGTCGACGAGGAGAACCTCGCGATGGCGATCGGCCGCAGCGGGCAGAACGTACGCCTCGCATCCGAGCTGACGGGTTGGGAGATCAACCTGATGGGCGTCGAGGAATCGCAGCAGAAGCAGCAGCAGGAAAGCGAGAAGATCCGCGCGCTCTACATCGACAAGCTCGACGTCGACCAGGAAGTCGCCGACATCCTGATCGCGGAAGGCTTTTCGACGCTCGAGGAAATCGCCTACGTGCCGCTGAACGAAATGCTCGAGATCGACGCTTTCGACGAGGACACGGTCAACGAGCTGCGCAGCCGCGCGCGCAACGCGCTTCTGACCGAGGCGATCGTGCGCGAGGAGTCGGTCGAGAACGTGTCCGAGGATCTTCTCGGTCTCGAGGGCATGGATTCGGAGACCGCGGGCCTGCTCGCCGAAAAGGGCATCACCAATCGCGACGCGCTGGCGGATCTCGCCGTCGACGAGCTGGTGGAGCTGACGGCGATTCCGGCCGATCGCGCGCAGGACCTGATCATGAAGGCGCGCGCGCACTGGTTCGAAGACGCCGAGCACGCGGAAAAGGCAGCTTAGTCAATCGAATGAGTAAGCACGCCGGGGACGCAGGAGAGACACGATGGCCCAGACGACGATAGAACAGTTCGCGACGGAAATGAAAATGCCCTCGGGCGCGCTGCTGGAGCAGCTCGCCGCGGCCGGTGTCGCCGGCAAGAAGCAGGGCGACAAGCTTTCCGAACAGGACAAGACGCGCTTGCTCGACTATCTGCGCAAGCAGCACGGCGGCCTGGAAGCGAAGAAGAAGATCACGCTGACGCGCAAGTCGACGACCGAAATCAAGTCTGCCGACAGTACCGGCCGTGCGCGCACGATCCAGGTCGAGGTGCGCAAGAAGCGCGTCTTCGTCAAGCGCGACGGCGCGGAGACCGCGGCCGCGCCGGAGGAAACGGCGCCCGCGCAGCCGGTGATCACCGCCGCGGAAGTCGCCGCGCGCGAGGAAGAGGCGCGCAAGGCGGCCGCGTTGGCGGCGAAGCAGCAGGAAGAGATCCAGCAGAAGCAGGCGCAGGCGAAGACGCGCAAGACCAAGAAGGAAAAAGAGGCCGAGGAAGCCGCGGCCAAGGCGGCGGAGAAGGCGGCCGAAGAAGCCGCGGCCGCGGCCAAGGCCGCGGAAGCGGTCGCGCCTGCGACCGAAGCGAAGCCCGAGGTCAAGGAGAAGGAAGGCACGCTGCACAAGCCGGTCTCGAAGCCGGGCGCGAAGAAGGACAAGCCGTCGCGCAAACCGTCGGCGACCGCGTTCCAGGAAGAAGCGGCGCGCCGGCGCGCGCTCAAGCTTCGTGGCGGCGACGTCACCGGCGGCGCGGGCTGGAAGCAGCCGAAGAGCGGCAAGCAGAGGCACGAGGACGGCGAGGAGCACGAGGAAGTCGAGCAGACCGGCACGCCGGAGCCCGTCATCCGCGAGGTCTCGGTGCCGGAGACGATCACCGTGGCCGATCTCGCCCGCAAGATGTCCGTGAAGGCGGCGGAAATCATCAAGACCATGATGAAGCTCGGAACCATGGTCACGATCAACCAGGTCATCGATCAGGAAACGGCGATGATCGTCGTCGAGGAAATGGGGCACAAGGCGATCGCCGCCAAGCTCGACGATCCGGATTCCCTGCTTGCCGAAAGCTCGCTGGCGACTTCCGCGGAGTCGTTGCCGCGTCCGCCAGTGGTGACCGTGATGGGTCACGTCGACCATGGCAAGACGTCGCTGCTCGACACCATACGCCGCACGCGCGTGGCGAGCGGCGAGGCGGGCGGCATTACGCAGCACATCGGCGCCTACCACGTCGAAACGGCGAAGGGCGTGATCACGTTCCTCGACACGCCGGGCCACGAGGCGTTCACGGCCATGCGCGCGCGCGGCGCGAAGGTCACCGACATCGTCGTGCTGGTCGTCGCGGCCGACGACGGCGTGATGCCGCAGACGAAGGAAGCGATCGCGCACGCGAAGGCCGGCAACGTGCCGATCGTCGTGGCCATCAACAAGATCGACAAGCCCGAGGCCAATCCCGACCGCGTCAAGCAGGAGCTGGTCGCGGAAAGCGTGCTGCCGGAAGAGTACGGCGGCGACGTGCAGTTCGTGCAGGTGTCGGCCAAGACCGGGAAGGGCCTCGACAATCTGCTCGACGCGATTCTGCTGCAGGCGGAAGTGCTCGAGCTCAAGGCACCGCGAGACGCGCCCGCGAAGGGCATCGTCATCGAGTCGCGCCTGGACAAGGGCAAGGGCCCGGTCGCGACCATCCTCGTGCACTCGGGCACGCTCAAGCGCGGCGACATCGTCCTCGCGGGAGCCGTGTTCGGCCGCGTGCGCGCCATGACCGATGAAGCCGGGAAGGCCGTGAACTCCGCGGGACCGGCGATACCGGTCGAGATCCAGGGCCTGTCGGACGTGCCGCTCGCGGGCGAGGACGTGATGGTGCTCGGCGACGAGCGCAAGGCGCGCGAGATCGCGCTCTTCCGCCAGGGCAAGTTCCGCGACGTGAAGCTCGCCAAGCAGCAGGCGGCGAAGCTCGAGAACATGTTCGAGCAGCTCGCCGAAAGCGAGATCAAGTCGCTGGCATTGATCGTCAAGGCCGACGTGCAGGGCAGCTACGAAGCGCTGGCGAACGCGCTGTCGAAATTGTCGACCGACGAGGTCAAGGTCAACATCGTGCATGCGGCGGTCGGCGGCATTACCGAGTCCGACGTCAATCTGGCGCTCGCATCGAAGGCGGTCATCATCGGCTTCAACACGCGCGCCGATGTTGCCGCGCGCAAGCTGGCGGCGCATTCGGGCGTGGACATTCGCTACTACACCATCATCTACGAGGCGGTGGATGAGGTGAAGGCGGCGCTGTCCGGCATGCTCACGCCGGAGAAAAAGGAGAGCCAGCTCGGACTGGTCGAAGTGCGCGAGGTGTACAAGATCTCGAAGGTCGGCACGGTCGCGGGCTGCTACGTGCTGGAGGGCGTGGTGCGTCGCGGGGCGAAAGTGCGGCTCCTGCGCGACAGCATCGTCGTCTTCGACGGAGAGCTCGATTCGCTCAAGCGCTTCAAGGACGACGCGCGCGAAGTCAAGGCAGGCTTCGAGTGCGGCTTGTCGCTGAAGAACTACAACGATATCGAAAAGGGCGATCAGCTCGAGGTCTACGAGATCGTGGAAGTTTCGCGGACCTTGTAGGCACGGCAGCGCGGAGCACTCCGCGCTGACCCGGATCGATGGTTGGGTGACCGCAGCAATGAAAAAGCATTCACAGCGGGCGCAGCGTGTCGGCGATCAGATTCAGCGCGAGCTGGGCGATTTGCTCAGGCTCCACGTCAAGGATCCGCGGATCGGCATGGTGACCGTGACCGCGGTCGAGGTCTCGCCCGATCTCTCGCACGCGAAGATCTTCTTCACCCACCTCGCCGGCAAAGAACACGCCGCGACCGCGGTCGCGGCCTTGCAGCACTCGGCGGGATATCTGCGCACCGAGCTCGCGCGCCGGTTCACGCTCTACTCCGTGCCGCAGCTCCATTTTGTCTACGACGATTCCATCGAGTCCGGGCTTCGTCTGTCGAAGCTCATCGACGACGCCGTCGCCGAAGACCGCAAGCACCCGGAGTGACATGCGCAGCGCCAGGAACGGCGCCGCCGCCACGCCGCCGCGTCGACGGAGTTCTTCTGCTCGACAAGGATGTAGGCCTCTCGTCCAACGCCGCGTTGCAGCAGGTGAAGCGCCTGTTTCGCGCCGAGAAGGCGGGGCACACCGGCACGCTCGATCCGCTCGCGAGCGGACTCCTGCCCATCTGTTTCGGCGAGGCGACCAAGTTCGCGCACATGCTGCTCGAAGCCGACAAGACCTATGTCGCCACTGTGCGGCTCGGCGTGACGACGACGACCGGCGATGCCGAGGGCGAGGTGCTGAAGCGGCAGGACGTGTCCGTCACCCGGGACGAGGTCGAGGCCGTCCTGCCGCGCTTCGTCGGCCGCATCGCGCAGATTCCGCCGCGGCATGCGGCGCTCAAGTATCAGGGCCGCAACTACTATGAATATGCGCGCGAAGGGGTCGAAATTCCGCGCGCGGCGCGCGAGGTGACCATCGAGTCGCTGACGCTCCAGGCATGGACGCATCCCGATTTCGATCTGATGATCCGCTGCGGCAAGGGCACCTACGTGAGAGTGCTGGCCGAGGACATCGGCGTCGGCGCTCGGCTGCGGCGCGCATCTGGCGGCGCTGCGCCGGCTGGAGACCGGCGGCCTGACGCTGGAAGCGAGCTGCACGCGCGCGGACCTGGCGGCGCTCAGCGAGGAAGAGCGCGACGCCCTCCTGCTGCCTTGCGACACGCTGGTCGCCGCGTTGCCGCGGATCGATCTCGACGCCGTCGAAGCAACGCGCCTCGCACAAGGGCAGGCCATTGCGCGCGCGGCGCTCCATGACGCCAGCTACCGCGTCTACGCCGAGGATGTTTTTGCGGGAATCGCGTCGGCGATCGACGGTACGCTGCGACCGCGCAGACTGACCAGCTCGGCGGTTTCCGGGCCCGCTCTCAAAGGAAGGCCGCTCTCTCGAATCGCTTGAATCCTAAGCACTTTTCAAGTTACAATTCCGCTCTTCCGCAAGGTTGGAGTACCCCAGCATGGCAGTCACGGTTCAGGACAAGGCGAAGGTCATTGCCGAACATCAGCGCGCTACCGGCGACACCGGCTCGCCCGAGGTCCAGATCGCGCTGTTGACCGCGCGCATCAATGGCCTCAATGATCATTTCAAGAGCAACGTCAAAGACCATCATTCGCGGCGCGGTCTGCTGCGCATGGTGTCGCGGCGGCGCAAGCTGCTCGACTATTTGAAGACCCGCAATTCGGACAGCTACCGCGTTCTGATCGAGAAGCTCGGGCTGCGTAAGTAAGCAAGAGCCCGGACCGAGCAGTCGCACGCACGCCGCGACCTGCGTCGATCGACCCGAATGCTTTCAACTCATTGGCAACTCATTTGGCCTCATTTGGCATGTTGCGCACAAACGCCTGATGTCCCGGATGCCGATGATTCTGTTCACCCACAGGTACCAATGAAGGTGTCCCTGGTCGCCGCTCGCCTTCGAGCTGCGGCTGCCAGGGCTGCTTTCGGATTCCGAGGATAAACGTGCCAACCGCAATCAAGAAATCGATAACCTATGGCCAGCACACACTGACGCTGGAAACCGGCGAGATCGCCCGCCAGGCAGGCGGCGCAGTGCTCGCGAGCCTTGGCGACAGCGTGGTCCTGGTGACCGCCGTCGCTGCCAAGAAGGCCAAGCCCGGACAGGATTTTTTCCCCTTGACCGTCGACTATCAGGAAAAGACCTATGCCGCCGGGCGCATTCCCGGCGGCTTTTTCAAGCGTGAAGGCCGGCCCTCGGAAAAGGAGACGCTGACTTGCCGCTTGATCGATCGTCCGATCCGCCCGCTCTTTCCCGACGGGTTCTACAACGAAGTGCAGGTCATCGCGACGGTGATGTCGGTCGATCCCGAGATCGATCCAGACATTCCGGCCCTGATCGGGGCGTCGGCTGCGATCGCCCTGTCCGGCATGCCATTCAGCGGCCCGATCGGCGCCGCGCGCGTCGGTTACGTCGACGGACAGTACGTGCTGAATCCCAGCAAGACCGAGCTGACCACGACATCCAAGCTCGACTTGGTCGTCGCGGGCACCGAGGCCGCGGTGCTGATGGTCGAATCGGAAGCGAAAGAGCTTCCCGAAGAAGTGATGCTCGGCGCGGTCGTCTTCGGCCACCAGCAGCAGCAAGCGGTGATCAACATGATTCACGAGCTGGTCGAGGAAGCGGGCAAGCCGCTCTGGGACTGGAAGGCCGAGCCGAAGGACCAGGCGATGGTCGACAAGGTGACGCAGCTCGCCGAAAGCGAACTGAAGGAGGCCTACGCGCTGCGCCAGAAGCAGGCACGCCAGCAGAGGCTGAAGGAAATCGGGGCCAAGGTCGAGGCGGAATGCATTCCCGCCGATGCGCCGGTCGGCTACGCCAACCAGGTCAGGAATTTCCTCTTCGAGCTCGAAGCGAAGCACGTCCGCAACGACATCCTCTCCGGCGAGCCGCGCATCGACGGTCGCGACACGCGCACGGTGCGTCCGATTTCCATCCGCACGGGCCTCCTGCCGCGCACCCACGGATCGGCGCTGTTCACGCGCGGCGAAACGCAGGCGATGGTCGTCGCGACGCTGGGCACCGCGCGCGACGAGCAGATCATCGACGCGCTGATGGGCGAGTATCGCGACCGCTTCATGTTCCACTACAACATGCCGCCGTACGCCACCGGCGAGACCGGCCGCGTCGGCACGCCGAAGCGCCGCGAAATCGGGCACGGCAGGCTGGCCAAGCGAGCATTGGTTGCCGTTCTGCCGACCGCGGACGAGTTTGCGTATTCGATCCGCGTCGTCTCCGAGATCACCGAATCCAACGGCAGCTCCTCGATGGCTTCGGTCTGCGGTGCGAGCCTGTCGCTGATGGACGCCGGCGTTCCGCTCAAGGCGCACGTCGCCGGCATCGCGATGGGCCTGATCAAGGACGGCAACCGCTTCGCGGTGCTTTCCGACATCCTCGGCGACGAGGATCACCTGGGCGACATGGACTTCAAGGTTGCGGGAACCGACCGCGGCATCACCGCGCTGCAGATGGACATCAAGATCCAGGGCATCACCAAGGAGATCATGGCGGTCGCCCTGTCGCAGGCGCGCGAGGGACGCATGCACATCCTGCAGCACATGCAGCAGGCGATGCCGCACGCGCGCACCGAGATCTCGCAGCACGCGCCGCGGATGATGACCTTCAAGATCAATCCGGAGAAGATCCGCGACGTGATCGGCAAGGGCGGCGCGGTCATTCGCGCGCTGACCGAGGAGACCGGCACCACCATCGACATCCAGGATGACGGGATGGTGACCATTGCATCGGTCAATGCCGACGCGTGCAACGCGGCCAAGAAGCGTATCGAGGACATCACCGCCGACGTCGAAGTCGGCCGCATCTACGAAGGGACGGTGCTGCGCCTGCTCGACTTCGGCGCCATCGTCCAGGTGCTGCCGGGCAAGGACGGGCTGCTGCACATTTCGCAGATCGCGAAGGAGCGCGTCAACCAGGTGTCCGACTACGTCAAGGAAGGGCAGGTGGTCAAAGTCAAGGTGCTCGAGGCCGACGACAAGGGCCGCTTGCGCCTGTCGATGAAGGCCGCCGCGGAAGACGCGTCTGCGCCTGCTCCGCAAGTTTGCGCCGCCGAGCGCACCGGCTGAAGCGCCTGCTGCGCCCGCCGCCTGACGACCGGAGCGGGTCGATCGAAAAGGGCGCCTTCGGGCGCCCTTTTTACTTTGCGCGGGTGGTGCAACAAGTGCAACACCAACGGCCCCGTGTTCAGCGTAACATTTGCCGGCGCGAGGACGGGGAAGGGTGCCGGCAACTGTGAGCGGGATTGATCGACAGCGACTTGCGGCGATACTTGCGGCCGACGCGGCGGGCTATTCGCGACTCATGGAGATCGATGAGCGCATGACGGTCGCGTCGCTGGACGCGGCAAGGGGTATATTCAAAGCCGAGATCGAAGCCAACCACGGTCGCGTGATCAACATGGCCGGCGACTCGGTGCTCGCCGTGTTCGATACCGCCGCCGGTGCGGTGACCGCGGCGCTGGCCGCGCAGCGCGAGCTCGAGCATCGTCGCTCGACGTTCCGGCCGAGCGCAGGATGCGCTTTCGCATCGGCGTGCACCTTGGCGATGTGATCGAGAAGCCGGACGGTGATCTCTACGGCGACGGCGTCAACATCGCCGCCCGTCTTCAGACGCTGGCCGAGCCGGGAGGCATCATCGTTTCCGAGGCAGTGCGTGGCGCGGTCAAGAGCCGTGTCGCCGCCTCCTTCGACGATCGCGGCATGCAAGCCGTCAAGAACATCGCTGACCCGATCCGGGCATTCTCGGTCAGGCTTGACGGAGTGTCGCAATCGCCGGCGCGGGCAACGGCGAAGCCGATGCGTTGGCTGCTGCGTCCAGCTGGGCCTGGTTTCCGCGGCCGGCGTCGCGCTCCTGATCGTGGTTGCCGCGGCGGTGTGGCTGCGATCGGGAAGCGTTCCTCCTGCGACGGCGACGAGTCCAGTCACGGCCACGGCCGCACTGTCAGCGCCCGGAAAGCCTTCGATCGCCGTCCTTCCGTTCGACAACATGAGCGGCGATGCAGAGCAGGCGTATTTCGCCGATGGGATCACCGAAGATCTGATCACGGACCTGTCCAAGGTGTCGGGGCTTTTCGTCATTGCGCGCAATTCGACGTTTGCGTACAAGGGCAAGTCGCGGGACATTCGCGAGATCGGCAAGGCGCTCGGCGTGCGCTACGTTCTGGAGGGCAGCGTGCAAAGGAGCGGCGCCAGCGTGCGGGTCAACGCGCAGCTCATCGATGCCACGAGCGGGGGCCACGTGTGGGCCGATCGCTACGATGGCGAGCTGAAGAATATTTTCGGCCTGCAGGACACGGTCACGCGAAACGTCGTCAAGGCGCTGGCGGTGGAATTGACCAAGGACGACCAGGCGCGCGTGGCGAGCGGAGGCACTGACAACGTCCAGGCTTACGATGTCTTCCTCAAGGGTTGGGAGCACTACTTGCGGCAGACACCCGAGGAATTTCGCGCCGCGATCGTCGACTTCAAGAAAGCCGCCGAGCTCGATCCCAACTATGGGCGCGCGTATGCGGCGCTCGCCGCGACCTACTGGGAAAGCTACACCCGCTATTGGGGGTCGGCCATGGGCATCGGCCCCCATGTCCACGATGCACAGTACGAGGCAGAGCAGTCGCTTGTCAAGGCGATGCGCAACCCGACACCGCTCGCGCACAAGGTCGCGAGTGCGATGCTGGTTCAGGCGCAGCAGCAGGAGGAAGCCATTGTCGAGGCCAAGCTCGCGATCGCGGCGGATCCCAACGATGCCGACGGGTACATCGCGCTTGCGCGCGCATTGAGCTTCGCCGGCAGGTCAGGGGAGGCACTCGAAGCCGTCGATCGCGCCATGCGTCTCAACCCACACTACCCCTCGGAGTACGAGTATCAGCGCGGGCTGGCTCAATTCGGGCTGAACCGCATTCAGGACGCGACGCAGTCCCTGGAGCGAGCCGTGGCCCTCAATCATGACGACTACTGGTCCCAGCGCCTGCTCCTGGCGACCTATGGCCTGCTCGGCCGTCGCGACGATGCGACACGGCTGGCCTCGGCAATGGCCACGACGCTCCAGGACTATCGCGATCCGCTATCGGTCCGGGCGGTCGCGTTCTGGTACCCGTTCGCCAATCCCGACGACGCCAAGCGCTTCGCCGACGGCTTGCGCAAGGCCGGGATACCCGAGTAACCGCGCGAGAGCCGGCGAGGGGGATCGCAAATACGCCGCGACGCGTCGGCCGCGACCACGACCCCGCAATTCCAGTCGATCCGGACGTCGTCGCGGCTCGACGCGCGGCGGATCTCCACCTCGCTTGAAGAGGCCGTGGCGATGATGCCGTCTCAGAATCGCAGCACGTCTCCCGGTTTCATGTCGAGCACTTTGATCGGCGCATTGCCCAGCGCCGCCTTAAGCTCGTCCGGCGTGCGGTTGATGGAGGGATACGTTCCATAGTGCATGGCGATCACCTGCTTCGGCTTGATGTATTCGCGCAACGCGAACGCTGCGTGCTCCGGATCCATGGTGAAATGGCCGCCAATGCAGATCATCGCCAGGTCGGGCTTGTAAAAACGGTTGATCAGCGCCATGTCGCTGAAGACGTCGGTATCACCGGTGTGATAGATCCGGAATCCGTTCTCGAATTCGATCACGTAGCCGACCGCCTGGCCGCCGCCGAGGTATCTCCCGAGCGTCGGCGATTCCGGCTTCATCACCGCCATGTCCACCGATGAGCTGTGCTCGGCGGGCACCATGTGTATTTTGATGGCAGGACCGAGCGGGGTGACGGTGCCGCCCTTGTTCATCGCGATCATTTTCGGCGCTTCGACAAGTCCAAGCGCGACCAGGTTGTTGCCAAGCTCGAAGGGGGCGACGACAACCGCGCCAGTAAGTTTCGCCAGCTCCGGAAGGTCGCTGATGTGATCGGGATGCCCGTGCGTGACGAGGATCAGGTCGACCTTGCCCAAGGCATTCAGATCCTTGTACTTCGTGGGTGTCCGGGGATTCTTCTTGAGAAAGGGATCGATAACGATCACTTTCCCGGTCGTGCTCGTGATGCGGAACGCGGAATGGCCGAGCCAGAGGACCTCGATCTGTTGCGCGAAGGCGGTTGCCGCGAACAGCCACAGGATCACGGCGGCTGCGGCGGCGATGCGTGCAGGCAACGCGCAGAACATGGTTCTGTCTCCCCAAAGTCCCTTGCGTTGGCATGTTATACCTTTCCTAATGGCGGACAAGGCCTCGCGCGCTCGATGCGCCTTGTGGAGGATTCTCGCAAACCCGGCCGGGCGAACTGCGATGCAATGCCAACGCCCGCAAGACGAAAGGACTCGGTTGCGGCGACCAATCGACCGCCGCGGCGGTAGAATTTGCCTCACGCATTCCATAAACGCGCAGTGCTCCGAGGAAATGAGATGACCCAACACACCACCCGCACCGAGCGCGACACTTTCGGACCGATCGAAGTCCCGGATGAACACCTATGGGGCGCGCAAACGCAGCGGTCGCTGCAATTCTTCCGCATCTCGACCGAGAAGATGCCGGCCGCGCTGATCCGCGCGCTGCTCATCGTCAAGCGCGCGTCGGCGCAGGTGAACGTCGAGCTCGGCGTGCTGCCAGCGAAAACCGCTGACGCGATCGTCGCCGCGGCCGACGAAGTCCTGGCGGGACGGCATGGCGGCGAGTTTCCGCTGGCGGTCTGGCAGACGGGCTCCGGCACGCAGACCAACATGAACGTCAACGAGGTGCTCGCCAACCGCGCCTCGGAGATTCTCGGAGGCGCGCGCGGTGAAGGGCGCCTGGTGCATCCCAACGACGAAGTGAACCGCGGGCAATCGTCGAACGACGTCTTCCCCACGGCGATGAATGTCGCTGCGGCGGAAACGGTCAGCCGCGATCTGATGCCGGCGCTGAATCAGCTGCAAGCGACGCTTGCGGCCAAAGCGGCGGAGTTCGCCGGCATCGTCAAGATCGGGCGCACGCACCTGCAAGATGCGACGCCGCTGACGCTCGGTCAGGAGTTTTCAGGCTACGCCGCTCAGCTCGCGCACGCGCGAGACCACATCGCGGCGACGCTGCCGCACGTTCTCGAGCTCGCGCTCGGTGGCACTGCCGTAGGCACGGGACTCAACACCCATCCGCAATTCGGCGAGCGCGCCGCCGCGGCGATTGGTCGGTACACCGGACTTGCGTTCGTGACGGCGCCGAACAAGTTCGAGGCGATGGCCGCGGCCGACGCGCTGGTCAACTTGCACGGCGCGCTGAAGGCGCTGGCCGCATCGCTGACCAAGATCGCCAACGACGTGCGCTGGCTGGCGAGCGGGCCGCGCTCCGGCCTCGGCGAAATCACCATCCCCGAAAACGAGCCGGGCAGCTCGATCATGCCGGGCAAGGTCAATCCCACGCAGTGCGAGGCGCTGACGATGCTATGCGCGCAGGTGATGGGCAACGACGTCGCGGTGGGCATCGGCGGCGCGTCCGGCAATTTCGAGCTCAACGTCTATCGCCCCTTGATCATTCACAATGTATTGCAGAGCATCCGCCTGCTTGCCGATGGAATGAAGAGCTTCGAGGAGCATTGCGCGCGCGGTATCGAGCCCAATCGCGAGCGCATCGGCGAGCTCCTGGACCGCTCGCTGATGCTGGTGACGGCGTTGAATCCGCACATCGGCTACGACAAGTCGGCTGCGATCGCCAAGAAGGCGCATCGGGAAGGGCACCACGCTCAAAGCGGCAGCGCTGGCGCTCGGCCATGTCACAGAGCAGCAATTCGACGAGTGGGTACGGCCGGCGGACATGACCGGCCCGACATAGCTATTGCAAACACTGCGCCCGCCGCCGCGCCGGCGGTTGACCGACTAAGGGCTCGCGTCCCATCAAGCGCTCGCCAGCGACCCCGCATCGCTGCGCTTACCGTCATCGGTCCTCGCGCGGGTATCCCGGACTGAACACGAGACTCCTGAGCTCGGGTACGCGGATTCGCGAGTGAAGTCCTAGCGCGTCGGAACCTTGGTCGAATCGAGGATCGCTTCGCCGCTGACCGTCACGCTCACTTCGGTGGTGCCCGCCTCGACGGCCACCGGCGACGATCCACCGGACACGCTCATGGCCTGCGCGCGCATCACCGGGTACGCACGTCCGGCGTCCCCCGTCTGCACGGTGATGTGCCCGGGACGCCAGCCGCCGAACCCCAGGCCCAGCGCGGCGCTCTGCGCGCGCGCCTGCCAGCTCTTGATGGCCTGTTGCGTGACGCTGTCTTCCGCCTCGCGGCGGCTCTTGTCGCTGAGCGCGAAACCCATGCCCGACAACAACAGGCCGTTCTCGTCCTGCAACTTCGAGATCAGGTTCGCCGCGGCAGTAAAGTCGCCCGAATCGATACTCAGCGTCTGGACGACGTGCCAGCGATTCGGTTTTTGCCTGTCCGCTATCTGCTGCGTCGAATAACCCGCCGTCGCGACCTTGACGTCGGGATAGGCCTTGGCCTCCGCGAGCGCCTTGGCGATCGCCGCGTTGACCTGGCTCGCCGCCGCGGCCGGACTCGCGTTGTCCCCTTCGGCGCGAAGCCACGCCTGCAGTCGATCGTTCTGCACCGTCGCGCTCGCCGACGCGCTCACCGTGACTGCCGGGGGCAGATTTGGCATGAGCGGTTGCGCGCGCAGCACGCCTGCGCCCGTAGCGGCGAGCGTTGCCCCGACAGCGGCGACTGCGATTCGGACAAATGTGGACAGCTTGCGGATCAAGGTCATCGGATGCTCCTGGCAGTGGAAGCCGACCGCGCCGGCAATGCTTCGATCGCCGCGCGATTCGACCACGAAAAACATTTAGGCGCCGCTTCCTTCCATGGCAGCCACAGGTACGACAAATGCTCGCGCGGATTCAGGTGAATCGGCACCGGCTCCGGAACTTCGAGCGCAAACACGTGCTCGGTGTTGTGGGTTGTCCCGTCGGGATAGCGATGGCGCCAGCGCGGATAGATCTCGTAAACGTTGGAGAGGTCCCAGTCGACGACGCCGCCATACGCGTTCGCGTCGATCCCGGTCTCCTCCCTCAGCTCACGGGTCGCGGTCTGGACGAGCGATTCGCCGGGCTCCTGGCTGCCGGTGACCGATTGCCAGTAGCCGGGAAAATCGGCTCGTTCCATCAGCGCCACCAGCAGATCCGGCGTGTGGACCAGCACGAGCGTCGACACCGGGATCTTGCGGGTCATCGGAATGAACGCAGCAGCGCGCGGTCCCGAAAGCAGGATCGTTTGATCGGGGAGCTGCGCACGCCTAGTGAACGAAGACCCAGAAAGGCTTATGGCGCTCGCGCCAGTATTCGGCAGCCTCGCTCAGAATATCGGAGAGCGTCTCCCAGTCCGTGGCGTGCGCCTTGCGGTACCCGGCTGCATGGCGAATCACGATCGCGACGCCGTGGCTTCCGAGCCAGTCGTCGTCTTCCAGGCAGTCCGCGAGCGCGTCCCAGTTGCTGCCGAAATGCTCGGGCAACTTGAGACCCTTGGCCAGCGCGGCAAGCAGCGCGCTCTTGCTGTCAGCGTGGCCTGCGTCAACCGAATGAAAGGCGAGCTTGGCTGCTCCTGCGGCTGCCTTGACCGCATCGGCGTCACCGCCCCAGTCGCGCACTCCGGCATCGTCGTACGCAGAAAGGTCGGGAATTTTCATGGGCGGATGCTCTTGAACGATTGGTAGTGGTCGTCAGAGTAGTAGCAATCGGTGACGGTTCCCTTTTCGCCGCCGCAAACGATGCGTCGAGCGCCGCGGTTATGCGAGCCGGGCGTCTTCACCGTATATTCGTGATAATACCCGCGAGCCTTCGCCGGCAATATCCCCTCGCGATTGCCGAACACCACGCCGTCGCGGTCGTAGGGGAACGTCTGCTTGTCGCGGATGCGCTCCAGTGTGGTACGCGCCTCCTTCGGGAGATCGGCTACGGCGATCGGCGGCAGCTCGGCGGACGGATGGGTCCGGGCGTCCGCGGCACCGACGCCGGCGATCGTCCACGCTGCGACGACGATCACGGCCAAGCATCGGCGGATCTTCATTGCCAAAGTCTACGCCAACCACGCGTGCATGACCGGGCAGAGCTGCATCGCCGGGCTTTCGTGGAATCGCGGCTGCGAGTCGGTTGCTGCGATCACGCCCCGCTCGGTCTGATCCGATGCGCGCACGCGGATGTGCAATTCGCGCAGCTGCTGCTCGGTGACCGGCGACGGCGTATCGATCAGCAGGTCCTGTCCGCGCTGGGTCTTGGGAAACGCAATGACGTCGCGGATCTGATCGACGCCCGACATCATCGCCGCCAGGCGGTCGACGCCGAAGGCGATGCCGCCATGCGGTGGCGCGCCGTACTGCAGCGAGTCGAGCAGGAAGCCGAATTTCTTGCGCTGGTCTTCCTCGCCGATGCCGAGCGCCCTGAATACCGCCGCCTGCACTTCGGGGCGGTGGATTCGGACCGAGCCGCCGCCGATTTCCCAGCCATTGAGGACGACGTCGTAGGCCTTGGCGATCGCATTGCCGGGATCGGTCGTGAATAGCGCTTCGTGGCCGTCCTTGGGCGCGGTGAACGGATGGTGGCGCGCGGCCCAGAGTCTTCTTTTGATCGTCGTATTCGAACATCGGAAAGTCGACGACCCAGAGCGGCCTCCAGCCAGGCTTGCGCGAATCCCCGCTCGTGGCCGACCTTGGCGCGCAGCGCGCCGAGCGCATCATCGACGATCTTGGCGCGGTCGGCGGCGAAGAAAATCAGATCGCCGCTCTTGGCGCCGGTCCTGGCGACGATCTCTCCCAGGATGTCGTTGGAGAGGAACTTCACGATCGGCGATTGCAGTCCCTGCTCGTTGGCATTCGACGCATCGTTGACCTTGATGTAGGCGAGACCTTTCGCGCCGTAGATGGCGACGAAGGCGGTGTATTCGTCGATTTCCTTGCGCGTCAGCGTTCCGCCGCCGGGAACGTTGAGCGCCGCGACGCGGCCGTCGGGCAGGTCCGCCGCGGAGCGGAATACCTTGAACTCGGCGCTGCGCATCAGGCCGGTGAGCTCGGTCAGCTTGAGGGGCACGCGCAAGTCCGGCTTGTCGGAGCCGTAGTCGCGCATCGCCTCGGCGTAGGTCATGATCGGAAACGGATCCTCGAGGTCGACGCCGAGCGTCTCCTTGAACATCGTTCGAATCAATCCCTCCATCAGGTCGCGGATCTCGAGCTCGTCGAGAAACGAGGTCTCGACGTCGATCTGCGTGAACTCGGGCTGTCGGTCCGCGCGCAGGTCCTCGTCGCGAAAGCACTTGACGATCTGATAGTAGCGGTCGAAGCCGGCCATCATCAGCAGCTGCTTGAACAGCTGCGGCGATTGCGGCAATGCGTAGAACTGGCCGTGGTGAATGCGCGATGGCACCAGGAACTCGCGCGCTCCCTCGGGAGTGGACTTGTAGAGGATCGGCGTCTCGATATCGATGAACCCGTGCGCGTCCAGATAGCGGCGCGCGCTCATCGAAGCCTTGTGCCGCAACATCAGATTCTTCTGCATCGTCGGCCGGCGCAGGTCGAGCACCCGGTGCTCGAGCCGTCACGGTCTCCGAAATGCTCTCGTCGTCGATCAGGAAGGGCGGCGTCAGAGACGCGTTGAGTATCTCGATATCGTGCGCCAGCACTTCGACCTCGCCGGTGACGAGGTTCGCATTGACGGTTCCCTCGCGGCGCGGGCGCACCAGTCCCGTCACGGCGATGACGTATTCGTTGCGCAGCTTCTCGGCGGTGGCAAAGGTCGCTGCGCGATCCGGGTCGCACACGATCTGCAACAGACCCTCACGGTCGCGCAGGTCGATGAAAATGACGCCGCCGTGATCGCGGCGGCGATGCACCCAGCCGCATACGGTCACGATCTGGCCGAGTCGGGCGCGGTCGATGCGGCCGCAGTAATCAGTGCGCTTCAAGCTCTTCTCCAGCGTAGTTTCGATGGATACTGGGATGCGTGTGCAGGCTCTGGCTTCCCGTCGCAGCGGGGCCAGTGGCGCGATGCACGCGCGGTCAATTTCGGTGGTCGAGCGCGGAGCCGTGCGACGCGGCTACGCGGCTGGCCGGCGGAAGGTGCGGCTTGGGCGCGACGACGCCCATCGAGATGATGTACTTCAGCGCCTCGTCGACGGTCATGTCGAGGTCGTACACGCGAGAGCGCGGCAGCATCAGGAAAAAGCCCGACGTCGGATTCGGCGTCGTCGGCACATAAACGCTGATGTGCTCGCCGACCATGTGCGTCTGTACCGCGACGGCCGGAGATCCGGTCTGAAACGCGATGGTCCAGCTGCCCTGGTAGGGATACTCGACCAGCAGCGCCTTGCGGAAGGCGTTGCCCGTGTCGGAGAGCAGGGTATCGCTGACCTGCTTGACGCTGGAGTAGATGGTCTTGACCACGGGGATGCGGCCGAGCAGTGACTCGGAGATCAGGATCAGGCGGGCGCCGAAGAAGTTCGCGGCGATCGCGCCGGTCAACAGGAGAATGAGCAGACTGAGGACCGCGCCGAGCCCTGGGATGTGAAACCCGAACAACGCCTCCGGGCGCGCGCTTTCGGGGACCAGCAGCAGCGTCTGGTCGAGCGTCGTCACCAGGAGGTGCAGTACCCATAGCGTGATGCCAAGCGGCACCCATACGAGCAGCCCGGCAATGAAATAGCGCTTCATGATCGCGCCCGCGGTGGTGTGGCAGGAATCAGGAGCCGGTCGCCGCAGGCTTTGCGGGCGTCGCGGCCGGTGACGATTTGGATTCGGCGCTGGTCGTCTTGGTCTCGCTTGTCGATACGGACGACGGCTTGGCATCGCTCTTCTGCTCGCCGGACGACGCGGTCGCGGCCGAGCCGTCGCCCTTTGCGCCGTTTCCACCGTCGCTACCGGCATCGGTCTTAGCGCTGCCTTTCTCGGCCGGCTTGCTGCCCGAGTGCTTGAAGTCGGTCGCGTACCAGCCGCTTCCCTTCAGCTGGAAGCCGACGGCGGAGATCAGCTTGGTAAGGCTCTCTTTGCCGCACGATGGACACACGACCATGGGCTTGTCGGCGAGGCGTTGCAGAGCCTCGAGACGGTGGCCGCAATCCGAGCATCGGTATTCGTAGATGGGCATGCTGGTCGAGCCGGGCGGTAATCCGGGAAGGGATTGATAAGAAAGGGCTAATTATAGCTCAATGTGCGGCGCTAACGGTGGATTGCAATGCCTGGCGCGATGAATACCGCGCTGTCCGGCACTTCCCGATCCTTGTTATGCTTCGTGGCAGGAGGAAGGACGTCATGAGCGCCCAACTAGCCATGAGCGGGCCATGAGTGTGTACTGGATGTGGTGGATCGCCGGCGCCGCATTGGTCGCAGCGGAGTTGCTCACGGGCACCTTCTATCTCCTTGTGGTTGGTATCGCGCTTGCCTTCGGCGGCATTGCCGCGTGGTTCGGCGCCGGCACGGCGGAGCAGTGGCTGATCGCCGCGGTCTTGGGCATCGTCGGCACGGTACTGCTTCAGCGGTGGAAGCGCGGCCTCGCGGCGCGGACGCCGGCGCAGCAGGGGCTCGATATCGGGCAGATGGTGCAGGTGCAGAGCTGGGGTCCCGACGGAACCGCCCGGGTCGCCTATCGCGGAAGCACGTGGGACGCGGAGCTTGCCGCCACCGGCCTGCCGCAGGCAAAGACGATGTACATCGCAGGCGATGCGCGGTTCGGTCCTGATTCTTTCGGATCGCCGGCCCGAGGCTGTCCCAACAGCCATAACGAACGAGCGAAATCGCGCCGCGAGCGATAAGCGATCGGGCGAAATTTCGAGTCAGGACACCATCGTGGAGAACGTAATGTTGGGTTCCGGGATTGTCACACTGGCGCTGTTCCTCGTCGTCGTCATCGTCATCGCCAAGGCGATTCGCGTCGTTCCGCAGCAGCACGCGCTGGTCATCGAGCGCTGGGGCCGATTCCACGCCGTGCTCGCGCCCGGATTGAATTTCGTGGTTCCGTTCGTGGACCGCGTCGCCTACAAGCACGATCTGCGCGAGATTCCGTTCGACGTTCCGAGCCAGATCTGCATCACCAAGGACAACACGCAGCTCCAGGTCGACGGCATCCTGTACTTCCAGGTTACGGATCCGAAGCTCGCCTCGTACGGGTCGAGCAACTTCATGGTCGCTATCACCCAGCTTGCGCAGACGACTCTGCGCAGCGTGATCGGAAAGATGGAGCTCGACAGGACGTTCGAGGAGCGTGACCACATCAACGGCCTGGTGGTGGCGGCGCTCGATCAGGCGGCGAGCAACTGGGGCGTGAAGGTTCTGCGCTACGAGATCAAGGACCTTACCCCGCCGAAGGAAATCCTGCACGCCATGCAGGCGCAGATCACGGCCGAGCGCGAAAAGCGCGCCGTCATCGCGACATCCGAGGGCCGGCAACAGGAACAGATCAACCTTGCCGCGGGCGCGCGGGCCGCTGCGATCGCCCAGTCGGAGGGCGTCAAGCAGGCCGAGATCAACACCGCGCAGGGTCAGGCCGCCGCGATACTCTCCATCGCCGAGGCGAACGCGAAAGCGATCCGGCAGGTCGCGGAAGCCATCGTGTCGCCCGGCGGCGTCAACGCCGTCAACCTCAAGGTTGCCGAGCAATACGTGGCCGCCTTCGCCAATCTGGCGAAGACCAACAACACGCTCATCGTGCCGTCCAATCTTTCCGATCTCGCCGGACTGGTCGCGACAGCGACGACGGTGTTCAAGGCGCAGGAGAAATAGCGCATGGAGGTCAAGGGTTCTGCGTTTCTGGTCAGCGGCGCGGCGTCGGGTCTTGGCGCCGCATGCGCGCGAATGATCGTGTCGGGCGGCGGACGCGTCGTGCTGGCGGACATCAGCGAGGCGGGTGGCGCCGCGCTGGCAAAGGACCTGGGTGCATCGGCGCGCTTCGTGAAAACCGACGTGGCGGATGAAGCGAGCGCCAGGGCGGCGGTCGCCGCCGGGCTGGACGCTTTCGGCACGCTGCACGGAGTCATCAACTGCGCGGGCGTCGCGATCGGCGAGAAGATCCTCGGCAAGGAGGGACCGCACGCGCTCGCAAGCTTCGCGCGCGTGATCAACATCAATCTGATCGGATCGTTCAATCTCACGCGCCTCGCCGCGGAAGCGATGAGCAAGAACGCCGCGAACGCTGAAGGCGAGCGCGGAGTGGTTGATCTATACCGCCTCGGTCGCCGCGTTCGACGGCCAGATCGGTCAGGCGGCCTACAGCGCATCCAAAGCGGCCCTGGCCGGCATGACGCTGCCCGTCGCCCGCGAGCTCGCGCGCTACGGGATTCGCGTCATGACCATCGCGCCGGGCATTTTCGAGACCCCGATGCTCAAGGGCATGCCCGTCGAGGTGCAGGAATCGCTGGGGAAGATGGTGCCGTTTCCGCCGAGGCTGGGACGGCCCGACGAGTACGCATCGCTGGTCGCGGAAATCATCCGCAATCCGATGCTCAACGGAGAAGTGATCCGCCTCGACGGCGCGATCAGGATGCAGCCGAAATAGCTATTGTTGTCACGGCGTCCGTTCGTCGGGACGCGTGAACGACTGCTACGGATCGCGCCGTATAAGCGCGAAGCTGGTCGCGATCATCGCGGTGAAAAACACCAGCGCCCAGCCGGCGAGCGAAAGATGCAGGAACTCCCACGTCTTCTCGGCGCATTCGCCGCTGCCCTCGAATACTTTTTTCAGGACGTCGGTAAAGGGCAGCGTGTCCAGCATGTAGTTGAGCCCCATGCTGCATGTGGGAACCTGGTCCGGCGGCAGCGATTGCAGCCACACCTGGCGAGCCGCGAAGGCGATGCCCGCGCCACCGGCGAGCAGCAGCACCAGGGCGTAGATCGTCGCGCCCACGCGCCCCGGATGCTGAAAGCCCGCGACCAGAAACACGATCCCCATGACGATCACGCAAATGCGCTGGAACACACACAGCGGGCAGGGCTCGAGTCCTTCGACGTACTGAAGATAAAGCGCGTAGCAGATGAGGATGGCGCAGACGAAAAACGCGAGGAAATAGGCGATGCGCCGGGGCGGCAGCAGCACCAGCGCGACGGAAGTTACTGCCGACCGCCATCAGGACGATGCGGTACACGGTCAGCGACGCGTTCGGCCCGGCCGCATGCAGCATGTACTCCTGGCCGAGCAGCGCGAGGCAGAGGAGCACGCCGACCCAGGGCCACGTGATCGCGGGATAGCGGCTGTCGGTCATGCCGTTGTCCCGCTTCCAATATTTGCGTCGACCTCCATCACGAGCTCGCCTCCAGAGCCTGATCGATGTCCCAGAGAATATCATCGAGCGATTCCAGCCCGATCGAAAGGCGGAGCATTTCCGGCGCGACGCCGGCGGCGCGTTGCTCGTCGTCGGTCAGTTGCCGGTGCGTCGTCGAGGCCGGATGGATGACCAGCGTCTTGGCGTCGCCGACGTTGGCCAGGTGCGAGAGGAACTTCACCGATTCGATGAAGCGGACCCCCGCGGCGGCGCCGCCCTTGACGCCGAACGTCAGGATGCCGCCCGCGCCGCGCGGAAGATAGCGCCGCGCCAGGGCCTCGCTCGGGTTCCCGGCGAGCGACGGATAGCCGACCCATTCGACCCGAGGATGCGCGGAGAGGTGCCGCGCGACGGCGAGGGCCGATTCGCAGTGCCGCGGCATGCGCAGGTGCAGCGTCTCGATGCCCTGCAGCAGCATGAATGCGCTGAACGGAGCGAGGGTGGGCCCGAGCGTGCGCATGGTCTCCATGCGCGCTTTCATGGTGAAGCCGAAATCGCCGAAGGTCTCGTGGAAGATGACGCCGTGGTAGCCGCGCGACGGCATGGTCATCTGCGGAAACTTTCCGTTTCCCCAGTCGAACTTGCCGGACTCGACGATCACCCCACCCATGGTCGTGCCGTGGCCGCCGAGATACTTGGTCGCCGAATGAATCACGATATCGGCGCCGTGCTCGATGGGCCGGCAGAGGAATGGCGAAGCGAGCGTGTTGTCGATGACGAGCGGCACGCCGGCATCGCGCGCGATCGATGCGACGGCGTCGATGTCGAGCACGTTGAGCTGCGGATTGCCGATGGTCTCCGCGTAGATCGCCTTGGTCTCGGGACGAAGCGCACGGCGAAACGCGTCGGGTTCGTCCGGATCGACGAAGGTGGCGTCGATGCCGAACTGCGCGAAGGTCACGGCAAGCTGCGAATAGGTGCCGCCGTAGAGCGTGCGCGCGGCAACGATGTGGTCGCCGTTCTGCGCCAGCGTCAGCAGCGCGACCATCTGTGCGGCCATGCCGGTCGCGGCGGCCAGCGCGGCGCGGCCGCCCTCGAGCGCGGCGACGCGTTCCTCGAACGCCGCGACGGTCGGATTCGAAATGCGCGAATAGACGTTGCCGAACGTCTGCAGGTTGAAGAGGCTCGCGGCGTGATCGGCGCTGTCGAACACGAAAGACGTCGTCTGATAGATGGGCAGCGCGCGAGCTCCGGTCGCGGAGTCCGGGATGTGCCCGGCGTGAAGGCACAGCGTGTCGAAACCGTACTTGCGGTCTGCCATGCTCGTCAGACGGCGCGCCGCGCGGAGACGACGCCGGTGTTCACGCCGGCCCAGTTGAGGCCGCCCATGATCCGCGCATACTCGATCTTCACGCAGCGGTTCATGACCACATCGAGCCCCGCGTCGGTCGCAATTCTCGCGGCCTCGTCATTGCGAATGCCGAGTTGCATCCACAGGACCTTGGCGCCGATGGCTACCGCATCGCGCGCGATCGGCGCCATTTCGCTCGCCTTGCGAAAGCAATCGACGATGCCGACCGGTTCGGTGACTTGGCAGTGAGCGCCGGGTAGGACTTCTCGCCCAGGACTTCATCGTAGTTCGGATTGACGGGGATGATGCGATAGCCATGGTCCTGCATGTACTTGGCGGCGAAATAGCTCGGCCGGTGCCACTGCGCCGACAGCCCGACAACGGCGATGGTCCGGTGCTGCGTCAGGATTCGACGAAGCCCGGCGATGTCGTCGACGATGGGCATGGTTCTGCTGGAAACTCCGAAAGTAGCGGGTTCGGATGCGGTGGCTCGGTCCGCCGCACCCGAGTCTAATGGAAATCGGGCACAAAGGCCTGCCCGGCCTCCGGCACTGGCGCTGCCGCCGCGAGTCCGGCCGCTGCAGGCCGATGTAAGGCTTGACGTGGTTCGACGACTCAAATTATGGCAATCTTTGCGCTCGTGGGCGGTCCAACGGGCAACACCCGCAACATGCGATGAAGGAGACGTGATGAAACGACGCGAAATACTCGCCGCACTGGCGGCTGTGCCGGTAAGCGCAGTAGCACTCGGATGGAGCCGGATCGGCGCGGCCGCCGAGACAAAGAACGCGCCGCCGCTTGCCGATATCCGCGACCATTGGGAGACCTTGCTGGCGAAAGGGGCGGACGTCGCGCAGAGCACCGCGCCGCTGCAACGGACCGAGGCGGAATGGATGCAGTCGCTGCCCGGGCCGCAGTTCGCCGTGCTGCGCAAGGAGGCCACCGAGCGGCCGTTCTCGAGCGCATTGAACGATGAGAAACGAGCGGGTGTTTTCGTCTGCGCGGGCTGTACGCTGCCGCTGTTCACGTCGCAAATGAAATTCGACAGCGGAACGGGATGGCCGAGCTTTTTCACCAGCATTCCGGGACACCTGGCCACCAAGCAGGACTTTCAGCTCATCGTGCCGCGAACCGAATATCACTGTGTGCGATGTGGCGGCCATCAGGGGCATGTGTTCGACGACGGGCCGCGACCCACCGGCGAGCGCTGGTGCAACAACGGCCTGGCGCTGAAGTTCATTCCAACGACCGGGAAGGCGTAAGGCGGGCGAGGGTTCGCGGTCGCCGCGCACCTTGGCCGGCGATCGCCGCTTGGCGCGCACAGGCAGGGTCTCCGGCGCAGCGCATCCGCGTGGTCGCGTTGGCGCTGACCTGGCTCTTGGCGCCGATCAGCCGCGAGCCGCGCGCTTCTTCTGTTCGCTCAGTTCGTCGCGGACCGCTTTGAGCCTGCTTTCCGCAACCGATGCCTGGTAGAAATCCCCGTCGTGTGATTTCACAGCGAGCTCGAACTGGTCGATCGCCCCCGGGAGATTGCCCTGCCACGCGTAGTACTCTCCCTGGTGCTGGTGCTGCAGCATTTCCTTGCCGAGCTCCGCGTAGGCACGCGCGGCCACCAGATGCAGGGGGCCGTCGTTGGGAAAGTGCTGAAGCTCGTCGCTTGCGAATCGAGCCGCCTTTTCGGCCTGATGGTTCTTCAACAGGGCTTCAGGGTAGTCATACACCAATTGCATCTTGGCTGGATAGCGCGCGAGTGCGCTTTCGTAGCGCGCGATCGCCTCGGGAAGTTGTCCCGCCTGCATCAGAACCTGGCCCGCCATGGCTTCGATCATGGGATGGGGCGGCGCAGTCTTCTCCAGCGTCGCGAGCTCGATGAGCGCCCGCTTGTAGTTCTCGGCGCGCAGGAGCGAGGCCACCAGGCCGTAGCGAGCGGCAACGGGGTTGTTGTATTTTTTCTCGGCGAGCGCACTCTCGAAGAACACTATCGCGTCGCTCGCCGTTCCCTCGTAGCTTCTGAGCAGCGCGCGCACCATGCTGAAGTCCAGGGAGTCCTTGATTTGCCGAAAGGGCTTGTCCTGCGCTCGCGCTTGCGCCTCGGCGATACGCTCGTAGGTAACAGGGTGATCGCGGAGGTATGACGGCGCATTGCCTTCGACAAAGCGCATGGCGCGTTGCATGCGCTCCATGAAGGTCGCCATGGCGGTGACATCGAAGCCGGCGGCATCGAGGCGCTGAAAGCCGATGCGATCGGCTTCCTCCTCGTTCTGCCGTGTGAAGTTTATCTGCATCTGCAGCGAGAGGCCCTGCGCGCCGGCCATTGCGGCCTGCGTCATCTGGCCGCTTTGGTCGCTCTTGCTGCGTGCTGCGAGCACGGCCGCGGCCATTGCGGCGAGCTGGGCGAGCAACGCATCTCTCTGCTTGGAAAGGGAGCGCGCGAGGTGATGCTGCGTAACGTGCGAGATTTCGTGCGCCAGTACCGATGCCAGCTCGGACTCCGATTGGCAGAGCAGGATCAAGCCCGTGTTGACGCCAATAAACCCTCCGGGCAGCGCGAACGCGTTGATCTGCGAATCGGCAACCGCGAAGAATTCGAAATCGAACGGCGCACCCGGAATCGCGGTGACGAGGCGGTTTCCCAGCTCGTTGAGGTAACCGTTGACCTCGGGGTCATTCATGATGCCGCCGGAGAGTCGGGCCTCCTTTATGATCGTCTCGCCGAGCTTGCGCTCCTGCGCGGCGGACATGTCGGCGCCGGAAGGGTCGCCGAGATCGGGAAGGTTTTGCTGCGACCGTGCGATCGGCGAAATCGTCAGCGCGACCGCGAGCGCGGCGCAGATGCAACGAGTCGCTGAGCGAAAGGCTGGTAGCGGCATGGTGCTATGATCGCCCGGAACTGCGCAAAGTTTCAGGAGCGGCGCGATGGCCCGACAAGACTCGCATTTTACCCATTTCGATGTTGACGGACAGGCGCACATGGTCGACATCGGCGCCAAGGACGTCACGAAACGCAGGGCGCGGGCCGGCGGCAGGATTGCGATGCAGGCAACGACGCTCGCTCGAATCCGTGAAGGTTCGGCCGACAAGGGTGACGTACTCGCGGTCGCACGAATCGCGGCCATCCAGGCCGCCAAGCGCACCAGTGAGCTCATACCGTTGGCTCACCCGCTGCCGCTGACGCGCGTTGCTGTCGATTTCGAAGTGATCGAAAGCGAGTCCTCGATCGCGATTGCCGTAACCGCCGAAACGACTGACCGGACCGGAGTCGAGATGGAGGCGCTGACCGGCGCCGCCATCGGGCTGCTCACCATCTACGACATGTGCAAGGCGCTCGATCGGGGCATGCGCATCGAAGGCGTCAGGCTGCTGGAAAAATCGGGCGGAAAGTCCGGCGACTACATCGCGCCCTAGATCTGCGCCCCTGCTCGATTCCGGCCGTTACCAGTTCCACATGCTGCCGTCCTCGAGACGATTCACCGGCAGGGCTGCCGGGCGATAGGGGTACTTCGCGGCGAGCTTCTCGTCGATGTCGACGCCATGTCCGGGCGCGGCGCCCGCGTGAAGGTACCCGCTCTCGAAGCGGTAGTCGTGCGGAAACACCGCGTCGGTCTCCGGTGTGTGACGCATGTATTCCTGCACGCCGAAGTTGTGCACCCAGGTATCGAAATGGAGCGCGGCGCCCATGCAGACCGGAGACAGGTCGGTCGCGCCGTGCGAGCCCGTACGGACGTGATACAGCTCCGCGAGGTTGGCGATCCGCCGCAGGTGTGTAATGCCGCCCGCGTGCACGACAGTCGTGCGAATGTAGTCGATCAGCTGCTCGGTGATCAGCGCCTGGCAGTCGTAGATCGTGTTGAATATTTCACCGACCGCGATCGGCGTCACGGTGTGCTGGCGGATGAGGCGGAAGCCTTCCTGGTTCTCCGCCGGCGTGGGATCTTCCATCCAGAACATGCGGCACGGTTCCAGCGTCTTGCCGAGGCGCGCTGCTTCGATCGGAGTGAGGCGATGGTGCACGTCGTGCAGAAGGTGATGATCGAATCCGAAGCGCGCGCGGATGGCTTCGAACAGCCGCGGCGCATGGTCCAGATATTTCGCCGTCGACCACACGTTCTCGGTCGGGATCGCCGCATCGGCCGGCTCGTAATACAGGCGGTCCTTGGACACGCCGTAGGTGGATGACAGCCCGGGGATGCCCGATTGCGCACGGATGGCCTTGTACCCGAGATCGACGTAGCGCGCGACTTCGTCGAGCGTCTCCGCGATGTCCCTGCCGTTGGCGTGCCCGTAGACCATCACCGCATCGCGGCTGCGGCCACCGAGGACTTCATACAACGGCATCGAGGCCATCTTGCCCTTGATGTCCCAGAGCGCGGTATCGACCGCGGCGATCGCGCTCATCGTGACGGGGCCGCGCCTCCAGTAGGCTCCGCGATAGAGGTACTGCCAGATATCCTCGATTCGCGCGGGATCGCGCCCGATCAGCGCCGGCACGATGTGCTCGAGGTAGGCCACGACGGCGAGCTCGCGCCCGTTGAGGGTCGCGTCGCCGATGCCGTAGACCCCCTGATCGGTTTCGATCTTGAGCGTGACGAAGTTGCGGCCCGGGCTACAAACGATGATCCGGCATTTGCTTATCTTCATGCTGCACCGTGACTGAGGTTCGGGATCGCGGGCGGCCAATCCGCGCGGATCGTCCCGCGCCTCGAGCTGTGCGCTGGGGTGGTACAGTGGCTCGACCACTTGACCACAGTATAGCCCGACGATAAGATGGCTTCAACGCGGCGCATGATCGCAACCGCAGCCGCGAAGCGCAGCAACCTTCACTGGAGGAGTCCCTTTGCCTTTGCAGCTTGTCGAGCCGCGGCGATTGTATCGTCAGATCGCGGACCAGATTGCAGGGCTCATCGCAGCAGGCGAATTCAAGCCCGGCTCGCGCCTTCCCGCCGAGCGGGAGCTGGCAGCCAAGCTGGGCGTGAGTCGCGCATCGGTGCGCGAGGCGATCATTTCCCTGGAGATCGGCGGCCTGGTCGAGGTTCGAATCGGCACCGGCATCTTTGTCACGGCGTCGGCGGCGAACGCGGGTGCGCGCGATCGCGATGTCGGTCCGGGTCCCTTCGAGCTCTTGAGCGCGCGCAAGCTGATCGAGGGCGAGATCGCCGCGCTGGCCGCCACCGCAGCGACGGTGAGCGATGTCGAAGGACTGCGCCAGTGCGTGAAACGCATGACCGAGCACGTGGACGATTTTGCGATACGCGAGGAGAGCGATCGCGATTTTCATGTTCGTCTCGCCAAGGCGACCGGCAACAGCTCGCTCGAAGTCGTGGTCGAGGGATTGTGGAGCCAGCGCGCCGAGCTGTGGGGACGGATGCAGCAGCACTTCCACACGGTCAAGCTGGCCGAGCAGACCATCCGCGACCACACGGCGATCGTGCGCGCAGTTGCCGCCGGCGACAGCGCGGGCGCGCGCGCCGCCATGCACCGTCACCTGACGCGCGTGACCAAGGAGTTCGAGCGCGGCATGGATGACACGACGCGGGCCGATGAAAGTGCGCGGCGTCCGGGCGTATCGAACGGCCGGAAAACGACGCGCGTCGCGTGAACAGGAATGTGAGCAGGATCCAGGCAGCAGTGACCGCAAGAAGCGCCCGGCGAGGCGTACCGATTGATGTGACAAGGAGGACGTGAATGAAGAGTGATCAAACCCGGTTCAGCGTTGCTCGCTTCGGGCGTAGCTGCGCGGTGTCCGCGCTGTTCGCGGCCGCATCGCTGGTCAGCTTGGCGGCCCTTTCGCAGCCGTCCCCAATGCCGGCCAGTCCGGTGACGATCAACGTCGTCGATGTCGGCGGCGCGCTCGCTTTGCTGCAGGACGCGATCGAGGCGTACCAGACCAAGAACCCCAAAGTCGTCGCGAAAATCAATTTCACCAAGGCGCCCGCGCCGGAGCTGCCCGGCAAGCTGAAGGCGATGCAGAGCGCAGGCCGCAGCGACATCGATCTCGTCCTCGGCGGCACCGATATCCTGTCGGCCGGGATCGAGCAGCAGAGCTGGGTGCGCATTCTTCCCGACTACGCGGCAAAGTTCCCGAACGTGCTCGACAACTACCTTCCCGCCGCGCGCAAGATGCAGGACCTCGCTGAGAATCAGGCGCTCGCGGTCGTATTCACACCGGCGGGACCGTTGCTCGAGTACAACCCGGACAAGGTGAAGCAGGTTCCGACGACGCCGGCCGAGCTGCTCGCGTGGTGCAAGGCGAATCCCAACCGCTTCATCTATCCGCGGCCGGCGAACTCAGGACCCGGGCGCACGTTCCTGCAGGGACTGCCGTATCTGCTCGGCGACAAGGACCCGAAGGATCCGGTCAAGGGTTGGGACAAGACCTGGGCATACCTCAAGGAATTGAACACCTGCATCGAGTATTATCCGACGGGCACGGGCGCGACGATGAAGGAGTTCGGCGAAGGCTCGCGCGACATGACGGTCACCATGACCGGCTGGGACATCAATCCGCGCGCGCTCGGCATCGTGCCCAAGTCGTACAAGGTGGGCGCGTTCAAGGGCATGACCTGGGTCAACGACACGCAGTTTCTGATGGTGCCCAAGGGACTGTCGGCGGAAAAGCTCGCGGTGGTCCTCGACATGATGAAGTTCCTCCTGCAACCCGAGCAGCAGGCGCTGACGTATGACAAGGGCTACTTCTACCCGGGCCCCGCGGTCAAGAACGTGCCCGTATCGATGGCACCGCAGGCAAGCCAGGACGTACTGAAGGAATACGGACGGCCGGAATACGAAGCGTGGTTTGCACAGAATCCGCAGACGCAGCCGCTCGACGCAAAACCGCTGGTCGAAGCGTTCCGCCGCTGGGACACGGAAATCGGCGCACAGAAAACGAAATAGCCGCGCGAAATAAGCGAGCGCAACAAGCGCGGCGAGCGAAAATCGTCGCGCTCTCATTCAACAGGAGAATTGCCATGAAATCGTTACAAACCCCCGTGATGCGTATTCGCCGGACGTTGCTGGGCGGCGCAGCCGGCATTTGCGCGACAGCGCTGTTCACCGCGTTGCCTCTTTCGGCGCAGGGCGCGCCGGTCACGCTGAACATCGTCGACGTCGCCGGCAACCTCGCGCTGACGCAGGACGCGATCGAGGCCTACCAGAAGAAGCACCCGGAACTGATCGCCAAGATCAATTTCACCAAGGCGCCGGCCCCCGAGCTTCCGGGCAAGCTGAAGGCGATGCAGGGCGCGGGCCGAAGCGACATCGACATGGTGCTGACCGGAACGGATTTTCTAGCGGCAGGCATCGAGCAGGGCGTCCTGATGAAGATCCTCCCCGAGTACGCGTCGAAATTTCCCAACCTGACGGCGAACTATCAACCCGCCGCGGCCAAGATGCAGGAGCTCGCCCAGGACTACGGCGTGACCGTCACGTTCATGCCGGCTGGACCGCTGGTCGAATACAACCCGGACAAGGTCAAGCAGCCGCCGACAACGCCCGCTGAGCTGCTGGCGTGGTGCAAGGCCAATCCGAACCGTGTGATTTACGCGCGGCCGGCCAACTCCGGTCCGGGTCGCACCTTCATCATGGGGCTGCCCTACATTCTCGGTGACAAGAATCCCAAGGACCCGGTGAATGGATGGGACAAGACCTGGGCGTACCTGAAGGAGCTCAACACTTGCATCGAGTACTACCCCACGGGCACCGGAGCGGTAATGAAGGAGCTCGGCGAGGGTTCGCGCGACATCACCCTGACCATGACCGGATGGGATATCAATCCGCGCGTGCTCGGCATCGTGCCGAAGTCGTACAAGGTCGTGCCATTCAAGGGCATGACCTGGGTCAACGATGCGCACTACATGGTGATCCCGAAGGGCGTGGCGCCGGAAAAGGTCGCGGCGGTACTCGATCTCATGGCGTATCTGCTCACGCCGGAGGCTCAGGCGTACACATATGACAAGGGGTATTTCTATCCGGGCCCCGCGGTCAAGAACGTGAGCCAATACGATGGCGCCCAAGGAAAGCCAGGACGCGATCAAGGAATACGGCCGTCCCGAGTACGAAGGCTGGCTGACACAGTTTCCGCACACGCAGTCCCTGCCGCCTTCCGCACAGGTGGATGCATTCAAGATCTGGGACCAGCAGGTCGGTGCCGCGAAGACCAAGTGACGTGGATGTCCAAGAGCGAGATCCGAAGGATCGCAGCGATTGGAAACAGCCGCGTCATCCCCGCGGAAGCGGGGATCCAGTGTCGTTGGAGCGTTGCATCGATGTGACGAACGACACTGGGTTCCCGCTTTCGCGGGCACGACGGCGTAATGAGTCGCACCGCGATCTCAAGGAGATGTATTGAACACAAACGCTTCCACAACAAGCGTGAAGCAAAACCCTGCAGGCCCCGTGCTGCGCGGCTTGCTGGCGGCGGGTTTGGTCGTCGCATCATGGGGCGCCTGTGCACAAGCGCCGCCGCCTCCAAAAACCCCGATGACCATCAGTGTCGTCGATGTCGCGGGCGATCTCGCGTTGACGCAGGGCGCGATCGAGGCGTACCAGGCGAAGCATCCCGACCTGGTCTCGAAGGTGACTTTCACCAAGGCGCCGGCGCCGGAATTGCCCGCGAAGCTGAAGGCGATGCAGGCGGCGGGGCGCAGTGACATCGATCTGGTGCTCACCGGCGTCGTTGCCTTGTCCGCGGGCATCGACCAGGGACTTGTGGACGCGAATCGTTCCCGACCACGCGGCGAAATTTCCGAACGTGATGGACAATTACATTCCCGCTGCGAAAAAAATGCAGGACCTGGCGCAGGGCGAGGCGCTGGTCGTCACATTCATGCCCGCGGGTCCGCTGCTCGAGTACAACCCCGACAAGGTCAAGCAGTGCCGACCACACCGGCGGAATTGCTCGCGTGGTGCAAGGCCAATCCCAACCGCTTCGCCTATGCGCGACCTGCCAATTCGGGCCCCGGCTTCACGTTCCTGATGGGCTTGCCGTACCTGCTCGGCGACAAGGACCCGCGCGATCCCGTCAAGGGCTGGGACAAGACCTGGGCGTTTCTCAAGGAGCTCAACACCTGCATCGAGTACTACACCGCGGGCACCGGCGCGATGATGAAGGAATTGGGCGAGGGCTCGCGCGACATGACCGTCACCATGACGGGCTGGGACTTGAATCCGCGCATTCTCGGCATCGTTCCCAAGAATTTCAAGGTAACGCCGTTCAAGAACATGACGTGGGTGAACGACGCGCACTACATGGCCATCCCGAAGGGTGTTGCACCTGAACGCCTCGCAATCGTGCTCGATCTGATGGCATACCTGCTGACGCCGGAAGCGCAGGCGCTCACCTACGACAAGGGATACTTCTATCCCGGCCCGTCAGTCAGGAATGTGCCGCTGTCCATGGCGCCGAAGGAAAGCCAGGACGCGATTCGCGAATTCGGACGCCCGGAGTACGATGCATGGCTGGCGCAATACCCGCATGTTCCGACGCTCGACGCCAAAGCGGTGGTGGAGGCGTTCCGCAGGTGGGACAGCGAAGTCGGCGCCCAGAAGACGAAGTGACGCGGATGTCCAAGAGCAAGACCCGAAGGGTCGCGGCGATTGGAAACAGCCGCGTCATCCCCGCGAAGGCGGGGATCCAGTGTCTTTCGGAGGTCAGCGATATCGTGACGAACGCCACTGGGTTCCCGCTTTCGCGGGAACGACGAACTATCGGAGCAAGGTGCACGCTATGAGCTCTGCGCCATGAAGCACGATTTCAACGATCTCCGTCTCGACCGCGTGACGCGCCGATTTGCCGGCGCGGGCGGCCACGCCTTTGCCGCACTGAACGAGCTGACGCTGACGGTCAAGCGTGGCGAGTTCATCTGTCTCCTCGGTCCGTCAGGCTGCGGCAAGTCGACCGCGCTCAACTGCATCGCGGGATTGATGCAACTCTCCGGCGGAAGCATCTGGCTCGACGAGCAGCGCATCGATACGCTGCCGCCGGAAAAGCGCGGATTCGGCATGGTGTTTCAGAACTACGCACTTTTTCCGCACATGAGCGTGGCCAAGAACATCGGCTTCGGATTGCGCATGCGCGGCGTGGCGCCGCGGAGATCGCGCCGCGGGTCGCGCACGCGCTCAAGCTCGTTCAGCTCACGGGCCAGGAGCACAAGCTGCCGGGACAGCTTTCCGGCGGCCAGCAGCAGCGCGTCGCCATCGCCCGTGCCATCGTGATCGAGCCGCCACTGATCCTGATGGATGAGCCGCTGTCGAACCTCGATGCGAAGCTTCGCATCGAGACTCGCGCGGAGATACGCCGCATCCACCGGGAGCTCGGCCGCGCGACGATCTACGTCACGCACGATCAGGACGAAGCGCTGTCGCTCGCCGATCGCATCGTGGTGATGAAAGATGGCGTCGTGCAGCAGGTCGGTACGCCACCCGAGGTCTACTCGCAACCTGCGAATCTGCACGTCGCGCGTTTCATGGGCTACCGCAACGTGCTCGAGCTCGGAGTGGAGCGCGAGGAGGGTGACCGGGTCGTTCTCCGCGGACCGGACATGGAGCTCGTCGGCCAGCGCAAGCAACCGCTCGGCGGTGCGCGCGCATCTGTCGCCATCCGTCCGGAGGAAATCCAGGTCGGTGAAGGGCCGGGTGGCCTCAACACCATTTCGGCGAAAGTCGAAAATGTCGAATATTCCGGGCGCGACTCGCTGCTCGACGTGGTGACAGCGTCGGGCGCGCTGCTCCATGTCCGAGGGCCCGTCACCATCAAGCTCGGCGACGCAGTCCGCGTTCATGTTCCGGCCGAGCGTGCTCTCGTCTATCCGGTCGACAAGCCCATTGTGCAATGACCGTCGCGACTGAAGCGCGCACGCGCGCGCCTTTCGACCCGGCGTTGCTGCTGGTCGTCCCGGCCGCGGCATTCATGGTGCTCGTTTTCGTTTATCCGTTTCTCAGCGGACTTTGGGATTCGTTCAATCCGAAGGAAGGCAACTGGCTCGCCAACTACTCCCATTTCTTCACCACGGACAATCTTTGGCCGACGATCTGGACGACGCTCAAGCTTGCCTTGCCCGCCACGCTGATCAACGTCGGCTTCGCTTTGCCGATCGCCTACAAGATGCGCATCAAGTCGCGCTACCAGCGTTGGGTCACCACCATCCTTGTAGTGCCGATCACGCTCGGGACGGTGCTCATCGCCGAAGGCATGCTGACTTATTTCGGCCCGAAAGGCTGGCTTGCGCAGTTCCTGCAGTTCTTTCACATCTACGAGGGGTCGATTCGCCTCACGCACAATTACTGGGGCGTGCTCATATCGCTGGTGATCTCGGGATTTCCATTCGCCTTTTTGTTGATCCTGTCGTACATCACCGGTATCGACCCCGTGCTCGCGCGGGCCGCGTCGACGCTGGGAGCGGGTCCGAAATCGCAGTTCCGCCACATCTATCTGCCCTTGCTCGCGCCGGGGCTCGCGATGTGCTTCTGTCTCGCCTTCGTGCAGGCTTTCTCGGTGTTCCCTTCGGCGGTATTGCTGGGCTCGCCAGCCGGACCGACGCGCGTCATTTCCATCGCGGCGTACGAGGCGGCGTTCGAGCAGTACGACTATTCGCTGGCATCGGCGATTGCCATGATCATGGGATTCGTGCAGCTCATCATCGTCGCCGCGGTGCTCGGGCTGCGCAATCTGTTCTACCGCGGTCCCGTTTCGGGCGGCAAGGGTTGAGCGCTCCGTGAACGAAAACGCGACTGCCGGCGCATGGATCGATCGCGCATGGCGCGGGCTCCTGCTGGGCTTGATGACCCTGTTTGTCGTCAATATCGCGCTGATGATCGCGGCGGTGGCGACCAGCTCGTTTGCCAAACGCTGGCTCGGCACGTGGCTGCCGGAAGGCTGGACGACGACCTGGTATACCGCGGCGTGGAAAGAGTTTCAGCTCGACTCCGTTCTGTGGGTCACCGTGCAGGTTGTCTTTGCGGTTGTCGCGCTTGCCTTGCTCATCGGCGTGCCGGCGGCATACACGCTCGCGCGCCGTGATTTTCCGGGCAAGCGGGTTCTGACGCTGCTATTCCTGCTGCCGCTCATGGTGCCGCCGATCACCTACGGCATTCCGCTGGCGACCGTGCTGTACAAGATGCAGCTCGCGGGAACGATTTACGGCGTCATCCTCGCCAATCTGATTCCGGCGGCGCCCTTCGTCATCCTGGTGATGACGCCGTTCATCGAGCAGATCGATCCCAATCTCGAGTCGGCGGCGCGCGTCTTCGGCGCCGGGACGGGACGCATGTTCTGGCACATCCTGGTGCCGCTGCTCGGGCCCGGCATTCTTGCCGCCTCGCTGCTCGTGCTGGTGAGGACGATTGCGCTCTTCGAGCTCACCTTCCTGACCGCGGGACCCGATTCGCAGACGCTGGTGGTCGCGCTGTACTACGCGGTGTTCGCGGCAGGCGTGCGCGCGCCGCAATCCGTCGATGCCATGGCGATGGTCTACATGCTGGTCACGCTGACGTGGCTGCTCATCGCGCTGCGATTCGTCAATCCGACGCAACTCGTCTCGCGCGTCAAAGAGCATCCTCAGCCCGCCGCGTGAGCCACCTGGCGTCGCCGGTCGCCCCACGCGAAGCGTGGGGATCGACGGGGAATTGCGATCGCGGCGAGGGGCCAGATCACATGACTGAAAGCGGACGGAAAATTGAGAATCGCGGGCGCGGCGGTTAGGCGACGGCGTGGGAAAGATGGGATAGAGCCCGAGCATGAGTAACCTGTCGCTGGCAACACTTGCCGGACTGCCCCCGTTGGTCGTCAGGCCCGGCTACGACCCGCACCGCATCGGCATCGGCATCGTCCATCTCGGCATCGGCGCGTTTCATCGGGCGCAGACGGCCGTGTACAGCGATGACGCGCTTGCGCTGGATGGCGGTAACTGGGGCATTTGCGGCGTGAGCTTGCGTTCGGCGGACGTGCGCGACAAGCTCTCGCCGCAGGAAGGGCTATATACCGCGGTGGAGAAGAGTCCTGCGGGGACCCGCCGCCGTATTATCGGCAGCGTTCGCGAAGTCCTGTTTCTCGGTGATCAGCGTGATCAGGTCAGCGCGCGATTGTCGGCCGCGGAAACGAAGATCGTGTCGCTGACGATTACGGAAAAAGGATATTGCCACGACCCTGCGACCGGCAAGCTCAATTTCGCGCATCCGGACATCGTGCACGATCTCGCGCATCCCCATGACGCGCAAAGCGCGGTCGGCC
This sequence comes from uncultured beta proteobacterium, assembly GCA_963730465.1. GTDB lineage: Bacteria > Pseudomonadota > Gammaproteobacteria > Burkholderiales > Casimicrobiaceae > PALSA-1003. Next base: position 12,773 of record CAVSRR010000001.1, on the reverse strand, counting down.
TGATCGCGGCGGCACTCGACGCGCGCAGGGGATCGCACGGCGGCGCGCTCACGATCCTCTGCTGCGACAACCTGCCGCACAACGGGACGCTGGTCCGCGGCCTTGTGATGGCATTCGCGGAAGCGCGCAATCCGATACTTGCCCGCTGGATCGAGACCCATGCGAGGTTTCCCTCGACCATGGTGGACCGCATTGTTCCCGCGACGACCGACGCCGATATCGTCGACAACGATTCGGCGTTGGGCATGCACGACGCCGCGCCGGTCATGCACGAGCCGTTCCGGCAATGGGCGATCGAGGACCGTTTCGCCGCCGGAAGGCCGAGGTGGGACAAGGTGGGTGCCGAGTTGGTCGACGACGTCGCGCCGTTCGAGACGATGAAGCTTCGCCTCCTCAACGGCAGCCACTCGGCGTTCGCCTATCTCGGATTTCTCGCCGGACACGAATACATCTATCAGGTCGCCGCACAGCCGGATTTCGTGGCGTTCATGCGCAGGCTGATGGGCGACGAAGTCGTTCCCACCCTGAGCGTGCCTCGCGGCGTCGACATCGCCGCCTATCAAACGGCGCTGGTCACGCGCTTCGCCAATCCCGCTTTGCCGCACCGTACTCAGCAGATCGCCATGGACGGCTCGCAGAAGCTGCCGCAGCGACTGCTCGCCACCGTTCGCGAAAACCTCTCTGCGGGACGCCGCATCGACATGCTCGCGCTCGCCGTCGCGGGCTGGATGCGCTACGTCAGCGGACGCGATGAAGCCGGCCGCCCGATCAAGGTTTCGGACCCGCTAGCGCAGGAATACGAGCGGATCGCCGTGGAAAGCGGCGTTCGGGATGGCGGCTCGCCGGACGCATTTGCTCGAGGACTGCTGGGCATTCGCGCGATCTTCGGCGATGATCTCGCTGCCGACAGCCGTTTCTCGGAACCGGTGCGCACGTGGCTGGCATCGCTATACTCCGACGGCGCCGCGCGAACAGTCGCAAAGGCCGTGCGCTCCCCGGCCTGATGCGATGATTGCGTGACCGAACCGCTCCTGGACCTCACATGATTCCACTGACGCTGCACGCCGACCGCCTTTTCTCATCCGACCCGGTTCAACGGGACTTGAGCCGCGCGCTCTATGCGACGGTCAGCAAGCTGCCCATCATCAGTCCGCACGGCCACACCGATCCGCAGTGGTACGCCGACAACGAGCCATTCTCCAACGCGTCCGCCTTGTTCATCACGCCGGACCACTACGTCTTCCGGATGCTCTACAGCCAGGGAGTCAAGCTCGAGGATCTCGCGATTCCGCGTCGTGACGGCGGCCCGGTTGAGCAGGATGCGCGCAAGATCTGGCGCACCTTCGCCGCCAGGTATCATCTGTTTCGCGGGACGCCGACGCGAGTCTGGCTCGACCACGCGTTTTACGAAGTGTTCGGCGTGCGCGAGCGACTGACGTCCGAATCCGCGGATCGCATATTCGATCGCATCAACGACTGCCTCGCCAAGCCCGAATTCCGGCCGCGCGCGCTCTTCGAGCGCTTCAACATCGAGGTCATCGCCACGACCGAATCACCGCTCGATCCGCTCGCCCATCACGCGAAGCTTCGCACCAGTGGCTGGAAAGGCCGCGTCGTCACGGCGTACCGGCCGGATCCGACGGTCGATCCCGAATTCGAGGGCTTTGCCGCCAACGTGAGAAAGCTCGGCGAGCTCGCGGGCGAAGACAGCATGACGTGGCGTGGCTATCTCGCGGCGCATCGCAACCGCCGCGCGTATTTCAAGAGCATGGGCGCCACCTCGACCGATCACGGGCACCTGACCGCGCAGACCGCGGACTTGAGCGACAGCGAATGCGAGGCCCTGTTCGCGAAGGCGCTCAGCGGAAAGGCTTCGCCATCGGAAGCGGAGACGTTCCGCGGACAGATTCTGACCGAGATGGCGAAGATGAGCCTCGACGACGGGCTGGTGATGCAGATCCACCCCGGCTCGTTCCGGAATCACAATCCGCAGGTGCAGATGCGTTTCGGCCGCGACAAGGGTGCCGACATTCCAACGCAAACCGACTACGTGCACGCGCTCAAGCCTCTGCTCGATCGCTTCGGCAACGAGCGCGATCTGACGGTGATTCTCTTCACGCTGGACGAGACCGCGTATTCGCGCGAGCTCGCGCCGCTTGCGGGCCACTACCCGATCCTGCGCCTCGGTCCGCCGTGGTGGTTCTACGACAGTCCCGAGGGCATGCAGCGATTCCGGGAGCAGGTGACCGAAACCGCCGGCTTCTACAACACGGTCGGCTTTAACGATGACACGCGCGCGTTCCTGTCGATCCCGGCGCGCCACGACGTTGCCCGGCGGATGGATTGCCGCTTTCTCGCGCAGCTCGTGGCCGAGCACAAGATCGAAGAGGACGAGGCATTCGAGCTCGCGCCGGAACTGGCCTACGGGCTCGCGAAGCGGGCCTACAAGCTCTAACGTATGTCGCGTGGTCGGTATTTAGTCACGAGCACGCTGCGACAGGAATCACTTGACCAACGAACGGGGGAAGCGATGAAAAGCCATTCGGATGCATTGGCGCTGGTCGGGCGAATTTTGCTCGGTTCGATTTTCGTGCTGTCGGGCTTTCAGAAGCTCACCGGCTTCTCGGGGGTGATCGCCTCGATCGCCGGGAAGGGCTTGCCGATGCCTGAAGTGCTCGCCGTTCTGACCGTAGCGATCGAGCTCGGTGCAGGGCTCTTGCTGGTCGTTGGCCTGAAAGCGCGTTGGGCTGCGGTGCTGCTATTCCTGTTCATCATCCCCGTGTCTCTGACCTTTCATAACTTCTGGACCATGGAAGGCGCGGCGGCCGCAATGAACAAAATCCAGTTTCTGAAAAACGTATCGATCATGGGCGGTATGCTGATGGTGGCGGCGTTCGGGCCCGGCCGTTTGAGCGTCGACAAGGGTTGACGCGGCGGCGTCTATCGGGAAGATCTTCAGCGCGAAACGGAGCTGTTCGTGGAACGTGTCGTTCGAACGAGCAAAGCGTCCGTTGGGGCGCTTGCCCAGCAGATCGAGATCGGGCCGCACGTCCTGCTCTCCGATGCCGCTCGCGACGTGGGTGGCGAGGATCTCGGGCCTCGCCCTCACGAGCTGCTCGATGCTGCACTCGCCGCGTGCACCGCGCTGACCTTGACGCTGTACGCCCGGCACAAGGGCATCGCGCTGACCGCGCTCAATGTCGAGGTGAGCCACGAGGAGCGCGACGGCGTCTATCGGATGCGTCGCGACATCCGCGTCGGGGGAGAGTTGTCGGCCGAGCAGCGCGCTCGAATGCTGCAGATCGCGAACAACTGCCCGGTGCATCGGACACTGTCCAGCAAGATCGATATCGTCTCGCAGCTCGATTGATCGCGGCGGTCGGATCACAAACCGGGTGACGAGCTACTCGCGGGTGAGGGTATCGATCCAGATCGTCACGGGCCCGTCGTTGATGAGGGCGACTTGCATGTCGGCGCCGAAAACCCCCGTTGCAACGGCGCGCCCGAGCTCGCGCTCGAGCGCGGCGACGAACGCATCGAAGATGGGCCGCGCGACTTCCGGCGTCGCCGCGCCGCTGTAGGACGGGCGGGCACCTTTCCGGGTCGACGCGAGGAGTGTGAACTGACTGACCGCCAGGATCTGACCACCGGTGTCATGCACCGATCGATTCATAATGCCCGCTTCATCCTCGAAGATGCGCAAGGCGACGATTTTTCTCGCGAGCCAATCGGACTCTGCGCGGGAATCCGAAGGTGCAACTCCGCAAAGGACAAGAAGACCCGCTCCGATGGTGGCCACGTTCTGCTCGGCGACGGTGACCGACGCCTCGCGAACGCGCTGGATTGCGGCACGCATCGTCAGCGGACGATCTTGCGCTCGACCTCGGCGACCTGGCCGCCGACGATGGTAACGGTCGTGATCGTTTCGGGATCTCCGGGTGCCGGCAGGTACGACCAGCGCTTGCTGTCCTTGCGCTTGTTGCGTCCGCTGCTGGCGTTAATCTCGGGCTTGCCGATTCGCCGGACAACCTCTGATTCGGACATGCCGGTGCGGATGAATCGCCGCTCCGAGGCCCGCTCCGACGTCTTCTCCGCGCCGACCCTCGCTAGCGTCTGGCGGCGTGCTGTTTGCGCGGCCGGAGGTCGAGTCGCCTGGGGCGGGGTGCGCGGAATGTCTGCGGGCGCGAAGGGAACTACGCTGACGGTTGCCGGGTCAGTGTCGAAGTTGCGCAGCTCCATTCCGGGCTTGCACGGCGCATCCTGATAGACCGGAGTGCCGGAATCGTTTCGGCACTTGACCAGCGTCGCTCCGGCGCACCCGATATGGCCGAGAAGCGCGAGCGCTGATAATGTCAGAATAAGCGATGAACGCATGGCATGCTTCGGTCGGCAGGACGCGTTTACTATAGTACCTTTGCGATCGCGGGCACTCATCCATTCGATGTACAAGCTCCTAGTCGCCGCGGCGTCGACGACGGACGTGCGACGAACCGCGCGCGCCGGGCTCCTCGCGTTGCTCTTTCCCTTGCTGAGCGGCTGCACCAGCATCGCTTACTACTGGCAGGGCGTGCGAGGCCAGTTCGATCTGCTCGACCGGGCTCAACCCATTCCGGACGTTGTCGCGACGACGACCGACCCGGTGCTGAAGCGAAAGCTCGAGCGCGTGCTGGCGATTCGCGAGTACGCAAGCCGTGAGCTCGGCCTTCCGGACAATCCGAGCTATCGAAGCTATACCGATCTCGGGCGTCGCTTCGTGCTCTGGAACGTCTTCGCAACGCCGGAGCTTTCGCTCGAGCCCCGTCAATGGTGTTTCCCCGTCGCTGGATGCGTGAACTATCGCGGGTACTTCGACGAGGGCGCAGCCCGCGCCGAAGCTGCGAAGCTCGCCGCGGACGGCGATGATGTCTACGTCGGCGGTGTGCCTGCCTATTCGACGCTCGGCTATTTCAACGACCCGATGTTGTCGACCGTCATCCGATATCCGGACACCGAGGTCGCTCGGCTGATTTTTCACGAGCTCGCGCACCAGGTTGCGTACGCGAAGGACGATACGGTCTTCAACGAGTCGTTCGCGGTGTCGGTCGAGGAGGAGGGGATCTCTCGCTGGCTCGTGGCGCAGGACGACCCGGCCTTGACCGCGCAGTTCAACGCCAGCCAACGTTACCGTGAAGGGTTCCACATCCTGACCGAGCGTACCCGCAGGGAGCTCGCGGCGCTCTACGCAAGCCCCGCCAGCGTCGAGGAAAAGCGTGCCGGCAAGGCCGCGGCCTTCGCGGCCATGCGCGCGTCGTACGAAGCCGCAAAGAAGGAGTGGGGCGGCCTCGCCGCCTATGACGGCTGGTTCGCGCAGGGCCCCAACAATGCCAATCTCGCGGCGGTGGGTCTCTACAGCCAGAAGGTGCCGGAATTTCACGCCTTGCTGGCAGCCGACGGCGGAGATCTCCCGCGTTTCTACGCGCATGTGAAGGCACTTGCGCAATCGCCCAAGAGCGCCCGGGATTCCGCCTTGGCGGCGGCGGGCGCCAACCAGACCGCGCTTCGGCCCCAGGCGGCACGGCCCGTTCCCTGATCGCGACACCAGGTTGCGGGCCACGCTTTTGAGGCACGCCTAACCCATTGTCTTATCTCGCGATTCATACTATAATCGCAGGTTCCTTGCCTCACCCACCGCAGATGGGGAGGCCGCCGGCAACCGGGTGCCCAACCTGAGTACCCAGTCGTTGCCCAACCAACGTCCACAAGGAGCGATCTGCATGCGTCACTACGAAATCGTATTTATCGTCCATCCGGACCAGAGCGAGCAGGTGCCCGCGATGGTCGAGCGCTACCGCTCGATGGTCACCACTCCCGGCGGCAGGATTCACCGCCTCGAGGATTGGGGACGGCGGCAGCTTACCTACCCAATCTCCAAGGTTCACAAGGCGCACTACGTACTCATGAACATCGAGTGCGACCAGCCGACGCTGACCGAGCTCGAGCACGCGTTCAAATTCAATGACGCGGTGTTGAGACACCTGATCGTCGCGATGGACGAGGCCGTCGTCGCCCCGTCGCCGATGATGAAGGAAGAGAAGTCGCGCTCGCTCTCGCCCGTTGCCGGCGCGAGCACGGCCCCGGCCGCTGCTCCGACGCCTGCCGAGCCGGCCGCAGCGGCGATGGCGCCAGCGCCAACCGCAGCGACCTGACGCGAAGCGCAGTGGAGGCCAACTCGGTGACGCTCGATGCGAGGCTCCAATCGCGCGGCGCGCTGCGCTTCACGCCAGCCGGAGTGCCCGCGCTCGACTTCGAGCTCGCGCATGAATCCGTGCAGGTTGAGGCAGGCGGCGAGCGTCGAGTCGCATGCGAGCTTGCAGCCGTTGCGCTCGGCCCCGTCGCGAGAATGATCGCCGACGTCGAGCCGGGCGCGCGCATGCGCTGCAAGGGGTTTCTCGCCCGCCGTTACCGGACTGGCATCACCGTCGCCTTGCACGTGAACGAATTCGATCTGAAGTCAGAAACTAACGAAGGAAACTGACATGCCCCGTCCCATGGGAAGAAACGCCAAAGGCAAAGGTAAAGGCAAGGATGGCAAAAAGCGCGAACGCGGGAACAACCTGTTCAAGCGCAAGAAGTTCTGCCGCTTTACCGCCGAGGGCGTCAAGCAAATCGATTACAAGGACATCGACATCCTGAAGGACTTTGTCCAGGAGAACGGCAAGATCATGCCTGCCCGGATTACCGGCACCAAGGCCCGCTACCAACGGCAGTTGGGGACGGCAATCAAGCGCGCGCGCTACCTCGCGCTGCTGCCCTACACCGACTTGCACTGACAGGAAGCCAGAGCCATGCAAATCATTCTGCTGGAAAAAGTGGTCAACGTCGGTGATCTTGGCGAAGTGGTCAAGGTCAAGCAAGGCTACGCCCGGAATTTCCTGATTCCGCAAGGCAAGGCCAAGCGCGCGACGCCTGAGAACCTGAAGCTGCTGGAGGAAAAGCGCAGCGAGCTGGAAAAGACCGCCGGCGAGAAGCTGGCGAAAGCACAGGCGCAGGCCGAGAAGCTCGAGGGCGTCACGATCCAGGTGACGCAGAAGGCAGGCGTCGACGGCAGGCTGTTCGGCTCGGTCACCAACGTCGACGTAGTCGATGCGCTGCAGGGTCTCGGCCACACCGTCGAGAAGTCCATGGTGCGCATGCCGGAAGGTCCGCTGAAGCACGTCGGAGACTTCCCGCTGACGATCGCATTGCACACCGACGTTGCGGCGCATATCACGGTCAGTGTACTGGGCGACACGACCAATCAGGCCGCGTGACGTACTGACAAGGACGCAGTCGAAAAGCAAAAGGGGACCGGCGACGGTCCCCTTTTGCTTGAGATTGCGCTATCGTGACGGCAAGCCAGGGGGAGATTCACAGTGGATGCATTTCGCCAATTCTTCGACACGACTTCATCGACGTTCACCTACCTGCTCATCGATCCCGCGACGCGTGACGCGGTCATGATCGATCCGGTGGATACGCATCTCGACGAATATCTCGAGGTTATTGCAGGCGACAAGGTCAACCTGGTGTACGTGCTCGAGACGCATGCGCACGCCGATCACATCACCTCAGCCGGGCGGCTGTGCCAAGTTACCGGGGCCAAGGCGGCCGCGCCGGTGCATTGCGAAATCCTGCCTGCCGACATCCAGCTCGAGGACGGCGCCGAGCTCCGATTCGGCGGCGAGCGTATCCGCGCGGTTCACACTCCCGGTCATACCGCCGGGTCGATGTCATATCTTTGGCGCGATCGTGTCTTTACCGGCGACACTCTGCTCATCGGCGGCTGTGGCCGGACGGACTTCCAGGACGGCGATTCATCCATGCTCTACGACAGCATCACCCAGCGGCTCTTCACGCTTCCCGCCGAGACGATCGTTTGTCCGGCGCACGACTATCGCGGTCGCACCGCGTCGACCATCGGCGAGGAGCGCGAGACCAATCCCCGGCTTGCCGGTAAAAACCGCGAGGACTTCATTCGGATCATGGCCGAGCTGCATTTGCCGAAGCCCAAAATGATCGATGTCGCGGTGCCCGCAAACCGGCGTCTCGGGCTCGACATCCAGCAGGCTTGAAGCCTTCAGCCTGACGTCGCCCGCCATCATGCCCAACGACAGCCAAGTCGAAGCCCTGAAGGTCCCGCCTCAGTCGATGGAGGCGGAGCAGTCGGTGCTAGGTGGGCTGTTGCTCGACAACGATGCCGCCGATCGGATCGCAGACTTCCTCGTCGCCGATCACTTCTATAGCGATACGCATCGATCGATCTACAACGCGATCATGCAGCTCATTGCTGATAACAAGCCTGCCGATGTAGTGACGGTCGCGGAAGTTCTGGGTTCGATAAACAAGCTCGAATACATCGGCGGCATGGCTTATCTCGGCGCGCTCGTCGAGAACGTTCCGACCGCCGCGAACATTCGCCGCTACGCCGAGATCGTGCACGAGCGTGCGATCTTGCGCCGTCTTGCCGCCGCGGGCGGAGAGATCGCCGAGAACGCGTTTCATCCGCTCGGACGCAGTGTCCGGGAAATCCTCGACCAGGCGGAAACGAAGGTCTTCGAGATCGCCGAGCACGGCGCGCGCGGGCAGCAAGGCTTCCAGGAGATCAGGCCGCTGCTGACGCAGGTCGTGGAGCGAATCGAGTTCCTGTACAACCGCGACAACCCGTCCGACGTCACCGGCATCGCGACCGGGTTCACCGATCTGGACCGCATTACCTCCGGTCTCCAGGAAGGCGATCTGATCGTCATTGCCGGACGGCCGAGCATGGGCAAGTCGTCGCTCGCGCTCAACATCGGCGAGCACATCGCCTTATCCCTGAAAATGCCGGTCGCGATTTTCAGCATGGAAATGGGTGCCACCCAGCTGGCGATGCGCCTGATGGGTTCGGTGGGTCGCCTCGATCAGCAGAAAATTCGCACGGGGCGCCTCAGCAACGACGATTGGGAGCGGCTGTCCGGAGCGCTGGGCAAGCTCAACGACGCGCCGATCCATATCGACGAGACGCCGGCTTTGAACGCACTGGAACTGCGTGCCCGTGCCCGCCGCCTCGCCAGGCAGTACGGCGGCAAGCTCGGTGCGATCGTGGTCGACTACCTGCAGTTGATGCAGGCGATCAGCGATGGAGAAAACCGCGCGACGGAGATTTCCGAAATCTCACGCTCCATGAAAGCGCTGGCCAAGGAGCTCAAGGTGCCGGTTCTCGCGCTGTCGCAGCTGAACCGCAGCCTCGAGCAGCGTCCCAACAAGCGTCCGGTGATGTCGGATCTTCGCGAATCGGGCGCGATCGAGCAGGACGCGGACGTCATTCTTTTCATCTATCGCGACGAAGTCTACAACGAGGACAGCCAGGATAAGGGCATCGCCGAAATCATCATCAGCAAGCAGCGCAACGGCCCGACCGGCACGGTGCGCCTCGCTTTCCTCGGGGAGTACACGCGCTTCGAGAACCTGGCCAGCTCGGGAAGCTACTGAACACGCGGCGCCGATGCGCCGCGGGCGATGATTGTCCGTGCGATAGCCACGATCGGTACACGGATCGCTGCCTCAGCGCAGCGCGTGGCTGGAGTTCCGCAGCCCACGAGCCAGGGATCGGCAAAACTGAAGCAGGATTGGTTGCAACACCAACCGCCGCACATCTTGTAGGCCGGGAGTTCGAACTGTCACGGTTTGAGCGTGACGAGCAACATCATTCATTATTGCGGCGGTCCGCTCATCTCCCAAGGCAGACTCCGCGTCAGCAGCACGTTGAGCAGATTGTCCTGGAAGTTGATATTGCCGGTCAGGCGATCGTGGCGCTCGCACAGGAAGAACCAGTACGCGATGGGTATAAAGCTATCCTCGTTCTGAGGAGCGCTGGGATCCAGCGTTTCGCGCGCCAGGAGAGATGGTTTGGTGACTTTGCCATCACCCGGCTCGAGCATGATTTCGTCGTAACGGACACCGGGAACGGGGTGCCTGATCTCGCCGGGATACAGGCGGGCGGTGGGCGTTCCGCCGTCGTTCTCGAGGGCGAGCCGCGCCGGGGTGAGCGTGCAGTCTCCGCCGAAGAGCACGTAGCGAATCGGAGTCGCCGGCTCAGGCGTCGACAGCGCCCAAAGAAATCGGCGAGCGCGCTCGAGCCTGAAGTCGAAAAATCGCCGCAGCGCCGCGAGGTATTCGTCTGATTCCGCACCGTGCTGCGCGCGAATGCGCGCCTCGGTCGCGGGATCGAATATCGACCAGCGATAGCGGCGCCAGGTTTCGCCGTCGAAGAGGTCATCGTTGAGCGCGGCTCCGGAAGTATCGACGAGCCATGTGACCAGCGGATGCGGAAACAACTCGTAGCCGGATGGAAGCGTCGCCAGCACTTCCGGGGGAATGTGCTTCAGCCCGATCGGCTCGCCGACCAGGAACGCCTGCAGCGCCGAGGCGGAGCCCATGTTCGGCGTTCCCAGAAGAACCAGCTTGCGCACCCGTGTCGTGCCATACAGCGTCACCAATTGCTCCGTCCCGTCGAGGACGTCGACCGTGCCGTAGCGCAGGTAATAGCGCGCGACCATGCCGCCCATGCTGTGGGCGATGATGTCGACGCGAAGGCCCGGATCGTTGTAATCGCGGCGAATCGCCTCGATCAGCCGATCCAGACCGCGCGCGGAGTCGACGTTGTCCTGCCGCCAGTCGTACGGATAGATGTAGTAGCGCCGCTCGCCGGGCACCATGGGCGTGCCCGGTGTCGCTTTCACGTAGCCGCCGAAGCGCTGCAAGGCTTCGATGATCTGCCCGTAGAAGTCGCGGCCGAGCGCCGCATCGGTGATGCCGAAGGCTTCGACGTTGTCGGGCCGCACTTGCAGGGTCGCGCGGTCGAAGTCGAGCGCGAGCGAGTGGTAGTCGTCGAAGAGGATCATCTCGGCGGACCCCGGCCAAACCTCCGCGCCCGTAGTGCGGTCGCGCAGGCGCGACCCAAAGAGGCCGGGGATGACGATCACGGGCGTGGTGTCGGCCCCTTGGCTGCCGACGCGATAGAGCCTCGCGAGGTCCGGGCGCGCCGGCTCGTCGGCGCAGGCGGCGAGCGCAGCGCACAGCGCCAGAATCCCAGCGAGCCGTAGCCGATGCGCGAGGACGCTCACACGCGCATTCTAGCGCGGCGTCACCGGTGTCGAAGACTGCTCGCGGTCGGCGTGCGCACCGCTCGCTGGCGCCGTCTAGAGCACCTCGGCGGCGTGATCGGCGAGTCGCGAGCGCTCCCCACGCTGCAACGTAACGTGCCCGCTATGCGACCAACCCTTGAAGCGATCGACCACGTAGGTGAGGCCGGAGCTTCCTTCGGTCAGGTACGGCGTGTCGATCTGCGCGATATTGCCCAGGCAGACCACCTTGGTGCCCGGTCCCGCGCGCGTGATGAGCGTCTTCATCTGCTTCGGCGTCAGATTCTGCGCCTCGTCGATGATGAGGTACTTGTTGATGAAGGTGCGGCCGCGCATGAAGTTGAGCGACTTGACCTTGATGCGCGAGCGGATGAGATCGCGCGTCGCGGCGCGGCCCCATTCGCCCGCCTCGTCATCGGTCTTGTTGAGCACGTCGAGATTGTCCTCGAGCGCGCCCATCCAGGGGTTCATCTTCTCTTCCTCGGTGCCCGGGAGGAATCCGATATCCTCGCCGACCGGCACCGTCACGCGAGTCATGATGATCTCGGAGTAGACCTTGAATTCGAGCGTCTGCATCAGTCCGGCGGCGAGTGTGAGGAGGGTCTTGCCGGTGCCCGCTTGCCCCAGCAGTGTGACGAAATCGAAATCCGGATTCATCAGCAGGTTGAGCGCGAAGTTCTGCTCGCGGTTGCGCGCGGTGATGCCCCAGACGTTGTTCTTCTGGTGCGTGTAGTCCTTGAGCGTCTGCAGCAGCGCGGTGCGGCCGGAGACCTCCTTGACCATCGAGTACAGCGGAGTCTCGCCCGGCCCCTTGCCTTCGAGGTAGAGAAATTCATTGACCAGCAGGCTCGAGCTCAAGGGTCCGGTGACGCGGTAGTACGTATGCCCGCCCTGCTGCCACGACTCCATTCCCTTGGCGTGGCGGTCCCAGAAATCCACCGGCAGCTCGCGCATCCCGCTGTAGAGAAGGTCGGTATCCTCGAGCACCTTGTCGTTGAAGTAATCCTCGGCCGCGATCCCCAGCGCATGCGACTTGATGCGCATGTTGATGTCTTTCGACACCAGGATGACGCTTCGATTGGGATGCACCTTCTGCAGGTGCATGACGACGGCAATGATCTGGTTGTCGGCCTTGCCGCCGGCGAGCGAAGGCGGCAGCGCCGTGGAGATCGCCTCGGTTTGCACGAACAGCCTCCCGCTCGCGGCGCCGCCGCTGCGCGGCTTGAGAGGGATGCCGGCGCTGATGTTGCCGGGGCTGATCGCGCTGGCGGCGCTGACCAGCTCGTCCAGAAAGCGCGAAGCCTGGCGCGCGTTGCGCGCAACCTCGGTCGTGCCTTTCTTGTTGTTATCGAGCTCCTCCAGCGTGAGCATCGGGAGGAAGATGTCGTGTTCCTCGAACCGGAACAGACTGGTCGGATCGTGCATCAGCACATTGGTGTCCAGCACGAAGAGTTTCGGCAATGATGTCTTGACGGGTGAGTCGACGTGAAGCGCGGACCTTACTTTGCCGACCATGGGCCTCCTGAGGGCGATGAGGTAGAGATCGTCTTTATGCTAGCGAGGCCGGCCCGGCAACACAAGGGATTGTGTGCGTGACCCCGCCCGCGGGGCAGGGGTTGTGGTGGAAAGGCT